>NZ_JBYTCO010000001.1:628438-1348739 GCF_058790355.1 Paenibacillus sp. FW101-FHT12H11 | reverse complement strand
GATGTCAAGACCTGGTAAGGTTCTTCGCGTTGCTTCGAATTAAACCACATACTCCACTGCTTGTGCGGGTCCCCGTCAATTCCTTTGAGTTTCACTCTTGCGAGCGTACTCCCCAGGCGGCATACTTACTGTGTTAACTTCGGCACCGAGGAATCGAATCCCCAACACCTAGTATGCATCGTTTACGGCGTGGACTACCAGGGTATCTAATCCTGTTTGCTCCCCACGCTTTCGCGCCTCAGCGTCAGTTATAGGCCAGAAAGTCGCCTTCGCCACTGGTGTTCCTCCACATCTCTACGCATTTCACCGCTACACGTGGAATTCCACTTTCCTCTCCTACACTCAAGTCAACCAGTTTTGGATGCGAACCGGGGTTGAGCCCCGGGCTTAAACACCCAACTTAATTAACCGCCTGCGCGCGCTTTACGCCCAATAATTCCGGACAACGCTTGCCCCCTACGTATTACCGCGGCTGCTGGCACGTAGTTAGCCGGGGCTTTCTTCTCCTATACCGTCACACAAAGCGCAGTTACTCGCCTTGCTGTTCGTCTAGGGCAACAGAGCTTTACGATCCGAAAACCTTCATCACTCACGCGGCGTTGCTCCGTCAGACTTGCGTCCATTGCGGAAGATTCCCTACTGCTGCCTCCCGTAGGAGTCTGGGCCGTGTCTCAGTCCCAGTGTGGCCGTTCACCCTCTCAGGTCGGCTACGCATCGTCGCCTTGGTAGGCCGTTACCCTACCAACTAGCTAATGCGCCGCAGGCCCATCTATAAGCCACAGATTGCTCCGTGTTTCATGATTCTCTCATGCGAGAAAACCAGTTATCCGGTCTTAGCTATCGTTTCCGATAGTTATCCCAGTCTTATAGGCAGGTTGCCTACGTGTTACTCACCCGTCCGCCGCTAAGCACCGAAGTGCTCCGCTCGACTTGCATGTATTAGGCACGCCGCCAGCGTTCGTCCTGAGCCAGGATCAAACTCTCCATAATAGTGGCCGATTGCTCGTCCTTATTTGAAAGCTGAATAGCTCATTGACTTGCTAGCGAGATTTTTCAATCTCATTATGTCGATTACTCGACTGTGCTTACTCACTCGTTGTTCAGTTTTCAAAGATCAATTTCTTTCGTTCACTACCGCGTTACCGAAGCAGCGAGAAGTAATATACCATGTAAGAATTTCAATTGCAAGTGTTTTTTTCAATTAATTTTTAGCAACTATTCAAAAGTCTGCATCTCACTTCTTGCAAGACAGGTTTCATAATATACCATGGATATTTAGGTAACACAAGCACTTTTTTCGCAATAAAAACGGCCGCCCAGGACATCGAAATAATGTCCAAGACAGCCGCGGCTTTTTTACGGAATATAGGTCACACCTTCTGAATAGTTATTGTTTGCATTCCAGATGAGATACTCCTGAACGCCTGCATCGTGTAATGCTTTAATCTGTGCATCTACCTCAGCCTTACCGTATTTGATATAATTGCCTGCCCCTAACCAGCTTGCCGTAAAATCTTGAATCCACGGCCGTGACTGGGGTGGAGACTGAAGCTGAGCAAACTTCGCTTTTTCAGCTTTCATGTACTCAGCCACGAGATTATATGGTTCTTTATCAGGTCTCGAAATACCGAAATAACCGTTAGACCAATGGCTTGGATAAATCATAGAAGAAATAACATCTACCGAGCTGGCAATGCGATTAAAGTTCTGGCCGATCCCCGGAGCCTCAGGCAATGTCGCTGAGTACCCGAATATGTCCACAGAAACATCTACGCCATACGATTTAAGCTGCTCTTTGGCATAAGCAACAAAATCGCTGACTGCATCAACACGAAGCTGCGTCATACGTGCCTTATCACTGAAATCCGGTACTCGAGGCTCTCCTTTTTTAAGATCAGACACGTTCTTTTGAGCATCGTCCATGACCTTTTTATTTGCTTCGCTTTTCTCAACATTATAAGCATTGGAAGCATCTGCTAACTTCAACTCCAAGGAAGCCAGATTCTCTTGGTACTTCTTGGAAGCCTCGGCGTAGTCTTTTTCCTCCTGCACGAACTTCGTTGGTTTTTTATCCTTGTAATCACCCATGGTATATTTGAGGACATTATCCCTGCTTTCAAAACCTTCCGGGAAGCGAACGTAATCAAATTGGATTTCTTTAAATCCAAGTTCAGCCGCTAATTTTGCGACTTCAACATTATGATCCCACGTTTCTTTAAGGAATGGGTTAATAAAACTGTCACCGTTCGAATTACGCCAAATGCTGCTGCCATCTATAAAAGAAAGATCAGACCGTTTTTTTGCCATAACCGTATCTTTAAAAACGACGATTCTAGCGATCGGATAGATTTTATGCTCCTCGAGCGTCTTCAGAAGCGCTTTGGGGTCCTTGATGTAAGGCTGGCCAAATTCCGCAAGCTTTCCATCAGGTTTAAAAGTGATATAGCCATCATCATCCTTCATATCGATGACCATTGCATTCAAATCCGTATGATCAACGAGTGAAAGAAGTTTGGACATACGCTCCCCGCCAGCTGACCAGCCTGTCACATAAATCCCACGTACGGCATCTGGATATTCGAAATGAAACGGAGGAACAAAACCGGGTGCTTGCGTTGCCGCCGGAGTTGGCGTTACCGCAAGTGGAGCGTCAGTAGGCGACGCAGGTGTCGATGTTGGCATTGCCGTTGATTCGAGCGTAGGTGTCGGTGTCGTCGTGGGCCCTGATGACGGCGTTCCTGATGGATGCTCCGATGGATTCGGTGTAGTCAAAGCATCTTGGGACGACTGACAAGCCGACAACATGAGAGCTAAACCTAACATCAAGCAAATAAGAACTTGTTTCTTCACCTTGCTCTCCCCCTATTTCAAAGCATGTTCTGTAATTCAATGCTCATACTTGAAGTATTCGGGAAACGACAAAACTATGCTGCACTTGGCCCTCTCTCGCAAAAAAAAGAGCAGCTGCCACCGCAGATCTGCTCTTTCCATGCAATCTCTATGTTTGAATCGGTTGTTGTGCGTTACACCGTTGCAGCATGGTTCTCGCGAGCAATCTTCGTTGCTTCAACCATGTTGCGCAAGGAGGCGACAGTCTCTTCGAGTCCGCGTGTTTTCAGGCCACAATCCGGATTAATCCAGAACAACCGGGCATCCAATACGCGTAGTGCTCGATCAATCATTCCTGTCATTTCTTCTACACTAGGAACACGAGGACTGTGGATATCGTATACCCCTAACCCGATGCCTAACTTGTAAGTATTTAGCTCAAAACTATGAATCAACTCACCATGGCTGCGGGATGTCTCAATGGAGATAACATCAGCATCCATCGCTTCGATGGAGTCAATCATGTCATGAAACTCGCAATAACACATATGGGTATGAATTTGCGTTGTTTCGTGTACGGTGCAAGTGGTGATGCGGAAAGCTTTGACTGCCCACGCAAGGTAACCGGCTTGCTCTTCTTCTTTCAGCGGTAGACCTTCGCGAACAGCGGGCTCATCGACTTGGATCATGCCAATGCCTGCTTGCTCAAGAGCCTCCACTTCCTGTCTAAGCGCATAAGCTAATTGATAAGCAATTTGCTCACGCGGAATATCGTCGCGAACGAATGACCAGTTCATGATGGTAATCGGTCCTGTCAGCATCCCTTTTACAGGGCGTGAAGTTTTGGACTGGGCATACTTCGTTTCTTCAACCGTCATCTCACCCTTGAACGCCACATCTCCGAAAATAACCGGCGGCTTCACGCAGCGCGAACCATAGGACTGCACCCATCCGTTCTGTGTGAAGGCAAAACCAGCCAGCTTCTCACCAAAGAACTCGACCATGTCCGTACGCTCAAACTCGCCGTGTACGAGAACATCCAACCCGATCTCTTCCTGCAGGTCGATCCAAGTGTCGATTTGATCGCGGATATACTGCGCATACTGCTCGTTATTCCACTCGCCTTTACGCCATGATTGACGCGCTTTTCGCACTTCTGCCGATTGTGGAAAGCTGCCGATCGTCGTTGTCGGGAAAATAGGCAGCTGCCATTTTGCCTGTTGAGCTTGATGGCGCTCGGCAAATGGACGGGAACGCTCCGGTTGCTGATTGCTTAGCGCAGCTACAGCTTGCTGAATGTTGACGCGGTTGCGTTCCTCCGATTGCTGCAAAGCTTGAATAGCCGCATCACTTTTGATCAGTTCATCTATAATTTCTTCAGCGTCTGAAGCAAATGCTTTCGTTATAAGAACAAGCTCGCCGAGCTTCTCCTCGGCAAATGCCAGAGCGTTTCTCAATTCTGTTGTGAGTTTCGTCTCGCGTTCTGTCGTTACCGGAACATGAAGCAAGCTGCAGGAGGATTGTACAATTAGACGATCAGCGGACACGAATTCCGTTAGCTCATTAAGCAGCTCCATCTTCTCCCGAAGAGAAGCTCTCCAGATACCGCGTCCGTCAATGACACCTGCACCCAGCACTTTGTCCGCCGGGAAACCAAGCGCTTTAATAGCTATTAGATTGCCAGTGTACCCATGCACGAAATCAAGCCCAATTCCTTTGACCGGTAATTTGACAATTTCATTATAGTTCTCTACCGATTCAAAATAAGTTTGCAGCATGATATTAAGGCTTGGAACGGCTGCAGCAATCGTTTCATAAATACTAGACAAACGCTGTAGGTCTTCCTGGCTTAATTTGGTTACAAGAATGGGCTCATCGATCTGTACCCATTGCACGCCCTCTTCGGCAAGCTCTTGAAGGACTTGGACGTAAAGTGGAACTAACCGCTTCAACCATGCATCCGTCTCCGATGTGCTGTATCCTTTAGATAGCTTGAGGAAAGTTAGTGGTCCAACAATCACCGGTTTCCCTTCGATACCAAGCTTCTCTTTCGCTTCTCTATACGCTGCAAGAGGTTTGTTTTCGGTTAGTACAGGGGAAGCATCCGCCAATTCAGGGACGATATAGTGATAGTTCGTGTTAAACCACTTCGTCATTTCGCTTGCTGCCGCACCCTTCGTTCCACGCGCTACGCCATAATAAACCGATAATGGTACAGGGCCACCCTCATAAGAGAAACGTTTCGGAATAATTCCGAACATAGCGGCTGTATCCAGGATATGATCGTAATAACTGAAATCATTAACCGGAATGAAATCGATGCCTTTTTCTTGTTGTTTACGCAAATGAGTCAAACGAATTTCTTGCAGTTTATTTTGAAATTCTGTTTCTTCGATTTTTCCTGCCCAGAACGCTTCCAAAGCTTTCTTCCATTCACGATCTACACCGATACGCGGGTATCCCAATACACTGCTTTTCGCCATCATTAAAACCCCTCTTCCATTTGTTATATAAAAATTATCACAAATTCGCAGATATAAAGTAATTCGAATAACATATATCTAGCTATAGTTTTGGGCTATAATGATCACGTTCCGAAAGTGCTTGGAATTGCATGTCGTTTACTTGGAAATTGCCTGCTTTAACGCTTCAACATAAGCTGCGCCTAGCTTCGTTAACATCGTATTTTTATGGGATATCCAGCCCACATGGATGGTTTCCTCACAATCCAAAGGGACAGGAATAATCTCGTTACCGTTCAAATCCGCGTTCAAAACACCCGTTGAAATCGTATAACCATTGAGACCTATTAACAAATTAAAGAGCGTAGCGCGATCCGTTACTCGTATGCTTTTCTTATGGGAGATCGTACTCAGAATTTCCTCTGAAAAATGAAAAGAATTATACTCACCTTGATCAAAGGAGAGATACGGATATTCCTCGAGCTGTTCGATGGTGACAATCGACTGACTGGCCAATGGATTTTTAACGCTGATAAACACATGCGGTTTCGCTTTAAATAAACTGTTAAATTGCAAATTGGCGGATTTCAGCATCTTGTTTATGACTTTTTCATTGAATTCATTCAAGTATAAAATACCGATTTCGCTTCGCAGCGTTTGGACGTCTTCGATAATTTCATGCGTTTTGGTTTCACGCAGCGCAAATTCATATTCATCTAATCCGAATTCCCGGATCAGGCTGACAAAGGCATTTACTGCAAATGCATAATGCTGCGTGGAGACTGAGAAATGCTGCGGTGAAGGCTTCGCATTCAGGTACCGGCTTTCCAATAATTCAGCCTGTTCGACAACTTGTCTCGCGTAACTTAAAAATTCAACACCTTCTTTGGAAAGTGTTATTCCTTTATTGGATCTTTCAAATATGGAGATTTGTATTTCTTCTTCCAAATCCTTGATCGCATTCGATAGGCTAGGCTGCGTAATAAACAACCTTTTAGCCGCTTCATTAATCGATCTGCGGTTCGCTACCTCAATGACATATTTCAATTGCTGCAAAGTTGTCATCGTTATCCCCCTATGAATCAATTAGACCATATTTCAACTTTATTCGATCGAGCTTGGACAGCATAGGTTTCGCAATAAAATACAAGAAAATCACCGTAGAAGCGGCATGTATGAGATCAAAGGGAATTCCTTGCAGATAGGCCAACAGGAACATTTCTTTGGTTGGCTGTACAGGGGACATCAGCACGGAAGCCGGGTTCAGAAGACCGCCATAGATGAAGAAAGTCGTTAGCCCTCCAAAGATGCATAAGGCCGCTTTATTTCTCCTTAGAATACCTTTCTTGAATAGCAGGCCGGCCAGAAAACCGATGATGCCGAAAGCAAACATTTGCCATGGTGTCCAAGGTCCTTGCCCGAAGAAAAAGTTGGAAACAAACCCGGTAACCACGCCAACAAGAAATCCCGCTTCTGCGCCTAAACAAACGCCCGAGATAATCACCATCGCAACAACCGGTTTAAACTGGGGAACCATAAAAAACGCGGCTCTTCCAGCTACCGCTATGGCACATAAGACCGCTATCACGATCAATTCTCTCGCTTGGGGTTTCCTTGATTCAAACAGCATCACGAATGGCAGCATGGTTTCAAGGATCACGAGCAAGCTGATAAAGTAGTACTTCCGATCATTCAAATAATAAATGCCAAACCAGATGGTTAACGGTATAATCAGCAAAATCATAAAGGATGCAATGATGGTTCGTTGAGATAACTTCCTTTTATCAATCGGTGTTTGATCCGCTGCATCACTTTTTGGGAAGTCCGCTTCTTTTTTTGTAAGCCGTGATTCTGGTAACTTTCGGATACTAAAATCCCGCTCCGGCACAGTTCCACCAAGAGCCCTAATCACATCTTCCGATGTAACCGCACCGGGAATCAGATGCCTGGACATGCGGCTTGCTGCCGTTGTATAGAAACTGTTGCCAGTAAAAAACTGCTGCGGTGTGCCTTCTGACACAATCTTGCCGTCAAAAAACATCGCACAGGTATCCGCATAGGATGCACAGAACTCAACATCGTGACTTACCATAATGATGGCCGTTCCTGCAAGCTTGAGGCTATGAAGGATTTCGCCTAACTTCCGTTTAAAATGGTTGTCCAGCCCCTTCGTGGGCTCATCCAACAGCAGGATCTCAGGCTCAAGCAGCAAGATCTTCGCAAGCGCAGCTCTCTGCTGCTCGCCACCGGACAAGTCATACGGATGACTGTGTAATAGGCCGCCAAGCTCACATAGCTCAGTTACTTGCTCTATTTTTTCTTGCACAACCTCTTTGTTGGCCTCTCTTCCGATGAACATCTCGCGAAGATCCGCTTCCACGGTTTTACTTACAAAAAGGGTTTGCGGATTCTGAGGAAGCACCCCGAGCAAACCGCCGTATTTCTCATTGTCGGACAGATCTTGAATTTTTTTGCCACCAAGTTTAACCTCTCCCCGATATGGCTTTTTTAAGCCTGCTATCAGAGATAAAGCGGTCGTTTTGCCGGCGCCGTTCCCTCCTAAAATGGCATATATTTCACCGGAGTGAACGGAAATAGACAAGCCTTTCACAATATCAGGGGCTGTTTTCTCATACTTAAACCACGTTTCCTTTAGCTCAATGGCAACCTTGCCCGTTTGATTCGCTTGCGTCTTTTCCGGTGTAGTTGTAATGGCATGGGAAGTATGGGCCAGGTCGTCCAGCCACTTCCGGCCTTCTCGAACCGTAATCGGGAACTCCAGATCATTAGGGATGTGAGAATAGATTCTCATTGGCGCAGGCATGGCGAAGAACATCGCATCCTTCGTTTCTTTAAGCACTTTGCCCACAGTTCGGGGTGAATCATAGGTAATGACTTTACCGTTATCCAAAATGGCTACCTTGTCGGAAACCGGCAGAAGTTCCTCCAAGCGATGCTCGGAAATGATGATCGTTGTTCCTAATTCTCTATTGACCTTCACCAGTGTATTCAGAAAATCTGAAGAAGCGATAGGATCAAGTTGGCTCGTAGGTTCATCCAAAATTAAAACCGAAGGCTGCATGACCATCACGGAGGCCAAGTTTAAGAGCTGCTTTTGCCCACCCGAGAGCTCTGAGACGGACTTATGAAACCAGGTTTGCATCCCGAAAAAGTTAGCGATCTCAGCAACCTTCAGCCTGATGGCTGGCGTACGATAACCTAGGCTTTCCAGCCCGAAGGCCAGCTCATGCCAAACTTTATCGGTCACAATCTGATTGTCTGGCGACTGAAATACGTAGCCGATCCGGGATGATTGCGTTCTTGTATCAACCGTACCAAGATCCTCACCTTCAAAGCGGACTAGACCGCTCCTTTGGCCATGAGGCGTTAGCACAGTTTTAAAATGGCGCAGCAGTGTCGATTTACCGCACCCTGATTTTCCACATAAGGTAATGAATTCGCCTTGTTTTATTTTTAAGGAGATGTTGTCGAGTGCCCGTTTATCGCTACCAGGATAAGAAAATGTTAAATTTTCGATTGCAAAAGCTTCCACTTCCTATCCTCCCATACATTCATAATTAAAGGAATTGCACACATGACAGCATAAGCACCTAATGCGCTAATCGTAAAAGCAGAAAGTCCATGCCCTTTCATCGAGGGATAATATCGGAAATACATCGCTCCGCATAACGAACTTATCAAGACGTAACCTCCTACTAAGGTTAAAGCACCAAGAGCCCATCGATCACGTCGGTCAAACGTGTAATTGGAATAGGCCGTTCTTCCCTTCAGCCCGTATCCGCGGCTTCTCATGGAATCGGACGTTTCAATGGCATTCTCCAGCACCCAGGTTATCATGATCGACATGATACGGATGCCATGCCGGACCCGTGTAAACACGCCGCCATTCGAAATATCTCTGCCCACACATTTTTGTGAGTCCGAAACCCTTTGGAATTGGGCCTTGAATGTCGGAACGAACCGCAGCACCATCGAAAAAATGAGCGACATTGCCGGGATTAGTTTGCCAAACAAATAAATGAACTTATCGGAGGTCATGACCGCATTGTAACAAGAAAACCAACAGATAACCGTTATCAGCATCGCAGCCGAAGCCACGCCAAACGTAATGGACTCCAAAGTGAGCGGATTCCCGTTGTCCAAATACGTTAGAATCGTTACTCCTTCGTGATTAAACGCAGGATTGATGAGCGCCGTTATGATCAGCATGGGCAGCATAACCAGAAAGTTAAATCGAATCGCTTTTTTCCCGTTCAAGTAGATCGAGTAAGCGAATGAAAAAAACAAAGAGATGATCAGGCATGCCGGATGCAGGAAAAACATCGAACATGCGATGACCATAACAAAATAAAGGAAATTTACAAGAGGATGATAGCTTGAGAACGCATCTTTCATTGTTTTGTAGCTCCCATAGCATTATAAGTGTCGCCAACGTCACGTCCTAAGTCACACGTATAGACCCATTCAATGACGTCGCCATCTTTCAACTGATACCGACTGCTTCCGTAATTGGGAAACCAGCCGTTCACTTTAAACATCCAGCCCGAGAGCTCTCCGACATCAAATTCGTAGAGATTGTTGATGCCTTCGATATAGGCGGAATTGTAGATGGGAGTATTCACGAACTCCATATGAATTTTATGCTTTTTCATTTCCCTTTGCAGAACGTTAAACACAGATTCGCCTTCGTAGAAAGTTACCTTAGTCGCTGGAAGGATGATTCCATCCTTGGGCACCAGCTCCACTTTTTCCTTATCCAGCAGCTTCATGTTATCTAATATGGTCAAACAAGTAACGGATAGGGTAGCCGTCATGGCCTTGTCAGAAATTTTGATGTTCTGAGGTTCAACCGGCAGCGGCTTGCCGGACGGGACAGGCTCCGTTAAGTATTTATCTTTACCTGTCTTAGCATCAATCTCTTGCTTGTCAGCAGGTTGACTGGCAGGAGGTTGGCTTCCTACAGGTTGATTGGCAACAGGCGTAGGCGTTTCCTTTGGAGAGCCTTTATCGGACTCATTAGCGGGTGCTGCCTTCGTTGGTTCCGGCGTTTGCGTAGGAGCTGCTTCGGGCGGTTTAACCGTGTTTGTCGGCTGTTCCGTTGATGGCTGCACGGCTGAGGGTTCAACTTTTGAAGAATCAGGCTGCTGCTGGGCAGCCTGACTCTTCCCTTCAACTTGCTGCCCGGCCGCTTCCGTCGTTGGTGCAGGCAATTTCGCTGGGATATTCGGTTGCGGTCCCATAAACAGGTAACTGGCTACGAGTGCAACCACGATAACGATGCCCGAAACGAGTTTCGTTTTCGTTATTTTCATAGGATCACCTGTTTCACAAAAGTTTAGAATTCATTAATAGTTGATATAGCATATCTGATACTTCACTGCGCGTTACAGCCGCTTCAGGTTGTATCTCTATCATGTCTTGAGACAAAATATGTTCACGATAAGAAAATGCTAGACTTGCTCTTGCCCATTCGGCCGTTTTCGTGTAATCCGTAAACTGAGCAAGCATATCTCGGATTTCGATGTCCTGCACATTCGTATCCAATCCGCAAAGTTTGGCCGCACGGGCAACCATCACAGCAGCTTCCTGCCGGGTAATGGTTTGTTCAGGTGTAAAAGTATCTTCTGAAGTTCCTTGGATGAGGTCATAGGTGTAAGCCGTGCCTACATAGGGTGCATACCAGCTATCTGCAGAGACATCTTTGAAAACGGACGCTGCCTTCGGTGTCAGGCCAAGGCTTCTGGTGACAATGGCTGCAAATTCCGCCCTTGTCATCGTTCGATCCGGTGCAAACAAGGTGTCGGATACGCCATTAAGAATATTTCTGGCAGCCATCGCTTCTATGGCTTTCTGATTGGCATGCCCTTGAATATCCGTAAAAGTTCTACCAGTACTAGTGATGACGCTCGGCTTAACATCTTTATTTTTATTCGGCAATCCCACGTTTTCGGGCGTCATTGTTCCGTTGCCCGGATCCGTCTGGGAGCCCTTTTTGACATCTGCCATGTTGTAAAGACTAGTTTTCCCTGCATCTACTCTTTGTACATTGACCAATGTATAAAATGCCTGCTCCGTGGACATCAGATTTTCACCGCTGCCGTCAGCTGTATGCAGAAACCCCTTTCCTTCTCGGTAATAACTTAACAGATTGTCGACAAGGTTGTGGCCATTTTTAGTAAATCTGCGATCATCTGGACGGATGCCAAGCTCACATAAAGCCATCAGAACTTGCGCCGCGCTTTCCAAATTCTCCGTTCCCCAGGTAGCATAGCCCCCTGAGTTAATCTGCATGTTGGATAGGGCTTCAACGGCCTTATCCGTTGCTGCTTTTACCTTTGCCCTACTTTGATATTTGGCGAGAGCTTGTAAGGCCATACCCGTCACATCAGGGTCAGCTGTGTTACCAGATAAAGCAAATCCCCCATCTGCCAACTGCCTTGCCAAAATTTCGTCGATATACATCTCTCTGGTCGCTTGAGTCTTCGCGTTTTTGTTCACAGGTATCTCATATTGGCCTGAATCTAGTGCAATCAGGGCAAAAATCGGACCGTTAATGCCCTGCCAGATCGTTTTGTCGAAATCTCCTAAAGGCTCTAGCAGATTATAGCCTGCTACATTGGAGGGATCTTTGCCAATAGCGGTTAATGCTAAAATCACTCTTGAATACTCCGTGTATTTCTTGTCATGCAAAACGCCGCCAAGCTCCTTGACGTACTTTTCTACACCTTTGTAATAATCGCCATAATAATTCTGCGGGACTGAATATCCGGATCGAGCCAGCCCTATAACTGCCCATTCTCCGCCTATAGATCCTACCTGCGGCTGGGAAACGGTCTTCGTCAGATAGGACGCTGTGTTCGTAACAGCTCGAGAAATCTCTGATTGATCCGCTGCAAAAGCTTGAATCGAACTGCTTAAATAAAGACAAAGAATAAGAAGTAGAACCGAAAGTTTCTTCATCATTCTCATTGTTCTCCCTCCAATATTTCAAATCAAATATTGGAGAAGGAGCAGAAATTGTTCTGCTCCTTCTCCATGCATGCTGCAAGCTATCGTTCTGTACTATCTTTTTTTATTAGCTCTCATAGCAACGACAATAGCCATTTCTCTTGTCACTTCTTCACCAGGCTGGAAGCGATTATTCCAACCCGTCATTAATTCGTTAGCCATAATGGTCTGAACGCTGGATTTAGCCCAATCGGATACTTGCTCCATGTCTTCAATACCAGAATCCTGATCTGCTTTTGAAAGTGACAGAGCATTCGCGATAATAACCGCCATCTGTTCACGAGTAAGCTTCTCATTTGGATAGAAATGCTCGGCGTCATACCCTGAGATTATGCCAGCTTGATAAGCCGTATTCACGTATGGGTAGTACCAGTCATTCTGAGCAACGTCTTGGAATTGAATCGCATTCTCTTTCTTGATCTCTAGACCAAGCACATTGACCAGGATTTTGGTGAATTCTGATCTTGTAATGGCAGCTTGTGGATAGAATTTACCTTCGTTGCCTTCGATAAACTTTTTCTGCGATGCCTCGCTGATTGCGTCAGCGGCCCAAGATGAGACGGAATTTGAATCTGCATAAAGTTTCTTCCAATCAAATACCGGTTTCGTTTCGGTATCCTTGGCACCTACTGTGTAGGATAAGAAGCTTGTGAAGTGATTCGTTCTAATGATCAAATCATTATCTTTCACATAGGCGTAGGTGATCTTCTCCTTGCCTTTTGTTGCTTCCATGCCTTTTTCATCTGATTCGTACCGTTCAATCGGCGTAAACGTAGTACCCTCGACAAAACCGGCAAGCTCGTCTTTCGCTCCTGTTATTACAAAAGTGAGCGGTTTATCGAACTGTACGGATTCGTTTTCATTCCCCATCGCAAAGGCATGCGTGAGTTTCAGCACATTTTTGCCGATATCCTGCATGCTGCCTTTCACAAGATTCTGGAGATTGGCATCCTCGCGATTTAATGAAGTCAAAACTTCAATTTTCGGATTGCCTGATTTCAAAGCTGTTCCTTTATCGATCGTAAGAGTGATATCGCCTTTTATCGCTTTAATCAATGGAATACTGTCTTTAACCGTCTCTAAGTTAAAAAATACTTTGTGATTCACACTAGGAATGTTAACGGTGATTAACTCTTTATTTTTCAGGTCATCTGAGATATTTAACGTGTAATCTTGTGCAAGATCCGAAGGAATGTTAATGATCGGCTTCTGCCCTGTCGGACTACCAACGATTGGACCTCCCGCTGACTCCTCACCTACATCTTTTCCAAGATCCGTTGTATAACGCCACTGCACATTATCCCCATTTTTAAGCACGTACGAGCTTGCCCCGTATCCTGGATAGGCTCCGTTCACATTGTACATCCATCCACTTTGGCTGCCGTGGTCGAATTCGCCATCCCCGTCAATCGATTGAACATATATACTTCCGTAATCTTCATTCCATAAAGCGCTGTAGTTGATTCCGCGTGTTTTGAGAACTCTTTCTAACACACTCCAAGCCGTATCATCAGCCTTCAGTTCTACGCTAGTTTCAGAAACGACATAACCTTTATTAATTGTAAGCTTATCTACTGATAGCGTTACATACTTTGTTGCTGGCGGAGTAGTGCCTCCACCGCCATTCCCTGGACCAGTAGTAACATCGTTCGTAGTAAAAGCGACAAAGTCTGTAAAATGCTTCGTTTTAATGATAAGGTCATTACCACTATCGTACGCATACTCATTTTTACCACTAGCCAATCCCTCAGCGTCGCTCGAGAACCTCTCGATTGATTTCGTTGATCCATTCTGAATATAGGCAGCTTCTTTGCCTTTCATACCCGCAATAACCAGAGTTACAAATTGATCAAATTCTATGCGATCATTGCCCCCAAGGGTAATCGCATGATACACCGTATCGAGCTTCTTCCCGCTGGAAATTACCGTATTCAAAGCATTTTTCAATGTAGCATCCGAGGTATCATTGGTAGTAATCAGTTCCAATGCGGATGATTGACCGCTTGTAATCTGGGCGCCTGCTGGAATAACAACGGATAGATCGCCTTTGACTGCCTCAATTCTGGGCAAACTTGTTCCTGTTGGCAAATCCAATCGGACTTTTGAATGACTATCTTTTGGAATTTCCACTGTAACTAATTTATTTGCATCTGCACTCGTTATGGGAATGAGATAGTTCTGATTATCAGATGGAATAACTACTTTAGGCTGATCACCGCTCGGTAGGGGCACTTGAATGGGTGCCGGGTCCTCCAACCCAGGCAGTGATTTGGTGAAGTCATACAACCGTTCTCCATGGCCTTCTTTAAAAATCTTATAGGCTGCTAGCGCTTGAAGTGCTTGTTCCGTAGCCATTGCATCCGATCGAAGTTGCATGGTATGCGAGAAGCTTCCATCTGGCAAACGGAACTTGAATAACTTATCAAGTAAATTAACACCATTTTTTGCATACTTCGCACTTGCTGGATCTGTGTTATTCGAGGATAGCGCAATAATGGCTTGAGAGACACTTTCGCTGCTATCCACTCCATATGAAAGATAGCCCCCATTGGATTGTTGGTTCAGAGACAACCAATTTGCTGCTTTTGTAAGGGTGTCTGCCTGAACTACAGCTTGATTGTCCGCATACGGTGCTAAAGCAGTATAGGTCATCGCAGTAATATCAGGATCACTTTTACCAGTGCCTAAAGCAAAGCCACCGTCTTGATTCTGTTTAGAAATAATTTGATTGATAATTTTTTGCCTTGTCCATTCGGCATTATCCGGTACAGAATAATTTTTGGAATCAAGTGCCAGCAGAGCATAAACTAAACCATTAATGCCTTGGGCGGTCATTTTGCTGTGATTGTACAATTTCTCAATCAAGTTAAAACCTTCAACTTGGGATGCGTCACCGCCAGTAACCGTTATACCAAGGATCGACCGTTCAAGATCAGTAACTAAATTAAAATCTCCTTTGGAACTTGAAACACTATTGGCTAGTTTTTGATAATACGTATAGGGAAGCTTATTACCCGTGCGTGCTAAACCTATCGCGCTCCAGTCTGAACTTATTCCGCTTGGTTTGGAGAGGAAATAATTAGAAGCAGCATTAATTGCCGCTTGAATTTCACCTGCCGAAGGCTGACCGCCGGACGGGTCATTGGGATCCACTGGAACTGTTGCTGTGACTAAGTTTTGAAAGGCTGCATTTATTTTGGCTAATGCACTATCAACATGATATTGAATAGCATTGATATTTGCGGAAACTGCTTTTGCAAGTGTTAAGCTATTTTGCAGTACAAGCCAGCTTGCATCTGTATAGTTGCTCTTTTGCAAAGCATCAAGTTCAGTTATTTTTGCATTCAGTGCCGTTTTATTGGCTGTTGTTGTTATATCTTGCTCATAATCATCTGTGTAAACAAGTGAAATGATGTCACCGCTATTTAATTTGTAATCCGCGATGCCAACAAGGGCAAATTGGCCATTGACCAAGTACATCCAGCCACTTTTGGTACCACCATCACCTGTGTCCAAATCGCCTATTTTTGTGATGTAATTTCCGCTTGCATTAACAACGGGGATCTGTTTCTCAGCTAATACTTTTTGAATCGCAAATGCAGCTGATGAGCCTTCTTCAACAACAGTGTCTGTTTTAGCTAAGTTAACGATTTTTCCAGCTGTTGCGCTGAAACCATTTACGATGACAGATACCGTAATATTACCCGGCGTTGTTGGCGGATTCTCATCCAAGTAATTATCCGTATAGCGAAGCACGATATCGGCGTTATGGTCTAATATGTAGCTGGCAATTCCGACATCTGGATCAACGCCATCAACGGAATACATCCAGCCGCTGTAACGTCCCCCATCAAAGGCAGCCAAATTTCCAACCTTTGAAATATAGGCGCCATTTTCATTGACAAAGGAAATACCTGCTTCATTTAATACCTTCTCAATCACGTAAGCTGCCGTATGACCTGGCTCAATATTTACGGTTGTTTTCGGCAAAGTGACACTTTTACCAGCAGCAGCACTAGTGCCGTTCAAAGTGAATGAAACAGCAATCGTTTGTGGATCCGTAGGTGTCGTGACTAAGTTTTGAAAGGCTGCATTTATTTTGGCTAACGCGCTATCTGCATGATATTGAATTGCATTGGTATTTGCAGATACTGCTTTTGCGAATGTTAAGCTGCTTTGCAATACAAGCCAGCTCGCATCTGTATAGTTGCCCTGCTGCAAAGCATTAAGTTCAGCAATTTTTGCATCCAGTGCCGTTTTATTGGCTGTTGTTGTTATATCTTGCTCATAGTCATCTGTGTAAACAAGTGAGATAACGTCACTGCTTTTTAATTTGTAATCCGCGATGCCAACATCGGCAAATTGTCCGTTGACCAAATACATCCAACCACTTTTGGTACCACCATCACCTGTAGCCAAATCACCTATTTTCGTGATGTAATTCCCGCTTGCATTAACGACGGAGATCCGATTTGCATCTAGTACTTTCTGAATCGCAGCTGCAGCTGTTGAGCCATCTTCAACAATAGTGTCTGTTTTAGCTAAGTTAACGATTTTTCCAGCTGTTGCGCTGAAACCATTTACGATGACAGAAACCGCAATTGTAGGAGGAGCATTATTTTGCAGGCCTTGCACGGCTGCTAGCAAATTAGCTAACGTGACGTCAACCTGATCTTGAATTGCCGTACTGTCCGCAGCCACTTGTTTGGCTGCTGCCAAACTATCTTGCAGCGCTTGCCAACTCGTGTCTGAATAATTACCTTTTGTCATGCTCTCAACATCAGTAATCGAGGCATTCAACGCCGTTTTATTGGCCTCTTTTATAATACTCAAGTAGTAAATCTTAGGGGTATTTATGCCTTCTTGAGCAATAACTCTAACAATCTTAGCCTTATTTGCGCTCAATGTAATTTCTTTGTCAATTAATGTACCTGAAGTACCGCTTTTATTATTGACGAAAATTTGGCTTGCTGTGCCGTTAGCCGTAACCTTAATTTTATCCGCATTGATTCGGATATCCTCATAGACATAAACACCAGAAGTAACGGTAACTTGCTTCGTTACGTCAGCACCAACCCCTGACAATACGATGCTTGAAAGATCGTCAGTATCATAAACCGCATCATTGACGGATACCTTCTGCAGAGAAGTAACTTCGGCACCTATTTCACCCAGGGCACCACCGTCTATTTGAACTGCATTATAAACTTTAACAAAGCTGACATTCGTTAAATTAACAGGTTTACCAGTACTGTCAACAGCCCAGCTAATATCAATAGGGTCACCTTTGACTGGCGATGTTAGATAGGGATTAGCAGGAACATCATAGGGAGCACTGCCGTTCGCGTGCGTATCGGGATAACCGAAAGCATTTTTTCTAACATTTATTTTCACACCGGAATAAGTATACGATTGGTTGTTAAAATCCGATGGGGCATTGGGGTAATTTGCAGGTATCGGATAATACGCATGTTTATGATAAGCATTGGTTTTTACATCCCCACTGCCTGCCTGATTATCAACCCATGGCACGTTGACACCATTAGGGCTTGTAAAATCCGGCTCGGGATTCGTATAAGTAACTCTATAATCCCAAATTGTGCTGTCTTCGTAATGCTCGGATCCAGCAATATAAAACCACGGGCCCGGATTACCTGTCCCATCGTCCTGTGCTACAGCCACACCGGCGGGTTCTTCGTTACCAGCGAAGGCATTTCCAAATACGGTGAAATCCACGCCGTACGGATTTTTGGGATTGTTCTGAATCGGCTCATCAAATTTGTAGACGACGCTTCCTCCAAAAGAACCGAGGGAGACTCCCGTAGAACCGGGCGTGTTCGTCCACTTCGAGTTAACATCGCCCGTTCCTCCCCAAGCAGCCTCGTTAACGAATTGCCCCGGTGCTGGCAACCATTCACGGATTGAGCTCGGGCCTGTTGTACTGGCAAGAGCTTGACTGCTCGGTCCTGCCAAAACCCCTAGCGAAGAAAATAAGAGTACAAAAGACATAAAAAGTGCAATAAACGGCTTTGAAGCATAACGATGACTCATTCTTGTCATTCCTCTTTCCTACCAAATTTGGACAACCGCGCAAAAAAGCCACCCTAATAAAACTAGGGTGGCTGTACATCCATCAGTACGCACAAATAACATGTGTCATAGTAAGAATTATGCCTTAGCATAATCTTTTGTTGCTAATTCCCACCCCCAAAGAATTAGTAACATACTATAAATAAAGGCAGGTCTCCTGGCTCATGCGTCATCGCTTCTCTTTCGCCTTCCCAATCTCGTGAACAAGTCAGTGGCATATGAAAGAGTTACTCGGCAATTACAGTGGTGGGACCGCGTCGGCTTTGACCGAACTTCCCTATTAAGCAAGCATCCAAATCGTATGCTTACACCCTTATTTAGCATATTATATTTTGTCATCGCTAATGTTATATCGTTTATTTCGTTTTGTCTACTTCATAATTTATTTCATAGCTTCGGGACAAGCCTTGAAACTATCTCTAATAAACCGATGATTCTTAATCCATTCGGATACAATCATATAGACATTATCCTTCATATAAGGACTAAATGTGTCGTCATTCATAATCTCAACTTGCTTTGGAATAGCATCCACCAGCATGATACCATCCGTCTCAAATCCACCCGGGAGCGCTCCAAGAACACGGACTGTGGAAATATAAATATTTTTCACAAATACTAGATGGTCATTTTCAAAAATCAGATATTGCCCAATTCTCTCAATCGCATCGAGTTCTCCTCCAGCCTCTTCCTGCATCTCCCTTCGAACCGTTTGAAGAACGGACTCACCCTTCTCTCTCTTCCCTCCAGGCAACTCCCACCCCCGGCTGTTATGTCGAACAAGAACCAGTCTGCCTTGATAGAATGCACAAATCAGGACACAATTTGCTTCTTCAATGAGACATTCCCTGGATAAAATAATCTTTTGATTCTGTAAAGCACCTGGAAATTCATACTTCACTATGCCACCAACTTTTTTTCTAATAATAAAAAAAGTATTTGATCCAAAGATCAAATACTAGGCCCAGATGTAAACCTAAATTTAGTAGCTCAACCCTGGATATAAGGGGAATTGCGCTGTCAGATCACTGACCATTCCCCGTACTTGGTTATGCACAGCTTCGTCCGCAGGATTTTTCAGCGTTAACGCCACAATTTTGGCAATTGTTTTCATAGCTTCTTGATCCATGCCACGGGCGGTAACCGCTGGAGTTCCGATGCGGACTCCGCTTGTAACCATCGGTTTCGCAGGGTCGAAAGGAATCGCATTTTTGTTTACCGTTACGCCTACTTCATCCAGCAAATGTTCCGCCTCTTTACCAGTGATGCCCAGACTACGCAAGTCGATCAGCATCAAGTGGTTATCTGTGCCTCCGGATACAAGATTGACACCTTCAGCCAAAAGCTCATCTGATAACGTCTTGGCGTTGAGCACAACATTTTGTGCGTACGTTTTAAAATCTTGTTGAAGCGCTTCGCCAAAAGCAACGGCTTTAGCCGCAATGATATGCATCAGCGGTCCGCCTTGCGTTCCCGGGAATACCGCTTTATCAATCGCTGCAGCCCAGGGCTTGCGGCAAAGAATCATACCGCCGCGGGGTCCGCGAAGCGTTTTATGCGTAGTTGTCGTTACAAAATGAGCGTGCGGCACAGGACTAGGGTGCAACCCTGCCGCAACTAACCCGGCAATATGAGCCATGTCCACAAAGAACAGAGCTCCTACATCATTAGCTATCTCACCTAATGCTTCAAAATCAATGATGCGTGCATATGCGCTGGCACCAGCTACAATCATGCGAGGTTTATGCTTGAATGCCAATTTGCGAACCTCATTGTAATCAATAAGCCCGTCGCTTTCTCTAACACCATAGGGAATAAAGTTGTACAAAATACCCGAGGCATTAACAGGACTTCCATGCGTTAAGTGACCGCCATGCGCCAAGTTCATACCAAGAACGGTATCTCCCGGGTTCAGAGCAGCTAAATATACCGCCAAATTGGCTTGCGCGCCCGAGTGCGGCTGCACATTGGCATGTTCTGCGCCAAATAATTCTTTGGCACGATCACGCGCGATATCCTCAACGATATCGACATGCTCGCATCCGCCGTAGTAGCGTTTACCTGGATAGCCCTCTGCGTATTTATTCGTTAGAACCGTTCCCATTGCTTGCAGAACAGCTTCGCTGACGAAGTTTTCAGATGCGATCAACTCAATTTTGTCACGTTGACGGCCGATCTCCAGATTCATGGCCTCAACAATTTTGGGGTCTTGTTTACGTAATTGTTCCACAGTCTATTGCTCCTTAGCATCGTTTTGTTATAAAAAAGATATCATAGAGCTGTGGCTATAGAGTAACTGGATTTAGCTATATCTAGATATAGCTAATGGCTATATCAGCAAGAAATAAAGGGAATATCTCCATGAATTTGTGCAGTTTAGCGAATTGAAGGAAAGCTAATCACCCGACTACACAACCGCTCAATCAATTCCAGTTCATGGCTAATCACCAAAACTCCCGCACGCTGGCGCTCGGCCCAGCGCAGCACCGCATGCCAGATTTGCGCTTGTGTAATAGCGTCTAGCATGGTGGTCATCTCATCCGCAATTAAATAGCGTGTTTCCGGCCCTAACGCTCTAGCCACACAAATCCGCTGCAGCTCCCCGCCGGACAGCTCGTTCGGATAGCGATCTAACCATGCGTCCTCAATCGATAATTCCGAGCGCATAACAGGGTCCATCATACCTGACTCTTGAAGAGTTCTCCTAAGCTTCCACCTCGGATTAACCGCTTGTTCAGGATGCTGCAGCACGAACTGAACGGGGTTTCGCAAACCCTTCCTATGCGGGACACCGTCCACACTCACATGTCCTTCTTGCAGTCCCACATGACCAGCAAGTAATTGACCAAGCGTGGACTTCCCGCAACCGCTTGGTCCGGAGAGTCCTACGATTTCTCCTGCTCCCACTTGAATATCAAGGTTATGGAACACCCACGCCTCTTTCCCATAACGATACCCCAAAGACTTTCCCTCAAGCACTATGTATGCACCTAACCTTTCCGCTTCTTACCGTGCGCGACTCAGGAGCCTGCTGTTCACATTCCGAGGTGGCCATAGAACAACGTGGAGCAAAAACGCACCCTGTCGGCAAAGCATCCGGCAGCGGTTGAGCCCCGGGCAAAGAAATAAATCCGTTGCCCGGGAGCGCTCCCCATAACGCTTGCGTATACGGATGCCGCAGCCTCTGCCCTTCCCCTGTGAAATCGCTGCGGGGGGCAATTTCAACTACGGTCCCGGCATACAACACAGCAATCCGATCGGCTACCGTTAAAGCCGCTTCAATATCATGTGTGATTAACATGACCGCACAACCTTCCTGAGCCAACTGCTTGAATCGGCTTAAGGTCTCACTCATAGAAGGCGCATCCAAGCCTGGCGTAGGCTCATCCGCAATCAACAACTGAGCTCCGCTTACAGTAGCGGTTGAGACGAGAACTTTTCGCGCCATTCCTCCGGAAAGTTGGAAGGGAAACAGTTTGGCGATAAAGTCCGATAAGCTATACTTGCTAAAAGCTTTCCGCTGAAGCTCGGCCGGATTTCCTCGCCGAACCGCTTGTCTCACTTGATCACCAACACGCATTAAGGGATCCAAATACTGCACAGACTGAGGGATAAGCGCGATTTCTTTCCCACGCAAAACCTCCTGCCTTTCAGCAGTCAGTTTCTCTCCTTTAAAGCGAATTGTCCCCGTAACTTGCGCATTCCCGGGAAGAATGCCCAAAATGGCGTGAGCTAGCAAACTTTTGCCGGAACCGCTGGAACCTACGACGGCTAGAATTTCTCCTGCATCGATCGAAAGCTCCAATTTATGCATGGCTTCCGTTTTTTTAGGGCGAAAGTGGCGATCTAACGTATTAAAGCTGATCGATAGTTCACTAACCTCCAACATAAAACTGAATCCCTCTTTTCCAAGCTTAAAATGTTTAATGCTCATGTGCGCGTCTGGGGTCTACCGACGTCTTCAAATTCTCTCCCAACATGGCAAAAGCCCGAACCAACAGAAGCAAGCACAAGCCAGGGAACAACGCCAGCCACCACATGCCGGACGATAAATACCTCATAGATTCGGATAAAATAATCCCAATCGCCGGCTCATGCGGGGAAAGTCCCATCCCTATGAAGGTAACGGCTGCTTCATGCAAAATGGCATGCGGAACGATGAGAATAAGCCCGACCAAAAGCTGGGGCAGCAGGTGCGGGATGATATGCCTTGTCGCAATCCACCAACTGGATTTTCCGAAATTACGCGAGATGGAAACATACGGTGCGAAGCGGATCTGCATCACCTCAGCACGTATAACCCTAGTTAAAGCGGGCCAATGCGTTAGTGCGACACCTATGATAATGCCTTTAGCCCCTCCACCTACAACAAAAGCAATCAAGAGGAGTGTTACAAGATGAGGGACGCTGAGAAATAAGTCCGTCAGCCAGCCCACTAGTCGATTCACGGTTTTTCCCATAACGGCTGCCGCAAGCCCCATAATCCCCGCTATGATGACGCTTGAAGCTCCAGCAACAACACCGACCCTAAGGCTAAGCGCCAATCCTTTGATCGTGCGTGTTAACATATCTCTTCCTAACCAGTCCGTCCCAAAAGGATGCGCGACTGACGGCGCGAAATTACGCTCAGCCAAGCTAGTAGACAAGCCTGAGGAATCCATCCCTACAGACATAGCGAAAATGGTAAATAAGACGAGCACAGCAGCAACCGAAGTTAACGCAAGCTTATGACGATCATGCAGCCATCTCATGGTTTACCGCCTTCTTTCATTCTGGGATCAATCAGGCGATAACTCATATCAGCCATTGCATTTCCTGCATACACGAACACAGCGCTGAACAAAACAATACCTAGCAAAAGCGGAACATCACCTCGGAGCCCTGCCTCCACCGCCGCCTGCCCGAGCCCGGGATATGAAAATACCTGCTCAGCAAGAACCGCTCCGCCAAACAGCTCACTAAATGAAGCAAATTGCAGCGTGATTGCGGGTAAAGCCACATTCCGAAGCCCATGTCTCCAAAAAATTTGAAAACCCCGCTCCCCTCTCGCTCTTGCAAATATCCAATAGTCTTTGTTTGTAATATCAATAAGTTTTTCTCGCGTATGCAAAGCGATTGCTGCTACTCCGGTTACACTGAGTGTCAATGCCGGAAGCAGCACATGGCGGATACGATCGAGCAGGTTGACATCCTCGGAAGTAACCCCGGCAGGAACAGCCAGGCCGACAGGCAGCCATCCCAACCATACCGCAAAAACGAGCATAAACAGCAAGCCAATCCAAAAAGTAGGCGTCGAGGATAGCGTGTAACAATACCAGCGAATCAGCCGATCGATCCAAGTATTGGGATTCATAGCAGCTAGAACACCGGAAACAAATCCGATAATCCCGGATAGAACCCAAGCAATCCCCATCAAAGCAAGAGAAGCAGCGAATCGTTCGCCAATCACTTCGAGGACAGGACTCCGGTAGATCATTGACGTTCCTAAATCACCTCTTGCCACAGCGCACAGCCAGTTCCAATACCGTGTTACCGGCGGTTCATTGAGTCCCCAGTACTGCATGATCATCTCTCTCTGTTCAGCGCTTACCTTCATCATATCGGCACCGACATAAGCCTGAACTGGATCAATGGGTGAGAAGTGAACGAGCAGAAAAGAGACAGCACTCACAGCAAGCAACAGCAGGATCAACCCCAGTCCTTTTCGTAAAAGGAAGGGAGCCAGCATCCGGCTGACCCTTGTCAAGTTAGAGGATTCCCGCTTTAGGACTTCCATTGCCATTCCTCGATGTTATCCGTTACCGGCCAGCCATGTCCGTGCGGATGGATTTTTTGCTTGCCGATATCAAGTCCTGTTCTCACCAAGTACAGATGATCCAGATTAATCAACCATGCCCAGGGGGCATCGCCTAACGCGCTTAATCCGGTTTCTCCATCCCACTGCGCCTTTTTCCAAAAGCTCCATGCCTCTTTTTCGTTCGTTGCTTTTAAAGCCTGACTCATATATCCTTCAACCTTCGAGTTACTGTAGTATCCCGGATTATAATAGTCCACTCCACCATATTTACTGCTGTAAACGTTATACATCTCCAAGGGATCCTGACTTCCCCATCCAAAAAGAACAGGGTTCGCGTGCATTTGTTTCTCCAGATCATCCCAGCTTTTACCTTCGGCTTTTACTTGAATGCCCAGAGGCTTTAGCATATCTGCCGATGCAATGGCGAGCGATTGACGCGTGACATCACTGGCAGGATAAAGCAGATTGATCACTGCTTTCAGTGTTCCTTTTTCAACAATGCCGTCATTGTCGGTGTCTTTCCAACCGTTATCTGCGAGCATTTTCTTCGCTGCATTCATATCCGCGTCAGCAAAAACCGCTTCAGGATTAAACCAAGGAAGTCCATCATTTAACGTGTAGGCGGGAGTGCCGTGGCCTTCTAGAACGCCTTGAACCAACGCTTTTCTATCGATCGCTAGATTAATTGCCTTACGAATCGCTACATCCGCAGTGACGTCGTTGCCGATCGGGTAACCGTCTTTCGTTTTCTCTCCGGATTTCACATAAGGAAACATGATGCCTCGATTGTCCACGGTTGCTGCTGATTGTAACTCCATACCGCTCACGGTTTGCTTGCTAAAAGCCGCAGGAATCGCCGCCATATCCACCGTTCCGGCTTTGGCTGCTGCAAAAGCGGCATCCTCCCCTAGGAAAAGGAAGGTGATTTTTTCGAAAAACGGCTTTTTCCCATAGTAATCTTGGTTCAATTCGACAATCAGCTGCTGCCCTTTATCCCATTGGACCCATTTATAAGGACCCGAGCCAATCGGTTTGTTGGCGTAATCCTTGCCATGGGCATGCTTGGGGACAATGCCAGTTGCAACAAGCATCTGCGTAAATGTCGATTGCGGTTCTTTCAGTGTGAACTTGACCGTTGTTTCGTCAGGAGCTTCTACACGTTTGACATTGCTCAGATCAATGGCAGATCCGCTCGACGCAGCGGTTTGATAGGTATATACGACATCAGCTGACGTTAACGGTTGACCATCGCTGAACTTGACATCCTTGCGCAGCTTCACGGTCCAGCTCAAGCCATCCGGGCTAATCTCATAACCCGTAGCCAGATCATTTGTAATATTCAAATTGCTGTCACGCTTAAGCAGCGTACTTTGGAAAAGCGGCGAACCGTATCGGCCCCACCCCGTTGTTGGATCAAAACCGGCATCCGGCTCTCCGCCAATAGCTAGAACGAGCTCTTTCTTGCTTGCATCTGCCGTCGGCTTTGGCTTCTCCACAATACAGCCGCTAATCCAACTCATGGTGACCATCAAAATCAAAAAAATGACTAGTCGATGTTTCATTTTCATTCCACCTCTTTCAATGTTCACGTGTGCAGTGGCACGATTAATTGAAATAGTAGCACAAAAATGACGGCTAGTCATTATTCATTTCATCGAAATCACGTACGAATTTCAACCTTCCCCCAAAACTGAGCCCGAATTCGGTTAAATTCGTAGCATAAGGGAACTTGAGTCCTTTATTTTGGAGGAATACGAGCAGTTTCTTATTCGAGCGGAACTACAGGCTCTTATTCGTCCTCCAAGGCGCGATTTTCAGCAGAAATCGGCCAAATAGCGGAACGTAGTTCCCACTCCCCGTGGCACTGGTGCTTTTTCACTGAAATAGCGGACCCTAGTTCCCTTCACAACTACGCTTCCCTAGCATCCTCGAATTCCGTCACTGTATTTGGCAGGCGATCATCAAATTGACGCCAATCGCTGAGCATCTCCTCATCGGTCAATAAACAACCATCCAGCGAAGCCGTAATATGTGCCCGATCCATTTCTATCCCGATGAACACGACCTTATTGATTCGGTCCCCGTAAGTAGCATCCCAATGCGGGATCTGGTCTGCTTCCTCCTCAAGAATAGCGTCTCTTTCCTCTTCCGGAAGCGCAGCTATCCAATACCCAGCAGGTCCAAACCGAATAGATGGGCCCGCTTGGCTCAAATTCTGGGCATGATCGTTCCGGGTAGCGAGCCACATGATCCCTTTGGCTCTTACGATCTCTGCTGGCCAATCTGCCATCCAGCTCATCAGCCGCGAAGGCTCGAAGGGCCGCGCCCTTTCGTATACGAAGGAAGAAATCCCATATTCCTCGGTTTCGGGAGTATGCGTTTCCTTCGCTAACTCTTTCATCCAGCCTGCGGACGTACTAGCCGCTTCAAAATCAAAAAGATGGGTATTCAGAATGTCCGCTGGCGCCACCTGCCCATGAACAGAGCGAATAAACCTGGCTCTTGGCTGCAGCAAACGAAGAACGCCTTCCAGCCCATCCAGCTCCTCTTCCTCCAGCATGTCGCATTTATTCATAATGAGCACATCACAGAATTCGATTTGATCGATCAGAAGATCCACCACTTCTCTTGTGTCATCCTCCCCAACGGCTTGACTCCGTTCCAGCAGCGTTTCGCCTGAAGAATAGTCCTTCCAGAACCGGTAAGCATCTACAACCGTCACCATGCTGTCCAACCGACAAAACCGGGAAAGATCTATGCCCTGTTCCTCATCAATATAGGTAAAGGTTTGAGCCACTGGCAGCGGTTCGCCGACACCGGTTGACTCAATCAGGATATAGTCAAATGTTTGATCTTTGGCAAGCCGTTCCACTTCCCTCAGCAAATCGTCACGCAACGTGCAGCAAATGCACCCATTGGACATTTCAACTAGACTCTCATTCGTCCGAGACAGCCCATTCCCCTCACGAATAAGCCCGGCATCGATATTGACTTCGCTTAAATCGTTGACAATAACTGCAACTTTCAAGCCATCCCGATTATGTAAAACATGATTCAACAAAGTGGTCTTACCGGCTCCCAAGTACCCGCTCAAAACCGTAACTGGTATTTTATGATCTGTTTTATGCTCTTCTTTATGATCCGTTTTATGTTCTGTCATGTTCATTCATCTCCTATTCATTCAAAGCTTTCTTAAGTGCTTCCAGGTTTTTGGTCATTATCGCGATGTAATCCAAATTTTGCTTCTTATCTTCGTCCGTCAAGCCCTCTAATGGATTCAACACATCCGTTTTCGCATTGATTTCTTTGGAAATCGTCTGGGCCACTTTCGGATCGACCAATGTTTCAAAGAAAATCGTTTTGACTTGATTTTGTTTGGCAAAATCAATGATTTCGGCCATTTTAGCCGGTGATGGCTCTTCTTCCGGCGAGAGTCCCGCGATTGGCACCTGCGTCAAACCATATTCTTTGGCCAAATAACCAAATGCAGCGTGCTGTGTCACGAAATCTTTCTGTTTCACATTGTTGAGACCCGTACGGAATGACTCATCCAAGGCTTTGAGCTTCGCGATAAAAGCATCGGCATTCCTCCGATAATCCTCTTTGTGCGCAGGATCCGCTTGGGTCAACCCAACCACAATGGACTCCACTTCTTTTTGAGCGAGGGCAGGGCTTAGCCACACATGCGGATCTAGGATTTTACCGTCAGCAGACTCCTTGTGTTCGTCCTTGTGTTCGTCCTTGTGTTCATCTTTGTGTTCATCTTCTTCTTCCGGCAGCCCTTCCATCAACGCGATGCCTCGGCTGGCTTCCACAACAACCCGCTTCGAATTTCCTGCGCTCGCAAGCGCCTGTTCGGCCCAACCTTCGACGATCCCGTTGAACACGAACACATCGGCATCGCTCACTTTCTTCATATCTTTGGCGCTCGGCTCCCAATCATGCGGCTCTGTACCAGCGGGTATCAAAGCGATGACGTCCGCATGCTCCCCAGCTACCTGCTTGGTAAATTCATACATCGGATAAAAGGTGGTGACGACGTTAAGTTTCCCGGTGACTGAGGACTGGGCTGCGCAGCCTGATAAAACGAGTGTTGATAAAGCAGTGAATACGAGTGATTTTGCCATCCATGAATTTTTCATTGTCGTTAATTCCTCCAAATAGATATGAAATGATAGGCATCAAGCAGACTCCTGTGAAGATGGAAGCAGAGCGCTGAATGCCGCTTGTTCGGCTTGAAGACTTTTTCGGCTGTTGACTTTGCTGAACTTGATGATTAACTTTTTGATGCTTAAGCCAGTGATTAAGACGATTAATAAAACAATCGCAATGGTTCCGCCAGGCGGCGTGCTTAATTCATAGGAAGCTGTAAGGCCTGAAAAAACACCGACCAAGCCGATCCCCATAGCGATAAAAAGGGATGAAACAAAGCTGGGCGCAATCCGGATTGCTAATGCCGCCGGAAGTATAATGAGCGCGGATACGAGGAGCACGCCGACAATCGGCATGGCAGCGGCCACGATCATGCCCGTCAAAACACTAAAGCCAAGGGAAATCCACCTTACCGGCAATCCATTCGTTTTCGCGGTATCTTCATCGAATGTAATTTGATACAACGGCCGGCGAAATACCAAGAAGAAAAGACCGCCTATGATGGCAACAAGGAACATGAGCAGCAGCTCTACTTCATTGACGGCAACGACGGAACCGAATAAATAGGCGGAAAAGCCCTTATTTACACTTGGATTAAGGCTCATGATGATGACAGCGGAAGACAAGCCGCCAACCATAATAATCGCAACTGAAATCTCACTATAGGATTTATAGGACCTTCTTACATATTCAACAGCGATTGCCCCCAAAGTTGCCACAACGAATCCGGATAAAGTAGGATTGATATGCAAGTAAGCACCTCCGGCTACACCCGCCAAGGAGACATGCGAGAGCATATCCGCCATGAGCGCTTGTCTTCGAAGCATCAGATACACTCCGAGAATGGAACCTATGATCGCGATTAACCCACCGGCACAAAATGCCCGCTGCATGAAGTCGTAGTGCAGCATTTCCATCCGCCGTCCTCCTTTCTTTCCAGTTCAATGATTCGATTGAGATAAGGGGCTGCTTCTTCAAGATTATGCGTCACCATAATGACTGTGCGTCCGTGAACTTTGACTTGATGATGCATAAGCTGATAGAACCCGCAGCGGCTATCTTTATCCATCCCTGTCGTAGGCTCATCTAGCACAAGCAAATCCGGCTCCTGAGCGAGAGCTCTGGCGATGCAGATCCGCTGCTTCTGTCCGCCGGAGAGTTCCCCTATTTTACGCTTCCGCAAATCCCACATGCCCACCTGCCGCAGCGCAATCTCCGTCAAGCGATCGTCTTCTTTCAACAGCTTCCTGAACCAGGAGCCGCTCGCGTATCTGCCTGAACGGACAAACTCCAGGATTGTGCTTGGGAATCCGCTATTAAACGCCGAGATTTGCTGCGATACATAGCCCACTCTCAGCCTCCTGCCCTCTTCATTCGCTGATGACAGGAATACTCTCCCCTTCCATGGCTCAAGCAAGCCCAACATGAGCTTAAGCAAGGTTGACTTCGCTGCGCCATTGGGGCCCGTAACCGCAACAAACTCACCGGATTGAATCTCGACATTCGCATCTTGTATGCAGGGAATATCGTTATATCCGAACTCCACCGCTTTCAAAGAAGCCACTAACATAGGTGTAATCCTCCTTACGTGTAAAAATTACGAATAAACATTAATAAAAAAAGATGAACCTGCTTATACATGTAATAGTGATGGCAACCAAATCATTAAATCGTAATTATTACTATTACATCGACAAATATAGCCTGATAAAAAGACGTTGTCAACACCGAAATCAACAGATGCCTATTTTCTTGCCCTTTCATTTTCTTTCATTTTAAAAGCTTATCTTGCAGCTATCCCTTATTTGTACTACAATCTAATTCGTAAATATTACATTTAAAAGAGAAGGGAATCTCCTTATGAATAAAGTGCCCGTGATCATATTAAGTGGATTTCTAGGCAGCGGCAAGACGACGCTACTTCTTCGCATGCTCCGAGAAGCTGCCGCCTATCAACTAATGCCAGCGGTTCTAATGAATGAATTAGGGAAACAGGATGTCGATGGGCATCTGCTGTTGGACATTTCTCCACACCTTCCTCTAGCTAAACTGCTGGATGGCTGCATTTGCTGCACCAAAAAAAGCGATATCCAAGATTCGCTCAAACAACTAGTAGCACGTAAGCCTGATGTCATTCTCATCGAGTTAACCGGTGTCGCTAACCCCGAAGAAATCGTCGATGCTTTAACAGAACCTGCCCTGCTGCCTCATGTAAAACTGCACACGGCCATCACGGTTCTTGACGCCGAGCATGTGCTTGATTACAACAGCATTTTTGCTTCAGACCGCGATCTCGTCCATACGCTTAGAAGACAGATCGAAGTTGCCGACCTTCTTCTACTGAACAAAATCGATCTCATTTCAGACAAGCAGCTGAAGTCTATCGAGAAAACGGTTCGCAAATTCAACAGTCAAGCCTTGTTGCTGCCTACGACATTCAGTCAACTGGATGTAGACAAGCTTTTTGGCAGCCTCCCATCCAGACAATCGCAACCCCGGGCCACACCTACTTTGAGTAAAAGTATAAACATGCGCGTAGTCAAAGCTGTACAAGAACCGCGGACAGCTTCCAAGCACACCGTTTCTTTCTCACGTGTTCAAACACTCGCCATTTCAATTGGACATGATGTTGTGGTCACTCAAAGTCTTGTGGAACATTATTTGGGAAAATGGGGAAAATCGCTGCTTCGCGCCAAAGGCTATTTACGAATTGGCACCAAGCGCGAAGCTTTCCTGCTGCAATTTGCAGGCAAACGTACGACTTGGCAACCTGCTGCGTATCAAGAAGCTCCTTATCTGGTTCTCATAGGGCTTGATTTGGACGTACAATTGCTAGAAGATGACTGGAAAAAACGGCTGAATGACTCTCAAACGAGATAACAGGAAGGAGCCTTTTCTAATGCCGAACACCCTATTTCGCACGAGTATGCATCTCATGACCGCCCTCATCTTCCTCCTTCTCGTCCTCATCTTTTGGAACAAAGATGTCTCGCTGCCGGAAATCCTGCAAACGGAGTCTATGCAAGCATTTAAAACTATATTTATAAGTATCCTGTTAGAAGCCCTCCCTTTCATATTGGTAGGTGTATTGCTTTCATCGCTGCTTCAAACCTTTGTATCCGAACAAACAATTCGCCGCTTTATTCCAAAGAACCCTATCCTCGGCATTTTGTTTGCCTGCTTGTTGGGTATCCTTTTCCCCATGTGCGAATGCGGTATGATTCCTGTCGTACGAAGGCTTATTCTCAAAGGAATGCCTGTTTACATAGCCGTTGTTTTCATCCTGACCGGTCCCATTATTAACCCGATTGTGTTTGCAGCCACCTTCATGGCTTTCCGAAATCACCCTGCTATAGCCTATTCCCGCATAGGACTAGCTTTTGCCGCCGCTGTAATCATCGGCCTCATCCTCTATCGATTTGTCAAAAGCAATCCCCTGCGCAACAGCCGAGCTAACTTCTCAAATCAAGCTGATTGGGAGGGGCATTCGCATCAAGGGGGAGGCTTCGCAAGCAAAATAAACACCTTTTTCGTGCATGCCTCTGATGAATTTTTCGAAATGGGCAAATATTTGATCTTCGGTTCCCTGCTTACAGCTCTGATTCAAATCTTTATGCAGCGCGAAAGCCTCCTTGCAATAGGTCAGGGTCCAATCAGTTCCCATGTGTTTATGATGGGTTTTGCCTACATTCTTTCGCTATGCTCGACCTCGGATGCCTTCGTCGCTTCCTCTTTTCAGACTTCGTTTACGTCCGGATCTCTACTAACCTTCATGGTATTTGGGCCCATGTTGGATTTCAAAAGCACGCTCATGCTGCTTTCCATTTTTAAATCTAAATTTGTGCTCCTGCTTTCAATTTTGATTGTCATTACGGTTCTCAGCTGCTCGCTGCTCGCCCAGCACTTCTTATAAAATTAGCTTCCGAGGAGGAATAAAATTTGAGTCAAGCTCGCATCATCAGTTTTCATTATTTCTTACGCACAGCGATTTTGTTGGGATTCTCAAGCTATATTGTTGTCCTTTCCAGATCGGATGCCCTTACTTATTACATTGCGCCGCGCATGATGATCTATGTGAAAATGGCTTCTGTTGTCCTGTACATCATTGCCTGTTTTCAAGGCTACATGGCCTTACGTGCCTACTGGGGGAAGCCTGTCACCTGTGAATGCGAACAGCCCGTTTCCCGCTCCGTTTTACGGAATACGCTGGCGTACGGGCTTTTGATAATACCGTTGTTCATCGGCTTTGGGCTGCCGGATACGGCATTGAGCAGTACGATGGTCGCTGCCAAAGGGATGAATCTCTCCGCTTCCAAATCGAGTCTTACGACGACTGCAACGACAGAGACAGCGACAACAGCGACGGATCCAGCCCCTGCAGCGGCTCCCTCCATGCCGAGCACGGAAATGCCGGCTCCCGCAAACACGGATGCGGACTTACAGAAATTATTTCAAGCGGATAAGGAATGGGACGAAGACTTTTCCAAAATCGGCATGATCCTTTATAAAAAGGATACCATCGTCGTGAAACCGGAAATTTATATGGAGATCCTCTCTTCAATCGACTTATTCAAAAACAATTTTATCGGTAAAAAAATTGAACTCACCGGCTTCGTTTATCGGGAAGACAATATGGCCAGCAACCAGTTTGTCGTTGGCCGCTTTGCGGTTAGCTGTTGTTCCGCGGATGCGACTCCTTACGGCGTTATGATTGACTTCCCTACTGCGGCGGCTTACCCCAAAGACATGTGGGTCAAGGTCACGGGAACTGTTCAAAATGGCAGCTACAATGGTAATGATATTTTCATCATCAAGGCCACGCAAATTGATAAGATCCCGGCGCCCAGCTCGCCGTATGTTTATCCTAATTTTGAACCACTCAAGGAGCTTCAATGATTGATCTCCTGATCCGTCAAGCCAAATTCACCAATTGTACCTTGACAATCTGCCCCATAATGCATAGAATTAGACACGAAAATGATAATCATTCTCATAATATTCATCTTCATCAGGGGGTACAGAGATCAATGTTACGAAGAAATGTCCAGATGATCCGCAATTTCAGGAGTATGGCGCTAATCCTTATCACAGCATGTGTGCTCATTGTGGCAGGTTGCGGTCAACAAGCACCAACATCCCAGACGGCAGATAAGGCAGCAGCAAGCAATTCGCCTGCACCTTCACCGTCAGCACAACCGAGCAGCTCTGCAGAATACACCGTAAAGCACGCCATGGGTGAAACGAAAATACCAGGAACACCTAAGAAGATCGTCGTTCTGACGAACGAAGGAACAGAGGCCGTTTTAAGCCTAGGTATCAAACCTGTTGGCGCTGTAAAATCTTTTACAAGTACAGGTGACTGGTATGAGCATATTAAGGCTGACATGCAAGGTGTTACGGTCGTAGGAGACGAGAATCAGCCCAATTTGGAATTGATTGCTTCCCTCAAACCGGATCTCATCATCGGCAATAAATTGCGCCAAGAGAAGGTCTATCAACAACTATACGCTATCGCTCCAACTGTATTTTCCGAAAAGCTTATGGGCGACTGGCAAATTAACTATCGTGTGTACGCCGAAGCTTTGAACAAAAAGGCTGAAGGCGATAAAATCATCGGTGATTTCGAGAATCGCATTACGGCTTTCAAACAAAAAGCTGGGGACAAACTCAACACCAAAGTATCCATCGTTCGCTTCATGCCGGGTAAAGTTCGGATTTATATGAAAGATACATTCTCTGGCGTTGTCTTGAAAAAGCTTGGCTTCCAGCGTCCAGCACCGCAAGATCAAGAAAAATTCGCAGATGATGTGCAAAAAGAGCGAATTCCGGATATGAACGGCGACGTGCTTTTCTATTTCACTTATGAGAATGATAAAGGTGAAGGCAGCAGAATTGAGCAAGAGTGGCTTAACGACCCTCTATGGAAAAATTTAGATGTAGTTAAAAAAGGCCATGTGCAACAAGTTAGCGACGCCATTTGGAATACAGCCGGTGGCATTAAAGCGGCTAACTTACTGCTTGATGACCTGGAAAAGTATTTTCTTAAAAAGTAAGAACATGAAAAAAGAAGCCGGATCACAGATCCCAGCTTCTTTTTTTGTTGCGTTTGATGTGGCAGTAGAATTTAACCATGCTGCAGGCAATACTTCATACAATTTTCTATTCCAATTTGGATATCATTTTTCTAAGCGAACATTATCCGGTAAACAGGTTTTCTTTCTTTTCCGCTTTTCACGCAATAAAAGCTAGTATTCCCCGAATTCATTTAAATATACATGAAGAAATCTTTTTTTATAGCGGCACTCTTACTTCCGCAACCGAGATCCTTCTCTGCTCCAGCTTTCTGGCTTTGGCAGGGCGTATCACCGGCTCCTCTTCACCTGCTTCAACGAGGCGGGCAAGGAGTCGCTCTCTCAGTTCAGCCGTAATGGCTGCGTAGCTTTCCACGCCGATGAGATTGCTCAACTCATGCGGATCCGCATGAAGATCGTATAAGAACTGCTCCTCATACACATCCGACGACGCATCATTCCAAGCATTTTTGTCCGGCGCATGAACGCTGTATTTCCACCGGTTCGTCCGTATTGCCCGACCTACTTCGGATTCACTGATTTGCAAAAACACTTCCTTCGGCCAATCCACACTTTTCTTTTGCGCCAAAGGCAAGATGGAACGCCCCTGCATGCTTTCCGGTACAGGAATGCCAGCAGCATCCAGTAAGGTAGCTGGCAGATCCAACAAGCTAACCAGCTCTTGAATTCTACCTCCTGCCTGAAATCCTGGCCCTATCAAAGCCGTTGGAACCCGAATCGAGCTATCATGGCAGGAACGCTTGTATTCAGAATTACGTGTCTTAAAATGACAACCATGATCGGATGTAAACAACACGATCGTATTATCTAGCAGCTGAAGGCTCCGCAATGCATCAATCAGGCGGCCAAGCGCTTCATCCAACCGCTTGACCATCCCATAGTAACCGCCCAAGTGCTGATGGGCAGTTCCACCGAGAGCAGCGAGATCCGGCGGTATCCAACGTCCGCTATATTGATCTTCATACCCGATTGGAGCCGGATAATTGTCCAGATGATTTTGGTGATGAGGCTCGATATAGGACACGAATAGGAAGAACGGATCTTCCGTCTTTTCCTGACGGTTCCGTTTCTGCTCCTTATGTACAAATTGGATCGCAGCATCCGTTAAAGCATCCGCTCGGTAACCCGGCAGGTTAACGGGTTCATTATCATTATTGTACATGATCGTATCGTACGCATCGGAGGAAAATTCCAACACATTAGAGGCTAACCAATGCTCGTAGCCACCCCTTTGTTCCTCAGGTACAGGTTCTGTACCAGCCAAATGCCATTTGCCAATATACCCCGTATGGTATCCTGAATCACGGAAATAATGGGCTAACGTTTTGCTTTCAGCAGGCAGCGGAATCCCGTTGCGGTAACAGCCTGTAGACGTTGCATACTTGCCGGTTTGCAGGCAGGATCGAGCGGGGCCGCATACCGGTTGGCAGGTGATCGAATGATACACATGCGTGCCTTCGACCGCCATTCGGTCGAAATTCGGGGTAAGCCCCAGTGGATTGCCATGCACCCCTGTGGTATCCCATCTTTGTTGATCGGTAAAAAATACGATAACGTTCGGACGTACGGCTCCCTTTTCTCCCATAACATCACGCCTCCTTCATCTGATCCCTAACTATATTCTCTTGCCATCTACCATAATCCTTGATCGCTGAATCGGCGCGCCAGCCAGTTGGTAAACAACAGCAGCAGCAAACCGGCCAAGGACTGAAAAAGTCCTGCAGCAGTCGCAATCGAAAACCGCCCCAAACTGAGCCCGACACGATAGACATATGTATCCAAAATATCCGCAACATGAAGCACGACATCGTTAGATAAAATAAAGACCTGATCGAAGCCTGCCGACAAAATCTGTCCTGTTCGGAGTATCAGCATAATCACGATCGTCCCCGATATCGCCGGAAGCGTCACGTGCCTGATTAACCGGAAGCGATTGGCACCATCCATGCGTGCCGCCTCATACATTTCCGGATTAATTCCTGCAATTGCCGCCAAATAAATGACCGTCCCCCAGCCCACTTCCTTCCAAATATGGGATACGACGAGTAATGAGCGGAACGACTCCGGCTGCATAAGCGGGGAGCTGCTGAACCCTAACCACGATATCAAGCCTGTTCCCGGCGATAGAATAGCAAACAAGATGCCTCCCAGAACAATCCACGATAAAAAGTGCGGGAAATACAAAATGCTCTGAATGATCCTTTTGAATCTGCGATGAATGACCTCATTCAGCAAAACGGCAAGAGCAATTGGCGCAGGAAAACCGAAAATCAGCTTATAAAAACTTATGAGTAACGTATTGTAGAGCGCATTCCAGAAATCCCCTGTTGACCAAAGAATACGGAACCACTTTAGCCCCACCCAAGGGCTGCCAATTACCCCCTGCGTTAGCTTATAGTCTTTAAAGGCAATAATAACGCCGCCCATCGGAATATACTTGAATGCAATAAAATAAATAAGGCCCGGCAGCAGCAACGCGTAATAATATCTATACTTCAGCAGCTTGCGAATAAAAGAGCTGGAAGGCGCTGCTTTTGTACCTAAAACAGAAGGCTTTGGATGGCTCGCTTGATTGTTCATATGGCACCTCCTTTTTCTAACTGAAGTTTGCGATATTCACCCGGAGTAATTTTTTCCCATTTTTTGAAAAATCGGATGAAGCTCTGCACATCGTGGTAGCCGATCTGACCACAAATTTCCTGCAACGAGTATTGGCAATTGCCTACGAATAGCAGCTCCTTGCTTTTATCAATGCGCAGCCTGGTCAAGTAATCAAGCGGTGCTTTCCCGGTCTCCGCACGGAACATTCGGCTTAAGTAGCTGGAGCTGACACCGACATGATCGGCAATATCCGCGATGGATTCGATCCGATCGTAATAGGACTGCATATAGTCAATTGCCTTGCTGATGTAGGCATTGCTCATCTTATTATCCTGGAACTGTTCAAGCAGGTTCATGATGTCGGTGATATAGCCATAGAACAACTCCTTCACTTGACCAATATGTTCGCATTCACTGACGGATTGGAACCGTAAATGGACCTTATCCAGCGAATAACCATCCTCATACAGCTCTTGTACAATCGCTCCCATCATCAAGGTGATCGTGTCTTGCACTTCATCTCGGGTATAGGATTTGCCGACCATATAACGGTCGAACAGTTCGTCGAGAGACAACTTGGCTGACTCTCTGTCTACCGACTTAAGACGACGCAGCAGCTCCTTCTGAATAGCCAGTGGATAACTCCATTTTCTGGAATCTGCCGTATCTTCGAAAAAGACACAATCGGTTTGGTAATTCCAAGCCGTATTGTGCAGCGCACGTTTGGCCTCGTGGTAGGACTTGTTCAAACTGTTCATTGACGAATAAATGCCCCCTAGGGCAATCTGCAGGGTAATTCCGAATTCCTCCTGCCCGATCCGGTTCGCTGCCTGACAGCAGGCATCCAATTCCAGTTTTAGCTGGGTCATGTAAGTAGCAACAGGCGCATTTAAAATAAACCCGAACTGATGATTTTCAAGTATGGTGCCGACAACAAACAAGCGCCTCCTCAGTTCCTTCTCGATGGTGCTGAACAGCAGCAAGCGGATATCGTTGTAGTCTTCCTGATCCTCCAATGGCTGCATGTCTGCTCGCACAATAATGGCAGCGTAATAGGAATGGGGGAATACAATGCCAAGATGCTGAAGTCGATTCGCCATCACCGAGGTTTCGAACACCCGATTGGTTAAAATGTCATAGATCAACCGGAACCGAATGATCGGTTTACTCTGCTCCAAGGTTTGTTTGATATAGCGGTTTTCTGATACGAGCTCCCGGATCGCCTCGGCGATCAGCTGGCTTTCATCCTTTTTCACCATGTTCCCCGGGTGCCCCGCCTGCTGTTCGACATAGTCCCTCACCATGTTTTTCCATGGTCTGGTGAAGCGAATACTATAGAGGCATGCAAGCGCTATGCTGATCAAAATAATGACTGCCGCCACCTGAGTTGCAGCATGCACCTTACTTTTCCAGGCAGCTTGGTAAACCGAGTAGGGAATGCGTTCTGCAACCATCCATGGGGTCGTATCAGACCTTGCATAGCTGAGGAAATAGGTCTCCTCTTCCCCCTGTACTTGCACCATCCCTGAGGAATCGGTCAGTGAATGTCCCGCATTCAACGATTGTAAAGACCTCGTAAGTGCTTTGCTGTTGGCACTATTTTCTGAAAGAATGGTATAACTTTCGCTGTCCATGATCATCATTTTGCTGCTATCCACATTCGCATAACGAAACAAGGCATCGAAGAACGCCTGACGCTTCACATTCAGAATGAGTTCCCCAAGAGGTTCTTTGGCTGTCAAAGGTACCAGCCTGTGAAAGGTAAGCAGATCAACCGGCTCCGAAGGTGATGTATCCTTCAGACTGCGCATCTGATAACCTTTGCTGTTGCCGGCTTCAAAGTTTGTCGTAATGATTTGCTTATCAAAAAATTGATCCAGGGCATAGATGCCCTCATTCGTCGTGAGAATCCGGTTGTTAAGGCGAAAATACAAATAGATGGAATATAAGAGATTGTTGGAATTCACTTCGTCTTTCAACTGATTCTTTAATGCTCCATATTGCAAAATGGAAAAAGGATATGGATTCGTTAACGCCTCATTGACTCCTGGCTTAAGAGAAACTTGCAGCGACAGCTGCTCGATATTCTCAATCAATGATTCGGCATGCTTCATTATCCCCGAGATATCGTTCTGAGACGAACGCGCAAGCTCAGATTTGATATCGTGGGATACAATCATCAGGTACGACGAACCGACCGCCAAAATGAGGATCACTATGATAGTCATATAGGATACGAGCATTTTATTAAACATAGACTGTCCCCTCTCTTTTTCAAGCATGATTCGATTCGTCGTCCTGTGTTTACATGCCGATTATTTCGCTTTCTTCCATTCCGCATTAACCTGCTTTTCAATTTCTTGCCCGCCTTCTTGGTAATACCGTTTGACTAGTTCATCCCATTTATCGACGGACCAGGCGCCGGTGACAATTTTGGCGAAGTATTCATCCCAAAGCTTTTTGATATCCGGATAGTCGTTCATGGCCTGCACGCTCTTCCAGAACTCGTTGTGAACCAGATTCTGAGGGTCATTGGAAATGGTCATCGCCGCTGTCGCTTCGTCCGTTAACCAACGGCGGTCTACGACTTGCAGGAAGCGAATTGGATTCGAATACCCTTTCTTATACAACTCGGAATAATTCGGCACAAGCAGCTTAATTTTGTTTTTATCTTTATCGAATTGATAATCTTCATTCTCGATCCCGTAAGTGACCAGATCAAAACCTGGGCCCGCCGACCAGTTGATTAACTCCATCAGCTTCTCCGGATTCTTGGCTTTGGCCGAAATCGCCCGAATATCGCTATAGGCCGGCGAATTCTCGGCAGCTCCCTTTTTCCCGCCCGCGCCGGCAGGAGGTGCAAGGAAGGAAAGTTTCGCTGTCGCGACGGTCTTCTTCAGAGCGCTATAGTTGGCTCCAGTAGGATCAGCATCAAACGCCGTTCCTTCGAAAATGCCGGCTTTGGAGTTAATGATCTTTTCGTTCATTTGCTTCGCTTCCATAATAGGGAACTCCGGATCGATAATGCCTTCTTTGTACCAGCTTTGCAATAAAGCGAGCGCTTGCTTCGTTTCCGGCAAGACCATTCCCTGCTTCAATTGCCCGTCACGCTCTTGCCAGAACGTCGGAACGACACCGAAAGCGCCAAACACCGTGCTGAAATAATTCCCATTTGCACCGGCTCCGAGAAGCTTGTTAGTCGTAATGCCAAATGTATCCTTTTTCCCATTTCCGTCCGGATCATTAAACGTGAATGCCTTAAGCACGTCATGAAGCTCATCCAACGTGGTCGGCGTTTTCAGCTTGAGTGTATCGAGCCAATCCTGGCGTATGAGCAGCCCGTTCACGTTAGGTCCATTGAAGGTCTCCGGGCGGTAACCAGGCGGTAAACCGTACAACTTGCCTTTGTATTTAAGAATATCCAAATCCTCAGGCTTCAGAAACTTCGTAACATTAGGCGCATTCTTTAACAAATCGTCCAATGGCAAAATCAAGCCTTCATCCGTCAACCGATTCAGTGTCAGGAGATCCGGCACACTAAAGTAATCCGGCAGGTCACCGGAAGAAGCAAGCAAGTTCAGCTTGGTCTTGTACTCATCCCCGGAAGCCATGGAAATGTTATAATCAATCCCTTTGATTCCCGCTTGATCCAGCGCTGCCAACACCTTTTGCTTCGCTGGCCCTCCATCTGCCGGGTATTCAGGTGCTTGAAAGTTGCGGAAAATCTTGAATGTGACTTTGGCGGAGTCACCGCCGCCAGAAGCATTGTTTGGCTGAGCTGCTGCGCTAGGCGCGCTTGTCGACCCGCTGTTCTCGGACGCCGGGCTACTGCTGCACGCGGCCGTAAGGCTAGCTGCTATAGTTAAGATAAGAACCGTCTTATATGTATGAAATGACATGGAATTGTCCCCTCCTGTACAATCTATTCAATTTACTCAACAATAATATTAAATCCGAAGCTTATCTTAAGCTTTAACCGAACCGATCAAGGTCCCCTGTACGAAGTACTTTTGTAAAAACGGATAAACAATAAGGATCGGAAGCACCGCCATAATCGTCGTTGCTGCGATGACCGATTCCGTCGAGGAACCTGTGCTTTCCCCCGTCATTTGGGCGATGGTCTGCCCGTTGATAATATCCCGGAGAAGAACGGGAAGTACGTACTTGCTTTTGTCATTCAGATAAAAAAGCGCCTGCAAATAATTGTTCCAATACCCGACCGCTTCCCACAAGGCAATTGTTGCGAGCACCGGTTTCGAGAGAGGGAGAATAACGCTGCCAAAAATACGAATGGCGTGAGCCCCATCCATGGTTGCCGATTCATCCAACTCCCGGGGGAGCGTCCGGAAGAAGCTCATCATAACGATGACGTTATACGCCGATATCGCCGTCGGCAGAATTAACGACCATAAAGAGTTGATAAGTCCAACGCTTTTTACCAGCAAATAAGTAGGGATAATTCCACCGCTAAACAACATTGTGAACAAAATAAGCAGAACGAACCACTTTTTACCGGGCAAGTCTTGTTTAATGAGGGGAAATGCGGTTGCCGCCGTCAAAAATACGCCGATGAATGTGCCAACCACTGTAATAAATAAACTGTTGCCATACGCAAGCCATAAATACCGGGAATGCAAGATGTTGACGTAAGCATCCGTAGTAAAATCTCTTGGCCACAGAAATAGGCCGCCTTTCATTGCCTCCTCCATACCGCTGAAGGACACGGCCGCTTCCCGCCACATGGGGTAGAGAGTGGCCAGGGTTAACGCGATTAAAAAAATGGTGTTGAAAATTGAAAATAGGTTGCCTCCTTTTGAACTCATCTGCTAGCTCTCCTCCGTCAAACGCTATTGTCACTCGGCTAATTCCGACTAATTTAATTATGTATAAAATGCGTGTATGAATATATATTTAGTTTTTGTACAAATGATTAAAATTTGAATTAAATGTCCGAAAAGCTTGTCCTATCAAGGTTTTATTAAAAAACAAAAAATCAGTACACCGTTCTCGATTGTAAAATAAATGAAATGAGCAAACGATAAATTAAAATTAATCTTACTATTTAACTCGGAATAATTCAATGAAAAAACAATAAACCGGCACAACCCAAAGGGTCATGCCGGTTATTTTAGTAGCTGCAAGCCGATAGATGCTTTCGCAGCTTAATCGTTTCTATTCCCGCCAAAAGTACAATGCCGATGCCATGCGTATCATTCAGCAGCCACGACAGCTGGTCTTTATAGTACAGCTTATTGAACGAATACCCCGAGCCTCGGCATACGCCGTAAACATTTCCGTTTTTGTCGATCGCATAACGCGTCAAGCCATCCCAACCCCTCAGCACAGCCTCCACATAAGGAGCTGCCTCTTCCAACCAACCGAAACGGATGCCTCTGGCGAATGCGTAGATGAACATCGAAGTACAGGAAGCCTCCGCATACGATTCAGGATCCGTCAGCACTTGATGCCACAAGCCATGCTGCCCCTGCAAGCGGCTATAACCTTTGCACAGCTCACGGAAAAAAGCCAATAACTCCGGGCGGTCCGGGTGATCATCAGGCGTGACGGCCAACAGCTCCGTTAACGAAAACAGCACCCAACCGTTGCCCCGTCCCCACGGCACGCTATTTCCTTTGCCAAATTTAAAATCGAACACATGATGCATGATGCCTTGCTCAGGGATGAACATCAGCTTTTTATACCGTAAAAACTGATTCGCCGCGTCATCCAGATAAGCTGCATCACCTGTAAGCTCGTAATACTTGCAGAGAAACGGCGTGCTCATATACAAATCGTCACACCAAACTGTATCCTTCATGAAATCGGTCGTTCCCCGCGTTCGATACAACGTCCCGTCTTCCAGCCGGCTTTGTTCTTGCGTGATGTAAAACGCAATGCATTCGGCTGCCGCCTCAGCGCCATCCAACGCTCGCAGTTTGTTTGCCTCCAGCATCGCTGCGCCGAAGGAACCGCAATCATCCAGGCTGTCGATCAGCGTCAGTTGGTGATTCACGCCAGGTGAACCGTATTGCGCCTGGTCCCAACTGCTGTATGCGAACATGGAGGTGCACTGTTCTATATGATCGGCCGCATAGTTCGTGTAATGCGAGTCGCCTAACTCCTGACCTGTTTGCAAGATGCCATAAAGCGTCACGCCTAGCGGATAGTTCCATTTGCCGTAAATGGCATTTTCCAGATAAGGACGTACCCAAGCTCCAGGTAAGTCGGCACGCCAGAATGTGCGCTCTCCTTCTGAGCCAATCGGTGTATGCATGCGAGTCATTGCAGCCCAATCCGGAGCATTTTCAGCCGAGAAAGGCCCTGCGTACAGCCAACCGTCCGTCAGCCCTTCCACCGGATACGGCGGGATTCGCTTCACAGGAGCTGCTTCTTCCCCGCTCACGCTAACAAGTTCCAGGCTTACGCCCCAAATCGGACCCTCGCAAACGGAGCAGGCAACAAGATCATGGACACCAAACGGGATCGAAAGTGTCATCTCGAACAGGCCAGCCGAAGGGCGCTCATTTCTCTCAAATACGGGAGTGCCATTCAAATAAGCGGTCAGAGCACCTTGATACTCACCTGTAAACCTGACCTGTTGCACGCCCGGGTTTCTGTTCTCCAACTTCGTCCACGCATAGGCGAGCTGTCCCAGCTTTTCGCCGTAAATGCGGCTGAAGCATCCGTTGCTCAGATCCTGTGGTGTCCATGCCATTCGCGGAAACCACTCCTCTTGGCCTTGCTCCTCCCCAGCACCAGGCATGACTTCCCATGCCGCTGATTGCGGGCGGCTGTATACCCAACCTTCTTGACCGTCCCGGTCTGCCAATGGAGCAAGCATGTGCATCGGGAAGCCCTTGATGCTTCCTGTTCCGAATTTACCGCCACAGCCGGTTGCGGTTGCCACGAATTCCAGTACGATGTGATTCCAGCCCCGGCCAAGTTTGGCACGGAAAAAGCTGCTCCGGTCTGGAAACACATCCTCATTCAAGTTCGAAGCGAATTGCTGCGTTCCGTTCACGATAACCCGTACAGGACAATAGCAGCTGATACGGAACGGATGGTCGATTTCCCCATCGCTCCACAGCTTCCCCCATACATAGACGAATTGTCCATGTTCCAGCTCCGGCCATCTCTGCGCTAGGTCCATCTCATAACGGTAATCCGCACCGCGTCGGAAGCCTTCCGTCGAATAGATTCGATAAACCGGCGGATGCTTAGGGTTAGCACCGATGAATCTTCCAGCGACAGTGGCCAGTATATGTTCGTCCGACTTCGCTTTACCAGCGATCGATTCGTTTGGTTGAAAATAGGGATTCATATTCTTGTCTGCCTCCATTAAATCGGGATCTCGCCGCCAGGGTACAGCGTGGAGCTGGATAACCGTTTCGGTTGCGGCAGCGAAACACCGGAAGGCTTCTGAGTCACATCATAGGGCTCACTCGCATAAATAGCCATCGTCTCATTATTAAAGATAATGACCTGCTCGGTCCCACTGCCGAACAAATCGGCATGTACCGCATAACCTTCAAGCGGAAACGCAACGACCGCATTCATGTCCCCGTCATATAAGGTCGGAAAAACGCCTCCACCGCGTCGATAAGCCAAAATGTAATCCGCCGCGCCCTTCTCCCAACCGCGGAGAGGTTCAATAATGGTCAGCCAACCGTCTGTTTGGCGATCTTCCTTCCAGATCTCCCGCCCCTCGCTATCCAAAAGAAATAGCGCATCTTTTCCTTTCAAGCCCTTGCCGTCATCCTCGCGCACGAGACGATCGAGGCCTGCGATCTGAAGTCCCGGCATATCGCTGCGGAACCGGCCGAGCGCAATATGCTGCGACTCAATCGAGCCTTCGTAACGCCAAAGCTCTTGGCCGTGGCGATCATACATGACCGTGACACTGCCTCCGATCACTAGCTCCGGTTCCCCGTCACCATTCACATCGCCAATCCAAATACAGTCGGCGTGATCGTCCAAATCCCGGCAGCTCCACAAGAGCTGGCCATTGTGGTCAAGCAGGTCATAACCGGCCATAACCTCATCGAGGTCGTCGCCGTCGAAATCGTAAACCCAAGGGAAATGCCCTGGGTTACCTTCGTGTTTCCACAACAGATTAAACTCGCGATCGAGCGCCCACAGGGTATGGTAGCGGTCTTTCAGGATGATATCTCCTGCTATATCACCGCCTGTCAAATTAGCTACGATAATGCAATCATGAGCATGCTCGCCCGGCAAATCGTGTGATGCTTTTACCTGCCCATTCTGACCGTCCAAGATCACAAATCGATCATCCATTACACACAAAACCTCTAAACGTCCGTCCCCATCAATATCGGCAATTTGCGCCGGATAATCCGACCCTTGGCTTCCCGCTCCGGGATCCGGCTTACCGGTTTGCCAAAGCAAGTTCCCCTCCAAGTCGAACGCGGTCAAGCATTGCACCTGATGGGGAATATACCTCACATCCTGACGGTTGTCAGGATGCACCATAAGGACCTCCATCCTGCCGTCCCCGTTCAGATCGCCGAGCAGCATTTTACAGCGGGGACCCGCTGCTTGAATATTTATTTTTCCAATGAGATGTGGTTCCTTCAATGTTTGTTGCATGCAATATCCCTCCCCTTCATACCTTCATTGTAAAAATGATAACTCTTCCCTACAATGAGACTTTCTTGTCGGGGCTGCCCAGGGAGTTTGCACTTTTTTGTTCCGTTGAAACATTCTTGTTCAAGAGGTTATGTGCTCCGGCTGAGTTCCCGATAACGGGTCGGCGTCATGCCTTCGAGCTTTTTAAAAATACGGTTAAAATAACTGTGCTGATAACCGACCTGATCGGCCACATCGCAGATCTTGATTTCCGACTCGCGCAGCAGTTCTTTGGCTTTCTCCATGCGCAGTTCGGTTAAATAATCAATAAAATTTTTCCCGGTCACCTGTTTAAACGTTTTGCTGAGGAAAAACGGGTTGACGCCGGTATAATCCGCACAATGGTCGAGCGAAATGTCATTCCTATAATTTTGCTGCAAATAAATCATCACTTGCTCGATCATACGTTTGACCTGAGCATCAGAGCGTTCCGTCAGCTCCTTCTGGAACGGGTCAAGGACCTTCTCCTGGAACCACGCCAGGATTCTCCGCGGCTCTCTGATTTGAGAAAGCTGCTCATACAAATTCGTCCCTTTGAACAACCGGTTCGGATTAATGCCCGAAACCATAATGGCGTGCTGAACGCTGCCGAGCAAATGCAGCATGCCCTGCTGCACGTCGATTTCCTTTGCTCCTTTGCCAGATAGCGCATCAAGGAACGAGGCCAGCATGTCATGCGCCTCCTCTTCCCTGCCGGTACGCAGCGCCTGAATCAGCTCCCGCTCCAGCGCAAAGGGGTACTCAGGCTCCGAAACCTCATCGCCACCCAGATGATTCTTCTCCAAATCGATAATTTGATTTACATTTTCAAAATTACGATAACTGACCGCCTGTTTCGTTCTGTCAAAGGCAAGCGGAACATCCGAAATAAGCGACACTGGACGACTGATCACGATAGTGACATGCATTTTCAGAATGCGATTAATGTACTGCGTCAACTCTTCACTAAATATTTCAAAAGCTTCCGCAACAGATTGATTTTCCGGTGTAATAAGCAGCAATCCTGCCGTAAGGTCATGGAAATTGATTGTATCGCTTTGTTCAAAATGTTGAGCGGCCAGCTCTTTGATCATGTTGACAGCCGCAAACGTCACAAGCCCCTCGTCGCCATGGCGGAACGTTCCATCTAGATTTGTCATGCCGACTAATTGGACATACAGCACAGTAAAATGACGATGCCTCACATCCCACTTAAACCGCTCCATGCGGCGAAGCAGGTCTTCTTCGGAGTAATCGTTCAGGTAACCCTGCAGCAGCTGGTGCAAAAAGCTGTCTTTCACATGCGGCAGCTGCTCCTTAAGCTTGGTATTCAGCTCAAGACTCTCCGTGTGCAAGTCTCGCCACTGCTTTTCGATCACGGTAAATTCATCTTCCCGACCGGCCCAATTCGCATGGCTGCCGAGCAGTGTAACGAGACGTTTGACCGGCAAATAAATGCTCCGCGAAGCCAGCCATGAAAGCAGGGCCGCGAGCAGCAAAGCGATCAAACTTACGGTGATGATCAGCTTGGAAATAAACACCACCGGTGAAATAATGTTAGTTATTGGAGAGGCGGATACGTATGTCCAATCGTCGGCAATTCGGGATAAGCTGCCGTAGGAAACCGTGTAGGTCTTCCCTTTGTAATCTAAAAAGAAAGAGCCTTTCGGTGCGCCTGAGGATGCTATTTTTTCCCGCAAAGCCGTGACAAACGGTGAATTGGAAGCGCTTCCGGAAGATGAGACATAAAGCTCGCCTGCATTTTGAAAGACGAAGGTTTCACCTTCATCGTAAGGCGTCATCGTTTTTAACATGTTCGCGATTTTCTCGTTATCGAATCTAAACACTAACACCCCAAAAGGATGCAAACTTCCCCCGGGAATATGGTGAATGAGCGTTAGATCCTTCGTATCCGGATGCGTCGCATCAAAGGACCACTGCGTCCAATAGGTCACATTTTTGCCTTGAATCAGCTTATCGTACACGCCCGATGACGTCTTGTTATCCAGCACAGTATATTCAGGGTTGAAAAGCACGGAGCTCGAACCGCCGACATACAGTTCGGCCTTTTTAACCAGCGCATTGGAGCCCTGCATCGCGATGAGCGTTCTCGTTATATCCTGCGTTCTTTCGAAGTTTCTCACGAAATCAAAGCCGTTCAAGCTGTAGTCGAATTTATTGTCAAATGCCCAATGGGAGAGAAGCAGCTCCAGATTGCTCAATTGATCGTCAATGTTCTGGGAACGCTGCTCGATTTGCCCGTAATGCAGCTGCAGCAGCTCGCTTTCTACTCGCCCGCCGGCTATCCCGTACACCAGCGCACCCATAATGAGCCCCGGAATGCCGGAGACGATAAAAATCATGATCAGGCTTTTTCTAAAAAAGCGGCCTTTGCCGCCGTCCGTCCGGCCCTGCCTGTTGCCGAATCTTGCTTTAACGGTGCTTAAGAGCATGTTTTCACCAACCCATTCTTAAGTTTAGCTTCAAGCGAAGGACACTATAACTTTGAGCATAGTACGGAAAGTTGGCGAGGAGAAGTTAATTTTCAGTGTATTTTCCCTACTTTTCCGACTTTTTACAGCGGCGCTTAGCCGCTATATGCCCAACCGCTACAAGTAAGGGAACTCTATTCCCTTATTATGGTAAAATTAGCGGCTTCCGTAGTTGGAGGGGAACTGCTGGGTCTTATTTCACCTCAAATGGCCAAATAACCACCATCAATGCCGAAATAGCGGCCCCTGGTTCCCTCTACTACTGCAAATCGCTGTTTTGGGCTGAATAGCGTCCTGTAGTTCCGCTAACCTGCCCAGACGTGAGCCAACAGCAACTAGCAAAAAAGACACCCAGGATCCGCTAATTCATTAGCGGGTCCTGAGTGCCTGAGCACTATTTTGCAATAGTCCTAAACTGATTTACTCTTACTTCTTCACAGCCGAATAAAGGTCATTCATTTCCTTCACCAAATCGTCCCCACCTGATTTTTTCCAAGTCTCAAATGCATTTTTCAAACCGGCTTCGTCAGTTTGACCAACAATGAATTTAATGCGCGCATCATTGATAATATTGTCGAGCTGCTGGCCTTTCTGCGAGTAGACTTGGGAGATAAACGGTTCGGCAGGGTTAGCGACGATGAATTGCTCCGCTTCTTTTTGAATTTTTGCCGTTTGCAGACGAAGCGGTGTTTGCTTCACTTTCAAGCCACGATCCTCTGGAATGAACGGCAGCATTTGGTTCAAGCCTTCCACTTCGGATTCCAGAAGCGCGGAATCTTTGCTTGGCACTACAGCGTCGCCTTCTTTAGTATAGTGTTTGCCTTCCAAGCCATAGCCAGCCATCGTAGTAAGCTCCGGCGAGTTCATTTGATCCAGAAACTTCAGCACGCGTTTCACATCGTCTTCCGTTTTCACGGACGACTTCGGAATGGCAAGCAATCCTGCGAAACCGGAGGTTGGCAGCGCCTTAAGGCCATCTTTGCCAGTCACGCCAATCATGTTATCAATATAGTGAATGTCCGGTTTATCCTTGCCTTCCTTCGCAAGCGTTTGGTGAATTTTATCGTCCAAACGAGCCGCATTATCCGTAACGTCAATGATCACGCCGGCTTGGTTATTGACGACAGGGTCATTCCATTTGGCCGAATCAAATACAGCAAAGTCCTGGTTGACCAGCTTCTCATCATACAGCTTTTTCATAAATTTCAATGCTTCCAGATACTCTGGCGTTTGATGCTCCGGCACCAGCTTGCCGTTAACGACACCCCATTTGTTCGGAGCGCCAAACCAGAGCTTCATAATGTCGAAGGAGCTGGCCCATTGGCCGGTCCATTTCACCATGACCATGCCGTACGTATCATTTTTACCGTTTTTATCCGGATCCTTCTCCTTAAACGCTTTCAACATATTGTAGAAATCATCAATCGTTTTGGGCGGCTGCAGGCCGACGGCTTCCAACCAGTCTTTCCGGTAATTAATCCCGTTCCGGCCAAGCGCGCGCCCACGGTAAACACCGTAGTTTTTACCATCAATAGATGAGTTGTTCATAATGATTGAATTCGCCTGGCTCAGGGACGGGAAATCCTTCAAATACTTGCCTACTTCCCAGAAAGCGCCCGACTTCGCTGCATTCACAAAGCTCGGATTTTTCACGTCAGGTACGTAGATGATGCTTGGAAGCTTCCCGGAAGCGAGCGTGATGTTGAATTTATCCGTATAGGATGCGTTAGGTACCCATTCCAAATGGATATTCGTGTTCGTTTTTTTCTCAATTTCCGTCACAACCGGACCATCGTCCTTCGGAAAATTCGTCTTGAAGATCGGAAGCATGATGTTAAGATCCAGCGGAGCTTGCTGCTGGGCTGGCGTAGCTGCAGCCGGCGCTGCAGATGCTGAAGATGAAGGAGTGGTTGCGGCTTCCTTACCTCCGCTGCTGCAGCCAACTATCGTTGTCATAGCTACTGTACTGACGGCTGCGACGGAAATCCATTTTTTCGAATTCTTTTTCATATGATCGCTCCTCCTTTAAAATGGGCAGTCCCCGGGCATGGCCTAAGCTGAATTGCCGAGAAACTGTAAAGATAACCTATCGTAATCCGTTACCCCTTGACCGATCCAATCAGGACCCCCTTGGCAAAATGCTTTTGCAGGAACGGATAGACAAGCAAAATAGGGATGGTGCCGACGACGATAACCGCCATTTTGATGGACTGCTCCTGCTGTTTCACGAACTGCGGATCGACTGAGCTCATATCGCCAGCTGCCATTTGCGAAAGTAGAACAATCTGTCTCAGCATGACCTGAAGCGGCCATTTGGCAGGATCATTGAGATACAACAAGGCGGAGAAAAAGTTGTTCCAGTGGCCAACCGCATAAAACAAGGTGAATGTAGCCAGAACGGGCATGGATAAAGGAAGAACAATGTGCCAGAGAAGCCCCAGCTCGGTGCAGCCGTCAATTTTGGCCGCTTCCTCCAGTTCTTGCGGGAGCTCTTGAAAAAAGTTTTTGACGATGATCAGGTTAAACGCGCTGATAGCGCCAGGAATCATTAGAGCCCAATAAGTATCTAGCATATGTAACTCGCGAATGACGATATAAGTCGGAATCAAACCACCGCCAAAGAGCATTGAGAAAACGACCATGTTTAAAACGGTATTTCGTCCCATAAGCCCTCTTTTGGATAAGGCATACGCCATTGTTACAGTAAAAAACAAATTAACGATCGTACCCAAAATGGTTACGTAAAGCGAAACCCAAATGCTTTTCAAAATCGTATCCGTCGAAAAAATAAATGCGTAAGCCGATAAGGTAAACGTTTTGGGAATCAGGAAAACCGCTCTTTGCGTCAGCTCCGCATCCGATGCGAAGGAACCGGCCACCACATAGATGAAGGGCAGAACGGCCACGATCCCGATGATACTAAGCAGGATATAATTGCTTACGTCGAACAGCGTCCCTGATAAGCTTCTGTATTTTTTATTCAACGCGCCTCTCCTCCTTCACCTAGTAAATGCCGGACTGGCCGAAACGCTTCGCCAGCCAGTTCGCGCCAAGAACAAGAATGACGCCGACGATGGCTTTGAACAAGCCAACCGCTGTACTGTAACTGAATGCGCCTTGCGTAATCCCCATCATATATACGTAAGTATCGAAAACTTCCGCTGATTCCCTGTTCAAAGGGTTCAGCATCAAGAAAATTTGCTCGAAACCGTTGTCCAGAACGTCCCCCATCCGCAGAATGAGGAGAATGATGATGGTACTTCGAATCGAAGGCAGTGTAATATGCCACACCTGTCTGAAGCGATTGGCCCCGTCCATAATGGCAGCTTCATACTGCTCAACATCCACGCCGGCCAGAGCCGCAAGGAAGATGATGGTGCCGAATCCGCATTCCTTCCAAATGGTTTGCATGATAATCATCGGACGGAACCACTGCGGACTAGCCAGAAAATCGATTTTGGCGCCGGTGTATTGCTCCAGCATCTCATTCACAATCCCGCCTTGTGTGGTCAGGAACACATACGTCAAGCTGGCGACGATAACTAATGAAATAAAATGAGGCACATAAATCAGAGTTTGAATCGTTCTTTTGAAAAAGGCCAAGCGAACTTCATTTAAGAGCAGCGCCAGAATGATCGGTGCCGGAAAGAAAAACAGCAGATTATAAAACGAAAGCAAAAGCGTATTGCGAAGCAGCATGAAAAATTCAGGATTTGTGAAAAACACACGGAAATGATCCAAGCCAACCCAATTGCTTTTCCAAAAGCCTAGAAATGGCTGATAGTTCTTAAAAGCAAGCAGCACACCCCACATCGGGACATATTTGAAAATGATAAAATATAGCAATCCCGGAGCTAATAGCACGTACAGCCATTTGTCTTTCAGCAATCGTCCCGTTATGCTTGCACGGCGTTTCGCATGCTCACGGGTACCCGGTTGCGCAATTTCTATTGAATTAGGTGCAGTCACCCGTTTCATCCTCTTCACCTCCAAGAAAGTTGATCGCCTCGCGAGCGGTGTAGATTCAGTATGCGATCATAACCGTTTTCCGCCTATCGGACATTTTTGTAAGCCCTTCCAACCGCTTGCTTGGGCTAAAATCAAGAAAATGCAAATGCGGTAAAAGAGTGAAAACCCCTTTTATTTCCTGGTGCAAACGGCTCAAAAATGTCCGATTGATACCGCTTGGTACTCTGAGCTTTACTGGTTCATGCCTTGCTGCTCCGCTAACGGACACAGATGCTCTTATTCGCGGAAAATGAGGCCTTTGCAGAAGCTAACGGACTCCAGCGCGGCTATTCGCGTGATTTGTGCGTGTTTTGTTAGCCTTTGGAGCTATTAACGGCTCTGGAGTCCGTTACACGCAAAATAAACACTATTTTCCGCTGATAAGGACCGTGGGGTCCGTTAGAGATAAATGGATACGGCGCATCGGTATTCCACACCTATCCCCCAGCCTCTGCCCTCGCCTCTTTGCTGTTTTCACGCACACATCCCCCATGCCTCATACAAATTAAAAACCTGCCGAGTATCGACAGGTCTCCAAATTCAACATGCTATTTAAAATAAGTAGGATATTTATTCCTTAACTCTTCTTTTTCAAATCGAACTCTGCTTAGGTGTTCACTCATAATCTTCTCCGCACGATCCGGGTTTTTCTCGCGAATCGCCAGAATGTTTCAATTAAATCTTCCTGCGCCAATAAAACCAATGCTTCTCGAATAGGCGTTTTGCTCACTTGAAGCATCTCAATAACTTCCTTTTCCGAAATGAGACGGCCAGGTTCAAGCTTTAACTCCATAATATAATGTTTCAGCGTCTGATATACGTGATCTAGTATATCAGACTAGCAAAACCCATAAAAATCGCAGCTAGTTTTCATCCTTGTCTAGCAATTTGATCAGCTGTACGAATTGCAAGCGCGACCGTCGTCAAGGTTTGATTCTCAGCTCCGATGTAAGGCAATGCGCTATTATCGGCCACATAGAGGCCAGTGACGCCATGAATTTGACCGTATGGATTTGCTACGGAAGTATTGGGATCGTCTCCGATTCGGCACGTGCCTGAGTCATGATGCAGATCACCGAGAGGAGTCATGCAAATGGGAGGCCTCCCGTTCTTGGTGACCAAACGTATGCCTGTGTCTTTGGCAATGCGCTTTATCCCTTCCGTCATTTGGCCAACGACGCCCCAATCAGCCTCGCTCAAGGAAAAATGCACTTTGATTTCAGGAACGCCGTAGTCATCAATTTTGTCCGGATTTAGTGTTATCCGATTGTCAAATCTCGGTTCGACTTTGCCGTACCCATAGAAGTTGACCGTGGTTTCATTAGATAAAGGTCTTTCAACGCTAACCGGATACCAGTAGAAGGCTTCGGGGCCTGTCATTAACACGGAATAAAGTGTATCCGGTTTCTGCGGTATCATAATATTCAACGGCCCCCAAGGAATAGGAAAATCAGCAGTTGATATTAATCCTGTCGCTTGCACGAAAGTTTGATTCGTTAGAAAGTGTCCCAATGCCGGGTGCTGAAATCCCGAATGCAAGAGCAGTCGCGGCGTTTCGAAAGTACTCGCGCTCAAAACAACGGTTTTGGCTTTTAGGGTATAAGCGGTTTTATCCGGTGAAACGACCGTAACGCCTGTTACTTTTCCATTATCATGAAGAATCTTTGTGGCGCGTGCGTTAATCGCCAAATCGAACGGCCTCTGGTTCAGAGCTCTGGCAAGTAAGGAAATGGAACTCGTGAACATATCGGTATGGATTTGCCCGAGAGACTGAGGAACAATATCAGCTGCAATTGGAAGAGGGCTTGCTTTTGAATAACCGCGCAACCATAACCTCTCCAGTAAAATTTCCGTGAACGATGCTCCTTCAGCGAAGGCATTTGTGACATTCATGACTTGCTCGGCAATACCATAATAGCTTTCCATCTCATGGATAGGTATTGGCCACTTCGCCAGGTCCCATTCATGTAACCGGGGAGTAAATGCATACCAGAATAACGTTCTGCCACCTAACGCGAAAAGCTGCCTGGCCCCCGGATATTCAGGCAAAGCGCCAGGCAGCGGCTTGGATAAATAACTAAAATAAGCAACAAGACGATCTTGGTTTAACGTCGACAGGTTGCGAGCATGCGTCGGGATGACCTGATCCCCCCGTTCAATGATGCCAATTCGCTTCTTTTCCTTCCTCCATTGTTCGCAGAGTCTCCAGAGCACAGATCCTCCGCCGGCCCCTGTGCCAATGATGAGAACATCATATTCCTGCTGAGCCATCTCAGATAAAGGCGTAAGGGGAATCCAATTGTTCAGCGTTTCTGTTGGTTCAACTGGACAAATCGGCAAGGAATGAACCGAACCAACCTTTGAAGTTCTCAATGCCGTTTCGGAAGGAAGATAGACCGAAATGCCGGTAATGTCTAGATCCGGATGGGGAATATGCGGATTGAATACAATGAGCTCTTCAAGGGGTATAGCGTTTTTCACCGCAATAACTCTAAGTGTTTCCCGTGTGTTCGCGACCCATATTCTCAAAGCCTTTCACTCTCCATCCGGCCTAATCGTGTAACCTGACGTTTCAAGATGTCCTTTGAACTAGTTATCAAAACGTTACGAATGGCGCAGTGTTACCGAAAGTCGGCGCCGCTCCATGAGCGGATGCCGCCCAACGCACACTGTTAGCGATTACCCTCAAAACTTGCTTGTGATAATAGGTTGGATATGCTTCGTGTCCGGGTCTGAAATAAAATATTTTCCCAAGACCGCGCGTGTAGGCGCACCCGCTTCGAAACACTTCACCACCTTCAAACCAGCTTATAAATATAAGCTCTTCCGGCGCTGGTATGTCAAAAAACTCCCCGTACATTTCCTCCGGCTTGAGATCAATATACTCACCGATGCCTTGTGTAATCGGATGGGCAGGATTGACTACCCAGAGTAGTTCCCTTTTCGCATCTTCTCGCCATTTTAAGTCACAAGTGGTTCCCATTAATCGCTGAAATATTTTGGATCGATGTCCGGAGTGAAGTACAATCAAACCCATTCCCTGCAATACTCTTCTTTGAATGCGTGTGACAACTTCCTCAGCCACCTGATCGTGCGCTAGATGCCCCCACCAAATTAGCACATCAGTGGAATTAAGTACCTTCTCGCTCAGTCCATGCTCTTTCTCTTCCAGGGTAGCGGTTCGAATCTGAAATCCATACTCCGCAATCCCCTGTGCAATTGTATGATGAATACCATGAGGGTAAACAGAAGCGATCTTAGGGTCCGTTCTCTCGTGGATAAATTCATTCCAGATCGTTACGCGGACCGGTTCCATTCCATACATCCATCCGTTTCCAATTAATGTTCTCACTAAGAGCCCCCTCCAGCTTAAGTATTCAACTTGCGACATAAACATTTCAGCGTCAATCATATATTGAAATGAATTGTTATTGAAGGATGTGACTTCATTGAAAATTTATGTAGCTGACCGCGGTGATACCTTAACTACATTGTCCAGCCAGTTTCAAATTACACTGGAACAATTACTCGCGAGCAATCCACACGTAACCAATCCCTTTATGGACCTTGCCGGTTTACATATCAACCTATCTGGCACAAGTGAATGGAACAGTACCCATCGAATCAATGCCGCTTTCTGTCCTCCAGTTCACGAGCAATACTTTATGCCGAATTGGATTCCGCTTACGCCCATCGAGCAAATGGCTGCAACGGAATACGATGTTCTTGTTGTTGGATCTGGCGCCGGTGGAGGCGCTGCACTCTGGCGCTTAAGCCAACAGTTGGAGCATGAGGGAAAGCGGATTGGTATTCTTGAAAAAGGAGATCTCTCCCTACCCACCCATGCAGCAAATATTGCTACAATTAACGGAGATAATTTCAGATTGTATGCGCCACCTGAAATAATGGATCCGATCGGGAACAGACTTCCGCAATTTCCTGGCATGAAGCTCGTTTATGCGCTCGGCGGAAGAACCTTGTTGTGGGGAGCGATCTCTCCTCGCATGGCCGCATTTGAATTGGCAAACTGGCCTGTTCCCCTTGAAGAAATGGAGACTTATTACAATATCGCTGAAGAGGTTATGAACGTAACAACTGCCTATACGAAAGGTTCATCTATCACACAAATCCTTCTCCAGCGGCTGCGGGATAACGGATTCCACACAGCTGACGATATTCCTATCGCTGCTGATCTTGATGAAACGCGGTACGGGAAGCTGCATGCTAATGTGTTTTTCAGCTCGATCGTTTTTTTGGCCAAAGCATTAAGTCATCGCTCCTTTGACTTGGCCGTTAATAGCAATGTGACGGAAGTTGTAACGGAAGGAGGAAAAACCATCGGCGTACGGGTGATCACCCCGGATATGCGCTCATATTTCATAAAAGCAAATCATGTCATTCTTTCAGCCAGTGCCCTGCAGACACCGCGCATTCTGCTTAACTCTAAAATACCTGGGAAGGCAATCGGACATTACTTAATCAATCATTCGTACTTGATTGCCACAGCCAATGTCAGCACATTAGGTTTCTATGAACCTCTAGGTGCATTGGGCATTATTATCACCGAATCTGTTGGTCATCCGTATCAGCTTCAGCTCCAAGGCCCTGAACAATTCTTTAACTATCATTACGAGAAAAAACCAGTCAAAGATGATTGGCATATCAGCTTTTTCGGTGCTTCCGGCAGGGTTGAAGCCCGATATGAGAACAAGGTCTATATCGACCCAACCCGAAAGGACCGTTATGGCGTTCCGGACATACAGGTCAATTTTTCATACAGCCCGCAAGACGATGTTATTATGCGCCAAATGTACAAAGCTATCGAAAGGGCTTCCACAGCCATGCAGCTTCGACTTGCCACATTGAATGGCACACAAGCAATCTGCTTAATGTCGCCTGGCGGGGATAACCACGAAGCAGGAACATGCCGAATGGGTGATGATCCCTCTACATCAGCCACAAATCAATATGGTCAAATTCATGGCATCTCTGGTCTTTACATCGCTGACAACAGTGTTCTTCCTTCCATGGGAGCGGTGAATCCAACATTGACGACAGTAGCTTTAGCGATTCGAACTGCTGATTACATCTGCAAGCAAATACGATGACATAGACTCGAGCAATTCGTTTTTTTTCGTCCTTTCCTTTACCCCCAGTGTATGCCTAAACCAAAAAAGCAATGACTGTCCCCTACCTTAATCCTAGAGGAGCTAACTCAATAAATCACATAATTTTCCTTCTTCTTGGAATACTAAGTAACCATATACCTGTTCAGAAGGAAACCGAACTATGGATCTACTAAAATTATTCAAAAAAAATAAACCACCGGTATCCGACAATCATGTCGTTCCGTCCAATTCTGACCCAGCTCCCTTGTCCTTTCAATTGGCAGAGAATCAAGCTTGGTTAGAGAGACGGCTTGCCAATTGTTCCGATATTATTTACCTTGCCAAAAATTTCGGGCCTGATTTAGCGAACGCGGCTCTTATTGTTTATTGCGACTCACTCATTAATGACAAAGAATTAAACTATTTTAAAGATATTCTCGAGGATCTTGTCTTTCATGATATCGAAGTTGAAGCAGATTCTGAGCTCGGGGATGCCTTTTCCTTTTTCGAACACCATGGCGTCACTACAAAAAGTATGAGATTAATTACTCAGTTAACGAGCATAGAAGATTACATCTTAAATGGCCACGTCCTGATTTTTTTTGATCAATGGGATAAAGCACTCAGCTTTAACGCGCTTTCTATCGATGCAAGGCAAATAAGCGAACCTTTAAACGAACCCGTAGTTCGAGGACCCCAAGAAGCAACGGTTGAGAATCTGAGGGTAAACTTGGGGATGTTGCGAAACAGATTAAAAAGCGCTAAATTCAAAATCCAAAAGTTTGTTGCGAGTGGAGAAACACATACGGAGGTTGCCGTTGGCTATTTGGAAGGCGCCGTAAATCCAGAAACATTAACTTTATTTAAAATCAGATTTGATAAAGCGATTCAGGAAGAGATTTTAGAAGTTGCTTATATTGAGGAATTGATCGAGGACTCCACGTATTCTCCTTTTCCTCAATATCGGCATACAGAACGAACGGATACAGCTGTTGCAGCACTTCTTGATGGTAAGATCATTGTCCTTACTTCGGGTTCTCCCTCCATCATGATCTGCCCAGGCCTCTTTGTTGAATTCTTTAGTTCAAGTGAGGACTATTATATTCGTTCCCTCTATACTTCACTCATCCGGCTTCTTAGACTTTCTGCTTTTATCATGGCACTTACGCTGCCAAGTCTGTATATTGCTATTTCAACGTTTCATTCCGAACTAATTCCAACTGTGCTTCTGCTAGCCATTATCGATACACGCGAAGGGATTCCCTTTCCTGCTTTTATCGAAGCGTTATTAATGGAATTCTTCTTTGAAATCATGCGTGAAGCCGGAATACGACTGCCAAGACCTGTAGGATCTGCCGTAAGCATCGTCGGAGCGCTCGTCATCGGACAAGCTGCGATTGAAGCCAAAATTGCTTCACCCATTATGGTGATTATCGTTGCACTGACAGGAATCGCATCATTTTCCTTACCTAATTATAATATGGCCATCGCATTGCGAATCCTGAGATTCCCCTTAATGCTTCTGGCGGCTACACTCGGCGGGTTTGGATTCATGATTGGTTTCCTGTTTATTTTTCTGCATTTAGTGAGTTTACGCTCGTTGGGTCAACCTTATCTAGCTCCATGGGCTCCTTTGCGGGTTGAACAATTAAAAGACGGTTTCTTACGTTTCCCTTTGAAAATTCTGCTCCGCTCTCCGCGAAACAGGCATATGCATAGATCGCCTAGAAAGTGACCGCCGCCACAGAAAGAAGGAAATAACAATGAGAAAGCTAATCGTGCTCACATTATCTGGATTGTTTTTATTTTCTTTAACTGGGTGCTGGAACAAAGCAGAACTGATTGAATACTCCTTTGTACAAGCTGTGGCTATTGATCTGTCAAATAAAGGTCAAGTTGAGCTAACTACACTTTTCTATAAGCCGAGCGGAGCCGGCGGAATGATGAAGCCAAATATTCCCAAGTCCTCTTTCACCATTAAGACTGAGGGCGAGAATGTATTTGATGCCATCCGCGATATTACACTCCACCTCGGACGCAAGGCCAAGTGGGATCACATGCGTGTCATACTGGTCAGCGATGAGGTTGTGAGAAAGATGAATATAGCTGTTGTCCTTGACTTATTTAGACGCGATCATGAACCAAGACCTACCAATGACCTTCTTATAACGAAAGGAAGATCCGAGGAGTTCTTGCATCTTAAGCCTTATATTGAATATACGATTGGACAGCAGTTACACTCGGCAGATGAAGGTTCCTACACGTTTACAGGAAAGACATTAAAAGCGACCATGTTGGACACGCATATCCAAATGAAAAGTGAAACCGGTATAGCCAAAATCCCCTATCTGACGATAGATAAAGTTCACGGAAATGTCCCAAGCGTTGCTGGGGTCGCATTAATTCAGAATGGAAAGCTGGTCGAAATCCTCCCGCCCAAAGAAATTAATGCATTTCTTATGCTTAACCGTAAATTTAAAAGTAGTATAATCACTTCCGCATGCAAAAAGAACGACAATACCATGAAGGAATCATTCGAAGTATCTCAAGAAAATACCAAACTCCAGACATCATTTAAGAATAGTGAAGTAACCGTAAATGTCACAACTAAACTGAAAGGAGCTGTGGGGGAACTAAACTGCACCACGCTCAGCACGGAAGAAGAGGAACAAGTCTTTAAGGAACGAATCAGCCAGCAAGTAAAAAAAGAATTACTTACCGTTATTCATCACCTGCAATCAAGTAAGCTAGATGCCATCGGCATCGGTGATAAAGTTTTTGCACAAAATCCCCGCTTATGGTTCGAATGGAAAGAAAATTGGGGGAGCCATTTCGCCGATATTCGTTTTAATATCCATGTCGAAGTGTCGATTACGAATACGGGAATGAGCGGCGGCATGCCTCTGGCTAAATAAGACAATCTCAGAAAGGACAATTACAATGATGCTAATAAAACTAATTATAGTATTAATTGTATACGTCCCTTTCCTGCTATTTGAATGGCCTCGAATAGTAAAAAGGCCGCCTGTGGAGATCAAGATTTATTTCTTCCTGATCTTATTTTCGTTCTATCTTGGAGCCAATTATATTTTTGAATTAAAATGGCTATATTTGTACGATATCGCTGAATTCGTATTTGGAGTTCCAGCCCAACGAATCGTTGACTACTTAAATGCAGCCCCTCATTAGTGAACCTCTATCAGATGAAAAGGCGGGAACGTAATGAAATTGCAAGAACAGATTAGCGCGGGCCAATTGTCTGTGGTCTTTTTTATATTTTTAACAGGATCTTCCATTATTAATATACCTCAGCCCTTAATCATGTTTGCACGCAACGGATCCTGGATATCCCTTCTAATCTCATGCTCCATTAGCCTTCTTTGCTTAAGTTGCATCTTATACATGCATAATAAATTTCCAAATCTTACTTTTATAGAATACAGCCGTGAAACGGTAGGAAAATGGATGACCTATCTGCTGGCTATCCCATTTATCTCCTTTCAGTTTCATATGGCTTCCGGCATTGTATTAGATATAGGGATTTTTATGACCACTACCATGATGCGGGAGACACCCATCTACGCATTTAATACCCTAATTTTTCTTGTGATTTACGCAACGGTACGAATGGGGATAGAAGTGATAGCACGTATGTTTGTTTTCCTTACTGCGATGGTTATGGTCTATGTGTTCATCATTTTAATACTTGCCAGTATAAATTACGTACCCTCGCACCTAGTACCTGTAATGCCTTATGGGATTAAACCCGTATTACTTGGCGCCTACTTTTCATTTGGCTTTCCTTATGTTGAAATTTTCCTCTTTAGCATGTTACTCCCATTTGTAGCCAATAAACAAAGTAAACGATTGATGAGTGGATTATTTATTGCGCTTGTCATGAATGGCCTTTGTTTGGTTACTGTCACTTTATGTACATTGATGACATATGGCCCAATAGCCGCGGATCGGCGATTTTCGATGTTTCAATTAGCTCGAACCATAGAGCTTTACGATATCATCCAGAGGATTGAGTCACTTATTGGAATTTCATTAATTGTAGCTTCCTACATGAAAGGAACTATCGTTTTATTTGTCTTAAACCTCACATTTACCCATTTACTCAAATTACAAGATGACCGTTTGCTAATCCTTCCATTGTGTGCCATTTGTTGTTTTCTAACATTCAATATCTACGCAAGAGGAGAAGCCTACTGGGCTAAAATGATATCTGTTATTCATCCTTTATGGGGGACCTTCGGATATTTTCTGCCTGTCTTGCTTGTTATGATCGTCTATCTCGTAAAGAGCAAATGGAAGAACGCTTCTACAACGAGTTGATAACCCAAAAACCGATAGCACAAAAAACAGCCCTGTTGAAATCATCAACAGAACTGCTTTATCCGATCTATCCGTTCTACACATTACGCTCAGCGTTAGCCAAAGCTTTTTTGCCTGCTTCCAAAACAGCGATAATCCGCTCGACGTCATAAACGCTTCCTGCCCATGTCCCCCCGCTGACAGCCTGCAAAGCTGCCCATAATCGCGTATCATCCGGAAGCTTCGGATCTGCGGCGAGCTCAGGATGAGGATCGCGGGCTGCAAGCACAAGCGCTCCTTCATCAGGCGTAAGCCCTTCATCACCGGCACCTAGAAAATGAATCGTGCCTTCCAAGCTGTTGCGATCCACTACGATATCGATGGTATCTCCATCCCGCAGCTTCCCAATCGGACCGCCGGCCAGCGCCTCAGGTCCCACATGCCCGATACAGGCACCTGTGGACACGCCCGAAAACCGCGCATCGGTAATTAGCGACACGTATTTGCCGAAGGGCAGATGTTTTAGCGCCGAGGTTAATTGATACGTCTCTTCCATCCCCGTACCCGATGGTCCACGCCCGATTAACGCCATAATATCGCCGGCTTGAATGCCGCCATTCTTAATGGCCTGAATTGCCGCTTTCTCCGAGGTAAACACTTTCGCCTTACCCCGATGCCGGTAAACGCCATCTTCTCCGACGGTTGTCGGGTCGATCGCCGTTGATTTAATGACCGATCCTTCCGGCGCCAAATTCCCCATTGGGAACGTGACCGTTGAGGTTAATCCTCTTTCTTTGGCGCGTTCCGGACTCATAATAACCTGATCGGGATCAATGCCGTCCATTTCCATGAGAAGGCTCCGCATTTTGCGGCGACGTTCGCTCGACTCCCACCAATCCAGGACAGTCCCCAGCGTTTCCCCCGTTACGGTCAACGCCTCTTCTTTCAGTACGCCAAGACGGCGAAGATGCAGCATCACTTCCGGCACCCCGCCAGCCAAAAACACCCTCACAGTCGGATGATATTCCGGACCGTTCGGCAAAACGCTGACAAGTCTTGGCACTTGCTTATTCACACGTATCCAGTCCTGAACTGTCGGAACCGGCAGTCCTGCCGCATGGGCGACTGCCGGAATATGCAGCAGCAGGTTTGTCGATCCTCCGAAAGCCGCATGAACGACCATGGCATTGTGGATGGACGCTTCCGTCAAAATATCCTTCATCCGAATGCCTTTCTCCTCCAGCGTCATCATAGCGCGTGCCGATTGCCTGGCCATCTCTTCCCATACGGGCTGTCCGGATGGAGCAAGCGCAGCATGCGGTACTGTCATCCCCATTGCCTCTGCAATAACCTGCGAAGTAGCAGCTGTTCCAAGGAATTGGCAGCCCCCGCCCGGTGTAGCGCAAGCCCGGCAGCCGAGATCCGCAGCGTCTTCCAGGCTGAGTTCCCCATTCGCGTACCTTGCGCCAATGGTTTGGATTTTCCCGGCATCCTCACCCTCCGTTGGAGGCAAAGTTACGCCCCCAGGCACGATCACGCATGGAAGCTCATGCATCCCGGCCAGCGCAATCATCATCGCCGGCAGTCCTTTATCGCAGGTTGCCACACCGAGAACGCCTTTGCGTGTCGGCAACGAGCGGATAAGACGCCGGAAAACGATCGCTGCATCATTCCGATAAGGAAGAGAATCAAACATCCCTTCCGTTCCCTGGGACCTGCCGTCGCAAGGGTCGCTCACATAACCGGCGAAAGGAACCCCGCCGCTTTCTGTAATCACTTCGGCAGCCGCCTGTGTCAAAAGGCCAACTTCCCAGTGGCCGGTATGATAGCCAAGAGCTACGGGACTGCCGTCCTCCTTACGAATACCGCCTTGCGTGCTCAGCAAAAGGTACTGCTTCCCCTTTAGGCGAGACGGCTTCCACCCCATCCCCACATTTTGGGTCAGACCGAACAACTCTCCGCTAGGAGCGTTCAATAACATCTCTTTCGTTAACGGCAATGAGCCTTTTGGGCCTTGTGCATGCGTATGGATGGTATATAAATCGTTATTTTCATTAGCCATAATCGATTTTAACTGCTCAGTCATCAACCTTCACCCTTCCGAATCAGCTTCATAACCAAGAGCTACGCTTTGAGAAATACAGTTTTTATCGAGGTGAAAAATTCAATAGCCGCCTGCCCTTGCTCACGCGAGTGAGAGCTGGACTGTTTCATACCGCCGAACGGTGCCTGCAGCTCCACGCCGGCAGTTTCGGAGTTAATTCTCACCAAACCGGCATCCATATCTTGGATAAACGATAGAATATTGCCGATATTTTGCGTATATATGGAAGCGCTCAAGCCAAAATCCGAATCATTCGCCACTTGAATGGCTTGTTCCATGGATTCGACCTGAATAAGCGCAAGAACGGGTCCGAAGATTTCTTCCCGGGCAATCGCCATTTCCGGCGTTACTTTATCGAAGACGGTTGGCTGTATATAAAAGCCTTCGGCCAGATCCGGATGATCCGGGGATGAACCGCCGAACAGCAGCTCAGCTCCTTCTTCAATCCCTTTTTGAATGTAGGATTGCACCGTTTTCAGCTGATTTTCGTTTGCGCAAGGTCCTAGCCATGTTCCGGCATCCAGACCGTGACCTACGGTTAATCCTTGTAATTTGCTCAGCAGCTTCTCTTTAAAAGCTTCATAGACCTCGCTCATCACAATGACACGGCTTGTCGCCGTACACTTCTGGCCTGTCGAACGTATGCCTCCGCTGATCGTCGCGTCAACCGCTAAATCAAGATCCGCATCCGCAGCGATAAGGATCGGATTTTTCCCGCCCATCTCGAGCTGATATTTCGCTCCTCTGGCAAGTGCCGCTTGGCCCACCCGTTTGCCAACTTGATTGGAGCCCGTAAACGTAATTCCGTTCACATCCGGATGCTCCGCAAGACCTTGCCCAATAACGGCTCCGCTGCCGGTTACCAAATTCAAAACACCCGCTGGAAGTCCCGCTTCTGCGAAGCATTCCACGATTTTGGCAGCCGTCACGGCCGTCTCCTGAGCAGGCTTCAGCACAACGGCATTGCCGTAGATTAAGGCTGGCGCCATCTTCCAGATCGGAATAGCCACTGGAAAATTCCAAGGCGAAATCACACCGACAACGCCAAGCGGTGCACGGGTCGTAAACATCAGCGCTTCGCTATCTGACGAGGGGATGACATCGCCGATTTTCCGCATGCCTTCACCGGCGTAATAGCGCAAGATGGCTACGCCCCTTGCCGTTTCCCCTTTGGCTTCCGGCAGCGTTTTGCCCATTTCACGTGTCATGCTTTCCGCAATTTCATTAATGCGGCTCTCAAGCACATTGGCTGCTTTAAACAGATAGTCGCCTCTGGCCGCTCCCGACAGCTTTCTCCAACCTTGCTGTGCCGATTTGGCGGACGCCACCGCCTGATTTAAATCCTCCAATGACGACGATTGGACGTAGCCAACGACTTCGCTTTTTTTAGCCGGATTGATGCTCGGTGCGGTTTGCCCGTTACCAGATGCCTGCCATTCACCATTGATGTAATTCAAATACGTTTGTCCGCCGACGAATTTGGTTGTCATGATTAATCCTCCTACAAGATATGTTTTTTATAAGGTACAATTAGCGGCCAGCACTTACGACATGATTAACAAGTGTCCCGATACCTGAAATCTCAATCTCAATTCTGTCGCCATGAGCGAGCGTAAATTCGTTAGGAGGGACAATACACGTTCCCGTCAGCAATACGGTACCTTCAAACAGCTCATTATCCCGGATCAAATATTCCGTCAGTTCCTCAAGTTTGCGTTTGAGTTGACCGGTACTCGCCGTTCCCTCGACTGCTTTTTCCCCGTCCCGATAAATTAGGCTTGTAATCTGCAAGTTATACGGGTCTTCTACTGTTTCGGCTAAGCGAATTGCGGGTCCTAGCGAGCACGAACGCTTCCACACTTTGGCTTGCGGCAAATAAAGCGGATTCTCGCCTTCGATATCCCGGCAGCTCATATCGTTGCCAATGGTGTAGCCGACGATGTTCCCCTTCGCGTTAAGAACAAGTCCTAACTCCGGTTCTGGCACCTGCCATACGGAATCGCTTCGAAGCTGCACTTCGCCGCCAGGACCTACTGTTCGCGCTGCGGTTGACTTGAAAAAGATTTCCGGACGCACAGCATCATACACTTTATCGTAAAAAGTGGAAGCATCCAGTCTGCCTTCCGTTGCTTCATAATTGCGCGCATCACGACTTCGCTCATAGGTAACCCCGGCAGCCCACACTTCCGGCGCCTCAATAGGAACGAGAAGCTGAAGTTGCTCGATTTGATCCACTAACGCTTCATTGCCTTCAATCGTTTTGAGAACCAATGCCAGCGGTGTTACCCCCAGAGCATCAGCTTCATGAATCAATGCCAAAAAATCGCTTTGCGGAAGTAGATAGACTTGATCATGATCATTGACGGCAGCAAGCTGTGTAGACCCTTCTTTTGCATAACGGATAATTCTCATTGTAACTCACTCCTCTAATTTGTTTTATATTATAAAACTGTGTTCTATAATACAGATGAAAAAAATGCCTGGACTCGACATGCTTGATCAAACGTGCCGAAATCCCAGGGTTAGCGAAATGGCTTCTGCCTCCCTTTTAAGAAGAGCAATATACGCCTTAAACAATGAATCATCTACCGTTGAGAGTAAAGTTGAAATACTGATTGCTGCTACAATCGAGCCATTATGCTCGAAAATAGGTGCCGCTGCACACCGAACGCCAGGTTCGTTCTCCTGGTTGTCAATGGAATAACCCTGCTCTCTTACCTGATTAAGCTCGTTAACGAAAGCGTCTTTTCCCGTAATCGTCACGTCTGTAATCTTGGAGAATTGGTAATTTCGCAGGAGCGCATCGATCTCATCCTTCGTTCTAAAAGCTGTCAGTACCTTGCCTACCGCACTGCTGTGAAGTGAAATTCTGCGCCCAATTCGGGAATAACGAATCGCAGCTTTTTCCCCTTCGACTTTATCCAGATACACGCCTTCTTTCCCATCAAGAATAACAAGATGAGTTGTTTGCCCGGTCTGTTCCGACAAAGCAACCAAGTGCTTACGGGCTGCAGTACGGATGTCCAAGCTTTGCAGCATCAGCTGTCCTTTTTCCAAAAGCTTAAGTCCCAGCTTGTACTTCCCGGTCTCTACATCCTGATTGATGTAACCGTGCATCTGAAGCGTTTTCAACAAGGAGTGAACCGTGCTTTTGTGAAGCTCCATTCTTGCGCTGATTTCTGTGATTTTTAACTCTGTCGTGTACTCGTCGAATAAATCCATAATCTTCAATGCTCTGTCCAGCGCTTGAATTATAGGCATGGTTTCACCTCTATCTACACATCCATAATAATCCTAATCGCCCATTCAAGCAAGATGAACTTCTTATCGCAGATTTTATTCGCCTAATACATACGTGTTTAAGAAGTCATTTCTAAACTTCCCTTGCGGATCATAACGAAGGAGCAGATCCTGGAAATCCGGCAGTTTCTCATATAAGGATTTCAAAACTGCAGGCTGCATCGTGAACAATTTCGCCCAATGCGGACGAGCCTGAAATGGTGCAAGCTGCTTTTCAATGACCGGCAGAACTTGCTTCACGGCTTCCCAATTCGGCTTCCAAGTGAAATGAATGCCAACCGAATCCTGTTTATAATTAGGACTCATCCACAAAAGATCTTTTGCGATAGAACGAACTTCAGAGATATACAGAAGCGGAGCAATTTGCTCCCGGATTTCATTAATCGCACACAAGGCCTGATAAGCGGCTTCACGTGGCACGAAATACTCGCTTTGCAGCTCTTCTCCGGCGCTCGGCGTGAAATCCATGCGGAAGTGAGGCAATCTTTCGTGCGCTGGTCCCGGAATCCCCATTTGCTCACTGCAATTCTCCCCCGTGTGTCCCGGTACCGGATGCCGTGGCGAGTCTGCCAATTTGGTGCCATAAAATTCAGCTTCTGCCTGAGTTGAAGCAGAATCTGTCACTTTCTTTTTTAGCCAAACTTGATTAATCGTCGCACTCTTCCAATCGGTAAATAGACTTACACTATAGGCATGGGAAAAAATATCATCAAAGTGCGTCTCCAGCTGCTCAAAAGGCAGATTGTCATAGACATGCTGGCTAATTTCAAAAGCCGGGATCACATCCAGCGTCATTTGCGTGACGACGCCAAGTCCTCCTAGTCCAACAACAGCGCCTTCGATATTTTGTTGTTCGCGAGAGAATACGGCCAGTTCTCCGTTCGCCTGAACCACCTCTATCGAATCAACAATACTAGCAAGGTTGCTATTCCGATCGCCAGAACCGTGCGATGCGGTTGCACAGGCACCCGCAACGGTGATATGCGGCAGGGATGCCAAATTGTGGATCGCGTAACCATGTTTATGTAGGTACTCACCTAACTCACCATAACGGACTCCTGCTTCAATCGTTACCTTGTTGCGAACGGTATCTAATGCCACTACGCGATTCAGGTTTTGAAGCGAAAGCAAACTTTCGGTACAATCGGCAATGCTATTAAACGAATGCCGTGTGCCAAGCACCTTGATTTGTTTACTTCTAGCCACTAATTCTTGGACCTCTTCTACTTTTACGGGAGTATGCAGCTCTGTAGCGCTGTACCGGTAGTTTCCAGCCCAATTCAAATTGTTTTTCATCTGTTCACGCTCCTTCGAATTAAACGTTCGCTTTAAACATTCGCTACAGCGATCATAATTCCTTGCTTAGGAGAGAAATTACCGGCGCTGGATCGCCAGCTTCACGGCAAGCCCAGCGAGCACTCCGGACATAAGCCATCGCTGTGCTTTAAGCCATGTCGGGCGTTTGCCGAACCAGCCGGCAATTTTACTTGCAGTGAGCACGATTAACAGATTCACTGCAAAGCTGATTACGATTTGCGTCAATCCTAGCGTCGCACTTTGCGCCAGCAAGGAGCCTTGATTTGGATCTTGAAATTGCGGAAGAAGCGAGATGTACAATACGGCGATTTTGGGGTTAAGCAAATTGGTGATGAAACCCATCAGGAACAATTTGCTTGGCTTCTCAATCGGGAGCGCGATGGGTTCAAGCAGTGAGGCGGAGCCGGGTTTTATTGCTTTCCATGCGAGCCAAAGCAGGTAAGCCGCTCCCGCCCACTTCATGGCCGTGTAGATGATCGGCACCGTATTGAATATAGCGATCAGTCCCACCATAGAGGCAATCAGATAAACGAGAAATCCGAGCACAACGCCCATTAAAGAGATAATGCCGGCTTTGCGACCTTGTGATATCGAACGCGAGATCAGGTAAATCATGTTGGGTCCGGGCGAGCATACCATCCCCAGCGATACAATTCCAAACGCAACTAATGTAGTAAGACTAATCAAAGGCGTCCCTCCTATGGATAGATAAATTCAGAATATCGTATCACAATTCAATTTCGATGTATATCCATAAAATAAAACCGCCTGGAGGCTTCTCCTGACGGTCCATTTCAGTTGGCTGTCTGGCCAACTTGGCGGAACTACAGTCCGCTAGCGATTACTGCTTTAAGCTTACCCAACGCATCGAGATTATCTCCATGCGGCCGCTGTCATGCGACTGTGAGGCCACTTGCGTCCATGATTCGCTAGCAATCGCTTGTGGTGAGCGTAACAGCGACAGTGCCGCGGCGCTTGGAGAGCTAACGGACCACAGAGCCGTTATTTTCGATAAATGGCCCTCTTCGCAAATTTAACGGACTCCAGAGTCGTTAATTGATCAAATGACAGCCAAATCTCATGCTAATCATGGGAATAGCTTCTGTGGAGTCCGTTATAATTTTAAAATGACCCATTTTCTCCGAATAAGTGCCGCTCGGTCCGTAAGGTTTTCGAACGGCGCAAATCCCGAGCTAGTCCTTAGGATGCAACTTGTTTAGACAGGGACTCGAGGTAACTCGGGGCTTGTTGTTGGAGTTTGTGGGGGAGGGCTTGTCGTTGGAGTTTGTGAAACTCGTTAACGAACTATCGGGAGGCATGTCCATCTAAAAACAGCCTCCATCATAAATAAAAGAGGGTGTCCCTCGGTCACTATAATGACTGAAGGATACCCTCTTTTTATCTGAACTATTACGCCTGAACCGACTCCAAATGTTCGCCCAGTCTGTCCCAAGTTTCTGTGATACCTTGCAGCATGCCCATATCCATTACTTGCTGCAAACCTTCTGCTGAAGCATATTCTCCGCGGTTAATGACTTTCGTCCCGTTCTCGGTCTCGATGAATTCCAGTGTCACGATCGTTGACGGCATATTTGGCGCTTCGTTGCCTTCAGCATCGGAGAAGAAATCCACGTACACGATCTTCTCAGGTACGACGATTTCCCGATACACAGCTTTGCCCCATGATTCCATGCCATAGAAGTCGCCCTGGTTCTTATCTTCGCACTTCATGCAATAATGCCATACCCCGCCTACGCGAAAATCAACATGACATACCGGAACCGTCCATCCTCTAGGTCCCCACCAATGTTTCAGATGTTCCGCTTGTGTGAAAGCCTGAAATACCAGCTCGCGAGGGGCTTTGAATTCGCGCTCCAAAATTAATACCTTATCCTCTACCTTGGATACCAGTTGATCCGCCATTATAACTTCCTCCTCGATATTTTTGATGGATCACAATCATTCTGTTGCCGTTCAATTCTTGGTGTCCTTACCCTGCAGCTTCTGCAAATAGTCATCCAGGCGGTCGAAGCGCTGCTCCCAGATGACGCGGTAGCTCTCCAGCCATTTGTCGAGTTCTCGAAAAGGATCCGGCCGCAGTCTGTAGATTCGGCGATTCGCATCCACCTCGGCTTCCACAATGCCGGCCTCGCTGAGAACACGCAAATGCTTGGAAGCTTGTGGCTGCCTCAGCTGCAGCCGTTCGGCGATTTCCCCTACGGTCAGCGGGCATTCGCGCAAAAGCTCCACCATTTGCATGCGGGTTGGTTCTGCTAAGGCACTCATGACGTTAATATCCATTATCATCATCCGTTCTCTTGCTGTAAGTATACGGGGCCTTCGGTTCGTGTGAGTCATGGAAGCATCACTTACTAAACCGAATATACCACATAAGGAATATTCCTGTAAAGGAATATTAATAATTACTTGCTGTAATCCTTTACTAATTCAATAATCATAGCTCCCATTCGTTCCGTTTCAGGCACAATGACCTCATTCAGCCCTTCATCTCTCAAAGCCTCGGCGGTTACTTTGCCGACTGCAACTGCTTTTATCTGGGTGGAAAAAGCTTGTCTCACGGCATCACTAATTCCTTGTCGTCTCGTATATTCGAACAAATATCTCACTTGCACGGCAGTGGTGAAACATACCGCATCAATCGAACCTGTTGTAAGTTCGTGGCACAACGTTTCAAGTACGGCGGATTCCGGTTCAATATGTCGATAAGGCAAAAGCTGAACGACTGCGGCCCCCCGCTCCTCCAAGAATTGAATCAAAGCGGGCTGTGGTTCCCCGTGCAGTTGCACGACGACCGTTTGATTCGCGAAATCGCAATCATCCAGACGGTTAATTAAACCTTGGATCGTCCCATCTTCATCAATGACGGTTGGTTTTATCTCTAACTTCTTAAGTAAATTGATTGTCTTATATCCGCGCGCGGCAACATTCGCATCTTTCATTTTTTGCAGCAGCGTGGAAGCAACACCTAACTTTTCAGCAGCGTCAAGCAGCGTTTCTGTGCCAACTCCCGTAGTGAATACAAACCAATCCACTTGGTTATTTGCGCAAAAGAGCAATTCTTTCTCTATGGCCGACTCATCCAAATAAATGAAGCCCTGCAAGGGACGAACGACGGGTATTCCACCCTGTTTTTGAATGAGCAAACTCATTTCCTCTGTTTTTCTGGATCCCGCAATAACGATCTTTTTACCCGATAATTTATCCATCTCTCTCCAATTCCCCCTATCTTACTATGAAAAGTATATAGAAATTAGCCGCTGAATTCATCAACCAATTCAAAATTTTATGAACCATCCACAAACCAGGCTTCTGATCTTCCCAGAGTTCCGCTTGTATCGCCGCTTATCTATAAATGAAAATTCTTATTCCTTATAGTACCTCTAAATTATTCATGGGGATTGGCTTTCTAAGTGAAGGAGAATTGAAAGGCTTGACCTGGTTAACTGGAAAAAGTAAAGGGGGCGTAGTGAAAACAAAGGAGACCGGATTTCCATTCACGCGGACATTGATTCTTTTAAAAATAAGACAGACGGCATAGGCCAAGTCATTTGTCCATGATATCTCTATATAGCTCTCTCTTTTCATTCGCGTTGGCATAAATGCCAAGATAATCGAATATTTCAAAAGAAAAGTCGACGAAAGCGCGGCCTTTGGCTGTGAGGACATGCCCATCTCGAACCACTCGCTTATCTACATAATTGTCCCGCGGAAACGGGTCTTCCACATTCAAATGATTGATACTCTCTACGGAGCATGATGTCGTGAAGCTGCGATGATGCAGCAGACCGGCTCTCCCAAGATATTGTGGCCCGTTACAAATAGCGGCAAGCATCTTGCCTTCTTGATCGAGTTTGATGATAAAATCGGTTAGCTCTTGCTGCTGTTTTCGAATCGGGCCACCGGGGATAAGAAGTCCTTCGATATCGTTCAGCGCCATCGCTTCATGGAAAATCAAATCAGGCCTATAGGTTAAACCGGATTCACTGACGATAGCTTTATCGCTATATGCCACTGTCAAAACTTCCTTCTTCCCTACATTTCTAATTTTATGGAGCGCCAGGGTAATCTCAAAATCCGCAAATTCATCAGAGATAAAACAAATTATTTTCCCCATCGTGGATACCACCTCAGCTATTATTGTGATAAAATAAGTATGAGTTCCGTAATGTGATACTGAGTTTCATCTAGTGAAATAATTATTTCGGAGGTGTTTCTTATGGAAAATGAAAGTACCATCAAACAACATGTCCAGCAGCAGTTCGGCAAACATGCCAGCAAGTACGTGACAAGCGAGAATCATGCAAAGGGTGATGATCTCGAACTGCTACTTACTTGGCTGCCCTTGGAAAATACTTGGAACGTGCTGGATATTGCAACGGGCGGAGGCCACGTAGCCAAAAAGCTGTCTGCTCATGTCCGGCAGGTCGTCGCTACCGACCTAACGCGCCCTATGCTCTCTGTTGCCGCTGATCACTTGAAGCAGGCGCAGTGTGATAATGTCCTTTTTGTTGTAGCCGATGCCGAAGAGCTGCCTTTTCTCGATCGTTCATTTGATGCGGTCACCTGCCGCATAGCTGCCCATCACTTTCCTAATCCGCACTTATTCCTTCTTGAAGCGGCACGTGTACTCAAACCGGGCGGCAAACTGGTTCTCATCGATAACGTAGCTCCTTCTGACGAAGCACTTGATCAGTTTATGAATACATTTGAAGCTATGCGCGATACGAGCCATGTTCGGTGCCTAACCGTCCCCGAGTGGCAAGCCCTTGCCGAAAAAGCAGGCTTACAAGTGGAGATTTCCGTTATGAATCGCAAACCACATAAGTTCCCTGCATGGGTCATTCGTACCGCCGAGAACGAAGAACAAGCGAAGTCGGTTGAGCAATTTATTACCGGCGCAGATCAAGCGATTCAAGATTATTTTTCCGTTCACATCGAAAATGGCAAACTTCAATACCTCGAAATTGACGAGTGGCGGGCTGTGCTCAGCAAACCATTGTAAAATAGCAATAGACAGGCAGCCAATCTACTTTGGCTGCTTATTCTTTTTAACCATAGTTTACCACACTTTTCTAGCGGAATATGACCAGGCTTCCCTTCATATATTCATGGGGATAATAGACGAGACGAATCCTCATATTTCAATGTGATTTGGAGGAACATACATGTTCAAACCTCATCCCGCCAATACAGCCATTGTCATTACGGACCCGCAAAACGACTTTCTTTCCCCTGGAGGCAAGGGCTACCATTTAACTAAAAGCTTGATTGAGCAATACAATACACTAGGGAACCTGGAAATTCTCATGCATACTGCGATGAGCAAAGGATACCAGCTTTTTATCTCGCCCCATTATATCTATCCGCATGATTACAATTGGCAATTCACGGGTGCTGAACAAGAAATGTTATTAAAACTCGGTGTCTTTCAAAAACAACATGACTATACTTCGGTCGGCGCTGACTGGGTCCCCTCACTTAAACCTTACATATTATCTAGTCGAACCGTCATAACAACAGCCCATAAGGTAGCCAGCCCGCAAAGCAATGATCTAGTCTACCAACTGCGTCAGCACCGGAAAGAAAAGATCATTCTGGCAGGAATCCTTTCGAATATTTGCGTTGAGTCGCATATGCGTGATTTGATCGAAAACGGCTTCCAAACCGCTGTTGTTTATGATGCCACTGCTACGATAAGTGAACAGGCTTTTCAGGCCGCGCTGACCAACTATCAGGCATTCAGTAGTGCTACGTGGTCAACACAACAAGCAATTTCGCAATTATAGGTTAGTCTAAAATGTGAACCGCATAATGCAAAAAAAGAGACCCACAGCAACGGGCTGCGGGTCTAAAGTTTTATATTTTAAAGGGGGGTCGACTTTTATTATAGGCTTGTTTCATTAAAACCAGATGAATATAAGATTTCAATTGTGTTACATTTTTTCAATTTAGCTTTGGTTAATTTTTTGCGAAAAAAAAGATACTACAATAGTGAAAAGAAACCAAGATGCTCCTCCGACGAAGCTGACACTGATATGTTTATCTAAAGAGTAGTTCACCGCCGCCCAACTAATTCCGCCTGCTAAACCCAACAAAACGGCTTTACGCATTCTCTTTTGCATAACATTCCACCTTTCAACAAGCTTTATTTTACTCTAAAACCGTTGCCAAGGGTATTGATAAATATTCCCGGTCTTTTGGCGCGCTACGGCGCGATCTGATATTTACTTACTTTTGTTGAGTTACACTAAAATATAAAGTATAATATACTTATACAGAAGGGAGAGAAAAACCATGTCTAATCATACAACTACTTCACTCGAAATAGGAATAAGCACTTTTCTCGAGGCTGCCCCGAGAGCAGGCGGGATCACACATGCGCAGCGGCTCCGTCAAGCCGTTGAAGAAATTAATCTTGCCGAGCAAGTCGGCTTGGACGTCTATGCGATCGGCGAACATCACCGCGCGGATTATGCGAGTTCAGCCCCGGCCGTTATTTTGGCAGCCGCTGCTTCTACAACCAAGCGTATTCGGTTGTCTAGCGCCGTAACTGTGTTGTCATCGGATGACCCTGTTCGCGTGTACCAAGCTTTTTCCACGTTGGACGGCCTATCCAATGGGCGGGCGGAAATTATGGCGGGCCGCGGCTCGTTTATCGAATCTTTCCCTTTGTTCGGCTATGACTTGAACCACTACGACGAACTATTCGAGGAAAAGCTGGAGCTATTACTCGCGATCCGTGAAACGGAGAAAGTGAACTGGCGCGGCGGCCATCGCCCCGCCATCAACAACCTTGGCGTCTACCCGCGTTCCGTTCAGGAGCCGCTGCCTGTATGGATCGGAACCGGCGGCAATCCGGAGTCCGCGATTCGCGCCGGCCTGCTTGGGTTGCCGGTCGTTTTTGCGATCATCGGCGGTATGCCGGAGAGATTCGCTCCTCTCGTCAAGCTATACAAAGAAGCCGCTGCGAAAGCCGGGCATGACGTAAGCAAGCTGCAGATTGCGACGCATTCACACGGCTTTATCTCTGATACAACAGAGAAAGCCGCCGACCTGTTTTACCCGCCAACGGCTGCTCAAATGAACACCATTGGGCGCGAACGCGGCTGGGGTCCCTATACCCGCGAATCGTTCGACGACGCCCGCAGTCTCCGCGGAGCACTCTACGTCGGCGATCCCGAGTATGTCGCCGAGAAAATCGTGCTGCTGCGCAAAAACCTGGGCCTAACGCGCTTCCTCTTGCACGTTGACGTCAGTTCGGTGCCGCATAGCGAAGTGCTGCGCACCATTGAACTGCTTGGCACAAAGGTCGCGCCAATCGTTCGCAAAGAACTTGCCCGCGAGACCGCTCAAGGGTGATTGATCTATACCAAACAATGGGTCCGAGCCAAGGTGTTTCTTGGCTCGGATTTTTTAACATGAGCGGTTCCTCCGCAAGAGGGGAACTACCGGACGCTATTTTATCGCAATAGGCTCTTTTAGCTTGGTGGGGAACTCTGGTCCCCTGTTTATCCGTTTTCTTAAAGCAAACGAGGTTAGACGGTCATATAACGCCCAGTAGTTCCTCCCATCCTAGAGATCCCTCTATTTCTCAAGCGCCGTACTTTTGGTATACTGGGAACAAATCAACCAGAAATGGGTGTCGAGTAGTGAAACATGAAGAAATGCTTGCGGTGCTGAAGGCTCTCTCCAATGAGACCCGTCTCAACATTCTTTGCTGGCTCCGGGAGCCGGATAAGTTGAACGAAAATCTGCCGAGCGTCATCAAAGAAGAATTCCCGGGAGGGGTCTGCGTGGGAAGCATCCAGGAGAAATCCGGTCTGGCGCAGTCTGTCATCTCCTCTTATCTGTCTTCCATGCAGAAAGCGGGACTGCTGGAATCCCGCCGATTTGGCCAATGGACCTATTACAGACGAAATGAAGAAGCTATCGCCGAATTCTTGGCGAACTTTGCCGCTGGGCTGCAAGCTATGAAGAAGTAGCTCTCAAAAGTTTTCTCCGTAGAACTTGCAACTTTATCGATTAATCTATATATTTGTATTTATAGATTAATTATAAACCTTTTTATGCAGGAGGAGAAAATAAGATGACTACATCCCAAACAACAGCAGCTTTGTTCCAACCTTTTGAAGTTGGTAACCTGAAGCTTGATAATCGTATTGTCATGGCACCGATGACCCGTACTTTTTCGCCAGGAGGTATCCCGGGCCCTAACGTAGCGGGCTACTACCGCCGAAGAGCGGAGAACGCGGTTGGCCTAATCATCACCGAAGGAACCGTCATTAACCATCCGGCTGCGTCGGCAGATCACGGTGTGCCGCATTTCTACGGCGAGGAAGCTCTGGAAGGGTGGGCGCGTGTCGTCCGCGAAGTGCATGAAGCCGGGGGCAAAATCGCTCCGCAGATCTGGCACACTGGAACTGCCCGCGATAAGAATAGATTCCCCGATTCGGATATCGATTCCGTAGGTCCGTCCGGCCTCAATTTGAAAGGCGAGAAAGTATCCGAGCCCCTTTCGGTCGAAGAAATTCAAGGACTCGTTCAGGCTTATGCGCAAGCCGCAGCCGACGCGAAGCGTCTAGGTTTCGATGCTGTAGAAATTCACGGCGCGCATGGTTATCTCATTGATCAGTTCTTCTGGAACGTGACCAACAAACGTACGGATGAGTATGGCGGCAGCGACCTTGTTGACCGCACCCGCTTTGCGGTAGAAGTTATCGAAGCGGTACGTGCCGCGGTTGGCCCTGACTTCCCGATTATCTTCCGTTTCTCCCAATGGAAGCCGGTGAATTACGATGCCAAACTCGCAGCGAATCCAGAGGAGCTGGAACGCTTCCTTGCACCGTTGTCCGCAGCTGGCGTTGATATCTTCCACGCATCCACACGCCGCTTCTGGGAGCCTGAGTTCGAAGGTTCTGATCTCAACCTGGCTGGCTGGACGCGCAAAATCACCGGGAAACCGGCGATTACCGTCGGTTCCGTTGGATTGGACTCCGTCTTCACCAGCCTATTTGAAGAAGGCAAAGGTGGCGAGGCTGCCGGCATCGAAAGCCTGATCGAGCGTCTGGATCGCGGAGAGTTCGACCTCGTTGCCGTCGGTCGTGCGCTGCTGACTGACCCTGCTTGGGCAGCCAAAATCCGCGATAACCGCACGGATGAATTACAGCCGTTCACGCGGGAGTCTCTTGCTACGCTGAGCTGATTTTACAAAAAAGGTGCCCACCAACCATATCCATGGCTGGTGGGCACCTTTTTTTATATAACAATACCAAAATAAGCGAACAACGCTTCTTTATACGCTTTATCAGTCTCCGGGGTGAAGGTTCGTACCCCCTCAGAGTTGAAAACACGAAATTCACGATCAAAGACGGTATGCCGTCCCTCCAGCGTTCGGATTGCCACAATCGGGCATTTGGTGAAAATCGAATCGGGCGCATTTTCACACCAGAAACTGGCAAACAGGTAGTCTTTCGGCAGCTGCGGCTCCTCCGTGAACGAGTAAATGCGGGGCCAACCCCCATGTTTCTGTTCACAAAGTACCCAGCCATGATCGGAATCTCTCTCGAGGCGGTAATACTCCTCGCCTTGCTGTTGGACAAGCCCTTCGATAAGAGCAAGCGGCCTGATGGGTACGACCCCGCCGACACCGACATCGCACAAATATTCGGCGCCCTCGGCCTCTACCTTCAGGACGTGGTGGCGCCTTTTGGGCGGGAGCTGCGTCTCATCGCGCCAAAACCTGGCAACAAGGTCAGTCACCTTGTACCCCAGTTCGCGCAGCAACCAACCGAATAAGGCGTTTAACTCAAAACAGTATCCGCCCCGCTGGCGCACGACAATCTTTTGAAACAGCTCCTGCGGATCCAAAGATAACGCTTTGCGCTCCAGAATATCCAAATTCTCATAGGGAACGGAGTACAAATGTCGCTCTTGCAGAGCAGCCAGCGTCTTGGCACTGCCATCAAGCGAACCTTTAAAGCCGATGCGATCTAAGTAGCTTTGAACTTGGTTATTCAATCTAAGACACCGTCCTTACGAGAAATACTTGCTAGTAAGTAAACAGTCATATGATTGAATCATACCATGGGGCAAGAGAGGATGACAAAAGATCATTTTAATAGAGACATTAGTTCCTCATGGACCGCTGCATTGGAGGCAACCAAGCTATCATCGCTTAGGACAAATGTTTTTCCTGCCGCATCGGTTAGCAGCCCACCCGCTTCCTGCAGAATAACCATTCCGGCGGCGACATCCCAAGGATACAGGCCATCATGCCAAAATCCTGTCAATGACCCTGACGCTACCAGGCATAAATCAAGACTGGCCGCCCCCATAATGCGCACGCTCCGGGCTTTGCCTGTCATTCTTCCGATTTGTTCCACGACCACAGAATTCGGCTTCCAGTCCAAAGCGCGGAATCCCGTTGCCAGCAAAGCTTGGCTGATGTCCTGCTCCTGCCCGACCTGAAGCCTGCGGCCATTGAGAAAAGCCCCGCCCTGCTTTTGACCCGAGTAGAGCTCGTTGGTTACAGGATTATAAACGACTCCTCCGATCGGAATGCCATCTTTCACAATCCCAACCGAGATCGCAAAATGCGCGATATTGTGAATAAAGTTAATCGTGCCGTCAACAGGGTCGATAATCCATCCGTAGCCCGCTGAGGGCTGCTTTAATGTTTGGTGGGAATCTTCCCTGCCGCCGTCTGTTTCCTCCGATAAGATCCAATGATCCGGATAAGCCTGGTTAATCCGACTGCGCAGCAATTGCTCGCTTTGCACATCAACTTCCGTCACCAGATCGGCTTGATTCTTCTTTTCCTGAATGTGCAGCGGCATCTTCATGAGTTCCATAATCAAAGCGCCCGCTTCTTTCACATAACTAATTGCATCTTGCATAATTGCATTCTCATACGCTTGTTGCTCGTTCATATGCGCTCCTTCTCCTAAAGCTTTCTCTGTTTGATTATCTGGATGATTTAATGAAGCAAAGGATACCTGTCATAATAAGTAAAATACTTCCGAATTTCGCTAAAGTAACCGGATTTTTAGGCAATCCCATGAGCCCGAAATGATCAATAATCGATGAGGCAACCATTTGCCCGGCAATGATCAGAATAAATACGGGAAGGGTGCCGATTTTCCCTGTGGCATAGGACGTGCTGAACATGATACCTACACCCAAAACTCCGGCGATCACAATCCATGGAAGAACGTGAAGTTGCAGCGGAGAAGGGGATTTCATACGCCATAATAAAAAGGAAGCAACCACGATCTGGATAGCAGAAACACCGATAATCATTCCGTATTGTCCCTGCACTTTCCCGATGTGCGCATTCATCATTCCTTGGGTAACGCCAAATAATCCAGCAGAAAAAGCAAGTATGAAGCTTATCTTGTTGACTAACATTCGCTTATCTCCTTTTAATTAAAAGCCAATCTCAATGGGCAATGATCCATTAACAATCCGTCCGGTCTTCCCTCTGTCGTAACTCCCTGTCAAATAAAAAGCGGCATCCATCTCAGAGCGGAGCACTTCCCATTCTCCCTTCAGCGCATGTGAGCGTCCGATGCTGACAGGAATGATGCAGTGTTCAGGCTGAATCCACCCGAGAATACGGGCATTAAAGCCGTCATCCATCCCATGATGGGAAACTTTCCAAATGCTGCACGTAAGATCTGTTCGCAGTGCCAGACGTTCCCATCCCGGTTCCAATTGATCCCCTCCGAATAATACGCTCGACTGAGGTTCTCCCTCGCTGCTAAGTCGATATACGGAGCTATCATGATTAGATAAATCAAAGAAGCGCGGTAAATTCTCTCTAAAACCATTATCCTCTGCTTCATCTGAGAGAGCTTTCATGAGCATCTCGTAGGCAGGAAGCGGATCTCCTTCCCAAGGATATAATTGGGTTAAAGTGATGCCCTCCTCTGACCAAATGGCAGATTGCTCGCTTGATCCATACGCGCTGCGCCATTTAATCTCGGTCCCCTGTTCAATTAGAACCTGAATCAATTCCAAATAGGTGGCCAGCATGCGGTATACTCTATTAGTAAAATCGTCCCTTAGCTCTTCGACCAGCTCTACCGGTGGTAGCACAAAGGGCTCATACGGCAAAACGGCTCGGACGACCGACTTCGCTCTTGCTACATCCAGAAGCCCGTTGACATGATCTTCATGAATATGCGTAAGCAGCATCCACTCCAGCCGATCAACGTCATTGCGGTTCATCCAGGACAAGGGATGGTCTTGCTCCTCGGAGAACGTACCGTCCCCTCCGTCGATTAAGCAAACACCGCCGGAAGGCAGCCTGATCAGATGGGCATCCCCCCACCCGACATTCAGGAATTGAACTTTCGTATGCAGCATAAGAATTCCCCCTTATCTTTCGTTTGTCATTGTATCCTTCTCAACTGGCAGCAAATGAATGTTATGTTTATCCAAAGCCAGATGCACTGTGCCCTGCAGGTATCCTCGCATGCTGGGACTTGAGTCATCGACAATCCATTGCAGCGGAGCATCATTGATCCAATAACGGATCATGCGCCCCAGGAAGCTGCTTCTCTGAATGACGCCGCTCCAAACATTGTGACCTTCCGTTGTCTTGTCGACGAAGGAGATGCATTCCGGTCGGATGACAACCGTTACCCGGTCACCTGTCCGGAAGGGGTAATCGCTTCGATAAACGCGAAATACGGCGGTACCGCATTTTACAATCAAGTCCTCGCCCTCTTCAGCCGCTACTTCGCCCTCTATAAAATTAGCCGTACCGACAAAATCGGCAACAAACTTGCTTTCCGGTTTAAAGTAGATATCCCAAGGTGTCCCCACCTGCCCGATACGCCCCTTGTTAAACACAGCGATTCGATCCGAAATCGATAACGCTTCATCTTGATCATGCGTAACAAAAATAGCGGTAATGCCCAATCGCTGCTGCAGCTCTCTTAGTTCATCTCTGACTTCCACTCTCATTTTGGCATCCAAATTGCTGAGCGGTTCATCCATTAACAGCACTTTCTGCCCCATAACCAGTGCCCTCGCAAAGGCAACGCGCTGCTGTTGTCCTCCGCTTAGCGCTCTAGGGAGCCTGTCTTGCAGCCCTTGAAGCCCGAACATGCTGAGCATGGCATCAACTTTGTCCTTCACTTCTTGCCGAGTCGGCCTCTGCAGCTTTAATCCGTAAGCAATATTCTCGAATACGGTCATATGAGGGAATAAGGCATACTCCTGAAAAACAAGCGGTGTATTCCGTTTATATACAGGCAGCTCATTCATATTTTTACCTTCTATAAAAATATCACCGGCATCCGGTTCGTAGAATCCGGCAATCAGCCGCATCAACGTCGTTTTGCCGCAACCGCTCGGCCCTAGGAGTGTTGTGAAACTGCCTGCAGGAATATCGAGAGATACTTGACTGATGGCGTCGAAGTCTCCGAACTTTTTTGAAACATTGGCTATCTGGATCATCGGTTTCTCCGTGTTCATGGTTTCCTCCACTTATAGTTCTATCGATCTGCCCTGCTTCTTTAAGAAAAACTGTGCTGCCAACAGCACTATGAAGGCGATGGAAATCAGCACGACCGTAAAGGCCGATGCGCTTCCCCAAGCCCCGTTCTGCACTAATCCAAGAATAGACACCGTACCTACGGAAGTTTTCGCCGAATAAATGAAAATAATAACGCTCAAACAGGTAACGGATCGCAGAAAAGACACGACAATCCCTGAGATAAACGGTCCTTTCAATAAGGGAAGCACAATTTTCCTGAAGGTAGCGAAACTGCTTGCGCCGAGATTGAGTGAAGCTTCTTCCAGCGCTCCGCTGATCTGCTGAAGGCCCGCCAGACTGGCGCTGTAGCAAGTCGGTAAATTCCAGAACATGAGGGCAAGAACCATAATGAGAGACGTTCCCGAAATCATCAGCGGTTTCTCATTAAAGGCCATTGCAAAACCAAGCCCTAAGAATACGCCCGGCACAGCTCCCGGCAATATCGCCAAGAAATCAAGCAGTCGGTTGATGCCGATACGCTTCCTTTGCACGATATAAGCTAATGGCAGGGCAAAGAATCCGGCCGCTAACGATGCAAACAAAGCGAATTTCAAGCTGTTGAAAATTTCTCTTCCTTTGGCCTCCACATACAGGAGATTTTGCAGCGTGAAGGACCAGTCAAATCCCCATGTCTTGGTGAAAGCTCCATAAAACAAAACCCCATAAACCGAAAGAACAATGAGCGTGACGAGCATGCAGAAAGCGAATAGCCCCCATTTCACCGCAAAGGGCAGTGGAAAATGTTCCAGCGAACTTTCTTTACCGGTAACGGTGATGTAGGAACGTTTTCCTACCCATGCCCTGTTCCAAATAAAGAGACCAACTGCGGGAACCAGCAGCGCGGTTGAGAGCACAGCAGCCGAGTTTAGATCGAACATCCCCGACATTTGCATATATGCCTCTGTTGGAAGAACCGTAAAATTCCCTGCTATGATCATGGGATTCCCAAAGTCAGCCAGAACATTCATGGCTGTAATTAAGGCTCCGCCTGCAATACCCGGTCTGCATAAGGGAAGAAAAACTTGTTTGAACACTTGCCAATGAGAGGCTCCAAGATTATAAGCCGCATACTCTAGATTGGTGGAAGCAGATTTCAGCACACCGTGAATAACCGCATACGCATATGGAAAAAAAGTCATCGTTTGAACTAGCCAAAGCCCATGCCAGCCGTAGATATCTATATTAACGTGCAGCACATATTTTGAAATAATTCCCTGTCTGCCGAAGAGCAGGATGTAGGATAAAGCAACAATGAAAGGAGGCGAAACAATCGGCAAAATCGTTATAAATTTAAAGAGTCCTTTGAAAGGAACTTTCAGCCTTGTAATCGTGTAGGCAAAAATAAACGCAATGACCGTACATGAAACGGTTGAGATAGCTGTCATGAATAAACTGTTTAGAGCTGCATGATACCATCTGGAGAAGGTAAAAAGTTTAACATAATCCTCCGGGCGAGTGAAACTTAGCACCTTCAGGATGGGCCAAATGACAAAAAAACAGGTGATCAGAATGATCGCTGCCACACCCAACGCTAAGGCAGGTTCATTCTTCAACCTCTTTATTTCCGACCAGGTATCTTTGACAGTAGATGAAATCAAATCTTTCCACACCTTTCGGTTATAAGCATGCATCTCCTCCCGCCGATTGGCCGCAGGAGGAGGTGTACAAGCTTTTCCTTTACAACATTATTTGCCTGTCATTTCAGTAAATTTCTTCACAACATCTGCTTTCATCTGAGCAGCTTTATCTCTGTCATAGTTAACCAATTTGACATCCTCAATTTTGATCATACCGTCTGGTGGTGCGACATCTTTTCTTACGGAGTAACGGTTAGACATCTTCGTATTCATTTCCCCAACCGGTTTGGTTAACAACCAGTCCACGAATTTCTTTGCATTCTCTGTATTCGCTCCACCCTTAACAACACCAACACCGCCGATTTCAAAAGCCGTTTGCTCAGGAACGATAACTTTAATCGGGTAACCCTTTTGAGCCGATTTAACGATATCATGCGCCCATGACATACCAGCTACAAACTCTCCAGTCGCAGTAAGCGTAATCCCGTCTCCTGCTGCCGGTGTATAATGATGAACATTAGTATTAAGCTTTTTCAAGTAGTCCCAACCTTTATCTTCTCCCAAACGGAACAACTGATCAGCCACGAAGATATAACCGCCGCCCGCTGTCGCCGGATTGGACGTAAGGAATAGGCCTTTATAGTTAGGATCAAGCAGATCGTCCCATGTTGCCGGCTCTTTCACACCTTTTGGCGCAAGCTCTTTTTGGAATCTGTCTTTGTTCAAAACGATACCGAGAACGCCCATGTACCAACCTTGCCAGTAGCCCTTCGGATCATTAAAACGAGCTTCGATATCCTTGGCATTAGGAGACGTGTACTTCTCAAGCAATCCCTGCTGAGCAAGCGGCTCGTAGAATTCGACCGAACCTCCTACAAAGATATCTGCTTTAGGCGCTGCCTTTTCAGCTTGAATGCGCGTACTCGCTTCACCAGCACCGCTTAAACGCAAGTATTCAATCTCAATGCCCGTATCTTCTTTGAACTTCTTCTGAATTTGTACGATATCATCTTCATTTAATGCTGCGTAGACAACCAGTTTCTTCGACTCCGGTGCTTTCGTCTCTTTCGCTGGCTCACTGCTCGCCGTGCTGGCTGGCGTTGATGTTGGTGAACTGGCTGTCTTGCTGGCACCGGCTCCACACCCTGATAAAACAGTGGTTAACATGAAAGAAGCTGCTAATAACAAACTTACAGTACGCGCTTTCGGTTTCAGAAACATTTCCATCCTCCTAGATGTGTTCTCTTTCGTATATTTGGTTTGAATTGACTTACCCTGCAATAACCCTATTGCGCAGTTACCGTAGCTGTAACCTTGGCTTGTCCGTTACTTGTCAGTGCATCTGTCCAAGATTTGGTAGTTCCAGGCGCTACTACCGCTGATACATATCCCATATCGTCATCACCGGAAGTTCCGTCTGAATCATAGACATGGATTTCAACATTGGTATTTGATGGTTTCGCGACATAGACGGTGTTGTAGTTTTCTGAGAAGTTAGGTCCGAATTCAGCGTCATTAGCACCAAAAGCTATGTTGTACATTTGATTTTTAGGCGCATCATTTTTCTTCCAGAACCTGGCGTCCGTCTGTCCTTGGCCGTTAACATAAGCTTTAATATAGATATCGCTTTTACCGCCGAACGGATCGCGATCTTCAAGACTTTGCGTGTTCTGGAGAACGATTTTATGAGAGTAGTAAGGATTAAACACATAGGTATGCGAGAAATTACCGAGACCATTCAGGTGCACATCGACTTGATGGGCCGGATCAGACCAGTTCATTCCCTGTAAAGATGGGCCATCATCGCTATCGTCCCATCCCCATGGGGCATTCGCTGAATTAGCCGTATTGTTGTCTCCTGCAATGGTCCCCCAAGAAGCGAAAATGTTAGGGTCATTCCGGCGGTTCCAAAGATCTCCCCACTCGATTAAGGCATAGCCGTAATGGTTCGTATAGCTGCCTGATGTATTCGTCGGAAACTGCGCTACACCCGTGTAATCGTAGACAATACCATCTCCGCCTGGCGCGCTTGATCCGTCATAAGCTTTGACGCCATGCCCACCGCTAGGACTCTGTCCATTCGCCTGGCAAAACACCATGGGATGACTTCCGTTGAAGAGAACGCCACCGTCAACGTTATCAGAACCAGAGGTAATGTTAGGATCATTCGTGTAATCGTACCATTGATTATGTGCCATGGTTTCCATCAGCTGGAACGACCCATAGTTGGATCCATCCTTCTTAATCACAAGGAATAGGCCTTCAAGGTCATTTTCATGGGCATCAAGCGGTCTAGTATAAGCATCATCTCTTGCATGGAACAAGTCGTACTCGATAAAGTAATGCGTTGTCGTTTCGGACACTTTATAGTAGACATACGCATTCTCATTGTAATTGGAGAGATTATCCCAGTTATTCCGAGCTAAATAATCGCCGTCATAGTTAAAATTGGTAATAAAATCCGCCCTTACATCAAGATCAGCATTCACATCCTGGTAAATCTGAGGTGCCCAGTAGGCAGCCAGCTCTGAGTAACCTGCAGCATGAGTGGTGCTCGCACTAGTGAAGAAAGGAACCGCCAAAGTTAAAATCGACATTAGACCTAACATTTTTTTCCTCATTTAAAATGCCCCTCCGTGAATTCAAATTATTTTCATTCAACATCCTGTCACCCTCTTTTTAGCAAGTCCTCCTTCCTTCCCCGATGCGTATCATGCTGTCTGACATCTAAAATTATAGGTAAGATATCTCGCTTGTGTCAATCAATCCAATGTTAAATAATTGTGTAGATAAATCCCTTTATTTTGTTAATAATACGGCTTAACTTGTCTTTCAAATTTTAAAAAATGTGGTACACTATTGTTGTCAGACAGCTTTAAATTTTATGTAAATGTTGAACATACCATCATTAACCTATAGAGAGGAATCGCTGAAATTTGGAGAAAAAGCTGCTTTATCTCAGAGTCAAAGAAGAGATTGAACGAAGCATTAACGAAGGCGAGCTTAAGCCGGGAGACAAACTTCCGTCTGAGCCGGAGCTCGCCAAGAAATACGAGGTAAGCCGCCCTACGCTCCGGGAAGCGCTCAAGATGCTTCAGCGGGAGAAGGTGCTCATAAGCAAAAACGGTGTCGGGACCTACGTCAACAATCGTCCGGACTTCATTATCAATCCCCTGAGCAAGCTGCAAAGCGTGGGGCAAATGATTAAAAATGAGGGGTACATCGAAAGCGAATTAGACATCAAGATCTACACACGGGAACCTGAGGAAGATTGGAGAAAACAACTGCAAATCGATGATGAGGAAAAGGTTGTCATTTTGGAGCGTTCGCGAACAGCAAACGGCAAGAAAGTGGCATTTTATTATAATATTTTCCCGCAGAGTTTGGTGGCAGGCCATTTTGAGGGTGAATTTTCCGGAGCCATCTTTGATTTCTTAAAGAGCAGGATGGGCATCAACATCGCCTACGCCATCACCGAAATTTGCGCGTTAAGCAGCTCCGAAGAGATGGATCAGAATGCGGTAAACGTGCTCGGCAATGAAATTTTATTATTAAAACAGCTGCATTTCGATGAAGATGATCGACCTGTCTTCTATTCGCTGGACTATTTGAAAAATAGCGTTTTTAAATTTTTTATTAAACGTGAATAGAAATGAAAATGAAAAAGACGTATGTTCCTGTCCGTCTTTTGCGACAAGAATATACGTCATTTCATTACTTCTCAAGAAATCCTGTAGATGGATTCGTAATAAAAAAACCTTCTTCCGGAACATGAAAATATTGAATCCAAACGCCGTCTAACAGGCTCTCTCTTTTATCCAGCAACACAGGAATCCCTTTATCGGTTTCTACGATTTCATCATTTTCAGTTGCATCATCCAAGATAACGTCATAATGGCCATGATCCCCATGATTCTGTGTAATAATGACTCGGACCATCTTCCCCTCCGCACCTTCTTGACTCAACATATCTTTTAAAATTTTAGCCGCGTTCCGGTTTATTTTGCATTTCATCGTGGCTTTCTCCTTGAAGCAAGATTAGTTTGGCCTTCCTAATTTCACCCAATCGCCCGTAAAATATTCCAAGTATTCGGAAATAGAGGCGATGCTCTCTGCAGCATAAAAAAGACTCCATTCACCCAAGGAGGAAGAGTGATTGTAGTCTTTTTAGCTCTTGCTATTTGTAAATGATTAACGTCTGAAACCTTGCAATTGCTGCTCTGCTATTTGTACCAACCGCTTAGTGATGGTACCGCCAATTGAACCCGCATCGCGCGTCGCCAGATGGCCATTGTAACCATTGGGCTGCAACGCAATCCCTAACTCTTGAGCAACTTCAAATTTCAATTGATTTAAAGCCGCTTTTGCTTCTGGAACAACTAATGTGTTACTGTTTGCCATAACTAAATCACTCCTTCTCGTGGTGTAATCTTATCATGTGGAGTGAAAGGAAGACTTATACATTCAAATTCAAAGAAGTTAAATTTCTTGCTCTGTTCATGATTTTGAGGAACGTCTGAAGATCCTCTGTGGCCACATCTTCATTGCTTCTCACAACGTTTGCGTTTTCCTTTTGGCTTCTCAATTCATCTATCTCAAGTTTGAGCTTTGAATTCTCGTGAAGCAACTGCTCAAATTTTTGCGCTTGATCCTTGGCGATCTTAATGATTTGCCTGAATGCATCCTCATATTTCGGCATGATCGGTTCATCATCCAGTGTTGGCATGACAGGGATTGCTGCATGGATGTCTCTTTTTTGTTGTTTGCGTTTCATTCTGAAAAATTTAGCGTCATTGATTTCGGTTTCGTACTGATGCCTCAGTTCTTTATTCCACCGAAACCCACAGGCGGCCGCCGTGCGATTCAGTTTACTCGCTGAGTCTTCGAATGCAGCTAGCTGTGTACTCCCATTTTTAATATGGCTAATTACCGTTTGAGCTAACGTGACATCATGATTATCTGTCCAAGCATCTTCTCGTCTTTTATCTTTCATTCTAGTTCACCTTCTTTACTATGTTATTAGAAATTGTTACCTGTAATATTAATTTTATTCAATGGACATGCATAAAAGACCCACATATCGTATATGTAGGTCTCTTTTAACTAGTTTGCAATCTATTCTTTACTGCTGGCGCTTACTTGATTGTCACTTTCTTTTTTAACCCCTTTGCTTTTGTACGGTTTCGGGGCGCTTTTTGCTCGATTGGCACTGGCTTGCCACCTATTCCAGCCTTTTTTGTCCGTTCCTCTGCCTGTTCCTTTGCCTTTGCTCATGTAATCACTCCGTTCCATTCATCTGATAGAAAGCTATTGTATCATGAAATAGGAATTAATCTTAATTTTATTCATCTATTGCCGTCACCCCAGAAGCCAATACTCTGTAACGGACTCAGTAGCCGTTATTCCGCCATACTCGACTGATCCGGCCTGCTAACGGACTGAGATAACGTTATGTATGGATTTTGCCGCCGTTTTCGGCATTTTCAGCACCAATAACGGCCCCTCAGTCCGTTAGATGCTGAACCTACCCCAAAAACAGCAAATAGAGTCCTCTCAGTCCGTTAGCCGCCACAACCACCCCTACAACGCAAAAAAGCGCATAAGACAACATCTTACGCGCTTTTCTATATTACTTCCAATACCGCCTAGACCCACAATGCTCCTTGGCGAGCTTACATGTTTTCAAATCCACCAGCTCAATAGATCTGATAGTTTCCGGAGAGTGAATCATCCGACCTTCCCCTGCATAGATCCCTACATGGTGAATAGCACCCTTACCTTCATCATGGGCAAAAAAGAGCAAATCCCCCGCTTCCAACTGTTCTTTCTCAACGGGAGTTCCCTGCCTCGCTTGAACCGATGCGTCCCGAGGAATCAAAATCCCATAATATCTATGCATGGTATACGCAAAACCGGAACAGTCAAAACCATAGGAGGACAAGCCTCCCCATAAATAAGGCAGATCCAGGAACCTCTTCGCCTGTTCCACGACCCCTTGCCCAATGTCAGCTACTCCTGCCTGAGTTGCTAGAGGACCGTCAATCAAGCGGATATCATCCACTTGCAGATACCCCGCCCCCTCCGGCGTCTGCACTTTCACCAGCTTCTCCATTTCCTCCAGCACAGGCAGAGAGGTCAGATAGCTCAACTCAATCAACTGTTGGGACGGACTTTTATACAACCATGCTTTATCGGAAATCACTTCCGCTCTTTTCGTGCCGAGAGGTACATCCGATTCATCAACCAACTGGCAGCTTGGCACCCATCCAGGATAACCCAGGGTATCCTTGCGCGTTCCCTGTTGAGGGATAAGCACCTTGCTCCAGCCCTCTACTTCTTCCGTAACAAGCACAGATGCCCCATAAAGAATCTGCGTCTGAACACGGTTCGCCAGGCACAAATCCAACCTATCGCCAAGTGTCATATGCCCCAGCCACTCTCTCATATCGGCCGGGCACCTTAATGCCGGCTCGTCAACAGGACGCGGCGAATCCGGCTTTGACCATACAGTTGCAACAGACACTGCCACCATCATCCGTTTCGGCATTCTTACACTCACCTCCATACTCACGACCCCACTGGACTTTGGCTGTGAACCACATCCAAGATGCCAAGTCCAGCTGCTTTCGGAAAGGTCATGACCCTTCCATCATACTTCACACCGCCAACCACAATATCCTGAAGCATCATTAAAGGCGCATCGAAATCACAACGGGTGATATTTTTCTTGCTGGCCGCAAGATGAGCGGCGGCCGTTACAGCCACTCGGGATTCGATCATGCTGCCCACCATGCACTCGACCCCGAATTCTTCCGCAATATGATTAATAATTTGCGCTTTGTATATACCTCCGGATTTCATCAGCTTAATATTAATCAAATCCGCCGCACGGCTTTTCAGCACCTCGAAGGCTTGAATGGGTGAAAAGACACTTTCATCTGCCATAATAGGGGTTTCCACGTGATCCGTCACCATCTTCAACCCTTCGATGTCTCCCGCTTTCACCGGCTGTTCAACCAGTTCAATGTCCAGACCCAAATCCTCCATACGCCGTATCGTACGAATGGCATCCTTCACCTGCCATCCCTGATTCGCATCGATGCGGATTTTCACGCCGCTGCCAATGCACCTGCGAATTTCTTTGATCCTTTCAATATCCTCGAGAATGTCATCCTTACCAACTTTAATCTTCAATACGTTGAAGCCTTCTTGCACATAACGAACCGCATCTTCTCCCATTTCCTTGGGGGAATTGACACTAACCGTAAAATCCGTTTCAATCTGATCCTTATAACCGCCAAGGAACTGATACAACGGCAAACCGCAGTGCTGCGCAACCAAATCATAGATCGCCATATCCACAGCCGCCTTAGCGCTGCTGCTCCCGATCATCGATTGATGAATTTCCTGCAGAATACGTTCATAGGCCAGCAAGCTTTTGCCAACTAACAACGGAGTGAATGTATGTACAATGGCTGAATGGATACTGTCCAGGCTGTCACCTGTTATGACAATGGTCGCCGGGGCTTCCCCCCAACCAACCCTGCCGTCATTACTCTGAATTCGGACAATGATAGATTCCGTACTGTACACGGTACGCAATGCCGTTTTAAATGGTTTCTTAAGCGGTGTCGACTGCCGCATCACTTCAACGCTTTGAATCATGCTCATGAATTTGCCTCCTTATGCCTCTACACCGGGTTCCGTACATGCCAGCAACTTCTCGTAAGTACTCATCCTCGCCTCTATACCAAAGGGAATTGCAATATTCGGAGAGCAGTGGCCAATCTTAAATCCAGATAATGTCGGCTTCCCAGCCGGTACGATATGATGATGAAAAACTTCTTCTAACGTAAACGACACTTTCCGTTTATCCGGCTCACAGTTATGAAAATCGCCAATTAATATGCCTGCCGCATCCGCAAATTTCCCTGCGTGCTTTAGCTGATTTAACATACGATCCACTCTGTAAGGCTCTTCGTCAATATCTTCAATGAAAAAAAGTTTCCCCTTTGTATCCAACTCATAGGGCGTCCCCAACGTACTCACGATTAAAGAAAGGTTGCCTCCAACAATAGGTCCGGAAGCTTCTCCTTCCACTAACGTATGGAGCGGGGAAATCTCTTCGGTATAGCGAAGAACGGAAGGACGAAGGAGCGTTTCATAATTCTGAACCGTGAGCGGGTGCAGTTCATCTTTGCCCAGATCAATCAACATAGGGCCGTGAAAAGTAACCAAACCCGCAAATCGACGAATAGCAGCATGTAAAAAAGTAATATCACTATATCCCCAGAAAATCTTCGGATTAGCGCGAATCAGGTCATAGTCCAGCAAATCCGCAATTCTTCCGGTACCATAGCCGCCACGCGCACAAATGATAGCTTTGATAGCAGGATCAGCAAACATAGCGTTCAGTTCCCCGGCTCGCTCCTCATCCGTTCCCGCCAGATAGCCATACTGCTTATTCAAAGTATCTCCCAGCCGCACCTGCAGCCCCATTTTCTCCAAAACGGTTGAGGCCGCTTGCACCTGCTCCGTGTCTACCCAGGAGGCCGGCGCCATAATACCTACTGTATCACCGGGGCTTAGCCGCTTAGGCTTTATCAGTTCAGCCATGATTACCCTTCTCCTTTCCTGCATGAAAAAAGGGAGAAGTACCCCTTCAAGGCGCACCTCTCCGCCATCCAAATTTATTTCAAATCGGCCCACTTAAAGTCCAGGAAACCAAAAGCATGTCTAACGACACCTTCCAATTTATCGCTTTGCAAGTAGGTCGAGTTATAGAAGTAGAGCGGCAGAACCGGAGCTTCATCCATCAAAATCTTCTCCGCATCATGCATCATTTTGAATCGTTTCGCTTCATCTGTTTCTACATAGGCATCTTTGATCAATTTATCATACGTAGGATTCACCCACCCGGTACGACTGAAAGGATTCGTTGATTGGAAACCGTCCAGGAAGTTGATCGGATCCGCAAAGTCAGGAAGGAAGGATGAACGGGATAATTGCAGTTGCAGATTCTTTTGCTCCGTAGTCAGCACTTTTCCTTCTTTGTTTGCCAGTTTCACATCAATACCAAGGTTATCCTTGAGCATCGCTTGCAGCGTTTGGGCAATCCGTTGACTAACATCGTTGGTGTTATACGTCAAAGTAACTTCAGGCAGCTTCGAGTAACCAGCTTCCTGCATCCCTTTTTCCAGCAGCTTTTTCGCTTCCCCTGCATCAAACTTAATCAGGCTGCCCCCCACTTTACGGAAATCTCCCCCTGCAGGATCGTTAAGCCCCGGTGACACATAACCGTCAGCCGGTTTCTGCTTCTGCTTCAACACCAAATCTACAAGTTTCTGTCTGTCTACAGCCGCAACGAAAGCTTTTCGGATGTTGACGTTGTCGAATGGAGCCATTTTCACATTAAAACGATAGAACGCCGTACCTGCGGCATCTTCCACCTTCACTTTGTTGTCCGCGAATAATTTGTCGCTCATATCAGCCGGAATGGATCCCGTCGTATGAAGCTCGCCGGTCGTGAAGAGCTGGTAAGCTGTGTTCGTATCATTGATCATTTTAAAAGTAACGCCTGCCAATTTTACGTTTGCGGCATCCCAATACTGATCGTTCTTTACCATTTTAAGCTCGCTATCGTGCTTCCATTCCGTAATTTTGAACGGTCCGTTACTTACGATGGTAGCCGCTTCACCCGCCCATTTGGCGTTGCCTTCCACTGTCGCCTTATGTACCGGGAAAAAGGCAGGACTGGAAACCATACCCACCAACCAAGAAGCAGGCTGTGCCAAAGTAACCTCCAGCGTCTTATCGTCCAGCGCCTTGATTTTCACATTGTCCGCCGATCCCTTGCCGGAATTATAAGCTTCTGCGCCTTCAATCGGATAGGCAAGGAATGCCGCATCGGAAGCTGTTTTGGGATCTAGCAGACGCTTCCACGCATACTCAAAGTCGGCAGCTTTCACCGGATCTCCATTGGACCATTTAATGCCGTCGCGCAGCGTAAAGGTATACTTCTTCCCATCCGGCGTGATTTTCCACTCTTTGGCCATCGCCGGCTCAGGCGTCTGGTTTTTGCCAAGCCGCGTTAACCCCTCGAAGGCATTATTGACAACGTCATAGGATACTTGGTCAAATCCTTTCGGAGGATCGAGAGATGTCGGCTCTTTTAAATTGTTGTAAAGGAGGACCTTGGACTTCGTTTCTTTGGCTGCTTCCGTCTGGCTGGCTCCAGACGCTTGCGATCCGGAACCAGGATCTTTGCTGCACCCAGCGAGCAGCGTACCAATTACCAATACGGAGCTGATTAGCAATGCTGACATTTTTTTCATGAGCACTTCTCCCCTTCGTTCATCGTCTTATTTATCCTAAAGCCGTCATGTTATTTCTTTGAATCGACGGCTGGAATACAACTTGAGAGCGCGGATCCTGCAGCCAACAGGCTACGGAATGGCCGCTCGAGACAGCAGTCTGCTCCGGCTGATAAACACCGCATACTTCCATCGCATAACTGCAGCGCGCTGCAAATGCGCAGCCTTGCGGCGGAGCAAACAGATCCGGCGGCGTTCCTGCAATCGGCGTAAGCGGAAGCGACTTGTCCGTGTCCAAGCGCGGCATAGAAGCCAACAGCCCTTTGGTATAGGGATGCTGCGGGTTATAGAACAGCTCATCCACGGTGCCCGATTCAACCACCTTGCCGGCATACATCACATTGACCCGATCGGCCATATTTGCAACAACACCAAGATCATGTGTGATAATGATGATGGACACACCGGTTTTCTTCTGAAGCATTTTGAAAAGCTCGATGATTTGCGCTTGAATGGTGACATCGAGTGCGGTAGTCGGCTCGTCCGCTATAAGCACCGACGGCTTGCAAACCGCTGCGATGGCAATCATAATCCGTTGTCTCATCCCACCGCTAAACTCATGCAAATACTGCTTCAAGCGCATCTCAGGATTAGAAATGCCAACCAATCCCAGCATTTCTGTGGCTTGCTTACGCGCTTCTGCCCGTGATATTTTCTGATGGCGAATAATTCCCTCCATAATCTGCTCACCGATGGAAATGGTGGGATTCAGCGCCGTCATGGCATCCTGGAAAATCATTGATATCTCCGAGCCTCTCAGCTCTCTCAGCTGCTTTTCGCTAAGCGCGGTCAGCTCCCTTCCCTTATACCGAACGCTGCCTTGGCTGATCTCCGAGCTTTGCTCGGGAAGAAGACGCGTCACGCTGCGTGCCGTTACACTTTTGCCGCAGCCGGACTCGCCTACAATAGCCAAAGTTTCTCCTTTTCCTAAAGAAAAACTGACGCCCCGAACCGCCTTCACTTCTCCACCATGCGTGGTGAACGAGACGTGCAGATTATCCACTTCCAATATAACGTCGGGCGAATTCGTCGTTTTCACCTTGGCTACCTCCTCCTTTTCGGATTAAAAGCGTCCTGCAAGCCATCACCGACCAAGTTAAAAGCAAGCATCGTGATCGATATGAAAAACGCCGGATAAAATAACCGCCACCATTGCCCCGACAAAATGGTCGACAAACCATCATTGGCCATTACACCCCAGCTTGCCAAGGGAGGCTGAATACCCAGGCCAAGAAAGCTCAAGAACGCTTCCGCGAATATGGCGGAGGGCACCGAAAACGTCACTTGTACGATAATGACGCCGATGGCATTAGGCAGCAAATGCTTGCGGATGATGTAACCCGCACCTCCACCTAACGTTCTTGCCGCCAGCACATACTCCGATGATTTCAGGCTGAGCACCTGCCCGCGTACAATTCGCGCCATTCCGATCCAGCCCGTTGCGCTTAAGGCCACAATGATCGTCAGCAGCCCCGGCCCCATGACAACCATCAACAGGATGACTACGAGCAGATAAGGAATTCCGTACAATAGATCAACGAACCGCATCATGATGTTATCGATTCGCCCTCCCAAGTACCCGGCGATGCCGCCATAAATGATGCCGATGACCAGGTCGATGAAAGCCGCCATTAGGCCGATAAATAGGGAGATGCGTGCCCCATAAAGAATTCGGGCGTAGACATCGCGGCCCAGTTCATCCGTACCGAACCAGTGAGCGGCCGATGGCTTCTGGTTGGCATCCAGCAGCACCTGCTTCGAATAGCTTTGGTCTGTAAGATGAGGCCCGACTATCGCGAGCAGCGCCATCACAATAATGATCATTAGCCCCGCCATGGCCAATTTGTTGGCACGCAATCTAATCCAAGCTTCCTGCCAAAACGACAGGCGCACTCGAACGATCGCTTCCGCCGTCCCTTTGTTATTGACCATTGGAACAAATAAGGAATCCGGCACGTTCATCGCTTACCCCTCCTTCCTGTGCAGCTTGATGCGGGGGTCAACCAGCCCGTAGGCCACATCCACCAGAAACATCATCACAACGAGCAGCGCACTATAAAATACGGTCGTCCCCATAATGAGCGAGTAATCCCGATTATTAATGCCATCGACGAAGTATTTCCCCATTCCCGGGATCGCGAAAATCTTTTCAATGACAAAACTCCCTGTAAGAACATTGGCCACCAGCGCCCCGAGCAGGGTAATAACTGGAAGCACTGCATTGCGGAGCGCATGCTTGATAACAATCGTCGCTGGCGACAAGCCTTTCGCCCTCGCCGTTTCGATGTAGTCGGCTGTCAGCACCTCCAACATACTCGCTCTCGTCAATCTGGCAATGATCGCAAGCGGTCCGGTTGAAAGGGCAAGCGCCGGAAGAATGACATGCTTCCACGTTCCCCAAGTGGCTACGGGAAGGAGCTTCCATTCGACCGCCACATATTTAATCAACAAAGTAGCTACGATGAAATTCGGTACTGCTATGCCGATAACCGCGAAGATCATGGCGAGATAGTCGATCATACGGTTTTGCCGGAGCGCAGCGACTGTGCCTAGCGCAATGCCGGTAACGATTGAAATCAGGATCGATACGATTCCCAGCTTAAACGAAACTGGAAATCCTCGGGAGATCATGGAATTGACGGTATCGGGATAGTGGCCGATGGAGGGCCCAAGATCCAAGGAAAGCAGTGATTTTAAATAAAGCAGGTACTGTGTCGTAATGGGTTGATCCAAATGGTAAAATTCCATTAAATTTTGAACCGCCGTCGGATTCGAACTCTTGCCCTCTTTCTCGAAGGGCGACCCCGGAACAGCGTGCATCAGGGCAAAAGTAACCGTAATAATTAGCCACAGTGTGACAATCATGGAGATAAATCGACGAAGAATATATTGTGTCACGCTATCACCCACTTTCGCTTTTTAACAAAATGCCGTTCTCATCGCCAACTCCGTCATCACCAACATCGCCCGGTACGCCTCAAGAATGTCTTTCGCCTGAAAGGTAACAGTCGGACTGTTATCGTCTATCGTCGTACCCGGCATCAGATGAGCCCACTCCGCTTGGCCATAATTGGCAAATTCAATCTTCAGCACCGGATGATCCCGCGGCACAAGCGGCTTCACTCGGCCCGCGTTAGCCAGCGCTTCCTTTGTTTTTTCCTGAAGCAGCAGTCCGCTTTTCTCGGGGGTCAAACACATGGCCGAAGTTCGCGATATCCGCTTTTTCACAATGGCTGTCGTAACTCCTGGAATTAGCTCCTCCGCCTCAATAGCGGTTTCATCATCCCCAGCGACCAGTAGAACAGGCACACCGTAATGGCCGGCGACATAAGCATTAAACCCAAGCTCGCCAATGACTCTATCATTGATATACATATTCCGAACGCCGAAAATCATCGTATGGCTGAGGACGCCTTTGGTCGCCGCTCTCGTGTGATAACCTAGAAAAGCCGCGCCAGAGAACGAAGCATCCAATCCTTGCACCATGGAAAAAGGCTTCACATCGCCTGAGATCAACTGCGTTTCGGGATGCAGCTTCTCGATGAGCAGATTATTCATTTTAGAGTGGCTATCATTCACAATGACTTCCTTGCAGCCTTCATCAAATGCGGATCTGATGACATGGTTCGCTTCATCTGTCATGATGTGCTGCCCGCGCGTGTAGTTGTATTGCCTTGAATCAACAAACGTGTTATCAACAAGTCCGGTTATCCCTTCCATATCAATGGAAATATAAAGTTTCATAGGTCGCCTCCAGGTTTGTGAAATAACAAAAACCCAGCAAACAGCCCCGGGAACCTGCGTCCCAAGAAACCATTTGCTGGGTTTTATTTACGTGTATGTTGCCATACGGATAAATAAAGCAGCTTACACTGTACCGGAAGATTGGAATCCCAGCTCTTCCCGGCCGCTAAGTGCTAGTTTGTATTTTTTTTGCGCGTCTTTATACGCTACGATCAGGGCCTTCTGAGATGATCCGTGATATCTCTGGCGGATTTCCTCCGCCACCACATCAAGGAGAAGCATATTGTGCCCAATGAAAATCGAGCGGACAAAATCCGATGTGAGCGGTATGGTGGATGAACATCCTGCATCAATAATCTTGTGGCTTGCCGTATCGACGACAAGACCAATAAAGAAGGCGTTAAACTGTTGGGTAATCGGATTGTTCACAGAAGCTTGCGCGTCGCCGATGATGTAAATTGTATCTTTGTCGTAAACCAAACGACCACTCTCCTTATTAGCATTCCGATCGATTTCTGAGCGGGATGTGAGAGAGATAGAGTCTCCTACGACCGCCAGAAGCTAGAATACTAATGATGTAATATATACTAACATCGAAATAACATGTTGTAAATATCGAATCTCTTTCTCTCCCTCACAATTCGAGGAAAGCAGTCTTCAATACTTGCGCAAGCTCTTCTTCCGCCTCAAAATAAACGCCTTGTCCTTTACTCTGAATGACACCGTTTATGAGCAGAATGAAGCCCCACTTTTCCTGTTTATGAAAATACATATCGCTTAGCAGCCCATACGCATCACCGGAATGCCCGATCAGTCGGTGTCCCGGGAGCAAATCGTCCGTGATCTGGAACTGGAGCCCGCAATTGCGGAAAAACCCCTCTTGTCGATGCCCTGACCAATGCGGCGCGTGCATCAGATCCACAGATTCCGGCTTCAGGATTTGAACATCGTTCAATTTACCGCCGTTAGAATGCGCTTCCATAAATCGAGTCAAGTTATCTACGCTTGTGCGAAGTCCGCCTTGCGGGCTGAATAACGCTCCGTTAGTGCCCGGCACATAGCCGCTGTAATCAATGGCTCCCGGCTTCTTCCCGCGAAAATCGTCCGCACTGGCGAAAAATCGTTCATCGTCCGTTGAATATTCATACAACACAGCAACGGAGTCTATGTCCTTCATATCCCCGATGTTAAAGCTAGTGTCGCACATATGAAGCGGTTCGAACAGATGCTTCTTGCAGTATTCGTCAAACCGTTCATTCGAAAGCCGCTCCACCACCGTCGCTAGCATGACAGCCCCCAGATTCGAATATTCAAAGTAATCCGGATCTCCCGGCCTTCCCTCTCCCCAGAGACTGTCGGTGTAATAAGCCCCGCCCGGAAGAAGGAGATCCGTTAGACGAATCTTCGGTGGATTCTCGCTGCGCGAATCAACGACAAAACGAACATATTCATCCTGCAGTCCCGAAGTATGCGTCATGATCATCCTGAGCGTTATCGGCGTTTCCGGATACTTGGAACTGCGTACCGGATATCCGAGTATTTCGCTTACATCCTGATCGATTCCGCATAAGCCTTGCTCGACAAGCTGCATAACCGCTGTCGCAACCACCGTCTTCGAGATAGAAGCGATGCGAAATATGGTTTGAGATGTAACTGGAATGCGTCTATCTTCATTTGCCCATCCATATCCCGCGCTCCAAATCTGTTTCCCTTCACGCATCACGGAGGCCGCTAATCCAACGATCCGATGCTCGTCCATCACCCGTTGAATTTGTTCATCCAAAGAATTCAAGGAGATCCTCCTTCGACCTAATTTGTCAAAGATTTGATTCTTATAAATCCATTATAATAAAGTCTTTTCGTACTGTGTAGCATTTTTTTGGCGCACTTCCATTCTAGCAGCAATTACGAACATTGAAGTGAACCCCGCTACACCTATAAGCGCCATCATCGCACTGATCGTATACATGGTATGCGCGCCCAGTTCCTGGAAGATCAAGCCACCGGCGATCCCGGCAACCATACCGGACAGGCCTCCCCAACTCAAAGCATAAAGGGCTTGCCCTGACGCTCTGAATGCCGGCGGAATCAAATATGCCGTCAACTGCGTCCCTACATAGTAATAGCCGGCGAACGTGATGGAATTTAACGCTTGGATGAAAAGGATGTGATAAGGCGATGTCGCCGCTGCCATCAGAAACCAGCGCAGCGCGTACAACAAGCTAACAGCCGCCAGACAGAAAAACATACTTCTGCGGTCCTTTCGTAAAAAACGGTCGAACAGCAAGTAAACAGGGATTTCAAATATAGAGGCGAAAAATGCGGACCAGCCGATCAAGGAGCTATTCCCGCCCAGCTCGGACATGTAAATAGAGACAAATGTATTGTTCATCGCATTCGGAATCGAAATAAGAATTCCCATCAGAATGAAGACCAGAAACCATTTATCACTCATAATTTGCAAATAATTTCCTTTCTTGCCGCTTTGGATTGAGCTACCAGACTCCCCCTTCCCACTATTCTTAGCCTGAGGCAGCATCCAAGCGAACACAATGGCTAACCCCATCATGACGCCGCATACTTTCCACAAATCCCGGATGCCCAACCACTCCATCACAGGACCTGTCGCTAAAGCCATCAACGCCCAACCGAGCGCCCCCCATAAGCGGAAAGAACCAAACTTGTGATTCGTATGTTCGATCGCCTCCAAAATAAGGCTATTGGATTGAGCAAACAAAGGGCTCTGAAAGCAGAAAAAAACAAGTAAAAAAATGACAAGGAACGGGAAAGAATTCGTAAAAAAGACTGTTTGCAGACTAAGAAAACTGCCGATCAGGAGAATGATCAGAATGCGCCTTACATTAGACAAACGGTCGCTCCAGTAGCCCCAGAACGGATTGGCGAATAACGAAAGAATAGGCCCGCCGGCCAGCAGCAAGCCTATCGCTACGCTAGAAACGCCTAATTCTTTCAAGTACAACGGGAAAAATGCACTATAAATCGCGAAGGCGCCATATAAAATAAAGCTGAATGCTTTGATGACGCCGAACGGGTGATTTTTCAGTCTTCCGATTACTGACATAGGTGCCACGCTATCCTTTCTAAGCTCTTAAGTCGAATGGACAAGTTTCCGATATTGCGTTGGCGTTACTCCGGTGTATGTTTTGAAAATGGAACAGAAGTATTTATATTCTTTGTAGCCGACGCTTTCGGCGATTTCGAAGACGCGATCATCGGTCCCGGACAACTTCGCCTTCGCCTGTTCGATGCGAACTTCGTTCAGATACTCTGCGAACCCTTTGCCGAACTTTTGCTTGAAGAGGATGCTGAAGTAATTCGGCGTTATTTTTAGCCATGCAGCAACCTCAGATGCCTTAATATCCTTGTTGTACCTGGCTTCAATGTAGGATTTCACCCTGTCTGCAAGCCAATGATTTTTCCCTGTAAGGGAGTTGTTGATTAATGAGAACATCGACTCCAGCTCCGCTCGCAGCAAGGACTCCATCGCTCTGTAGGAATTGTGCACCAAAAGATCGATCTCCTGAGAATGAAAGACATTGAGATATCCCGTCAAATCGATCCCCGCCGCACGCAGCCGCCTTTGAAGAATAATGACCAGCTCCTGAAACGCCTGCCATATTTCCTTAATCAAGCTGCCGCTCTCGCGAAATTCCTGCATGATTTCATCCATTTGCTGGCGCAGTTCCGCATCATTTTCTTGAAATAAAGCATGAATCAGATTTTTCTCCCATACGATCAGCTCAGGAAGACGATGGCTTCTTTTGAAAATCAGTTCTTCATCATGGAAAATAATTGGAGCATGGGATGATAGCACGGCATAGTGCAATAAGGAAATAGCCTCCATGCAGCTAGCGTGAATCTGATCTGAACTATGGAAGGGCCGGGATATACTGGCATGCAGATCAAGATCCTCCGACAACTTCAGTACGCCGCTCAAAATGCCATGAAGATTCTTCGTGCTCATCGATTGAGGTCCGACGACTAGCGACAACAGCAAATTCTGATGTTGGAAAAATGAAACGGTCTCCAGCCCGGATGATCGCAAGGCTGTATCAACGCTTGTTTCCCAGAGGCTCCGTATCTCTCTGCGCATTTCTTCGGACGATCGCCGGCTCCATTCCGCATAATCGGAGAGCTGCGTGGCGATCATCCAATAGCTGCATGACCCGGTTGTCATTATCAAAGGCACATAATCCTCATTTTGATCGATGACTCTCTGCTGCAGCTGCCCCATCAGCCATTTGCGCGTTCTTTCTACTTCTTGCTCACCCTCAAGCTTCCGTTCTTGCGTGATCTCTTCGCCAATCCGCTGCACCATGCCCATCAACTCACCGATATTCACCGGTTTCAGCAAATAATCTTCAATTCCAAGCCGCAGAGCCTGCCTGGCGTACTCAAAATGGTCATATCCGCTAACAATGATCACACGCGACTGTGGAAAGCGCAGCTTCAATTCCTTCGCAAGCTCAAGTCCGTCCATGCCTTCCATGTTCACATCCGTCAATACGACATCCACTGGACATTGCTCAAGGAAAGCGAGCGCTTCAATTCCGTCATACGCTTCTCCGACAACTTCAACACCAATCGTCTCCCAGGAAATGGTACGACGCAATCCTTGGCAAATAATGGGCTCATCATCTACAATTAGCATTTTGATGGTCATCGCTTTTCCTCCTGAGCACTCATTTGAAATGGAAGTCTGATCCTTACGCAAGCTCCGGTAAAGGGCGGTTCCGAAGGTAGCTCGATGCCATACCCCTCGCCGTATTCTAGCGTTATGCGCTCATGAATGTTGCAGATCGCATGGTTCATAATGCCCTCGTCCCCGGATCGGTCTTGAAGCACCTGACGGATGGCCTCCAGCTTGTTCTTCACAAAACCGACGCCGGAATCCGCCACATCAATCAGCACATCCTGCTCCGCCTTATAGCAGCGCACCTCGATGCGGCCACCCCCACGCTTAAAACCATGTTTGATGCTGTTCTCCACCAAAGGTTGAATGATTTTCTTTAAGAGGACGGCATGGTTCAACTCCTCGTCCATGTGCAGGGTGAATTGGAGTTTGCTTCCCATTCGCTTCTGCTGCAAATCCAGATAAGCATGAACAAAGTCCAATTCCTCAGGCAACTTTGTATATCGCTTGCCGCCATTCTGCCCCATTCGAAAGAAAAGCGATAGGGTTTCGATCAATTGGCTCGTCTCCTCCGCTTTCTCCAATCTTGCCGTCCAACGGATCATATCCAGCGTATTATATAAAAAATGAGGGTCCATTTGGCTTTGCAAAATACGAAGCTCCGACTCCTTCTGCCGAATCTCTAATTTATACTTTTTGTCGATCAGCTCCTTGATGGTCATAACCATGTTGTTGAACTGTCGGCCGAGCTCCCCGACCTCGTCCCGCGATCTGACTTTGACCTGCGCCGAGAAATCACCTTTTTTGAGCTTGGAGGTTTGTTTGCTCAATTCGAGCATAGGGCGGATCATAGCAAACTCGAACCCGATTAAAGCGATTAATCCAAAAATAAGAATAATCAAAATCAAAAATTTGAGCGAGGCTTTAATCGCTTCTGTTTTTTGCACGATGGTTTGGTCCTTAACCATCGCTACGATGTACCAGCCTGTCGACTTCATGGGCTGACTAAAAACAACATAAGAAGCTCCGGCTTCCTTCAAGGAAGAGACTTTTTTGGACAGCCCCCCTTGAAATTGGCTCAATAGTGCATCGCTTGGGTAGGGATGTCCAATCAAGTTTTGATTTTGATGCAAAACGACACTGCCCTCAGGCCGAACAATAAAGATCGACCCCTGATCCTGAGGAACAGCTGACATTAATAAGTCCGTGATTTCCGACTCATCCAAACGAACGATTACTTTGCCCACCGGACGCGAAGGGGTATCGAAGGAATTGATGACTCGAACCATCGAAACAACGCGCTTATTTCCCGTCCAACCGCTCTCCAGTTCATAGGAGTCCGTCCAGATGACCCCGCCTCTTCTCTGCTGAGCAAGGTCTGTCCACGATTGTTCCAACCCTTTGACAGGCTCGCCCATCTGGAGTTGATTGCCTCCAACACCTTCAAGTGAAATCGATTTAATGTACACCTTGGACATAATTTGAAAGGCAATAAATCCCTCGATGGTCGTCTGATCCTTGTTCATTTGCACCATATTGCCCGGTGTGGTTGGCGTCTCCATAAACCGTCTAAAGTTTTCTTGATAAATCATGTAGTTCGATAAATCTTCAACAGCTTTTATTTTCTCGGATAAATTCAATTCAATGGTATTCAAATTCTTTTCCATGGCATCAATATATTGCTGCCGCAGAACAGCATCATAACGGCTCAGAATGACATTCCCGATTAAAAGGGAGGGGAGCGTTACCAGAAGGATGAAGATAGCGATCGACTTTGTTCTCAAACTGAAGTGCAAGAAAGGATATCTGTTTAGTATCATCAAGGTCCATCCCCTTCGTCGGTATTTCCTCATTTTACTATAAAACGGGGTCAACCTACTTGAAAAGGATGTAGAATGACTTGAGAAATGTTTCGAGCGGTTAAAGTGCCGCCATTATCACATCATCACCCTTTAACAGCGCCCGCCGTCATCCCTTGCACCAACTGCTTCTCCATGGCCAAGTAAAAGCCAACAAGCGGAATAAGCGCCATTGATAAGGCAGCCATCTGAAGCGTCTGAAACCTTGTTTCCGTGCCGGCGAAGTTAGCCAAGCCTAACGGCAGTGTTTTGAGAGCCGCTTTATTGATCAAAACGAGTGCGAATAAAAACTCATTCCAGTTATAAATAAAGTTGATAATAATCACCGTCGCCAGAGCAGGGCGAGTCATCGGAAGTATGATGGACCAGAAAATTTTATACAGTCCAGCCCCGTCCATAACCGCAGATTCCTCAATATCTTTAGGGAAGGCCTGCATGAAGCCTACCAGAATGAAGATGGTGATCGAGAGGTGGAATGCCGTGTAAGGAAGAATCAGGGCAAGATGGGAATTCAACAAGCCTATTTTTTTCATAATAATAAAAATCGGCACTAACGTAGCGTGAATCGGAATCGTCATGCCAATAATAAACAAACCGTAAAGCCATCCGCGTATACGAAAGTTAAATCTGGAAAGAAAGTAGGAGGTCAATGCACTAAGCAGCACCGTTAATACAATTGCACCAACAGTAACAATGACACTGTTCCAGAAGTACGTACCTAAATGCGCGACTTTCCAAGCGCTCGTATAATTGCTGACCTGCCAAAACTTTGGCAATCCCAGCGGATTCGTCGCATAATCTTCCTCTGACTTAAATGAACTGACAACCATCCATACAATCGGAATGACATTAATAACACTTAGAATAGCTAGGATCAAATGAATGATCGTTTTTTTCCCTAAAGATGTTCGCATAAGTTCCTCCTTTCTCTACATACAGCAATTAGCCGTTTCGACGGGTGACTAACTTGGCTGCATAGATGGCTAATAGGCTAAAAATTAAAATAAGAATAGAAACTGCGCTCCCAAGTCCGAAGTAACTGTTGTTGAAGGCCTGGGTATACATATAGATGGTCATCACTTCGGTATTATGAGCCGGCCCACCGGCTGTCATGACATAGATGAGATCGAAAACCCGGAAGCTGTTGCTGATGGAGAAGATCAGAGTGACCCAGATCGTTTCTTTCAGCATCGGGAGGGTGATGAACCAGAATCGCCTCCAACCCGTAGCGCCGTCCATGACCGCTGCTTCCCTTACTTCTTCAGAAATATTTTGCAAACCGGCCAAGAAAATAACCATATAGAAACCGTAATTTTGCCATAGATACGTGATGCTTACCGACAGCATGCCCCAACGCGGGGAACCCAGCCAGTTTTGTTTCAAGCTCTCCAAGCCGAAAAGTCCGAGCATGTTATTCATTAGACCCGATTCCGTACCGTAGACCATGTTCCAGATGAGTGAGACGATAACCGCCGAGATAATGACTGGGAGGAAAAGCACCGAGCGGTAAACTTTGAGCCCGCGCATCGAGCGGTTCAATAGCAAGGCAAAAAACAAACCTACCGGCAGCTGCCCCACAATACCGCTAACCATCATAAACAGGTTGTTCTGCACACCTTTCCAGAAGATCCCGTCTTTCAAGACCGAGATATAATTGTCCAACCCTACAAAAGACATGTGGGATAAACCGTTCCAATCGAAAAATGAGTAATAAAATGACATCAAGATCGGAATCATGGCGATGCCAATATAAATAATCAAGGCTGGCAGCATGCCGATAAAAATTGCCCAGCCCATCCGCCTCGTTACATGCATACATAGCCCTCCTTATGCGCTAAGTGATAAGTTGAGAGATGCCAAGAAGACGGAGACCCCGCAGGCTCCGCCTCTTGGCAGCCGAAGAACGGCTTTTGCCTCTCTTACAATGGGATAGACAGCGAACGGGACGCAGCCACAATTTCAGCAGCCGTTGTTTCCCGCCCGAGCGAATCGGATAAATATAAACCTTCGCTAATCAACATCGTCGCAAGCGCTATTTCCGCAGTCGGCATAAGTTCTACGCGTCCCTGCAGAGCAGCAATCCAGTGCTTCTGCGATGAATCGTAAGCCTCTTCGTTTTCTCTCATTCTGTGCCAACGAATATCCATGCGGTTAAGATCAATCTTGCTGTCCAGGTCGATGTCGGCTACCGTCGTGTGAAAGGTGATATCGGAAGTCATCTCTCCGGAATGGTACGATGGAAGCCGGATACCGCCTTTGGATCCCATAATGCTGCTTCCCTCAACGCCACCAAGATTAACGGCCCAAGCTTCAAAAATGTCTAGCGTGAGTCCATTGCGTAAAGTAACGAATCCAAGCGCCAACTCCTCCACATCGAACCCGCTTTCGGCACGCCGGGCCTCATCCATGTCCATTTCTTGGATGAGTTTCCCGGTGACTCGCTCTACTTCGGTTTCACCAAGCAAGTAGAGCATTTGAGCGATATGATAGACGCCCATATCGAGTAAAGCTCCCCCGCCTGCGCTTGCTTTTTTCGTGAAATACGCGGTGCCGAAGCCATCGACATAAGGTCTACCGCGACGCCGGAAGCCATTCGACCGAGCGTGGAACAATTTACCCAATTGACCGCCGTCAATCAGCGCTTTGGCCGCCTTTGTTTCTTTTTTATAAAGCGTGCTCAGTTGAATGTGAAGTTTCTTGCCATACTCCTTGGCTGCGTCAACCATAGCTTTGCCATCATAATAGGAGCCTGCGATCGGTTTCTCGCAGTATACGTGTTTACCCGCCTGCAGAGCAGCAATCGTTAATGGCGCATGAAAGTTGTTATGCAGACATACATCCACCGCATCGATATCGTCTCGCGCCAACAGCTCTTTATAATCCGTGTAGACATGAGCAACTCCGTACTTGTCTGCGACTCGGCGCGCTTCCTGTTCATTAATATCGCACAGAGCCACGACCTCGGCGCCTTCTATGGCTGCATACTGATCCAAGTGGGCTTTCCCTATAATTCCTGTTCCGATAACACCAATTCGAATCTTGGCATATTCCATCACGCACGCCTCCAGATCACTTATCCATTGTTCGGGCACGCAGATGCAAGCAATCGTTTCGCAGCTGCCAATGCCCACTCAATCTCGATATAAGGATTGGACAAAGCATTATATTCTACTGCCCAATACCCCTGATAACCAAACTCACTCAGGAACTTGATTGTTGATTCCGTATTCTCCGAGCTTAATGTCCGTTTGTCCAAATGGACGTGATTTACCCAGGGAGCCACCATTTCATTGCCTTGATTCCCGTCTATCCAACGATCGATATGCAGTAAAATACCGTATCCCGGATGATCCACGGCTTCAGCAACGCGCTTCATCCAAAGGGGATCCAACGAAATCCCTGTATGATTCTCAGGCCCCACTGTAAAACCGTAGTCGGAAGCTTGCTGAGCCAATTCTTGATAAGTACGAAACGTGTATTCGAACTGCTCCTCTGTCACTTCTCCAGGGCCGCGATTGGCATCAATACGAACCGTCTTGGCACCAAGCAATTTCGCCGCCTTCATATGTGCTATCGCATTCTGATATAGCTGCTGCCTGGTATCCGGATCAGCATCCCACAAATGAGCGCGATCCACCGCTATGTTAGCAACTGTTAATTCTCTCTCATCCAGGTTGCGTTTGATCTTCATCAACTCATCGTCATCCGGAAGTTCCCAGATGGGAACCTCACGGTTGGCGAAAAAGCCGTTCCAAAGATCTACAGCATCCAAGCGATACCGGTATTTCACCGTCTCCAGATAACCGTATATATTCATTTCGTTTTGACTTAAAAGCTGAAAGAAGGAAAATGCTCCGATGGAAGCTTTCATCTCTGTCACCCTTTCAAATCGTTAGCTTCGAGCTTACTTTCGCTTTCGCTAGCCGATTATTTTTTCACTTTATCCATAGCCTCTTGCATTTCTTTGGCGATTTGCTCAGGTGTTTTCTGTTTCATCGTAATGGCTTGCAGCCCGTTCTCAATCGAATCTTTGACGGACGCCGGCATCACACTGTCAAAGACAAGCGCATCGCCGGATTTCGTTAACTCCAGCATTTCTTTCAAATATTTGCTAGTGTCCGCAGGCATTTCGACTTTAGCCGGTACGACAATCCCTTTACTCATCAAGTTCTGGTACAGTTCAGGGGAGTAGAAATATTTCAGGAATTTATAAGCCGCCTCTTTCTTAGCTCCCGTTAATTCCTTGCTTAAGCCGATACCGTATTGGACAACGCCTGCACTTTTGCCAGCCGTTCCTTTTCCGCCGTCGATGGATGGGAACAAAGCGATCCCAATATTAGCGCCACCTTCTGTGTTGCTGACACGGAACTTCGTATCAATCGTAGAGCTCGTCATGGTCATAGCCGATTTCTTCTGCAGGAAGTAATCTTGCACTTGCACTTCATCCATGGTGTTCAAATCAGCATTAAAGGCATCAAGCTTCGTCAACTCATCGAAAATGCCAAGTGCTTTCACATAATCAGCATCCGTAAACTTAGCTTGACCTTGCTTCACCTTCGTCAAGAAATCCGTACCGGCAATACGATCCTCAACCGCGGACATGACCGTGGATTGAAGCGGCCAACGATTCTTATTGCCAATTCCCATCGGTGTCACGCCTGAAGCTTTGAGCTTTTTCACCAGATCGAGGAAATCGGCGTACGTTTTCGGAAACTCATTGTAGCCTACTTTCGCTAACATATCTTTGTGGTAGTAGATAATATCGACAAAAGTCATCTTGGTTGGAACGGCATACTGCTTACCATTTACTTTATATCCACCTAACGACTGTGGCGGCAAAATATCTTTCCATGTATCCATAATTTCATCTAACGGCATTAGTACGCCGGCATCAATGAATGGATCCATATCGACACCTGGATACAGAATAAACATATCCGGCATGCTGTTGCCTGCTGCCTCGGTACGGAGCTTGGTCCGATATTGAGCTGACGGGATATCCTGCATTTCAATCTTAATATCCGGATTCAACTGTTGAAATTTCTGAATTCTCTCTTTGTACAGCTGGTTATCAACGTTCGGGGTGGACCAGTTTTCCTCAAAAGTAAGCGTAACTTGTTGTTTCGAGGCGGGCTGTGTTGAGGCTTGCGTTTTTCCTGCTTCTTTCGCCGGCTCAGCCCCGTTACTGCAAGCTGTAATTGTCAGTAAAGCAGCCGAAGCAGCAGCTAACACCGATTTTCTAATTACTCCATGAATCATCCATGAACCCCTCACTTTATGTTATTATTTTTGACATTCATCTTACGCCTTTATTATATGATAACGTTTACCATGTTTGTATCCCATCAACTTATCATAATGTCTGAATTTTTAATGTAATATAAACTAACATACAGATGAATCTACCCAATTGGCAATAGAAAAATATTCCAGCAGCTAAAATTGACTCCGTCCATTAAATCGCATAAAATGGGGCCATACTTTCATAAAGACGATTACCTAATTCACCGAATAAAAAGGAGATTTCTCATGAGCTTACACAATCAAACGGCCATCCTTACAGGAGCTGGAAAAGGAATCGGCAAAGCGGCCGCCATCGCGCTAGCGAAAGAAGGTGTTCATCTTGGATTAGTAGCGCGCAGCCATGCTGACCTCGATTCCCTTCAACAAGATTTAACAAGTACATACGGCATCAAAGTGAGCATTGCTACAGCGGACATTTCCAAGAGAGCAGAAGCGGTGCGTGCAGTGGAGTTACTAATCGGGGAACTGGGTTCCCTGGATATCCTGCTCAATAATGCCGGAACAGCACAGTTCGGCAAGTTGGTCGATATGGATCCCGATCAATGGGAGCAAATTATTCAAACCAACCTGATGGGCACGTATCATGTGACGCGTGCTGCGCTGCCAACCATGTTGAGCCAAAACGGCGGAAGTATCATCAACATTGCTTCAACCGCTGGAGAGCGAGGTTTTGCCACGGGTTCAGCTTATTGCGCCTCAAAGTTCGCTGTTATCGGAATGACGGAAGCCCTCATGCAAGAGGTTCGCAAGTCAAACATTCGTGTTACAGCGCTCACGCCATCCACCGTGAACACAGAGTTATCCGTCAAAGCGGGTCTGCCGATAGGTGACGAGGACCGCATGATGCAGCCGGAGGATGTAGCCGAGCTCATCATGGCTGCTTTGAAATTGCCGCAGCGCGTGTTTCTGAAAACCGCAGGGATTTGGACAACGAACCCGCAGTAGCTGGCAAGCAGCTGTGGGAATAGCAATAAGACCGATAAAGGCCCGTTGGGGCTTTATCGGTCTTATTTTCGCTAACTCCAGTTAAATAGGTAAAAGTAGATCAGACACCTATTATAGCTGGAGAATTGGCTTTAATTGGAAAAGGCAACATCCACTCCGCCCATTGTCCAGCTCCTAAGCGACAATTGCTAACTCGCCTCAACCGGAGAATCTACTATTAATTAGAGCTGTATCAACCCTTCCCGCTTCTACAAATACGTGTAATTTTTATTAATAATCAGCGCATTCATTCTCCACTCCGAGCCTTCGCAGGTGCGAAATCGCAGCTTCATGTAACCATCACTTCTTTGCGTGATTGGCAAAATATCCGTTGCAAATTCGCCTGCCTTCAGCGTTTTCTCCGGTGTCCACATGCTTCCTCCAACGATTTCTATCTCCGTATAGGATGGCGCCTCTTTATCGCCGGATACGAAAAGCAAATCATATCTGCCTTTTGGAAGCTCCACCACAAACGTCGCTTCCCTCTTTCCACCGATAAAATCCCTCCGCAGTTCGTCCGGCCCCAAGCGATCGGTCGCCTCGAGATCCTCAGCACACTCCCAGCCGATGCCGTTATAAGGCTTAAACATCGAATCCAACGTTACTTTACGGAACGTTTGACCGAGAACCCCATCCACATGAACCTGTCTAGGCAGCACGTTGGTATAATCTTTCTCCAGGAGATGCGATGCCACGCCAAAATCCAACCGATAAGCAGCCAACCTCGATTCCCTGGCATTACCGGAGTAATAATCAAAGGTGAAGTGGTCGAGTAGTCTGGCATGCTGTGTATCTTGGTTTTTGCCAAGGAACACTCGCCGATGTGTATGAGCTTCATGAACAAGCGGATAGTCTCGCTCGACGGCCTGCCCATCAGAGTCAACTCCAAATAACTCAGGAGTGGAAAATTCTCCGCGAGGATAAACCGCATACTCTCCGTTTTTCTCCGTTTCAAAAGAAATCCGTCCGTCTTCTTCGACATGGTCCACCCTGTTCCAAGATAGACCCTCTTTGTTTGCAACCATTACCTCATCGCTAACGTGAAACGGATTGCGAATCACAACCCGCTTGCCGGCCTTACTCTGGATCGTAACCCAAGCGGTTCGGCCATTTTTCAGCTCTGCGCTAACTTCGAAGGCGCCTACTGCCAGCAGGCCTCGAAAGGAACAGTCGCTCCATTTCTCATATCGCTTAACCTTCCAATCTACCTCATGTTCGTAGAGGCCCATCGAAAGCTCCGGCTCTGGCTTACCATCAGGCAGCGCCGGGAACACCTCAATCACGCCATCATAGCTTTGAAGCAGCATTTCGTTCACGCCAGCAACCAATTCACCCGAGGCTTCCATCATGTGCGGATGGTACAACGGCTCATTGGTGATGTTGCAATAGTTCATCCACCGTTCCGTTTCTTCCGCAAACAAGCCATTGCACCTGAGCGACAAATCGATGCCTTGTTCATAGAGCAGCCTAAGCGCTGCGTTGCCCTTTCCCAATCTCGAAGCGGCACAGGACAGCCAACCGAATTGAAACATCCCATATTCCGTCTGATTAGCTGCATACCGGAGCGTATTTTCTCCTCTTTTCCGCAGATGGGTTTCACTATTTCTATCGATTTCTCCAATGGGATAAATGGGCATAAGCAGCGAAGGGTGCCGCAAATGCATATCGGCAGGCGCCCATTCCGAGTCCAGGAAAACATCTCCATACGATTTGGAAACAGCTGTTGGGTACTCAGCCAAGCTGTCCGCAAGCGCCATCCACCTTAGCCGATCCTCTTCCGCTTCACCAAGCAGCTCTCCCGCATCCGAAGCGATCTTCAATAAGTATTTAACTGCTGCAAGGGAACAAGTTGAGTTCCGAGTCAGAGGCCCCTGCTCCGGAGAAATGTCAGGAAATATCTCATAGCGCCCCGAGCCCTCATTCAGCTGTAAATAACCTTCAAAAAATCTGGCAATCCGCTTAAACAGCGGATATGCCTTTTCTCTAAGAAAATCAACGTCCATGCTGTAGCGGTAATAATCCCATAGGAATTGCGCACACCAAGGCCAAATGCTTACATACATGGCATGCGGGTAATCACCCGCAACGCCTTCAAGCCTATAAAACTGCTGCGACATTCGCTCAGCGAGCTGCACATAAGAAAGCAGCCCCTCGTTGAACGCCTCAGCAACTTCAAGCCGATTAGCCGTATAAAGCGGCCAAAATGCCGCTTGAATGTTAACGTCCCAATACCACATGCTGCCCCACTTGGTTGGCTGTTTAATATCCCACAAGCCGTTTAATCCGCATGCTTGCTCGCGCATCCTGCCGCCATTCCCGCTGCTGGAGGCAATTGCGTATAGATTGATATACCAGAGATCTTCGAGCATTTTATCCGGCAAGGTGATCGAGCTCCGGGACCAAAAGCTTCTCCAATAGGCTTGATGATGCTCCACCATTTCTGCCACTTCCACATGCGAAGCTGGCTTCGTCAACCTCATCAGCGCAGTCGAAAGGAGTTCCTTGGTCTCTTCCTCCGTGACCACCGTTGTTAGCAGTGTCAGGTTTGCCTCCGCATCCCGAAGAGCAATTTGCAAGCTGTCGTCGGGACCGGCAACTACACTTCCTTTGGCACCAATGATTCTCATCATCACTATGAACGAGAACGGATCGTAACGTTCCTTCTCTTCACCGTCCGAGTAGAAAGCGCCCACGTAATAAAAGGTCGTATCATCCAATTGATGATACGTCACTTGCATATCCACATATCTTCTAGGGGGAACAGTTAGCGCAACCGAGGGTAACAACGCGCCATTCGTCTGGCTGATTGAGGTGATCACGTAATCGCCATCCTGAGCAATGATCGTGCGTACGCCAAGTTTATCCTCATTTTTGACCACATTTAACTGAGCAACTGCCTTCTCAATATCAAGGGATAACGAATAGTGATCAGGGTCTGAAAGCTCCTTGGATGGAAAAAGATGAAGTTCCCCCGTCGGATAATGGGAGGCCCCACCCGAGGGTTTGCCATATTTCCTGTACATGCTGTTCGGGTTTAATGCGTCGCCATATAGGAAAAACGGGCCTTGTTCGGGATCGCGATACCTCTCTTCAGCCAGCTTTTTCAATTCTTCAAATGTACGTCCATGCTGAAACGTAAAATCCGGCCCCTCACCATTCCGATACTTCTTACTGTAGCGATGCAGCTTTTGATAATAAACTTCATAATGATTAAGCGCCAACGTCAGCTTGTTATCTTCGAAATACACCATACCGCCGAAGTGTCCATTGCCGATCGGTAAAGCCTCATTCCAGCTGCTCGGAGCATTTTCAAAAGAAACGCCTCTCACAGGATCCCTCCTTCCGCCTCTATCTCATGGTGAAATCGTCCCTGCTTACTCCTTAATGGCACCAATCAGCACACCTTGAACAAAATATTTCTGAAGGAACGGATATAAGCAAATGATCGGCAGCGTAGAGACCATAATTGCCGCATATTTAATGGTTTCTCCAATGGCATATTTGTCGTCGCCTCCACCCGCCATCATGGAATCCGTATTGTTGGAAATCAATATTTCACGGAGCACGAGCTGGAGAGGATACGCTTCACGGTTCCGCAAATACACAAGCGCGTTAAAATAAGAATTCCAATGCCCAACCGCATACCACAAAATCATAACGGCAATAACCGGCATCGAAAGCGGGATGACGATTCGGAATAAAATCACCCAATCATTGGCCCCGTCCATCCTGGCCGACTCTTCCAAACTGACCGGGATGCCCTGGAAAGAAGTTCGCATAATAATCATATTAAACGTATTAATCGCACCTGGAATGAGGATGGCCCACATCGTATTCATCATCCCCAGAGAGTTCACAAGCAGGTAACTCGGAATGAGTCCCCCATGGAAAACCATCGTCACAACGATGAAGAACATGATGATATTTTTAAAGTAGAGATTCGGCCTGGACAACACGTAGGCGCCGATCGACGTCATGAGCAAGTTAATTGTCGTACCTAGCACGACATAGATCAGCGTATTCTGATACCCTTTCATGATCATCGGATTCTCAAAAACAGCCTTGTAGGCACCGAGATCAAACCCCGCCGGTTTGAGCATGATACCGCGATGCTGCAGCAAGGATGTCGCATCACTTAGCGAAGCGAACGCGACATATAAGAAGGGATACAGCGTGACGGCGCAAAGCACGAGCATCAACAGCATATTGAAGTAGCCAAATGTTCGCTCTCCACTGGTTAGTTTCATGTGCAAATCTCCTTACCACAGTTTGTTCTCGCTGATCCGTTTGACAAAGCTATTGGCCGCAACGATCAGAATAAAACTGATGACCGAGTTAAATAATCCCACTGCTGCGGTGAAGCTGTAGCTTGCCTCCAATACCCCTTTACGATAGACATAGGTCGAAATAACGTCTGCAGTTCCATAGGTAAGCGGATTGTAAAGCAACAGCACCTTTTCGCTGCCAACCGTCAACATATTGCCCATTTGTAAAATAAACAAGATAACAATGGTCGGCATGATGCCTGGAATCGTAATGTGCAGCGTCTGCTTCCAGCGGTTAGCGCCGTCCATCCTGGCCGCCTCGTACAGCGTCGGGTCAATCGTCGACATTGCCGCCAAATACACGATCGAGCCCCAGCCAATGCCCTGCCAAATGCCGGACGAAACGAACAAAAAGCGGAACCAGTTCTCATTCTGCAAGAAATCAATCGGCTCTATACCAAAGATTCCAGTCAATTGATTAATAAGCCCGTTGCGGCTTAAGAAATCGATCATCATCCCGGCCACAACCACGATTGAAATAAAATGCGGCAAATACGAGATGGATTGAACAACCCGCTTAAATACACTATGGCGGATTTCATTAAGCAGCAGAGCCAGAAGGATCGCTGCCGGGAACCCGAACAATAGATCATAAAGGTTGATCAAGATCGTATTTTTTATTAAGCGCCAAAAGTAGATTCCGTTAAAAAAGCTTACGAAATGTTTAAATCCAATCCATGGACTTCCCAAAATTCCTTTGGCCGGCGAAAAATCTTTAAACGCAATTTGCAATCCATACATCGGTCCATAGTGAAATATAAGGTAATATGCAATGACGGGAAGCGCCATGACGTAAATGGACCAGTGCCGTTTCACATCTGCGCGTATAGTTTGCAGGACAGTCGGATTGCGACTCGTTTTCATTGTCGTTACGGCATATTCAGCCTTTCCATTCGCAGGACTTTGCCTCATCGTCTCCCTATCCTTTCTTTCAAGTTTCTAAAAGAAATCGAGGGGATAAACAATTCCGGTTCATCCCCCCATTCAATTATTTCTTAACGTTTGTTGAAACGTTCAAGAGCCCCTTGCTGGATTTTAATCGCTTCATCAATCCCCATGCTCTGAATCTTTTTCACATATTGATCGAAGTTACTGATCGGTTCGACCCCCATAATGAATTTCAACAGCATCTCATCTTGGTACGTTTGGATGTCCGTTACAATGGAGGCGAATTTGCTGCTTTCATCCTGCGTTGGAGAAACAAGCGGGATCTTCCGTTCAGCCGTTGGCTGCGACCAGACTTCCAATGCTTTCTTCTGTTGAGGCAGAGCCAAATATTGCATTTGGAAATTATCGCTGAGGACAAAAGGAGCACTCCATGTTGCCCGATTATACTTGGCAATGGCTTGCTGGATACTGGTTCCTGCCGGTGGATTCAAAATCTCAGGAAGGAAGGTTGCTTTGCCATTCTCCATCTTATAGCTGGTGCCCTCCACCCCGTAGTTGAAGAGCAGATCGCCTTTGTCACCGTAAGCATAATCCAGCCATTTGACGGTTTCGATCGGATTTTTATTGGCTGTGGAAATCGCTGCTCCAACGCCGTTATAAGCAAAATCCTTTTGCCCCCAAATCGCTTTATCCCCTGCTTTTAACACCGGATAAGGAGCCGCTTCGAGATCAAATTTCGGATCCTTGTCCTTCATAAGCCCTGCATATTTCCCAATGCCTCCCCCATTAAATGAAGCGGTTGCTCCTATGAGATTGGTCGTCATTTTGTTATCGAACAGCTTATCGTTAGGCGCTGCGAAATCCTTATCAAGCAAACCTTCCTTATACCATTTGTTCATCGTGGCCAGGAATTCTTTGTATTCGGGCTGGATCGGACCATACTTCACCTTTCCTCCGTCCTGGTAGAAGCTGTAGTTAATGCCCCAAGCTCCAAGGAAAGGCGCATCCGTAGCAAACAGGTTTTTGTCCAAATAAATGGGAATCTCATCCGCTTTGCCGTTGCCATTCGGGTCTTTTTCTTTAAATGCTTTTAAGACGGTGTACCATTCGTCGATTGTCGTCGGCATCTTGAGGCCCAGTTTATCCAGCCAATCTTGGCGGACCGATGGCCCGAAGAATACTCTGACCTTGTCATCTCCACGTAAGAACGGGAAAGCATAGATGCTTCCTTCATCTGTTGAAATTTGCTTTTTCCAATCCGGATGCTCATTCAGCAGCTTTTTAAGGTTTGGTGCATATTTATCGATCAAGTCATTCAATTTAATGATTTTTTTATCTAAAATCGCTTTTTCCGGCCCACCGGGATATCGGACGACCGCACCGCTGGTGGCTCCCCAACTCGCTTCAATAACATCCGGCAGCTCGTTCGTTGCAACCATTAAGTTGAACTGCTCTTGGGCCTGTGGAACCTCAAGGGGCGGATGTTGAAACTCAACCTTGACGCCGGTTACTTTCTCAAGCTCCTTGTACATCCCCATTTCAGCATACGTTTTCATCTGACCTGAAGCTGCCGGGTGATTCGGTACCCAGTACGATAATTTAGTCAATTTTGCCGGTTCAGCACTATTGCCCGTCTGTGGCGCAGCCGATGAACTTTCGGATCCTGAATTACTGCTGCAGGCAGCTGCCGAAGCCACCAGAGCCGAAAGCAATACGATAGATCCAACTTGTTTCAAACGTTTCTTCATTCTTCATGCCTCCCTTTATATGAGTAACCCTAAGCTTGGTTGGCACCGCGTTCGTCTTCCAGCACCTGTTCCCAGTATGCTTCCCCAGCCCCGACCTGACTACTGCCTAGTTCTCATCCCCGTTGTATTTTAGTAAGAAATACGGGCGATATGAGAATTCATCAGTCCATCTTAGAAATCGTCAGTAGCTGGCGTGAAAGAAAAAGCAGCCCCAAGAGGCTGCCTTTTATGCGTCTGAGTGAATGATTTCCGGTAACATCGTCTCACGGTATTTACCTGGCGTTACGCCCTCGAGCTTCTTGAATGCCCGGATGAAAACGACATCATTATTGTAGCCAATCTTTTGAGCGATCTGTACAATGGTCAGTTCTTTGTTCTCCATTAATTGCTTGGCTTGTTGAATCCGTTTATGCGTAATGTAATCCAGCAGGTTTTGTCCCTGATGTTTTTTGAAGAAGGTAGATAGATACTGCGGTGTCATTTGAATACGTTCCGCAATTTGTGCCACGCCAAGGTTCGAGTCATCGAGGTGCTCGTGTACAATGCCAATAATTTCCTCCAGGCGCTGCGTGCTATGGCCGGATCGATCCACATTAAACGAACGGGTCAGCGTTTCGTATAACTCCTTCGTTTTCGAGTACATCCCTTGCGCAGTTGGATAGCTGAACACTTCTTTGATCGGATCAAAGTCAGCGCCAAGTACTTGCTCCTGATTCGTATTCGAGGAGTTAACTATTTTCAGAAGCGTACTTGTCACGTTAAAAAACAAACCTTTGCCTAACTCAGGCGTCATATGACCGGAGTCAAAATTCATCGCATATATTTTATTAAGCAGCTTTTCCACATTTTCGGTATCCCCGCTTCGCACGAAATTAATCAGCTGGATCTCACTTTCAAGCGGATAGTAGTAATGCTGTTTCACTTCAAGAATATCCTGAAAATGGATCGTGGCATGTTTCCCCAAAATCAACCTGTATTCAAGCGCTGCCAGTGCTTCAGGATACGAGTCTCGAATGGCTTTGGGGCCTGAATGTATCCCGCCGACGGCAATCGTAATGCCAATATGGAATCTTTGCGACGTGATGCTAAAGAGCGAATCCGCGATATCCCGGATATCGGATTCGGCGAATTCCTCGCGATCTGCTGTTAGATTCATGAGAAGCGCAATGCGATCCCGGTCGAGTTCAACCGAAAATCCTCGATGATTCGCCGCAATCAGATCCGCGCCAATATTTGAAATAATGAACCTGGCATGCGCCCATTGCTTCTCATCTTCTTCTGCCGCTACAAACGGAATATCCTCAATCTTGACGAGCAGCACGGCGAAACAGTCACTTGTAAATTTCAAATCCATAAATTGCAGCGAGTCCCCGTTTGCTGCCGACACATCGACATCCATGTGACCATTCAGAAGACGAGATAAATAGTTGGCCCGAATGAACGGGATTTGCTGCGTTAGCGTCATGCGCAGGTTCTTCTCTTCATGGATGGAGCCCTCGACGGTTTGCCGAATAAACTCGTATTCATTCGAGGCCGGGCGCCTAATCATTTCTTTTCCGCGCATAATCGCGTTTACTGTTTTTTGGAGAGGTTTGTACGTACGGTAGGCGCCTATGCTGACAGCCACTAAACCGCAAATTAAGCAAAGAATAAACAGGCCGATGGACCAACTCTGGATTTGATTCACCTGCTGCATGAATACGTCATTGGGCATAATCGATACATATTTCCAACCCGCTTTTTGCGAGGAGGTCACCGAAACCACTTGGTCAACCCCTGCGAGCCGGTAATCAAATGGGCCGGAACTCTCTTGAACGCGCTCTAACAAGTCGCTTGGGAACGGAGAATCGCTGTTGCTCATAATGGTTTTACCTGCATGATCAATGATATAAACAGAGCTATGGCTCGCCGACTCCATCTGCGCGAACAATTCCTTGACTTGATCACCATCAATCAGCACGATGAAACTTCCGAGATTTTGGGATTGCGATTGAACGGGAAGGGATTGCATATAAGTAATCACATTTTTCGGGACTTGCTCTTGCGCGTCGGATAAGGGAGTTGCCGGCAAGTAGGACATTTTATGCTCCTTATCCAGCAGCTGATGCCACTCTTCGTATGACATGTCCTTATAAGCGTAATAAATGGAATAAAACGTCCGCGAATCCGACACCAAGTCCGGTTTGACGATGGTATCGCTGTTTGCGAAGTAGACATAATAATCGAGGATAAAATTGCTGGTCATACTGTGATACTTACTCATTTTGTCGCGCATGAATTGAATGAATTCATATTTGTCAACATCATTTGGATGGGCAGGGATTCTAAGCATATAATCCAGCTTCGGGTCAAACACAACTTGGCGCATTAACGTATCTACTTCCGCCAATTTGTTATCCAGCGACAGCTTCAACTGCTCAAGCATGGCGCCATTCGATCTTGTCGTGCTTCTCTCCAAGCTTTGTTCCACCTTCGTATACAGAAAAAGCCCCATTGCAAGCGGTATCAAAAGTATAAATAAGTTGGAGGCGATGATCGTTGAAAGCGCACTTTTGCGGCTATCGACGAGGCGTAAGAGGAAGGGCAATTTCAAAACAAACCCACCGTCCATTCCGTAAGCGAATTTATTAGAAATTGTATCTTCTCTTCACCAAAGTTGCAATACAACTTTTTGATTGTTGGGTCCTATGCCGCAACACGTATCGGATTCAGCTCGTTCAGAATTCGACTGGCAGGGACCGCCGCCATGCGCCGGCGAAGCAGCGCTCCGTATTTTACTTAGCGGAACTGGAGGCCTCTATTTTGGCGAAAACGACGTATTTCCCCTCGGAGCGGAACTACAGGCGCTTATTTGTCCCCCATGCCACGTTTTCGAGCAAAATTGGCGAAATAGTGGACTGTAGTTCCCCTCGCTTGCGGGAACTGCCCCTTTTCAGCGAAATAGCGGACTGTAGTTCCCTCGCCGACGCCGATGTCAAAAAAATAACCTCCCCTTTATGCATGGGGAAGGTTCACTCTTCTATTTTTAATAAAAGCAGCAAATAAATATCGAACAATCGGCCCTACCAGAATGAGTTGAAGAGGAAAAGCGAAAATGAAATTTTTAGCTACGATCCTCAAATAACTCCCAAGGAGGGACGCGCCATTCAGCCCGTTAGAAAAATAAGCATTCCCTAACCCGTAAAGAGACATGCAAAGCACCATCCCACTCACCATAAAAAAGGCCAGAGATACAATCACCCATAGCTTCTTGGATTTGTCATACGGTAACGAGAAAGCCATCTTCTTGGCCATGGGACCAACGACAAGTAACTCCAATAAGGAGGCGATAACAAAGACTAGAATGAGTTGAAAAATAATTTCTTTCAAAGTAATTGCGCCTATCAATCCATTGGTAAATAAATTATAAAACGTCATGCCTAGAACCATCCCCAAACACATCATCAGCCCAAAATAAACTTCTTCTCTTTTCGTTGTTGGCAATTTACATCATCCTCTCAGTTTACTTTTGTAAGTATAGAGAAAATGAAAACCTCCGTGTAAGTGAACAATCCGTGAACTTTTGGATGATGATGCAAAAGATCCGCCCCACCGCGGAGCGGATCCTTTCGGCTACAAGTCTGTGCGGAGACTCCATAATTCCGGGAAATAACGCTGCGCAACAACGTGTTTCAAATACTCCACACCAGCTGATCCGCCTGTCCCCGACTTGAATCCGATGATCCTTTCAACCGTTACCATGTGATTGAAACGCCATTGTTGTTGGCGGCTGTCGATATCAACCAGCTTCTCCGCAAGTTCATAGAGATCCCAGTAGCGCTCCACATCTTGATACACCGTCAACCACGCGGCTTTGACACTGGCATTCCCCTTGTATTCCTGAGACCAATCCCGCTGCAAATGATCCGCATCGATTTCCAAGCCTCGCATAGAAAGAGCTTTCACCGAAGCATCATAAAGGCTAGGTTCATGAAGAGCTTGGCTCAATTGTTGGTGGAGCTCCGGTTGGTGCTCATAGACCGACAAAACCTTGGACTGCTTGCCTCCCAACATGAATTCGATAAGCCGATTTTGGAAGGATTGGAACCCGGATGAGCGGCCCAGGCTGTTCCGAAATTGCATATATTCAGCGGGTGTCAATGTCGACAGAACATCCCAGGATTGGATCAATTGCTGCTGGATTCTGGAGACGCGGGCTAACATTTTGAAAGCCGGCTCCAAATTATTTTGCTGAATCAGAAGACGTGCGGCCTCCAACTCGTGCAAAATCAGCTTCATCCAAAGTTCACTGGCTTGATGGATGATGATAAACAGCATTTCATCGTGATGCCCGGATAGGCGTTGTTGGCTGGACAACACCTTATCTAGCTGGAGATAATCGCCATAGGACATTTCTTTGGAAAAGTCGCCATGAATGCTGGCATCCGCTGCTTTTGACTGTGTTTGTTCATGGTTCTCTGAATTGGACACGTGATTCACTCCTACTCTTGTTTTCGATTATGTCAAAGGGCGCAAAACGGCTCTGACAGGGCTTCCATCCGCCTCAACAAGCGGTAGAGGAAGTGCGATTAATTCATAATCGCCAGGCGCAATTTTTGCCAGATCAATACCTTCCAAAATATGAATATCGTTAGCATGCAGAGTATGATGCGCAGCCAACTCCTTGCTATCCAGCGGATCAACAGAGGGGACATCCATGCCAATAAGCCGTATTCCCTTTTCAGCTAAATAAGGTCCCGCATCGTCCCTCAAATAAGCAATCTCTGTAGGAAATTCATTCGGATTTGTCCAGGAATTTGTACGAATCAGCAACCGGGTGACGCCGCCCAACTCAAACGCCTTCAATTCCTCTGCACCGATGCTCGATTTACCCGATATCTCAATAACCCGCGCAAGTCCGATGTACAGCTCCAGATCCAGCTCCATGACCTTCCGACCTTCATTGTCAAAATGAAATGGCGCATCAATATGCGTGCCCGTATGGATACTCATCGTCAGTTTCCCGACATTCACGGAACCGCTTTGTTCCTTCGTCCAACTGACCTCGTAAGAGAATGGCGTGTCTCCGGGCCAAGTCGGCACACCTGTTACCAATGGGCGAGAAATATCAAACATAGTCGTCATCCTTTCCTTCCTACTTAAGCGACTACGTCGCGCGTATTCTCGAACTTCTCGTATTGCTTTTCAATCATGATAGCTTTTAAACGCTGCACAGTCTCCCACACCTCATCGTAAGTTGTATAAAGTGCAACCGGAGCCAGTCGAATAATGTTCGGAGCTCTGAAGTCCGGTACGATCTTATTTTCTTTTAATGATTTGCAAATGCGCGCCGCTTCTTCATGCTCTAAACAAACATGGCCGCCTCTGCGCAGGTCACCCCTTGGATTCCCAATGGTGAAGCCCATTCCGGCCAATTCCTGTTCAATCAAATCGATCATATACGCAGTAATATGCAAGGATTTTGCGCGAAGTTTCTCGATGCCGGCTTCTGCGAACATTTCCAAAGAGCCGATAAGCGGAGCCATACTTAAGATATGCGGTGTGCCAATTTGAAAAGCACCTGCATGCTCCGCCGGTACAAATTGATGCTCCATATCAAACTGTTTGTCTTTCCGTGAACCGAACCAACCCGCCAAACCTGGCGAGCGACCGAAATGTTTGCGATTTACGTATAAACTTGCTGTACCGCCCGGCCCATTGTTCAAATATTTGTAATTGCACCAAAAAGCAAAATCAACGTCCCATTTACTTAAGTGATGGGGAACGGCACCGACCGAATGGCATCCGTCAAAGCCGATGAGGATTCCACGAGCATGCGCTTCAGCCGTTAAACGCTCGATATCGAGCAGCTGACCGCTACGGTAAAGCACCGTCGGCAGAATGATCAATGCAACCTCATCCGTCATGGCCGCAATGATATCCTCTTCTTCAATGATACGCCCATCACGGCTTTTCACTTGAATCAGATGCTCCGCCGGATCATATCCGTGCAGCTGCAATTGACTTTGAAGGGCATAAATATCCGATGGAAACGTCAATTCATCCGCCAAAATCTTCGTTTTCTTCCCCTCAGGCTTATAAAAAGTCGCCACAAGCTGATGTAAATTCGTTGTCGTGGAACCCGTCACAATGATCTCATCTTCTGATGCGCCAACTAGCGGAGCGCTTAAAGCCGCCAATTTTTCCGATAGGTAAAACCAAGGATGCCGGCCTTGCAGCCAACCATCGATGCCTTGGGTTTTCCAAGCATCAACGACTTCCAAAAGTGTTCGCTCTGCGCGTCTGGATAACAAGCCCAAGGAGTTGCCATCCATGTAGATCGATTCCGCATTCACATAGAATTCTTCTCGAAAGCGGGCTAGCTCATCTTCTTTATCAAGTTGCCGGGCAAATTCTTGGGAGTAATAAAAAGGTTCTCTGGACATAAAGCCCTCCTTGTGGATTATACAACTAGATCGAATCGTGCTTATCTTACTTAAAATTGTAGATGCCGTCAATTATTATACTACGGTTAATTAACGCGTGGACATAGGACTGGCTGTTTCGCGAAAAATCTGAGACATTTGGCGGAGAGGGCATCCTCATAGGAGAGGTAAGCTGGCTGGGCACTTGGAGGAACCGCTGGTGCGATAGCAGCAACTGTGACAGCTATGTTGTATTTTGCGCAACCATTTAGCCGTAAAGGGGCCTCACTCCGCCTCTATATTGCACTTTATACAACGATTGTTGCATTTAAACCGCTTACAATTCACCTTTTGCAACAAATGGTTGTATGCTATGCAACGAAAGACCGCAATCTCGGTCTGACCACACCATTACGTTGTATGTAATGCAACGTAGCCCTTCAACTTTGCTGCACAGCCGTCTTTACAACGAAAGATATTTGTTTGAGTAGATTCGATTCCATACTTAGATTTAAACAAAAAAAGCCCCTGCCAGGGGCCTTTTCTATAAATAAACGTGGCTTCCATAGATATAGAAACTAAGATTTAATCGAGCCAACCATCATCCCTTTAATGAAATGCTTTTGAAGGAATGGATACACCAACATAATCGGAATCGTCGCTATGACGATCACCGCCATTTTCAGCCCTTCCGGTGAAATGGACAACAGCAATTCCGATGAGACGTCGGCTGACCCCATGTTATCGGTGATAACAATTTCACGCAGGCGCACTTGCAATGGAATTAGGGATCTACTGGTGATGTAATAAATCGCTTGAGAATACATATTCCAGTTCCCGACAGCGTACATGATGCCCATTGTCGCCATGACCGGCTTCGACAACGGGAGAACGACACTCCAGATCATGCGGAACTCGCCGCAGCCGTCCATTTTAGCAGAATCAAACATCTCCACAGGAAGCATCATAAAGAATGACCGCATGACGAACAAGTTATAGGCACTAATTGCGCCTGGAATGATCAAGACCCACAGCGTGTCGAGCATATGCAGATTTTTTAGCAGCAGGTAATTGGGAATTAGCGGCGCATGGAAAATCATCGTGAACAGCACCAGTAACAGCGCTGGTTTTCTGTAAATATATTCAGCTCGGGACAAAGGATACGCCAGGCTTGCCGTTGCCATTAAATTAATCAATGTGCCGAAAACCGTAATGATGACACTGTTTCGGAATGAGATCCAGATCGAAGGATCCTTCAGAATCATGTGATAATTTTCGAGTGTAAAACCTACAGGCCAGAATCCTACGTTTCCACTGTTAATCGCAACCGCATTGCTGAATGACTGTGAAATAACATTCAAGATCGGAAGAAACATCGTAAGGCCGATGATAAGCAGAAAAATCATATTAAAAAGCTGAAATGCGCGCTGTCCTTTTGTTAAAATCACGTTCCCTATTCCTCCTTATGACTGAACGCATGTTAGTACAAGCCGTTTCCAGTCGTTCTTTTACTCAGGGTGTTGCCAAGCATAATAAGCAATAAACCAATGACTGATTTGAAGAGTCCGATTGCCGTTGTATAGCTGTATTGGCGGTCTATAAGACCAGCGCGGTAAACGTAAGTATCCAGAATTTGGCCGTTCTCACTGTTTAGCGAGTTTAAGAAGACGTAGACTCTTTCAAACCCGAAATCCAGAAAGCTTCCAATATGCAATAAGAACAAAATTGTAATGGTAGGCAAAATGGAAGGGACCGTAATCGACATCACCTGGCGTAACTTGCCCGCCCCATCGATTTCAGCCGCTTCATAGAGGTCCGGGTTAATGCCCGCGATTGCGGCCAAATAGATAATCGTCCCCCATCCGCTATCTTTCCATATTCCCGACGTAATCAGAATCGAACGAATATAGCTGTTTTCACCAAGAAAATAAATAGGCTCAATATGGAACAAGCCTAAGACGTGATTGATAATGCCTGTCGACGGCGACAAAATGCCAATCACAATCCCGCCAACAATGACCCAGGATAGAAAATGCGGCATGTAGATGACCGTCTGCAGCAATCTTTTATACCCATTGAAACGGATTTCATTTAACAGCAGCGCAAGTATAATCGGTATGGGAAACGCAAAAAGCAAATCGTACATGCCGATCAATAGTGTGTTTTTTAAAATGGTAAGAAATTCATCATAAGCGAACATCCGTTTAAAGTGTTCCAAACCAACCCATGGACTGCCAGCTATCCCTTTAAAAATGTTGTAGTTTTGAAACGCAATGGTCGAACCGAGCAAGGGAATATATTTAAAAATGACGAAATAAATAAGTCCCGGAATTGAAATCACATATAAAGGCCAATGTTTCATGACAAAAGCTCTTTTCGCTTTTCTCGATGCAAAGGTATATACCGTCTGTCCTGCCGAATCTGTCTTTGAAGCCATGGTCGTCTTTCCTTTCTGTCCATCTGAATGTTTGATGGTCTCATCATACTATGGTCCCCAGAGTCAAACCATGGAGAAACTTCATTTCTAGGTGTGTTTTTCAACAATCTGAACACAAAAAAACCTTGCCAAAGGCAAGGTTCACACAAGATATTCCAGTTCTACGTATAGCGCTATCTCAACCATTTTTGCCCCGAGCTGAAGTAGGCATGACCATGATGAGCTTGGTCCCCTTCTCCACCTCACTCTCGATCTGCAAGCCATACTGCTCGCCATAGACCATCTGAATACGTCGGTGGACGTTGATGATTCCGATACCGCCGATTCCTTTCGAAGAATCGCGCTCCTTATCCGCAAGCTGATTTGTGTGCAGTTTCTCGCGCAGTTCCTCCAGCCTGGCCTCGCTGATACCAAGACCATTATCTTCAACGCTTACCCAGAACTTATCCTCATCCTCACCGGCATCAATGCGAATATAATGATAGTCCTCCACACCGTCAGCAAAAGCATGCTGAAAAGCATTTTCAATCAGCGGCTGCAGGGTTAAACGAACCATGCTATTCAATAAATAATCTGGATGAATGCTTACATCAACTTCAAATTCCCGGCCGATGCGATGCTTCAGAACGACAAGATAGAACATGACATGTTTTAATTCATTGGAAACGGTGATCTCTTCCAGATTGGTCTGCACGGAATAACGCAGCATATACGCAAGCGCTTTGACAATTTCATAGATTTCCTTCGAATCTCTTATGACCGCATAGCAAACAATCGTTTCTAGTGTGTTATATAAAAAATGAGGATTAATCTGCAGCTGCAAAGATTGCAGCTCTGCTTTCTGGCGTTCCATCTGGCTTTTCTGATCGCTGAGTTCGGCCTGGTATACCTTGTCTACCAGCTCTGAGAGGCGCGTCACCATCAAGTTGTACCGGCCCATCAGCTCCGCGATCTCATCCCGATGCTCGGGCAACGGAATCTGGACCCAGTTCCCCTGCTCGGTTTGACGCATGGCGCTTCTCAAGATGCGAATCGGCCCTGTGATCGATCTTCCGAAGCGAAAAGCGATCCATAGCGCGATGCCCAGCGTAAAACAGCCGACAACGATCGTCGTTGTTCGAATCGTATCGCTCGGTTTGCGCAGCTCATTCACCGACATCGCAACGACCAGGCGCCAATCGCCATAAGTTGAGCGGCGGCTCATGAACATTTGCGGCTTATCGTCAATTGTCGCCATGAAAGCGTGAGGACCAGCCTCCAGCACCTGACTCCGTATAGCTTCGGGCAGCTCCGTGGCTGTCTTGTCCGTATCCGGCTGATACACATACTTGCCATTATCATCGGTAATAAAAAAATAGCCGTCTTCCCCCAAATCTATGCCTTTCCACAATTCTGAAAGCTCAGCCGCCCGCAGCTCCACAACAAGAATTCCTTTGGGTTCCGTTGAGGAAAGTCCACGAATCTGTCGAACCAACGTTATATTTTGTTGTCCTGACAGAATACTGTGGTTCAACACACTCAAGCTGCCATCTGGTTTCGTATTACTTTTGAAAAACTCCAGCTGTTGCTGGGCTTCTTCCTTATTGAAAGATCCCCCAACGGTATCATTATAGAAATACATCGCATTCTGATTAAAGCTAATCATATAGATATTAGAAATTTCCGGATTACGCGCAAACGCCGGCTCAATGATAAGCTCCTTAATAAACTTTCTCGCCTCATAATAAGGGTAGCCCGTTTCCCCTTCAGGCAGATCAACGAATCGTTTGACATCGTTACTGCTTAATAACGAAACCATGGATCGTTCATAACTTCGGATATACAGATCCGTATGGTGCGCTGCGTTTCCAACCACCTGTGTTAATTGTTTCTCCACAATTTGATCAAGCTCATTGGATGAACTCCAGTATGAAAACACACCGACACTCGTCAAAGAAATCATAATGACAACGAAATAGGATAAAAATAGCTTCGGATATAAATTGAATTTTTTCATTTCATCCCCAACGATTCCCGATAATCCGAGGGAGAGATACCAAAAACTTTTTTAAATGTTTTTGTGAAATGGGGGTAATCATCGTAGCCTACTTCTGCTGCAATATCCACGGTTCGTTTATGAGGAATAGCCAGCAGCTCACGAGCTTTCTCCATTCTTTTATTAATCCGGTAGCTGACGAAGGTTTCATTGCTCATTTTTTTGAATAAGGTGCTGAAATAGTTCGGGGTAATCCCGACCATATCCGCAACTTCTTTTAATGAAATATCCACTGACAAATGATTATCTATATAGGTTTTGGCTTCCTCCATAGGGTCCTTGAAATTGCCTCGGCGGACAACCAAAATATCCATCATGGCGGTTTGCAGCCGTTCCTCAAATTCTTTAAATAACTCAGCCTTGGAGGATGAGCGAAAATCTTCGGTTATATCCGCGTTGATCACGCGATTTTTCTCTTGAAATTGCTTGTGCAGCAGCACGGCCGCATCGAGGAGCTGACCTTTCAACTGAGCCGCAGACAAGTGGGAGCAATCTTCTTTTAACTCCTCTATAATTTTCTGCAACTCTTCTTCCTGCAGCAACCAAATGCTGTTTTCTATCCGTTCAACCCATTCCACATAGCGGGATACAGGGATATACCCTTGTGATTGCGATTTCATAATAACGTCAAAGACATCATGCAGATCCGGCGGTGTAACCGGCTTCAGCAGATAGTGCTTGACCCCGTAAGACAGACACTTTTGTGCATAATCAAAATCACTATAGCCCGAAACAACGACCATCATAATATGGGGATATTTCTCGTATACGTTGCGGCAAAGCTCTAAGCCATCCATTTTGGGCATTCGAATATCCGTAAGAAGCAGGTCCGGTTCGAACCGAGTCATTTGCTCCAGAGCATCAAGCCCATTCACCGCGGTTTCAATTTGTTGAAACTTGTGGGTATAGCTCTGGGCCATCATCATCAAGCCGCTGCGAATTACCGGTTCATCATCTACAATTAACAATCTCATGTTGTTAACGCCTCCACTTCTAACGTTGATCGAAAAATGCGCCTAAGAAAAAAGAGACTTGTCCACCCATTGCGGGGACAAATCCTTTTTTCCTGTGAGCTGAACTTAGTTTTTGTTGTTGGAAACGATAGCCCCATTGCCACTCTTATAACGCTCAGTCGCTTCTTTCAGGATATCGTTGCCGCCTTTTGTTTTGTACTCCTCAATCACTTTCGGCCAATCGGAGATCGGTTCCTTGCCGTAAATCATCTTAATCATATGGTCAATAATTAATTTAGGTCCTACATCATCGCCTGCTGGCGCTACATCCGGATATTTCGAGAACGATTCAAGCTGCGGTACGAACCGGATAGAACCCAAACCTTCTTTGGAAACAATCGTATCCAAGTACTTGATCATGTCGCGTCCGTCTGCAGACATTTCTTCCTTGGCTTTATTGTACACTACATCGTGTACAAACCAGAACATACCGCGGAATTGATCTTCCTCAATCGCTGAGGTTTCTGTTGGTGGCGTAAATTTAATGGCGCCATTCTCCGTTGTATAATTTTCACCTTCAATACCGAAGGAGAAATATTTCTCAGCTTCCGGAGTCAGCATCCATTCCAGGAACTGAATAATCCGAATCGCTTTTTCCTTCGACACTTTGCTATTAATGTAATAAGAAGTATTAATACTGGAGTAGAGCAAATGTCCGCCGAAGTTTTCCGGTCCGCGAGGGGAGGAAATAATCTCAATTTTCCCATCAGGCACAAGGTTCTTTAGTTTGTTACGGTAACCGGACAAGCTTTGGGCATTCGCTGACCACATGCCTACCTTACCAGCTTCGATATTCTTATTATAGTCGGTTGAGCTGATGGATGCGAAATCTTTTGGAATTAAGCCTTCATCAAACATAGTCTTAAAAGTTTGAAGCGCTTTGGTCATGTTTTCCACATCGAAAAACTTCGGTACAACTTGATCTCCCTTAACTTCAAATTGAGCAGGCAGCACGTCGAAGGCTCCTAGAATCGTATCTGCGTATTTGAAGTTTTCGCGCATTTGGTACGGGTTCTCTACCCCGTTAGCCTTCAGCGCTCTCATCACAGCCAAAAACTCATCCACGGTTTTCGGTGCAGGCAGTCCTGTTTTTGCAAGCAGATCCGCTCTAATGAAAGTCGCACGGCGGGAAGGATTGGAAAGCCACGATGGAATACCGTAGATTTTACCGTTAAAACTGGTTTCCTGCCATGCTTCCTTTGGCACCGCTTTCATGATGTTTGGAGCATACTGCTTGAGCAAATCGTCCAAAGGCATGAAGACCCCGGCTTCAACAGATCCAGACATCCCTTTGGTCGTAGCTCCCCCAACATTTTGGACAAGATCCGGAATATCGTTGGAAGCAAACATTAGGGACATTTTTTGGTCAAAATCCTTGAGAGGAATCATGCGAAGGTCCAAATCTACATTCGTAAGTTCCTCCAGTTTTTTCACCCATTTTTCCTTATTCACATCTGCTGATTGCTCCGCATATTTGTAACCGCTTGTCGTCATGGACATGGAGAACTTTTGAACTTCATCTTTTTTGGCTGCTTCGCCAGACTTTGGATTTGTTGCTCCGCCGCCGCAGCCCGAAAGCGCGCCAGCTGTCAACACCAGGGTTAATGCGATAACCATCCCTTTTTTCATTCGTTTCTGCCCCATTCTCTTATCGTAATTATCCAACGGAATTGGATATCTCCATCTTACCCTTCCTTGGATTGATGAGGAATGTGTTTTTTAACAATGGTGTTGTGTTTGTGTTAACACTTATTGCGCAATCACACTATATACGCTGCCCATCTGCACGTTGAAGCTCGTTGTCTGTTCCCCATTGGAACGGGCGATTTCCTGATCGTTCAAGACAACGACAACCGGCGATGAGGTGCGAATTGTACAATGACCATCCGTAGATGCCTGAATCGTCGCTTCGCTTAATTGCCCTTTTTCCCAAGCCAAATCGACGACATACCCGCCTTGTGCTCTCAAGCCTTTGATCGAACCCGACGCCCAGTCGCCAGGAAGAGCCGGCAGCAGATTGAGCTCACCCATATGACTCTGAAGCAGCATCTCGGCGATACCTGCGGTTGCTCCGAAATTCCCGTCAATCTGGAATGGTGGATGTGCATCAAATAAATTCGGATACGTAGACTTCTCAAACAGATTCAACACATAAGCAAGCGCAGAGTCACCATCTCCGAGCCGTGCGAACATGTTAATGATCCAAGCGCAGCTCCATCCCGTATGGCCGCCCCCGTTAGCCAGCCTGCTTCGCAACGTCTTCTTTGCGGCTTCGGCCAGATCCGGCGTTGTATGAATGTCAATCTGTCTGCCAGGATGAAGCGCGAACAGATGAGATATGTGCCGATGACCAGGCTCAGCTTCCACGTATTCCTCCATCCATTCCATTAACTGGCCATTTGCTCCGATTTGCGGCTGCGGAAGTTTCCCCATCCGTTCTGACAGTTGATCACGGAAATCTTCATCGCACTGCAAGAGATGACTGCTTTTGATGCAAGCTTCGAACAGGGCATGCACGATCTGCGAGTCCATCGAAGGTCCCATGCATAGCGTACCTCGGAGCCCATTTGGCAAAATGAAACTATTTTCCGGAGAAATAGAAGGACCTGTCACCCACGTTCCATCTGGGGCTTCCGTTAAATAATCCATGAAAAATTCCGCAGCCTCTTTCAACACAGGATAAGCCCGCTCACGCAAGAATTCCGTATTCCCTGTGTAAGCGTAGTGCTCCCACAGATGGAGGCTGAGCCACGCCGCTCCCATCGGCCAAAGGACGCTTGTTGCGAGGATGCCCTCAGGACGAGTTTCAGCCCATATATTCGTATTGTGATGGGCGACGAAACCTCTGCAGCCGTAAAGCGTCTTCGCCGTTATTCTCCCTTTGACTCGCATTCTTTCAACCATATCAAACAGCGGTTCATGGCATTCCGATAACCCGCAAACCTCAACCGGCCAATAATTCATTTGAGTATTAATATTAATCGTATATTTTGATTCCCACGGAGGCGTGAAGCTGTCATTCCAGATCCCTTGCAGGTTGGATGGCAGACTTCCAGGACGGGAACTCGCAATGGTCAAATAGCGGCCATACTGAAAGTATAACTCAGCCAGCATCTTTCTATGCTTCGGATTCCCTTCCACTACGGCCTTCATGAGTTCGTCCGTTGCTGGTGGCTGCTCCTCGTCCGAGGCTGACAAGCTAAATTCAACGCGGTTAAACAACGTTTGGTAATCATCGAGGTGTCTTTGTTTTAGCTCCGAATACGTGTAGGATCCTGCTTTCTCAAGCTGCTGCAAGCAGGCCGCTTCGGGATCAGCCTCTCGGAAGGTACTGCCCGCTGCAAACATAAGCGTTACTTCCGAAGCGCCTTCCACGGAAATAAAATCGCCAATCGTCTGAATCACGCCATCCGGAGCTTTTGCTTTGAGCACTCCGCTAAACTCCACACCGTCTCTGCCGCATTCTCCGTTCATGACAATGCTGTCCGAGGTCCGAGCATAACTATCTCCCTCATAAGGACGCCGATTTAAATTCACACAGAAGGTTAGACCGCCAGGCTTGTTGCAAGTCAAATGAATCACCATCACCTGATCCGGGTAGCTTGTGAATATTTCTCTGTTATAAGTTACATCGCCAACATTAAACGCTACCCGAGTTATCCCTGTCTGCAAGTCTAATTCACGCAGATAAGCATGGACATCCCCTTGCAAATCCGTGAAAAACAACTTCATCTCCCCAAGAGGCTGATACGGATTATAATATTTGGGCGTAGAAAACATAGACATCCTGGTCAGATAGGTTGCCTTCTCCACATCCCCGTCAAACAACAGCTTGCGAATGTGAGGAAGTTGCTGCAGCGCATCCGGATTTTCTCCCTCTTTTGGTCCGCCGTACCAGATGGAATCTTCGTTTAGCTGAATTTTTTCCTCCTTGACCTGGCCAAAAACCATTCCGCCCAAGCGGCCGTTCCCGATCGGCAATGCTTCCGTCCATTGTTTTGCAGGCTCCCGGTACCATAATTTGAGCTCCTTATTTTCCCCAGCTTTGTGAGTTTTCATAATGACTCCTTGTCATAATCGTTTTTTTGGTCGTACCTTAAGGATAGCTTAACAAAACCCAAACGCTATATGTTTTGCCAGATTACGATAAAATGTTGCTGTATTATGATTTGAATTCCGGATAAAGGTTTGCTCATGGGAACTGGTGTCCTCTATTCGTGTACTAACCGACCGTTTCCTTCTCTGTGCGGAACTACGGGCTCTTATTTGTCCTTTACTGCGCACTTTTACAGTGAAATCGGTTAAATAGCGAACTGCAGTTCCCTTCATACACGCAAACCATATAAATTATGGAAAATAGCGGACTGTAGTTCCCCTTCACAGAAAAAAGTGCCAAGCAGCATCTGCTCGGCACCCTCCCCTATGTTCGATCTCATCGCTCGAAATAAATATCCGGAGCATCTGGGACCACAGTTTGATTTTGTTGTTTGTTATAAATCCTATAGAGCAATACAGCCGCTTCCGCTCTAGTCGCATATCCGGTCGGATTGAGCATGCTTCCGCTGCCTTCCACAAATCCGCTCTTCATCAGTGCGGCAATATCATTTACCGCGTATGAAGCTACATACGACTTGTCGCTAAACGTTTCAAGATCACTTGCCGCACCTTTGGCAATCTTCATGCCTGCTGCGCCCATTGCTCTTGCAAGAAGCACCATCATGTCCTGCCTGGAAATTTGTTCATTCGGATGAAATGCCCCGTCCCCTTGACCTTCTGCTAAGCCAAGCTGTTTGGCGATTCCAACCGCTTCATAGTAGTAGTCAATGGGGTGCACGTCACGGAAGTTCGTCGTCACATCGGCGTTAAAATCAAAAGATTTCGTTAACAACATCATGAAATCAGCGCGACTTATATTCGCCGCTGGTTGAAATGACGTATCCGAAGTGCCGGATATAATTCCCTTGGATGCCATCACTTCAATCCCCTTTTTCGCCCAATCAACCGCACTCAAGTCAGCAAAACTCTTCTGTTGATATCCTACAGCAAACGTACTGAAATGTGTGGTTTTAAACGTCACTGTCCCTGTTGAAGCCTCATAGTTCCCGCTTGGAACGGCACGAGCTTCACCCGCATGATCGATATACCATACGACAATATGCTCAGGATTTTTCAATTCTCCTTCTGTAGGTTGATATGGAATTGTAACGGCAACTGACTGACTAGGATTATTAAAGTTTACTGGTTTTCCGTCGACTAAGATGCTCAGTTCAAGGACGGGTCGTTGACCGATTTGACCTTTCATCTCATCCGGAATGCTGCTCCTATCAGCATTAGCTATGACAAAACCGACTTCTGTGGCCGAATGAAGATCGACATTGCTTAACAGTCCGTTAGGAATCGTTAGCGATCCAAACTCCGTTACAATCGTCAATTGCTGCTCAGCAGCCGTTAAGAACATACTAGCCGGTGCGTACAATTGATATTGTTTGGCGCATTCGACAGGTTGAATCTCAACAACCAAATGGCTATCGCCGGTCGAAAAAGCTTTGTCCACCGCTTCCTTATCCAACCTAGCCGAAACGATTGCACCAGTCTGATCCACCACAACGTGCGGGGTAGACTCTACTACAGCTCCTCCTATCCCCACATTCGAATTCGGAGGATTATCGCTATCATGATCCGGTGTTGTAAATGACTTCACCTCAAACGTTGTACCAAGCACTTGATCCGACCGTTCCACATTAACATTAACAAAATAGGTACCATTTATTTTTTGCTTCAACACATAGCTGAATTGGTATAAGCCGTCTGAGCCAATTGCGGTTTGGTCTAATAAATCCAACTGATTCAGTGGATTGATTACTTGCAAGCCGACGAGCTTACCTGCCTCCGAGCTTAATTGGCCGGAGATGGTCACTCGGCCATCTTGTTCATTATACGTTGCACGAACGTCAGCTGGAGAAGCCACTGCGGACAAAATCATCGCGCCCGCACACACCATAACGGCGAGTATTACAATCGTCCAATTTCGCAAACTTTTCAAGCATAATCCTCCTCGGAATAAGAAGACATAGAAAGGGATGCCACTAACATCCCTCCCTCCGCCTCCCATCGCATGATAAAAATAACAACTCTAAGGAATGATAATTTCGTTTGAGATTCTGATTCGACTGGATGTGTTATTCCAGACAAAAGCTTTTAGTTTGTAGCCCATCACAATATCAGGAACCCTCATAATGGCCTTCATTTGCTTATCTTCACCAGCGGAGAACGAACTTGACACAAAGGAATACCGGACCATCCGGTTTTGCTGGTCGAACAACCCAAGGACAAGAACACCGTTCTGACCTATTGCCGAATTGTTTTGAACAGACATGCTCACTGCAACATCGGTGGAACCAATGAGACCGGATACCGCATTCCCACTACGATCTGTCAGAGATAAGCCTTTCACGCCAAACAGCTGGTCTCCCCAGTTTTTCACATAATTCACTTGATAAGTTTGCAGGCCAACGTTTTGATAATCATCAACACTTTTTACTTCAATTATGTTCATGCCTTCCTTCAAAGTCATAGGAACAGTAAACGTCACGTTATTTAATGTTCTAACATTGTTGAGAACGTCCGTACCGTTGACTTTGACCGTTACGTTCGCATCCCTATTAATGCTGCCTAATAATGAATAGGCTGGTGAATCAACAACTTTGGGGATATCGACAGAAGGTGTAAATATGACTGCTGCTTTATGATAAGTAACCACAATCGTCTTGGAGCTTGAAACGTTGCCGAACAGCTCTTCATTCGATGCCGATACGACAATCGAGTTAACACCTTCGTTTAAGGTGATTTTTTTAGAAAAAGGCTCCCCCGCTTCTGTATATACGGCATCCACGACCGAAACTCCGTTATTGCTTACAACTATTTTCGCACGATCTGTGACAGTCCCCGAGAGGGTATAGTCCGGGATCTCAACACTTTCGCTTGCAGCATTATCAAGAGTAAACTGCGGCGAAGATGACAAATGAAGGTTCGTAAAGCTGGCCGACATGAAATAATCAATGTTTGTGGTTGTTTTTGCTCCGTCCACGGCCATGCCGACATAAACCGTCTCCCCATAATCAACAACATTTGAAGCGACCAAAGACCAATCCAAGCCATCCTTCGAAACGTAACCGGAAACTGTGTTTTCTTTGCGTTCAAGTTTGATCCAGTATGGCGCTTTCAAAGTCGTACTTCTTCGCAACTGCTCGGTATACCCGCCCCCCGTTTTACTGCGGTTTATGACTGAAATCTTTCTACCGCTCGTATCGACGCTAAAATCATCGGTTGGATCTGTAGACAAGAAGACCCCGGTTGCCTTCGATGATGGCTCTAGGCTCTCGCGCATCATAAACCCTGTCTTAACATCATCATCGTATTCCGACTCATAGGCGACATTCGCATAAATTTCAAAGTTGCCTTTAACCGGTTTATAGGCATAATGGAATGAGTCTGTCGTACCCTTGATGTTGATTTCGCCAGAACCCTTCACTTTGTACACATTGCCGGTTAGGTTGGCGGTTCCTGGAATTTTAACAGTGCCAATATCCTGAGACACCCATGACTCCAAATTTTCAGGTCCGTTCACGTAGGTAATGACAGCATCTGACAAGGTCGTTACCCCATTATTATCGATCGCTCTTGCATAAATGTAATGCTGGCCTTCCGGAGCGTTCTCCCAAGTAAACTCGAAAGGTTCGCTTACATCTTCACTAATCTTCTTATCGGCATCATAAAAAATTACCTTAGCTATCGATTTTCCGCTGGCGCCAGCTGCTTCTGCACGAATGTTGATCGGGTCGTTCAGGAGGTAAGCTTGGTGCATAACCGGCGTCTCGATAGAAACAGTTGGATTCAGTGGCACAGGTACATCGGCCAATGAATTGATGTAATCCTCAATATTGGTATAACCGTTCCCGTTGCTATCCCCGAAACTGCCGTTGACGTTGCCTGAGATTTTATTTCCAGCAGTATCTAGACCGTCATCATTCGGATCTAATCCATTGGCAAGCTCCCATTCATCCGGCATTCCGTCACCGTCCGTATCAATTGGTGCAGGGGCCGACAATAATTCCGGTAAGCCACCATCGTACGCAATCTTGTTGACGGTTCTTCCGGTTCCGTTCTTTACCTCACCAACGATACGAGCATCAAGCGAATCCCGCTTCGGAAGCGAAGCGCCGCCATGTTGCAGCACTTTCTCATAGGCCGCTTCAGCCGTATCCGTCGTTGTCGGTCCTCCAACCAGATCATTCGCGTCCGGGTAGATGAAAGGCGTTGTTTTGAGCGTAAATGTTGAATCCGGGTTAATTGCTTTATAAGAGCCGTTCGCATTTTTCACCAAGTTATTAGCTGATACTTCAGGATCGCCTACTATATAGTTGCCATTGACATAAAAAGCTCCCCCACCAGCATCGCCAGCCGAGGGCGCGACAATTCGGTTAAAAGCGCTATACGTGTTAGGTCCTGGCTTATAGTAATTGTTGATCATATTAATCCCTGTTGCCATTTCCCCGCCGTATGCCGTATTGCCGCCCCAGTTATAAATAACGTTGTTCCGATAGTCAATCTTCTGGGGATAATTCACGATATCCGTCGCCCTTGCAAACCGAACATTACGGTTAATATGGTTCGTAATTAAATTATGGGCAAATGTAATATTCGATCCTCCCCAGATCCCACCGTAACCATGAGGGCCTTTCGTGTGAATGGAGTGGTTTAAGCTGTTTGTGATGAAACTCCATTGGAGCGTAAAATTTTTGTTATTCTCGGAAGAGAATAATTCATCCGTACTCCAACTCCCTGAAACGTGATCGACAATGACGTTATCTCCCGTGATGTTAAACGTATCATCCAGTTCAACTTCGCCGCCCCAGAATCGCATATATCTGACAATAATATTGCCTCCAGCAGTACTTGTTCCACTCCCTACTTTCACCGCATAACCGCTAAGGGCGATACCGTCGCCCGGAGCGGTTTGACCGGCAATCGTAAGATTGGGTTGACCGATAGTCAGAGGTCTAGCCAAATGGATGACGCCGGAAACACTGAAAATGATCATCCGGTTCGGCTGACTCACCGCATCACGAAATGAGCCCGGGATAGCAGGCGTGCCATCCGCATAATCCAACAGGTTATTCACCACATACACGGAGCCACCGCGTCCGCCTGTTACATACATCCCGCCGCCTTCAGCACCAGGGAATGCCGGTACTCTTGCCTGTTCAGCAGGATCTATTTTAAGAGAAGTTATTGCACTTGTGCTTGGAGTCCCTAAAGCGTCAACATAACGATATTCTATACGATGTGTACCCGTATCGCTTACTGCGAATTCTTTGGTATAAAACGCCCATTGTCCGCCATCGATACGGTACTGCACGCGATTCGCCGCAGGAGCCTCGTTATTTACTTCCATATAAACGAGAACTGGTTTGGTATAAGAGCCCAAAGTTCCATCTGGCCGTGCAGGATTTACTATTGGCACAACGGATTCAAACAGTTTTGGATAAATGATTCTCTGGCTCGGGTCCCATCCTCCAAATATCCAGGGTATTGTGAATTGGCTAGCCTGTTCCGCTGTCATGGTAAAATGGCTAGGATCGGTATCATCCTGCAGCTTGCGCGTGGAGGGACTTGCTCCAGGTCCTGAGCTGTTGTACTCGGAATAATGGTAGGTAAGATTATCCGTCATTACCGTCCAACCGTCCGGGTGAATATGATCATCCATCCATGTATTGATAAATCGCACCGTTGGTTGGTCCTGCCAAGGGCGGCCTAAATAATGTTTCCCCTGTGTGGTAGCGTCTTTCAATAGACGGGAGTTCATAAATACGATACCGGGAAGATCGCCGGTTGGATTCTGCGTAGCTGCAGCTGTGATATACCCTCCGGAACGCGAAGGACCGTTTATACTTATAATGTCAGAGTGGTCAAAAACAGCCGCAGTTGCCGGTCCATAAATAAAGTCAACGGAACCCTTGATCTCACAATTGCGATAATATTGCCTGCTGGTTTTGTCGTAATAGGTGACGCCTGTGTAAAGTGTGTCTTGGTAACCGACAAATCGGACATTTTCAAAGACAACTTGATCTGCAATGACACGTGCTGCTAATGCCCTGCCTTTCGTAACGTCGGAGGAGTTCTCGATGGTTAAGTTGGCTGCATAAAAATTGGTCGCTGCAGCTCTTGTGCCATCCGATCGATCCTTGGTTCCTCCGACTGTAAGCGTTGCCGTATCTAAAGCCGCTAAGGTTGAGGTCGCGCCGCTCGAGGTCGGTGTGAATTCATTGTCGTTATAAAAGATTTTCGTTTTATCTTTACCTGCGCCGATTAAAGCAACATAAGGCACAGTAACGGAAATTTTTTCGTTATATGAACCTTCTTTGATGTAGATAATCTTACGAGATGTGTTGTTGCTGGGGATCGATTCAAGAGCAGACTTAATACTGGAGAAATCACCGGTTCCGTTCTGAGCCACGGTCAAAACCATAGCAGGATTTGCAACAATTTCCTCGCTGGCGTTAATCTCTCCGCTTGCGTTCAACGCAGTAACCATATAGTAATATATAGTGCCATTCGTAACGCTTGTATCCACATACGAAGACGCAGTTAAAGAACTGGTTAACGTCGTAAAAGTGCCGCCGCTTTCCGTACTTCTTTTTACAGCATACGTCGTTGCGCCGGGTACAAGGGACCACGACAGTTCAACACTGCCGTCATTGGCAATCGCAGCTGCATCTATCGGTGCTGTCACCTGGGTTTGGTTACTGGATGTCGATGCGGCAGCATTCACAACGGTCGCTGCAGGCAATAGATGAACATTCAACATGAGTAAAAAGCTTATCCCTAACGTTAGGGCTTTCTTCATGATGCTTTCCTCCTAATCAATAATTACTGCACGACGAGCTCCTCAGCGAGCGGGCTTTGTCCGACAATGTTATTCGAGCTGTCCCAAATGAATACTTTGACTTTATAATTCGTGACTTCAGCCGGAAGCGTGAATCCAGCGCCTAAAGTCCTTGTTTCTCCAGGCTTAAGCTCCGCAACCGAAGAGGCAAAATCAATCATCGCATTGTCGGCATTATACAGAACAAACCATAACGTAAGCTGTTTATCTGCCCCCGTTGTGTTGACGACTTTCTTTTCGGCATAGATATCCTTTGAAGGCTCTAGCGTATGTACAAGATTTCCTTTCATATCATGGATTGCACCTTGTCCTGCCCAGAATATGTAAGCAATTGTGTAACTGGCTTTATTGGTATTACCAGCTAAATCGACAGTAGAAACTTCTATTGCGTTATTTCCCTCTTGTAAAGTTAATGGATATGAGAAAAACGCATCTGCTTGCTGATAAACAGCATCGACAACACTCTCGCCATTTAATTTAATGGTTAATCTTGCTGCTTTACTTAACGAGCCTGTAAGCGTATAGACGGCATCTCTAACTGTGGTAGGAGGCGTTGCAATGCGAATATCGGGAATAATACTGTCCTGATTGATTGTGGCATCGACACGATCGAAGAACGTTGATTTATCACGTTTTGCATAAACTTCAAATAAATTGGCACCGGGTACCAGGTTTACATTCAATTCGAAGTTCCCTCCGTTAATAAATCCATTGTTCGGAAGCGTAATAGGCGTTTTATTTTGATACACCGATAAATAGACACTCTCGCTAACTGAACCAGTTAAAGCATACGCGGATGTATTGACCCATTCCGTCACTGGATTTAGCTTCAATCCCGTTGTGGCTCTTTCTACCATTGCAAAATAGCCGGCGTTCTGGGACAGATCGAAATTGGCGTAATCGTTATAGCCCAGCAGCACGGAAGAACCGGCGGCAAAATTCTTTTTATAAATATTAAATGTGTATCCCGATGTCGCACCTGTCATCTTAATCACATCACCGGTGTTGGTCCAATCGGCCAGCCATGCGGGCAGGATTGCGTTTTTATCCATGGCCACATAGACGGTCGCTTTGTCCTTCGCATTGAAGCCGATGATCTGATTTTGTACGGCACCATCAGCGCCCAAGGGGTATCTCATCACGTCCTTGTGCGTGGTAACGATTCGTTCCATGCTTGCATATTTACTTGGAATTTCTGCGAACTGGATTAAGGTATTATCTGCAAATGGATAGTCTCCTATCGTCGATCCCGCTTGCAGCTTCCACATATATCCATAATAATTCGCATAGGACGTGAGTTCCCCAACCACGCTTGTATCCGGTGTCGGGAGCGGTGTTGTTGCATAAGGCGTACCATCAAATTCCGTTATTTTACTTTCAAAATCTCTTGGCACGCCATTGTTGTACACACCTGATTCATCGCGTGTAACAACAGATAAGCCTAACGTATACGGTTGACCATTTACTAATGGTGTAGATGCGGATTTCGTTATATCGTAATAGGCGTTAATATCGGAAGCCGGAATAAGATTGGTTCCCGTATAATCTTTATACAAGGTTGTCGCATTCCCGATCGGCCTCCAATCCGATTCGCCCTTCAGCTTAATGCGAAGCCGGTACTTTGATGCATAGGCATAGTGCTCCGATGTCCACATGACGCGCGAATTACGCGATCCGGAAGTAACGATTTTCGGTGCCGGTGGCTCAGGCATGAAGGGTGAATGAGTGACTCTAACGCCTCGAATCCAAAGATCCCCGGAAGTGCCGGGCGCAGCAATAACCAATCTCCTGAGATTGTAGATAGGGAGACTTTTGTTCATATTGTTGCGGGCTTGCACAATATTCCCATCGTAGTACAAGCTGTATTTTTGGGAAACTGTATTAAAATCCAAGCGAATGGTATGCCATTCTCCTAGCTCATACGCACCTAACGAACCTGAAGGCGCTGTCGATAAAAGGTAGCCCAAACCTTTACTCGCCGTCACACCTGCTCCAACCAGGAACGTTGTGCCGGATGATGGAAAAAACTGAATGATGCGATCATCCTTTTTCGTACCGGTTTGCATGAACGTAATTTCCGTAGAAATTGTTCCTGTGTAGGGCTCTCCGAAGGTCTTGCTGATTTGAAATTCATTTCTTAATGCTCCATCCGTAACAATACCATTTGCTTTCAGATGAAGAGCTCGAGTCCCTGTATAGGGATCTGCTTCAATGACGGCCGAAGCCGAGCCTGACGTATAGGAGGAGTAATCGAATCCAAGATCGGAGCCTGTTAATCCTAGAGGCGTGGTAGTAAAGTCTTTATCAAAAACCGAAACGGGTTCATAACTATTATCCGTGACTGAAGAACTTCCGCTTTCCGCTGATACCGTCGGAACGTTATCAGGGCAGATCATGAGCACATTGAAAAGCAGCGCTAAGATTAACACTAGCGAAATCTGATTACCCTTTTTACGCAAGAGAATCGACACCTCCATGGCATATTTTCGATTGGCCAGTCTAAGAACATCTTTCCTTACGAGTTGGACAATGAGCGGGCTAACATCACCCCCTTCACAGAAAATAGGAATGGCATATATGTGGATCAGCAGTTTCCAACCGGCTCGGTGTCGCCGACGCATGGCGGAGGTCAAAACCCCACGAAACCTCAGGTTTTTGGTAACGTTTTCATGAAATTCGGAAGTATATGTACGAGGTAATAACAAAGAAGGGGCTTCTACTTTCATTAAAGATACTCCAATTATTGAAATTAATAATGGGGGATTCCATCCATAATCATAGACGATTCGATCAAAAAGTGAGTTAGCTGGAGAGATGTTTCTGAGGGTACTTTTAACAGCCCTAATATTGGCCAAGGCCTCCTCTATGTTGCACTTTGTGCAGCATAGAGGCCTCGAATCGGCAGCTGCCGCCTTCTACGTTGTACTCTGTGCAACGATTCGGGCAGGATAGCGCAGTTTTCGCGCTATTTGGGTTGAAATCATTGTACTTTGTGCAATGAAGATCGGGGTGCTGGGGTTAAAAGCTGTTTTATGTTGTACAGAGTACAACATAAACAAAGGGGCGAGGTTCCCTGGCACAGGCGGGCGGGCTGAGCGGATTGGTTACTTGACGCGAGATAGGCTTGAGGAGCGGATTGGTCACTTGGTGCGAGGCGGGCAGGCTGAGCGGATTAGTTACTTGACGCGAGGCGGGCAGGCTGAGCAGATTAGTCACTTGACGCGAGGCAGTCATGCTGAGCAGATTAGTCACTTGGCGCGAGGCAGTCATGCTGAGCAGATTAGTCACTTGGCGCGAGGCAGTCATGCTGAGCAAATAAGTCACTTGGAGCAGGCGTGCAGGCTGAGAATGGGAACTGGAGTTCGCTATTCGGAGAAAAACGTGCATTTTTCCATCTGAGCAGAACTACAAGATCTTATTTCTCCGCCATAGCTCGTTTTTCAGCTAAAACCAGAGAAATAGAGGCTTGTAGTTCCCCTCGCCTGTGAAAAACATGCCCTTTCCGAGAAATAAGGGACTGTAGTTCCCCCGCAGTTAAATCAATCGACCTTACGGGGAATAGTTAACCGCACTCTCGTGCCTTTCCCCATTTCAGAGAGAATATCCAGCTTGCCTCCGATACTTTTTGCTCTTTCCTCCATGCTAAAAAGGCCAACGCCTTTAGAATTCCGTCCGCTTTCGAAGCCTTTTCCCTTATCCGAGATCTCCACTTCTACAGCTGATTCCTTCTCGTGGACAAGGACACTAGCCTCCGACACATCCGCATATTTCGCAATGTTAGTAAGAGCCTCCTGAATAACCCTATAGATCGTAGTCTCCTCTAGCGCCCCTAATCTCTTACGTAAATTGCTATCCAGTTTCACTCGAATGCCATAGTGATCCGTGTAGTTCTCGATATGCGTGCGAATCGCAGGAACAACGCCGAGATCATCCAAAACGGATGGCCGAATTTTCCACGCCAGACTGCGCACCTCTTCGATGATGGCTGAAACATTTTGCCGGAGATGCCCTATCTCGGATTCCGGTTCGTCTCCAATGAGCCGGTCCATTTGGATCAACAAAGAGAACAGGCTTTGACCAATGCCATCATGCAATTCTCGCGAGAATTTCCTGCGTTCCTCCTCTTGAATCTGCATGACCTGCGACATCATCAGCTGCAGCTCTTCCTCTACCCGCTTCAATTGCGTTACTTCATTACGGATCGCTAAGTATTGATAAGCCCGGCCTTGTTCATCCACAAAAGGGACAATCGTCGTATCGACCCAATAAAATGTACCGTCTTTCGCTCTATTTTTGATCTCACCGTGCCAGACTTTGCCTGCAGAAATCGTTGCCCATAAATCCGCCATGAACGCTTTATCATGATAACCGGAATTAATAATCCGATGGTCTTTGCCAAGGAGTTCAGACCTGGCATATTGCGAGATTTTACAGAACTTATCATTGACATAAAGAATCTTGCCTTTGGCATCCGTACCAGCAACGATGGAAGACTCATCAAGAGCAAACTTCACATCGGATAGCTGCTTGAGGGATTGTTTCAAGTCCTGCAATAGCTCCGATTCCGGCATATGCTCCTTATTCAAAGTTCAACAGCCCCTTCTTAGCCGCATATTTCACTAATTCCGGGCGTGTTTTTAACCCTAACTTTTCCATGACATTGCTTTTATGAGATTCCACCGTCTTTACACTAATTACCAATTGCTCTGCAATTTCTTTATTGGAGAAACCTTTCGCAATACGTGCCAAAACTTCTCTTTCACGCTCGGAAAGCGATTCATACGGGCCGGAATTCTCCCCGCTCTTCATGCGCTCCATGTATTCGTTCATCAGCCTTTTGGTAGCCGTCGGATATAAATAAGCATTTCCTGCCGCAACGGAGCGAATGGCTGTCAATAACTCTTCATGCGGAGCGCTTTTCAAAATATAACCGGACGCCCCAACGTGTATAGCCCTGAACAAGTATTCATCGTCATCATGCATCGTAAGAATTAAAATCGCCATGTCTGGCATTAATTGCTTTAATTTTTCAGTTGCAGTAAGTCCGTCCATACCTGGAGGCATGCTTAGATCCATTAACACGACATCCGGCATAAGCATCCGGGCGGCCTGAATGCCTTCTTCACCAGCGGCAGCTTCGCCGACCACTTCCATATCATGCTTGCCGTTTAGCAGCATAACAAGCCCCGATCTTACGATGGCATGGTCATCCACAACCAGAATCTTTAGCATTTCCTTCCCCCTTTCAGCGGCTACTCCGCGGTTTAAGCCTCATTTCCTTTTCCCATCATAACAAAAAAAGCCTCATCCAGAAACGCCATTCATCGCGAGGCTTCCTCGCAAGGTCTCTCTATATAGGTTACTAACCTTTCGAGGTTATCCAGAATGGCTTTTATCTCGTTTTCTTCATAGCCCTGATCCGTGCGTCTTCCAATAAAAAGCAGTCCCTTCATCCCCGTAGAAGTAGAAGGACCCCTGATGAGCGGGAATGCGGCAGCAGTCTGCAATTGCTCGGCAAGCATGACGGGGCATTCGCGCCTTTCTTGCGCTGCTCTCGGATTGGCCGCATCGAGTTTAACCCATCTGCCCAGCCGCAAGGCTGCGCCCGCGAGCCCTTCCCCCATTTTTATGGCCATTTGCTGACAGCGATCATTTTTGTTTCCCAATATGTACATCCAACGCTTACGCGCTGGTTGATCGACGAAAGGAGCCAATGCGACGAAATCGCTTGACGTCATATCTCGAAGTCGTGTTAAAACCTCCATGATGTTCACTTGACCGGTTGCCATTATACCACTTCCAATCTTTATGAATCCGTACGAAATCGCTTCTACTACCATTGTAGACGGTTCCATCCTACTTGTCTGTCAGGGAAAACCCTGACTTCGGTATCAGGAAAAGAGTTCATAAATCAGTGAATCTCCTGATAAACAAAAGTGTTAAAAAAGACTATCATGAAGATAGCCAAAAACCGTGGAGGAGCTGATCCACTATGATGAAATTTTTCTCTGAGACTAATTTAGATAGATTGAAAAACGCTATGCAGATGAAGCTGGCCAAAAAAGGCGAGTACCTGTTCTGGGAAAGTGAACCAGCAGACCGATTGTTCTACGTCTTCCAAGGCGGAGTCCGCATCACCAAAACATCAGAAACAGGCAAAAACCTCATCTTGCATTTGCATCAAACAGGTGACTTATTCGGGCAAATAGACCCCTTTCAGAATTCCGTGCAAAACTTCAGTGCCGAAGTTACCGCTGACTGCAAAGTTGGGGTCATCATGCGCAAAGACTTGGAGAACCTGCTGCAGCAGCACGGTGATCTGGCTATTGAATTCATGAAATGGATGGGGCTCATGCACCGGATGACCGAAACCAAATTTCGCGATTTAATGATGTATGGGAAGCCCGGGGCGCTTTGTTCTTTGTTAATAAGACTTAGTAACTCCTATGGAGTTCCTTCAGGCGAACATACCTTGATCAATTATAAGCTTAGCAACACAGAAATGGCGGATATGATTGGTTCTACACGCGAAGGTGTCAACCGGATGTTAAGCGAAATGAGGAAAGAAGATGCGATTACCTATCGCAATGGTCAAATTGTTATTAAAAATGTAGACTATCTGCGAAATATTTGTCATTGTGAAAACTGTCCGTTAGAAATATGCAGAATGTAATAGCCCCAATCTCCTCGCCACATATCTCCTATGAAAAGAAGGATTCCAGATCCATTAGCACCCTATCCGTTAAAGGCAGAACAAACTGTTCTTCCATGGTGAGATGATCATTTAATATCAAACACGCCTGCAGGAGGTATGAGGCCGTTTCGGTTAACTGTTTTTTATTGAAAATAGGCGTTATATCGACAACGGCCTCCTTGAACGAATGAAGAAATGAAACTCCCAATTGATGATCTTTTTCCAGAACCCAAAAGGATGGCATAATCGTAGGCGCTTGCTGACTATGAAAGTAGTTGATCAGGAAAGGGTACAACTCCTGTTCTTCCCACGCGGCATGCCGCTCCAAGTCCTCCTCGAAATGCGCTGCCTTCAGTCTTAAATCTTGAAGAATGTGCATGCCTTCCGCCGTATCATCGATCCAGCTCACTTCTTTGGCACTCGCTTCGAGATTCCGTAATTGTCTGCGCAATTGTTCATGTTCATCGGCCAAACGGTCCGTTGCATAAGCAAGTTTGGCCGGATTCGAAGAAGCGAGTCCGATAGGGCGACTTCCCACATTAACCTCCATGCCTGATCCCTCCCAAGTTATTTATACGAAAGCACCTGATCTTCTCTCCATCTATGAGTGGAAGAACAGGCGCTTTGCTGAATTTTGTTCATTTGATTCTACCCTCATGTTATCTAAGCTTAAATGTTAAATGAAACCTGTTAACGATCTTATCGAACCATTTGTGCAAATACGGTAAGATTAAGTGATCTACCCCAAATTTCCCTGCATTGGCACCAGCTGCAATGACAATGAAACCAAGCAGCACTAACCAAGGATTCGTGCTAACTGTTCCTGCGAACATATACATGAAGTTCATGATTAGTCCGAAGAAAATCGCTGTTGTTGTCAGAGCTCCCAACAGAAGCCCCAATCCGACCAATAATTCTCCCCAAGGAATGACTACATTGAAGATGCCAACATGCGGCAGCGCGAAGTTTTTCAAGAAAGCTACAAAGTTGCCATAGACTAAATCCGTTGTACCTGTCTCAAGAACCGGCTTCGCAATCGCACCTTTCAAGTAGCCTGTAGCGTCAAATGCCTTTTCGCCGGTTATTTTGTGCCATCCGGCTACCATCCATGCCCACCCTACATACAACCGAACGAGTGTCAATAACATTGCTGCGTACTTATTCTCTCTGAGCCACTTCATCATCCGAACCATCTCCTTTTTCTTTTATGCTTTTATTGTAGCTTTTAGAAAAAGAGATGTATGTGATAAAAATCACATGTTCATCGATTTCAAAAGAAAAAGGCATGATCCCAATTGATCACGCCTCCCTCGCCATCCTATCTAATTTTCAACGGATTATTTGACCCCTGTGTACACGAAAGCCCGAATAATATGTTTTTGGGCAAAAAAGAAGGCAATGAGAATCGGCGTTACCAGAATCATATTCCCCGCCATAAGCACGTTCCAATTCGCGACCCCTTCTTCTTCCCGGATCTTGGCAATCCCTAGGGGCAGCGTCCGCGCAACATCGTCTGTCGTCATAACAAGCGGCCAGAAATAATCGTTCCAATGCGCGATAAAGCTGAACAAAGCAAAGGTCGCCAGCACCGGCTTCGCCATAGGCACCATTAATTTCATAATAATTTGCCACTCTTTGGCGCTGTCGAGCCGCGCTGCTTCAATCAATTCTTCCTGCACTTGTTTAAACGATTGCCGCAGGAGGAAAATGCCGAAGGCGCTGGACGCGAAGGGAAGAATAAGAGCAAGATGCGTATTCAGCAGCTTCCAAGCGCTCAACTGTAAATAAACAGGCAAGAAAATTAATTGCGACGGGATCATTAAAGTCACCATCACCATGCCGAATAAAATTCCCGACGCTTTAAACTTATAGCGAGCAAAGGCATAAGCCGCTGGAATAATCGTAAGCATCTGCAAAACGAGAATACTGATCGAGATGATGATACTGTTCGAAATATAGTGCAAGAATGGACCTGATCCCCAAGCTTTGGCGTAATTGCTCCAAATGAACTGTTTTGGGATCCAATTTGGCGGAAAAATCATCGTTTCAGGCAGCGTTTTAAGAGAAGTAGAGAGCATCCATATGAATGGCATTGCAAAAATAAGGACTAACGCAATCATGCCAATCACGCTTATTGCACGGGTTATATATTGAAGTATTTTTGATGCAATTTCTTCTTTGCTGTTTACATATAACAACGTGCGATCCGCTTCCATGATCTGTTCAGCTTTCAATGGAGTCACTTCCTTTTATTGATAATGTACACGTTTGGACATCAGTTTAAAGTAGATGATGGTTAGCACGCCGACAATGAACAACAGGATGACTCCCGCCGCAGAGGCGTAACCAATTTTAAAGAACCGGAAACCGTATTCGTATATGTAATAAACAAGGGTATTCGTTGTGTTAACCGGCCCACCTTGCGTCATGATCGCGATCGTCTCGAAAACCTGAAAAGATCCAATCATATTGATGATCACGAGGAAAAAGATGGTAGGCGAAAGCATCGGAAGGATCAATTTGTAAAAAGTCGTCCAAGGTTTGGATCGATCCAGTGCTGCCGCTTCGTAGATGTCCTTCGGTATGCTTTGCAATCCGGCGATAAATACCAGGGTATTGTAGCCAAGCCCCTTCCAGACGGCGACGATAACTAACGAAATCAGAGATGTCTTTTGCGAGGAGAGCCAGGCGAGCTTGGCAAAGCCAAACAAACCGATAAACCAGTTTAATAAACCATACTGCGGGTCCATCACCCAAGCCCAGATCATGGAGATGGATACCCAAGAAACGATATGCGGACTGAAGATCGCTCCTTGCACAAAACTTTGGAACACACCCGTTTTATTCAGCCAAAGCGCCAAAATTAAGGAAAGTCCAATGATGAACGTAACCGTCAAAACGGTATAGATGGATGTGTTGTTTATTACTTGTATAAATTCTTTTTCCGTTAAGAGATCCGTAAAGTTCTGCATCCCGACAAAGTTCTTGTTAGGGCTAATAAAATTCCAATCATACACACTCAGGTACATCATATAAAGGATCGGATAGATAAAAAACAACGAAAACACAGTAATGGCTGGAGCCACCATGGCGTACGGACGCAGTTTTCCCCATATGGTCATATTAAACACCGCCGCCAGCTACAAGGATTTTCTCACGTTGGACATGTCTGGATATGTCGCGAATTCTTTGGCCCTCTAAGTCAAAATAGTAAAGCTGATCATAAGGAATCAATACGTTAATATGATCATTCGTTTCCAAAGCGGTAAGAAAGGTTTTGACGAAAAACGTCCCCATGTGTGAATCGATCTGATAAATATTTTCCGCTCCCAGGCTTTCTCTGGTAATAATTTCACCTTCCACAACAAACCCGTCTGTGCGATCCTTCGGAGACATCACTGCATGTTCAGCCCGGAAACCGATATACCCGATCTCCGAAGCTGCCTCTACCTTTAACCCTTGAACATGGCCATAATCAAAAATATTAATAGCCGGAGTACCGATAAACTGTGCTGTGAAAACATTCACCGGATCGTTATAAAGCTTCAAAGGAGAATCCGACTGCTGAATAACTCCTTTATTCATAACGACGATCTCATCGCCCATCGACATCGCTTCCACTTGATCATGGGTAACATAAACAAATGTGCTGCCCAGCCTTTTATGAAGCTGAATCAACTCCGTTCTCATCTGGTTGCGCAGCTTGGCGTCCAGATTGGAGAGCGGCTCATCCAAAATAAATACCTTTGGTTTCTTGACCATCGCCCGGGCTAACGCCACCCTCTGACGCTGGCCCCCAGATAAGTTTTGCGGCTTTTTGTCCAGATGAGGCGTTAACGCCACAATTTCACAGATATCGCGGATCAAGGTTTCCCGCTCCATTTTGGGTACTTTTCTGTTCTTGAGCCCGAACTCGATATTTTCACGTACGGTCATGGTTGGATATAACGCATAGTTTTGGAAAACCATGGCGACATCCCTAAGCCCAGGCTGCGTATCATTTACACATTTGTCGCCAATCCATATTTGTCCTTCGGTCTGTTTTTCAAGTCCTGCAATCATGCGCAAGGTGGTTGATTTGCCGCAGCCGGATGGGCCGACAAGCACGGTAAATGACCCATCTTTGATCGTCAGATTCAGACCGCTGATAATCGTATCGTCTTTATATTTTTTGCCAATATTGACTAGTTGGATCTTGGCCATACGTTCATCTCCTTACCAGGATTACTTGCTCAACAATTTATTCGCTTTTTCCGCAGCCTCGTTCATGGCATCTTGCGGTTTGACATCTTTTTCAAGGATGGCTTTCGTCATAGCATCAATGATCGTTTTTGAAACTTCAGCGTAGGCATTTGCGTTCGGACGCATGACGGCATACTGTAATTGATCGGAAGCTACTTTGTATTGCGGGAACTCTTTATAGTAGTTTTGCAGCTCATCGCTTTGCAAAGCAGATAGACGGTTAGGCAGGTATCCAACATATTTATGCTGATAGATCGTGTTTTCTTTGGATGTCATGAACTTCACAAACTCCCAAGTCGCTTCTTTTTCAGCATCATTCTGCTTGGACGTGATGGCCAATTGGCATCCGCCTGTTGGAACTCCATACGATTTATTAGCAGGCATAAAGTCGGTTGCCATTACGAAGTTATTTCCTTTCGCAACCTCTAAGCTTGCTGAAACGCCTGCCGTAGATCCGATTTTAAAAGCGGAAATTTGGTTGGTCCAATCTTTCTCAGCGTCAGCACCTGCTGTCTTTCCTACCGTAAACTTGATCAAACCGTCATCGGACATCTTCTTCCAAAACTCTACAGGTGCAACGCCTTCAGGGGAGTTAAATGCAGCTTTTTTCCCGTCCTCGCTTAGTACCTTACCACCGCTTTGAGCAACAAGCGCCTCGTATTCCCAAACGCCAACGGCCATCGTCATCGGTGTCTTCCCTTTTGCTTTCAGAACGCGGGAATATTCCTCTAATTCCTTCCAGTTTTTCGGACCGGCAGGGTCCAAACCGGCATCTTTTAGCATCGTGACATTTTTGTAAAAGATCGGGGTGCTTCTCATAAATGGAATCCCATACAGCTTGCCATCGATATACGCATTCCCCATAAGACCAGGGTTAAAATCCTTAATATTGACTTGTGCCTCATCCCTCGCTGCAAGAGGAGTCAAATCTACAAGCATCCCTGAGCGGGCGAAAATCCCGGTAGAGGCAATCTCGAGGTCAAAAACGGCAGGTGCGTTCCCAGCAGCGAATGCCGCTTGCACTTTCGCATGAAGATCATCGTAGTTGCCTTGGTTTGCTTGCTGAACTTCAATTTTGCTCTGTGACTCATTAAACTTTTTCACCAAGTTCTGTTTGGCTTCTTCAATTTTTCCACCGTTAGCTGTCCAATATTTAATAACGATTTTGCCTTGTGGAGAGGAAGCTGTATTTGCTGAACCCGAAGCCGCCTTGTCTCCCGCACCACCTGTTCCGCATGCTGAAAGCATGATGATTGAACTTACCGCAAGAATCGATACTAATTTTTTCTTAAACATTTGTAGTTCCTCCCAATTTTTTAGTATGAAGCCAAAAAGAAAGAAGCCTAAATCAACCGCCGACTTCAAGTCGGCCGCTAATCAGGCTTCTCCACTACTCCAACCTATTACTATTTACTTGTCTGGCTTCATCATAATCGCCCAGTATTAAATGAGTGTTAAGTAGTTATTAATATTATGAAAATTATTCCATCAACCAATATTCCGAATGATGTTTTCTTCCGTCGTATAGATCTCTCGCCATAAATCCGTTTTCGAAGCAGATACCGCCGTTGCACCGTGTTTAAATCCATCCATAACCTGGCTTCGTTCGTACACCAAACCGCCTGTAATAATGGGAAGGGTCGTGAACTTCTTGATCTCTCCGATCATCTGCGGAATCCGTGCCGGCATGACCTCAATGATGTCCGGCTCCACTTGAGCAAGACTTTTGAATATGTTCTCCACGCCTTCCGTATCGACCAGGAAGAAGCGTTGAATGGCGAGCAAACCCATTTTTTTCGCTGTTTTTACAACATTCGTTTTCGTCGTAATAATGCCGGTTGGTTTAATCACTTTGGCCAAGTAGTCCATGCCATAAGAGTCGGTACTTAAGCCGCCTATTTTCTCCAAATGCAGAAAGACTGGCAGCTGGTGCTTATTGAACAAATCTACATAACCTTTAATGACGCCGATATGACCGGTTAAGAGAAATACGCCGCTTAATTGGTGTTTAAGAGATAAGGCAATTTCGATTTGTTTTGGCTCCTTGATGGAAGCCACCATTCGGTGTGTGCTTAATCTTTCAAAAAACATTCCGCCTTCATCCTGCTTAAGCTTTTTCATCCATCAAGACCTCCTCTGATCAGAAACTATCGTTGTTCCGCTTCTATTCGCAAAGAGACGATGCACGCCCGTTCTGAATCTGTCCCACGTGCGCTGGCATTATGTCTAAAATGTTTCATATTGTTGTATAACATCTCAACATTCCCTGTCAGAGCTGCATCCGTAAAATCAATAGCCGAGATACGAATTTCATCCTGCTCAACGTCCACAATTCGCAGACCATGCTGATCAAGACAAGCAGATAGTTGAACAAACGTCCAATTATTTTGCTTAACAATAGAATCAATGTGCGTATGCCCGTTAAAATAGATCCCTACGCCTTCTTTCTTGCTTAAGATCTTCCACATATCGATGTTTGGGTGAATGGAACCTTTATCTTTATCGGAATTGGTTGTCGTGTTATGTACCGGATGATGAGCAAAAACTAAGACTGGTTTCGTCCCCGATGCCGTTATGACCTCTTCAAACCATGCCAATTGTTCTTCATCGACCCAGCCACCCCAATCCTCAAAATCCATTTCTTTAGCTGTATCCAGGAATACAAGGATGGCTTTCTCGTTTTCTACAGCGTGATAGCGAGGCTGTCCCGTTATTTCGAGAACTTCCCTTCTTGTTTGAGCATACAGATCATGGTTGCCCAAAGCATGGTAGAACGTTCTATCACTTTCACGCAGCAACGCGTACACTTCACGAAGCTCCGAGGAATGCCCGTAATTCGTCAAATCCCCCAGGGAAATATGAGCCTCACCTTCCAATTCTAAAAATCGTCCCAGCAGAGTTTCATAGAATTCATTCCGTGCTTCCAACCAACCTGGAACTGTTTCGTCAATTTCGTGATAATGCAAATCTCCCATTACGACTAGTTTCATAAAGATCGCTCCTTCTTTCACTAAAATTGGATGTCATCTATCCTCATGATAGTTAGCTTGTATTAAATTAATTAACTATTTCATTTATTAATTTTGTAAATATTTGACTCGAATTTTATCCTTGACAACAGAGTGCTTTGTAGTAATATTGAACGTAATCGAATAGGTTGATTTTTCTTATCAAGAGTAGGTGGAGGGACTAGCCCGATGATACCCGGCAACCGACAAACCTTTGTTAACAAAGGAATGCACGGTGCTAATTCTTGCGGAGACGCTGTGTTAGGCTAGCGAATCTGGGAGATAAGAGCGAGGCGATGACTTTGAATTCCTATGACCTTTCTCTGTTTCCGGAGAAGGTCATTTTTGCTTTTTCGAGCTATTACACTTGTTTAAGGATGTGACAAGATGTCAATCACAATGAATGAGAGAATTAGTACGATTGAAACCGCCCAGACTTGCCAGGATCACCCCCCTCTTCAAATCGCTCTGCTGCAAGCAACAGTCAAGATTACCCGCATCGAATGTTTTCGATATGACCATGAGCTTATTAATAAGCTGCAGCTTGGAAACGAAGTCGAACATATCTATGGGCTTCTTGCTATTTCCACAGATGCGGGAGCTGTTGGCTTCAAGGAATTTGCAATCCCTTCTGGAAGCCTGAAGTGCGATTTGACTACGTGGGTTGCTCTATTCCAGCGGATAAAAGGGCTGACTTTGACCGAAAGTATGAACTATACACAATTAAAACAAGGGTCATGGGGACCCGTGAGAAAAGAGTTGATGGAGTCTGCCTTACAGGATCTAATTGAACAAACTGAACCAGTTTCACAACTGCACAAGGATCAAAAATATATCTTGGATCGGGCCTACTTATACAATCATGCGCAAGCGTATATCTCCTTTTAAACATAAATTGGCAATTAAAAATTACTTATGTTAGATTGCAGCACCATTGAAAGGAGTTCATCTTCTTGTCAAATACCGCCAAATCAAACAAAACCGGCCATCTATGGCTCATAACAGCTGTAGCTTTGGGGACACTGCTTAACCCTTTGAACACGACCATGATTTCCGTCGCTTTTTCCAGGCTGCAGGAGGAGTTTCATGTCACGTATGCCTCGATTTCTTGGCTCATTGCAACTTACTATGTGGCTAGTGCCGTCGCACAGCCCGTCATGGGGAAGGTCGGCGATCTATTCGGCCGCAAAAAAATCTTCATGCTCGGACTCGCCCTCATCACCGTTTCCTCCATGCTGGCGCCGCTTTCAACGAGCTTTGGCTGGCTGATGACGTTTCGTGTCATTCAAGCGATCGGCAGTTCCGCCCTATTCCCCAATGGCATGGGCATCATCCGCTCGGTTATCACGACGAATCAGGCGAGAGCGCTAAGTGTCATGTCCGTGTTCTCCTCCACCTCGGCGGCTCTAGGTCCATCGCTCGGAGGATTTTTGATCCAATATAGCGACTGGCCGTCTATTTTTCTTATTAATTTTCCTTTTATCGTCGTGTCATTCGTACTCGCTCTGCGAATGATGCCTAAGGATACACCAAGTAAGAAGGCAGGTGCAGGTTCTTTGGACATAACAGGCATCGTCTTTTTTACTGCGCTGATTTTTAGCTGGCTGTTCTTTTTCCTATCGTTCAAATCCGGTGTCAACTGGCTGCTGCTCCTGCTTAGTCTGGTGCTCAGCGCGGGTTTTTACTGGTATGAAGCCAAGCGAAAGCAGCCGTTTATTGATGTCCTGTTCCTAAAACGGAATGTCGACGTTTGTTTCGTTTATTTGCAATTCATTCTAGTCAATATTGTGTTTTACTCGATTATGTTTGGGATCCCTTCGTATTTGCAGCAGGTACGGCATTACAATGGGCAAGAAGTGGGATTCATCATGCTGTCCATTTCAGGCTTCGGCATCCTCGTCACCCCCCTTGTGGGAAGGTGGATTGACCGTTCCGGTTCGCGAACTCCGCTGCTCGTCGGTACGCTCTTCGTTGTGGCTGGAACCTCCCTGCTGCTAACAATTCACGACAGTTCCACAGCGGTTTGGATTTTTATCTGCTTATCCGTACTTGGCATCAGCAACGGGTTTCAGAATCTCGGGCTGCAGACAGCCCTGTATTCTTACGTTACAACGGCAGAGACCGGCATTGCCTCGGGTATGTTCATGACTTCTCGGTTTATGGGAACCATATTATCTTCGAGCTTGCTCGGAACGGTTTTCAGCACGCAAATCACGACCGCACACTTTCACAGCTTGATTATCGGGTGCGTGATCATCAGCGTGTTGATGCTTCTATTGTCCCTTCGCATGTTTCTTAGAGCGAGAAGCGGTACGGAGCAAGTCCAGTCGCGATAAGGAGATGAGTTTGATGAATAACAGCAACAACCAAACGATAACCCTGGGGATGGGGTGCTTCTGGAGCCCGGATGCCTTGTTCGGGCAGCTGGCCGGCATCACGAGAACACGTGTGGGATTTGCCGGAGGAACGACAGAGAACCCCACATACCGGCAGCTTGGAGACCACTCCGAAACCGTCGAAATGGACTTCGATTCCAACATTGTGAGTTTGGAAGCCATCCTGCACGTGTTCTGGGGCAACCATAATCCGGTCAATATAAATGATTACAAAGGCCGGCAGTACAGATCTTTGGTCTTCTATCGCGATTCCTCACAGTTGGATATCATTCGGAAGGTCATGGTGAACAGCCAGGAACAAGGAAAAGACATGCCGGACACCGAGGTTGCTCCTTTCAGAGGCTTTTACCTTGCTGAGGACAGGCATCAGAAATATTATTTGAAGCGGTATCCCGATGCCATCGGCAAGTTGCGAACTCTTTTTCCGACGGAAGAAGAACTGACCAACGCAACCTTAGCTGCAAGATTAAACGGACTGGCTAAAGGTTATACGAATATGGATAGAATCATCAACGAAATCCGGACATGGCTGATTAGCGGCGAGGAGCAGGAAGAGATCATTCGGCTCATTAGAGGGATAAAATGGTAAGAGGACTAAAGGCAGCCGATCTGGTTAGACGGGCTGCCTTTTCCCTTAATTCGTATATGTATTTTTCACTCGTTTTGAATTGATAAAGTAAGGGATCCAGATTAAACAAGTAACGAATGATTTAACAATATTTCTGCCTTGTTCCCCCATTAGTTCTTGAGTCGCCATTTCCTCAATGGAGTTTGAAATAAAATAATAGCCAACATTAGCAGCAAAGTTAATCAAGTAAAAATATATCGCCATATATTTCAATAGCTTCTTTTTTTTCAACATACAATAACCAATGATGACTGGAAAAATCACATAAAATAAATTCATGGCTGTCTCATAAATGATAATAAAAACATATTTCCAGTTTTCCTCATAGAATTGGGACAACTGTCCACTTTGGTAAACGGGTAGTATCGTATCCAGCAAATAGTAGAAGGAGCTCCCGAAAGTTAATAGGAGGCCTAACGCTACCAAGTAAAGCCAACCGCCAAAACCGTAAGGCTTAACCTTTTCCTCTATGGGTGGCATGATTTCTGTCGTGTTATCCAGTTTTACCGCTAAGTCGTTTTCTGTTTGGGCCATTGAGTCACCTTTCAATCTTTACCGTCTTACCTTTATACTCCCTAAAAAAATAAATGCTGTCAATCAAAAATGTGACAGTGATCACTTCGCTTGCCACCGCTTGGCAACACCTCAAGCCACGTAAGGGAACTGGAGTCCTTTATGTTATAGAAAATCGAGCTGTTTTGTAGCTTGGCGGAACTCAGGCCCTTATTTCTCCGCAATCGCACGATTTTACAGCAAAATTGCATAAATAGAGGAACGTTGTTCCCCTAACAACGGAAATCGTGCTTTTTCTTCGAAATAGCGCCCTCTAGTTCCCTGAAGTGAATGCCGCAAAGAAGCGTCGGCTCCCCCTACCGATTGTAGCCGTTGCCGATGCCCGGAAATGGTGATGGCCGCGACACATATCCTGTATAAGAAGCTTGCGGATGCGGCTCCGGATGCGGCTCCGCTTGCGGTGGGTAAGCATCAGGCCGCGCCTGGCGTTGATGCGAGCAATCGGCTGGCGGCCCAATCGTGACTGTGCTCGTGATTGGAGCTAACGCCTGTGTGATTTGCGATTGATCCAAGCAATACGTATGAGCAAGCATATTTCTCGGCGCCAGTCTGAGGAAGTCGGATACCGCGATGAATTCCGGTACCGGCGCATCGAAGATCGCGAGCAGATGCGTATCGTCTTCGGTAGCCATTTCCCAGTGGAACCACCCCTGCGGAATATTCGCTACCTGACCGGGAGTAATGTTGTAGGTAAGCACCATTTTGGTGAACGGATTCAGGAGGGACACGACCGCTGCGCCTCGAATGCAATAGACCAGCTCCGTTGCGTTCTGATGAACATGCGGCTCGACCACGTTCGCTTTGGATAAATAGATGTCGAGCAAGGATACATTGCCCAACGTATTCAATTGCTGAATACCAAGCGTGTTGATGAAATTGTTCGCGTCCTTAGTGAATGTACGATTGTTCTTCAAATCGTAGAAATATTGGACGTTTGGAGAAGTGAAATCCATATAGGATACAGCCATACGCTCAGCCTCCCGATATTATCATCTTTACTAAACGTATTCCACTTCATCTATACCCATGACAAATGCCCTTCCTCCCCGTCAACTTTCCTTCCATACGGCCCATCGATCCGCAAAAACAACATCAAAACCGGCTTGTTCGCATGCTTTTCCAATTTTTGAATACATTTAACTATTCGATAAACAGAAACAGGAGGACACAAGTCATGTCACAACATGGGCATTCGTTCATGAGAGGTACGCTGGTATTGTCTGTCGCTGCTTTCATCAACCGTATTCTCGGTTTTATCAGCGGCATGTATATCGCGCGTGTACTGGGCGCAGAGGGTATCGGCATCTTGATGATGGCCCATCCGCTTGTCCCGCTCGTCATTACGATTACGGAGTTGGGCTTGCCGGTAGCCATTTCGAAGTTGGTCGCAGAGGCCTCCGCCCGCGGCGAACGAATGAAAGTAAGACGCATTCTGCATGTCTCGCTTGCTGTCACGGGCTTCTTGAGCGTAGCGCTCACGACCATAACGCTGCTTGGATCCGAGTGGATCGCCTCCATTCTCCTAAGCGACCAACGTGCTTATTACGCGATGCTCGCCATTACACCCATTGCGCCGATTGTAGCCGTCTCCGCCGTATTAAAAGGATATTTCCGCGGCATGCAGCGGATGAAGACCATTGCTGCCTCCGATGTGCTAGAGCATACGGTTCAAATCGCCTGCGTGCTAGCGCTGGTCCACTTGTTGCTGCCTTACGGCGTCGCTTATGCCGCCGCAGGAGCAATGGCTGCCTCTGTCATCAGCGAAGCGATCAGCCTCCTCTTCCTGGTGACAAGCTACAAGCTGTTCGGCGAATCCAGGATGCCGGGAGAGACTTGGGCAACCCACCTGAAACAAGGAAAAAGCACGCTCGGCGAGCTGCTGCAGATCGGACTTCCAACCACCGGTCACGGCATAATTCACTCGTTATACAGCACCTTCCAGCCGCTGCTTATCACAACGAGCCTAGCGCTCGCCGGCGTCGGCACGGCGATGGCCACCAAGCAATTCGGCATGCTGGCCGGCTATGCGTTTCCGCTGCTGTTCATGCCAAGCTTTATCACCCAGTCCTTGTCCACCGCGCTCATTCCTGCGATTGGCGAGGCAGCGGCGAACAAGAACAGTCTACTTATCCATGAGCGGATGAATCAGGCTTTGAACTTGGGGCTTCTGATCGGTGCGCCGGCAACCGTGATCCTGTACGAGTGGGCGACTCCGCTAACGACACTTGTCTATCATGCACCCGAGGCAGGATTGCTGCTGAAAATACTAGCGCCAATGTTTTTCCTGCATTATTTCGATGCCCCGCTTCATGCGATTCTGCTCGGACTCGGCCGCGCGCAGGCTACGCTGTGGAATTATGTCATAGCCACCGCATTCAAGGCTGTCACGATCTACATTTTAGGCAGCCAGCTGGGCATTATCGGTGTGGCTTACGGCATCGGTATCGGTATTGTGATGCAGACGGTGCTGAATTTCTTTTCCATCTCCAACTCCATCGGGTTCTATTGGAACATTCGTCCCTATGTCAAAGTTGGGATCAGTATGATGCTGATGGCGATATCCGGACACTTGATTTATCAATATGTGATGACCCATGGCATGCCGCAGGTTTGGTGCGTAACTACTTCTATCGTTTGTTCCTTGCTTCTCTATTTCGCGGCACTCGTATTCACAGGTACGTTGAATTGGAAAAGTTCGCGCCACAGGTTTTCAATTCCCTGGTAAGCGTAGAAAGAGACCCTCAGCGGTTTGCTGGGGGTCTCCATTTTATTAGCTTTGATAACTGGTTGCTGTGTTTTTATCTCCAACTTTAACGATAACATCCTTCTCTTGTCCGTCGCGAGAAATGGTTATTTTCAGTTCATCGCCCACAGACGCGGCTTGCACAGCCTTGGTAATGTCCTCCGTGCTTGAAGATGCTTTACCATTTACGCTTAAAATAACGTCATATTGACGAATGCCCCCTTCAAATGCAGGCGTACCATGCTCTACTTCAGCTACTACGGCACCTTTTGTGCTGTTGATTTTCAAATCTGACAACATATCATCCGTAATATTTTGCAGCGCTACACCAATGTAAGGTGCTGGCTCTTTGGGAATCGTTTCGTTATTTTTCAACTTATCCACAACCGAACTGAACGTGCTTGATGGAATGGCAAAACCGATTCCTTGCGCTTCAGAGTTAACAGCCGTATTAATACCGATAACTTCCCCATTCAAGTTTAAAAGCGGACCGCCAGAGTTCCCAGGATTGATCGCTGTATCGGTTTGTAATAAATGCTTATAGTTTCTAGTCCCTTGGGTATCATCAATGCTGATCTCACGCTCTTTGGCGCTTAGGACGCCTGTCGTTACGGAGTAATCGAAGTCATACGGGTTGCCGATCGCAACTAACCAATCGCCTACTTCCGTATTGTCGGAACTGCCTATTTTCAATGCTGGAAATTCTTTGTCCCCTTGAATCTGAAGGACTGCCAAGTCTAGATCATAACTGCTTCCTAGAAGTTTTGCTGTAAAAGGTGTGTCGTACCCTTGGACATAGACGCTAATTTCGTCCGCGCCGTCGATGACATGCTCATTCGTTAAAATATATCCATTCGAGTCAAAGATAAAGCCCGATCCAATCCCATTTTCAATGGTATCCCCACTTTGGGTACCTTGTTGGAATGGGTTTCTTCTATTTTGCCCCGTATTCGTCTGCTTTACTTTCGTCTCAATTTTGACAATTGCCGGACTCGCGGATTTTGCAATGGCTGATACGCTATTATTCCCTGTTGGTGATAATGACGCCGTTTGGACATTGGCTGCTGTTGAATTAGCGGCTGCAGCAACGCTTGATGGCGTGGACTCAGCATCATATCCAAACAAATTCAACTTATCGGATGTGAACATCAAACCGCCAATAACGACCGCGCCGGCCATAAAAGCTGCAAACATGGATTTAAATTTAGGATTCCCTATTTTATTATCAACCTTTATACCCTTTACTTCGATCATATCATTGACATCATTCATATCGTTCATATCTTTCATATTATCTTTCATATCTTCATTCATGTGATTACCACCTTTCGAGTGCTAGTTAATTGAATTAATGTTGATAGTTGAAGTATAGGACGCGAACCTGAAATGAGACTTAAGTTGGGCTGATAGGCATATGAAAGTTAACTGAAAAAATGCTGAAAGCTGGAAGCTCTCCTCGCTGAAAATTTCAAGCATTAGCTCCTTTTCTTTGGATAACAATACGGTTATCAACCCTCAAACAACCACACGGGAAAAAGGAACTTGCTAGTGCATCTCGAATATCTACAGTAATCGGAAAGACAAATATGATGATAGACAGGAGTTAGCTATGATGATCAAAGGTTTTGGAGGCATTTTTTGGAGAACTAAAAATCTTGAGGTTATAAAAAAATGGTACAGTGACGTGCTGAAAATTGAAATCGGAGATTGGAACGGGACGATCATACAACCTCAATCCGGCAATGAAACGATCTTTTCATTCTTTACCGAAGATAGCGGCTATTTTCCAAAAGAACAGCAAGTCATGTTAAATTTCCAAGTCTATGATCTGGACGAGATGATTCAGCATCTTGAACAAATCGGTGTACCTCTGGCCAAGAACAAAGAAGTCGGTGACTATGGCAAGTTTGCTTGGATCGAAGATCCGGAAGGCCGGCTGATCGAGCTTTGGGAGAAATAAGCCTTTAAAGCCAAAAAGCCTCTAGAACGCACGAGTTAAGTGCTTCTAGAGGCTTTTTGGTTTAATGATCGTTAAGCGACTCCACGCGAGCCTCTTTTTACGAGAATGAAATAAGCGAACATCGCTGCGGCGCTCGTCAACAAAATAATGACGCCTAGCGGTACAGCGGTATCCTCACCCGCGATACCAACCAGCGGGGAGACAACAGCTCCGAGCAAAAAGGGGATGACGCCCAGCAGTGCAGCAGCGCTGCCCGCATTTTGACTTTGGCTCTCCATCGCAAGCGGAAAAGCTGCCGTTGACGTTATACCGATTGCAGCCACAAAGAAAAATAGCGGAATTACTAAAGCGAAAAGTGGCCCATGAACGATGGCTACTACTAAAACTGTAAGGCTGGCAAAAAAGGCCACCCACAGACCGAACAACAGAAAGGCCTGTTCAGAGACGCGATGCGACATCCGCCCCACCACTTGGGAGCCGATGATTAAGCTAATGCCGTTCGACCCGAACAAAAGAGCGAATACCGTGGGCGAAGCGCCGTAAATATTTTGATAGATAAAAGGCGTTCCCGACACGTAAGCGAACACGCCCGCGATCATAATGCCCTGTGCCAGCATGTAGCCGACAAACTGGCGATCTCGCAGGAGCGATCCGTAGTTCTTTAACTGTTCCATAAAATTGCTAGGCCTGCGGCGATCGGAAGGCAAAGTCTCTTGCAGCTTCCATTTTGTCATCATCAACAGGTACAATCCTAATAACGCGAGTGCGATAAATACGCCTATCCACGTCGTGAAAGATAAAATCCCGCTGCCCGTAACCGGTGCTACGAGCGGCCCCAAATTACCGACAAGCAGCAGCAGGGAGAAAAACTTGGTGAGTTCGTGGCCGCTGTATAAATCACGTGCAATTGCCCGGGAAATAACAATACCTGCTGAAGCGGCAAAGCCTTGCACGAACCGAAATGCAATCAACACTCCTATATTAGGCGAGAAGGCGCAGGCTAATGAAGCGACAAAATAAACGGCCATGGAGATAAGCAGCGGGTTGCGTCTGCCATAGACATCACTCAGAGAGCCCATCACGAGTTGGCCGATGCCCAGACCGAGTAAACAAGCGGTCAAACTGAGTTGTACAAGTGAAGCCGTTGTTCCGAATTGCTTCACAATTTCCGGAAACGCGGGCAAGTACATATCAATAGTAAAAGGCCCGAGTGTAGAAAATAAACCGAGCAGCAATGCTAACCGAAACGCATGCTGTTTGTTCTTACTGGTCATAATAAAAATGTTCTCCTATTCTTCTAACCATATCCGAATCTCGTATAGAGAATCTGATGTTCATCCTATCATAAATCTACAAATTCCGACAATGCCATTTAACACATATATAATAATTTAACATCTTACATATTTGCGTTTGAAACCAATTCTCCCTTTATCCACATCCTTTTGAATACGATCGGAAGCGATCAGGCTCTTATTGCGTTCGACTTCAACCGGACCAACGGCTTTTGCAGTCTCTATCGCCTTATCATGAAGCGGCAAATAAGATACTCCAACTGTGTATATGAAATTATTCATCGCATATTTCGTTCGTTCGGGAGCATCATGAATCGTATTTTTCACCCTTTCGAGCATAGCAGCAAGTTTACTTTCATCAAATTCGCTGTCCCGTCGGTTGCCCAAGAGCCAGCAGTAACAACTCCAGCCTGCCGACATTTTCAACTCTTCACCGCTAAGGATCCATTTATCGGCAACCTGCTGGGCGATATCTGTTTCTGACAAAGTTACAGCAACCACATAATCAGACAGCATATAAAAATAAGCTCCATCTATCCAACGGTCAAAATCCGCCTCCGTCATTGCCTTGGGATCTGCAATTACGCCGGCAAAATACATCGCATCATAGTTTCCAGTATTGTAAAGCTCCTCAGCCAGAAGTTGATTGTGCTTAATTTTCTTGGCAATGGGCTTCATTTCTCCGGTAGCCACGCCAAAAAGAGGCTCATGCGCACCATTGGAGGCGTATATTTTCTTGGTTCGTTCCTTGCCCAGAACTTCAAGCTCTTTCATGACCGTTTCTACGTTCATAAGTTAACACTTCCTTTTTTATTTCATCAGATAAATGTTCATAACCTAGTTCACCGAAATGAAGACCATCGTTTCTTTGACCTTTTAATAGTTCGGATAGATGGCGAAACCCCATCATTTTTGTGAAAAAGTCGATATACGGACTTCCCGTTGCTTCACTCACTTCTCTAACGGCCTCTGCATATTCCTTAAGCACAAGATTTGTTCGAGCATGTTGCAGCTTCTCATCTACGGGTGCAGGGCTAATCAAGATGACTTTTTGGGGTGAAAGAATAGTAACAATGTCAGTGAGATTCCTCTTATAATCTAGCAATTGAACCCTCTTATGATGTGCTGCATCATTTGCACCGAATAGTACCGTCACGAGATCCGGGTTATGGTTTAAGACGTCTCTTTGAATTCTATCTATCGCATCAAATGTATTATTCCCAGGCACGCCGGCGTTAATGATTTCCCATTCTTCGCCAAGTTTTGAGGCAAGTTTTACGGTCAATAACGGACGGTCATAACCTTCTGTCCTTGAAGTTATACTGTCTCCGAAACAGACCAGTTTCATGAATTTGCTCCCCTCTACCGGTTCGATATATTCACTTTAACACAAAACCAATCACATTCGTAAATCCCCAAAATATATAAAAAGGACACCCCTACGGGGTATCCTTAGTTGAACTTGGTTGATCTCCGCACTCATCGATCACACCATGATAACATCCATTCCACTGTCGCGGAATTGCCGCACCACATTTTCCGATACGTTGCTGCCTGTAATCAGTGTATTAATGGATGTGCAAGGAGCTACGGTATGTAGTGATACCTTACCTATTTTACTGTCATCCGCTACAACGATTATCTGTTCAGCCGCATTTATCATGCCCTTTTTGGTAGGAACCAGCTGAGCCTCCGGATGCATGAGACCGTACTTGGGATGAATGACAGGAATCCCGATAAACGCCTTCTGAACATGGAGGGAACCCAGAACATGATCCGTGAACATACCGTTTAACATATAGCTGGAAGGATAAAGATCGCCGCCGGTTACAATGACCTTGATGCCCGGTGCATCACGCAGCTCTGTAGCAATATTCATATCATTGGTGACTACAGTAATGTTTGATCGTTGAACCAGGTTTTTGGCAATATGCAGGGTTGTAGTTCCGGAGTCAATAATGATGTGCTCTCCGTCTTCCACCATGCTTGCGGCCATCTTGCCAATCCTGTCTTTCTGATCGAACTGTTGAACAACTCTTTCATTAAACGAAGGTTCATTATGCGTCCATTGATCGATTGTCACCCCACCGTGTGTCCTCTTCGCAAGTCCCTTCTGTTCAATTTCCTCCAGGTCCCTTCGAATGGTAGCTTCATGAACGTTAAATTCTTGGGCTAATTCAGCGATTGTTGCAACACGATGTATTTTTACATATTCGACTATCCTAAATTTTCGTTCTGCCGCTAACACGAGGCACCCCTCTTATGTGCAAACTTTGCTAATATTATGCTCAGATAAGAGTATATTCGCTTATTTTTGCTTTTAGATTAGTATATGCTGTTTATTCGGTCAAGTAAAATCTATTTATTGCGATTTTTAATCGCCGCCTCAGGCAGCATCCGATTGTACGTGTACACATTTGCCAAGCGCAAAGGCGTGAAGTCGGAGGCAAAGCCTACACCAAGCTCCGCTTTTTGTGGGTGTTTAACATCGGGAATTCGTACAGCTAACCCTTCCGGTTCTCTAAAAGATAAAGAGCTCCCAGCTGTAATCAACTGCTTGTCGACTATTTCTCCTGTATCAAAATTCACAGTGGTAATGTACGTATTGCCTGTCGGTTCAACCGAACCGCTTGTGCCGTAAGAACTCCCCTCCAGCAAATAGAGGTATTGCCCGTAAGAGGCGAAGCCTTGAAATGTTCCTACGCTTGGCTGCACAACATCCGCAATAGCGTCATACCGGTGCTGCTTAACACTCTCCAATTCATACACACCGAAGTGGAAAACACCATCTTTCCGGTAGCGCATGGTTAACAAGTCGTTAGCCGCATCAATATTTACCGTTGTGCGATCCACCCCTTCGATGAGCTTGTGTTTCTGAAGCTCCGGCGACTCGGGAGTTAAAATCTTTCCATTCTCAAACTTGAATCTTGTGATGGCGGTTCCCCAACCATCTTTCCCCTCTGCAACAGAGTCTGTTTCCGACCAAATATAGGGAATTCCGTCTTCCGTTTCAACTCCGATCTGAACACCATGACCGAAACCTTTCAAGTACATGTAACCTATCTGGTTTCCCTCAAGATCCAGCTGCGTTAAAGCTAAATCGCCGTTCAAATTGCGATTGGCCCCGCTGACGGCAGCCGGTTCTCCCGGAAGCATAAGCCCGCCTGCCATTAACTGCACGGTATAGATATGTTTATTTACGTTATCAAAAGCAAATGATTGCAGAACGGTGCCATTTTGCAACGTTTTATCACGAACCAGCTCCGTCGGCTGTGCGGACAAATCAAACACTTTTGAATGCCATGAAGGCTGCTTTGCACTCGCCGTAGGCATGGAAGACCCAAGGACACAGGTGAGCACGACTCCTGCAATCAACACCATACACCTTTTAGCTCTCATCGAATTTGACCTCACTTTCCTAATCAAAATAGCGATTCAATAGCTCAACAAATACACTTGGCTCGTCAACTGCATAACGCCGAATTCCCATGTTCAGCAATTCGAATAAGTCTTCCTGATCAAATTTGTACGGCAGCACTTCCAATTCCATCCCCGCTTCTCCCAAATCCTGCAGAGCCTCTTGAATAAAGGTCTTCTGCAGTTTGTAACGCCACGACTGCTTTTCCTCGGCATCCGGCAGATGAAGCTGAACCATATTGAGGGAGTCAAACCCTGTTTGACGAATATGTGCGTATGTTTCCATCGCTGTTTCTGGGACACGTGCAGGAATCCACAGCATGGTTCTAACCTCGGGAACTAACCGTTTAACAGTTTTACAATTCTCATGATTATTGTGGGCAAAAATAATCTGCCGGGCTACGCCATATTCTTGAATCAGCGCAGCCAATGCTTCCAAATCTACCTGTTTAAAGTCCAGATAAAGCTGACGGTCGGAATGCTCGGACAAAACAGCCAATATCCGCTTAAGTGAAGGAACTTTCTCATTACGGAACTGCTCGCCGAATTTCACACCTGCATCCCATTGCTGAATCTGATCAAAAGTAAGTTCAGAGATCAGCTTGTCTTGATCCGCTTCGGGTACGGACAGTGTTCGTTTCGGCGTTGCGTCATGTATACCGATAATGATGCCATCTGCCGTTTGCCGGATATCAATCTCGGGTATCCCCCCGAGATTCCATGCGTAATCCATCGCTGCCATCGTATTCTCGGGCACTTCCGAATTCGAGTTTTGGTGCGCTTGCCATTGAATAGCCCTGCTCCCTAAGTTCTTGTCAGTTATGGACATTGTCGCCATTCCTCCACATTATTTTATTTGGACTTCAAAATTCGTTCCGTTTCCTTTTTAAATCCATCCAATGAAGATTTGATATCTTTGCTGTCATACATGATTGCCTGCATAACGGAATGAAACTCCTTCATAACTTCCGGCCAAACGACGCTTTTGTTTGTATCAACGGCAAATTGAAGCTGATCGTAAGCGACCTTGCGGTTCGGCTCTTTCGTCCATAGATCCTGAATTTGCTTCGTTTCGACCATTTTCTTAGTGAAAGGCAGGTAACCCGTATCGATTATGAACTGTAAGCCGCCTTGCGGATCAGTCTCCACCCAATTAATGAACTCCCATGCTGCGTCCTTTTGCTTGGATCCGGTAGTCATGGCAATATTAGCGCCGCCTGTAGGCTCAGCATTCACTTTATCTTTCGGCATGAAAGCGGTTACCATTTTAAACTTAAGGTTGGAAAGCGATCCCATGACACCTGTCGATTGGAACATCATCCCGACTTTACCGTCTGTGAACATCTGATTAACAATGCTGCCGGAGTTTTGTGAAGGTGGGTAGTACAAAGCGCCAGACTTTTGCATATCCTTCAAGTAGCTAAACACTTTATCCCCAATTCCGTTATCAATAAAATCAACTGAAGTTGCTTTCTCATTGAAAAACTTACCGCCTGCTTGCGCAATGAAGGCAATCGGGTACCACGAATCGTGAACCATCGTAAGCCCATAACGCTTGTATTCGCTTCCTTCCTTAATCACCAGCGCGTTGGCAACTTTGTTCAGTTCGTCCCAAGTTGTCGGAACCGCAAGTCCTTTTTCATCCAGCATATCCTTATTGATATAGAAAATCGGCGTGGAACGGTTTAAAGGCAAGGATACCAATTTGTTATTAAACGTAGAATGCCCCATCAAACCTGGAACGAAGTCATCTGCACTAAGTTTCGAGCTTTTCATATAGGAGTTAAGATCTTGCAATACCTCAGCGTCTGCGAACTGCTCGACATATGCGCGTTCAAGCATCGTCACGTCGGGGGCGGTATTGGCGGCAATCGACTGCTGCAATTTGGTAGCGGTTTCATCATAATTGCCTTGAAACGTTCCAACCACTTCAATATTAGGATGGGAAGCATTGAATCGGTCAATCATCGCTGTCATATACTCACCGGTTTTTCCCCCGAGAGAGTGCCAAAATTGAACCGTAGCCTTGCCTTTTGCCGGCTCGCCAGAGGCCTTGGCCGTTGCAGCCGAAGTCGATGCTGGAGCCATTGATCCTTCAACGCCGCTTCCATTTGATGAACAGCCTGCTAGCAAACCCGTTAATACGACTGCAGTGACCATCATATTGCCAACTTTTTTCTTCATGTATTTACCCCTCCATTAATAGGATTAGATTGTTTCGGTTTATTTAATTCCGGAGTATACGAAAGCTTTAACAATGTATTTCGAGCAGAATGCATACACAATCAAGATGGGAATAACCAACACCACATTGGCCGCCATAAGAATATTCCAATTGTTCACACCTTCTGTTTCCTTCAACATCGAAATGCCTATGGTTAGAGGCCGAACAGGTGTCGAATCGGTCATCACTAAAGGCCAGAAATAATCGTTCCAATGGCTGACAAAGCTGAAGAGGACAACCGTCGCCAAGGCAGGCATAGCCATTGGGGTCAGGATATTCCACATGATTCTGAACTCGCTCGCGTTATCTATTCTGGCAGCTTCTATGATTTCTTCCGGAGTTTGCATAAAATATTGGCGCAGCAGGAAGATGCCGAAAGCATTGGACATAAACGGTATAATTTGCGGCAGCAGCGACTTGATTAAGCCCCAATCCGCCAGCATTAAATAAACAGGAATGAAGGTAACCTGGCCGGGAATCATAAACGCCAACAGCACCATGCCGAACAGGATTCCTTTTCCGTAAAAATTGTACTTGGCAAAAGCGTAAGCAGCTGGGATCATCACAATCACTTGCAGAACGATAACGGAAAGCGTCACGATGACGGAATTCCTTGTATAGGTTAAAAATGGCCCCGTACCCATAGCATCCGTGAAATTTTTCCACTGCGGCATAGCTGGAACCATCGTTGGCGGGAACGTCATAATCTCATCATAAGACTGCAATGACGTCGATATCATCCACAGAAACGGGAATATAAAAACAAGTAGAAGCGCGATTTTGAAAATAAAGCTGACGGTTCGCTTCATGGCCAATTGTACTCTCCTTTTTCATCCTCTAGTTTGCCATTAAGAATAATGGACTTTTTTGGACAGTAATCGGAAGTACAGCACGGTCAACAGCCCGATTGCCGCCATCAGTACTACGCCCGTCGCTGAAGCATAACCGATATTCGTTGTACGGAATTCATAAATGTAGTAAACAAGCGTGTTGGTTGCTTTATTGGGACCGCCTCCCGTCATAATTCTCACCGTATCAAAAACTTTGAACGAACCGATGGTCATAATGATAAGGATAAAAAATAGCTGTGGCGAAATCATGGGAATCGTTATCGAGAACAGCACCCTAAACTTACTGGCATTATCAATAGCCGCTGCTTCAAGAATCTCTTTGGAAATCCCTCGGATGGCTGCGATGATAATTAGCGTATAATAGCCGATGCTGTGCCATACCGAAACGAGAATGACAGAAACCAAAGCCGTTCTGGAGCTTTGCAACCATTGGGACGGTGGTAAACCGAGCGCTTTCAACATGTAATTGAGATAACCAACACTCGGCTCCATCATCCAAAGCCATACGAGCGCAATCGATACGATTGAAATAATATGAGGTGTAAAAATACCGACTTGGATCAAGGAATTGAATTTGCTGTTGTTGCTTAGCCAAACGGCTATGATCAAGGATAATGCCAAGGTCAGAACGACAACTCCAATCGTGTACAAGCACGTATTCCATAGTGATTTGTAAAAGTCTTCTCTCGTGAAGATTTCAATAAAATTATCCAGACCAATGAACCTGCTCTTCGCCTTATTCAGCATGTTATATTTAAAGAAGCTTAAATAAATCAGATACAGAATAGGGTAAATGACAAAAACAAGGATACCGGCCATGGCAGGCGCAATCATGACATACGGGCGAAACTTGCCCCAAAGTCTCTGTTTGTTCAAATGGATCCTCCTTCCATTGATATAAAAGATGTTGATGCTTATTAATGTTTATTTATTTTGGTAAACGCTTTCTTTTTGCTTAGATAAGTTTACTTCAATTCACTATTTTTGTCATTACTGAAACATCACCATTTGAAATTTAGAAGAATCTTCTTCCACCCTCTGTTGGATTCAGCAAGTTCCATAACATGTGCGAAATCTTCTGCGGATTGAATCTGTGTCCGTTCATCCGGAAGCAACTTCCTTAAGGTTTCCTGGCATTGCAAATCTTTCATAGCCTCCAACACAGGAATGAAATCATCAATAGAACTACGACTGCTTCCTCTCATCGTGATTCCTTTCTCAAGAACGTCCCTCGTATTAATGGGCACCCGATCTTCCGTGACTCCCATCAGAATGAGATGTCCGCCTGGATTTAACACCTCAATGGCTTGATTTATCGCACTTTCTGAGAACTTACCACCCGTGCATTCCAAAGCGACATCATACTTTTCACCTTTGGAGAAATCATAGTCCTGCACCAGTCTGCGGGTGGCAAATTCAAATTGTGCCAGCTTCTCCGGGACAGCACCGAATACAGTGAGGCGGTCTTGACTTACACCATAAACATGATGAAGCATAGCAGCTGCCAAATATCCGACCGGACCGTCTCCGAATACAACTACCTGTGCACTCTTAAGTGCATCAGCAACATGATGGAGTGCTTGATAGGAAACCGAGCTTAGCTCTGTCAGTACAGCAATTTCATCCGGCACTTCATCTGGAATCGGGATTGCACTTGCTGCCGGAAATACCAATCTGCTCTGAGCAATGCCGTCGGTTCCGCTTCCCAAAAAACGCCCCCGTGTGCAATAATTTACGCCCTTGCCGCTTCTGCATGACTCACAACAGTTCATCGGATCTGTTCCATCCAGCATATAACCTTGAATGTTCGGTACAATTACAACTCGTTGGCCCGTTTTGACTGCCGGTGTACCGCTTGACTTTACGATACCAATTCCTTCATGAATAAGTGCCATAGGAAGCTTTTTTTCCAACACTTCTGCTCGCCGTTGCCCACTGAAATAGCGTAAATCCGCATGACATACGCTGCCCAGGGTCGGTTCCACGACAACATCCCAATCATGCACTTGTTTTTCAAGAACCGTCTCAATTACCTCATGAGGCTTCACTAATCGATAGGCACGCGATTGAACGCGGTTCTGAACGAATTTTGCTTGTTCCATCTATGATTCCTCCCATTTCTGTCTAATGACTTCTGCGGTTGCAAACTACAGTTAAATAAATCTAATCAGACCCGCATATGCGGCTTCCGTTCTATGCCGAATGACAGCATAACCCCCTTCTTCTCCTTCCTGCTCATATTTTGTTGCAATAAAATGTTTATTATTGCTCATTATTGCTTGTTTTGAGTATACTATCTGAATTTCACATTCGTCAATACGAATTTTCCATAAATATTAGCAGATAATTTGCTTGATTATGTTTAATTACTGTTAAACAAAACAAATAAGCATAGCCGCCTGGCCGCTACCACCCGTATAGGAAGAGCCACTGCTTCTATGCTTTCTTTACTACGATATGAATGACTGTACTCCCCTAAGAGTGCAAGGATTTAACTACATGTTCGCTACTGCTTCCACCAGAATGTTCATGCTGAGCACTTGGCTCTACACCCAGAACGTCCGGAAGGGAGATAAGCGTTTTCAAAATATCCGTCAATGACTTATCGTTTTGTACTTTAATTGAAATTCCTAATGAAACTTCACCGTTGTAACTATTCACTTCAGCCCTTTCCATGCGCGGAATCATCTGCATAGTCCGAATGTGTATTTTGAGTTCGGTCAGCTTATTGAATACAAGATTTAAACTTTCAGGATTACTCGATACACAGAGAATAAATTCTTTGTGTCGGCGTTTCCGTAGGAGGTACTTCTCCCAATGATTCAAAACAAACAGACAAAACAAGACAAGAATGGCTGCCAAAATAGATACATAATAAAACCCCGCCCCTACCGATAGCCCGATTGCGGCTACTACCCAAATCGAGGCCGCCGTAGTCAAGCCGGAAACGGTCGCGCCCGTGCGCATAATAGCTCCCGCGCCAAGAAAGCCAATTCCACTTATCACCTGTGCAGCCAAACGGGCAGGATCAACCCTGACGTTAGGTTCAATGATGAAATCATTAAACCCGTAAATAGACAACAGCATGATGGTTGTTGAACCGACACATACAAGAATATGAGTTCGCAGTCCAGCTGCATGATTGCTCCATTCCCTCTCCAGACCGATAAGCCCTCCAAGTACCACAGATAAAATCATGCGAAAAGTAAGCGACATATCGGAAATATGCCAAATCGAATCATGTGATAACAATAGACGTCACCCCCTCACCCTCGCTCGTTAATGAATGATAATGTTCATTAATATTAAAATAATGTTTATTAATGTTTATTACATAGTATTTCATGGATATAGGTGTGTCAAGTTGAATAATTGGATTTTCCCACATATTTCTCTCGCAGGAATTAACAACCCCACATAAGCAATGATTATCTTTATTTTTCTCCGTTTTCCTTCAAATCCTTGGTTTGTCATACACGAAGGTGTTTGATACGCTTTGGATATCATAAGCGTCCGACCTAATCCACGGAAAAGGGGAAGCCCCCATGCGAACACAGCGATTCAATTTATCCGATACACAACGTTTTTTACTTCGAAACGTGTCTATCATCGGTCTCGGACTTTTTATCAATCAAATGCTGCAAACCGTGGGAAGTATCGTACTCGCCCGGGAATTAGGCGACCCGGATCGGTTTGGCGAGGTCAACCTGTTGCTGCAAATTTTCGGAATGATCGCCCTATTTCTCAATTTCGGCTTTAACTCTTCCTTAATCTATGCATTTTCGCGCAAACCACTGGAAGCGGTTCAAACCAATTTGCGCGTCGCTTTGACAGGGAGCTTCCTTTTTAGCTTGATTATCGGACTGCTGCTCTTAGCTCTAGCTCCACTTTTGGCAAACTACTACCATTTGCCGGAGCTTCGAGGCGCATTGCTGCTGAGTTCGATTATGTTTATTTTCAACTCCATCCTAAACATCGGCGTTGCTTCCTTCTCCGGGAACCGCGATTTCGGAACGCAAGCCTTCTTTATGGTCATTACGACGGCACTTTCCACCACCGGCACCGTGCTTGGCGTGCTTTTGCCGCGTGGCAGCTTAAGCTTGCTGGAGAACATTTCACTTTGGATGGGCGTAGGAGCATTCCTGACTGCCTTTATTATTTGTATTAAAGTTGAACGTGTGCATAAACCCTTATGGTTCGGTCCTCTTCCGATTCAGGAGGTCAAAAACATGCTTTCGTACGGACTGCCAACCTGGGCTGGCAATATCGCAAAAGCTTTCCAGCAGCCTTTCCTCGTCATGATGGTAGGTTCAAGCTCTGTATTGGCCGTAGGTTATTTGGCAAACGGTTTCCGAATTACCGGCTTTATTGGAATCATCACTTGGGCGTTCATGATCGTCACCCTACCCTTTGTCGCCGAGAAAGCACAGGATGCCCAGGAAAGCAAGAATCGCGGTACGAGTTGCATCCGCTATAATAACATTTTGCTTTATCCATTGACTGCAATCATTTGCTTATATCCGAGTCAAATCAATGGGTTTTTATTTGGTTCCGACTATTCGACAGGCGATTCCGCTACATACATTCGTCTTATGGCCTTAGGCGTCCTCTTCTCTTCTGTCGGCCGTTTAGGCGGCAGTATTATGGCAGGTATCGGCAAGACGAAATCCACCTTCTGGGTGATGATTGCCGCCGGAATTTTCGTTGTCATTTTTGTCCCTATGGTTGCCGCTAGCAGCCCTGTGCTTGCCGTTTGGATTTATACCGGAGGTTGGGCTGTGTCCGCTCTGACAATGATTGGATTTTATTATTACGAAAAGTTTACGCTTGACTGGTGGAAAGCCTACGGCGAGCCCCTGCTGCCAACAATTGCGATGCTGGTGATGATGGAGGCAGGACGATTTGCTAAAAGTTGGTTTCCTCTCTTCATCGTCTTGGGACTTCTTGCTCTCCTCGTTTTCACGATATGGATTGAGAGAACTCGCAAACCGAGGTCAAAGGCAGCTCAGCGTGCCGTTGTTGTGGAGTAACATGAACTCCGCTTAAGCTTTGCTTAAGGGAACTGCAGTTCGCTATTGAAGGAAATCGAGCATTTCGCTCTCTGTTGAGGAACTGCAGGGTCTTGTTTCGCCTCCGTCACCCGCTTTTCAGGTGAAATCGTCAAATTAGCGGACCGTAGTTCCCCTCCCAGGCCGAAAGTGTACCTTTTCAGCAAAATAGAGGATCACTGATCCCATCGCCAAAAAAAAGACCACCCGAAGGTGGCCTTCCCCTATTTCCGCTGCATCATTTTCATAAGCACCTTAACCGCTTCCGCACGCGTAGCTGTATCCGCCGGCTCAAACTTATTACCGCTGCGTCCTTCGATAATGCCTAGTAGGCGAATACTCTCTACATGGCCTTTCGCCCATGCCGGGATCTCTTGGTCATCGGCAAAGCTAGTTGCCGCTTGCGCTGCCGGCGCCGTACCCAAAGCTGCCGACATCATGGCCGCCATTTCCACACGGGAAATCAAGCCGTCCGGCCGGAAAGTCTGATCCTCATAGCCGTGAATGATTCCCAATTCTACCGCTTGAGCAACAGCTGTTTCAGCCCATGCAGGGATCTGCTGCTGATCTGTGAACGCAGACGCCGTGCCCTTTTTGTCAACCTTCAGCGCGTTCATCAGCATGACTGTAAACTCAGCCCTCGTAACCGAATTGTCTGGTTTGAACGTTCCATCCGCATAGCCACTGATGATTTTCTGCGTTACAGCTTGCTTAATGTCCAGTTCCGCCCAGTGTCCAGCTATATCCGAGAAGGAAACTTCCGCACTTCCCGGACTCTTCGGTTTGTCCACTGCGAACACTGCAAACTTCGTAAAGTGATCTACTTCCACTGTTATTTTGTTATCCACGACAGTTCCGCCGATTTCAATCCATGACTTTTTCGTTTCATCGTAATAAAAAACAGATGGCTGCTGATCTAGGCCTAACTTGGCCGGATCGAACAAGAGCGAAATGCTTACTGGCTTGTTGAAGTTCTGTGTGAAATTTTTCAAAATCTCAAAAACAGAACTAAGCAGCTTACGACTATCGCTGACTAACCCATCTACATCTTGCAATGCCTCAGCTGTTAGATGAAGCTCTTGACTCGTTGCTCCCTCAGGTATGGCAATCCAAATGGCATCCTTCCAACTTACACTGCGCGTACCGCCTGCTGGAATCGTCACATCAAGTTTGGCAGGCACAACAGGAGAAACTGAACCCGAGTTTGACGAGCCTGTTGAATCTGACGAGCTTCTTGGTGAGTTAGTCTGAATCGTCTTGCTAAGCCCAATACTCTCATTACCCGCAGCATCTATCGCCGTAACACTAAATGTATAGGTCGTACCTGCTGTTAAAGTACTGAGGTTGAAGGAATAGTAGACACTTCCTGTAACCGAGGAGTAGACAGTATTAGTAACCGAAGCATACACGCCATTCGTCACTGAAGCGTAGACGTTTCCGACCACGGTGCCGCTTCCCGTCTCATAAATTCGGTATTGCTTCACGCCAATATCATCCGACGCCTCCGGCCAACTGATAGTCAGGCTATTTTGTCCGATATTCGTAACCTGAAGGGCGCTGCCCTGCGGCCATACCGGAGCCTCAATATCAGGCGCTTGTGTCTTGAGTTGAATGGCCTGAGTCCCGAAAGTTCCAAACCAGTTCTTGATTGTATTAAAATCATCGGAAAAAGCCAAGGACAACAAAAGCATAATTCTAGCATGCTGCGGATTCAAACTGTCTCCAGCGATAACGCCGTTCCCGCCGCCAGGGTACATCGTGCCCGAGCCCGTTCTTGTAGTGGTGACGAAAATAACACCTTGCTTAATGGCATTACTGCGCGCCGTGCTCATCTTCGACGAAATGCCGCCTGCGCCCGTGCCGGCGGTCACGATCCCCTTCGCCCCCTCCGCGACAAACCCCTTAATCGCACCGGCTGAGCTGTCTTGGTAGCCATATACGATTTCAACTGCCGGGAGTTTATCCTTCGTGATTTTCTTCAGATCGAAAGGGGTTGCCCAGTCCGCCCGGCCAGCTTTGAATCGCTTCGCAGTGGTGCGATAGATACGAATGTTGGTCTCATCAATATAACCAAGCGCACCTAGAATCGGTGTTTCAAAGGTATCCATGCGCTGTGCATTCGTCTTGGTTACATCCCTTGCCGCTTGGATAATGTCATTCAGCATAACCACGGTGCCGAACGATTTCGTTTTACCGCTGCCTGCAAGCTTAATGGCATTGTACAAATTCGCCGGACCATCTGTGCCGATGACGTCCCAGGGTCTCATGGCGCCAGTGACAACGACCGGCTTTTCACTTCTTACCGTGAGGTCAAGAAAATAAGCGATTTCCTCCATGGTATCCGTGCCAGTAGTAACGACCACGCCATCATAAACTTCCAATGCTTGATCTACCGCAAGTGATAGGTCGTACAAATCCCCCATCGAATAACTGCCTGAACCTTTATTACCAAATTGATACGTGTTCACATTGGCAATTTTGTTTTTATTCGGCAGTTGGTTTACAAGATCGGACATCAAGTAAGTACCTGCTTGATAGGTCTGAAAACTCGTTGCATCTCTTGCTTTACCCGCCAACGTTCCACCTGTTGCGATCACAACAACGTTAGGCAGCCCAGGGTCTCTGTTGTCAGATAGCGGAGGGATCGGGAAAGCCGTCCCCGAAGGTTCCGCCGCACCTGCATGTGACGGATGGTTGAACATTACTGCCAACAGGAGCATCAGAGACACGAAATAGAGCGGGATGAGGCTTCTTTTGAGATTCGGATGATCCATATCATTCATTAAACCTTACCTCCCGCTGAATTAGGATGCCTCTTCCACATCTTGCGTACCATAAGTGCCAAACCACCCTTTAATCACGTTAAAATCGCTGGAAAAAGCCATGGAAAGCAGAAGCATAATTCGAGCATGCTGTGCGTTCAAACTATCCCCGGCGATAATGCCGTTGCTTGAACTAGGGTACATGGTACCTGAACCTGTCCGTGTTGTGGTGACGAAAATAACACCTTGCTTGATGGCATTGCTGCGCGCTGCGCTCATCTTCGATGAAATGCCGCCCGCACCTGTTCCTGCCGTCACAATCCCTTTAACGCCATCGGCCACCAGACCGTTAATCGCGCCGCCTCCAGCATCCTGATAAGCATAAGCAATCTCTACGGCAGGGAGCTTGTCCTTCGTAATCGTCTTCAAGTCAAATGGCGTCGCCCAATCCGCTTCACCTGCTTTAAGCGCTCTAGCCGTAGCACGATAAATACTAATATTCGTCTCATCGATATAACCAAGTGCGCCGAGGATTGGCGTTTCAAAGGTATCCATACGGTGAGCGTTCGTTTTGGTCACTTCTCTCGCTGCCTGAATGGTGTCATTCAGCATAAGGACAGTACCAAACGACTTCGTTTTTCCACTTCCTGCAAGCTTAATGGCGTTGTACAGGTTCGCTGGACCGTCAGTTCCAATAACATCCCAAGGTCTCATAGCCCCAGTAACGACAACCGGCTTTTCACTTCTAACCGTGAGGTCAAGAAAATACGCGATTTCTTCCATCGTATCCGTCCCGGAAGTCACAACAACGCCATCATAGACTTCCAAAGCTTGATCCACGGCAAGTGATAGATCGTATAAGTCGCCAATGGAATAGCTGCCTGACCCTTTATTTCCAAATTGATAGGTGTTCACATTGGCGATTTTATCTTTATTCGGCAATTGGTTTACCAAGTCCGACATCAGATACGTTCCTGCTTGATAAGTCTGAAAACTCGTTGCATCCGTTGCTTTACCTGCAAGCGTACCGCCGGTTGCGATAACGATAACGTTAGACAGCTGGGGATTTCTGCTATCGGATAGCGGAGGGATCGCCGCAGCCGCACTCGCAGAGGCCGGATTCATAAATACCAACATCATACTAAAGAGAGCCAAAACAAGGAACGGGATGAGGACCTTTTTGCTGAGTTTACTTTCATGAATAAATGTCACGTAAGAAAACCTCCATGTTAGGTATTTTTTTTGATTTAAACGCTTAAACATATCCCAATCGTATTTAATGTTATATTTTTTATCAAATACATAACATAATCATAAAAGCGCATACATATTACGTTTTCGTTATTTTACGAGATAATTCACCAGTTTATCTATCTTTTTAGTGTTATTACTCTATAAATTTTAAAATATTTGCATGCGCTTTCTTGGAAGAATCTACCTTGTTGATTAACAAATGATGTAATAGAATGATGTCCATAAGTGAAAATAAACAAATCGAGGTGATATTATCTGACATAACATTCACTTTATTATTTCTCTCAAGTTATTGGTCTCAGGTTAATTCATCATTTTCATCATTTCTATCAACCTAGCATTTTCTTTGAATTTTCCACGTTCGATAAATTCGTAATTGTTATTGGAGGCGTCTTCATGAAATCCTTATTATCCAGAAGCTCTATTTCAAAGATTCTTTCCACGGCCCTTATTGCAGCTACGTTGCCTATAGGAGCACTGAATGCTGCCGCAGAAACCTCTATCTCCAGCGTCGATTCACCGAACAGTTCGTTTACAGTAACAGAAGCTGTATATCAAACAGCTCCTAATGTTGTCATCTTGCCACCAGGTTCTGAATCCGTCCTTCTGACTGGCCCTTCAACGACAATCAGCGGAGCGTTATTCGATGTTGATGTAGCGTTAACCGGTGTTACCGGAAAAGTGACCGCCCAGAAGTTTATCATCGAGTTTAATCCCGCCCGAGTTGATTTCATCGATGTACAAGCCGTAGACAGTTCAACTACTATCGTTGGACAAAATGCAGAGCTAGGTAAGGCAACAGTCGTCGCCGCCAGCATTAGCGAGTCAGCCGTCAATAATAAAACACTGATCCGCCTTAAATTCAAAGCAAAAGCAAATGGCGGCGTACAGGATATTAAAGTCAGCGCTGAACTTGGCCTTGCAGATACCGGCGTAATCCAGGCAACGCGTGTCGGCAACCTCAGCCTGCAAACGAACCAGGTTACCGGAGACCTAAACGGCAATGGCGCGCTTGATATCGGCGATTTGGCCTGGCTCGCTCCTTATTACGGTATTACATCAACTCACGCTTCATGGTCCTCGGTGGCTGGTGCCGATTTCAATCAAAACGGATCAATCGATCTGACCGATTTAGGCCTATTAGGCAAAAAAGTACTGTATGACACAAAGCAATTCGAGCTGATGGAAGCGTCCGTGATGGATATTCAAAATGCGATGAACGCCGGTAAACTGACAGCCGTCCAGCTTGTCACGAAATATTTGGCGCGTATCAATGCATATGATCAAAAAGGCCCTGAAATCAAGGCCATTCTTAATATCAATCCGAAGGCACTCGAAGAAGCTGCGGCTCTCGACAAGGAGCGCAGCGAGAAAGGACCTAGAGGCCCGCTTCATGGAATCCCCGTTATTGTGAAGGACAACTTCAATACAATTGGCATGCCAACGACAGCCGGATGTATTTGTCTTAAAGCAAACAACACCTCGACCGATGCGTATATGATTAAAAAGCTGAAGAATGCAGGCGCAATTATACTCGCAAAATCAAATCTTCATGAATTCGCCTTCGGAACGACAACACTCAGTTCGCTTGGCGGACAAACCAAAAACCCCTATGATCTGACCACGAATCCCGGTGGATCAAGCGGCGGTACCGGTGCGGCTCTAGCGGCAAACTTCGGCACGATCGGCCTGGGAACAGATACAGGCGGCTCCATTCGAATTCCATCCTCCCGCAACGCACTCGTCGGCATTCGTCCTACAATCGGATTGACGAGCCGTGAAGGCATTATTCCTCTCGCCCACTCTCAGGATGTCGGCGGTCCAATGGCTCGGTCCGTAGCCGATGCTGCGATTGCACTTGATGTTGTAAGCGGATATGACCCGAACGACCTGGTCACCGCACTATCAACCGGTAATATTCCGAAGAGTTACACCGATTATTTGGATAAGGACGGTCTAAAAGGAGCGAGAATCGGCGTTATACGTTCACTGTCTACAGGCAACGACGCCGCTTTCAATGCGGCAATCGACAAGATGAAAGGGCTTGGCGCAACCGTCATCGACGTAACCATCCCGAACCAATCCAAAATCCTCGGCTACGCCAGCTTGAGCGGTACGGAATTCAAGTTTGATTTAAATGATTACTTGGCTACACTCGGCGCGAACGCTCCCTACAAGACACTGACGGAAATCATTGCTTCCAACGATGTTTTACAAAGCCAAAAAAGTTCAATGATTCAGCGCGATAACGTGACAACATTGGAAACGCTGAACTACTATAAAGATCTTTGGGAACGTACGAAACTCACACAACAATCGCTAACTCAAGTATTAGGCGAAAATTCGTTAGATGCCGTCATGTATGCAACTACATCAGGGAATGCGAACCGGTTAAGCCCTTATTCCGGATTCCCAGCCATCAGCTTCCCGGCAGGCTACAACAACCAAGTTCCATTCGGTATCGAACTCCTGGGGAGAGAGTACGATGAAGGAACTTTGATTAAACTGGCGTACTCCTTCGAACAAGCGACCCACGTTCGTACGATGCCGGCGTCCACCCCCGCCCTAACAACTGAGGAGGAGTCCAAGCTCGTATTAACACCGTAAGCAATTTTCAATGAAAGGTCGGGACCTAGATATGGCACGTATGTTGCTTGGGTTATCTTTATCCTTATGTTTAGCTGTTGGACTTTGGCTTCCGCAGGTTGCGGCAGCCGTTGTCGATCCTGTGTTCTCTGTAACAACTTCAACAAATGCTATGTCACTAAATCAATCGGTAACGGTGGACATCCAAGGGGATTCCTTAAATGATCTTTTCGCCTATGAGCTTAACCTGTATTATGACGAGTCCATCCTTCAGCCGGATACTACGCAAAAATTTGCCGATCTGAACGGCTTTGCACTTCCAATCAAGATTGTGCAGGAAGGCGGTACACACGCGCAGCTCGTCTATACGAAAACAGGATCATTAACCGGTCTGAACGGCTCTGTCAAACTCGGTACTTTAACTTTCAGGGCAGTAGGTACCGGCACGGTAGATCTAACGCTAAAACAAGTCAAGATCAGCACCAGCTCCCTCAAGGAAGAGAAGCTGCTTACGCCGAATGCCAAGGCGACCCTCCTGGTAAATAGCAGAGAAAGGCCGACATTAGGAAGCTATCCGATACCGGCGGCCTCAACCCCTGTAGAACCAAATGTTGTTTCCGTGAAACCGGAACAACTACAGACCAGCGGAACAGAGAAGATTGCCATCTCTCTGCCAACAAATGCTCAGCAGATTCTTTTACCTTCTAACACCGCCGAATTGTTAGGCGATAAGAAGCTTGAGATTCAAGCGGAGAAGCTCAAACTGGAATTGCCAGCGAAAGTGTTTACACAGCTGATCCATCTTGTCAGCGAGCCGGAACGCTCCGATAGTAAAATCACCTTAGCCATAGAGCCGGATAACGAGCCAGCTGTTGGCGAAGGGGTGCTTAGTGAGGCTACAAATCAACTAGGCGCGAGCGTAAAGCTAGGCAGTTTGATCTACAACATTAAGCTGTATGTAACGACCAAAGCAGGCCAAACCTTGAGCCTCACCAGTTTCGAACAACCTACTCAGATGCGATTTATTCTTGATTCAGCTGTAGATCCGAAACTTAGCAGTGTGTATTACATTTCGGATAATGGAGGGCTGGAGCGCGTAGGAGGAACTTACCTAAGTGGTGAGTTAAGTACCGACATCTCTCATTTCAGCAAATACACCGTTCTGGAAGTAGCTAAATCTTTCGCTGATGTCCCTTCCTCCCACTGGGCGGCGGATGTCATTCAAGAACTAGCCTCTAAACTTATTCTTAGCGGTACAAGCGATCAAACCTTCGAACCCGAGAGCAAGGTCACACGCGCACAATTTACGTCACTTATGGCAAGAGCCTTGAATTTGAAGGTGACCAATTCATCAACTTTATTCAAAGACGTACAACCATCTGACTGGTTCGCACCTGAGGTTGCGGCTGCCGTGCAAGCTGGCATCGTAAATGGCAGAGAAACCGATAATTTCGAGCCGAACGCTCTGGTCTCGCGCGAAGAAATGACAGCCATACTGATGCGGTCGTACAGGCTTCAGCACGGTAAAACCGATCCGGCAGCAGCGTCCTCTTTCTCGGACGAAGCCGCCATCGGAGAATGGGCCTTGGCTGATGTAAAAGCAGCTGCTGCTCTAGGCTTGATACAAGGCCGCTCCGAAGGCCAATTCGAGCCTCAAGGCTTCGCAACGCGAGCTGAAGCAGCGCAGGTATTGTACCGTTTGTTATCGAAATAAACAAAACGAACAGGGAGGGGACGCCTAGTCCCCTCCCTCGCTTGCTCTCTTTTATCCCTCCACGCAGAACTTGTTTTTCTACAGCAATAGAGGAATAATAAGAGAGTATACAATCTTAATTAGGCGGTGTTCGAATTGGTTCAATTGGGCTCAGGCATTACAACTATTCAGCTAAGCGTAGCAAACAACAGCAACTCCTTCATCCCTACTATCTTATGGGACGATCAAGACGTCATTCTCTTTGATACAGGCATTCCCGGCCAACTAGAGCTGATTCGTGCCGCGTTCCAGGAATTGTCCATTCCTTTCGAGAAGTTGACCAAAATTATTATTACCCATCAAGACATGGATCATATCGGCAGCCTTCCGGCGCTTGTGGAAGCTCTCGGAGACCAGGTTCAAGTGCTGGCTCACGAAACAGCCGTGCCTTATCTAGCCGGGGAAATCCCGCTCGTGAAGAGCAAAAAGCTCGCTCCACCCGTCAAGGTCGACGTAGCGCTGAAAGACGGCGATATTTTACCGTTTGTTGGCGGCATTCGTGTCGTCTATACGCCAGGTCACACGCCGGATCATACCTCTTATTATCATATCCCGAGCAAGACCCTGATCGCCGGCGATGCTCTAACAGCGAAGGATGGCGTTCTGCAATCCTATAACCCGGCTTATACACCGGATCAGGAAACGGCACTCGCATCCATTGCGAAGCTCCAAGAGCTGGACCTTAACGCAATTATCGCCTTCCATGGCGGTGTTTGCACCGACAATCTACAGGAGCGTTTGCAGGAAATCGTAACGGCAGGCCCCGTTGTGAACAACTAATCATCGTCTGTCGCAAGTAAAAAAACCTCCATTTCCACCAGTATCGTGGATGTGGAGGTTCTTTTTGTGATTTTTTCAAAACGAAATTACTTAACCGCTCCAGCCGTCATGCCTTCCATAAACTGTTTGGAAGCCAAGAAGAAAATAACCATCATCGGCACAGAGGCCAGGGTTAGTCCAGCGAACAGCATACTTAAGTCTGTCGAGTACTGCCCGAACAAGGAAAGCATACCGACAGGAATCGTCTTCTTCGCATCATCTTGTATGAAAATTAGCGGGAAAAAGAAATCATTCCATGCCATGATGAAATTCATAATCATGACCGTCCCGAGCGCTGGCCGAATTAAAGGCAGTAAAACATGCCACATCACACCAAAATCAGACGAACCATCGATGCGCGCCGCTTCTTCCAATTCCTTCGGCAGCGTTCTGAAGAAGCCCGTTAAGATTAGAATGGCTAACGGCAATCCGATCGCCGTATACACGCTAACCAACGACCAAATGCTGTTTAGCATCGAAAGTTTCTTCATTAGAAGAAACAAAGGTACGATCCCAAGTTTGATAGGTATCATCATGCCCAAGAGAAAGAAAAAGAACAAGGCTCCATTCCATCGGAACGGATATCTGGCAATATAGAAGGAAGCCATAACACCAAATAGCAAAATGAGAACCACAGACACAACACTCACTACAAGACTATTCCAGAAATAACTGAAAAACGGTATTTGATGTACTAATTTACTGTAGGCCGCAAACGATATGGACGTTGGCAATGACATCGGATTTTTCAAAATTTGAATATTCGTTTTCAACGAGGAGGTCAGCATCAGAAAAATCGGATACAAACTGACCAGCGCCCCCAAATACGCCGCAGCATATTGGAGCCCCCGAACTGATTTGTTGGTTTTCATGGTCCGCCTCCTGTCTTAATGCTGAGCCGACTGGTTCCTGGTGAAATACAGGAACAAAGCGGAAATCGTTGCAATAATGAAAAATAATACGACAGCCAATGCGGAGCCAAGACCAAGCGCCACCGAATCTCCGCCGGACGAGCCACCGAATGCAATGCGATAAAAGAATACAGCCAACGTGTCCGTCGAGTTGTAGGGCTCACCTTGCGAGCCTTCCATCGCATAAATCAACTCGAAGGCTTCGAAAGCATGGATAAACGTGAAAACCGTAATAATGATTAGTGACTGACTCATCATTGGAAGGATCATCGAGCGGATTAAGCGAAAACCCTTAACGCCATCCATCCTAGCCGCTTCAATAACTTCCGTAGAAATTGCATGTAAACCGGCAAGGAAGATTAGCATCGAGAAACCAACACCAAACCAACTATTGACGATGGTAATCGAGGTTAGCGCCGTAGCTGGATCCCCCAGCCAAGGCTTGGCCCATGAAACAAGACCGATCTTTTTGAGCATAACATTTACAACGCCATTATTCGGGTTCAACATGAGCTTCCACAAGAAACCTACCACGATGACAGACAGCAATCTCGGTAAGAAGTAGGCCATTTTCAAGAAATTAGAACCTTTAACTTTACTATAAACCAAATATGCAAGCACAAAGGCAAGTACGTTTTGTACAGCCATCTCTACAGCAAAATAATAAAGATTATGGCCAAAGGCGTTCCAAAACAGATGATTAAACGGCTCCTTCGTAAACAAATCTACGAAATTGCCTAGACCAATGAATTCTCCGCGAACGAGACCTTTCCAATCAAAGAAGCTGTAACCAAACGCGGATAGAATCGGGTAAATAACGAACAGGATATACACTGCAAGGGCAGGGACCGGGAACAGATGAACGGCTCCCTTTTTCCACCCGGACGTTTTGGCCAAGTTATTCATGTCCCCCACACCTTTACTTTACTTATTTCTTTGGTTTAAACCAGGAATCTGCACTCTTTTGAACTTCCTCTGTCACTTGCTCCGGTGTTAATTTGTTCAAATACATCCCTTGGATGGAGTTTTCCAATGTCGCTTTCGTCGTCGGGTTACCTGCATTAAAATAAACGACTGCAGCATATGGCGTGGAGATCGTGTCGGCATTTTTAGCAATTTTAGCTACCAATGGATCATTTGCCGCTACACCTGGAATCGTGCTTGGTTTCTGCAATTCATTCACAGCAAGCGTTCCGAACTCTTTGGACGTCAAAAACTCCATGAACTTCAGAGCTTCCTGTTTATGAGCGGATTTGGCATTAACGGAGAATGAACCGTCTACCCAAGTCGTTACCGTTTGCTTGCCATCTGCTTTCACTGGCGGAACCGGGAATACATCCATTTGTAGATCAGGATTCGTTTTCTTCATAACGGCATACTCCCAATCTCCCATAACCATCATGGCTGCTTGCTCCGTAACAAACATATTTCTCATATCGTCCATGCCGATTCCTACATAATTATCCGGGAAATAAGGGGTTAAATCTTTCATCATTTTAATGGAAGCCGCATACTCCGGACTTTTGAAGTTCGCAGCACCGCTAAGAATTTTCTTCATGAAATCCGTTCCGTAAACAGACGGCCCAAGCGTTCCTTCCGTCAGCGAAAGAATCCAGCCTTCTTTAGAACCAAACGCGAATGGCGTTACTTTATTTTTCTTCAATGTATCCGCTGTTTTTACAAGTTCATCCCATGTCTTAGGTTCTTGAAGATTATATTTTTGGAAGATTTTCTTGTTATAGAACACTTGCGTTGAGCTGAAAACAGTTGGAACCCCGTATACTTTCCCGTCGGATCCCGTAGCAGCGAGCAAAGTATCTTTCGAGAAAACATCCATGCCCTTAACATTCGTCAACGGCTCCAAGTAGCCCGCATCCGCCAAAGCTGCACCTGCCGCATAAGGACGAAGATGAATAATATCAGGACCATTCCCGCTTTGTAGAGCTGTATTCAGAGCTGTGTTATACTCTGTATTCTTGGTCGGTTTAAACTCGATATCAATGTTCGGGTTTTTCTTTTTGAACTCTGCAATGATCTTTGCGTAAGCTTCTGTATCTTCTGTACGCCAGCTACCCATTGTCAGCTTTACTTTATCCTGTGGCGCTGCTGTTGTTGTTGGTGCAGTACTTGCTGTACCGGAAGTTGCACTTGGCGTTGCGGTGTTACTGCTGCATGCTACAAGCATGGAGGATGCTGCGACCATCGTTAAAACTGCCCCACTGAATAAACGTTTCATAAAAAAAGCCTCCCTTTAATTTTTCATATCTATGTTTAACCTCCACAACCACAAGAGGACCAAACCGTTAACCGATACGTTTTCCTACACTAACTGCTTGCCGAGTCATATCCAGCGATTTCACACTTTCCTCGTAATGGCAACCCGCGATTCCTACATACAAAATATCTATGACATTCAGCTGAGCAATTCTTGATGCCATCGCTCCGCTGCGAATACTTTTCTCCAATGTGCTAATAAACAGCTGGATATCAGCAAGCTCCGCCACCGGATTAGCTCCAAATCTCGTCAATGTAATGACAACTGCGCCATTTTTCTTGGCTACAGCGAGCGAACGAATCATATCTTCCGTTTGGCCCGTGTAAGAAATGCCGAAAACCACATCACCCGGAAGCAAGTTGGCCGCAATCGTAGCTTGGGCATCGAACCCCGTACCAATCTCGCACCACCGGTTAATCCGTGAAAGCTTTTGCTTGAAATCCTCCGCAATGACCCCTGAGGCGCCTACGCCAAACACACCAATTTTCCTCGCAGCGCTTAGCGTTTGTATAGCTTTCTCTACACTTTCTGGCGAAAGAACGGTTAGTGTATCTTGAATTGAAACAATATTGTTTGTTGTGACTGATTTAATGAGTTCCCCTACTGAACTGTTCGCATTAATTTCCTGATAAGCTTCTGTCGGTAATGACGTCTGCGACAAATCCCCGGCGACACGCATCTTAAGTTCCTGAAACCCTTTGAAATGAAGCGAACGGGAAAGCCGTATAATTGTCGCTTCACTAACACCGGCGAACTCCGCCAATTTCTGTACCGAAAGGCTAACTACCTCTTGCGGATGTTCCAAAATATACTGTGCAACTTTGCGCTCACTCGGCGTCAAGCTTGCCATAGCAGCTTCTATGCTCACTAATCCACCTTTTAACATAGGCAACATCCTCAATCGTTTTTTTCGATATCTCAATTTTATGTTAATAAAGCTAACTTATAATCCTCATTATAATGAGTATTATTTCATTTTGTAAATACTTTTCTGAAATTTTATTTCTCCTATGTTATGTAAACTATCACACTTAAAATTTAAAGCGTATACATTTTTTCAGCTATTTGTTTAGTGCAGAAAATGTCACATAGCGCGCCACTGTTCGCAGAAAAGCACGAAGCACATAAAGCTCCATATAAAAACTTTCAGGAAAGTTTATCCATGACACTCCTTGCGTGCACTTCAGCAGTTTTGCCCCCATCACCACTCTAAAGGGAACTGGAGTCCCCTATTTCTAGAAAAAAGGGCTGCATCCTGTCCGAGCGGAACTACAGGCTCTTATTTATCCGCGATAGCGCGTTATACAGCTGGAATCAGCAAAATAGCGACCCACAGTTCCACTTCCGCGTGGAAAGTATACCTTTACGGCTAAATAACGGACCGTAGTTCCCGTCAATTAGGGAAGGATCGCATTCGCAGTCAGACCACGCCAATATGTTGTACAAATGCAACGTAAGCCTCCTAGTTTGCTGCTCAGCCGCCTCGCCGCCAATTCAGCTTCAGCATCAACTTCAGGCTACAGCTTCATCCCCGGGCGACGGAGTGACGTCGATATGAAGTCCAGTGTGATCGACAAACAGAATCTGGCTCCATGTAACTCTGGTGTGTTGAGAAGTTCATTGATATACTGGGTTTGCAAAATAAACGAAGGCTCTCATGACAACAATCCAATTTGACGATGAGGTGTTTAAAAATGGCATTAATGTCCACATTCACGAGCTTCAATCTGCCCGTAAACAAAGTAGAACAATCGAAGGCGTTCTTCACCGGACTCGGATTCGAGCTCAACCCGCAATTCCCCGAGAATGAGAATTCGGTAGCCATCGTGATCGGCGACAACCTGCAGGTCATGCTGCTCACCAAAGAAATTTTAAAGTCGCTCACGCAGAAGGAAACCGTTGATACGGAAAAGTATGCGCAAATGACGATCGCATTGGCCTTCGAAAGCCGAGAAAAGGTGGATGAAATCGTGAATACTGCGGTCTCCTTGGGTGGGAAATCGTACGAAGAACCTGAGGATTATGGTTTCATGTATCATTGGGCCTTCGAGGACTTGGACGGCCATATGTGGGCAATCAACTGCATGAACACGGATGCAGCTCAAGGTTAAGGATAATGGAGAGCGCACTCATACTTGAAATAACAAGAAAGACGCCGGGCCTTCCCTGGCGTCTTCTTTGCGAGATGGAGAGTATCCCACTCTGCAGGTTACATTCTCATCTATAAATCCAATATATTTATCTTTCCCTTGCCTGTGGAAATCAATCCATTGAAAACGGTATAAATCATCCGCTTCACTTTATCCTCGCTTAATGCCTCCCCGCTAACTAACAAGCGGTAAAACAAAGGTCCATAGATCAAATCGATGCTGGACTCTACATCCAGTTCTTTTCCTAACTCATCACGGTCAATCCCTCTTCTCAGAATCATAGCGGACTCTGAGCGTCGAGGCTTTACGTAGTATTCTCGGAAAACCTGGATTAATGCAGAGTCCAACTGTCCTTGGCCGATTAACTCCGAGATCACTCTACCTTCTTTGCTTTCCATGAACAAAGCTAAATTTACGGCATGTTGCGTAATGTCTTTCAGAACAGAGCCTGTATCCGGGACAGGCAGGCGGCTGGCCGCAGCTTCAAAAAAACCTTCAGCCACGACAGCGGCTTTATTGGGCCACCACTTATAGATGGTCGCTTTGCTCACGCCCGCTTTTTCAGCAATTTTATCAATGGTTACTTCTTCAAATCCGCCCTCCAATAGCAGCTCATAAGCTACAGTCAATATTACATGTTGAAGCTTTACATCTCTCGGGCGACCTTTTTGAGCCATTCAACTGACCCCTTTCTATCCTTTGCCATCAGTATATATGAAATTTAGCGTATTTACAAAACGCTTCGTTCAGTATATAGTGATACCTATTAAGTAGACGAAACGTTCACTTAATGTAAATTCATTGTTGTAGAGGGGGAACATTTCTATGAGCAAGTCCATTTCAAAACCGCAAAACGAGATTTCAACAACAATGATGGTTGTTCTGGCAGCGGCATGCGGCCTTATTGTAGCCAACCTTTATTATTCTCAAACCCTTGTGGGTCCCATCAGCGCAGCGCTTGGCCTGCCTTCAGGCGCAGCCGGGTTGATCGTAACTTTAACGCAAATCGGCTATGTAGCCGGCTTGCTGTTCATCGTTCCGCTGAGCGACAAAATAGAGAATCGCCGATTGATCGTGACATCTCTTGCCGTCGTGGTCCTCGCCTTGATCCTGGCCGCGGTTTCCTCGGAATCCGTCCTGTTCCTGACTGCAGCCTTGCTCATCGGGTCCGGTTCCGTAGTTGCGCAAATTCTCGTCCCTCTTGCCGCTTATTTGTCTAGCGACCAACAGCGCGGCCGAGTCGTCGGCAACGTCATGAGCGGCCTTTTACTCGGCATCATGCTCGCAAGGCCGATTTCCAGCCTGATCGCCGGCATTTGGGGATGGCGTACCATTTTCGTGTTATCCGCCGTCGTCATGGCTCTTCTAGCTCTTTCACTGGCTAGAGTGCTGCCAAAAAGGAGCCCCGAAAGCACCTTAACGTACTCGCAGCTTGTGGCTTCCTTAATTGAATTGTTCAAAAAGAACCCGATTTTGAGACGACGCGCTTTTTACCAAGCCTGCCTCTTCGGATCGTTCAGCCTCTTTTGGACGACCGTACCTCTCCGATTGGCGGATGAATATGGTATGTCCCAACAAGGCATCGCTTTATTCGCCCTTGTTGGTGTGGCGGGAGCTATCGCTGCTCCTATTGCCGGAAGATTGGCGGACAAAGGCCTTACCAAAGTGATCACCATAGGCGCAATTGCAACTGCAATCTTGTCCTTTCTGCTTATTGCCGTGTTTCACAACGGTTCACTTTTTTCGCTCATCCTGCTTTTCGTCGTCGCGGTTACGCTTGATATGGCGGTTTCCGGCAACCTGGTAGCCAGCCAGCGAATTATTTTTTCACTGGGGAATGAAGCCAGGGGAAGATTCAATGGATTATTCATGGCCATTTTCTTTATCGGCGGAGCAGTAGGCTCATTTTTAGGTGGATTGACTTATGCGCATGGCGGTTGGGTATCGAGTGCATGCATCGGGGTGGCACTAACTTTCATAGCATTCCTGTATTTCTTGACGGAACGCAAATAAGGGAGCTTAAACCCCCCTCCCCCCCAAAAACACAATGGAGCTGCCAACAGACAGCTCCTTTCTATGTAATCTTATAACCGCGACAATAGCTGCTGAGCTACGATATAACCCGAGCCGCCATTCACTCCATGGCCTGGCCAAGTCGCAGCACCTAGCATATACACATTCGGTATCACCGTCTGGTGGCTTGGCTGTCCTGGCAATGGACGGAGCAGGTAGCTCTGCGCCAGATCGTGCGCGCCGCCGTATGGATCTCCCGGTCCGGCGTTCGGATTGAATCGGGCGATAACGTCCGGCGTTACAACATATTTGCCAATGATCGCGCTTGGTATATTCGGAATATGTTTGCTCACAACCTGCAGTACGCGCTCTGTAAAACGTTCCGTGAGATCCTGTGTCCATCGGCCATCTCCAACATCGATCAGACCGGCGGCATCTCCCCGTGGTCGAGTAGGCACTTCAAGCACTTGAATCCGCATGATCGCTTTGCCAGCGGGCGCGCGCGTTGGATCAAGATTCGTGGAACAATCGACAGTAAAGGTTGGTTTCGCCGGAAGCAGATCAGCCATCCCCTGGGCAATCGCTAACGTAAATCCATCCAGCCCATCTGTCAGATGTGGCTGTCCTACACGGTCAAAGCGGGCATCTGGCCAACGCGGCGGCTCGTTAAGAGCCAGATGAATCTGTACGCAGCCGCGGCCGTACCGAAACTGCTTCGCTTGGCTGCGCAGTGCCGAAGGGGCATCACTCTCAGCCAGCAGCGAGAGATAGAGTTGATCCGGCGTAGTCGATGCCACAACCGCTTGCTTCGCGATGTATATCCTGCCTTCCGCGGTTCGCACGCCGACAGCTCGGCCATTCTCTACTACGATACGCTCGGCCAGCGTGTCCGTTACAATCACTCCGCCTTGATCCTTGATCAACTGTACCAACGCCTGAACCAATTGTTCGCTGCCTCCTGCCGGAGTTGGCATACCGCCGCCCATCAAGGCCATGGCCGTGAGCGGAACCCAAATGCCGCTTCCAACTTCATCCGGCGTGCGGCCCAGATGGGTGACCCATGAGGCCAGCATGGCCCGCGTCACTGGAGATTTCAGCGAATTCACCGCCTGTCGGGCTGTCCCGAATAACTGCCCGGCAAACGCCGAATAGCCTGAGCTATTCTCTTCATGGAGCAACCGTTTCAGGATAGGGGCAGCCTCCTGGCTGGAAAGATCCATGCTGAATAAACCGAACACGTCGTTGACGTGCGGGTTTAACTGTTCGAAGATGCCGGCCAGAGCAGCGCCATCTCCAGGAGCCAAACGCTCCGCCTCTAAGATAAGCTCCTCGAAGGATCGTGACAATACGGCCGTGTGCCCATCCTCCATAGAAACTCCAGTCGGCAAGTCCGTATTCACATAACGTAACCCGCGAGCTTCCAAATCCTCCCTCAGCTCTGTATAAGCAGGCCCTGTTGTAAAAAGAGGATGCGCCGCCGCATACACATCATGCTTGAATCCTGGCAAGGTGAGTTCCTCGGTCCGCACAAAGCCGCCAGGGCGATCGTTTTTCTCTAAAACTAGCACACTGAGACCAGCACGAGTTAAGTAAGCAGCCGTTATTAAAGCATTGTGTCCGCTGCCGATCATAACAATGTCGAAAGTTTCCATTCTATCACTCCTTTTAAATTTGAAGCCTAGTAGAAACTTATTCGAACATTTGCTATAAAATTACTTCACTCACATTGAAATATCCACTGGTGAAAAACGAGCGCAGCAGCTCCCATGCTGCAATTATTTTGATTATAATCACTATAAATAATTGGCGTATCGCGAGTTGGACGGATCGTTATTTCTTCAATGGCTTGAAGCATGGACTCTTTAAACCAACCCGCTGCCGTAACAAGCTCTCCACCAAGAATGATCACCGTAGGATTAAGCAAATTAAGCGTATTGCCAAGCATGAACCCGAGGTGTCGACCCACCTGCTCGAATAACATCTTTGCTTGCGGATGCCCTTCTTCCAGCAGCCGCATGATATCGGTGAAAGTTCCTACGGGCCAGCCGAGCTCCTCCCTTATCCTTTGGACGGAAACATAGGCTTCCAGACATCCCCGCTGCCCGCAAAAACATAAAGGGCCGCCCCAGCCAATCTTCATATGTCCAATCTCGCCTGCATAATAACCATCACCTGTATAAATCTCGCCATTCATCACCAATGCGGAGCCGATGCCTTCATCCAAGTAAATACACAGGGCATGCCGCAGCTGCTCTTCAGTCCTCATCCAAACTTCTCCCCGGGCAAAAGCGCGCACATTATTGTCAATATACACAGGAATCGCATACCGCTTCGAGAGATGCTCTTTAATCCCGAACTGAAACCAACCAAGATACGGGGAATGAACGACTTCCCCTTTTTGCGAATCAATAATGCCCTGTATACCCACGCAGATCCCCACATTGCGAACGAAAGCTGGAACCCGTTCCAACAATCCGTCAATCAGCTTCTCAAGACGTTTCGTTAAGGCTTCCCCTTGGCAAGGAGTAACATCACTAGCCGATGTGCCCACGAGATACACCTTCTCTTGATAAACAACCTCCCGGTTATAGCTCATCACTAAACCAATGATATAACTTTTCGTCACCTCAATACCGATAGCATACAGGTTTTCTCGATTTAAACGAAGAAGGACGGGCTTGCGCCCGACCCCGGAAATAGCTAAAACATCTTCTTCTATGACAAGTTCTTCGGCCAGCAATTCATTCACAATATTCGTAACGGTCATCTTCTGCAGATTAGCCCTTCGCGCAATGTCGATGCGTGAAATCAGCTTTTCCTGATGGAGGAGCTCAAGCACCTTCTTCTTATTCTGAAGTTTCATCCAGCGAAAACTGTTGTAATCTTCTTTCAAGCGGATTCCTCCATGCTGCTCTAATTGTTGGCCGATGCGATGCGGATTGCTGCTGTTAACTTGTCCGGGAAGTTGATGGTCATGCCGTCAACGCCACATTGTAGAGCATGATTCATCAGCTCAGGGGTAAAAGCACCCCACGCCCTGACTTCAAAACCATGTGACTTCGCAATCCGCACATCCTCTTGCTCAAGTCCATCCGCGCAAGGGCAAATTTGCACAGCGCCGATTTCTTTCAAACGAGCAATAGCCTCCTCATCAATTTTTCGGATTAAATGTCCGAGTCGGATCGATGGGTCTACAGCTCTTGCGGCTTGCAAATTCTCATATCGAAAAGAGGTAATCGTCGATTGATGCTGCACATCATACTTTCTAATCAACTCCAGAACTGGCAGCTCGATGTTAGGATCCTTTAATTCTAAGGCAAACAAAGCCTCTTTTCTACCAAAATAATGAAGAAATTGCTCAAAAGAGACAAGCCTCTCTCCCGTGTAGGCCGGGGAGAACCAGGAGCCGGCATCCAACTCCTGAAGCTCCTTCCACGTATAGGACGACGGAAGACCATGACCGTTCGTCGTACGGTCCAACTCATTATCGTGAAATAAAATAACGACGCCGTCTTTCGATAGCTTCAAATCGGTCTCAATCCCGTTTGCACCTTGCTCAAGCCCCTTGTAGAAAGCAGCCAATGTATTTTCAGGTGCATATTCCGAAGCACCTCGGTGGGCTAAATTCATGAACATTGTGAACACTCCTCACTCTCTGTTATTTGTAGCTTTTCATAAAGCTGTCTACATCGGCTTGCAACTTGTCGAGTACTTTTTGCGGATCAGCCTTGGCGTCGCCTTCCACGGTTTCAAGCGCTGTAACGAGCCCCGACCAAATCAAGGAATCCGCCGGATGGATGCCTTGACCGCGCAGGAATTGATTTTGATCCATGATAATTTTAAAATTCGGATCTTCGCTCATTTTCTTCTTGAAAGCTTCTGTTTCTGTTGCCGATTTTTTAATTGGCGCATACCCCGTCGAGATGCTGGTCGCTGCCGCATTTTCCGTATTCGTCAAAAAGGAGACGAACGTCCAGGACGCTTTTTCCACATCTGGATCGGACTTGAAAATCCCCAAGCTGTTTCCGCCAATCGGCACGTTGCGGTCCTTGATCATCGGAAGGTAAGCTACACCGATTTCAAACTTTTGCCCCACTTCTTTTTGAGTGCCCGCCAAAGCAGAACCGGATTTATAAATCATCGCCAATTTACCGGCACTGAAATCCTGCTCCGCCGTGTTATGCTGATTCGGCGCCATGGCTTTTTGCACATGAACCAAGTCCTGGAACGACTTCAACGCCTCTACCGCTTCCTTGCTGTTTACCGTAACTTTCCCCGCCTTATCCACGATACTTCCTCCGCGATTCCACGTCATCGGTTGAACATACCAAGGAGAATCAGCCGCCGTATTAAAGCCCCATACATCCACTTTACCGTCGCCGTTTGTATCTTTGGTCAGCGTTTGCGCTGCTTTTACCAACTCATCCCATGTGTTCGGCGCCTTCAGACCGGCTTGGTCGAACAGCGTTTTGTTGTAGTAGAGCATAGGCGTACTGCTGTTGTACGGAATGGTCCAAAGCTTGTCCTTATATCGGAATCGATCCCAAAAAGCGGGATATACGTCCGTTTTCTCCTGCTCGCTCATGAATTGTTCAATCGGAATCAGCTTCCCGCTGTCAGCCATTTGCGGGATGCCATGCCGTTGGCCTAGCTGGACCACATTGGGCAAGGTGTTGGATACAACAGCTGCCATGACCTTTTGAGCCATTTCATCATAGCCGCCCATGAATTCAGCTTTAATTTTAATCGTAGGATATTTGGCTTCAAAAGCTTTGACCTGGTCGGCGAGCAAGTCTTTATTGGTTGTCCATACACTCAGTGTAACCGGTTTTTGTTCAGCTTGAGCCGTTTGACTCGGCTTTTCCGCCGTCTTCCCTGCGTCTGTATTCCCAGCCGGTTGGTTAGCTGCTCCACACGCCGTCAATCCCAACATGGATAACGAAAGCAAAACAATCATCGTTTTTTTCATAAAATGGTTCCTCCACCTATCTTGTTTTTTTATTTGAATTTGGTTTATCGTCATCCTCTTGCAAATCTTATTTCACACCGGCGTTCATCACCCCCCTGACAAAATATTTTTGGCTGACCAGGAAGAACAGCAGGACCGGCAGGATGATAAACGTCGATGCCGCCATCAGACTCGGCCAATCCGTTCCCTGTTCCGCATCGATCATATAACGCAACCCTACTTGCACGGTTCGCATATTCGCTGTATTCGTGATGAGCAAGGGCCACAGGTAGCTGTTCCAGGCGTGCAGGAAGGCAAAGAGGCTTAGTGTTGCCAGCACCGTTTTGGACATCGGAATAACGATCTGTATCAAGGTTCGAAAGTGCCCGCACCCGTCGATCCGTGAAGCATCCATCAAGTCTTTGGGAATAGTCAGAAAAAACTGCCTCAGTAAAAATATCCCGAACACACTCGCTGTGCTTGGCACGATAAGTCCAGCATAGCTGTTGATCCACCCCAGTTCTTTAATGACCAAGTAGGATGGAATCATCGTAGATTCGAACGGGACGATCGTTGAAGAGACAACCAGAAGAAACAACAGTTTTCTTCCACGGATTGGAACCCAGGAGAAGACATACGCAGCCATCGAGCTGGTCATCAATTGACCCACGACAATGCCGGCAGACATCACCAAACTGTTTATAAAAAAGCGGTCGAACGGAGCCTTTTTCCAGGCTTGTCCATAATGCTCCCAGTGCCATATCTTCGGCAAAGCGAATAAGCTCCCCGAGAAAATTTCTTCCGTCGATTTGACAGAAGATAGAAACATCCAGATGAAGGGCAGCATCATAAATAACCCACCTGCCAGCAGTACCGCGTGCTTCAACCATAGATCCATCGGCAGTTTGCTTAGCGAACGGAATCTTTCAGCGCGTTTTGCTGTCGTCGTTTTCCCACCCACGGGTTTCAGTGTTGCTTTTTGTCCGACTGTAACCGGCTTGGATATACGCATCTTGCCTCATACCTTTCTAAAATAACGGATTTTATTGATAGTGTACCTTTCGGCCGACCACGATCATTTGCAGGACAACCAGCAGCAAAACAATCGCAAAAATGACCATCGAAATCGCCGAAGCGTATCCCATTTGGAACAGCTCAAAGGCATAGTGATAAAGCTGCACCACCACTAACTCCGTACTCTTTGCAGGACCGCCTTTTGTCATTACGTTGACTTGAGTAAATGTCTGGAATTGCTCGATCGTTAGCAGAATTAATAATAGAAAGAGCGATGGAGTCAACAGCGGTATGCGGATTTTCGTAACAATTTGCCACTTATTTGCGCCATCTACTTTCGCTGCCTCCAGCACGCTGGAATCCGTGTTCTGCAAGCCGGCTAACAAAATGATGACATTGTAGCCCAGCGTCTTCCAAATCGACATAATGGCTAATGACATTAGCGATGTGTTCGTATCATTGAGCCAACGGAGCGGTTTAAAACCAAAACTTTCTATTATCGCGTTCGCCAGGCCATAATCCGGATGGAAAATGAACATCCAAACGACCGAGATTGCGACGGTGGAAGTAACCATAGGAGCGAAAAACATCGATCGGTACGTGATCATCAGTTTTTTGGAACCCTGATCAAGCAGAAGTGCAAAAATCAATGCGATCAACATCGATAACGGCACCGTCATAGCTGCAAAAAGAAAGGTGATCTTCAATGAATGATAAAACTCTTCATTCGTAAACAACCTCTGGTAATTATCTACGCCTACAAAGGTTGGCGTCGGGCGCAGCATGTCCCAGGAGTACAAGCTCAAGCCTGCGCTATAGAGGACAGGAATAAGGACAAAAATAGCAATAACGAGCAGAGACGGCGCCAGCAGCAAATAACCGGCAACATTCGTTTTCCATGATTTCAGTGACAATGTGGTGGTTCCTCCTCTCATTTATTAGCGAAGCCAGTAATTAGTAAAATAATTTGACTTATTTATAGGGTCATCGTAACAAGACAAAATCAAGTAAGTGTTATCTCACTTTGAATAATATGTAAATATGTACAGCTTTGCGTTCCCGGCTATTTTGACCTAGGATCGATTGTAAATATTTTATTAAGAAAACATTTTGAGACCTATTACGTTTGTCATATAAACTTAGGTCCCTATGACCAATTAAATTTTTAATTGAATAAACTTACAGGACCGCTTTCTAATTGAGTCTAAACCTGACATCATGATAGACGAACCCTTTTTTATTCGACCGGCGGACAAAAAATGACCTAGATTCATTTTTTTCTCGTAGGCATACAGGCCTAATTCCAAAAATTGACTAGGAATTTCCGCTTATTGTAAACAGGATTCGACAGAAGATATAATCGCGTTGGAAATAAAATTTCCAAAATAATGAAGAATGTTGTTTCTTTTTGTCAGTTCACAACATTCAAGCTAGTAAGCCCTATCGGGCGAAAAAGGAGGAATATGAAGGAATGAGTTCACCCAAGAAAAGAATACGCAAGAAATTGACCCAAACCGCATCATCAGCGCTCGCTCTTTCTGTGCTTCTTGGGTCCTGGAGCGGAATGCCTGCCCCGGCATCGGCTGCGAATGCAGGCGAAACGTCCCACCTTCTGACTTATGAAGGTGCAGCCTACGCCTCGTCAACCGAAGGAGGTTTGACGGCGGACAAAGCGTTCGACGGCAATACCGACTCCCGTTGGGGTAGTGCGTTCAGCGCCGGCGAGCAGTGGATCTACGTAGACCTTGGTTCCAAAGCCAAGATCGACAAAGCCGTGCTCCGCTGGGAGAATGCCTATTCAAAGTCGTACAAGATCCAAGTATCTGACGACGAAACGAACTGGAAAGACATCTACACAGATACCAAAGGAGACGGTGGCGTTGACACCATCGCCTTATCTGGCGAAGGACGTTACGTCCGCATGCTGTCGCTTGAGCGCAGCGGAGGCTATGGCGTTTCCCTCTATGAGTTTGAAGTATACGGTACAGGCGGCAGCAACCCGCTCCCTGTCGTGCTTGGCGAAGATGTCGCTTTGAATAAACCGGTAACGGCTTCTTCAACCGCTGCGCCTGACAAAGATAAGCCCCTTTTATTGCCTGAATATGCGGTGGATGGCAATGCGACAACAAGATGGTCTTCTGCGAGCACGAGCGATGAGTGGATTTATGTTGACCTTGGCAGCAAACATGACATTGGCCGCATCCGCTTGAACTGGGAAAATGCAGCCGGTCGTATCTATGATTTGCAAGTATCGGACGATGCCCAGAACTGGACAACGATTTACCGTGAAATTAACGGTCAAGACGGCTGGATGGATACGCAGGTATATGCCAGTGGACGTTACGTTCGTATGAAAGGGATCTCCCGCACGACGAGCTACGGCTACTCCCTGTTCAATTTCAGTGTGTACGATTATGTGGATGGCGATCCGAAACCGGCTTATACCATTCCTTCCCTTCCTACCGCATCGACCGTTGAAGTAGGCAAAGGCAGCTATTTGAGCAGCGACATCAACATGCCGCAGCCCCGTCCCCCTGTAAATAAAACAGATGACGTGAAAGGTCCGATTCCTTCTAATGATTGGTGGCAGTCCGTTCTTATTAAAAACTTGAGTGACAGCCTCATCACGCTTCCGCTCAAATCCAAATATACGACGATGGGCCTCGGTATCCTGAACCCGGGTGCGGGTTGGGTGAATGACACAGGCAACTCCCAAGCAGCCGATGGCGCGCCTGACTTCTACTTGAACGCCGGAAACATCTCCCCATCGCATATTAAGAACAAAGTAGCCGGCTATGGCGACTGGTCTGCAACCGTTCAGCTAAGCGACAACGACACGGAGAAAATGAAAACGACGTTCGTCAAAGGCTCGCCGTACCTGTATTCGGAATTCAGCGATCCAACGACACCGGAATTGAACTTCCCGGTTTCCACAAGCTTTTATGACGACAACGGGAATCCGGTTCTCTTAGGTGAAGGCACTACATTGACGGCAGACCACATCGGTTTTACCGTTAACAACGTGGATGGCTCACCGCAATCCAAACCCGTGACTCGCCACTATGGCTTGTTCGCACCGCAAGGCTCCGTCTTCATGAAAGTCGGCAACAAGATCAAAGTTCGACTCGGCAGCGGACAGAACTACCTGTCTCTTGCCTCTATGCCGGCTGCCAGCGATTTGAACTATTTTTATAAACACGGCTATGCCTTCATTAAAAATACGACCGTAACTCCGGGCTTCGATGAGAACACCTCCGAAGTCACTACCCGCTTCGACGTCGAGATCGATCAGAAGCGCGCGGACATGGAGCCAACGACGCTGATGGCACTCCTCCCGCATCAATGGAAGCAAACGTCCTCTTCGCTGACTTCGCTTTCTTACGAGTCCATTCGTGGCACATTGAAGCTTCATGAGGGCAATTCGTTTACGACAGTTGACCGTTTTAACGGTATCGTCCCTCAATTTACAGAGCCGGGAGATCCGACTTACTCGCGGGAAACGCTGCTTAAACAGCTAAGTTATCTGGACGAATCAACCTCGAAGAACATCATGTCTGGCGATGCTTATTGGCAAGGCAAAGTGCTTCATCCGCTGGCAATGGGCGTCCTGATCGCCGATCAGATCGGGGACCAAGCATACAAAACTGTGTTCTTGGAGCGACTCAGAACGATCTTGACGGACTGGTACACTTACACCAAGGGAGAGCCGGATTACTTCATGTACTACGACCCAACTTGGGGGACAATGTATTACAAGAACAGCGAATTCGGTGCTAATACTGGCCTGACGGACCATCATTTTACCTATGGTTATTATGTCTTCGCTTCCGCAGTACTTGCCACTTACGATCAGGACTTCAAAAACAATTACGGCGAGATGGTTGAGCAACTGATCCGTGACTACGCGAATCCGTCGAAAAGCGATCCGATGTATCCGTTCCTGCGCAACTTCGATCCGTACGAGGGCCATTCATGGGCTGGCGGTTACGGGGATAACAACAACGGGAACAATCAGGAAGCAGCGGGCGAGTCCTTGTTCGGCTGGGTTGGCGAATACATGTGGAGCCTGATGTCCGGCGACAAGGAGTTCCGTGATATCTCCATCTATGGTTTCACGACAGAATTGAAAGCAGTTGAACAATATTGGTTCAACTATGACAACGACAACTGGCTGCCTGGATTTGCTCACAAATCCGTTGGCCAAGTATACGGCAGCGCGTACAACTTCGGAACGTTCTTCAGTGGCGACCCTGTCAACATTTACGGCATCCACTGGTTACCGACTGGCGAATACCTGACAAGCTATGGTTTCGATCCTGCGAAAGCTGCAGACCTGTATAACGGTCTTGTCAAGGATAACAAAGGCCCGGAAAACGCATGGCAGCACATCGTTTGGCCAATTGAATCCTTAAGCGAGCCGCAAACGGTACTTAATAAATTTACGACCGAGAATACGCAAAAGAATGAGATTTTCAACACGTACTGGTTCGTTCACAACATGGCGACTCTCGGAACACGTACCAATGACATTTGGGCAAGCGGCTGGACAGGAGCTTCCATTTATAAGAAAGATTCGGTATACTCCGCACTGATCTGGAATCCGAAGAACGAAGCGGTTACGGTGACCTTCCACAATGCAGCCGGCGTAACTGGCTCCGCAAAAGTTGGACCGAAATCACTCGTGAAAGTAGATCCGATGAAAGTGACGGATTTTGATAGCAACACACCACCGCAGCTTGCGGCAGATACAACACAAAACACGATTGGCCAACCGATCGACATTACGTTTGCCGACCATCTAAAATGGCGCGAGTCCATCTCCTCCGTACTTGTCAATGGAGCAGCCATTGATGCCAAGCAATATAGTGTACAAGGCGGCAAAATCACCTTAAACAGCAGCACCTTCCCAGTGGAAGGCAGCTACACAATTACCTTTCAATCTGCTGGCTACCCGGATACGAGCGCTCAGCAAGTCGTCATCACGAACTCAACGGTAAATCTTGCGCTGAACAAACCGACCTTTACGTCGGATAAAGCGAAAAACCCTGGCTCCAACGCGGTTGACGGCAAGCAGGATACACGCTGGGAATCCGATTTCAGCGATCCGCAGTATATCGGTGTCAACCTGAACTCGGAGTATAAAATCAGTCATGTCCGCTTGAACTGGGAGAATGCAGCTGGTAAAAGCTATACCGTTCAAACTTCTGTGGACGGCCAAACTTGGCAAACGGTATACACGACCACACGTGGTCATGAAGGTCTCGACGACATAAAATTCCCAGCCGTGAATGCCAGATACGTCAAAGTAGAAGGCACAGAGCGGACGACAAACTACGGTTACTCTCTATGGGAGATGGAAGTGTTCGGTACGCCGGCAGGCGATCTTGACGCTCCGAAGTTGACGGCGGATACGACCATGAATCGTGCAGGTCAATCAATCGACATCGGCTTTGATGACTTCGCAGATTGGAGAAACGCGGTCCTTGGCGTGAAAGTGAATGGCGTGGCGGCATCTGCTGCACAATACGTCGTTTCACCAGGTAAAATTACACTGAATGGCGCCTTGTTCCCTGAAGCCGGCAGCTACGACATTTCCGTTGAGGCTAAAAGTTTTGCCAATGCTGCGGTTCAGCAAACAATCGTGACGAACTCGAACGTCAACCTTGCTTTGCGCAAACCGACACTCACCTCAGCGAATCCAAAACAACCCGGCAAAAATGCCGTTGACGGAAACACCGCTACGAGATGGGAGTCCGATTTCAGCGATCCGCAGTACCTAACGGTCGACCTTGGCGCAGATAACACTATTTCCCGTGTGCTTCTGAACTGGGAGAATGCGGCCGGCAAGAGCTACACGGTTGAAGCCTCTTCAGACGGTAAAGACTGGAAGACGGTCTATGCGACAACAACAGGCAAACCTGGCATCAACGATATCGGATTCTTGCCAACGCAAGCACGATACGTGAAAGTAAACGGAACTGAGCGCACGACAGCCTACGGGTTCTCGCTTTTGGAATTTGAAGTGTATGGCAATGCTTCCAGCTTGCCGAGCGCGCCGGAGTTATCAGCAGATACAACGGATGCGAAAGTCGGTCAGCCGATCGACATCACTTTCGACGATGATGCTACATGGAGAGGCACGATTGAATCTGTCAAAGTTGACGATACAGTGGTTGGCTCCGGCCAATTCACATTGTCTGCAGGCAAAATCACTTTAGACGCTTCGCTTTTCAAAGATGCAAAAACGTATCGAATTTCGGTTCAAGCGAAAGGGTACACGGAAGCATCCGTACAGCAAACCGTCGCAGCGAAAGATATTCCGGGGAATCCGAATACAGATCCGGACCCAGATCAAGGCCATGGAACAAATCCGACGAATCCGACGAATCCTAATCCGTTAAATCTCGCTTACGACAGACCGACAGCTTCGTCGCCGGACTACCACCGTTCCAGCGCAGATGCCGTCGACGGCCGATTCGATCGCCGCTGGGAGTCCGCTTTTGAAGACAACCAATGGATGAGTGTTGATCTAGGAGCTCCAAAAACGATTAACAACGTCGTTCTAACGTGGGAGAATGCCTATGGCAAAGCCTATACCATCGATGTCTCCCTGGATGGGCAAACATGGACAACGGTATATGCAACAGAGAATGGCAACGGGGACGTTGACGATCTGACATTTGCTCCAGTTAGTGCAAGATATGTGAAGATGAACGGAATCAAACGTGGAACACCATACGGCTTCTCGTTATGGGAGTTCGAAGTTTACGCCGGTAATCAAGCTCCGCTTGCAGGACCTGTATTGACGGCCGATACGACCGATAACATTCTTGGTCAAACCATCGACATCACGTTTGAGGACAATAGCGCTTGGAGAAACGCAATTAACGCAGTTGAACTGAGCGGCGTTACCCTTCGCGCTGATCAATACAAAGTATCTGCAGGCAAAATTACACTTAACGCTGCTTTGTTCACGGAAGCTCGCCCTTACGAAGTGAAGGTGCGGTCAACTGGCTATGACGACGATACGGTTGTACAAGCCATTATTCCTGCAGCTAATCTTGCGCTTAACAAACAAGTCACCACTTCCGAAACGCCGCTTCAAAGTGCGCAGTTCGCTGTGGATGGAAACAAAAGCACACGTTGGGAATCGCCATTCAGTGATTCGCAATGGATCTGCGTTGATCTTGGGCAATCCTACAAAATCGGTCGCATCCTTCTGAACTGGGAAAATGCTTCAGCGAAGGCTTACACCATTGAAGTGTCCACGAACGGCGAGAACTGGACGACAGTATCCTCGACAACGTACGGAGACGGCGGTAAAGACAACATTCTCTTCAGCCCTGTTGACGCTCGTTACGTGAAAGTCGCTGGCACACAACGCAATACGCAATACGGCTACTCCTTATTTGAGCTAGAAGTATACGAATAATAAGAAAGGACCGTCAGGCTTAATTGCCTGGCGGTCCTTTTTGGGTTGGACGTATTTACGAAACTTTTGTATTCGTGCCCACTCAATGGGAACTGGAGTCCTCTATTCGGAACCACAGTTCCCCTTAATCTTGGAATCATGCATTTTCAAAGAAATAACGGCTTGTAGTTCTCCAATGCCAAACTTACCTTTCACTCTGATCATCACCGCTGGTAACGATCAGGTTACGGACCGTTTCCCGCAGACTCTCGCGCATATCGTGCGGCGTCCCTTCATCGGTCACTAGCGTTTGAATCCGATTAAGCTCCATCCCAAATAGAAATCCGCTGCGGTTGGCTTTGGACGAATCCGCCATGAGAATGAGGTGATTACTCTGCTCAACCATCATCTGCGCAATTTGCAGAGGCTCCCATTTGGAATAATAAATGCCTTGTGTACCAAACCCCATGCAGGAAAAAAGCGCTTTGTCGAAGCGATATTGACGAAGCTCGCAGTGCAGCTTATAGCCGAATGTCATCCCATCCTCGCCCACCTCGCCACCAACCAGATAGACACTCAGCTTTCCTTTCTTCTGAACAAGATTCAAGGCGACCATCGCCGAGTTCGTCACGATCGTCAGGTTTTTATCTGCGGGAATCAAGCGCGAGAGCACAAGCCCGGTCGTATTGCCATCCACGAAAACACTATCGCCATCCTCCAATAAGAGCACCGCCTCGCGGGCAATAGCCTCTTTACGTTCCAGATTCAGCTGCATGCGATCATAATACGGCATGTCCCACGTTGTCTGCTCTCTTTTCACCGCACCGCCGTACGTTCTTCGAACAATGCCTTTTTCGTCCAAAATACGTAAATCCCGGCGAATTGTTTCCACCGAGACTCCATAAGCCAACATTAATTCATCGACAGAAACGCTGCCGGTACGCCGCACATCCATAATAATTTCATTTCTTCGACGGACTGAGTTCACACCTGTAACCTCCCCTGACGTTAGTAAAACAAGGCTTCCTCATAAGCCCTAATGGCGCTTACGCAGGAAGCCTGTTACCTATTGTTTTAGAGCTTATTTGAATTCTTTGAGCGCTTTCGTGGAATCATCTTGCGCCTTCTTCAGCGCATCGGCCGGAGATAATTTACCGGCAGTCATCGCTTGCAAAGCTTCTCCAACCGCCGTATCCATCTTGTTGCGCGCAGCACTGGAGACATCGATTCGCGCAAAAGGGAACACTTCATCGAAAGCCTGCTTCTTCTGCGGGTTATCCGTATAATTTTTCTTCAATAAATCTGTATTCTGTGCGGATAACGTTGCTGGGAAATAACCTGTTTTGGCAGCATAAATCGATTGCGCTTTAGATTCAGCGAAATACTTCATAAACAACCAACCTGCGAGCTGTTTCTCTGGCGTTGTTTTGAACAGGACTTGATTGCCCCCGTATAATTCCGTCACTTTGCTTCCACTTTTCCCCTGCGGGATTAGCGTAATGCCCCATTTGAACTTATCTTTCACCAGATCAAGTTTGGAGCTTGTACGAGCCGTCGTACCGATTTCCATCACAGCTCTACCGTTCGTAAACTCCTGCTCCGTGTCCTGGGCGAACAGAATCGCTTTCTTATCCACCAAATTCTTGATGATACCAGCCAATTCCAATGCCTGTGGATTATCGTAGTTCACACCGCTTTGATCCAGATTAATGGGATCAATGCCGTAAGTACGCAGCCAGGTGCGGAATGTTCCGCCATTATTGGCATTCCCCATAACCAGGGCGGGAACACCTGTTTTTTCCGTAATGTCCAGCGCCATCTTTTCAAATTCCTTCCAGGTGGCTGCCGGCTTCTCATATCCTGCTTTCTTAAGCAGATCTATGTTGTAATACACGCCCATGGAGGAGTTGCCGTGCGGCCAACTCATCGTTTTCCCATTGTATTCCGGGATTCGCTGACGAGCCAATACGCCTGGCATGATATCATCCAGCTCTGCCTTTTTCAATCCGTTAACCGGATCGTTGATGTAGTCGTCGAGCGCTACAATTTTGTCTGCTTTCATATATTCCAGCGTATCGCTCTCATAGGACATGGCTACGGCCGGAAGGCCCCCGCCTTGCAGGGCAGCGCGCACTTTTTTATTCAAATCGTCATACGAACCCTGGAACACTTCTTTGACAATAATTTTACCTTCATACTCTTTATTAAAAGCTGCGACCATCTCTTTAATTGCATCGCCATAGATCGTTGCTTGAATATGCCAGAAATCGATCGTAATCGGCCCGTTTTTCCCAAGCTCAATCCCTTGCGCTACTTTAGATTCCTCTTTTTTATCCGTTTGCGTGCTGGCCGGCGCTGCTTGCTGCGGTGTTCCACAACCGATGGTTGCGAGAAGCAAAAGGCTCGCCATCGAAGCTTTCCAAGCGGGAAAACGTTTCGTCAAATTCATGGTTATCACTCCCTCGATTTGTATGTTGCATGAAGCATCTATTTACCAACGAGTTCTGAAAGTTCAAAGCTTTCTCCAGGAGCCGGACAATACTTCCTTATGCCACCGCTATTAAACAATGTCGGGTGTAAGCTGTGCAAAGGAACAACTAATTTCGGGGAAATCCGCGTAGTTAATTCGGATATCTCCTGCGGGGAGGCATGGCCTCCTGTTGCACAATAGCGATACTGAACACCAAATTCCGTGAGCCACTTCAGCAGCGTTTCGTCCGACGGCGTCAACGGATTACCGTCAGCATGAACGTAAATCGATGCCGAAGCGCGTAAGCCGAAGGTTTCCATTTCCGCTATAAGTGGTGTGTTCGGATAAGTAAGATAGACGGCATATGCCGATTTATTAGCCGTAATTTCATTCAGCGTTATAGGCGCATAAAGAAGATCAACCTCCTTGGAAGGGTGCGGCCCCTTGGACCATTGCGGTGTGCTCATAAGTCGAATGACATCCTGATCGACATCAAGCGCTGGATGCCCGGCTAGCACCGATAGTCTCGTGGAGGCCTCCTTCCACAGAACGGCTGTACTTTCGTCCATCACAAGCTGACGACCCGCTTCCTTGGTGCGGATAATCAAATCAGCGACACGCTCCACGTTGCGAGCGAGAATGTTAGCATACACCAACCCCTCCGTGTCTTCCATCGCACGGCGGCACTCGACAGCCACTTCAACTTCAAGTCGATCCTTCGGCTTGCGGAACAACGTGTCTGGGCGCATCCTTGTGCCTTCGGTGATGAGCAGGTCAACTTCAGCGCTTTGACAGCGTTCAATGAAGTGATCCAAGCGATGCGAATTCCGGCCATGGCGGCGCCAATCGGCCGTGAATGCGATTTTGTGCTGCGGCCCGTGAATAATGAAGCCCGTAACCCCTGGACTATCATGATCTACTTCGATGAACTCTATGCGGAAAGTGCCAAAGTCTACGATCTGTCCGTCCTCAATGAGACGAATATCTGCTTTCGTGCCTTCATACTCGCCTGCAGCTACAACACCTTCATACACCGCATAAGCGTCACGATGCATCCAGACAGGAAGTCCTTCGCGCAAGGAAGGAAGCAAAGCCATATGATCTTGGTGGATGTGGCTTACAAAACCATGCAGGTTATTTACCTGAGGAAAGTGATCTTGGCCCCACACTTGCGCAAGCTCAGCTTCCCCAACATCGCCCAGGAAAGCAGGATCATATAACCCCAATACAGGTGGCGCCATCCGTGTCAGCAAACTGCTTCGGATCCCAAAGTCAGAACGGACGCTGACTTCGCCTTTGAAAAATGCGCGTGCCATACCAAGATCAAACACAATTCCCGTGTCTCCACAGCTGTATAAAATGTGAACTCCGCCAATCGTGGTCAACCCGCCATAAAACGTTATGCGTTCCTCCAATTGAAGCTGCTGATTCATACACATTACCTCCTTTAATCGTGTTTAAGTTTGCTATCTTGAATATCCATTAAAAGGGATGCTAGTTCATCCAGCGTTGTCAGTCGTACATCCCACGGCGACGGGTCGGACGATGGGTACGCGGATATCCACGCTGTGCGACCACCTAACTTACGCACCGGATACAGATCGTTCCAAGCGTGATCGCCGATCGAGAGAATTTGTTCAGGCCGCAGCCCCTCTCGTTCCATCAGCTCACTCATGAAATGTTCCAAGCCAGCCGGTTTCCCCGCTCCGTACTTAATATCTGTAAACAATTCGCCTGCGCCGAGTGCAGCAATAAATTCACGACCTGTATTTTCCGGCGAATTCGTGAGCAACAGCTTCGAGCGGACTCCACTCAACTGACGAATAGCCTCATATAAACCTGCATGGCGTTCGAAACTCGACGAGCCCTGAAGCATTTCCTTGCGCACCTGCTGAAAAGCTTCCTGACGTTTGGCTTCGCCGATCCCATGCTTGACGGTAAACATGCTAACCAAGCTCCATGCGTCGCCGGCATAAATAGCTGGCGTGTTCCAATTTTGCTGTGATAATTCCGATACATCCCCAGGAGTTACCCGTGTCCAAGTATCCGTGCTCGGATGATACCAGTCCCCTATACGGCTTGTATCCCGGCCTGCAAGCAAACGCTCCATTTCTTCCAGAATCTCATCCAAACTTGCCGCATAATCTCCCTCTTGAAACAACAATTCCAAATACCGTTTGTAAAACGTGCCATCCTGATAAAGCGTACCATCCAAGTCGAATAAGACGACTTCAATCTCATGCAGCCAATCCATCTGATGTTCCTCCAGTGTGTTTCTTTGTTGTTTTAAAATTCTAAAGTGTTGGGGCTTTGGCTTATCCTTTGAGCCCAGCTGAGGTAATCCCTTGATGAAACCAATGCTGCGCGACCAAGTACAGCACGACAATAGGAGCGATTGTAAAAGTAGCCGCCGCCATTAAATGATGATAATTTGGCCCTTCTTCACTAACGAAATACAATAAACCTACTTGCAGTGGCCTGAGCGCTTCACTAGATGTAATCAACAATGGCCATAGGACACCGTTCCATTTTCCAATAAAGGCAAGTAATGCTGTCGTAATTAAGGAGGGCAGAACGAGTGGCAGCAGTACGGACCACAGATATCTGGCGCTCGACATGCCATCCACTTGGGCAGCTTCCCAGTACTCTTTTTGCACAGATAGAAAAGCTTGCCTTAACAAAAATATGGTAAAAGCCTCCGCCAAAAACGGCAGCATCATGCCCATATAACTGTCATAGAAACCCTGCCCCCCGTTCCCCGCCCAATCGTTACCGCCGGCAAAAGGTATATGCCGCATCGTCACGAAGTTAGGAACCAAAGTAACATCAAAGGGAATGAGCATCGTGATTACCACGAGCAGAAAGATGAGATTACGACCGCGAAATGTAAAATGGGTAATGGCAAAAGCAATCGGCACACACACGAGTAATTGAAGAGCCGTGCCAACGCCAGCGATGATCACCGTATTGACAAAATAGCGCTGAAAGGTGGATTCCGGTTTTAACCATGCTTCCGCATAGTTCTTGAGGTGCCATACATCCGGCAGCCATGTTGGCGGCATGCGATTAATTTCCTCCGCACTTTTTAGCGAAGTCAGAATCATCCATACGAAAGGGAACACCACACAGCAGGCTAACAATACCGTGCAAATCCACACGATTAACCATGTTATTCGGGAAGAGCGGCTTGATCCTACTGAGCCAAACATTCTTTTCATCCTCCATCCTGCATTAATGCATATAATGAACCTTTTTCTCGCCGTAACGCAGCTGCAGCCAAGTTAATCCAAGCAAGAGTACGAATAATACCATCGAGACAGCCGATGCGTAACCAACTTGACCGTACACATAGAAGCTTCTGAAAATATACAAGGGCAGTGACATCGTGGAACCTAATGGCCCGCCTTCTCCACCAGAGAACACATAAAACGCGTTAAACGATTCGAAAGCGCCAATCACAGAGACAATGATGAGTAAAAACCAAGTCGGCGACAGCAATGGCAGCGTAATATGTCGGATCGTATGCCACGTCCTGGCCCCATCAATTCGGGCCGACTCCGTCAGATCATGAGGAATTTGCGTCAACCCTGATAGGAACACAACAATTTGAAAGCCCAGACTACCCCATATCGTGAACAACATGATGACACCAAGCGCCCAAGTCGGACCCGCGAATGCCGATGGAATCGAAGATGGCCAGTGTCCGCCAAGCGATTGAATCAGCTTCATTAGAATGGGATCCGGGTCCGTCAGCCATTGCTGCGGCGTTCCTCCCACCTTGTTTACAGCCCAATTCGCGAGGCCCACGCTTGGATGGAAAATCCATTTAAATACAATTGCCGCCGCAACCTGTGAAGTAATGTACGGAAGGAAGAAAAGGACGCGCAACAAGGTTCTGCCTTTCGTTATATGAAACAAGACATAGGCAACAAAAAATGAAAGCAGCAATGACAAGGGAATCGTGCCTATGGCGTAAAAAACGGTAACCATGAAGCCTTGTCCGACAGGGCCCAGCTGTAAACCGACGGTTGGGTCTTGCACAACGAGGTCTTCTGTAAAAATACGAAGGTAATTATCGAATCCTACAAATCGCTCCGGCACATAACCCCACTTCCACAAACTCATCCACATGCCGAATAGCAGCGGCCAATAACGAAACAACAATAACAGAGCCAGCGCCGGAAGGGCATAACACAATCCCGTCCACGCTTCTATGGCTTTTCTCCGAGAACGCGATTTGACGATGGTGCGCTCCCGCATTTTTGGAATAGGCTTGTTGTCATAAGCAGCGGCTTCTTTCGTTATCACTTGGAATCTCCTCTCTTATCTGCCTTTTTGTTCACCTTACTTCACTTATTGTAGCCAGCAATTGTTTGCTGATAGTTATAGATGCTTTAAGAAATTGTTGCCGATATTACCGATGTTTACACAATTCGTTATTCACTGTTGTCAGAACGGGCATTATAATGCAAACAACGGGCATATCATGTGTTATCATCTGACAAGCCAATGCTCACATAATGTATTACAAGGAGAGAATTCCATGTAAAAAGGGAGCTGTGAAGGATGACGGCAATGAACTTCGAGGACGGTGCACTCTTTGAGCTCCGATTTTGGCTTCAAGTTTTTGGGGATCATGCTAGATTTATCAGAGATGGGCTGGCTCCAGGAGAGGATACCGAAATAACCAGAGCAGAACAGTTTGTTTACGCATTTGATCAGCTCAAGGATTCAGCAAAGCAGAATTTGGATCGTTCGAATATCGCCGCCTTGCTTCAGACTGCTAATCCTTGCCTCTCACAATTCCGAGCCTACAAACTTCATTTGCTGCAACGGTCGATAACGGGGCATATTGTCATTCACTTGTCTCCGACATTTATCAATCATATGGTCGATGAGATCGAGGAAGGGATACGCGTTTTTGCGGCACTTACAAGCGGCCAACTCCCTCCAGCAGGACCGGCTATTCACCATCATTTAGTTTGGCTTTTGGATGCAAGCGGCCACAGTGGCATCTTGTCAGGCCAATTTGATCTGGTAGAGAAGAACTGGAAAAACAAGAGCGAGGAGTTTGAACGTTATTTTCTGGCTTATTATCAGAAAGCGATTGAACTCGCAGGTTACATGCGTACTGGGTTACCGGATTTCCCAGCCTTGCGCAGGTTTAACCAAGAAGCCAATAGCGTTATGCTCCTGTTCATGAAATTTCTATCCGAAGTACAGGAGTTTACAACAGGAAGAGAATTACTTAGCACATTAACAGAACTCATGCCCGATCATATGTTTCGGGAAGAATGTTATTATTTGTACAAACTCTCGCAATCTGCTGCAGGCATACCCTGCCCTGAATGTAATCCTGCCAAACCAAGAGCAGGGAGCTAATCTCTATATGTCGACTTATGTAAAAAAACCAAGAGAACTCAAGGAATAATTTTCTTGGGTTCTCTTGGTTTTCGTTCGTATTGGCGGCTATTGGACTCATGATAGTCCCATTATTCGCCTGACCTTCAGACCGCCTGTCCTTTCCTTTACACCGGCTTATTTTTCAGCCATAATGAGGAGATGCAAACAATTAATACCCTCTAATTGATCTATGTTAGTCTAGTATGGAGAGGAAGCGCATTCATGTCGAAATCATCCTTAAAGTCATCCGTTGTGTCCAGCTTCCGAATGTCTTGGAACAGCTTTAAATCGAAATTGCTTCTTAAATATGCCTTATCTTACATACTGATGTTCCTCATTCCCTTGACCGGTGTTACGATTTTCATCTATGAAAACGCAATCAATGATTTGCGCAGAGAAATTGAGCAGACGAACGTCAACCAACTCATTCAAGTTAAATTATCGATTGATGAACGCATGAGTGAACTGCAGCAAATTACAAGCCGCATTGCTTATGACAAGCAGCTCAGCTCCTACATGGTACATCATCCGTACTATGAGATGGAAGCTATCGACACCTTGGGCAATTACAAAGTGAACAGCAGCATTCTGGAAGATTTGTTTCTGTATTTCCATAACGATGAGAATATTTACTCCTATCGTGGTTTAACGAATGTGCATGTAGCATTTGGAGATTGGTACCACTATAGCAATTGGACCAGCGACCAAATCTATAGCGATTTGAATAAAATCAAGCAGCCGATGATTCGCCCAGCCGAGAATGTAACCGTTAACTCGCGGAATGACTCCATGCTGACGATGCTTTTCCCGATCAAGCCGAACGATCTCTATCCCACGGCCACAGTCGTTTATATGGTCAGTGAGGAGAAGCTGACCGGCGTTATGGACATGATACTTAACAATTTTTCTGGGAGCAGCTACATTTTCAATCAGAACGGACAGCTTCTTACTTCCAATAATCATGGAAATGCACTTCCGGAACAGGCAGTTGGGTCCTTAGCCTCTCTAGAACCCGGCATACATAACATGAAGCTCGACGGCGTAGAGCATTCCGTAGTTTCGGTAAGATCCAAGGAGAACAATTGGAATTATGTAACTGCGATCCCAAGCCATCAATTTTTCAGTAAAGTGGTCCATATCCAGACCTTATTCCTCCTGGTGTTCTGTATCACCGTTTTATTCGGCATTATCGTAGCCGTGATCTTAGCGAAGCGGCAGTACCACCCGATTAGGGATTTGATTGAATTCACCAAGATGAAGAGCTCCAATTACGACATGACACGGAACGAGTGGGACTGGATTAAGCAAACGCTTCATGATTACAGCGCCCGCATCGACACCCAGGAGCCATTCGTCCGCAACCAGTGCCTGCTGATGCTGTTCAAGCACGGCAAGCCGGATGATCCGGAAATTGAACGTATGGTGGCGAGCGCCGGACTTGAATATCCGCACGGGCAAGGATTGTATGTCTCCCTTATCCTCGCGTGGGATGACAATCTTGAGGGCGGGGATTCCTCGAACATTCGGCAGCATCTGCAGGAGATGTTTAATGAATTGGAATTTCCGAGTCTTCAAGCTCGTGTTTACGGCGTAGAATTCTCGGCAAAAGACCAACTGGCCTTGCTCGTCTCCGTCCCTGCGGAAGCTCAAGAGTCCGCCCAGAAGCGGATCGAGGATGTTGTCGAGGCGATTAAAATCATGATGAACAACAGCATTCAAATTATGCCGTACATCGGCGTAGGAATGCCGTATCCAGACCTCGCCTCGATCAACCAATCATTCATCGAAGCAGCTACGGCGATTGATAATCGAATTCTGGGCTCTAACGGACGAGTGACTTACTTTGAGCAGCTGCAGGATATGATTGCTTCAACTTCGTCCGAAGCCTACTGGCTGCCGAAGAAGTCGATGCTCAAGCTGGAGCAAAGCTTAAAGCAGGGCAACGAAACGGTAGCCAATCAGGTAATTATTGATCTGATCGCCGAAATTAAGGAGGCCGCCGTCCCTGCCGCATTACTGCGCTGCATCTGCTTCGATCTATTGAACTCCTTGCTGAAAACAGCTCATGAGTTGGGGGTCAGCGAAGTGTTCGCCGGGATTCACAACTTCTCCGTTTTCGAAACGCTGGAGGAGCTTGAAGACCGATTAACTTCCCTGGCCGTCAGCATCTGCCAGCAGGTCGAACGGAATACGGAAACGGAGCAGCCTTCGTTAATTGAAGATATCGTCGCGTATGTGGATCAGAAATTCGCTGACTACACGCTCAGTCTTGAGCATGTGGCTCTCAAATATTCCATCTCGATCTCTTACTTGAGCCGCACCTTCAAAGAGAAAATAGGCCATAACTTCACGCAATATATTTGGCAAAGAAGAATGGAAGAGGTTATTCGACTGCTGGTCCATACGACCGCACCACTTAAGGATATTATTGAGCAGGTAGGCTACTTGGACGCACCGAATTTTATCCGTAAATTCAAGAAAGAAACGGGCTATACGCCGGGACAATATCGGAAACTATATGCCAAAAAAGAGCAGGAATAACCTGCTCCTTTCACAAAGCTGCCCCTAAAGTCATGAAATGACCGAGGGCAGCTTATCTTATGTGGAAGTAAAAACCAAAGAACTAAGCGAAAACAGGCCGCTTAGCTCCTTGGTTTTTTAAAAATTTATTGAGGCTCGTTAAGTATGTACGCTACCAGCTCGTCCAGAGGCACGGTGGCCAAAGCAATAGCCGTGTCCGTCACCCCGTAGTAAATATAAAGCAGTCCATCCTTCACGACATTCCCCGTAGGGAAGATGACATTCGGAATTTGGTAACCGAATTTCTCATAATACGTCTCCGGCTCCATGATGAAGTTTTTCGTGCGGGCAATCACTTTCTCCGGGTTTTCCAGATCCAGCAGCAGCGCCCCCATGCGATAGACGATCTCGTCATCGACACCATGGTAGAGCACCAGCCAGCCCTTATCCGTTCTTACCGGCGGCGTGGAGCCTCCGATTTTCCGTGATTCCCATGCGGGATTCTCGCCTTTGGCCAGCAGCTTCGGCTCCTCCCAGTGAATCAAGTCTTCCGAATATGTAATCCACATGGCTGCCTTTTCCGTGCCGTATTCTTCCCCTACATATTCCTCAGGACGGCGCAGCATAACGAACTTGCCATTAATTTTCTCCGGGAACAAAATGTTATCGCGATCATTGATCTCCAGAGGAGTCGTGTCAGCCACAAATTCCCAGTCGATCAGATTCGTCGACTTGGCGATCGAAGAGCGCGTCCGCCAATGGACTTCCTGCTCCCCCCAACCGTCTGGATACGATGGGAACGATCTCTCCGGAACACCGCGATTCGTCGGGTAATAATTCATGGCGCACGGACGCAGCGCATAGTTCATGTAGAACGTGCCGTCAATTTTGACAACACGCGGGTCCTGAACGCTGCCATAAGGGAATCCGAGCTCATCAGGCGTCAGAACAGGTTCATCTTTCACATGCGTGAAATTCACGCCGTCTTCGCTTTCCAAAAGGCCCAGGAAATTTTTGCACGGGGTCAAGGAGCCCGCCGTACGCTCAACCATGTAGAATTTGTCATTGTCAATAATAACAGCCGGATTGAACACCGTCACTTTGCGCCATTCGTAGCCTCCCGGAACGACAATCGGGTTATTAGGATGTCTTGTAATTTTCATACTTATTGCCTCCTAGATAGATGGGGTAAATTGCAACTAGCCTTTGACGGAACCGATCATGACGCCTTGTACGAAATAACGCTGCAAGAAAGGATACACCACAACAATCGGCAAGGTAGACACGATGATCACCACATATTTTACAAGTGCAGCAATCTCGGCCTTGTTATTCATCGCGATAGCCATATCGCCGCTAATCGCAGCGCCTGTGGTCTCCGCCGTCATTTCTTGCAGGACGAGAATTTGGCGCAGCACCATTTGCAACGGATATTTCGTCTCGTCATTCAGGTAAATTAACGCAGGGAAATAACTGTTCCAATGGCTTACGCCATAAAACAGGGCCATCACCGCAATAATTGGCGCAGATAACGGAATGATAATAAGCCCGAACAGCTTAAAGTTCGTGCAGCCATCCATATAAGCAGCCTCATGAAGCTCCTTGGGAATGCTGGACTCAAAAAACGTACGAGCAACAATGATATTCCACACCGAAGCAGCTACCGGCAAGATGAGTGCACCGATGGAGTTCATCAATCCCAGGTTTTTCACCAATAGATAGGTCGGAATGAGGCCGCCATTGAAGAACATCGTGACCAGGAACATCCCCATGAAAAACTTGCGGCCGACAAAGTCCGCTCGACTAAGCGCATAGGCGGCAGGCAGCGTAACGACCAGGTTCAGCAATGTACCGATAAAGGTGTACAAAAGTGTATTGCCATAGCCGTTCCAAATTTTCATATTATCGAACACAAGCCCATATCCTTTGAAATTAAGCCCCTTTGGAAACAGCCACATCTCTCCGGTGCTTACATACTTGGGATCGCTCATTGAAGCGCTAATAATATATAACACAGGGTATAGCACCACGATCAAAGCCAAGCTTAAAAACACATAGTTCATGATGAGAAAAATCCGGTCACCCTTCGTCTCCTTAACTGCAGTGGCAACAGCCATAAATGACTCCTCCCTTCTTCTTGTCTACCACAAGCTCGTTTGACTTGTTCGTTTGGCAATTTTGTTAACAGTAATCAGCAGAATCGCGTTGACCAGCGAGTTGAATAGGCCTACGGCTGTGGAGAAGCTGTATTGCGCGCTGACAAGCCCCGTACGATAGACAAATGTAGATATCACGTCGGACGAATTTATGTTCAGCGGGTTTTGCAGCAGTAATACTTTTTCATAACCCACGCCAAGAATATTGCCCACATTCAAAATCAATAAAATGGTAATCGTCGGCACAATTGTCGGAAGATTAATATGAAGAACACGTTTGAACCGGCTCGCTCCATCCACAATGGCCGCTTCATGCAGCTGCGGGTCTACACCGGACAGCGCCGCCAGGTAGATAATCGTCCCCCAACCTGTGTTCTGCCAAACCCCCGAGAAGACATACACCGTCTTGAACCAGCCCGGGTCCGTCAAGAAAGCCGGAGCATGGATACCGAACAGCTCCATCAACTTCACAATGATTCCGCTTGATGGAGACAGGAAGGTAATCACCATCCCCGCCATGACCACGACAGAAATAAAATGTGGTGCATACGTAATCGTTTGGACACCTTTCTTGAAAAAACCATTCTTCACTTCATTAAAAGCAAGAGCCAATATAATGGGAAGCGGAAATCCGATCGCTAGCTCATAAAGGCTGAGGCTAAACGTATTCCACAATAAATCCCAGAAGTAATAGGAATGAAAAAACCGCTCAAAATGTGCGAATCCTACCCAGTCACTCCCAAAGATCCCCTTAGATGGCGTGAAATTTTTAAAGGCAATTTGAATCCCGTACATCGGTCCGTATTGGAAGATCAGGAAATACAAAAAGGCCGGGGCGATAAATAAGTACAGTTCCCAGTTTTTCTTCATTCTCAAAAATAGCGAACTGCTGCTTGACACCTTCGTGTTACTTGCTGTTTGTTGACTCATTGTACTCATTTCCTCCATCCTCTCCTTTCTCTGCATGTTGGTTGCTGCTAACGCTTACATCCGTCTTTTAAAGTGTAGAAAAACCGAGCGTATTCGTAAATATGTGAAATCTGCATTGTCATTCTTCAGCCCCTCTAAGCCTTGATAGGCAAGGAATTATCATGAGCAAATCATACATATTGTCATTCCCGACGATATGTGTGAATCTGTCTACGAAGTAAAATAAAAATGACTGATTTTTGGTCCCCATTTTTACTTTATAAAAGGAGGGTTTTCATTCTATGACTAAAAAATCAGCTCATCTGATCTCACATAGTCACTGGGATCGTGAGTGGTATATGCCGTACGAGCGCCATCACTATCTATTAACCGAACTGATGAACGATCTGCTAGACACGCTCGAGCGTGACTCTGAGTACCGTTATTTCCATCTGGACGGACAAACGATTATTATCGAAGACTATCTGCAGGTTCATCCTGAAAAAAGAGAGCAATTGGAAGCCTACATCAAAGCTGGCCGCATCATTATTGGTCCTTGGTATGTCCTGCAGGATGAATTCTTGACCAGTTCGGAAGCGAATGTCCGGAATTTGCTGATCGGACATCAGGATGCGGCCAAATACGGCGTCATCTCCAAGCTGGGATACTTTCCTGATTCCTTTGGTAACATGGGCCAAGCGCCACAATTGCTAAAACAAGCGGACATTGATACGGCTGTGTTCGGACGCGGTGTAAAACCAACCGGTTTCGACAATGTTGTCATTGACGCGCACGGCTCCGGCTACGAATCTCCCTATTCCGAGATGTATTGGTCGTCCCCGGACGGCTCCAAAGTTATCGGAATCCTGTTCGCCAACTGGTACAGCAATGGCAACGAGGTTCCGGTCGAAGCGGAAGCAGCCAAGGCATTCTGGGACAAACGGCTGGGCGATGCACAGAAGTACGCGTCTACATCGGAGCTGCTGTTCATGAACGGCTGTGACCATCAGCCGATCCAACGCGATCTTAGCGAAGCTATCGACACCGCCAAAGCACTCTACCCTGATGTCGATTTCATTCACTCTAGTTTCGAGCAGTATATCGATGCGCTCAAAAAGCAGCTGCCCGATGACATGGTGACCATCCAAGGCGAGCTGCGCAGCCAGCACACTGACGGCTGGGGCACGCTGGTCAATACCGCATCCGCCCGTGTCTATCTCAAGCAGCTGAACCAACTTGGACAGACGCTGCTAGAGAAGGGCGCTGAACCTCTGGCGACGCTAGCTCATCTGGCGGCTGGCAAAGCCTACCCGCATCAGCTGCTCACCCATGCATGGAAGACGCTGATGCAGAACCATCCGCATGACAGCATCTGCGGATGCAGCGTGGACGAGGTTCATCGCGAGATGGTCACGCGCTTCGACAAGAGCAGGCACTTGACCGAAACCATCATCGACGAAAGCTTGCAGGTGTTGGCAGGACAAATCGATACAGCCCGTGTTGCCTCCTGGCCGAAAGACAGCCTGCCTGTCACGATCTACAACATGACTGGCTGGGAACGTACAGGCACTGTCCGTATTGAATTACTCGTCGCCAAATCTTACTTCAAAGAAGGCCCGAACCCGCCGGCCATTGCGGAGAGGCTGGCCCAACTGCCATTGAACTTGGACAATGGCGTGTTGCTGGACGACCACGGCCAGGCTATTTCGGCCAAGGCGGAGGATCTGGGCGTGCACTTTGGCTACGAATTGCCGAAGGATAAATTCCGGCAGCCTTATATGGCGCGCAGAATCGCGTTGACTTTCGAAGCGCAGCAGGTTCCGGCGTTGGGCTTCAAAACGTGGGCCTGGGTTAGCGATCCTACAGTGCAAGCTGAGGCAGTAAATAGTCCGCTAATCGCGACGGATTCCGGCATGGCCAACGCGCATATAGCGGTTAGTATTCACGCAGACGGCTCTTATGATATTACCGACAAAGAGACAGGTTTCACCTACGAAGGCATGGGCGTATATGAAAACTGCGGCGATCTCGGGAATGAGTACGTTTTCCGTCAACCTGACGGAGATATAGCTTTGACAACCAAAGGTTTGCCGGCTCAAGTAAAACTGGTTGAAAATGAGCCTTATCGAGTGACCTATGAGATCAAGCATACTTGGCTCATCCCGGCTTCCGCTTCGGAGCTGTTCGAAGATGAGAAGCGGAAAATGGTTCCTTTCCGCAAGCGTGCGGTTTCGCGCTCAAGCGAGCTGGTGCCATTCGAGCTGATCACTCGTATCAGCCTCGAGCAGTCCAGGAAAGGCGTTCAGGTATCGGCTTCCTACAATAACCAAGCCAAGGATCACCGCCTCCGGGTGCTGTTCCCTACCGGACTGACAGCGTCGACGCATCTGGCTGATTCGATTTTTGAAGCTGCTGAACGCGATACAGTGCCGGCCACGGAGTGGGTCAATCCGAGCAACGCCCAGCATCAACAGGCTTTCATCAGCGTATCGGATGGCACGCAAGGCCTGATGATCGCCAATAAAGGGCTGAACGAATACGAGGTCTTACGCGACGGCAAGAACACCATTGCCGTCACCTTGCTTCGCAGTGTGTCCGAGTTGGGCGATTGGGGCGTTTTCCCGACACCGGAAGCCCAATGTCTTGGCGATCATACGGTCGAGTTTGCGATTTATCCGCATAAGGGCAACGCGATCGAATCCGGCGCATTCGCCTCGGCGTACCAATTCCAATCGCCGTGGTTCCACACGACTGCGATGGGACAACAGCAAGGCACGCTGCCGAGTAGTTATCAAGCGTTGGAATGGAGTGGCTCATCGCTTGCTTTGTCGGCATTCAAGATGTCCCTGGACCATGACGATGTCATTGTCCGACTGTACAATCTCGCCAACGAGGCGGAGCAGCTGACGCTGAAGCCTTCCTTCCCGGTCGCTGCAGGCTATCAGAGTGACATTCTGGAGCGCCATCACGATTCGGTCGAACTCACAAACGGGTTAATCCGCACTACAGCAGGCAAGTCTGAAATTATCACTTATGCGTTTCAGCACAAACTATCCTAAACCTTATATCCCAGGAGGAATATTCATCATGAATTTACCCGCTTCCATTACCGAATTTCTGAACGAAGCCGATCTTAAACTCGCACACAACCCGAAGCTGCAAAAGCTGTTCAGAAACTGCTTCCCGAACACGCTGGAAACAACAACCAAGCTCCTTGACGATGGCACCACCTTCGTATTTACAGGAGATATTCCAGCCATGTGGCTGCGTGACTCTACGGAGCAGGTTCGCCACTACATTCCTTTCGCCAAGCAAGATAAGGACCTGCAACGCATCATCGGCGGTCTCATCGCGCGCCAAATGTTTTACATCAACATTGATCCTTACACCAATGCTTTTAATGAAACTGCAAGTGACAAGCACTACCGAGATACAGACGATTGCGATCTGAACCCGTGGATGTGGGAGCGGAAATATGAAATCGATTCTCTCTGCTTCCCTGTGCAGCTTCTTTACTCTTACTGGAAGGAAACCGGGATTACTGAAGTTTTCACCCATTCGGTTTACCAGGCGCTGACGTCCATCGTGAACTTGATGATTACCGAACAGTATCATGATCAAAAGTCACTGTATCATTTTACGCGCCAAACAAAGCAGCATACAGAAACGCTCCAAAATAACGGGCGTGGTCTTCCGTCCAACTACACCGGCATGACCTGGTCCGCTTTCCGTCCGAGCGACGATGCCAACCTGTACGGCTACAATATTCCGGGCAACATGTTTGCCGTCGTGATTCTCGGCCACATTATCGAAATGGCTGCGGATATCTACAACGATACACGCCTAGCTGCACGCGCAGAGAAATTGCGGAAAGAGATCGACTTCGGCATCCAAACATACGGCATCGTCGACCATCCGAAATACGGCAAGATTTATGCCTACGAAACGGACGGTTACGGCAACTACTGCCTGATGGACGATGCAGGGACACCTGGCTTGATCACCATCCCTTACATCGGGTACACCGGCATCGACGATCCGATCTACCAGAATACGCGCAAGTTCGCGCTTAGCTTCGATAATCCGTATTATTTCGAAGGCAAATACGCCAAAGGCATCGGCAGCCCTCATACGCCTGGCGGCTACGTCTGGCATATGGCCTTGTCTGTGCAAGCGTTGACTTCCAACAATGTCGACGAGATCAAGGAGCTTATCCAGACGCTGATCAATACGGATGCGGACACAGGCTACATGCACGAAGGATTCCATCCGGATGATCCTTCCAATTTCTCGAGACCATGGTTCGCTTGGTCAAATAGTCTTTTCGCCTCTCTGATTTGCAAGGCTATGGACGAAGGACTCGTCTAGTAGCATAATAAGCTCCTCGTTAGCCCTTACCGGCTGCGGGGAGCTTTTTAGTTGCGCTAAATTCATACCCATACTCTAGCCAACGCCAACGCCATTATCCGCGTTCACACACACCAGGTTCTACAATCACACTTCAATGTTACCTGCCATCTACGCTCCATCCCATCACACTATTCACCATACAACCAACCTCCGCCGCACCTGCCTATTACAACTTTCATTAACCAACGGAGATCCTGCCAAGGCTATCCTTAAAAGAACTAGAGTCCCCTATTTAACTAAAAATGAACAGTTTCCTCTCCGAGCGGAACTACAGGATCTTATTTGGCCACCACACCACATTTTCCAGGTGGAATTGCCAAAATAGCGCCCCGTAGTTCCCATTCCAGATGGAAAAACTGCCTTTTCAGGAGAATAACGGCTCGTAGTTCCTTTCTTTCGTTCATACGGGAGAACTCGCCCCTCAAAATTTAAAGATTCACGTAAAAAAAAGGCGTAAAGGTCAATCTCACCTCTACGCCCGCTTCTATTCGTTCAGTCATTCACTAGCTGTTTTTCCAACGATCATATGCTTTTTGATAAATCTCTTGGAAACGGTCCGCCCCCATCTTCTTCAGGGTTTGTACATACTTGTCCCAGCCGTCCAGCGATTCTTGTCCAGTAGTAAACTTTGCTTCCATCTGCGCAACATAAGTTGTGAGATCGGAGCGCAGTGCCGCAACTTCACCAGATTCCGCTTCCGTCAAGTATAATGCCGGGAACGGTACGCGTGCGCCACGGTCCAGCAGTTTGGTTTTGGACTCATTTTCCACCCATTTCGCGAAATCGTCCTTCACAGGCTCATCCGGTACAACCATTGGTGAAGCGATACCGAAGTTAGGTGTAATCTTGGAGCGATATGTCTCTCTATCTTCACCATTCGGCACTGGCAGGTACTCAATTTTGCTCTTGGTGCTGTCCGTATATTTCCACAGAATGCCCTCTGGCCCTTTGTTGAACAGCATTTGGCCTTCCGGTGAGTACATATAGTCTACCCAACGAATCGACGCTTCCGGTGATTTATTGGATTTGGAGATTGCAAATGTGCCTGTCGAGAAACCTTTATTGCTCGCAATGGCTGGGGCGCTTACCTTGTCACTGCGAACCGGACTGAACATAACGTCCTCGGTGTTAGGCTTCCCGCCATGGGACATGTAAGCATGCCAGTCGGAGAACAGCAGCACTTGATCGTTTTTAATCTTCGCTTTCTTCTGGTCATCCGTCTGTGAGAAGGATTCGTGATCCAGCAGATTGTCGGCCCAGAGCTTGTTGAGGTACGTTACGTAGCCTTTATAAGCGTCTTCAGCCGGTGTATAGTGAACTTTTCCTTTATCATCCACGTACAATTCTTCCTCATAGGCTCCAAATGCGCCAAGAAGCCACGTACGGATATCTCTCAGCTTGATGCCTGAGGAAGAGGACAACGGAATCTCATCCTTTTTGCCGTTTTTGTTCGGATCTTCATCTCTGGCGCGCTTCAGCAAATCATACAGCTCATCCGTCGTCTCCGGCAGCTTCGTCACATTGAGCTCCTTCAGCATCTTGCCGTTGTACCACATCGGATTTCGGTACCACGGCTGGAACGGTTCAATGCGTGGAAGCGAATAAATATGTCCGTCCGGTGCTGTGATTGACTTCCGAATATCCGGTTTATCGGCCAACACTTTCTTAATATTCGGAGCGTACTCATCGATCAGCTTCTCCAAAGGAATCAAGATGCCTTGGCTTCCGTAGTTCAGCTCTTCCGCTTGTGTCAGTTTCGATGCGAAGAAAATGTCCGGGTAATCGCCGCTTGCAAAAACAAGGTTTTTCTTCGTATCAAAACTGTCACGAGGAGCATTCCGGTAATCGATCTTGATGCCCGTAAGCTTCTCCATCTCTTGCATGACCGGCATATCCTTCCAGTTCTGAATCCCCATATCCGGAGCCATGATCGATAAAGTCAGCGGATTCTTCACGATCGGGAACCCTTCTTTATTCACTGAGCTTGCCTTCGAGTTTGCACTTCCGCTTGCGGCGCTTTCATTCTCTTTTTTAGTTGCGCAACCGCTTAATACGGAAAGTGATACCGCTAACACGAGTGCGGACGCCACGACTTGCTTCTTTCTCTTCAACATTGCATGTCCTCCCTTATGGTCATCTTTGAAAGCTGCTAGCGCTTACAAATTGAAGATTAAACGCTGCAGACGTTTTAGTAAATATGTCGATTTTGTGCTGTCAAAGACCTCCTATCCTCCCTGATCCAGGTCAGGATGGTTTGTACAAATCCGGTTCCCCCATTAAGTCTACTACCGAATATGTGATTTTTGTAAACCTTTCAGCCAGAGCAAAACATACACATTGTAACTTTTCAATTACAATTGTCAAAGATCAATCTCCCGCTACGTAAGCGATTTCGTCCATAAAGGATTGTCATAAGTGCAGGGATGTTCAACATAAATAATAAGAGATCAGGGAGAATTGACGGTTTGATACAGGAGGTACAATGATGAAAGATAATAAAGAATTTCCCCGAAGACCTTCCATCCAGCCATCGCAGCCTATGATAAATGATCAGCAGCTTCATGGTCATTCCCCTACACAATGGTCAACTGTTAAACCGGCTACCCATCATTCGCAAACTGTCGGTGACCGAGGTCCCGTACTGGAACAGGACAGCGTTCTGCATGAAACACTGGAAACTTTTATCCATGAAAAGATGCTTGAAAGGCCGGTACACGTCAAAGGATACGGCGCTTTCGGGTACTTTCAGACCGTCCATTCCATGGCGGCATACACTCAGCTTTGTTTTCTTCAAAGTCCAGGTCAGCAGGTCCCTATCACGGTGAGGTTCTCGTTTGCTGTCAGCAACAAGGGTACCCCGGACACTTCCCGCAATGTACGTGGCTTCTCCACCAAGTTTTATACGGAAAAAGGTGTTTTTGATCTCCTTTGCAATCACATCCCCGTTTTTGCGGTACGCGACGCCATGCGCTTTCCAGAGTTTATTAAAGCCTCCTTACCCTCACCGGTAAATAATCTCATCGATCCCGAGCGGTTATGGAGCTTCATAGCGAGAACACCGGAGGCCACGCATTTTCTTCTTTGGCTCTATTCCGACGCCGGTACGCTTAAGAGTTTTCGTCACACCCCTGGACACAGTGTTAACACTTATGTTTGGAAGAATGCAACAGGCGCCCGTACGTATGTCAAATATCATTGGGTTCCTTTTGCCGGCGTGCAGTACATAGACAGTCGCGAAGCCACTCAGCTTGCAGCGGAGAACCCGGATTTCGCTGGCAAAGATTTATACGATCATTTAGCAGCGGGAAACACGGTTGAATACGGACTTTACGTACAGTTGATGAACCCCTCGGATGAAACATCTCTTCCGTTTGATCCATTGGATGATACCAAAGTTTGGGATGAACGGCAATATCCGCTGCAGCCAGTAGGCCGGCTTGTGTTGAACCGTAATCCGGATAACTACATGGAGCAAGTGGAGAAAATAGCTTTTTCACCCGCCAATTTATTGGAAGGTGCCGAAATGTCAGACGACAAGCTGCTGCAAGGACGCAACAATATTTACTGGGATTCTCAGCGCCGGCGAATGGGGCCGGATTTCCGTAAGGTTCCTATTAACCACCAGGCCAACTGGTCCCCTGATTCGTTGGTAACCAGCGGGAATGGAAGATACGTAGAAGGCCATCTCATGCGATCGGATATCCCGAAGCAGGATGATTTTACGCAAGCGGGCCAGTATTACTACTCACTCTCTCCTGTGCAGCAAGATCACTTGGTTGCTAATCTCTCTGGCGATCTGTCCGGCATATCCAAGAATACGCAAAACATTGTTCTGAACTATCTCTACAATGCCTCTACCGAACTAGGAGAGCGCGTAGCTCGAGCCGTTCAACAGCATGAACAAGGATAATTGACAGCCAAGCATAGATGATTCGTATAAGTATAGGTGTCATCTTTTTTTATCTCCACTCACAAATCTCACTTCCGTCCGCCTGCTGAGCAGCTCAGTTATCCCTTTTGCAATCATCTGAACGCCTCGCTCAATCAAATCCTCATCCACTTGAGAGATACTAAGCCGAATCACGTTATCTTTAGCAAAATCAGGGAGGTACATGCGCTCTGCATGATCCACTAAAACATTCTGATGCTTCAGGTATTCCTGAAGCATCTTCGCTTTCATCGGCAACGGCAACTCAATGGTGGAATAGAAGCCGGATAAGGAACCCGAGTAGGTGGCGATAGCAGGCAGCCACTTCCGGAAAGCTTGCTGCAGGAGTGCAGCCTTCTTGCTATACAGTTTCCTCATACGTTCAATGTGAGCACTGAACATTCCGCTTTGAAGGTAAATCTCAAGCGCGCCTTGCGTCAGCATAGGCGTATGTACGTCTGCGGCGAACTTAGCTCGCAGATAATCTTCCCGCAAGGTATCAGGAAGTACGGCTAAGCCAAGTCGGAGGCCGGGCAGCATCACTTTCGAGAAGCTTTTGACATAAATCACTCTGCCGGAAGGATCGTAGGCAAACATCGGATCAGCCTTGGCATTCGAGTCCAGGTCGCCCATATAGTCATCCTCAATAATATACACATCATATTGCTGCGCTAATTCGACGATTTTTCGCTTTGTTTCATTCGTATGGCTGTAGCCGGTCGGATTGTGGAATCTGGACACTGTGTAGAACAACTTGATATCGTTATGTTTGAAAAACTGCTCTAACCGCGTTAGATCGATCCCCTCGTTTCCTACTTCTATGCCATAAGTCTCGCTTCCATGCTGACGTATAGATTCAATAAACCCAGCGTGCGTGGGCTGCTCCAGACAGATATGGCGTTTGCCATTCGGAAAAGGCAGGGATAGAAGCAGATGCAGAGCTTGCTGCGAACCGGAAACGACATAAATCTTATCAGGCACTGTGAACACCTGAAGCTCTTGCAAATGCTTGGCCAGCTGGACGCGAAGCGATCCAAGCCCTTGAATGTCCGAGTACGTGAACATCTCTTCTTTATAGCGTTCAATGGCTTGATTGATACAGTGTTGGAAATCCCGATAAGGCATCGCATGCCGATCAGGTCCAGCCGAAAGGAAGTCAATTGTACCGTGCACTCCCTCCAACTTTTCCCGTCTTCGATAACCCTCCAAGACGTAATAGCCGCTCTGGGGCACCGAATAGATGATGTGCCTCTTCTCTAATTCGCCATAAGCTTTCATAATCGTATTTTTGCTGCAAGCGAATTTCTGCGTTAAAGCACGAATAGAAGGCAGCCTGTTGCCCGGCTTCAAAGTCCCTTCCTCAATTTGCTTCATTATCTGATCCACAATCTCTTCATATAACATAGGGTTCATCCCCTCTTCTTCCCAACTGTAAGGGTACAATTCAAGAATACTACCCTATCAAATGCATGCCATTCCTCGTATACTCAACGTGAAGAAAGTAAATTGTTTCCATTTTAAACCAAAAAGGAGTGATGCATGATGAAAAAAATGAATAAAATGAAGGTAATCGTCTTACTGCTTATTGCCATGCTATTTACAAGTACAAGCTCTTTCGCCAGTATCGCGAGTTCAGCTAGCGCCAAGCCCGCCAACAAGGAACTTCATGTAGAAGAACTATTCCATGGAATAACAGGGACAATCGTGATCAAAAATTTGAAGACGGATAACTTGTATACCTATAATCCCCAGAGGAGCAATCAGCGTTTCACACCCGAATCCTCATTCAAAGTTGCTAATGCACTCATCGGCTTGGAGGAACATGCCGTAGAGGATGAGTACGAAGTTAAACGCTGGGACGGAATCGTTCGGGAATTCGACGTCTGGAATCGCGATCATACGTTAGCTTCCGCTATGCGAAATTCCGCTATCTGGTATTACCAAGCGATGGCTCGGGACATTGGCCCTGAACGGATGCAAAACAATCTCAATCGAATTGGATATGGCAATCAAGATATAAGTGGCGGCATCGATACGTTCTGGTTGAACAGCAGCTTAACGATCTCCGCACAAGAGCAAGTTCAGTTCATAGAGAATCTCGTGGAAGAATCGCTGCCGTTCCATAAGCAAACGATGAAAACGGTCAAACGCATTATGATCGATAACGAACAAGACGCATACACCGTTCATGGGAAAACAGGGACAAGGCTTTCCGATATGGGCCTCGGATGGTATATCGGCTATGTGGAGACCGATAAAACTTCATGGGTATTCGCCACCAACGTGGATAGTAGTGGTACGACCGCTAAGACGATCACCCTCGAGTGTCTCAAGCAATTGCATATTTTATGAGACTCACTCTACTTCTCATCATATCACGAATTGGGACCCCCTATAATTGAATTCACCCCGCCGGGGGAATGACCATACAATATCGGAGTATTCCAATTCTGAGGAGTGAACGTGATGTACAGACTAACGTTAGAAACGGCAAAATATGTTATGGAAGTCGCCGAACAGAAGGCCCGGCAAATGGGACTGAACAGCGATATCGCAATTGTTGATGAAGGCGCGAACCTGATCGCTTTCCATCGGATGGACGGCGCGCGAATTGCCGGGATCGATATCTCGCAAGGCAAAGCCTGGACTAGCGTTGCCATGCAAATGCCGACAGCCAACCTTGCGCAATCGGCCCTCCCAGGATCTCCCTCATTCGGGATTAACACGACCAATCATGGAAGAGTGACCATTCTGGGCGGAGGCATACCTCTTCTCCTTAACGACAAAGTCATCGGCGGCATCGGAGTAAGCGGAGGCACAAGCGCGCAAGATATTGAAGTAGCCACTGCCGCAGTTAATGCCTTTAATAGCATGTATACTGCTAGAGACCCTTGGGCTAGCGCCCGTATTGGTTCTAATCAATCTTACCGATAGGCGCATGTAAACGCCACTTTTATAAATATGTTATATTAAGTAAATATTGTATATTTTTAATCACAAACCAAACAGCGGCCGTCTAGGACTTGAAAAAGTCTTAGAAAGCCGCTGTTGTTTCATTAGGCGTGGCGCGGCTGATTGTGTTGTGTCAGTTCGTTGTTGTAGAAACCGATGATGTGATGTGTTCACCCCTCCGAAAATCCGTTTTCACCAACGTATTGGACAGGCCATTCGTTACCTTCTATATCCGTTATCATTTGAGAATTATCCAAAAATATTAAAAAAGTTTGCAACCTTTTCTTTCAACCCGCCGTTTATGAGATTGTGAAAGAAATAAACAAACTATTATGAGGTGAAATTTATGAAAAAAATATTCAAAACGATGACTCTATCAGCAGCCACTGCTGTTTTCTCTTTAACACTTGTAGGACAAAGCTTCGCAGCAGCGCCGAGCTTTACAGATTTGGATAAAGTTGCAGCCAAGGACAAAATCATGGCCCTACAACAAAGCGGTATCGTATCCGGCATCACGCCTGAGTTGTTTGCTCCTCAAGCCGCGATGTCAGAAGCACAAGGCGTTCAATTGCTTGTTAATGCATTCAAACTCAATCTGGATTTGGTGAAATTCGTAAAAGAGCCAAAAGCAACTGATTATTTCGTTAAAGCTATTAATGATGCTTGGTATGCCAATGCGCTTATCACGGCTGCCGTCAATAATGTTGAGCTCCCAAAAGATTTAGACCCTAATGCAACCTTAACTCGTGAACAGTTCACACATCAGCTCATTCACGCGATGGAAACATACGGTAAGCTGCCGCTGATTAATCCGGTTGTTGCAGATATTAAAGATAACGATCAAATTAACGTTGAATATTCCGGCTCCATCCAGCGCGCAATTAACTATGGGGTGATCAAATTGAGTGCAGATGGAAAAATGAATCCAAAAGCTGAAATCACTCGCGCGGATGCAGCAGAAGAAATTTTCAACGCCATTGAATATTTGAAAGCTCACCAAGCGCCAGCGGCTCCAACTGAAGCCCTTACAGCAACAGAAGGTGTGAAGCTGATTACTGAGACATTGGGACTTGTTGATACAGACATTAAAATTAAGATTGACCCGAACTCCAAAATGACTCGTGAGTCATTCACGAATCTGCTCGTTACGACGCTTCAATCAAGCGGTAAACTGCCTATGATCAAGGTCGTTCCAGTTGATATCAAAGATAACGACCAGATCGACATCTTAAATACAGGCGCTATCCAAACAGCGATTGCCATTGGTGCCGTGCAGTTAAATTCGGATGGCAAGTTCGATCCTAAAGCTGAGATTACCCGTGCTGATGCAACCGAAATTGCAACTAACGTTGTTGACTATCTGAAATCTCACCAAGTACATTCAGATCCAGGTGCAGCCATTACTGCAACGGAAGGCGTAAGACTGATCACGGAAACACTTGGACTCGTGGATACAGACATTAACATCAAGATTGACCCGAACTCCAAAATGACGCGTGAGTCATTCACAAACCTGCTCGTTCAGACGCTTCAGTCAAGCGGCAAACTGCCTATGATCAAGGTCGTTCCAGTTGATATTAAAGACAATGACCAGATCGACATTTTACACTCAGGTTCCATTCAAACAGCGATCGCTCTTAAAATCGTTAAATTAAATCCAGACGCCACCTTTAATCCAAAAGCTGACATTACCCGTGTTGATGCAACGGAAATCGCAAACAATGCTGTTGCAGCTGTCAAAGCGCTGCCGAACAATAAATAAAGATACATGACTGCAGAGAGAGGACGCGTTCAGCGCCTCTCTTTTTTTAGCTGGAGTTACCTATACTCCGCCCGCCTCCAGCATCCCCGCCCCATAAAACAAGGATAACCGACTTCGTCGTCCTTTTAGGACGAGCGCGTTTGTCAAGGTAGATGCGAAAGGAATCGTTGGAAGAGTTACTTCCCCTCCGTAATTTAGCTGGTTAAGGCTGGTTGGCCACCTAGAAGAACTACAGGGCGCTATTCTAACAAATTAAGCCCGTTTCCGCGTTCAAGCGGAACTCCAGGGCCCTATTTGGCGACTTACTCCCGATTTCTTCAAGAAAACGGACAAATAGAGGACGTCAGTTCTCCTCCACGTGAAGAGGAGCCTATTTCGATGAAATAGGGCCCTATAGTTCCCCTCAGGGAGCCAAAAGGGGCCTCACTTCGCCTCTATATTGCACTTCATACAACGATTGTTGCATTTAAACCGCTTACAATTCACCTTTTGCAACAAATGGTTGTATGATGTGCAACGAAAGACACAATCGCAGTCTGACCACACCATTACGTTGTATGTAATGCAACATAGCCCTTCAACTTTGCCGCACAGCCGTCTTTACAACGAGAAATATTTGTTTGAGTAGACTCAATTTCTTATCTTTCAAAAAAAGCTCCGAGCTATCACTCGAAGCCTCCTCACGCTATGCATCTCTTGCTTTATCGAAACTGATTAACAAACTACGTTTCAAAGTGGTACTTTTTCTTCGCAAATCGTCCAATGACATTCACTAATCCGTACATAACAATGGATAGAAGCGCCAACATCGCTATACTCACCATGACCATGTTCATTTGGAAAACTTGGCCGCCGTAAATAATCAAATAACCGAGTCCCGCTTTAGAGGACAGGAATTCTCCCATAATGACGCCGACCAGCGTCAAACCGACATTGACTTTTAGCGTTGCAATCAAGTTAGGAATACTTGCCGGCAGCAGCACCATCCTTAGCATCTGCGCCTTGGTTGCACCGAAGGATTCCATGAGTTTAAGCTTCGTTTTGCTAATCTCTTTGAACCCGCTCTCCACCATAATAATAGTGACGATGACCGATATGGCCATAGCCATCCCGTAAATCGAGTACTTATCTCCGAGCCAGATGTAAAAGATAGGCCCAAGCGCAACCTTTGGCAATGCGTTCAATACGACGACGTACGGTTCCAATACCTTGGAAGCAAAGGTTGACCACCAGAACACAACTGCTACGAGCGTACCGAACAGCATGGACACGACGATACCGATGAAGGTTTCAATGGCTGTAGTCCATGTATGCTTCAACAGATCGCCATGAAAGGCAAGCTCTTGAAAGGAGTGGACAATTTGCGAGGGTTTGCTGGTTAGCATGGAGTCCACCCACTTCATATTCGCGGCAAGTTCCCACAGCCCCAGGAACAGGACGAGTACCAACAATTGGGTGAGGCGAACCGCCCATAGCCTGCGCTTTTGTACCCGAAGATATTGGGCGTATTGAACTGACTCTGCCTTTTCCGGAATTTCCGCAACCAAGGCAATCGATTGTTCCTTTCTCGTTTCTGAACCTATACTGGGCTCACTAACCGGCAGTGACGACATGTCCTTCCAACTCCCTCCAAATTTGATTAAAGTACTCATTGTAACCGACTGCTTCTCGTTTGTTCCACGGAGTCAACGTTTCTCCCTTACCAAGCTCAATATTATAAACGGATGAAATCGTGCTCGGCCGTTTGGACATGACCATGACCCGGTCTCCCATACTGATGGCCTCGGAGATATCGTGAGTGACAAGCACGGCGGTCTTCCCTTGATCTTTGATGATCTTGAAAATTTCATCGTTCAGCGTGATCCGCGTTTGATAATCGAGAGCGGAAAACGGTTCATCGAGCAGCAAAATGTCCGGCTCCGTCACGAGCGTACGGATTAAGGCGACTCTTTGGCGCATCCCGCCCGAGAGCTGTGCCGGACTATGATGGGCAAAGCCGCCCAACCCGTAGCGGTCCAGAAGCTCCATGGCTTTCCGCCTCGCTTTCTGCAAATCCATCTTGCGTACCTCAGCGCCAACGAGCAAGTTGCTCAAAATATCGCGCCATTCAAACAAATGATCATGCTGCAGCATATATCCCACCTTGGGCGAAGTGCCGATCACTTCCTGCCCGTCAATCATCACACTGCCTTTTGTTGGTCTATACATGCCGGAGATCAGAGAGAGCATCGTACTCTTCCCGCAACCGCTTGGACCAACAATGCTAATAAACTCACCCGCTTGAATCGACATATTGATTTTGCGTATCGCCTCGGTCTCTTGCTTCAAAGTAAAATAGCTGAGGCAAACATCCTGCAATTCAATTTGCGCCATCTGTCTATTCCGCCTTCCCGATTTTTTTCACAAAGCTCATATCCACAACGGCGTCGATGTCAGCTACTTTCTGTTCAGGTTTCAGCACACCGTTCTCGATCAGCACCTTTTGCAGCGTGTCAAATTGCTGGGCATTCAATTCCGGCACGGCCGGCCAAGTATCCTGCTTCATGTACCGATCAACCGATTGAATAATAATATCTTTGGGCGTTCCATCAAAAAACGGCATCAATGAGTTAGCGATATCGTCCGGAGATGCGGTTTGCATCCATGCTCGACCTTTGGCTACGGCATTGACGAATTTCTGGATAATGACAGGGTTTTTCTTTATGTAATCGGAGGTGGCCACATAAGAAGTTTCAGGGAAAGCACCAAAATCTTGTCCAACCGAAGCAACATAATGAGCTTTACCTTCCTTCACCAAGCTGGACGCGATAGGCTCGAAGACTTGAATGTAATCCCCTTTGCCGCTTGTGAAAGCTCCCGCCATGGCCGTCGAGGCGATATTCGTCACAACGTCCGTCTGAGCAACCTTCTCTTGCGTCAATTTCGTGTTCAGCACCATTTGCGGTGCACTGCCAGGCCTCCAGCCAATCACCGACTTGCCTCCCAAGTCACTCCATTTGAAATTATCTACCTTATTGCGCGAGAGTAAAAAAGAGCCATCCTTCATCGTGAGTTGGTGAAAGATTTTAAGTGTCTTATCTCCTTTTTGGTTATAAATGTAGATGGCAGTCTCGGGCCCGACAAGCGAAATATCGGCAACGCCGGCGATCAGTGCAGCCGCTCCTTTGTCCGAGCCTTGCGCGGTATTCATATCCACGTTCAGCCCTTCCTCTTTAAAAAATCCTTTTTCCATAGCAATGTAATGCGGCGCATAAAAAACGGAACGGATAACCTCAGAAAACTTGACGGTTTGCAGAGCTTCCTCTTTCTTCTTGTCCGCTGCTGCGGCTGGCGCAGTTGTCGAAGACGTTGTCGAGCTACATCCAGTGGCAGCTGTCAGGAGCATAGCGGCAAATAAAATAATGGCGGTTTTCTTCATTTTTAGCATGAGCAATCATCCTTTCAAAAATGTTTATAGGAATTGTACAGCCTGGGGCTGTTTTGTCACCAAATGTGTCTCCGCCATTTCTTTCCCATAATCAACCATCACCTTGTGTCCTACATCCTTCAGGGGAACAGCGGTTATACGCTCTCTGAGTAAAAATACTTCAACATCGGGGAGCAGCATTTCTAAGGCATACGCGAGTGGAAGCCCATTCTCCATAAGTTCAACGGAATGCGAATTGCCGACGATAAAATTAAGCCCACGCCGTTTGGCCAGGTCAACAAAAGCATGATCATCTCTCACCCGGCTGATGCTCGCAATAATGGTATCGGTCTCGGGATACATATCCAAGGCCGTTTCCAGATTGCTCATGGAAAATCCGGTATGCGGAAAAAAGTGCAGGACATGCTCTACGGGACTATTCACCGTGCCGCTTAGCAGCTGTGCCGGATTCGCAAGCGTCGCTTCTTGCAGGGAATGCTCTCCGCGAATCGCCCGTTCTGCTTCAAGAATGTCACCATCCATTTCTCTCCCCATCAAACGATGGATACGTTCCAGGATGTCCCCCGCCGTCTTAATCCCATCCAAAGCTATTCCCTTATGTAAAATGTTGCCCGGAACGCCGCCGAAAGCAATGTCCGTCTTCAATTTGCGATGACCATGCAGAAATGTCATGCCGGGATGCAGTCCGTGGAACGCTTCGTGCATTTCGATCAGAGCCAAATTGTATAAAGGCAAATAATCCGAGAATGGCACTCCCCCTGAGCTGGCGGCGTCTGCTACGGGATGATGCACAACAATGAGGTCAAGTTTCATAGCTGAGGCCAGCTCGATCACCGATTCGGTCAGGGTCATGCCCACACCGATTTTCTTGACCGGTTGCTTTTTATCGCCGAAAATGAGACCAGGAATTTCAATGACGCTTTTGCCCGGGATATTCGAGGTTTTCATAACAACGTACGGGTTCGTTCCCGAAGTAATCTCATTCCAATCCATCACCATCCTGCCTCTAGAAATGGTATTCAGTGCCTCAAGTACTTGTCCTACATCCGATTGCTTTTGGATTTGCTTCATTTGTGCCCTTCCTTTCTCCTGATGCTTTTTCTAACTTGCCAAATAACAAATAACCGCTACTTATGAGCATACGGACTTAAAGAATCCGATAGTGTCATTAGTAGCGGTCGTAAAGCTCTCCAGAAATCGGAGCTCCTTAGCACCTGCATGAAAATAGGCTTGTAAAGAGCAGCACTATGGCATCTGATCTCTTGTTCACACAAGGATTCGACCCTTAATGCTTCCTCCTGTAAAACGCTTACACTGCCATCATAGCATAAATTTGCGAAAAATACTCTGATAATTGCACATTGTATACAAAAATATTTTCCGGATATTTATGTCAGTAAATATAACAACAAATAAAGTTAATGTCAATGAAAAGTTGAAAACCTCCATTCAAAACGCCAATTCACGTCATGTTATATAACACAACTATTCCAAAGGCTCTTTAAACAAAATCACAGTACCCGATAATTCCGTTTCAGGGTCATAATCCTTGAGCACCAGCTTAACCTCCAGGCCAAGCTTACTCTCAATCTGCTGCTTGAGCATGCGCTTGTTGGCTTCCATAAGCAGAATGTCCACGCTAGCGGTCAAACTCCGATTGGAACCATCCAATATTTTCAAAGCTGGTATACGCTTGTGCGTGGCAAAAATAAACACCTTGTCCCCGGAGATGTCAACCTTTTGCGATTTGATGCCGGTTCCGAATATTTCCTGATTGATAGAATTATAGATCTTAATAATTTCCTGTTTCAGTTCGCCGGGCGAGTATGAATGCTTCATCAAACCGCTCCCTACCATTTTTTCTCCCATTATATCACAAGGAAGTTAGCGAGAATTAAGATTTCCGTTAACTCTTGATTGGAGGGGAGCCGGAGTCCTCTATTTGTAGCAAAACAAGCTATTTCCTCATTGGAGGGGAATTACAGGCTCTTATTTGGCCGCCACAGCACGTTTTCCGACAGAATTGGGCAAAATAGCGGACCGCAGTTCCCCCTGCAAGTGAAAGAGGTGCCTTTTCAGTAAAATAACGGACTCTAGTTCCCTCACCCCATGCGGGAGCACTAGCATCACCAAAAAAACCTCCCATTCACCTTCACTCGGAAGAAGAATAAGAGGTTTTAATGTCACACACCTAAATCACAGCCACATATACTGGCACATATGACTATGCCCCCTTTTGAGAAGGGAATATTACAAAGGAGAACTTGTATGCGAATTTTTTTAACACCATTTACATTGGAAACGGCAACGGCTAAAGTTCGAAAAGCTGAAGATGACTGGAATACACGCAATCCTCAACTGGTCGCACTAGACTACACCGAGGATTGCCGCTGGCGGAACCGAGTCGAATTCCCTGTAGGAAGAGCAGAGATCATCGAGTTTCTTACGAGAAAGTGGAATAAAGTATCCGAGCCTATCCGAACTAGAGCTTTAATCAATTAGCGAACCAGGGCTGCCTGCGAGAAAGTCGCCGGTCACTCGCATCCAGTCCTCGAGTGCAGCATTAAGCCGTTCCATCGGTTCTTCGCCGATCGCATCGTTGGATAAATCCGTCGTTTCCCAAGGGTCGTCAATCAGATTAAATAACTGTACGCGATTGGTTCCTAATCCCGTAAGGGGCGAACGGTAGTAACGAATGAGCTTCCACTCCCCATCCATCGCCATGCGCTGCACATCTTTGTACACCGAACATACAACGTCTCGGATGGAATCCCCTTCCTCTGAGACGAGCGGGAGCAATGATAGGCCCTCCGTTCCTTCCGGAAGCTCCACATCAGTCATTGCAGCCACCGTCGGGAAAATATCAATATTACTGGAAAGTCCCGTGAGCTGTCTGCCTTGCGGCAGGCCAGGCCCAGACATAATGAGGGGAATTCGAACGCTATGTTCATACAGATTCTGTTTCCCCATTATACCGTGCTGCCCAAGGGCTAACCCATGATCTGCGGTATACACGATAAGCGTGTTCTCATAGATGCCCTTCACTTTCAGAGCTTCCACGATCCGCCCGATCTCCGCATCCATGTGAGTGATCATCGCATAATAATCTGCGATATGCTGGCGAATTTCCTCCCCATCCCGAGGCAGAGAGGCCAACTTCTCATCACGAACTGACATTTCTCCATTGTCAAAAGGGTGTTCCTGGCTAAAGTTAGCAGGCAGCGGAATATCGTCCCGATGATACATGGAAGCATAAGGCTCCGGCGCTGTTCGTGGATCATGAGGTGCCGTATACGCCACATACAGGTAGAACGGGCTCTCGTCCTCATAGGCTTCAACAAACTGCACGGCGGCATCGGTGAATAATTGCGTCGAGAACGTTTCTTCGATATATTCCCGCTCCTTAGCATACGCGCCCGTTGGATCGAAGTCTTGGACAGGCACTTGGGTATGCGGGCTCATGCCGTAAAAAAACAGCTTGTCACCGCCATCAAAGCTTCTCGCAAAACTCGCTTTGTCGTTATGCCATTTGCCGACCGCATGCGTGTAATAACCCGATTCCCGCAGCGTTTGAGGCATTAATTTGATGTCGGGACGAATGTCTGAAGAGTGCACACATTTGTGCAGTTCCTGTCCGACCATGGTGTGAAAAATGGATTTTCCCGTATTAACGCACGCCCGGCTTGGGGCACAGACAGCTCCCGTTAATCCGCCGAAAATATGAGTATTCCTGAACGAGACGCCACTATCCGCTAATCCATCCAATACGGGAGTCTGTAGAACCGCGTTTCCGAAAGCACCTATCGCCTCATCGCGATGATCGTCTGAAATAAGAAAAACGACATTCGGTCTTTTAGCCTGCATGATGCAGCACCAACCTTCCCCAAATTTGCCTTTCATTCATCTTTCTAAGGGAGATCCCGCATGCGCTTAAATATTTTCAAGGCTCCGTCTCTATGCTGAACCATCCAATCCGCCAGCCTTAATCTAAGGAAACGCAGTTTCTCCGCATAGTCAGCATGATCAATCAGATTTTCCAATTCGTAAGGGTCCTTGCTTAAATCATAGAGCTCATCGAGGTCACCGCAATTAAACACATACTTCATCTTTTCATAACGAATCATTCTTTGCGTATACATCACGCTCTCAAGTCCTGAACATTCCGTTACAACACAATCCGGCCATGAAGCCAAAGGCTCATTGTCATTACGCAGCATAGGCGCAAACGAACGTCCATCCCGGTTCTCCGCTTTTTCCCGCTCTACACCGGCCAACTCAAGAATGGTCGCATACAGATCGCATGTGCCAACAAAGTGATTTTCTGCACGGTGCACGCTTTCTCCTGCCGGCTTTACAAATAAAGGAATACGGCATGTTTCCTCATACATGAAAAATGCTTTATCGCTTAATCCGCCATGAATACCCAGTGATTCGCCATGATCCGCCGAAAAAATAATCGTCGTATTGTCATAAAGATCATGCTCTTTTAAATAAGCGATGATTCGACCAATTTGCTCATCAATAGAGCTCATAAAGCCATAATAATGCTTCACATATGGAGCAAAAGCTTCCCATTCCTTCGATTTCGCGCTTTTCGCTTTATGGATCGACGGTTTCTTATGCCCCTCATCATAAAAATTAGGCCAAGGCTCCAGTTCCATGTCACGGTACAGATCGAGATGCTTGGTCGGTGCCATATATGGCTCATGCGGTCCCCAGTAGTTAAGCGCAAAAAAGAACGGCTTCGAACGTTTACGGAATCGATCCATGTAATGAATAGCCCGTTCTGTCAAATAGTACTCCACCGTCGATTCAATAGGTGAGACCACTTCCGCAGCGGTATGAACATCGAAATTGCCGGATAACTTATTTTTCGTCTCGAACGAGAGGTTATTTTCTTCCAAGTAGTCCTTGAACTGTTTATAGTGATAACCGCCAATCCCATGACCCGGGAAATCGTCCGCTTCATACCCTACATCCGAAGGGAGTGAACGCATATCGTATTTAAACTCCGGAAATTGAATGACATGCTCGCCCTGGCTCAAGTAATGTTTCGTTTCTGCGGAATCATTGCCTTGACCCAAGTGCCATTTTCCGGTATAACCAACACTGTAATTTTGCTTCTGCAATTGTCGGCTGAGCAGGTCCGGATGATCCGGCAGCTCCCTGATCAAGCAATGCGATCCATATGAGTTCGCCTGCATGCCCACATTAAACGGGTAATACCCGGTTTGCAAAGAGGATCTTGCCGGGGTACAAATCGGACAACTCGTATAGGCATTCGTAAATACAATACTATCTTCCGATAACTGATCGAGATTGGGTGTTTGGCACACCTTTCCGCCGTAAGCCTTTAATGTATCCACACGTTGCTGATCGGTCAAAATCAATAAGATATTTTGGTTTTCCTTACTCATTTGATCCCCAACTCCTCATCGTTTTTTGTTCGTGCTTTGTAGCTATTTATATTCAGCCTTTAACGGAACCTAACAGCATTCCTTGGTTAAAATGTTTTTGCATGAATGGGTAGACGAGCAGCATCGGTGCCGCAACGATGACGACAGCAGCCATTTTGACCGGTGGACCGTACTCGAAGCCTTCAACGACAAGCATCATTGAGGAATCACTGGATTCAATAAGCATTTGCCTTAAATAGACTTGAAGAGGCCACATCTGCGTATCGTTCAAATACAACAATGCCGAGAAATACGTGTTCCAATTTTGAACCATATAAAATAGAGTGAACGTCGCCACCGCCGGCATCGAAAGCGGCAGTACAATTTGCCAGAACAAACGAAGTTCCCCGCAGCCATCCATTCGCGATGATTCTTCCAGTTCGGCCGGGAAGTTTTGGAAAAAACTCCTCATCACAATCAAATGAAACGGCGCAATCGCCCCAGAGAGCCAGAGTGAACTATAGCTGTCCAAAAGTCCGAACGCCTTGATGACCAGGTAGGTCGGGATAATCCCGCCACTAAACAGCATGGTGACAAGCACTAGAAAATTGATGGTTTTACGTCCGGGTAACCAAGCCTTCGATAAGCCATATGCCATCAAACTGGTCATCGTGATATTAATCGCCGTTCCTATAATCGTAATCACGAGCGAATTTTTAAAAGAAGTGATGAAGTTTTGCTCCCGCAGCAGAAACTGGTAGGAGTTGAGCGTCCATTCCTTTGGAAATAAGAAGAATCCTCTTGCTAACACTTCATGTTTTGTAGCAAACGAAACGACCACAACATAAATGAAAGGCACAATAACAAGCAGCGATGCGAACGCTAATAAAGTGTATACGATCCAAACAAACAGCCGATCGGTTCCTTTGGCAGCCATCAGTATACCCCCTCTTCCCCAAAGCGCTTCGCCAGCGCGTTCGCCGTAATCACAAGCACAAGGCCGATAGCTGATTTGAATAACCCCACTGCCGTTGTAAAGCTGAATTGTGCCGAGAGGATACCCGACCGATATACATACGTATCAAAAACATCGGAAACGTCCATATTAAGCGGATTTTGCAGCAATAACACGTGTTCAAAGCCAATATCCAGCACCTGCCCAAGCCGTAAAATAAACATGATGAAGATGACGGATTTGAGTGCCGGAAGACTTATATTCAGCATTTGCTTCCATCGGCTTGCGCCATCTACGACTGCCGCCTCGAACAAGGTCGGATCTACAGAAGCAAGTGCCGCCAGAAAAATGATTGCACTCCAGCCGGTCTCTTTCCAAATATTTTGAATCAAATACATGAACCGGAAATATTCGGGATTCGTTAACAGATCGAACCGCTCCCAGCCCCAGGAAATGAGCAGCTTATTCAACGCTCCGTCTTGGGTTGAGAACAAGATTACGGTCATACTGACAACGACAACCCAGGACAGAAAATGAGGTAAATACGTAATGGTCTGCACCGATTGGCGGTAGGCCTTCAATCTGACTTCGTTCAGCAGCAGCGCTACAATGATTGGAGCCGGAAAAAAGAGAAATAAATTCAAAGAACTCATGATCAACGTGTTGCGCATCAAGAACCAAAAATCAGCCTCCGTAAATAGGCGGCGGAAATGCTCTAAGCCGACCCAATCACTATGCAGGAAGCCATCAAATGGATCATAGTCCTGAAAGGCAATGGCGACGCCGAACATTGGTAAGTAACGAAATAGGATGAAAAAAAGCACGCCCGGTGCAATCATCGCATAAAGCGGTAATCCACGGCGGAGCAGTTTCTTGGTTGCCGTCATTGTCGCTCCTCCTTCCATAAGGATAAGTCTCTGTTTAACAAAGAAGGAAACCACGAAACCGTGGTTTCCCCAGTAGAAGATCTACTTCATTTTTGCATAAATGTCATTGATCTCTTTCGTAATTTGGTCGCCGCCGCCTGATTTCCACTGCTCGACCGCTTTATCGATGCTTTCTACAGGCTCTTGACCGACAATCACTTTGACAATGGCATTTGTAAACTTTTTCTCCAGTTCACTGCCGACCTTCGTCTGCGTTTCCGAGACAAGACCTGCCCCAGGATTATCGTATCGGTAGGGTTCTGTATTTTTAAACCAGGTAAGAACCTTGTCCGCATAAGCTTTGTCATCCCATAGGCGAATCTGGATGCCCGGATCATAGCGACGGATAAACCACGTAGACAATATTTGCGGACGATTCGTAGTAAAGGCTGGAAGCACAGTGAATTTGTCGCCTTCTTTTTTGTAATCCACACCTTCAATACCGTTCTTGATTAACGTATATCCCTCATCCGAAAGCATGTAATCGAGTAACTTCAAAATTCGCTGCTGCTTTTTCACATCGACTTTGGCATTCACGACAATCTTCGTCGTACTGATCACCGTATTAGCAAATTGTAATCCTGTCGGTCCTTTCGGTGGTGCAAGCTGGACAATGTCCGCTTTCGGGTCGAGCTTTTGAACACTTGGCAGGCTAATTGTATACAACTCATTCGGATTAACCTCCGCCATCCCGTTCGTGTTTGCCTCCAATTTATTCCACGGATCTCGTTCTTTATTTACGGCAAAATCTTTATCCAACACGCCTTCCGCATACGCTTTGCGCAGGAATCCGGCAAGATCTTTCCATTCCTTCGCTTGCGATTGCATCGGTACAAGCTTGCCGTCTACTGTCTTCCAGTTATTCGCCAGTCCGAAAGCGCCTTTCAAGTAATCAATGTTTCCTAAGCCGCCGTTGACACCAACAGTCATACTGAAGCCAATCGTATCTTTCTTCCCGTTGCCGTTCGGATCCCTGTCAGCGAACGCTTTGCCTACATCGTAGAACTCATCTACCGTTGTAGGCATCTTTAAATTCAATTTATCCAACCAATCTTTGCGAATCGATAAATTGCTTCGGAAGCTTGGCGCATACATCGGCAAGCCATAGATATGATCCTTCGGATTCATCATTTGCAGATCGTGTTCCGGGATCTCTTTTGTCAAGTTCGGGTACTGCGAGAGCAGTGGTTTCAAGTCGAGAAAGACACCTTTCTCCTGCCATTTATTGTACGAAGTTGCATTCCAGATTTGGAAGATGTCAGGAAATGCGTTCGAGGCTGCCATTACATTGATTTTCTCTTCATAGTTATCCCCAGGCACCCATTGGAACTTCAAATTGATGTTCAGCTTTTCATTCAATTTCTTAATCATGGGATGGTTCTCCGGCCAGCCACCGCCGGCAGCTGTGCTGACGAGCATCGTGATATCCATTTTCTCCGAACCGTCATCCACATTCGCATTCTGTTTGGCCGTTGGCTGAGTAAACTCCTCTTTGCCGACAGTTCCTTTGCTAGTGCTGCAGCCTACCAGCCCAGCTGCTATTACAATCATTGACATTGAAAGCGTCAACATTTTCCTCATGCTTTGCTCCCCCTCATACTCGTCAAGTAAGTTTTTACATCCTCAGTATAGAGCAGAAGAGAAAAACGCTCCTTATCCGTTTTCACGATTTCCTATCCAATTTCACGAATCTATCCTGCGTCTGCTATTCTACGATAGGGTAATCGAATGGATACAACCGTTCCTTGTCCTGGAAACGAATCAATTCGAATCCCGTACTTACGGCCATATCGCAGAACAAGCCGGGCATGTACGTTGGAGAGACCTAATGAGCCGCTGGCAGACGGGAAGCCGTTGGGACTCTCAGACTCCTTGCGCAGCAAATCTTGAATGTCCTCTAGCTGAGCCTCGGGAATTCCTTTCCCATTATCCGCAATTTCCAAGATCAGATCTCCACTTTCTTCAAAAGCGTTGATGATGATCGTCCCTTCTCCGCCATTGGGTTCAATGGCATATTTGACGGCATTTTCTACGATTGGCTGCAACGTCAACTTCATGCACAAGCAATCGTAAAACTTCTCATTCACCGAGATGGTACGGATAAACGACATAGGAAAACGGAGCTTCACGATTTCCAAATATTTCGCCATAATCTTCAGCTCGTCGTGAAGGGTGACCTCTTCGTTTTCGAATCTTGCCGTATAACGATAAACGTCGGCTAAATTGCGCGAGATTGTCTCAATTCGTGGCACATTTTCTAGAAAAGCCATACTTTTGATAATCCCCAACGTGTTGTATAACAAATGGGGATTTATTTGATTTTGCAAAGCCCGAATCAAGGCTTCTTTTTGCTTAAGCTCTAGCTTCATCTCTTTCATTTGAAGATTGGTGACCGTCGTCATCAATTGGTCCAACCTAGAAACCATGTGGTTGAAGCCCACATTCAGACTCTGCATTTCATCCTGCTGATTGGATAGGTACGCCCGGACATTCAAATCACCGGTCGACACTTTCGCCATTAAATTTCGCAAGGTAATAACCGGTTTGACAAACCGACTAGTCATGAGCGGAATAATCGTCACAATAATGATGGCTACGGCTAGAAACGCGATAATAATCGACCGCTCCACAGCTTTGGCTCCCACTTCCAGCTCACTTTTAGGCACCATGGAAACGACGTGCCAGTTCATCCGGTTCGTTTTGTTAACGGATATCAGCCAATTTTGCCCATTCCAATTCTGATTAAAAGTTTCGTTCCCTTCATTCAGCTGGAGACTGGACAGTGGCGTATTAGCCCTAGGGATGCCAAGCCATTCGTCATTCGGATGGTAAATGATGGTATCATCCGGCGATACGACAAAGAAGTAACCCGTATCTCCGATCCGCACGTCTCCGAAGGAAGCACTGATGTATTTGGGCATCACATCAATGACGAACCTGCCGATAATATCCATCGTCACGGTGTCGTAGACGGGCTTAACAATAGAAATCACCGCATATCTGGGTTGTTGCGGATAGTTGGTCAAATGAGTAGGAATGATTTGGATCTGTTGGTCATAATCGAGCGAAAACCACGGCTCCCGCCAGTAATAGGACGACTGCGAATAAAAAAAGCTGTTCATCGACACCATCTGGTTATTCGTGGACATCAGAAACATACCGACGATTTCCGGGTGGTTCATTGCAGTAAACTTGCGCATTTCTTTCTCAATTGCTTCAGTTTGCTCCGGCAATAAGGACTGGCCGCGCAGAAACGCTTGGAATTGTGCATTCGCAGGCATAGGCGCAGATGTCTGAATGATTTGCTCGATATAATCGTTCATTCGGAAGCTGAACCGCGAAGCGGCATCATTGGATGCGTCCACAAATTCACGCTCAATCACTTTTTGAAATCCTTGATTCGATATCAGCAGGACAACAAGCAACGACAGCAGGTTGAGCAATAAAAAGCCAATTGTCATACGTGTTTTAATCGAATGCATTTTCGTTTTTAGCTGCACGTTACAAACCCATTCCTTTCCGAAAATCATTCGGCGTCATGTCCGTCAATGCCTTGAACACTCTATTGAAATAGGGAAGTGAAATAAATCCAACCATCTCAGCGGCCTCATAAACTTTAATGTCATCCTCCACCAGGAGCGCCTTCGCTTTCTGAATGCGGACACCGTTCAGATAGTTAACGAATGATTGATTCGTATGCTGCTTGAATAAATAACCGAAGTAAGACGGGCTCAAATTCGCAACCCGAGCTATTTTGACCAATGTTAGCTGCTGCATGTAATGGCTTTCAATATATTCAGTCACCTTACGGATGACAGCGCGTATTTCTGCGTTAGCCGATTGATTGGACTGCAGAGTCAACGTCTCCAGCAGGTTTTGAAAATAACGCAAAATGTCGTCATGATGATCCCAAGCTGGTCGAGCAGGCAACTCGCAGCTCATCTTATCTCCCTTAATCAATTCCGTTAATTTTCCCGCAAAAATCTCCAATATCGTTCTACGTGTTCCCGGGCGAGCCGATTGCAGCTTGCGAATTTCATTCAGTATGCTCGTCAGCTTGGCAAGCCGTTTCTTCGCATCCCATTCATGCATCTGCTCAAGAAAGCTTACGATTTGCTTAAGATAACCTTGCATCTCTTTAAACATAGCCATCCGGTTCAGCGACCGATGCAGCGCATCCTCGAGTTCTTCCTTCATAAGCGGCTTCAGCAAATATTCCGAAACGCCGTACCGTACGGCTTGCTGAGCATAAGAAAAATCGTCATAACCGCTTACAATGATTGAAACGATAGGAAGCCCCGCCTCCTCTATATCACGAATGAGCTCTAAACCGTCCCGTCTCGGCATCCGAATGTCAGTCACAAGTATCGTAGGCCACAGCTCGTGAATCATATTCCAAGCATCCTCGCCGTCCATGGCTTCACCGACAATCTCGAAACCTTCACCGATTTGCTCGATCATTTCAACCAGCTCACTGCGCAACCATAGTTCATCTTCAGCAACAACGATTTGTACCATATTGGATTCCTCCCTTTACAAAATGGTTGCGATTATCATACCACTATGGATTATGTTAATAAATCATTAACACGCAATATTCTTCTTTGACGGAGTCAATATAAGCAATGATTTGCCCACATTTTGCAAAGAAAACGGTTTCATCATCCCCCAAGATAAAGAGAAGATTCATATTGCGCAGCATCGAAGGAGCTCTTCTAGCCATGACCACTCCAAAAAGACTAGGCCTATTTGCCATTACGTGGCCTTTATTTATTGAATCATCCTTGCAAGTGTTTATGCGAACTTCGGATACGTTCATCGTGAGTCATATTTCGGATGAAGCCGTTGCAGCGGTTGGCGTCAGCAATCAGCTCATTATTTTTTTATTTTTGCTGTTGCAAGTCATCTCAACCGGTTCAGCCATCGTGATTTCACAATGTTTGGGCGCGAATAAAAGCAGAGACGTCAAGAAGTTTGCCGCTGGAGCCATCGCGCTTAATTTCCTGTTCGGCTTTCTGGTCAGCCTGTGTATCGTATGCTTCAGTAGACAGCTGCTGCAGCCCTTCGGGTTGGAGCCAGCTGCACTGGAGCAGGCCCGCATCTACTTCTCAATCGTAGGCGGCTCTTTATTTATTCAGGCCGTTAATCTGACCATTGCATCTATCACGCAGGTGCATGGGTACACAAGATATACAATGGCGGTCAGCTTAGGCGTTAACCTCGTCAATTTGACGGGCAGTATTTTATTTGTTTTCGGCCCTTTCGGCTTTCCCAAACTTGGCGTGCCGGGTGTGGCGATCTCAGCAATCGTCAGCCAATTCATTGGACTCCTGGTGTACAGCATCATTTTAAGGAAAATCGTTCGATTGAATTTATCCTTCAGCAATTTCTACAAAGCTAGATTCGCAGATCTAAAAAAAATCTTGACCATCGGGATTCCGACAGCCGGGGGCTCCCTCGTCTATTCGATCAGCCAACTGATGACGACCTATTTCATCACGCAGCTGGGCGCTGAGATGCTTTCCACCCGGATTTATACCCAAAATATCATGACATTCATTATGGTGCTGGCCATCTCCCTTGGACGGGGAACTCAAATTATTATCGGCCGACTCGTCGGCGCCGGGGAAAAGGAGGAGGCTTACAGGCAGTTGTTTCGCAGCTTGCTGCTCAGCTTACTGCTTTCACTTGCCGCGGTGACCTTAACCGTTTTGTTCAGAAAACAGTTGATCGGTATGTTTACGGATAACGTCGAAATCATTACACTGGGGGCGTTTTTACTGACATTTGGTTTCCTTCTCGAGCCTATACGCTGTCTGAACATTGTGATAGGTGAAGCCCTCAGGGCTGCCGGTGATGCGCGATTCATTCTTCTTATTGGCGTGGGTGTCATCATGGGACTGTGTGTCCCGTTGACCTATTGGGTAGGCATTCGTCTAGGGTACGGACTCGTAGGGATGTGGGGCGTATTCATCATGGATGAAGGCTTGCGGGGACTTCTCTTATTATTCCGCTGGAAAAGCAGGGCCTGGGAGAACAAAGTGTTGGTCACCAGAGAGGAAGCAGGCTAGATGGAGCCATCTAGCCTTTATAAATCTTGAGATAACCGAATCATATCGATGACTTGTATCCCATTTTCAATAATTTCTTCCTCATAATGTCTAATAAAAAAGTCTTTGTCTATGCCCGTTATTCTAAAACCGCATTTCTGATAAAGGGCCAGCTGCCCGACGCTCGAATTTCCGGTGCCTACCTCGATGGTTTTAAATCCGAGTCCCGTGGAAGTTTGTATGGCATGCTTCACTAGCTGTTTTCCGAATCCTTTGCCATGATGCCGTTCATCTACTGCTACATTTACTAACTCTACTGTATCGGGTCTTGTTGGCAGCAACACATAGACACCTACAATCTGCTCATGCAATAAGCCAATAAAGCATTGCCCTCTTTGAAGATAGCCTTCGACAAGCTTCTGTGAGGGATCCGCTAACAATAGCAGCTCTAATGGCGGTTGTTCCTTCTTTTTTAACTCTCGTATTTGCATGTTTCTTACGCCTCGATTCTTAGGAAGTGCTCAAAAGTTCTCAAATCCATGCGAATGGCTTAGGGGAACTGCTTATAGGTTGGGCACGCTCCACTTCCTCGGCAATGATGCGAATGCCCTCTTCCATATCCTGTTCATCCGTCCGTATGATGCTAAGCCGCAGCAAGTTCATTTTCGGATAAGAAGAAAGATACTGCTGATCGGAAGGCACCACATCAACTCCCCGAATTTCCAACCGCCTCACCATTTCTTCTGTATGAGAGCCCGGAAGGCGTATTGCAGCGAAAACCCCTCCGCTAGACTGTACGGAATATAAAGATTCCCGTGGCAATAGTCGCTTTGCAATTTCACCTAATGTTTTGATGCGATGATGGTACAAAGATTTCATTTGCTTGGCATGATGCGCATACATCCCGGACTTCATGTAAATCTCCAATACACCTTGAGAAAGAACAGAGGTGCTCAGATCCGCGGTTTGTTTATGCAAGTGGAGCAAAGGAATTAACGAATCCGGCACCGCTGCCGCCGCAAGCCTTAAACCAGGCAGCATCACTTTGGAAAAACTTCGCAGATAAATCACATGACTGGCGCCATGATAAGCGCGAATTGGATCAGCTTTCGAATTTGTTTCCAGATCAGCAAGATAATCATCCTCAACGATATAAACGTCGTAAGTTTTGGCAAGCTCTGCTAGTCTCTGCTTCTCTTCTTGCGTATAAGAAGTGCCTAACGGATTATGAAACCGCGGAATGGTATAAAAGAACTTGATCATATTGCTTTGAAAATGGCGCTCCAAGGCTGCCCAGTCCATCCCGTCAGGCGTTCTTTCGATGCCGATGACCGTTTGCTTTTGGGCTTTTAATGCAGCCAGCATCCCCCAATAGGTTGGTTGCTCAACCAGAATGTTCGTTTTTCCGTTAGGAAAAGGCATCCCGGATAGAAGATGAAGAGCTTGCTGCGCGCCTGAGAAGACAAAAATTTGCTGTTCGGAAGCGAACACCTGCTGCTGTTGAAACAGTTTCACAATCTCTTGGCGAAGCGAAAGTAAACCTTGCGGATCGGGATACGTGAAAATCGAATCCTCAAATAGATCCATCGCTTTGTTCATGCATTGACGAAAGTCACTTTGTGAGATCGAGGATGGATCTGGAGCAGCGGAGGCAAAATCGATTCGTTTTGTTTGAATCAAAGGAAGCAGCCCTTCTTGGGCAACAACAAAGTAACCGCTCTTCGGACGGGAATAAACCAGATTTTTGTTTTCAAGTTCCTGATACACGCTAATGATGGTGTTAAGGCTGCAATCATATTTCTCGCTCTGCTTCCGGATTGACGGCAGTTTTTGGCCTGGTTTAATGAGACCACCCACGATGTCAGAGCGGATGCTCTGTATGATGGATTCCTTTTTACTTGTCATACATGCACCTCCAAACAAAATCTGTACCCATACAAACTGAAATAACCTCAGTGTACACTGCCCATTGTACCTAATATAATACAAATCACCAAGTAAAAGATCTATTCGAGGTGATTTAAAATGAATAAAACGGCAAATGGCTGGTTTAGCGGAATGTTAGGCGTACTTATCTTCAGTGGATCATTGCCGGCAACACGTTTGGCCGTCATGGATTTCCATCCTTTGTTTCTCACCGTATGCCGAGCCGCCATAGCTGGTGTATTGGCAGGCGTATTACTCCTCATCTTCAGGCAGCAACGGCCTATCAAAAGCGATATCGTTCCTCTATTGTTAATAGCGCTTTGTGTGGTTGTAGGGTTCCCCCTGCTGACTGCCCTAGCGCTCCAATATGTTACGGCCTCGCACGCGATTATCTATGTGGGGCTTCTGCCTCTATCGACAGCGATTTTCGGTGTATGGCGAGGCGGTGAACGTCCACGACCGATCTTCTGGATGCTATCCGTCTTGGGCAGCTTCCTTGTCGTAGGATTCGCTTTAACAAATGGGGCTTCCTCTTCGTTTATTGGTGACGGGCTCATGCTGGCGTCTATTATCGCGTGTGGTTACGGTTATGCGGAGGGGGCTAGACTCTCTCGGAGATTAGGGGGATGGCAGGTGATCTCTTGGGCGCTTATCTTGTCGCTTCCCGTTATGGCGCTGCTTTCGTTTTATTTCAAACCGGATTCTTGGTCTAGTACCAGTGTTACGTCTCTCTTGAGCCTTGCTTACGTCTCTTTATTCAGCATGCTCATCGGTTTCGTTTTTTGGTATCGCGGTCTTGCTCTAGGGGGAATAGCAGCCGTCGGGCAGTTGCAGCTCCTTCAGCCTTTCTTTGGTCTTTTATTATCCGCTTTATTATTGCACGAGTCCATTGGATGGCCTGTCTTTATGGTCAATATGGGTGTGGTGTTGTGCGTGGCATTTGCTCGGCGATTTGCGGCGAAGTAGGAAAATTTGAATTACTGCCAGTACGCTTTACTGAGACATTTGGCGGAAGGGGCATCCTCATAAGAGAGTTAACACTAGCTGGCCACTTGGAGGAACTACAGGGCACTATTCTAACAAATTAAGCCCGTTTCCGCGTTCAAGCGGAACTGCAAGGCCCTATTTGACCGCCTAACCCGATTTCTTCAAGAAAACGGACAAATAGAGGACGTCAGTTCCCCTCCACGTGACGAGGAGCCTATTTCGATGGAATAGGGACCTGTAGTTCCCCTCAGAGAGGAACCGCTGGAGCGATGGCAGCGACTGTGACAGCTATGTTGTATTTTGCGCAACCATTTGGCCGTAAAGGAGCCTCACTTCGCCTCTATATTGCACTTTATACAACGATTGTTGCATTTAAAACGCTTACAATTCACCTTTTGCAACAAATGGTTGTATGATGTGCAACGAAAGACCGCAATCGCGGTCTGACCACACCATTACGTTGTATTTACTGCAACGTAGCCCTTCAACTTTGCTGCACAGCCGTCTTTACAACGAAAAATATTTGTTTGAGTAGATTCGATTCCATACTTAGATTTTAACAAAGCCTCCTATTAAAGCTAAAACGCCAATTAACTTTAATAGAAGGCTATAGACCGAACGATTGAACAAAGCATACCAGCTGGCCTGATCAGCAGCAATTAAGACTTTTAATACATCTAAACAATACGCCCATATCCCTCAAATGGATAGTCAATCGTAATACGCCCCGTGTGGCAGTCGCCAATGCCGCTGTAAAGATCGGCTTTCCCGTCAGGTCGCATGGCAATTCCAGAAGCAAACACGCAGTCGACCAACTGCGGCGTCTTGGCAGGTCCCGGAGGATAGCAGGAACGGCTTCCGATCAAATGAAGGTTGGATGACTCCCGGGTAGTTGGATCGAAGACGAGGGCCATGTTCAGGTACACCTTCACTTCCCCTCCGTTCTCATCCTTATCCTTGTAGCAAATGTGGCCGATGACGCCAATTTTACCGCTATCAAGCAGATAAGCCTGATTAACGCCTCCCCATTCGCCTTTCCCAAAAATGCCGTAAATGTACGGTGCGTTTTCGATAACTTCCGCAGTCAGCTCCTCCAGACTGTCAATGACCGTGAAACCAATCATGGATTCGCTTCCGTATTTGACACTCATATCTGCTCTGCGAGGGCGCGAGAACACGCCGATCTTGCCGTCCTGCAGCGGAACAAGACGAATATCCTTCATTTTGTTAGGTCCGGTAGTGAAATAGTACAAATTGTTCAGATCAGTGCCCCGGAAGAAATATCCGAAAAATGTGCTGTATTTGCCACGCTCATATTGCACATGAGTCCCGCCCATGACCAACTCTTCACCGATTTCAGTAACATAAGGATCTTCCAGCGTATAGATCATGCTGTCTTTCACTACAGCCCATTCATCCTGCCCCGTCTCCTCAAATAGGCGGACCCAAGAGCGCGCCCATTCCTCGCGACGTTCTATCCGCCCGAACAAATAACGTTTTCCATCGCGAATGAACGGAATAGAAACATTGTAGACATCAAAACCGTCCACGCCATGAAATACCAAAGCTGCACTTTCATATATCTTTTTTGCCGATTCAAAAGCTAATTTTTGCGCCTTCAGAGTCATTTCACCACACCTGCCTTTGTTTATCCATATACTTAGTTAGACTCGCCTACAAGCACAGACGGAGCAAATCGTCCACATCGGCGGTCGCCAAGCATTCCACCGTATCTGCCGCACCATAATAAATCTTCACTTCACCTGAAGGCTCCAAAATCATGCCACCCGGGAAAATCACATCGTTGCGGAACCCGCCGGACGTCTCGTACTCCGCTTCCGGAGCAAGCAGCGGCGTCCTACTCATGCCCACAATTCGGCTCGGGTCATCGAGATCGAGAAGCATAATGCCGGCTGAATAGCGTTTTTTCCACGTCGGCTCCCAACCGTTTTTGCCGCGCGCGCGGTCAATATCAACGGCATGGAACGTCGTCAGCCAGCCCTTCGCGGTCTTAATCGGCGGCGCACCCGGGCCGACTTTATCGTTGGCGAACGGCACATCCTCCACGCCGAGCACGAGCTTAGAGTTGCCCCAATAGCGCAGGTCGGGCGAGTCACTCAGCCACGTATCAAAACGGTCAACGCCGCCGCGCCCGTATACCGGGAACGGTCGTTCTAACCGAACGTACTTGCTGCCGATTCGTTCCGGAAACAGCACCATGTTCCGGTTATCCGGCACGGACATGCTGAGCACGTCAAAGCGGTTGAAGTCGTCCGTGACGGCAATGCCGCCTCGTACTCCATGCTTCGTATCAACCGCAAAGCACATATAACATCTGCCGTCGATAACGGTTAATCTCGGATCGTAAACGCGAACGACTTCTTCATCGTTCCATGACCAGACTGGTTGCGGCTGCACATTCCAATGTACACCGTCATCGCTAAATGCCAGCCCCAGGTTCGTTGTGCTGGCAGGCTCGATGGTTTCCGCTGCGGCATTGCCGTAATCATTGCGGAATACCATTACGTATTTCCCTTCGTATTTGGCAACACCCGCATTAAACACCATCGCCGGACCGTAAGGTACATCCTTCGGCGATAGCAACGGATTAGCCGGATGACGGCGAATGACCGGACTGGAATGCAACTGTCCGATGATGGTTTGGTTCGTGTTCAAAGACATAGCAGATTCTCCTTTGTAATGTCGCTTTTATTTGCCCAACTTGTTCATATAGTCGATGTATTCTTTCTCGGCATCAGCAGTGGCAGGATACCATTCCTTTTCCAGGAAATCTTTGAATTGCTGCAATGAAATGGTTCCGAGAATGTACTTCATCTCCTGATCGTCCTTTTTCTTCATAAGATCGGGAATCGTTTTGCTCAAATTTGAAATTTTCGGAGACCGCACAGCCGGTACGTTGATGACCGTCATCTGCTTCATCGCATCGTCAAACTGCGTCTTGTATTTATTCAGCCGTTCCGGTGTATCAGCGTTCTCGATGAGTGCCGGTTCTCCATTGACGGCATTGGCGAGCGTCATGTACGTACTCGTCGTGCTGGCCAGTTTCGTCGTTTCGTCGGCGGTACGCGATATACTTTTCGTTGCTGGATCGTAACTGTCATAGGTAAGGCCTTTGATCCCGATTTGGAACAATGTGTTCGCTTCGGCCGTATTCCCCCAGTCCAAAAACTTCAAGACGTCATCCACGTGCTTCGTCGATTTCGGGATCATCCATCCGCCCCACGTCGCCGGTGTCACCCAATCGCTCGCTACGCCTTTGCTATCTTTCAGAACGGCATGATACGTAAACTTCTTATCCGAATCCTTGTCTTTGGACAGGTTGCCCATGACGGTATATTGATGAGCGTAATTGATACCGACGCGGTTCTGGTTCAATTTATCCTGATCGACGTAAATCTTGTTGACCAGAAACTCCGGATCGATCAACTTATCGTCGTTCAACTGTTTCATATACGTCAGGAAAGGGATGTAACCGGACATTTTCTCTCGGATTTTGTAATTGCCGTCCGTATCCTTCGATCCGTTCTGGATCGGTAAGTTGAAAGCGGAGGTCAGGAAGTTGGACGAGTTCCAAATCGTATTGCCGCCGAGCGTCGGGTTGGAGAAGCTGACACAATACGTATCCGCCTTGCCGTTGCCGTCGGGATCGCCCAGCGTAAACGCCTTACACACGTTCGTAAACTCGTCGATCGTTGTCGGCGCTTTCAAATTCAGCTTATCCAACCACGTCTGGTTAATCATATACCCCCAGTGATTGACGACGTTCGTACGTGGAACAATGTAAATTTTGCCGTCGTTTACCGATTTAACACTATCCCACATTTCTTTCGTGATGTTTTTCGTCAGGTTCGGATATTGAGCAATTTTGTCGTCGAGCGGGGTGAGCAAACCGTTCTTAATCCACGTTTCCATGTTGGAATCGGCGCCGCCCCAATTGTAGACTAGATCCGGCAGATCACCGGAAGCCATGAGAACCTGCAACTTGTCGTTGTAATTGTTGATCGGTGGTGCTTCCACCGAAAGCTTGACGTTAGCCAACTTGTTCACTTCGGCGATAACCGGGTTATTGTCAACGACGATCTGCGCATTGACCCTATTGAACATGCTGATGCTGACCGGCTCATTGGTGCCAGACGATGCGCCCCCGCTGCTGCTTGACGTTTCCGAGTTCGGGCCGCAGCCTGCGACGACGGCCGCCAGTAGCGACACGCTGACGAAGGCGCTAAATTTGCGTTTATGCTTCATTTTCATTTTCCAAGACTCCTTCGTAGAAAGTTATATTACAACTGCATGAGAATACAGCTATAATCGAAAAGCATTGCCGGTCCACGCCCTTCTACCCCTTAATGGAGCCGACGAGCAGACCTTGCATGAAAAACCGCTGCAGGAACGGATACACGAGCAAAATCGGCAGCGACGCGAAAATAATAATCGCCATCTTGATCGTAAAAACAGTCACGCCGGCGCTGCTGGCGTCCATCGCATCCTTGGCGAGCCCGCCGTCGTCCACGACCAAATCGCGCAAAATAAGCATTAAAGGCCACAAATCCCGCTTGGACGTATACATAACCGCTGGGAAAAACGTGTTCCACTGCGTCACCGCGTGAAAAATGACGAACGTAGCGATGGCCGGCTTCGACAGGGGCACGATGATTCGCGATAACACTTTCAGCTCGTTGGCGCCGTCGATGAACGCTGCCTCCTCCAGGCTAGGCGGGATGGCGGCGACGAAATTTTTCATCAAAATAAGATTGTAAGCGCTGAGTACTCCGGGCAAAATCAAGCTCCACAGCGTGTTGTACAGATGCAACGATTTCACCAGATAAAAGTTCGGGATAAGCCCACCGTTAAAAAACATCGTGAACGTGATGAGCATAAGCACAGCATTTCGGCCTTTCAGATCCGTTTTGGACAGCGGATAAGCGGAGACTAGCATCAAAACGATGTTTATCGCCACGCCGATGAGCGTAATTAAGATCGTGTTCCTGTAACCGGTCCACATCAAAGGCATGTGCAAAATTTGCTTGTACGCACCGAACTCAATATGGCTCGGGATGAGCTTCATCGGATTTTCCAAATATTCGGAATAAGGCGTAACGGAGAACGAAGCTACATAAATAAACGGGAACAAACAAGCTAGAGAGAACAATGTAACGAACAAATAGTTGATGGCATCGAACGATTTATCGCCAATCGATCGGATTTTCATCATAAGCACCCTCCTCGTCGATCTGCAGCACGGATTACCATATACCGTCCTCCTTCAGCCACTTGGCGATACGGTTACCGGCGAGCAGGAAGATGAGCCCGATCACAGACGTGAAGAGTCCGACAGTTGTACCGAACGAGAACCTTCCGCCGAGAATGCCGACCCGGTACGCATACGTCTCAAACACTTCAGACACATTCAGGTTCATTGGGTTTTGCAGCACGAATATTTGTTCAAAACCGTTGTTCATCACTTGCCCAAGCCGCAAGATCAGCAAAATGACAATCGTTGACTTGATGCCTGGCAGCGTCACGTACCATATCTTTTGCAACCGGCTCGCGCCGTCGATGCTGGCTGATTCGTACAACTCCGAGTTGATACCGGCAATCGCCGCCAAATAGATGATGCTGCCCCATCCGGATTCCTTCCAGATGCTACTGAGCACGACGACGGGGCGGAAATAATGCGGATCGGCGAGAAAAAACACCGGATCGATACCCAGCTGCTTCAGAAAAATGTTGACGAGCCCCCATGCCGGAGACAAGAAGTTAACGAGAATACCGCCGATCACCACCCAAGAGATGAAATGCGGGAGGTAAATGATGGTCTGCGTCAGACGCTGGTACGCCATATTGCGCATCTCGTTCAGCAGCAAGGCCAAAATGATTGGCAGCGGGAAACCAAATACGATCCGCAGGACGCCTAAATAAAAGGAGTTCCAGAACACTTTGTAAAAATCGCTAAGTCCGAACATATACTTAAAATTGTCGAACCCGACCCATGGACTATGGATAATCCCCTTGGAAAAATCAAAATCTTTGAAGGCCATTAGCACGCCGTACATCGGCACATAATTGAATACGAGGAAGTAAACGACGCAAGGCAGCAACAGCAAATACAAATATTTCTTCTTGTTCAAATAACTAAGCACAGCTATCACCTCCACTTTTGTTTTGTCTTGACCAGTTTAATCCTTACGCACCCCCGCAACATCTAGGAATTATGGGAATCTGGATAAAATCTTTAGTTCGCTTGATAGGAATACAAAAGAGCAGCAGCCCGAAAGCGAAGGCTTCCGAGCTGCTGCTCTGATTCCAGTTCATTTATTTTCCCTGTGCGACACGCTGCTCCTTAAAAATGCTATAAATGTCTTTCGTCAAGATGATGCTGTCTCTGTCGTGCGCGTAAAAGTCCCGGTACCAATCATCAACTTGCTTGCCCCCGGCCTGCTCCCACGCTGCAATGGCATCCCGTTTCGCCTGCTCCGGCGTGTAGTCCGGCGTTACAATCGCCTTGATCCAGATATCGCCTGTATCCACATCGACCTGATTTTTCGTAGCATTCAAAATCGCCTGCAGCTCCTTGGGCAGCTGCGGCATTTGCTCGGCGTTCGTCGGACCGGCGATTGGCAGGGAAAAATCGACGTACTCCGAGTTCAGTTCGAACATATTCTTGACTTCCCGCTGAAGCGGATCGTGCATATCCAGCTTCTCGGTGGCGTAATAGCAATTGCCGGCCAAGATTGGTGAAGCTAACATCGCGAAATCACCGGTGGCATAATTGAATTCCGTCCTCCATTTGTCCAGATCCGTCACAACCGGGCATTTACCCGGCTCAGTCCTACTGTGGACGCCTTCAAAACCATAGTACATCGTCTTCATAAAATTATCAGAGGAAGCGAAGTCGACGTACTTCATCACCGCTTCTGGATGCTTCGTGTCGGCATTGACGACTGCTGTCATTTGAATCGGATTGACGAAAACTGAGTTAAACCTCCCCACCGGTGTCGACGGATAGGGGATGACCGTCAGCTCGGCATTCGGCACGTTCCGCTTCAGAGGCGCGTAAGTGTCCGTATAGAAAGTGATGGGCACGTTGAATTGATCCATGTAGATGCCAATTCGATTGTTTAGAAAATCCTGCTTCGCCCGTGCGCCGTTCTTGTCACTCAAAAAGTTCCGATCCACCAGCCCCTCGCTGAACAACTTCCGCTTGAACGCTATTAACGCCTCGATATTATCCCATCCATGCACGAGCTGGCCATCCTTGACGACGAAGTCCGGGTACGTGACGCCAAACATTTCGCTTAGGACATAACCCGAGTTATAGGGTAAAGCAATACCGTACGTATCATTTTTGCCGTTTCCATCGGGGTCCTGCTCCGTGAACGCTTTAGCCACTTCGTAAAGCTCATCTGTCGTCGTGGGGACAGCCAGATGAAGCTTTTTCAGCCAATCTGCGCGTATGAAGATTCCTCTTGTCGGAATTGTCTCGTTAATGCGCCCGAATTGGTATAATTTCCCATCCGCTCCAGTGCCCGCTTTGCGCAGTACCGGGTACTTGCTCAACAGTTCGTTATAGGTCGTACTGTACTTCTCAATCATGTCGTCGATCGGTCGCAACAGTTTGCGGTCGATCAACGTATTTTTAATTTGCGGCGCATACTCCAAAATAAGGTCCGGCGCTTCCCCCGAAGCGAACAGCGCGTTCAGCTTCTGTTCCGACTGAGATCGCGGTACAGCCACGAATCTCGCTTCCACCTCTCCGGTTTCGTTAATCCACTTTGTTATTTTGTTAGTTTCAATCGTCCCTTCGCTGGACGGGATATTGCCACGGTCATAGATGGTCACCGTGATTTTTTCTTTCGTCGAAGTTTTCGGCGCGTCTTCGGCACGGTAATAGCTCGGGCTGGCCGAGCAACCAGCTGTGGCAACAATCAGCGCACCAGCCGCCAGCAGCGGCATGGCCGCACGCTTCAGCACATGCAGCATCTCGGCTCCCCCTTATATGGTAATGTGCTTGCGGTATTCCTTTGGCGATAAGCCGGTGTTTATTTTAAACAATTTAGCGAAATAATTGGGTAAATCGTATCCAACTCTACCCGAAACTTCCGTAACGTTTAGATTCGTATTGGACAGCAGCAGCTTCGCTTTGTCCATACGCACGTCAATTAGGAAATTGACGAAGCTTCGGCCGGTCTCTTTCTTAAACAGATGACTGAAATAAGCGGCGTTCAAATGAACGTGCGAGGCGACCTGCTGTAACGATAGCTGCTCAGCATAGCGCTCTTCGATGTAACGGACCGCCCGCAACACTGCGTTAGAGCTGTAACGGTTTTGCCATTCCAGATAATCCTGCATAAACCGCTCCGTCTCCGCCTTCATCCAAGCGCACACTTCGTTTCCACTGCGGCATTCGTTCAGCTTTCCGATACGCTCCGTCAAAGCGCGAGCGTCATACTCCCGCTCCAACTGCTTACGTGCCACGTCCTGCAGGGCGAAGCTGAGCGACATTGCCTCAATCGGCAGGGCTTCTGCATCTATAGCTCTCATTTCTTTTATCAGCTCATCCAAGTAATGCTGCAGTGCTTCCGCTTGTCCAGCCATAATTAATGCCGCTGCCTGAGCGCCAATGAGCTGCTGCCGGATGCGGTTGACCGGCAGCTCAACTTCCGGCTTGCCGCCATGATTTACAGAGACGTGGCTCTGCGCACTCTCTGCCAGTGCCGCCTCGTATAAGTCGGCGAGCTCGCTGAGACTGCGAACATGCCCGGCACCATGTACGAGGACCGACAGACCGAGCAGTTGCCGCACCGTTCTGCAAGCTGCGTCCAGAAGCCGCTCTTCCTCAGCACTAGCTTCGGCAGGCAGGAGCAAGGCGAAGCGTCCGGCTTCGATTAACAGCAGCCTGCCCCAAGTTTCATACACATCTAGAAGCTCACCTATAATGTTAAGGACAGCGTATTGCAACAGCGGCACATCTCTTTTCATATACCCACGATCATCAGGGAGAAAATCGGCAACATGCAACACGAACAACCTGCTGCAGCGCAGCTCCCTTTCCAACTCGGGAACCGCTTCTTGGCGATACGGAAAACGCAGGAACACGGCGCGCAGCGCGTTTTCCTGCAGGAGCTGACGCTCACTCGCCTCCTTGCGTGCGGCCATCTGCTTCTTTTGCACAAATTCATCTGCCTTAGAAAGGGCTTCATGCATGTCAGGTTTGCTGCACGGCTTGACGAGCAAATCGAGCGCACCGCTGCGAAGCGCTGTTTGCGCGTAATGAAAATCTTGAAACCCCGTAATGACAATGAACTCGATGTCCGGGAAGACGGCCTTCGTGCTTCTCAGTAGTTCCAGACCATCCATGACCGGCATCCGAATATCGGTAACGACGAGATCAGGTTGAAGCTCGGCGATGAGACTCTCCGCCACCAAGCCGTTCTCCGCCTCGCCGCAAACTTCCCAGCTCGCTTCGCTGCCTGCGATCATCTTGGCGAGGCCTTTGCGAAATAAAGGTTCATCTTCAACTAACAAAATGCGCATCAGGAACCATCCTCCTTTCCTCTGTGTACTCCATTTCATAGGGTAGTTTGACTTGAATGAGCGTCCCTTGCGCCAACCGCCGAATATCCATTCCATACGACTCGCCGTGCACCAAGTAAATACGCCGCAGCACGTTGCGCACTCCGAGCCGTTCCCGCTCACCTCTCTCGTCGTACAAGGTCCGGTCGTCGAGCAATTGATGAATCATTTCAGGAGAAATCCCGTGTCCGTTATCCTCAATTTCAACCCACATTTCGGTCTCCCTGCGGCTGACACGAATCGCGAGCCGCTTGCTCGCTGTTTGATCCAAAAACGCATGAACGAATACGTTCTCGACAAGAGGCTGCAGCAGCAACCGCTGCATACGGCAGCCTAATAGCTCCTCCGGAGCTTCGATACTGACATGTAACTCATCGCCATGCCGCGCTTCCTGAATCCTGATATAGTTGCGGATTTGCGCAAGCTCGTCTCGCAGAGTACTTGACGTCGATACGGGAGCGAGCGAGTAGCGCAGCAGATCCGACAAGCTGGTGACGAGCGCCGCCGTTTCCTCATCGTCGTAGAGCAGCATGATTTTCCAATAAATCGAATTGAGCGCATTGTGCAAAAAATGTGGATTCAACTGCGCCTGCAAAGCCTTGAGCTCGGCTTCCTGCTCGCTCAGTTTACTGACGTATACTTCCTGAATGAGCGACTGAATATCAGCGACCATTTTATTAAAGCTATCAGTAAGAAAAGCAAACTCATCATTGGACGTACGTGGGAGGACCGTCCGTAGGTTGCCTTCGCGCACCCGCTGCATCGCCCTCACGAGCACATGCAGAGGCTTCAGCATTTTGCCGCTAAAAAACGACACGCTTACCGCCATCAACACGATACTGACAAGCCCGAATGCAAGAGCCAAGTGATAGACCGTGCGCCCCTTGTCCTTAATATCAACGAGCGAAATGCCGCTGACCAGCTTCAACGAACGAGGTTCGTAGATGCTTTTTACGAACAAATAATCGTTGCCGCCGCGATGCTCAATGAAGCTGCCCGGCCCCTTGCCCGGGGCGGGATCGAAACCGGGACTGCCTTCGGGTTCCCGGCTATACAACAGTCGATCGTATTTATCGTAAATATACGCTCCGGCTGTTTGTCCCGCCATGAGCGGATCTAACAAACTGCCGAAGTATTGTTCGTCAATAACGAGGATCAGCATGCCGTATACCGTCTGCTGCTCGGTCGACTTCAGCCAACGCGCAGCGACGAGACTGCTCTTCTCCCCGGTCGGCTCGTAGAAATCGGGAATATTCATCCGCTGCCAGACGATTTCTGCTGAAGCATTGTTCATCCCCTTTTTAACTCGCTCGTAAAAATCCGGGAACTGAAGCTGAATGGATGGGTTCGCCTGGCTGAAATACATGTTGTAGCCTTGCAAATCAACGATGTAGACGGCACGAATGTGCGTCGTTTCATTCTTGAGCGGCAGCAGAACGTTCTCAAGGTTCCGCTCCAGCATGAAGTTGCGATACTCGACACTTTCTCCGGGTGCCGGTTCGGCGTGCATATTTTGCACAATGCGTTCGACATAAGAATTGAAAATCACGAAGTCCGTGATGCGGTAAATATCCTGTATTTTGGAGCCGATCTGTTCAATCGTTTGCTCGCTCGTTTTCAAGTACTGCTTGCTGATCTCACTTTCGAACAAGTTCAAATTCATTTTGTACGATATATAGCCGGTGACGAGCGAGCAAATCGTAATAATAACCGAAAGCGACAATATTAGCTTCACTTTGAAGTGCTGATTGATGTATTGGAGCACATTGGTATGCTTCATCATAGCTGTTTCCTCTTCCCGCAATAACAGACATTGGCTTCCCCCTATTATAATGACTCCTTGTCACTCTTGCAGCCAGCAAAATTGCAAAAATGGATAAAATTTTTAGATGTTTAGATATTGGGTTGTGTAACGTCAAACAATCCTCACCGATTTGGTGAAGATTGTTTGATGATACACAACCCTGAGGGGTTTCATAAGTCCTTGGTGCGTTGAGACGAATGGGTGTGGTGTTGCCATGGATGATTCTCCCCGATCTGCGTGACCTTCAAATAAGTTCATTATCAGTTATGTAATAATTATTCAGGTTTCTTGACTCTCAGCTCAACCGGCATAAGATCATACAACTTGTTGACATTCACTTTTTCTATATTTAAAAGCGCAACAAACGTATACAATCGTCCATCTTTAATTCCGATGATCGAAGAAAGGCTTTTATCAGAGAAAACATATCCGTTGTAATTATAGAACGGGCTCCCAATAATATTACTGGCAACTGGCGGCACCTCGTAAACTCTTGCCCCGTCTACTTCACCTAAATACCGGATTGGCATTTGTTCAAGCTCACTTTCGGTATCAATGTGGTACCTCCGGAACTCCCGGATCTTTGCTTCGTCCAGTTCTCTGTTGTCTTTCACCTCTACCTGAAAATAATACATTGTATTACCTACTTCATTCCAATTTGAGCCTAGTTCCAACGTATACACTCCAGGTTCTTCTGGAAGGCGAAAAGACCCGTCTACTTCTGACGTTAAGCGTTGCTTACTTTTATAGTCAGAAATCCATATATTTTGTGGTTCTAGTGCCCTCGGGTATTTGACGACAAGCTTGGCATTCGGATAGGCTCCGACCGAATTATAACGATGAACCTTAAGAAGCTGATCTGGAAGCAAGCTATTTATGCACACCACCTGCCAACAGGTACTTCCCTGCAATGTGGGGATTTCCTTCTTATCGGACCCAAACAAAACCGTCGGGACTGGTGCCATGACCTCGTCGTCGAACTTTACGCTCGTTTGCTGAATGGTAACCGTTTGCGTCGCATTTTCATATTCAACATTTGCCGACATGTTCTCTGCCACATAGCGTATAGGCACATAAACGTGTCCATTGTACATCAAAGTTGAGTATTCTTGGCTATCCAGTGTCTTGGGCAACCCATTGATCACTATCCGCCCGTGAAAGAGAAGATTGTCTAATGTATCTGATGCATAGGCAGCCGTGGCTATGGATAATACAAACCCACAAATAAACCCAATTGTATATTTCTTCATACACGCCTCCAATTATCCTTTTATATCTTTATAGTGAATAAATTGGAAAAAGTTTCATTCGTTTCGTTTCCCCAACCAAGCCTCCACAGCCCTAACCCTTGGTTCGATACTATCCCAATGGTTCATGCAATGATAAAGAATCATTTCCAGATCATTTTCATTCTGCGCCTCTTCCGTGTTGCGATACAGAATATTCATTAACCAAGTGGTTAGATTCCGGAGATGGTGACGATAAGCGTAAAAGCGTAATAAATCAGGATTAATCGTCACAGTTGTACCTGTATGCTTTTCATACGTAGAGAAAAAAACACCGAATTCCTCACCTATATAGCCTACCAAATCAAATTCCGGAGGCGCAATCATCGCTGATTCCCAGTCAATAAAATACAAACCGTACTCACAACGGATCAAATTCCCTCCCCAAATATCACCGTGGCACAGTACTTTCACTTTTGTATCAGCTATGGCTGTGCCACGAAGTTTACGCACGAGATTCAACAAGACAATAACCTGTTCTTTCTTTGCCAAAACAATGCCACCGATGTAGCAATGGTTTCAAAAATTTCCTTTGAAAACGGATATGATTCCGCCAATGTCTGCCCTTCAATAAAGTTAAACAAGACTACCGTGATGTCAATGAAAGTCGTTTTAAAACCGCCACTCTGATTCTTAATAGGATATGCGATGTTCGGAAAAAGTCCTTGATGATACATTTGCCAAGTTAATGGTAAGTAGTATGGAAGGCGCTCAACACTACTTCTTTGTTTGTCATTATGATGGTCAAATAATTTCAGAAAGTATCGTTCCCCGTTTGTGCATTTCAACCAATAAGAGTAAGCTGAATCCCCCATAGGTATGAAGTTAACGCTTTCAACTTGTATCCCGTATTCTTTATGAAGCTTCGTTATAAGATCACTATCTTTGATTCGATATTTAACTTTCAAACTTTCCTCCCCCTCTCATTATTCGGCGGATTGCTTGTACATGATGATAAACACCTGTTTAATAAAATCCCTCTCTTCCATAGACAGCGTGTAAATCTGCGGCTTCTTATCGCTAGGAAGCGCGTTAAAGCTATGCCAGGCCTGTTCCATTCCTTTAAGGATATCTGGGTCTCCCTGCGATCGTTGTGCATTTAGTTCCGTTAAGGACCGTGCCAGATTCTGCGCTTCCAAGCTACCTGGATCGGCATCTGCTGCCACAAGCCTTTTGAGCTCTGCTCGAAACAGAGTATATTGAAGGTGCGATTCTTCGGTGAACTCCTGGTCTGCAAGCTTCTTTAACGCCTCTTGTGAATATGAATTTACAGCCAGATTACGCATCGTTTTCCGTTCATCGGGGATCAAATATTTATTAACCCATTCCGGTTTCAATTCCATCTGCATAACCTCCATTAGTTTCTTATAAAATCTGCCCTAATTTAAAATGAAAAAGCCGCATTACCTGCGACTTTTCATGTAACCATGTTCCTCTTTTGCCCCGCCCACACTATTGTTGCATGGAAAAGATCTTGCGTACTTGCTCATTCCTCAACCAAAGACCTCCCCAAACCAGCACTGCGAGATAGACAGGAAATAGAGTCGTGGAAAAAAGCGGAGCATCTAAACGAATCTGAGTCGCCATTACACCTCCAAAATAACCGGTCAACAGTATAGCACCCAGGATCGTTGTACGTGGCACCAAATAAAGAACGGTTGAAAGAAGTCCGAGTATGCCCATCACATAAATATGATGCTCCTGGAAACCAAGCGAATTGACAGAATCGACAACAAATGAAGGTTTAAATAATTTCATGATACTGTCAAGCAACATAAATAAAATGGCTATTCCGCTCATCACTCTCGCCGTCCATAGTCGTCCTTTAGAAATTGTTCTTGTCATTGTCCATCTCTCCTTTAACTGATTCACTAAAATTTTGTCTTTCTAAGAGTACAACGAATAAACAATGGTGAAATCGACATAGGGGAAATTTTTTTTATAAAATCCTCGTGCACATGCAGCCATGCTCTTACACTCTCTCATACCGAAGTGTCATTAATATCTTAACACATATTGGAAGTATCCTGCCCAAATGTCATCTTGTTCCTCTCATCTGATTTTTGACTAGAGGAGTTAATTCCTCCTCCGTAGTTTGGCTTGTTAACAGCCCGGTAGGAGCGAATTTTTAGGGTGGAGAACGCTATTACTGAGACAGTTGGTGAAGGCGTAACCTCATCCTAGCGTTAAGTTCATCAACCATTTACGCCTGAGGAACAGGGAGAAAACACTCAAGCGATTGCGTGCTCTACACAAGTCAATATGCCAAAAAAGCCGCATCAAATGCGACGTTTCATGTACCCGCCAAAAACATGTTAGATTTCATTCTATTTGTTTTTAGATTAATGCAAAAAAACCAACCAACATAAGTAAGTTGATTGGTTTTTTTATTCATATGCTTTCGCACAATTTATTTCACGCGGACTTCATCCAGTAAGCTATAGAGAGTAAATTTAGAGATATCCAGAAACTGGCACACCTTATCTCCAGCTTTCTTAATTAGAAATGCTCCTCGTCTATCGAGAAATTGGACTGCTTTCTTCTTGTCCTCTTTCCCCATATGGGAAACGGGTATTCCTATCTCGTTATGGCATTGCTGAAGCAAATAATCCAGTAAATCACTCACATCATTAACGAATACTTCTTCCGTTTCTTGTTCTATGCTGTGCATCGTGATCGATTTAAGTGCTTTTTCAGCCATAATTAAATCAGAGATATCCATATTTATGCAAATAGCTCCGATAATCTCCTCATTATTATTTTTGAGGTAAATAGACGATGATCGAAGAATTTTTCCATCTTTCGTTTGCGTGATATAGTTATAGCGATCACCGTCTTTGTCAGAACCTCTCAAAACTTCCAGCCCCAAATTGCTCCCACAATCACCAATTCTTCTTCCAGTAATGTGGGAGTTCTCGATACCTACAATTGTATGCTCATAATCACCAGTCAAATCATGAAGGACAACTTCGCATTTATCCCCGAATTGAGCTGCAATTCCTTTGATAATTTGCTTTAAAGATCCAAGTTCATCGTTTATATGTTCCAATCACACCACACACCTTAAAAAAAATAATATCGCATTAAAATTTTTAATAGTGCATATTCTAACCTTATTTTTGCCATTTAGCAACATCCTTACTTCAATACCTTTTGAAGACTATAAATCGTCAATAAGATTTCGCTATTTTGACATCTAAGGCTGATTATACTTCGACAAAACGGCTTATAATGAAGCCATTACCATGTGGTACGAAAGGAGATTTTTGATTAAATGAGCAATAATAACCATGTACCAAGGCAAGCTAGCAACAAAAATTATACGGCTGCCATTGTTACCATCTCACTTGTCGCAAATATCGTTATATTACTCTTGTTCTTCTCACCGATTGGTTACAAGGGCGAGATAAATTTTGACCTTACCATCTTTCCAAGAATCAATGGGGTGTTGAACAGCTTCACCTTCATCTTTCTGCTAGCCGCTTTGATCGCAATCCTACGGAAGAACGTAAAGCTTCACAAAGGGTTTATTCTAGCTGCCTTCTCTTCTACCCTGTTGTTCCTTGTCTCCTACTTAACATTTCACTATATGTCCTCGGAGACGGCGTTGTTCGGTGGTAAAGGAATTATCAGGCCGATCTATTTTTTCATACTAATCTCTCACAGCATTCTTGCCGCCATCATCGTGCCACTTGCCTTGTTCACTCTGGTATGGGGTTGGACTAACCAATTGCATAAACATCGTAGAATTGCCCGTTGGACAATGCCGATCTGGTTATATGTGAGCTTAACCGGGGTTGTCGTGTTCTTAATGATGAATCCGTATTATTAAGGGGATTTGAAGGAGCAGTTGCCGCGGCATTCTGCTCCCTATTATTAATAGTAAACCTACTATTTAATTGATTTTAAAATCATTTCTAGCGCCTGCTTCAACTCCCGTTACTTTGAAAAAGAGCTGTCGCTTAGACGCTATTTATATTTGAAGAAGCGATTAGAATCCTCCGCTAATGTTTTCATTATCTCCAAAGATTGAAGTAAATCATTAACCTCTAATGCATGGTTAGCATCTTTTATTCTAATTACATCTGTATTTGGAAATTCATCTATTCGTTCAATGTCGCTCTCATGAAAAAGTCTGTCGTTTGTGCCGCAAACAACTAATCCACCAAATTTCTCAATTATTGGTATCGTTGATCTGATAGGTGTTAGAAATAGATGTCTTATGTTTCTATCTGCAAATAGTTCAGCCGTTTTTCCAGCAATGTAAGTTCCAAGGCTCTTGCTTACAAAAACAACATCTAAATAATCGTTAATTACCTGGTTTATTGAGTTGTAGCATTCTTGAATCACCTTATCGACGTTTGACTCTTCAAATGCTCGTCTTGCAGATTGGTAGCCATACTCAAGTAGTAACAGATCATGTCCCGCATCATATGCTGATTTACCCGTATAGTATAAAAGAGGCAATTCACATGAGTAATTCTGTCCTGGGAAAAGCACGGCAACTGAGGTGTTATCATTTTTTATGTGTTTGTGTGATAGTTCCGCTCCCCAATATGAAGGTAAAATAACCTTATCAACTTGCACGAACAACACCTCTTTACAATTGATTTGGCAATACATTCGGTGTATATGCATTTATTCCCTAAACGTTAACCGTAAGCTTAATGAGTTATTTTATTTTTTTAAACAAAGCAGTAAGTAAACCTGAAACACCAAACATTGCACTTGAAGCTTCCATTTCGAGCATATCCCGTAATTCGATTACTTGAAAAGCATTAAATATCTCTCTTAATTTTTCGTCCGTGTAACCTAAACCACCTCTGAGGCTCCTTAGTCTATACACTTCCCAATCAGATATATCCGAACCCCCAAGTTCCCCACCAACCTTAAAGCAAGTTATTGCAAAAAAACCATTTGGTTTAAGCGCTCTATTCAACAATTTTAGATAACTCATCCTTCGATGAGGTGCGATATGGTGAAAACAACCCGAGTCGTAAATTATGTCATATATTCCTTCTTCAATATCTAATTCAAATATATTTTGCTTTATAAAATTAACTGAGACATTTTTATCCTCAGCACGCTGCTTTGCCCAATCAAGAGCTTCTTGGGATAAGTCCACTGCATCAACTCTACAGCCCTGTTCAGCAAAATAGATTGCATTCCTCCCAGGACCACAACCTAGTTCCAACACCTTTCCTGACTTTAAATATCCTCGATTAAAATACTGGACTAAATTTTCATCAGGTAAATTCACAAAAAAAGGGACTTCCTTTTCCTTGTCAGAATAAAAGTTGTCCCAATTGAAACGTGATTGTTCTTTTATCAACGTGTCCAGCATATTCAAGACATCATCATAATTAAAAATTGATTCCTTCATCGGATAACCTCCTGACGATTTGGCAATGGAGTTGAAGAAGGTTGGCTTAATTTACATCCCCTTGCCATCGGCTTTTATGAATTCGTAAGTTTCACCTCATCCAAAGCTCTCTGTGCCAATCCGTTAACCACAATGTCGTCCATCGGCGGATTATGCAGCCCTGCACGCACGTCGCGGTACATCCGCTCCAATGGTAAAGTGCGTGACAAACTCGCAGCACCAACGATGCGCATCGCTGTATCTACAATCGAGATCGCATGATTCGTGGCCACATGTTTGGCCAAGCCCAGCTCCGGTTTTAGCGCTTTGCGCCGTTCAGGTTCCCGGTCCCAGCGATCGGCAACCGAGTAAAGCACCGTGCGCGCCGTTACAAGTGCGATTTCCATTTCGCCGATTTGACGTCGAATATTCGGTAATTCAGCTATCGGTGTATTCAGGCTGTTCGGTCGATAGTGCTGTGCATAGTTAATCGCAAAGCTTCTAGCCGCATGCGCAATCCCAATATAACAAGCGGGAATATGCAATAGCCACCCACCTTCGTCGGGTTTGCGCTCCTTGCGTGGTGCTCCCGAACGATGAATAAGCTGATCATCTGGCACGAATACGTCTTCAAGCACCACATCGTGGCTCCCCGTAGCACGCATACCAAGTGTGTTCCATGTTTCTTCTATACGTACGCCAGATCCGGAACGTACAAAAAAATCCCCTGTTTCCTCCGTGCCCTCAATCGCTGCCGAAACAGTAAAACATGTGAGTATAGGACTCAAAGTACTGTAGGTTTTGCGTCCACTGATCAGCCATCCGCCTTCTGTGGCAACGGCCTTCGTTTCCGGTCTTCCCCCCCGACTCGGACTCCCTGTTGCCCTTTCCGTCGCCAAATTATTAATTAACGCACCTGTTTCCACCGACTCTCGGCAAAAACGTGCATACAACGTTTCCGGCCAAGCATTCGTAAAGCGTAGCTGGTGCATCAAACCAACGTGCCAGCCCACAGCAAGCGTTGTTGACCCGTCGCCTCGCGCGAGTCGTTCCTGGGCAAGTACCAATTCGTACAGCGATGCTTCCTCTCCGCCGTAAGCTCGCGGTATTGTCAACTGCAAGTAGCCTGATTCACGAAGATCCGCGAAATTAGCGAACGGGAAGCTTCCCTCTGTATCATGATGTGCCGCACGACTCGCGAAGATGGCTGCTAATCGATCAGAACGTTGCGCAATCTCCGCCTCTCGTTCATTACGAATATATATATCTGTTTCTATGCTCTCAGTCATTTGTCTCTCTCCTCTGCATGTAAATATTATGAACTTGCTTTTTTAATTTAATTATTATTATTCCTAGAACTGTTCCAATAAAAAGACTTATTAATGAATACGGGATTCCGAGTCCAATTAACACTAAACCATTTGCAGGATTATCATCAACACCACGATTAGGATCACCAGTTGCTAGCATGTAAAACAGATAGAGTACATAAAAGATAGTGAAAGACATTAAAGAAATTAACAACTGCCTCCACTGACCAAGTGAAACAATCAAACTGCTAATGGTATTTGTTAGAAATAACACTATAAATCCATAAGATACTCTTGAATCTAAATACTCTCCATTAGATCCAAATAAATATTTAAAATATAGTAATGTTAATATTAGGTGTACCATTGATGGAATAGATCTTGCTATTATATTAGTCATTTATTTGCCTGCTTTGGGTTCATAATAAGAATTTCGACTATCGATTTCCATCAGTTTAATCACCATCAATGTATTTTTCAATATCAAAACTCCGACTATTTCTGTTCCATTCTTCTGCCAAAATTCCATAAACAATATGGTCTACATAATGGTCATATAACCATTCTGCTTGCCTAATGCATCCTTCATTTACAAAATTTAATCTTTCGGGAATACTCCTACTTTTCTGATTCCCTACAGCAGCCCTAATTTCAACTTTATTTAGGTTTAACTCACTAATTGCATAATCGGTCAATGCACTAGCCACCCTGGTCATAATTCCATTCCCTTGAAATTCTTCTCCAAGCCAATATCCTATATATGCAGTTTTATTTGACCAATTTATACTATTGTAGCCTGCAACTCCAACAATTTTATCTTTATATAATATAACTGTATTCAAGCTCTTATTTTCAGCGAAACTTTTTAGACATATTTTAATAAAGTCTATTGTATCTTCAAGTTGTATTGTTGCATCAAGCCAAGGAAGCCATTCTCTTAGATAACCTCTTGAATTATTTGTTAATTCAAATAGCCTCTCTCCATCCCTTAATTCTATTAGTTTTAAAGATAAGTCCTCATCAATTTTATGTATAAACATTGTCTCCTCCTTGAAGAGTGGTTATTTAAGCTTTTTTGTGCTAATCTCCCGTTACATCAATGGAACAAAGAGCAGCGCCGAAGGTTCTGCTCCCAGTTATGGTTTTCAATCATGTCCCGTTAATGTTAATAAGGAACTGAATAATCTAAATTTGCAGAACATACAATTTAAACAAAGCCTTTAATTGTTTTTAAATATATCTGATAATTATCATCATCGAGGCAAACGAACTGGATTCTTCTAAAAGAGTAATTATTCCCTTCCATAAATTCCCGTAATGAGCTAATGGCTATTTCAGCGGCCCTCTCTTTTGGGAATTTATAAATACCTGTACTTATGTTGGGGAACGCGATACTTTTAATATCATATTGGTTAGCAAGATCTAGGGTGTTTATATAGCAGCTTTTAAGTTTCTCTTCCTCCTTATTTTTTCCATTATTCCATACAGGTCCAACCGTATGAATAACGAATTTTGCATCTAACTTCCCCGCTGTAGTGATTACGGCCTCGCCAACTGGGCATCCTCCTTGTTTCTCTCTTATTTTCATGCATTCTGCAAGAATTTCCTTTCCTCCTGCTCTGTGGATAGCACCATCCACACCACCACCACCGAGTAAACTTGTGTTTGCTGCATTAACTATGCATTCCATTTTTGACTTTGTTATATCTTCCTTAATAACCTCTATATACACTGAATTTAATTCGATTTCCATTGTTTTAACGATCCTCCGATACAAAAAAGCTTGGCTCATGATTCAATTCATACTACCATAATTTGGGTTGATAAGGCACTTGATAGAATGGAAAGCGTTAAAATATGCTAATATTGTTAATATGGAGGTGGTTAATAAAATGCAACAAATCTCTGATTATCTTTTTATGTTTTCTATAATTCTGCTTATATTGACCTTACTTTTTAAAGGAGTAGGCTCTAAAGGTTCTTCTAACCCAATGGGGAACATTGATTTAGCCATGCATGAAAACCATGGTAATGATTTGAAAAGTCAGGATTCGATTATCAAAAATATATTTAAATCAGTTTTCGTATGGATTTCAATTTTAGGAATACTTGTTTCAATACTCTTGTCGAAATTATAAATACCTACCAGAATTATTGAACAAAAAAAGGCGCTGTAAAAGGCGCCTTTTTGTTCGTTTTCAGGTAAGCAGCAAGAGAGTGAAGATCAGTGAGCTTAGGACACGCTTTCACCAATTGAACTAATGTTCCTCATTAAAATACTCATCTTTCAAAATTATGTTGCCAATCTGTATGTCCAATACGCGAAAGATAACAAATAAGATACCAATCGTAGGTTATCTTCAAATATTTCACTTCCCTCTTCATGGCGTAAACAATGATATCAATTCTTGTAACGAATTTATGATGTAATCTGGAGAATAATTTTCTGGCAATACTTTATTTTTTCGATTAATCCAAGCAACCTTAATTCCTAAGTTTTGGGCACCAGCAACATCACTAGAGAGTGAGTCACCAACATGTAGAACTTCTAGGGGGCTAAGATTATATACCTCAAGGGCTTGCTGAAACATGTCGGGTCTTGGTTTATATGATTTTACATCCTCACTGGTAATAATATTTTCCAATGATAATCCATTATGATGAATTGCTGATTGAATGTCATTTCGGTCGATGTTGGAGAGGATTATTTTCGGGGTACTACTGATATTCTTCAAAAATACATTTGTGTCCTCAAATAGTTGGGGAGCTTGCCAGTGATCAAATAATATTTCGCTAAGCGCTCTAGGATTTTCAGACGAGTTGTAAAAAGCAATTGTATCCTCCAAAGAATGTAGTTCAATATCGCGCTGAGTTCTAAAGCTATCACCATAAGATGAATTAAAAGTTTTTGAAAAAGAGTTCCACCAGTATTTTCCGATCTCTTTGGTTGTAGTAACAGTTGAAGTTGATCTTAAAATTTTACTGCATATTTCCTCAATAAACACATCATCTTCGTGTACGAGTGTGCCGTAGAAATCAAGAAACACTGCTTTGTATATAATATTCCAACACGTCCTTTATTTATTTCTTTATTACCTTATTTTTATTACTTTATCACTTTACCATAGTAACGCATTTGAATTATTTTGTATATAACTATCCTCCCGTTACAACGGGCCGCGAGTCTAACTTATATATTTTAAAGTGGGGCTTGCTTCTTAGTATAGGCTTAATTCGAACAAAAAAGCTCATTCCTATTACGAATGAGCCTTTGCGAGTTACATTAGGTCGAGTAACTTTGCTTTCTTCCAGTATCAGTTCTTGCTTTTTAATGTTCTAAGAATGAAGGATGAGAAATCATTTGGCTTTCGTCCTAATATCCACATTAAAACATTAGAATTACCGATAGATCCATGTTCATTATAATGTTGAAACATCTTTACTATTGTATTTACTTGATATTCACCTAGTCCACGCTTTTTTAATTGTGCTGCAAACATTTCGTCTTGCGGCGTTTCAACTTTGATTTCATGGCCAAAATGTTGTTCCATTACTGCTATCATATCAGACAATGATAAATTTTCAGGTCCAGAAAGTTCATATGAAGCTCCTGTATGTCCCGGACGAGTAAGAATGATTGCAGCTGCCTCGGCTAAGTCTTCTAAGTCAATCATACATATGCGAGTTTCTTGAGCCGTAAAATACTTTTGTTGAAAGATACCTTGTTCACTAAGCAGTTTCCAAGACTCGAGTATATTCTGCATAAATATGCCTGGCTGAATAATCGTATATGGGATACCTGAATTCACCAGGAGCTCCTCAACCATAAGTTTTTTCTGATGATGCGGCATTTCTTGAATGACGGGATGTATGACGGAATGGAATACAAAATGTTCAACTTCGGCCAAGCGAGCCGCTTGTATGATTACTTGTCCGATTTGAACCTCATCGGGATTCATTGCTGAACAAATGTGGTATACAGCCCTAATTCCGATTAATGCCTCATTTACAGCATTTTGATCCAGCATATCGCCTGTAACGACTTCCATCTCACCTAATGATTTAATATCCTCGATTTGTTCGGTTCTTCGAACAAAAGCCCTTATCCGCTCTCCTTTAGAAAGCAAAGCTTTAATGACTGCACGACCAGTTTTCCCGTTTGCTCCAGTTATAAGGATCATTTTTATTTCTCCTTTTATATAGTAAAGTGCTTTTATTAATCAGTTTGTCAATTTCGATTTATGCGCACATTCCCCATTTCTGTCTTCCCGAAATTTAATAATGCCATCATACTGGATCTCTTTTATTTATTCCAACGCATTTCAAGTTATATTCTTATTAATTAGAAGGAATGAATGGGGTCGAACACGAAGTTGTGTTCATAAAAAAAACCGCGAAATTCGCGGCTGATATTTTTTATATGTTTATATCCTCATTTGTTCATCAATCGAAAAGCTCTCATCTTTTTCCTTATTTACTGTTCAGTTCCTCAATTGAATTGATATTCATATATGTGGGAACTACTAATCCTAGTTTAGTACCATTCAGATTCGGCCCCAGATCTTCAAATTTTCCCTTATACTTATCATAATAATCTTTATGCGTCGTTGGAAGCCAGGCAGCTACTATTGCATCCGCACTTCCATCTGAAATTCCTGCCCACATCGGTCCGGCTTCTACCTGCAGCATTTCCACTTTGTATCCTAGCTTTTCTTCCAAAACAGCTTTCACGACATTCGTGCTGGCAATTTCGGAATCCCATGCGACATAGGCGAGTTTTAGCTTTTTGCTTTTTTCTTGAGCTAGATCTTTTACCCAACCATCAACCTTATCGGCATTATCCTTTACCCAAGCGGCAGCTGCTTCTTCCGGTTTTTTCCCATCAATGATCGCAGACATTACGACGGCCATCTCTTCCGGGGTCCATTCGAACCTGTCCAACATGGTATAAGCCGAAGGAGCATCCTTCTTCAAGTTATTCCTCACAATGGTATGAATCTGTTCATCCTTTCCGAACACACCTTTAGGATCGTTCAAATATTTAAGCTCATATTTGGCAAACATCCAGTGAGGTGTCCAACCCGTTACAATGATTGGCTTCTTAGCTTTATAGGCTTTGTCGAGAGCGGCTGTCATTGCGGCGCTTGAGCCTTCTACCAACTTCCAATCTTTCAGATCGTAATCACTGATCGCTTGGGCAGCTTGTTTCATTAATCCCGCTCCAGGGTCAATCCCAATGATTTCATGATGTACCTGGCTTCCAATGTTTCCTTCGGACGATACTTGTTTGGAGCAACCTGTAATCACGGTTACTGCAGCCAAACTTACCAATACCAAATCTCTGATTTTATTCCTCAATTTATTCACACGCTCCTCTTTCTTTTCAGAATATACTGACTCATTCGATCAAGAAGTATGGCTAATACGACAATGGATAAGCCCGCCTCGAACCCTTGTCCTGTCTTAATCTGTGTCACTGCACGGTAGACATCCGCCCCTATACCTTGCGCCCCAATCATAGAGGAAATAACAACCATTGATAATGAAAGCATAATTGTTTGATTAATTCCCGCCATAATCGACGGCATTGCTAATGGGAATTGCAATTTGAACAATTTCTGTGTTCTTGTTGAACCGAATGCATCGGCAGCTTCTACTAAATCTTCTGCAACTTGCCGAATTCCTAAATTCGTAAGCCTTATTGTTGGAGGTACTGCAAAGATCACAGAAGCAATAACACCAGGAACAACACCTAATCCAAAGAACGTTACAGCTGGTATTAAATACACAAAAGCAGGCATCGTTTGCATAAAATCCAATAATGGCGTAATTACGTCACGAAATTTATTGCTTTGAGCGCACCAGACTCCTATTGGAATACCAATGATGATAGAAATTAACGCAGAAGTCAGAACAAGCGCTAAGGTGTCCATCGTATGGCTCCAAAACCCTAAATTATCTATTAATAAAAGACCTAGCGCTGAAAATAGCGCAAATGACCAGCGGCCCAAATAAAAGGCTAATGCACAAATTATTGCGATGAATAATAAAACCGGAACACCTTGGAAAACAAAAGACAAGGCATTCACGCATCCCTCAATGCAAACCGAGAAGAATTGAAATAGTACGGCCAAATTAATTTCCAGTTTATCCACGATAAATTCTACCCACTCATCTAGAGGAATCTTGGGAATCATCCTTATGCACCTCCTCTTTAGCAATGGGTTGTCCAGCTAGTGCTCCAAGAACGGCACCGCGAACAATGACACCGATAATACGATTGTTCTCATCAACAACGCCTACCGGATATTTTGAATTTCCACATATTTCGAATAGCTCATATAGCATTTGCTCCGGCGCCACCGTAGGCGCACTTCGGATGACGATGTCCTCGAGTGTTTTTCCTACTCTTACTGCTTCAGAAGCATCTTCAGCTGTGATTACACCAAGCAGTTTTTTCCCACGATCAACTACAAATAAGTTGGATATGCCGCTTTCCCGCATAAGCTGAAGAGCTACCCTCGGCCCCCTGTCAAGGCCAACCGTTTCTGGCCTTCGCATCACCGATGAGGCTGTCAGTACTTTAGACAGGTCTACGTCCTCGACAAATCGTTCAACATATTTATTAGCGGGGTTCATCATAATCTCTTCCGGCTTCCCAATCTGAACGACACTGCCATCTTTCATCAATGCGATCCGGTCACCGATACGAAGCGCCTCATCCAAATCATGTGTAATAAAAATAATTGTTTTCTTCATTTTATCTTGCAACTCTAACAACTCATCCTGCATATCTTTACGGATTAATGGATCTAGTGCACTAAACGCCTCATCCATCAATAAAATATCAGGATCGTTAGCCAGCGCTCTGGCAAGTCCTACCCTTTGCTGCATACCGCCGCTTAATTGCGACGGCATACTGTCCGCCCACTGTTGCAATCCTACAAGACTCAAGGCCTCCAAGGCCTTTACTCGTTTCTCCGCCTTACTTTTCCCCTGAATCTCAAGCCCGTATTCCACATTTTGAGCAACCGTTCTATGCGGAAACAAGGCAAATTTCTGAAATACCATACTGATCGTTTCTCTCCGAACAAGGCGGAGCTCTTCCTCACTCATCTCGACAATATTTCTGCCGTGAATGTTGATGATCCCCTTCGTAGGTTCAATTAACCTGTTTAGCAGCCGGACAAGTGTTGACTTCCCGCTGCCTGACAGTCCCATAATGACAAAAATTTCACCAGGTTCTACGGAAAAGCTGACTTCGTTGACCCCCACTGTATGTTTCGTTTCCCTGTATATCTGTTCTTTGGAGACCTTACTATTCAATAGCGGAAGAACAGACTCGGGATCAGGCCCAAATACCTTGGTTACCTGATGCACATCAATAATTGCCACACGCTCACTCCTTTCTGTATGCGTTAATGCCCTCTTGCCTTTTAAGTGTAAAGAACTAAAGCGGGTTATGTCAACCATAAATTCTGTTTAATCTGTTTATACAGTAAAAACTGTACGAAACATTTTGAATGCTACTACATACTTAAGCATCCTATTCAATGACTTTCTTTACTTTATCGAAATTGTTTCTTACAATAACGTTGTACACATAAAGGCAGGGTGAACTTCGAATGGAACAACTAAACAATATAAGCTCCGAACAAGAGTTGATTATTCAAAAAGCGCGCAAACGCATCATTGAATCTATGGGCAAAAATATGGAACTCTATGGCATAACTCAATCGATCGGCCATCTATATGGATTGCTTTTTTTCCAAAACAAGCCCATGACCCTAGATGAGATGAGAGAAGCCATGGAAATGAGTAAAACCAGCATGAGCACTGGCGTGCGTACGCTGGTTGATTTGAAAATGGTCAATAAAGTTTGGGAGAAAGGATCGCGGAAAGACCTTTATGAAGTAGAAATGGATTGGTTCCAAACTTTCTCGGATTATTTTTCACTGAAGTGGCGTAAAGCATTGGAAATCAATCTCAGCTCTTTGCGCAAGTCAAAAGTTGAGCTTAATCAACTTAGTCAGCTATATCCTGACGATACTGCGCTGCAAGGCATTCTACAAACAGATATGAATAAAATCGACGAAGCTATTCGATATTACAAATGGCTGGATCGGCTAATTGACAGTTTTGAAACAGAAGAAATTTTTAACCTGGTACCTAAAGATCTGCCCTAGGATGATTATAGTTTAGGTTCATTATGCATGGTTTTTCCGTCAACCAGTAAAAAGAGGCATCAGTTAATCCGAACGCCTCTTTTGCGATTTTACACTTTTAACAACAATTTATATTTATCTTAAAATAAAAAAATACCGCAACCGCGCGGCATTTCATGTTTTCCTCATTATAAGTTTCGTCTACAAGCTCTAAGGCATAGATTCCCCTTGCAACCCCATCCCTTAAGCTCCTCCGCGGCATCCAACCCAAAGGCTCCTTTAAATGCGTTCATTAATTCTGATCAGTAATTTCTTTAAGATCATCTTCTCTTCGTCACTAAGGGCTTGAACGATTTCATCCTCCACTTTTTGGAAGGAGTCATTAAAGCCTTCAATCAATTCAACCGCTTTTGGTAATACATATATATTTTTTTGCCGTTCATTATTGGCCGGAATTTTGCGCTCGATGAACCCTTTTTGCTCTAGACCTTGAAGCATGCTTGTAATGCTTGCCCCGCGTAAATGAAACCGATCTGCAAGGTCCTTTTGAATAATCTGATTATTTTGGTTCTCATAAATGTAATCGATTACTTTTCCTTGTTGAGAACTTAATCCTAGCTCTTTAATACTCTCGTCCGCTCTTTTCTTTAATTTAAGACCGATAATTTGAAACAAATCCATATAAGGCGTATCTTTTCGGGAATGCATGATCGTCCATCGTCCCCTCTGTAATTGTTAGGAAACTAATTGTAAGTAGCTAAAATATACAGTGATCCTATTGGATTGTCAACTAAACATTAGCACATTGACAGTTAGAATTCTAACAGTTATACTCCGAAGTGTTGAGTCACAAACACATTGGGAGGAAATTAAAATGGAGAAAGTAAACCACAATGCTGTATTAGAACAAATTACGGCGATTACAAATGTACGAATCTTTGATGGCTATCAAATTATTGCTCCCAGACACATTATCATTAAAGGGGAATCCATTATCTCCGTGGGCGGAGACATTCCAGTCGATGCAACAATTATAAATGGCGAAAATATGACACTAATACCTGGTCTGATTGATGCACATGTCCATACCTCAATCGGCGGATTACAAGATGCCTTAAAATTCGGCGTTACAACGGAACTCGAAATGAACGGCGATTTTACTAAAAGAGGTCGCGAAATTCAGTTGAAAAATGTGGATGACGCCGCGGACGTCCGTTCTGCTGGTACAGCGATTACCGCTCCTGGCGGACACCCTGATGAATTATTGCCGGATGGAGATGAAATACCGGAATTCATATTAAAGGAACTGGAGAAGTTATCCGAGGAAGACAGGGAGGCAATGCTGGCCGCATACGCTCACGATCACGATGAAATCCCTCAAGTGACGACGGTTGAAGAAGCGGTCAAACATGTGCATGCCCAAGTGGAGAATGGAGCCGACTATATTAAGATCATGATTGAAGAAGGAACGGTCATGGGTGCACCTGGCCTGCCTCTTCTAAGCGATGAGATTCTAAAAACAGCTGTGACTGAAGCCCACAAGTTCGATAAATTGGTCATCGCCCACGTCTTGACAGCTTTTTCATCGAAGGCAGCCATCGATTTTGGTGTCGACGGTTTGGGCCACTTGTTTATCGACAGACCCGATAGCACGGCCGAATTAGTTAAGTCCATAGCGGATTCAGGAGCTTTTGTTATACCATGTTTGGTGTTGAATTCATCGATTATCGGAAATCCAGCTTCGGAATTGGCGAATGACCCGCGGGTTCATGCCAAATTAAGTCCGGATTGGATCGATATTTTGAACTCAAGCTTCAATACGTTCCCACAAGGCAAAATGGAAAACAGCTTTAAGAATGTGATGGATCTTCACCGTGCTGGAGTTGATATTCTTGTAGGAACAGATGTCGCGCCGGTTCCCGTTCCGAACCTTGGTGGCCTTGCTCATGGGGCCAGTGTCCACCACGAAATGCAGCTTCTGGTAAAGGCCGGTTTCACTCCGATCGAAGCTCTTCAGTCGGCTACAACCAAACCGGCCCGTTGCTTTGGTCTCCATGATCGCGGCCGGATTACCGAAGGTGCGCGCGCCGATCTTATTCTCATACACGGTGATCCGACTGCTAATATTTCGGATACCTTATCAATCAAATCCGTGTGGTTCAAAGGTTTGCGGCAACTAGGTTAGAACCAGCAACCACTATAAAAATGCATGAATCAAAAATAACACTGCAAACGCTAGTCCACATCTTAAATGCCATTTCTTATCGAGCCTTCTGTAGCGGAATAAACCCGAAATCGGTACCGGTAATAAGACAATTAATGCAAGCAGCCCGCTAATATTGTTGAAATCCCATTTAAAACCAAACATAAACACAGCAACCGTATGGAGTATTATAAGTGCGATAGCGAGAATAGCAATTGTAACATGATATTTCTTGACAATACGAAGCAGCATAACCAAGCCTTTTTTTAGATGAGCGAATTTCCCTAATATGCCTTGTTTAAGGATAAAAGCTAAAATATAATTCGATACGACCACGAATAGAGCTATACGGGCATTGGAGCCATAAGCCTTGAATGTACGCTCAAAAAGGCGGCTGTGCAATGTTGTTGATGGTAAATGAATAAGACTCCAAAGCTGCCATATTAGATAGATTGTGGACACTGCCATCGCACCAAATACCCATATGCGTTCTTTTTCAGGAATCCACGGTTGTTTCACTTTTAGATTTTGCTGAGAGTTCATCTTAACTCCTCCAATATCTTCATATCTTCATACCGTCTTTCCTGATATCGCTGATAATACCAAATAGAGAGGGCTAACCAACTACCGCTTGCTAGAAAACCGCCAAGAACATCGCTTGGATAATGTACGCCCAAATAAATTCTGCTGATTCCTATCGCCATAATCATAGTTATACTAATTACAATTAAAGCGCTACGACCAAGAGCAGTTGAAATATGCCGCCAAAGCAAAAAAGCAACAACACCGTATAAACTAAAAGCGGCCATTGAATGCCCACTTGGAAAACTAAAACCGTTTGCATCAATGATGCGGTGTAATACTGGTCTTGCACGTTTAAAGATAAGTTTTAAAGTTTCGTTTAAAATCACCGATCCGATGACAACGCTTATAAATAGAATCAATTCACTTCGATGATGTAGAACCTTATACAAGAAAAACAAAATAATTAGCGTAACAACGACAACTGGAAATCCTCCTCCTAGGAAGGTAAAGAATTTCATTATGCTTGTTAGAAGTGGTGTTTCTAACCCTTGAACAAACGAAATGATCACCTTGTCGAATTGAGCTGCCTTATGATCGGTTACCAAGAGCGCTATGGCTCCAAAACTAATTGCACTCAAAAGGCTTATAAAAAAAGCCCAGGTAAGTTGTATTTTCAAATTCACTAATGAATTAATCCCCCTTATCAATTAAAGAAATTTAATTTTTGAACTAAACTCTACTCCAAGTCCCTCAACTTCATTTGAATATGATAAATCGAATGATATCGAAAACAAGAGGTGCTGGAATGGTGAATAGAGCTCGAACAGTTGGCAGCAAATGGGTCAAAACAAAGGTGCTCTTATTAAACAAGGAACTTCGCAGATTTGTACCGGAAACAAGAGTCTACAGTCAAACGAACCTTCTTCAAATGCTGAATAAGCATAAAATGGTTTATGTCAAACCAATCAATGGCTCTTGCGGACAAGGCGTTATTCGTGTAGAGAAAAATGATAAATACCGTTATCAGGCTGGCAGAAATGCCAAATCATTTAGGACGTTTCAAGGCTTATTCGCTGCTCTAAGCAAAGCCAAGTTAAACAGATCCTATCTTGTACAGCAAGGTATTCATCTCTTAACGCACCAGAAGCGAATCTTCGACACACGTATCATGGTTCAAAAAAACCCTCATAAGAAGTGGGAAACAACTGGTTATATTGGCCGAGTTGCTCATCCTCGCAAGATCGTAACGAACTTTCATAATAGCGGCAAACCGCTGCCTTTAGAATTATTACTTGCTTCCCATTTAAAGAATCCACAGAAAAGTGGTTATATCCAAAGCTTAAGGCATTTAGGGTATCGAATTGCTACGCACTATCAGAAGAGTTATCCCGGATTTAAAGAAATTGGTGTCGATATTGGAATTGATAAAAATTTAAAACCGTGGGTGCTGGAAGTCAATACAGCGCCTGACCCTTTTATTTTCAACCAATTAAAAGATAAAAAAATGTTCTTCAAAGTCCTACGGTATGCGAGAGCAAACGGACGGTTCCTCCGTGCAAAACGCAAATAGTCATTATTCCTTGATCAGCGTACAACAGCTCCAATTCTCTTAAACAGGGGATTGGAGCTGCTTTCGTTTTAAGAGGGCAATTTTTGTTGACGTATCATCATTTTAACTCCTAATAAACCCAGAGCGACTACACCAGCCGCGACAATCAGCCATATTGGATGATGGAAATGCATAAACATGTGGTCCCACGCTTTACCAAGCTTTTGACCTAGAAAAACAATAACTAAAATCCAGGCCATTGCACCCAAATACGAGATACTTATAAATTTAGTGAACCGCAATTTGATTGCCCCTGCAATAAACGGTGCAGCATGCCTAAGACCAGCCACATAAAAGCCTACTAATAGTAAGATAGCTCCATGCTTCTTGAAATGCTCTGCCCAATTTTCTAATCTGCTTTCAGAGAGCTTAATCCACTTGGTTACTTTGCTAATCCGCTTCAACCCTATACTTTTCCCCAAGAGGTAATTAACTGTCATTCCAGCACACGCTCCTAGCCAAGCGAAGCCGATAATGCCACCTAAATGTAAATTCGTCTTAACGGCTATATAGCCTGCACCTAGCAGGATAATTTCAATCGGTAACGGGATGCCAACAATGCCAAGGAAAAGTGCTATAGAGATACCGGCATAACCGTAATGCGTGATAAACAAGATCATTGAATGATGATTCATCTTTCTTCACCTGCCTCGAATTGATCCTATCATAGGAATGTGAAAATCACATGAGAGAATTCTTTGAAAACGAAGATATCTTGTCTTTGGATTGTCAAGGTATTTCCGTTCATCCGATTCTCATGATCTTCTAATAATTGTCCTGTAAGCCTCACAGGACCTAGCATTCCCGCATGTTTGGTAATCTATAGGGAATTCCGGATATGTTAAGGTTATCTCAGGTGAAAACCTAAAACACGATCCTGAAGGGGGATATCCAATCATGAACAACATGAAAACGAACCGCCTAAGCAAATCGCTATTAGGTATTACACTTAGTGTATCCTTATTTGCATCTGCTAACCTAATGTTGGCGCCGCAATCCGCGCATGCTGCAAGCAATGTTTCTACAACAGCAGCTTCAGCTTCGACATCAACATCGATATCCGGGAAAGCAAATAGTATCCTTACAACTGGTAAACAATATTTAGGTGTCAGGTATAAATTCGGTTCTCAAAAAGGCAGCACTAGCGCCTTTGATTGCTCTTCTTTTACACAATATGTTTATGGCAAAAATGGGATTAATCTTCCCCGTTCGTCAAAGCAGCAGTCACAAGTAGGAACTTTTGTTGCTAGAAATCAGCTTCAACCGGGTGATCTTGTCTTTTTCTACTCACCAATTCATCACGTTGGTATCTACATGGGGAATGGAAAGGTTTTGCACACCTACGGCAGCCCTGGTGTTACGATTTCAGATATGAACTCTGGGTGGTGGAGCAAAAATTACAAAACAGCCCGTCGTGTGATTCACTAAAGCTTTATTTGAAAGCTCAGAAGACCTCTTTCAGTTCTCCAACTGAAGGAGGTCCTTTTCCTATGCCAGAACATCCAGCTTTCTAGGTACATAAGATGTAAGGTGATTCATTTCAAATACCTTGAAAAGAGAGCTGTTCATGTCACATAAATTACTTGTCATCGAAGATGAAGAGAAAATAGCAAGGCTGCTGCAATTAGAACTCACACATGCCGGGTATAATGTGGAACTAGCTTCAGATGGCTCAGAAGGACTACGAAAAGCATTGAATGCTAAGTGGGACCTCATTCTTCTAGATATTCTGCTCCCTGTATGCAACGGTTTTGAACTGATTAAATCCTTCCGCAAGCAGAATTCTGAAACTCCTATTATTGTGGTAACTGCCTGCGGCACCCCCGCGGATATTGTGAATGGACTTGATTTGGGGGGCCAGGATTATATAACGAAACCCTTTCACTTGGAAGAGCTGCTTGCTCGGATTCGCGCTTGTATACGCCGCCAAAATCAATTCCAACAACCCGATGATGAGCTTAATAAGCACGACTCCATGATTTATACGGTGAAAGGAACAAACGTGAATCTTCGCTCCAGAGAAGTGTTACAGAATGACATTAAGATCGACTTTACACCAAAAGAATTTGAACTCCTCGTCTATTTGATCGAACATCAAAATGAAATCCTTAGTCGGGAACAAATCATGAACGATGTATGGGGTTACGATTTTCTAGGAAATTCAAATCTGGTAGATGTATATATAAGGTATGTCCGCAAAAAGCTTCTTGCACCTTCCCCGAACATTCGCACAATCCGTGGTATTGGGTACCTCTTGGAGGTCTAATTGATATGAAAATCAAGACTAAAGCTTCTCTGCTTTCATTTTTTTGGTTAATTAGCATTCTAATACCGCTTACCTTCATTATTTACTATCTTTATGCACAGTATGAAAAAGAGGAAGAGCTCGAAACGCTTCAATTTACAGCTAATCAAATGCTAACACATATAAGTCCTATGGAATTGCTTCAAGAAGATAACTACCGAATATTAAGAAGGTATCTACCCGATCACTCTATGATTCGCTCACTTAATCTTTCTTCTAAGGTGATAAACCAAACAGCCAACAATGACGAACTAGCCGTTATTCCGCCAAAACACATGGATACACAAGAGGCTTATTCGCAAAAACTTAATGAACAGACCGTTATGATTGTTCGAACACCTATTCGCCAAGGAACAGAAGTCATCGGAACGTTAGAAATCATTACGGAACCAATAGAGCTTGACCAAAGCTTATACCGATTGGTTGGTATTATTGGCATCGTAACGCTTGCTGCTATGCTGCTCTCTCTATCTGCTAGTTTTTTATTGTCCAAACTGTTATTCTTACCGCTATCCCGTATGATTCAGACGATGAAAGAGATCGAAACGAGTCTTGCGATTACCAAACTACCTTTGAATCGAAAGTCAAAGGATGAACTCTATCAATTATCTGAGACATTTAATCATTTGATGGACCGGATCGAGATAAGTATGAAGAAACAGCGGCAGTTTATTTCTGATGCCTCACATGAGTTTAAGACTTCACTTACGATTATTGAAGGCTACTCGTCTCTCATTCGCAGATGGGGGTTTGAAAACATAGACCTTCATATGGAAGCTCTTAATGCTGTTCATGACGAGAGCAAGCGTATGAAACACATTACTTATCAATTGCTTGAATTGGCTGAACTCGACCACGAACCTAAATTAACGCTGTCCTTATTTGATCTTGTCACACTATGTAAAGAGAACATTCAACTTCTTCAGCCACTCTCCGACAAAGAATTCATACTTATCCCCACCGAAAGCAGCATCATGATGGAAGCAGATCGGCCGCAAATCAAACAAGTCCTCTTCATTATTTTGGATAATGCGATGAAATACATGAAACATCACACCCGGATCTACCTCTCTCAAACAGATTCAAATCATTGTATGCGCATTGTTGATGATGGCATTGGCATTCCCACAAAAGAATTGCCTTTCGTCTTCGAACGATTCTATCGCGTAGATCGATCCCGAAGCAGACAAACCGGCGGCTCAGGCTTAGGTCTAGCCATAGCTAAATGTATTGTCAGTTTGCATCATGGCACAATTCAAATAGCCAGCGATAGGCATAACGGAACAGAAGTCATCGTTACCATCCCCAAATTGAAAACCTCCAACCCGTTTTAGGACTTGGAGGTTTTGGTTTGGACTTTCATCTGGATCCTATCTCCCCTAAATTGACGCTAACATGAACTGGCCATTCCAATGATGCATCATATCTTTTACGATATGAGCTGCTGCATGATTTCGGTGCAATCCCTCCATATGATCCCGAATTTCTTCATATTGTTGAGGATGATGAATGAAATATTGAATGCTTTTCGAAAGTTCTTCGATTTTATTTGAGATTGATGCTACGCCGCGGCGTGATAAATATAGAGCATTTTCCTTCTCTTGACCGCCATTAGGCTTGAAGACGAAAACCGGCACTCTTAAGGCTATGGCCTCTGTCAACGTTAGTCCGCCTGCTTTCGTTACCATACAACTAGCTTGCGCCATCCAATCATGAAGATTATCAACAAACCCATGAATGGTTATCCCGTTATAAGCTGCAAACTCCACTTCCAATCTATGTTTTAACTTCTCATTATGACCACAAACAACAACCAATTGACAATTATCCAAATGAAAAAGCGTGCGCATCATTTCCTCGATATAACTTGTTACACCGCTATCTGTGGCCATGATAAGAATGATTTTCTTCGGCTGATTTCTTGCACGAATCCTCGTATTGGCGAACTCTTGCCTGAGCGGAATTCCACTAACATCTATTCGGTCCTTGCTAATTCCTCTTTCAATGATTTGCTTTTTTAGGTCTTCCGTTGCCACATAATATCGATCGACTTTCGGGTGAAGCCAACTAGCATGTAATGCATAATCCGTAAGCACGGTATAATTCTTAATCCCCATGGAACTACAAACGATTGGAGATGCACCGAAGGGGAACGTATTGACAACTACATCCGGACGTTCTTCGTGTATAATCTCTCTCAGCTTCTTTTGCCCTAAATAGGTCATCGACTTCTGAAATAAGGCCGTTTCTTTGGTTTCCCGTGTCAAATAATAGCTCCAACCATAATAGTCAATTCCTAGCCGCGAAACTTTCGTGCTTTTGCTAATCAACGTAGATGTAATCGAATGAATCCATGGATGGCCTTCTTTCATTAGATTCACAATCTTCACGTTCTCCACACCTTGCTGATTGAATTGCTGTAACAATGCTTTAGAAGCCTGGAGATGTCCATTCCCATAATTAGCCGTAAGGATTAAAACACGAGGATTAAATGGTATCATATGCCGACCACCTTTCATCACATACTTTTATAACCGGAACCGATAACCTGCTCCCCATACCGTTTCAATGTATTGCGAATTGGATGGATCGACTTCAATTTTTTCTCTTAATTTACGGATATGGACCGTAACCGTCTGGGCATCTCCCATAGCATCAAATCCCCAAATCCGTTCAAATAGGTGATCTTTACTAAATACTCGATTTGGATTCGTAGCTAGAAAATAGAGCAAATCAAATTCTTTGGTTGTTATATTGACTTCCTGATCATGAACAAATACCCGACGGGAACTATTATCAATTAAAAGTCCCTGAATGCGAATCTCATCTTTATTTTCTTTGGTACCAATTAATCGTTCGTATCGTGCTAAATGTGCTTTAACCCTTGCTACTAATTCACCGGGTTTGAAGGGCTTCGTAATATAATCATCTGCCCCTAGACCTAGTCCGCGAATAACGTCGATATCCTCTTTTTTGGCGGTTACCATCAAGATTGGAATCTGATATTTCTCACGAATTTGCTTGCATACTTCAAATCCATTTAACAAAGGCAGCATGACATCCAGGATGATTAAGTCGAACTCTCCACTAAGACCCAATCTAAGTCCTTGTTCACCGTCAGTTGCGATATCGACCTTATACCCATTTACCTCCAAATAATCACGTTCAAGTTCTGCAATGAGCTGTTCATCTTCAACAATAAGTACCCGTTTCATTCATTTCCACCGTCTTTACGCAACTTTTGCGGTAATTTTATCGTAATACAAGTCCATTCGCCTTTCATACTGTGTGCGCTAATGGCGCCGCCATGCCCCTCGATCATTTGTTTGGAAATCGCTAACCCTAACCCGCTTCCCCCATTGTTGCTGTTCCTAGAAGGATCTGCCCTGTAGAAGCGATCAAAAATGTATGGGAGTGCTTCTGCTTCTACACCAGCCCCATTATCCCTAATTTCTATAATGACACTTGTCCCTGCATTCTTTGCTTGCAAAGTGATGGACTTTTCCGTTTTGTTCATATATTTTAAGCAATTGTCTACAATGTTAGAAAAAACACGTCTTATTTTGTCTCGATCAATGGAAACCAGTGTCTGCTGGTCAACTGTGATATCTGACTTATAATGAATTCCTTTTTTATGGAGTTCAAATTCAAGTTCGTCCGACCAATCCACTAGAAAATCGGAGAAGTTGACGACTTCAAAGTTAAACGGCACTCGCTTTAAATCCAGTTTAGAAAATAGAAATAATTCATCGATTAAATGATCCATTTCTTCCGCTTTGGATGAAATGATTTCGATGTATTTTTGTCTTTTGTCCGTGGTATCCGCAATTCCATCACCTAGTCCATCGATATAACCTCTAATCGCCGTAAGCGGGGTCCGAATATCGTGCGAGATGTTAGAAATCAATTCTTTTCGGTTTTCTTCGTATTGAACTTGCGTTTGAATCGATTCTTTCAGCTGCTTACGCATTTGTTCGAAGGCTATACTGAGCTGCCCGATCTCATCCGTGCTTGTTATCTGAACTTGGAAATCCAGATCACCGGATTGGATCCTTTTCATTGCATTCTTTAACTTGCTTAGCGGTGAAATAATACTTCTAGAAACAAAATAAGTTAATGAGCTATGCGTCAGAACTAATATAATAAGGAGCGTTATAAAAAGAGCCGGGAAAAATTTCTGTACAAAATTAACTAACGGATTAACAGTCGTAATAATAAAGACACTTCCAGACTGCTGGCCAGTAAAATAAAAATCAAAAGAACTAATCTCCAGTAATTCATTCCCAATATGTTTGGCATCTTCGTGTTCCGGATGGCCAGGATGCTTAAATGCGGGCAATTGCTGAAGGACATCCGAATTTTCTAAGGTTGGAGATACATACACATACGTATTATCTTTTCGTACAATCATCCTTGAGTTATTGGTTTGCAGTTCTTGATCGATGTCTGCCAGATAAGTCAGATCGGCAAGCATGGCCGGATTTTTCTCCGAGGTTCGTTTCATCTCCTTGAACGTATGCTCCAGATTCTGATTCTCGAATAGTCCGACCCCGGAACTCACTTGTTCGCGAATACCTTGGAAGTCTCCACGGAATACCACGATTAATAAGATGGCTGTGATCATCATCATTACGAGTGGAATTAGCAGCATGGCTGCATAGGAAAGTAATAATTTCAGACGAATTGACATGTGCAGACCCCGTTTATTTATACTTCTTTTCGATCGAATTTATAGTAACCTAGTGCCATAAACAACATGCAACTTGAAATCAGGAAAAGTGAAGTCGTTACTAATTTACTATTGGAAACGGACGGACTTAACCATAACATATGCCAATCTGTATACGATGTTGGTGAAAAGGCAGCGAAATTGTGCAGTAAGAAGGGTGCTATTTTAGCTGCTGCAAAAAGAATGAGTGCAAAAACCATATATCCGCTGGCTGATTTGAAAAACTGGGAAACAAATACAAACAAGGACGATATGGCTACCATAGAAACAAAAGCAGCTACATAGGCTTTCAACATTCCCAATGTTTCCGTGAAGCTAGATGTTGTTCCAGCAAAAAAGCTACAAATAGAGGTTACGATACCAAGTACAATCAGGATTCCAGCCATACAGGTGACAAGAGCAGCCGCTTTTGTTCCATAGACTTGAAACCGTGAATTGGGTCGTAGTAAAGCAAGTTTCATCGTTCTGGATCCTACTTCGCCAGGAAATAAATCAGCCGTAATGGTTAAAATCAAGAGCGGGATCCAAATGCTCGTGTAAATCGATAGCATCTCAATCGGAAAAGACTGGCTAACTGCAAAAAGTCCAAGAAAAGGCTGTAATGCTTGAAGTGAAACAGCGAGTACGATCGGCAATAGAGCTGAAAAAATAGCAAACATCACGACTTTTTTTCGATAAAACATTAGGTAAAGTTCATTAAGGTAAGCAGCACGCCATCTATGCACTCGCGTTGTCCTCCTTTGGAAGCTGAAGCTCATCGATATAGAATTGCTCCAAGGATTGGTTTTTTTGCAATAAGTCAGAGACATATCCTTCTCTTCTCAACTGCCCCCCTATAACGATCCCAACTCGATTACATAACTGTTCTAACTCGTGAATCATATGGCTCGAAATTAGAAATGAGGTTCCCATTTCCGTGGACAACTGCTTGATTAATTTCCGAAACATCACGGTTCCTTCAATATCCAATCCATTCGTAGGCTCATCTAGTATGACGAGTTTTGGTTCAGGTAATATAGCCGCGGCAAGCGCTAATTTTTGTTTCATCCCTGTTGAATAGCCTTTAATTTTTTCTTTGCGTACTTTAAGTAAGCCTACACGATCCAATACTTCTTCGATTCGTCTCGATACAACAGCTGGGTAGAAACGAGCTACTAATGCTAAATACTGATTTGCTGTAAGAAAATCATAAAAATCCGCCGATTCAACCATCGTGCCTACATGCTGCATACCCGCTTCAAAATATTCGGGGATTCTATTATTAAACAAAGTAATTGTTCCTTGATCCGGTCGAATTAAACCCGTTATCAATTTTAAAAAAGTCGTTTTCCCTGCACCGTTTGGCCCGAGCAAACCATACACATCACCAGCATATAGCCGAAGCGCCATATCGCGAATTCCGCGTTTATTGCCATATTCTTTACATAGATTAGTTGTTTCTAAAATAATATCCATTTGGTTCCCCCATTCATGAACAGCAGACAAGCTTCAACAGGGAAGCCTGTCTGCATAAGCATCTAACCTAGTAAATTATTAATGTTCTTGCTTACCTTGGTGATCGTGCTTCAACGTTTGCACCGTTTTTCCAGTAAGATCAACGGTTTCGGGTGTTGTTTGATTATAATCTGATAGATTCGCTTGAAGGTGCAGAGTCACTTGGTGTGCTGTGCCGGCATCATCTTTGCCAGATACGGTTAGATCTGCTTCTTGATGAGTAAGATAATTACTTGAATTAACTGTTGCTTTAATCGATACATGTTCAATTTTGATGTCTTGGGTCAGTTGAGGAGCTGCATTTTTCAGAAAATCCTCTTGAAATGGTAGGGCATTCGCCTGAACAGCATCATCACTTTTTTCGCCGTCGTGTTCGCTCTTAGTAGCTTCTTTAATTGCGATTGGCGCCAATGCATTGACTACAGTTGGAATTTGCGCGTTATCCAGTTGTATCGAAATGTCTTTGGAACCATCATCCTTCGTATCAACAGCTACATAATCTTTCAGATTCCCGACTAACGCATCAATGACCGTTTCAACTTGCTGAGGTATTTCCGTTTCATTCAGCTTATTCTCGGTTTTATGTTTCTTCTCGTTCTCTTGTTTCACGAAATACACATCACTGGCAGCTGATTTAAGTACTGTTTGGTTCGCTTCCTTATAAAAGCTAAGTGCTTGCTGTGTGCCGCCCACTGCAACATCTGCGTTTCCGCTTGCTGTTTTCGAATCTAGACTCACTTTAAAATTTCCACTCGCACTAGCAAGCACTGCTCCATTATCTTGTAACGCCGCTTCTGCTTGTACAGCAACATTTTGCACCGTTTTGGTATTTTTAAGCGCTGATTTATAGGCTTCATACCCTGATGTACTCGCCATTGCGCTAAACCCAGTTGTCACCATAACGATGCTACTAATTCCAACAGCACTGCCAAACATGATCCACTTTTTTTTCATGATTTCCTCCTAATATAGGGAGCGATCTTTGAGTGGAGCTCAAAGTCTCTCCTTTTTGGTATTGGGCTTACAACTAAATCATAGGCAACAAAAATGAAACGCTTATGAACCAATTCTTAAAACTTTCTTAACTATCCATTTATTCAAAAAAATAAAAATCCGCTCATCACTTGAACGGATTTATAGAGACTTATAGTTTCGTTGAATATTCGCTTACGAGTTTCTTCTTCCAAACTTTGTTCTCCACAACTTCATACCAATGAATAACTCGGAATAGCATATTTTGCGCTTTTGGAACCCTGCTTAAGAATTGATGTACAACAGCCGCGGCAGCTATGCCAAGCACTGCTCCCGCCAAAACGTCTGATGGGTAATGAACCCCTGTCCATACTCGCGAAAAAGCAATGCACGCCGCTAAGACAAGCCAAACCATTCCTTCTTTTCTACGGAAAATCCAAATGGAAGCCGCAATGACAAAAGCCCCGGTTGCATGGTCACTTGGAAATGAAGCATTCGCTGGATGTTCAATCAATTGAAGCACCGTATGCGTTACGAAAGGACGGTCTCGATAGAAGAAATGTCCGATAATTCCGCTGCATGCAAATGCTACACAGGCAGAAAGAAGCGATTGCGCAACCATTTGGCGTTGGAATCGATGCCTAGTAAACCAATAAATCACTATGCCAATGTAAAATACGTACTCAGCATAAGAAGCAAACATACGCATAACGGGATTTAGAACATCCATCGTGCGTCCTAATCCATTAACCATCTGAAACAACTGATAATCCAACTGAGCGAAACTCATTTTCATCAATCCTTTAATTATAGTAGATGCCGCATAGACGACATTACAATAACTTTACATGATGAAAATGAGAGGAAAATGAGAAACATCCCTATATAAATTTACAATCTTGGAAACTTCACACTTATTTTTGTTCCAACTTTCTCCTGACTGCTGACCTTTATTTCTCCCTGATAATTATTGACGAGACGCTTAGCAATGCTTAACCCAAGTCCAGTTCCTGCTAATTCACGGCTTCTTGCTTTATCCACACGGTAGAATCGATCGAAGATATGCGCCAGATCCTCCTTGGGAATACCGACTCCATGATCTACGATGGTTATTTCAACTTCATTTTTAAATGTTGTTCCTTCAATTAAAATTCTTTTATCTTCTTTCGTGTATTTGACGGCATTATCCAAAATAATTAAGAGAATCTGCTCCATATGCAGTGGGTTTATTGATATGAAAACATCTCTAACTTTCACCAAATTCATCTCAAATACAAAATCCGGGTGGAGTAGCTCCAATCTTTTTATCGTCTCATGAATAGTAGGTTCAAGTTGGGTTGGCTCTCTATTTTCATATGAGAATTGAGACTCTGCTCTCGTTAATGCCAGTAATTCTTGAACAATACCTCGCAAACGCCTAACCTCTTGCAGTGATGCTGACAATGATTCGTCGAGCACAACAGGATCGGATTTGCCCCAGCGATCTAAGAGCGATAAATGCCCCTCCAGAATGGTTATGGGCGTTCGAAGCTCATGGGAAGCATCTTCAACAAACTGTTTCTGTTGACGAAAGGAAACTTCCAGTTGATCCATCAATTCATTAAAAAGTTTCGCCAAACTGGATAATTCGTCCCCATTTTCTATCTGCACAACTCGTTCCTTAAGCCCATTCTCTTGGACGTTCTGCATAGTTGATGCCAACGTTCGAATCGGACGCATGAACTGCCGCGCAATGGCTAAACCACCGAGTCCGCTAATAAAAATAGCCAGTACCCCCCCGACTGCCATTACCCACAAAATCGTCTCGCTAAAATGATCGAATGTTTCCAAATTACTTGCCAGCTCAATAGTCCCAACAAAGGCAGAGGTAATCAGTGGACTCCTGTAAATTAAAATGTGCTCTTCCTGATGGGTAATGTCGGTTAGCTCTTGAGAGCTAGTTGGTTTCCGTGAAACCCAGTTCTCGTCAAAATGGTTTGAAACAGTCAGTAATGATGTCCCTTCCTTATCAAGGATGCGTATCATTTGATTTTTTCCAATAATCTTCTCTAAATAAGATCGGCTATCTGAAATTTGCAAAGTCTCTGTCCTAGTCAATTTCTCGTTAAAATAGTCTTCAAGCTGAATCATACTCACTTGAATTTGATCTTTCTCTTGTTTCAGCATCCATTGTTTAAGCACTATGTATTGAGCAAAATTATAGGTAACAAATATCAAAAAGATTAACGCGGTAGCCCCAAACATGAGCTTCCACTTGATCGGAAGGCGCCGAATCATCACGGTTAGACGTTCTATCATCTCATTACATATCCTATTCCTCTTATTGTGTGAATTAAATTTGTTTCACCGTTATAACCCAGTTTGTTTCGCAAATACCTCACATAGACATCGACAACATTCGTCTCAACCAAAGAATCATACCCCCATACTTGATCCAAAAGCATATCACGTGTTAATACAAGATTATGGTTCTTCATGAACATAACTAATAGATCGAACTCGCGTTTCGTAAGCGCAACAATTTGTTGATCCTTATATACAATACGGGCATCCACATCGACAGTAATATTCTGAAAAGAAAGCTTCTCATGCGTGTCGTTTCTTTCTAACTCCGTGCGTCGAAAAATAGCCCTTATTCGAGCTAATAATTCTTCAATGGCAAATGGTTTGGGCATATAATCATCTGCACCGCTATCTAAGCCAGATACACGATCCACAACGCTATCCCTGGCTGTCAACATCAGGATCGGTGTCTTCTTGGCTGCACGTATCCGTCGGCACACCTCAATGCCATGAAGTCCCGGCAGCATGAGATCCAACAATATTAAGTCCCACTCTTCTTGAAGCGCTAATTCCAATCCGGTTTTCCCATCATAAGCGGCCTGCACTTCAAACAATTCATGCTCCAGCTCCAGTTGAATAAATCGGACTAAGTTTTTTTCATCTTCAATGAGCAATATTCGTTTCATCGTTATCTCCCTGATCCATAAGTTAAAGTTTACCAGTGCATGTATCTCCAAGTAGTTTGAAGATCAAGATGTTTTTCTATACAGTATCATCCCATTGAACGACTTTAACAATAAAAAATGAGAATTTAATGAGAATTACACAGAAGCTTTCGAATCTTACCGTGTACTTACAATTAACGCCACTACAGGCCCCTATTTTGCTGTAAAGTGTCCATTTCGGAGCTAAAGGGAACTAGCGTCCGTTATTTCTCCGTTTTGGCAGGGAAAATGGAGATTGGCAGGTAAATAGAGCCCTGTAGTTCCCTCAACACGCGGAAACGGCCGATTTTCCCAGAATAACGGCTCTAGGTTCCTTTATTTTCCGGGCATACATTCTTGTCTCAAGGCTCCCGTTAAAATTAAGGGTGAACAACAAAAAAAACGGCCCGTGTTCGCGACTGTATCGCGAATGGGCCGTTTTTTTTTGTTTTTCTCAATTAAATTAAGAAATTACCATACAAATGCGGATGTGATGATTACCAAAAGAATAAAGAGAACCAAAATTGCTGCTGCATTGTTACCATAACCTGCACAACTACCACCATAACCTACTGCTCCCATGTGTACTCATTCCCCTCTGGTGAAATGTCACTACGGTATAAAATATGTTGGTTACGTAATGATTGATTGGACGTATGTACCAAATTGAGTATAAATAACCGGCATTTATAATAAAGATTTTCGGGTCATATCCTTTTTTAAAACATCCCAGAAAATAGTGTAAATTCCAGCCATGTGCCCACGCATTATTTTTAAAGTTGAATCTTATATATTACCCCACCACAGCAACTCAAATTTCACCTTCATTAGCCATAAAAAGGTCACCCTTCGATAAAAAATAAGGGCGGCCTTTTTGATATTTCCAGCCAGTACCCAACTCACCTGTCAGCTTTATTTAAACGACAAAAAAACGGTCTATATCGCTTCTATCTCGCGATAAGACCGCTTTTTGTTTTTTGCGATGTCAGGTTAGATTGCAAAAGTCATCAAGATAATAACCAAAAGAATAAAAAGAACCAGAACAGCTGCTGCGTTGTTAACACCATATCCAGCACAACTTGCACCACTCATATCTAGTCATTCCCCTCAAGTGAATTTTAACTACGGTATAATCATACGCTGGGTACGTGATCATTGCTTGGGCATAAGTCTATATTCTGCTTCATTTTTCAATTATTGTTCTGAGGTAGTGAAATAACAAATTGCACTACACGTTTGCCCAAGCGGAAATTTTATTTTTGCATAATTTAATTCTACTCATCATGGTGAAGGAGATCGTTGTTGAAAAGGGAGTGAAAGTTATGAAATCGCGCGATTCCCTAGGTGGTTATAAAGCCTACATTAGTCTAGGTTCAACATGTCAAACAGCCCATCAGCTTAGAAGACTGGGCTTACGAAAATATGCGGGGCCCTTAGATTGGTTTATTTCCGATTCGAGCGGGGAAGTGGTTCGTTTGATAAATCATCGTTTCAAAGGATTTATGGAACTTAGCCAGCTTGAACTCATTGGCACTACCTATGAATGCTTTGTTATAAGAGATAACGCAAGTGGCGTAACATCTTTCCATGACTTCCCTCTTTCTCTTACTGCGGAGCGATGGCGTGATGCTTATCCCGCGTTTAAAGAAAAGCTCAATCGACGCGTAGATCGGTTTATGAAAACTATGCAAGGTCAACCCCTTCTTTTTATTAGAACCAATGCTACAAAAAAGGAAGCACAAGAGCTGCATGCCGCATTAAAAAGGCTGAAACATGGAAAATTCCACCTTCTGATCGTGAATAACCACCAGAAAGACAGCAAAGATGTGATTTACGAGTCTTGGGGGCTAGATGGAATTAGCTCGGTGCTCCTACCACAAGGGGAAGACTGGAGAGGATCTAACCAAGCTTGGGATACGTGTATGAACGGCTTTAAATTAAAAGCTTCGTCCCTTCGTTGAGTTTGACCCTGCAATCCTCAATGACAAAAAGAGCAGTTGCCGCGGCGATCTGCTCTGGTTTATTTGAACTAACGCTATTCACTAGCAGGTAGCCCCAATGGAAATTATTTTATTCTCTTATGAATAGGATGGTCCTCATTTAATTCAAGCAAATCCCATAGGTTCCCATATAGATCTTTAAACACGGCGACAATTCCATAGGATTGTTCTTTGGGCTCTCTAACGAACTCAATTCCTTTTGCCAACATGTCATTATAATCTCTCCAGAAGTCATCCGTGTTTAAAAACAGAAAAACTCTACCACCCGTCTGGTTTCCGATAAACCTATCTTGTTCCTCTTTCGATGCTTTCGCAAGCAATAACGTGGTGCCAACTGAACCTGGCGGGGATACTACTACCCATCGTTTATCTTGCTCAGGTTGATAGGTATCCTCTACTAAAGTGAAGTTCAGCTTCTTTGTATAAAAGTCTATTGCTTCATCATAATCTTTTACCACTAGAGCAATATGAACTATTGATTGAATCATATTTGACTCCTCCCTAATTTCTATCATAAATATGAAAAAAATAAGTGAAAGGATTCTTACTGTCAGTTATCCCTTTCTCAACGGATACTTCCTTCCATTCACTAAAATCTATTTCCGGAAAATAGGTATCTCCATCAAACTCATGATGAATTTTTGTTACATACATTTTTTTAACATATGGCATAAATAATTTGTAAATCTGTTCTCCTCCAAAAATGAATATCTTCTCATCATGCTGGCATAGATCAAAAACTTTTTGGATGGAATGCGCCATCTCACAACCTTCTATGTTTAACTCTGTATCTCTACTTAATATGATATTTCTACGATCGGGAAGTACCTTTCCAATGGATTCGAAGTTCCTTCTCCCCAATACAATTGTATGCCCCTTTGTTATTTTGTTAACATACCGCCAGTCATTGGGGATCCTCCATGGAATGTCATTGTCTTTACCGATGACTCTGTTTTTGTCCATTGCGGCAATTAGGTATATCTCCACTTACCCCACCCTTTAACATGTTTGCTTTATAAAATTATATTACCGTTAAAATTTGATTTTTATGGTGCTTGTCATGATCATTAAATTCGTGAATGATGTAAATTAAAGAATAGGGTGTGCCTGTATGCGGGCAAGTTTCTACTCCATTCACTGTAACATGTTTAAGTACAACTTCTGTTTCAGCTAAAAGAATTTCAACTAACTGAAGACGAGTTAGCTTAAATTCATCGAGCAGACGATTTTGGGAAATTCCTGATCTGGCATATTCATAAGCTAAATGATTAAATGAATCGAAATCCGGAAATACGATGCCTTCCCCAGCTTTAATTGCTGGTATAACCGTTGTGATGAGGTAACTATCCCAATTTTTTAGGTGCGAAATGATTTCTCCTACGGATGCTTTTCTTTCAGCGATAGGTTGTAACCAGATGCTTCCGTTTAAATCATGTAAGGTATCCGTCCACTCTGTAAATTTCTTATACTGAAGAATCGTACTTCTATCTAAGCTAATCATAGCGAAGTCTCCAATTCATTTTGGAATAATAATCCACCTCTATGATACCGAATATATGTTCGTTTGTGAAGTTATAATTGCAAATAAAAACCCACAACAATGAGTTATGGGTCTCTTTGACATTAGAAATGACTCCCCTGATCGCACAATAACCATCACTGCAATAATACATATCTTTTATAATAATCGATAAGCTTCTGCTCCATAGATGATTTTAGTTGATCTAATTCAGCATTCAGTTGTTCAAAAGTTTCCTTATCCATTCTGTATAACGGCTCATCTTGCTCTAAATTGGAGATGAAAGAGACTCTGTTTGCAGTCGGAGGATGTGAAGCATCTAGCCGTGCCCCAGCTTTTACGGAAGCTCGTTTCAACCTTTCCATTTCCCGAAGCGGTAAAATCCTGATTTGCTCCTGAAAATCTTCGAAGAAATGACCTATTCTCTTTGAATTGATTACTTTTAAAATCGTAAATTCGAACATGGCGTCCAGATGCAGTTTATTTAACAAGGATATCGTGGCTTTAGGAGTTGCCGTCTGAGCCGCGAGTTGATCGGCTAAATATTCAGCACGCTGCGAATCTTGCCAAAACAAATGGCAAAGGACATAAAGAAGGAAATAAATGAATTGAGATACTGCTAACAGAACCACATTCGCAAAAAACATGAAAAAAGCAAGAAGCCGATAACCAGGATCCCAAAGCCGATCAGGCCGAATAACGGAATACCAGTAATTTAAAGTATAAAAAGCGGCCCCCACCCAGTAGCTTCTATTTTGATCCCCATTGATACCATGAGCTAACTCGTGTGCAATTAATGCAGTTAATTCCTTCTCATCAAGAATTTGAATTAACGGCAGTCCTAATGTAATGATTTTTTTCCGGCCCAAGCCAATTTCTCTGTAGGAAGCATTAAACTTTTCGTTTATCACAACGCCTTCCACACGATCTGATCCCATTGCTTTAGCGATATCATCCATCGCGCGATATAGGGCTGGAAATGCCTCTCTCGCCAATGTTTTCTCATTCAACTTATGGAAGCGAGGTCTAGTCCCCCATGCAAATAGCAATAATATACAACCAAGAATCAGAATAATGATATTTTGAACATTGAAAACGACCAGGAGTATCCCACTTACAAAAAGAAACAAACTGAACAAATGAACAGCAGAAGCGGCAAGATAAGTAAACAGGCGCATCCATGAAAACGTTGTGTGTAAACTACCTTTTTGAATCAAAGTCTGTAGTAAATCGGAACCCATTTTCTCGCCAACCTGCAAATAGGTTCGTTCAAAAACATTTCTTGGTTTCCCCTTTTTATCATCGGCCTTCAAATTCCACTCACATTTATCGCACCAAGTCATAAAGCCTTTGAGAACGGGAGTTATCTCCATACAATTTGGGCATATTGTTGTTTCAAGAATTTCAATATTCGTGCTCATTAGTGAAATTATCCCACCCTGTTTCTATTTATAGTTCATTATATTAAACATTGATAGATATGTAATTAATGAAATTATTGACGTTATCATTTCAGTTGATTTGCCCCCCTTCCTAACATGAATTGTCCCCCTCACTAAAAAAAGAGCAGGTGATATAGTGTTTATATAAGTAAGCATTAACCACTCGGGGGTACTTGAAATGACAAACCAATCTAAGATCGCGACGGCCAATCGTCCTTTCGCCTGCTACAGTGCGGAGCAGCTGGAGAGTATTCGCAATCGGATTTTCATGCAGCCTAAGCTGCGGCAGGAATATGAGCGGCAATGGAAGTTGTCCGACGCATTTGCCAATGAGGAATTGTCCTTGCCTATTCAACGGATATACGCTTTCCGAACCGTTCCTTTTGTGTTCCGAACGCCGGAGAACGCTGCCTATCTAAAGTTCAATTTACATATTCGGGGAACAGGGGAAGTTTGGATCAACCAAGTGCAGCTTACCCATTCGGAAAAAGGGCTGCCTATTCCGCTCGAGAACGGCAGGTTCGATCACGGGTTACTCGGATGGGCAGCATCGTCGCACTCCGTCACAAGCTCAGCCTCCCTTGAGCCTTCCGAAAACCCCGGACAAGGGCAATGTTTGCACGTGAAGAACTTGTCAAATAACGACCACATGCAACTGTCAATTACAGATCCGATTCCTGTGCATGCCAAGGAGCACTATAATATTCAGACGAATCTTCGATTGGATCAACACTTCTCGGATGACGGTGTAACGATCGAAGTGGAGTTCCAGGACGCTGCCGGTCAGCCTGTGGATGCGGTATATATTTCTCCCTCCTATAACCGCAAAACACCGACCAATTGGGCTGCCTTGCTGGAGACAGCTGGAGCGGATGCAAACGTCTATATGGTAACGGGGAATACGGAGTACGCAGAGCAGGCCAAACGAAAGATGTTGTACATGCTGCCCGATATGTGCCAAGGCATGGATATTTTAAAAGCGACTGGCTGGCATGAGGATGATACTTACGGAGCCGTTCATATAGGCCGAGGCATCGCGGTGTTATCGGTCATATACGACCAGATTGCTGACTCAGGCATCATCCCTCCACATGAGAACGCAGACATTCATGCTAACTTCCGCTATATAGCTGAAATGATGATGGACACTGCATATTATCGGTTCGATCTGGAGCAGTTTCCGGATGAAAAGGGAGGCAAACGGAGCAACTGGAACGCGGACCGCGCTACAGGCCTCGGGATCTACGCGCTCATTTTCCCCCAGGAGAAGTTCGCTGATGACTATCTAGCCCATGCCTGTGCTGTCGTCGATTGGCAGCTGGAACATGTCGTAGACCAGGACGGCGCATGGCCTGAAAATATCCGTTACCATGGCGCTGTGCTGCATAGGTACTTTCTATTTTTCACGCTGCTGCAGCGACTTAAGGGCGTGGATTACTGGTCACAAGACAAGATAAAAAAGATGTACCGCTTCTTAATCGACACAGTGACTCCGAAGGATACCATTCAGGGTGGGCCGGATTCGGAGCCTAAACTGCTGTCTCCTGCTGTTGGCGATTCAACGGTTGACGACCAATGGTTCCGTATGTTTGCTTACGTAGCGCCCTTTTATACCACAACGGATTCACAGCTTAGTAGGGAAATGATGTGGGCATGGCAGCATGGGGGTGGCGTGGTCCGAGATACGGGTGCTTATCCTTGCACCCTGCTCGCACTTCTCTACCCACAGCCAGAGCTTCCTCAAGAAGCACCTGCGCTGACTTCTGTCCACTATCCAGGGATGGGCTATATTATTTTCCGCCAACATTCCGGTGTTTGGGGTCGTGAGAACTATGCCATTTTTGAATCTTCGCCGCTCACCTATCATGCCCATCACGATGAGGGGCATTTCGCCATCTGGGCGAACGGTACCCCGCTGACCCTGGACCCTGGGACGGGTGGGTATTACAATGGGGACCGTCACTGGTATGTAAACGGACACGCGCATAACGTGGTTCAATTCATAGACGTGGCAGGAACCATACAAAATGGCCCGCTGAAAAGCCTCTGTGAGGAAGTTTTCTTTTCGAATCAACTCGATTATGTTCGGAGTAAAATTCCAGATGTCCATGCGGAAACTTACCATCGCCACTTTGCCTATGTGAAAGCCGGCGTTGATGTTTATGTGGTTTGGGATCGTATTCGCAGTGAGAACAATAGCGTTTGGAATCTGCATGCGATGAGCACCTTGTCGGATATAGAGAATAATCGGATTACTGCCCATGGTTTAAATGACATGAAATTGGAAGTCACTTTCCTTGAGCCAAGCGGCATTTCAGTATCTAAGGATCACGGAGCCGTATCCGGCGCCTATCCCCTAACCGTGCAAGAACACTTCCGAATTCGCAGCGATTTTGGGGGTGAGGGTGGCGGTGTTAGCAGCAGCGGTGGCGGTGATGATGCCGGGCGATATAACAGCTCTAATTGCAATCAAGATTATCTAACTCTGCTCTATCCAAAAACCCGGGAAGCATCCGCACTGGTCATACAATCTTTGCCAACGGATGCCGATTGCTCTGAATTACGGATGTACAAAATACTCCGGGATGAACAAACCATGTTCTACTTGTTGGTGAACGGGACAGAACAGCCGCACACATTCCACTGCCAAGCTGGAGCAGCACTTTTGAATCCCCACGACAAGACAACCTATTTCCCCGACCATAACGGAGAATGTCACATCCAGGTGGAAGCCGGCAGGCTTACTATCCTTCTCACAAACGGCTAATACAAACAAGGTCAATCGACATTACATCGACTGACCTTGTTTATTTATTCCTTTATAACGTCCAAACGAATCACATTCCATGAACGCTTAGATAGCCTAGCCTGAACATGACCTTCTTCCATTCTTGCAGTTCCTTGGTTGTGAGGGATCACATTTTCCGGATGAAGCTTGGTATTGGTTGCTTTCAGATCGTCATGTTCAAGCACCAAATGCTCGACTAACCTAACTTCACGGAAGCTGCGAAGATTGATATCCAGATCAAGCGTTTCGCTCAGATGACGATTCACAGCAAAAACCGTAATTTGACTCTGTTCCTCGTTATAAACACTGATGGCTTCCAAATACGGAACATCCGTATAGTCTTTGGAGTCGTATTTCGGCGATCGGATAACAGGATGCAGCACCTTTCCCCTGCCGTAAAGGGAAGCATGGAGATAAGGATAATACGTCGTTTGCAGCCAAACTGGCCCGCCGTTCTCGGTCATAATAGGCGCGATGACATTGATCAATTGTGCCATACACGCCATTTTCACCCGATCAGCATGCTTAAGCATGGTAATCAAAAAGCAGCCGACGGCAAGGGCATCCTCAAGGGTGTAAGTGTCCTCGAATTCAGCCGGCGCAATCTGCCAGCGCTCCGTAGCACGGCTGGTGCCAATCGAATTCCATACGTTCCATTCGTCCAAAGACAGGTATAACTTCTTCTTGCTCCGCTTCTTGGCTTTGACATAATCACAGATGGAAGCAACCGTGCTGATGAATTGATCCATATCCAGTGAACGGGCAAGAAAATTCTCCGAATTGTTTTCGTTATTGTTGTAATACGTATGCAAGGATAGAAAATCCACTTGATCATAACTCAGATCCAAAACCGTAGCTTCCCAATCGGCGAATGTCGCCATGCCGCTGCTGGAGCTTCCACACGCGACAAGCTCAAGATTTGGATCTACCCATCTCATGACTTTCGCCGTTTCATTGGCCAGTCGGCCATATTCTACCGCCGTCTTGGCGCCGATTTGCCATGGGCCGTCCATTTCGTTGCCTAAGCACCATGTTTTGAACCGGTGGGGCTCCTTATAGCCATGGGATATTCGGAGGTCGCTCCAATAGGAGCCAGACGGGTGGTTGCAGTATTCCACCAGGTTGCGCGCATCATCTGCACCACGCGTGCCAAGATTAACGGCCATCATGACATCTGTACCCGCAAGCTTAGCCCAATCGGCGAATTCATTCGTTCCAACTTGATTGGTTTCTGTCGTCCACCAAGCCAGCTCCAGCTTCCGTTTGCGCTCCGATTGGGGGCCAACGCCGTCCTCCCAGTTGTAGCCGGATACGAAGTTTCCGCCAGGGTATCGAATAATTGGAACCTGCAATCTCCGAATAACTTCCAAGGCATCCCGGCGGAATCCGCGTTCATCTGCTGTTGGATGGGAGGGTTCATAAATACCTCCATATACCGCACGTCCCAAGTGTTCGATAAAAGAACCGTAAATCCGTGGATCAACCTCATCGAGAATAAAGTCTTTGTCGACAATCATAGATGCTTGTAGTGTCATTGCCTTTTCCCCCTATTCAATTAGTGCGTTATACCTTTAAAAGAAAAGCTATATGCGTAACTGCGGTTTGCATAAAGGGTAAACTCCGGATGCGTCTTCGACATCCAACTATCATCGCCGCCGACCCCCATTTGCCGGTAGTTCACTCGCAGCGCGATTTTGTCACTAGGAGGCAGCTTATACATATGATCGTGCGCTTCCAGCTCAGACGGTGTGTAAGGCAGCGCGTTCAGCTCCACAGCTCTGGCCCCTTCAATCCGTAAGCCAAGTCCATCGGCACGGGTCAGCTCAGCCCACCTTACATCGGTTTTGTTCCCACACTCTTGAGGGCGCAGATACGGTACATACTGGTCGGCAACTTTCCCTTGATAGATCCCCAACCTTGCGCTTTCCGCACGGTCCCAATGATTTTCATGCGGGCCTCTGCCGTACCATGCCAGGTTCTCAAAGCTGGCATCCAGCTGAAACAGCATGCCGATCTCAGGAATTTCCGGCAGGTTAGGACCAGGCTGCAGTTCCTCACTCAGCTGAATCGTACCGTCCCCTCTCACGACATAGAACAGTTTGCAAGACGAACTGTGTGTAGTTGGCAAAATGTACTCAACCGCTATTTCTACCTTATCCGCGTAGGCATGTATATGCATGACATGAAGCTTACGCTCCTGTCCGGCTTCCTTCCAAGTCCTGCTTCGTTCCGGGAGCTTATTCCCTTTATCATTGTCGATACTGGCACGCCAAAAGTTTGGCTTCGGAGCTTCTTTCATGAGCTCGACGCCTTTATACGAATAGGAACTCAAATCTCCGGTCAACTTGCTGAACGAAACGCTAAAATCGGAACCTAACGCTGTAAAAGACGTCTCCGACTCCTCCGTACGCAACTCCCCTGCCTCTGGAGATGGCACAGCCTGCGTCACAACGGGCAGCAAAAACTGTTCGAATGCAACCTCATGCCCGGCATCCGTCCAAGCTCTATCTTCCTTCTCTAGCAATTGAATCGTCAATGTACACTCCTCACCATCGTTCACGTTCATTGGCAGCCCAATAGGAAGTGTAATCTCTGCCGTGTCACCCGCTTCCACCGCTAGCGGAACGAGCCCTTCATCCAGGCCTATACCATTTTTCGCCAATTCCCATTTCAAATCATAATCGCTTAAGTTCGTAAACAGGAAGTTGTTCTTTACACGAATGCGGCATTGCTCCAAATCTACCATCTCAAACTTCACATTCTGATAGCATTTCTTCACTTCAACTAATTTAGGAGTTACACGGCGATCCGCGAAAATAAGACCATTCCCGCAAAAGGTCCCATCATTAGGAGTGTCACCGAAATCCCCGCCGTAGGCCAGATACTCGGTACCCTCTGAGGTTTTCGTACGGATGGCTTGGTCAATCCAGTCCCAGATGAAGCCGCCCTGGAGAATGGGATACTTATCAAAGAGCTCGCAATATTTAAAGAGATTCCCATTCGAGTTCCCCATCGCGTGACTATATTCACATAAAATAAAAGGTTTCTTAGGATTAGTAAGTGCATACTCCTCTACTTTGCTAGGAAGTGTATACATTTGGCTTTCCATGTCAGAAGCTGCATCGGATTTCCGGCAGCGCGTGACACCTTCATAGTGAACTAACCGAGTTGGATCGTTGGACCGGAAGAAATCGTGCATTTTAATAAAATTGTCTCCGCCCCAGGATTCATTGCCCAGCGACCAGATGATGATTGAAGGATGATTTTTATCCCGCTGCAGCATGGAATTCGCCCGGTCTAAGACATTAGCCGTCCATTCCGGCTTGCTCGCAGGGACGGTCCAGCCTTCCTCCTCTTGGAAATTGGACCAGCTGCCATGCGTCTCAAGATTGGTTTCGTCAATGACATACAGCCCATATTCATCGCATAGATCATACCAAAGCGGATGATTCGGATAATGTGAAGTACGAACAGCGTTGATATTATAGGCTTTCATCAGCTGAATATCGCGAACCATATCGTCGTAGTGAATGGCGCGGCCTGTATCGCAGTTAAACTCGTGACGGTTTACACCCTTGAACACGATTCGTTTGCCGTTAATCTTCATCAGCCCATCGATCAACTCAAATCTGCGGAAACCGATGCGGCAGCTCACCGCTTCAACTAAATCTCCGGATGAATCTTTCAACGATAGAACCAAATGGTACAAATTTGGAGTCTCAGCCGTCCACTTCATTGGGTCATTCAGCATTGTGCGAAGATGAAGTTCCTGCTCATTCTCACCGTCCAGCTTAACGTCCGCGGACAAAGATGCTTGTACAAGATTCCCATCCTGATCATAAAGGCTGACTTCCAGCGTGTGCCTGTCTAAATGCTCACTGAACGCATTCGTCACTGTTGCTTTTATGTGCAAAAGGCCATGCCGATATTCGTCGTCCAAATCCGCTACAGCACTAAAATCGTAAATATGCACTCTCGGCGTGCTGTACAAGTAAACATCGCGGAAAATCCCGCTCATCCGCCAGAAATCCTGATCCTCCAACCAGCTGGCGTCGCACCAGCGATAGACCTCTACAGCCAATTTGTTTTCGCCTTCGTGTACATAAGGGGTCAGGTCGAATTCCGCAGGAGTAAACGAGTCTTCGCTGTACCCGACCAATTCACCGTTCACCCAGACGTAAAAGGCTGATTCCACACCTTGAAAACTAATATAAATAGGTAAATTATTCCATTCACTTGGCACTGTAAACGTTCGTGTATAAGAGCCAACGGGATTATACTTCGTCGGTGCAAAAGGGGGCTTAATATCCTCTTTGCCTTCCCAAGGATATCTAACATTCGTGTACTGCGGGTAATCGTAACCTTGAAGCTGCCAATGCCCCGGAACTTGAATCGTATCCCAGCCGCTGGTATCATAACCCGTTTCATAAAAATTCCTAATACGCTGGTCCGGGGTTTCGGCAAAGCTGAATTGCCACATGCCATTAAGTGAAACCGTGGATCTGGATGCGCTTCTTTCCCCTTTAAGAGCTTCTTCTACCGAAGCATAGGGCATTAAAGTGGCATGAGCTTTCATTCGATTCAATTGAAAAATCTCCGGATTATTGTTCCACTCGGGATACCCGTTCTTCGGAGGAAGATAGGAATATTTTTGACGCATATCAAGCACCTCTTTTTGCTAGACTTTTATTTTATATACAGCTGTTTAAATTCTGAGGGTGTCATCCCCGTATGTTTCTTAAACAATTCACTGAAATGCCGCCTGTCTTCATACCCCAGAGCCTGAGCAATCTCTTGAACCTGCTTTCCTTCAAGCAACATAGCTTTCGTCTGCTCCATCCGCTCCGTCGTTACGAATTGGGTGACCGTCATCCCCGTTACCTTTTTGAATAGATTGGCAAAATAACTGCCGCTCAAATAAACCAATTTGGCATAATCATTAACGGTCATGTTGGAAGAGACATTCTGCCGGATATGCGCAATGACTTGCTCGACAACTTGGTTCACATCTTCAACGTGGCGTTTCTGAATGAATTCGCAGCCGAGCCTGCACAATTCCTTAATGTTTTCTTGAAGTTCTTTCAGCTTATAGGAAGAGAGATTTTTGATGGAATACAAATAACGTTCAATCCCTTCCATCTCATCGCGCGTTAGCTTTTCAGAAAAAACCCGATTGATTAGAAAGGCCAGCTCATCACACATTCCTTTCACCACCTCAGGAGCAGGAGGCGTCGAGGCATGAACGGCTTCCTCAAACAGTTCATCTACAAGGCTGCACGCTTTTTGCAAATTACCCGACCTCAAGCAGTAAAAAAGCTCCTTCTCCTTCTCGGGAGAGTAGCGGGGCAACGTTTGATGGACTGGGCTCAAATCCCGATACGTGTAAACGGTATTGCCTCCCGTATAGAAATTATAGGAGATGGCCGCGAACGCCTGGGAATACGAATACGAGATCTGATGGATCTCCTGCACTTCTTCTCCAAGTCCAATCGATATCGTATATCGGGAGTATTTATTGACATTTTCGCGGCATTTTTCCGCTATGACGTCTGCATGATAAGCATCCGAAGGATTGAATATCGCCACAAATCGGTTCGTATGATCCCGAAATACAAAACCTTTGGTGTGCTCCCTCAAGCTTTCCTCCAAAATATTGTGAACGGTAAACCGGATGAGTTCGACCTCCTGGACAGGCAGCGTATCCGTTTGCTCGCTGAACTGATCGATTTCTGTCAACATCACAATGAAACGCTCTCGTTCAAGTCCAATATTCAGAAAATCCCAACGCTTTTGGGCCTGTTCAGGGGTCGTACGGAACTGCAGTAGCAGTTGAAAATATTCCTGCCGCAAAAATGGCAAGCTCTCCCGGAGCTTTCTTTCCATTTCCCGATAACGCTGTGTTTCATGAATTTCCTCTTCAATGGACTGCTTCGCCTTCAACACAACATCGATAATCTTCTGGGGAGTATACGGTTTGACAATATAATCGAACGCACCTAGGCGAAGCGCCTCCTGCGCGTACTCGAAATCCGTATAGCCGCTTAAAAAGACAATTTTCGTTCGTGGAAACCAAGCCAGGATCTGTCTGGTCATCTCCAGCCCGTCAACTTTGGGCATTCGAATGTCCGTCAGCACGATGTGCGGCTCCGTTTGTTTGATCAGTTCAATCCCCTGCTCGCCATTGCTCGCAGTACCCGAAATACACACACCGTAAGACGTCCAATCGATTTGATTGGCAATGCCCTGTACGACGGTTTTGATATCGTCGATCACACACATTCTAAGTTCAGTCGTCATTGCTTCATCACTCGCCTGTCAATGGGATAGTTAGTTTCACCGTGGTGGAGACATAAGGCTCGCTGCTCAGACGAATATCTGCTTTATTGCCGTAGTAAAGCCGCAGTCGCCCATACACATTGCGAAGCGCATAGCTTTTCTTCGACGGCTGTTCACTCCGCATATCCGCATCGACGGATGGGACATCCATGCCTGCACCGTTGTCCTCCACCAGTAGAATGAGATGTGACTCGGATTCGGAGATGGATATCCGAATATTCCCCATCCCTTCCATACTCTGAAAGCCATGCAAGATGGAGTTTTCTACCAAAGGTTGCAAAATAATTTTCAAAACGGGGACATCCCGTAGTGTCTGATCCGTCAGCTCAATCGAATACTCGAACAAGTCCTCGTAACATTTTTGCTGAAGCATTAAATATTGCCTTACGTGATCCATCTCTTTCGCTAAAGTGGTCATCTCATTCCCGCCGTTCAAGCCAAACTGGAACAAGAGAGACAGTGACGTAATCATCTCCGTGACGTCCCGGTTTTGAGACGTTTCCGACTTCCAAATGATTGTATTCAATGTGTTATACAAAAAGTGCGGATCAATTTGCGCCTGAAGCGCTTTGACCTCCATTTTGCGTTTCTCATATTCGGCTTCCTTGACGTCCTCAATCAGCGAAGAAATTTCCTCCAGCATGCGGTTAAACTTCAGCCCGACCTGCGTCACTTCATCTTCATATTTACTGGTGAAGCGCACATCGAGTTGATTTTGTTCCACTTTCTTCATTAAACCTTGCAGTTTGTGGAGCGGCTTCAGGAGAAAGCTCGAGATGACATTGGATAACACGAAAGCCAATATAGCGCAGCATAACATGATCCAGAGGGTGATTGTTTTAATGCGATTCACTTGATGAAGCAAATCCGACTGCGTCTGTACGCTGACCATCGTCCAATTGTCCGCCAGTGTCAGCCTCGAATAGTTAACCAAATACTTTTTACCAGCGATGTCATGCTTGAAAAATCCACGATCCTGGTTCTTCAGCTGCTCTAAAAAAGAAGAGTCACCTTGAAAGGGAAGTGTATTGCCGCTTAGCGGAAGGACAGTTTCACCTTTGTTTGATATGAGATAATAGTTTTTGGTTTGATCCAATAAACCATCTGTGACAACCTTGCTAATGGCCTCTTCCTTGACGTTAACGACGACATATACATCACGAACGTCCGCTTCCGTAACGGGCTTCATGATCAACGAAATTACCCTCGACTTTCCTGAAAAAAGCGGATCCTCGTGATCTTCCAGCCATACGACACGCTCGGTTGTGTTCAGATATTGGGAGAATAGCGTATCTTTGAAACGAATCTGTCCGTTACGAAGATCATTCGTGGCATACATCTCGCCAACAGGTGTGTAAATCAAAACGGACTGAATCGAAGGCTCTATGAGTTTCATTTGCCCTAGAGGCGTTTGCAAAGAAGATAACCGCGTATAATAGGAAGCCGAATGATTCGAAACAACATCTTCCATAGTGTTCTTGAAGGGGTCGCTGAGCATCATGGAAGAAGTCGTAACAATGATGTGTCTAAGCTTCTCGTCAAACACGCGCGCTGTTTTATTGAGTGTATTTTGACTGGAAATAAAGGCTTCACTTTCTGTTGAACGGAAAGCAATCCAATACGACATCATTCCTGTGATTGCGATGGAAACGACAGTCAGTATCAGAACCAAGAACCATAACCTCCGGCGGAGCGAAAGCCGATAATACCATTTGTTCAAGCTGTTTCCCCCTTCTCCGCACAATAATAAGGAAGAGACGCGCTGCTTTAGGCCGCGCGCCCCTTACCTATTGTATCCATTAAACTTTACGCCTATTTGGCAAGACTACCCTGCAGTTTGCCCGAATCAAAATTCGGATCCGCCTTCATCTTGGTTTCTCCCGCGGCACGCGCTTTGTCCAAAGCCGCATTATAGCGAGTGTTCAAATCGCTCAAAAGCTTGTCCAAGTCTCCGCCCTCAAGCATGTATTTAATGATGACGTTCCCTAATTTTGTTCCTTCCACCTTTGTTTCTGCTACGCCAGTCGGAGTCGTTGCATATAAAGCGTCGAACTTCGTAGGCAAGAAACCTTCAATACCTGGCATAGCCGGCTTATTCGCAGTGGCGTTCACATCCGGCACAATCGAGATGCCCAGACCTTTTTCGTGGTATGCCTTTTGGAAGTCCAGATTATAGATGTACTCCAAGAATTTCCATGCTTTATCTTTGTTCGGAGTGTCTTTGTTGATTCCAATATAATTCCCCGTATTGGCAACCGCTACAGTTCCTTGCTGTTTCCCGTCAATCGTTGGGGGCAGAGCTGCACTCCAATTAATTTGGGTCGGGAATTGGCTTTGATACACAGCAGGTTCACCCGAGTGGTTAAAATACATGCCGATTTTTCCAGCTGCGAATTGGGCACGAAGCGGATCAATGTCAAGCGATTCAACACCAGGCAACATACTGCCGTCCTGCTTCATTTGGCGAAGCGCCTCAACAATAGGCTTATAAGCAGCAAAATCGTACTGGCCTGTTTTGTAATTATAGCCGTCCAACACGGACGTTCCGCTGAAGGATCCGATAGGGTTGGCAATCCGTGAGAAGGCAGAGCTTGGATTCTTGAAGTTTTCCGCAAAACCGTAAGCTCCGATATCTTTGCCGGCTTCCGTAATTTTCTTGGCGTCTTCCACCATTTCCTGAATCGTTTTCGGCGGTTCCGTAATGCCTGCTTTTTTGAAAAGATCAACGTTATAGATTAATCTCCAATATTGCCCTGTGTTCGGAAGCGAATAAATTTTTCCGTCGACCATATTGCTATCTTCAACAAGTAGATTATTATACCGTTTCTTCATATCCTCTGTCATCATATCGTTCAGGGGCAATAGATAACCTTTCTTCACAAAGCCGGGGAAATCATTGGTCCGAAAAATATCAGGTGCTTGTTTACTTGCAAAAGCAATATCGACCGACTGGTTAAAGTTGTCCGCCATAACCGTCATCTCAACTTCAATGTTGTCCTTGTTGGTTTCATTGAACTTTTTGATAACTTCCTTCATATAGTCAGCGTCATGACGGTCAATCGTCCAGTAGGCAAGCTTCGTCTTCTGCCCGCTTGCTGCAGGTGCGCTGCTTGCGCTGCCACTATTATTCGTAGGTTGATTGGTTTGTCCACCGCATGCTGCAAGTGAAGCTACCAGTGTAACGCCAAGCATTGCGCTCATTACTACTTTTTTACTCATGTTGTTAACCCTCCCGTTTTTCTCTTTCAAATGTCTGAACCATGCCTCATGTAACTGTTTTCATAATAACGCTATATTCGTTTTGACCGTGAAGGACAAATCAACTTTCCAGGTGGGGGAAAATAACTCTTTTGTATGTTCCTGTAACAATTATCCTTTTACACTTCCTGCCGTCACCTGAATAAATGACTTATTCGCCAATACATAGACGACCAGAATGGGCAGGAAAGATAAACATGCTCCAGCCATCATCAGATGTGCCTCGGCCGCGGCGCCAATGCCGTAGCGTAAATTAGCCAGCCCAACCGTCAGTGTTTGCAATTTCGGGTTCGTCATCGTGAAGACCAGCGGCAAGATATATTCATTCCAAGCGCCGCGGAACGTGAACAGTCCAGTGACGCCTAGTGCTGGGCTCAAGAGCGGAAGAATAATTCGCCAATACACTGTAAAGAAATTACAGCCGTCGATGTAAGCCGCTTCGTCCAAATCCTTCGGTATAGCCTTAAAGAAGCCGATCAACATAAAGTAAATGACCGCGTGGGAACTGATCAGAATGAGAATGACGCCCCAAAGGGATTTGTTTAAACCAAGTTTAACCATGAGATTGAACTGCGGCATCAATACCACGGCGCCAATCGAGATAAACATCGTGCTCGCTTGCAGGGCTACATACAATTTTTTACCCGGGAACCTCGTTCTGTCCACAGCATAAGCCGACATTGTTGCAACGAGTAGCGTGCCGATCGTCACGATTACGCTGATAAAGAGGCTGTTCCACGTAAACTGTGCGAAATTGGCCTGTTTCCAGGCTGTAGCATAGTTGGAGAACTTCCAGACGCTCGGCAATAGCGTAGCACCGGTCGTCAATTCAGCATTCGTTTTTACGGAGCCCAGCATCGCCATAATAATAGGGAATATCGTGAAAAAGGCGACTGCGATCAAAAAAATCCATTTGATGCTGTGCCCGATAATGCGGCCGCTGAGATGACCGCCTGATTTCGTGCTAGTAGTCATTGTATACCCTCCTCTGTTAATCCTGATTCAATCGTTTGGACATCGCGAAATAAACAATGGTAATCAACCCGACGATCAGGGCTGTTACGAAACCGGCGGCGCTGCCGTAGCCAATTTGTTGGACGGTCGGAGAAACAGCCGAAACTGGGAAAAATAGCTTGTACACATATAGATACATGACATCGGTTTTGCCGAAAGGTCCTCCCTCGGTCATGACCATAATACTTTCATACCCTTTCAGGGAGTTGATAATGGCAAGCATAACGATCATCTGCAAGACAGGTCCGAGCATAGGAATGGTAATGTACCAAAACTTTTGGACCACATTCGCTCCATCGATGGATGCACTTTCGTATAAATCATCTGGAATCCCTTGCAATCCGGCTATGAAAAGGAGCATATAGTTTCCGATTGCCCCCCATATGGCCATAATAATTACCGTAATCATGGCGTAATCCGGTCCCAGCCAATCAATCGCTTTGGAGATTAAGCCGTATTTTAGCAAAAATTGATTGAGCAGTCCGTTATACGAGTTAAAAATGGTGAAAAATACAATCGCCATGACGGATGTGCTTATGATCGTCGGCATAAAATACACGGCGCGCAGCAGTACCTTCCCTTTGATCCCCCGATTCAAAATAACGGCAAGGATTAACGAAAGCGGCAGCACAATAATCAGCTTGCCACCCGCATAGATCATCGTGTTATATACCGAATGCCAATATTCCGTATCGCGCAGCAATCTTGCAAAATTATCGATACCGATAAATTTCTCTTCGCCATATCCCTGATAATCGTAAAACATATAGCGAAACGCCCATATAAGCGGATAGATGCCTAACGCCAAAGTTAAAAACAGACTTGGAAAAATAAAAACATAGGAATTGAAAAGGGAGTTCCTTTTGCGCATATGTGATCTACTCCTTAGACTTAATTAGTAGATTAAGCATATTACAACCGCGCTGGCAGGCGGGAGTGGTAATCCAACTATGTCCGTGTGACAAATCAACTGTCTTCCTCCCAGGGGAAGGACATCGGGAAATTTGCTGTACATACGCGGCAGATTCATGGCAAATGCACACAAATGCACGGCAAAAGCAAATAGACCGCGAAAAAATCGCGGCCTCATTTGCCTGCATGCTAATTAAAATGGATCATAAATGTCTTGATCTCATATGGCTTCATCTGAACGCTTATTCTAGCGTCATGCTGCTGTTCGCCTTCCAGGCGTTCGAGCAGATCACATTCCTGCCAGGACGCAATCCGGACATCGCTCGTAATGTCCACTTGCCCGCTTATACCTGCGAATTCGTGTACGCGTAGAATGACCGCGTTTTGGTCCTCAGCTTGTTTGACTGCATCGATCATGACATGATCGCGGGAAAGCTGGAACAGGCTGAATGATGCTTGATCAGGCGCGCCAGATGCAGATGTCAATGGATTGTTAAGCGACCATGCGGATTGCATCGTTTGACCATCGTACCAATCGCCGGCATGCGGAAGCAGGGAATACGTGAAGTGATGCTCGCCAAGGTCAGCCGTAGCGTCAGGAACCTTTGCGGACTTGATCAGCGTGAGTCTCATCACATGATCTTTGATATCATAGCCGTATTTGCAATCATTCAAGAGGCTGACGCCATACCCCCGTTCGGATAGATCAGCCCACTGATGGCCAACCGTCTCGAACCGTGCGTAATCCCAACTCGTATTCCAATGCGTAGGCCGCTTTACATTGCCGAATTGAATATCATAAGTCGCTTCTGTCGCCCGGATGCGCACAGGAAATGCTACCTTCAACAGTTTCCGCTGCTCATTCCAATTCACACGCGTTTTGAAATCTATTCTGCGGCTATGCGCGTAGAGCACCATATCTTGTACAACGGTCGAATCCATGTAGGACCATTCGAATCGAACGATAGCAGCCAAAGCTCCGGTGCCCGTCACTTCCATCCGAGTCACACAAGTCACTTCCTGTTTTTTCTCGGTATAAAAAATATCAATATCCCACGCCTCGTGCCGACCTTTCGGCTTGTCTTCAAACACTTCAAATCGGTTACCTCGTTGGCCTTGAGCGATGATTTCCCGCTTCTCTATGCGATCATAGAGTCGTTCGATCTGACCATGAGCATCCCATTCAATTTCGTAAAAAGGAGTGATTAACCCCTGATCCAGCTTTTGGAATGGATTCTCCTTAACCTTTTGCATATACGTGTCCGCTTGATCGGCCTGACGAATCACCGTGTAACCCATCGATGGGACGTTCTCAACCTTCACCCACATCTCCCCATCCACCCGCTGCACTTCAAGCGGACGTTGATGAGCATCCAACCATTCTTCTGCAGATGCTTCTTGCGGCAAGCATACGATATCTGTTTGCTCCCACGGCGAACTGTTGAACACCACCACTTCACGCCCCTGTTTGCCGTCTGTGAGATAGGAAACGGATTGATCCCACACCTTCTCGCCAATGGCACGCGCTTCTGCGTATTCAACCCTGCTGTCCTCGTAGACCTCTCGAATCGACGAACCCGGGATGATGTCATGGAACTGATTGCGTAAAATAATCTTCCAACCTTCATAGAGAAGGAGCGAAGCTTCTCCATTGCCTGCATGTGCGTCAGCATTCAACAGACTGCTTATGACTTGCATCCATTCGGTTTCTCTGTACAAAAGCTCCAGCTTTCGATTCATCAGCTTGTTATACGCTTGACTGGTGTAGGTGCCGCGATGCAGCTCCAGATACAATTCACCGTCCCATGTGTGCACATAGGAATTTGAGTTGGACACCTGTTGTTGCAACTCGTTGAAATACGTATCGGCGCGTCCCGTTTTCACCGCGGGGATACCCGGTATTTGATCCAGCCTGCGCCTCATCTCCAGCATTTCCCGGTTTACGCCACCCCCGCCATCGCCGTATCCATAGGCCAGCAGCAAAGACGAATTGAGCGATTTATCACGATAGGCGTCCCAAATCCCTTGGACCGAGGATGGCGTAACTTTTCCATTATACGTATAGTAGAAGGCTCCTTCGCTGGAGCCAGGATCCGGCGTTGTAATGAAATGAGTCAAAATTTCCGTGCCATCAATCCCCCTCCACATAAATGTGTCATGAGGCATCCTGTTGTATTGATTCCAACTGATCTTCGTCGTCATGAAAGTTTCAATACCGGCCTTTCGCAAAATCTGCGGCAGCGCCCAGCTGTATCCAAATACATCAGGCAACCACAAATATTTGCAGTCAACGCCAAATTCATCACGGAAAAATTGGGTGCCATACAGAAGCTGCCGCACAAGCGATTCCCCGGAAGCCAAGTTGCAATCCGCCTCCAGCCACATCGCACCGCCTGCTTCCCAACGTCCTTCCTGCACACGTTCCTTGATGCGTTCATAAATTTCCGGATAATCCGATTTGATGTATTCATACAGTTGCGGCTGTGTTTGTAGGAAAATGTACTCCGGGTACTGCTCCATTAATCGCAGTACCGTCGAAAAAGATCTTGCGGCTTTTTCCCGCGTATGCTTCAAACGCCAGAGCCATGCGACATCGATATGCGTGTGCCCGATGCATTGAACCACAACCGAGTGCAGCTTGGGCACCGCTGACAACGCATTTTGAAGCTGCTCCTGCGCGCTGGCAACTGAGTGGTAAAAGGCATCGCTGCCCGGCCTTGACCAATCGAGCAGCAGAAAAGCTTGATCCAGCATAGACAGCAGCTGGTGCCGTTCCGGACGATTTTCATCCAGGATGCGAATCGTTTCCAGCAAAGCTTTGGCTGTGTAGAACAAATCGTCGCATGCTTCATCCAGCCAGCACAAAGCTGCCATCTCCAGCTGGCTTTCCATTTCAAGGTGGCTTTGATAGCCGCCTAACCCCGACCATAAGCGGAAGCGAAGCTGGATCGTAGAACCTATCAGTTCCTCAGCGAAAAATACTTCCTCATGATTCGAGTCCACGCCCTGATACGGCTCCCCGTTCAGAAAAAGCAGCGATTCAAACCCGCTGTTCGTTCCTCCGCCCGTTTGGCCTAAGTTAAATCGGCCGATGACCTTCTTTCCTTTCCACTCAGCTGGGATAACAGGGTCCGCAGCTAACCAGTAGTAGACATCGCGCCCTTTCCAGCGATCTCCAATATGAATATTCCCCCACTCGCCGTCTTCTGTCGGATAAGCTCCAACCGCTCCTTCGGCATCGTGTTTCATTCGAAAAGTATCGATAACCCTCGCATCACGGTAGCGAAATGGTTCCAGTTCATGGATTCGCGCATGCAATTTCTCAACAGTCCAAAACATTGACATACTCCCTTCAAACCTGTGATCGTGTCACCGTTTTATATAAGTCTATATCCCAGAGGGATGGATATGTCTATTTTAACGCTTTTGAAGGCGATTGGGTGATAGGTAATCTCATGATTCGTAGGGGGTAAAATCATTTTCTATCAGAAGAGCCGCAGAAATCTGGCTAAGATGCTTCCTTAGGGGAACTGGCGTCCTCTATTTCTAGGGAAACGCACAGTTTCAGAGGTAGAGGGGAACTACGGTCCGCTATTTTGCCAATTCGACGCGAACTGCGGGTCATGAAGGTCAAATAAGAGCCTGTAGTTCCCCTTAAGAGGATACAGACCCATTTTTTCCATAATAGAGGACTCTAGGTCCCCAAAAGTGAAAAAACCGGCCCCCCACTGGAGTACCGGCCCATTTCTCTCATTATGTCGCTACCTCATGCTGCATACCTTCACTAGCTTCTAAAAAGTCCGACCGCTCCACTTGATACAAATCATAGATTTGTTCAGTAGAATTGATAGATGCATAAACATGCGGGTTCAAATCATTGGCTAATTTGGCATACGGCAGTTTTTCAACGGCTTTTTTGGAGCGAATATTCTGTTTCCTGACTTTCAAAAACACCGTTTCAATCCTATGTTCAAGGAAAAGTTCCGTAAAAAAGGATTCCTTCGCCCGTTGGTTATAACCTTGGCCGAAATAAGGAGCTCCAATCCATGTCGCCAGGAAACCTGCTCTATTCTCAATGTTATATAAATCTATCGTACCAATGGGATGCCCGATCTCGTTAAGAATCGTTCTTGAAATACACGTCATCTGCTCTTCTTCCACCATTAACTGCTTGGTAACGAATAAATATTCTTCATACGACTGGCATTTATAACGCACATAAGGAAAAACCTCAGGATCATTGATTAAGTTATACAGAGAATGGCATTCTTGCAAGTTGCGTTTTCTGATCATTTTGTTCTACCACCTAATCCCTATATTCAAGCAATTTAAGTATATAAAAGGAGTTCGGGGATTATATAAATTCTGCATTTACTTTATGTAAATTTCAAAAGCCATACAGTTGCAGCACAAAAACAACATAGCGTATTATTAATCATAGACAATCTACCCAATAGGCGGTGCATCATTTGAAAAAGTATATCATCGGCGGGATCGCCGGATTTCTCTTGGCTACGACACTTTCTGCGCATGCAGAAGAAGTTACTAGTTTAATAGGAAAAACAATTCAGGGGGCTTTCCCCTTCCAAATTGAAGGCAAAACACTGGCAACTCCAGCTATCGTTGTGGACGGCACTTCCTATTTGCCGGTACGTGCTCTTGGTGAAGCAACCGGATACGATGTTTCTTTCGATGCCGACCTCGGCATTTCGCTAAAGAAAAAGGAGGTACAGCCAGCCATCCCAACGCCATCGCCATCTCCGACGCCTTCCCCATCCGCAACACCTGAACCGCAAGTGCCTGGTGACCCAAGCAGCGGCTACCAAGCAATTAAAACGGTGATTCTCAGTTTAGAGGATGAAAAATCCCAAAAAAGTACAGGTGAATTCGGACTGATCCAAGTGGATGGAGCGCGTTATGTCTCTCTTTCGACCTTAAGCAGCTTCTACACGATTAGCTGGGGAGATCCCATGCTGCAGCTGAGTTATAATGGCCAGCTTGTCGGCTCATTCGCCACCAACAGCCAATATTCCAAAGGAACGGGATCTTTTACCTATGACGGCACGGCCTACGTTAATCTTTCGTTGTTGAAGCTGAAGGGAACCGTTAACGGGGATACACTTGTTTTGACGGACGATATTTAATTGTCGGCATAAAAAGCACCAAAAAAGCCGGAGATGGTCTCCGGCTTTTTTGGTGCTTTATTTCGTTGTTTGGAAGGATTTGATTGTATCCAAAATTTGTTTTTGCAAGAACTCCGTTTGGATTGCCTTCGGGTACATCGTCATGAACAGATAGGAAGTTCCATCCTTTTGAAAGAAGCTGACTGTCGTTACGAGATTCTTAAACTCCCATTCTACCCAGAGCGCTTGAACACCATTGATGGTTTCCGTCCGGTTGGCGGTCTCTTTGAGATCAGTACCGCCGAACTCTGCTAGTGATTTTTCCTTAATTTGTTTGATAACCTCTTGGGGAGTATAACCAGATAGTTCCGAATCATCAGGCAGTAACAGAAAATACCCTGCCCCGAAGTTATACTCTAGACTGCTGTTTTTACTTTTTGCTGCATTCAGCTTCCAGTAATCAGGAATTGAAATCGTGTAGTTATAATTCTTATTCTTCACTACACTCGTTTTCGAACGATCCAAGTTCTCCGAGCTATCTTTAATCGTCCCGATCGAACTGGAAGGTTTACCGATTTTAATCGATTGCAGTGTGGATTGAATAAAGCTATCGGAAAGATCATCCTTATTGCTAAAATCAATCGCTATAAAGTATTTATAATTTCCTTTGATGAGATTCACGTTCTCCGTTGAATCCCAAATGCGAGTGTCGAATGTATTCGATGTTCGCGTCACAAGCGCCTGATTCCCGTCAACGACGATACTTCGTGAAGCTTCCATTTTGCTATATGCTGGAGTATACAGCTGCTTATAATTGGCAGCATCTCGATCGGACCAATTTTGCAGCGTATCGCTATCCGACTTGGAGGTCACTTTGTAACCGATACTTCTTTTTTTCTTCGGATCAATGAATTGAATCATTTCGCTGTTGCTACCGGATTTCGACCAGTCAGCTGGGATCTTGATGGAAATCCCATACGTTTCATCCGTATACATGCGCAAGCCATCTTTCACTGTCGAAAGGTCTTTCAAGGTTTTAACATTTGTATCGAATGACATTTGGAAGCTGTTTAATAGATCCTGATAAGCATTATGTTTCGTTATGACTTTATCCGTTTCTTCCTTTATAATCGTGAAAATAAGGATATATACTTTGTCGCCGCTTTGATAAGCGCGATATTCAAAGAGTTCACCATCATCCTTGGATTTAATGAGCGCGTATGGATGTGCACTGCTTGAAACATATTTTTTCTCTAGCAGCGGTTCACCATCTGTTTCATCCACCAACAAGTCCAGTAGAGCATCCTCCGACATATTCTCGGTCATATCGGACTTCACCGAAATGTTAATGTGGTACTCACCATTTGCATCATTGAATGAAACATAATCTTCCTTAAAGCTCTGATAACTCTTCACCAAACCTGTCGGATATTTCATCGACCAGCCATAATAGCTGTTGCCGATATGCGTCTTTCCTAGATCTGAATCAATGCCTCCGGCATCCGTGCCGGCTGCACGCGTGCTGGAAATCGCAATCGTTGAAGTCGCTTCATCAAACTTCACATTGGCTCCGAACTTTTCCGAAATGAATCGGAGTGGTACCATGGTCGTCCCATTTTTCAACTCGGGAGCAACTTCGATTTGTTCTTCTTTCCCGTTGACTGTCGCTGTTGTGCTGCCGATTTGTAACGAAATGGATGTACCATTATAGGTGAGTCCTACCGTCTGTGTTTCAGATGCCCAGCTTAACGCTGCGCCGAACGCCGATGTGATGACTCGCAGAGGTACAAGCGTCACGCCATTGTTCGCATAAGGAGTTTCAACCGAAATGGATTGATCGTTAATCGTAATATGATCTTCACCAAGCTTCAATTGAATCTGTACGGATTGATCCTTCGTTTCTGTATCAGCGGCAAAAGCGCTGAGCGGTTGAATCATGATGAGTATAAATGCTAGTAAAATCAGGTATGTAGAGCGTAATTTAATCATTTGTCACCTTCCGAGTTTATTGGGTTTGGGTCGCATCCAGCAAGATAATATCCTTTTGGATAATGTCTCCGTTAGACTGCAGGGTCAAAGTAACCTTGTCTCCGGGTAGATATTGTTTCAATAACTCATTTAAATCAACCAGTGTTTTCACATTGGAATTATTGACAGAATACAGGACATCGCCTTCTTTAATTCCGGCATCGGCAGCGGACGTATGCGGATCTACGCGCGAAACCTTAAGCGGCTCATCTGTAGGAAGCCCGACAACAGCCGCCCAGCTCTCCTCTACTTCCAGACCAAGCGCAGGTCGTTTGACTTTGCCGAATTTTATAAACTGATTCAAAATATATTGAACTGTGTCTGAAGGAATAGCGAATCCAAGTCCATCGATGCCTGCGGCAGATAACTTCAATGAATTAATACCGATAACCTCACCCTGCAGATTAACTAATGCCCCGCCGCTATTGCCTGGATTAATAGCCGCATCGGTTTGGAGCAGGCGATACGTTGAATGCAGCGAGCGGTCAGTCCCGCTAATCACGCCGTAGGTAACGGAGTTGCGAAGCGCAAAAGTAATCGGTGTGCCGATTGCAACAACAAGTTCACCGACCTCAACATTGCTGCTTTTGGCGAATGTGGCTGCCGGCAGGTCTTTGACGTCGATTTGAACGACCGCCAGATCGCTTTCTTCATCCAAATGAATCGTTTTTCCCGCATATTGCTTCCCGTCTGAGGTTACTACGATAATCTGCTTCATGTCTTCGACTACATGCGCATTGGTAACAATAAGCCCATCGGATTGAACAATAATTCCAGTGCCATGTGCTAAATTAAAACGGTTGTCCGACGAAGCCTGGCTCCCACTCATCGGCTTGCCAATAATTCCGACTATGGATGGAGATACCTTCTTGACTACCTCCGTTATACGTGATGCAGAAGTATAGCTAAAATCGTTCTCTTCAGCCCGGTAATTTCCACTTCCCCCAAGCGTTTTGACAACGTCGGATGCCTTCACATAGACCTCACCGTCCAGCTCCTTCGTTTGCCAATGCGAAACACTGGTGGCTTGAGCTGCGAATACTTGGCCATTTCCTCCCAAAAGCGTAAGTGCTAGTAAAGTAGATATTACATAGCGAGTGTGCACTTTCAAATAAATCTCTCCCTAACTAGTTTATGGAAAATACTCCCCTTCCTATTATACATAAATATGGAAAGCAGGATAGATAGAAAATCTTTCTATCCATCTTTCTGGTGCAACACGAAAAAATACAGCTGGATCACAAGAGTAATATTCACTCTTCGTGTTCCAGCTGTACCTTTAACAGATTCCCTATTCAGCTATCTGGTTAGAATTACTTGCCTTGCAGAACGTTTCCGACACGCTCGACAACGACGACCGCTTGCGCTCTTGTCGTTGCTTCATTCGGTGCCAAACTTCCGTCGCTTAAACCTTGTATAATTCCTTTACTCACGGCTTCGCTCATCACAAAGCTTGGGTCAATGACGGTATTTGCTTTTTGCAAATCCGGGGTTATGACACGGAGAGCAACGGTTGCAATCTCCTGACGGGTAATCGGAAGATCCCAGCCCTGTTGCAGGTCCCCCGCTTGCAGAATGCCCGCCTTTTGTACAGCGTCAACGTAGGGTTGATACCAGGCGCCGCCTGTGTTTTCTGAAGCAATAGGCAGATGCATAGCCGTAACCGCAAGCTTCAGAAATTCGCCTCTGGTAATGACACGATCAGGAAGAAAGCTGCCGTCGCTATAGCCATTTACAATGCCTTGCTCTGATGCTTGAAGAATATTTCCCTTCGCCCAGTGACCTTCCAAGTCATTGAAAGAAGCATTTAACCCAGTAACAACCTCCGGCAGATTGCGATTTGCTAAGGAACTGCTCCCCAGTTGGCCTGTGTAATTGCCGCCCCACGTCCAAATGGTGCCGTCCGTTCCTTTCACTACGCTATGTGTCCCGCCTGCCGCAGCATCATCTGCTTTGGCAATCCCCTTGATTTGTACCGGTTTATTCTGATTGGCCTTCGTACCATCGCCGATTTGTCCAAAAAGATTTTGGCCCCAAGCCCAAACACTTCCGTCCTTCGCAATCGCTAGACTGTGATAAGAGCCTGCATGTATGGACTTCATGGAAGGCAATGTCGTCACTTGAACCGGCTTCGACTGATTAACGGTTGTTCCGTTCCCTAGCTGTCCGAAGGCATTGTAGCCCCAAGCCCAGACGGTGCCGTCATCCTTTAGAGCAAGCGCAAAGTTCTTACCGGCCGATATCGCGATAACACCAGCTAGATCATAAATCTGCGCAGGCTGCTGCTTACTGGCAAGCGTCCCATCTCCTAGCTGTCCACTCGTGTTATCTCCCCATGCCCAGATTTTCCCGGTATTTTCTAGGGCTAAGTTAAAATTAGCGCCTGAAGCGATAGCAACAATGTTGGAAAGTTGGATAATTTGGTTCGACGCTGCCGTTGTGTCATGGCCTAATTGTCCATAGGTATTGTCGCCAAAACTCCAAACAGAACCATTATTAAGCAAGGCCAAAGTATGATTGCTTCCAGCTGTCGCGGATACCACACCGTTCAAGCCTTTTACTTGAACGGGTGCCGTGCTTGGCGTCGTTGTTCCATCGCCCAATTGACCAAAGAAGTTTTGCCCCCATGTCCATAGGGTCTCATCCTTTTTAACGGCAACCATGTGAGTATCTCCGCCTTCAATGGCAGAAATCCCGTCCAAACTTAAAGCCTTCGGAGAAATGGCGGAAGTATGCGTTCCGTCTCCCAATTGGCCGAACGTGTTACTGCCCCAACCGTACAGCTGATTATTTTTTATAATAAATGTATTGCTTTCGCTCGCCATAAGGGGCTGATCTTTAGGTGCTTTTATAATAACTGTCCCTTCGCCGGGCTTAACCACGGAAGGATTCAACCACTCGTCCACTTTTGTTTGAACCGGAGTAGCTTGATTATTCAGGGTATTGTCGCCAAGCTGGCTGTAACTGTTGTTCCCCCATGCCCAAAGCTTACCCTCTTTATCGATTGCAAAAGTGGAATTGGAACCTGCCCCTATTCCTGTTATTTCCGGCAAATTATTTACACGATCGGGAAATATTTGACTCCATGTTCTTCCATCAATTCCGGTTCCAACGCCTAACTGACCAGAGGTATTGTTTCCCCATGTATAGACGCTGCCATCCTCTTTTAAAATAGCAGCATGGGAACCTCCAGCCGTTATTTGAGACACGTGATCCAGCCCGGAGATAAGAACTGGGTACTTATGTTCATCAGGCGAATTAGTCGTAATAGCGCTATACATTGTGCTTGGGTCCGAATCGATCAATCCCCAAGTTAACACAGTACCGTCATCTTTAAGGGCTAATGAGTAGTCGAATCCGGCAGCGATCTGAGTTATATGCCAGTTGGCGCTTGTAGCCATAATCGGCGTACTCAAACGGTTCTGATCAAAGCCATAACCAAGCTCGCCAAAGAAATTGTCGCCCCAAGCCCATACAACGCCGTCTTGATCAAGCGCCAAAGTATGGTAAGCACCGCTCGCTATCGCTTTAACAGATGCGATATTGCCGAGGACTTGAACGGGCTTATTTTGGGTAGTATTCGTACCGTCTCCGAGTTGACCGTACGTATTATCTCCCCAGCCCCAAGCTGTTCCATCGTCCTTGATGGCAACCGAGTGGAAACTACCTGCGGAAATTGCCGTCACATGAGTGAGATTAGCCACTTGGACAGGTGTCGACCGATCTATTGTGGATCCGTCGCCCAGCTGGCCGAAGGTGTTCTCCCCCCAAGACCACACGGTGCCGTCCGACTTGAGTGCCAAGGAATGAGCCGAACCAACCGCAATGGCTGTAATACCCGACAATCCGCTAATTGGTGTCGCTTGATTACGATTGCTCAGTCCTCCCCCCAGCTTACCGCGAAGGTTATTTCCCCATGTCCAAACGGTACCGTCTTTCTTCAAAACAACCGTAAAACCTTTCCCGCCCCGAATTTGCTGAATCGAGGCAGAGTTCATGTCAGATGTGGCTGTAATAGGGCTGTTAGTTTCCCCAAAAACTTTCCCGGGAAATACCGAGAAAGCTGTAAAGGAACTAAAAAGCAGAAAACCTAGCAGCCAGAAAGTAACGTTACGTTTCACTGTTTTCATGTTCCTTCTCCTTAAAGCTTTCCATCATGAAAGCTATCTTCGTAGATCTCTATCACTAAACGATCGTCCCTGGCTCCTGGGTAATGGTTGGTTTGCGTTTAAATCTTTTTGTAATGCCATTTTTCCAACCTTCCAGCAATGTGTAAACAACAGGAACCAATACAAGTGTAACTAAAGTGGATAAAGTCAAACCAAAAGCTACAACCGTTGCCATGGAAGCCTGTGTCTCCGCACCTTCCCCAAATCCGATAACAAGGGGCAGCATTGCTAGAACCGTTGTCGCCGTAGTCATCAGAATAGGCCGCAACCGCACTTTACCCGCTTCAATTAAAGCATCGAACAGCGGCATCCCTTTGGCACGCAATTGGTTTGTATAATCGATTAATACAATGGCATTATTAACGACAATCCCTATTAGCATGATCATTCCAATGATAGAGTTCATATTAATCGTTCGATGTGTGACGAGAAGTCCCAGTATGCCGCCAATAAACGTTGGCGGTAGGGAGAACATGATGATGAATGGACCATATAACGATTCAAATTGGCTAGCCATAACCATGTACACCAAAGCGACGGATAGAATAAGAACTAAGTATAAGCTTTTAAAAGAATCATTCTGACTAGTCTGCTGGCCGCCCATTTTAACTTGGTAACCGTCCGGTGGTTGAATCGCATCAATTTTCGCTTTGACGAGCGCCGATACCTCCCCTACGGATGCGCCAAATACGGAAGCTTGCACCGACGCCACACGGTTCTGATCTTGTCTGCGAATTTGTGCAGGTCCTGTACCTGGCTCAACTTTGGCAATGAGACTAACAGGGACAATCGTTCCGCTTGCCGTATTGATCGTCACATTGTTGAAATTCTCCAACTTATTGGTGAATTCATTCGGATACTTCACTAGAACGGAAATTTGCGAGCTAGCGGTTTTAAACTGCGTAGCCACACTTCCTTGATAAGCTGTACGCAGTGCCGTCATCACGTCTCTTAACGAAACGCCGTAATGCGCCGCTGCATCGCGATCGATCGTTAAATTAAACTGTGGAATCGAACGATCTAACGTATTTTGCACATTACGTGTGCCGTCTACGGAAGTAATCTCCTGTGCGACGAGGTCGCCCAGCTTTTGCAGTACGGCTAAATCCGGTCCGGATAAATCAACTTGAATGTCGCCGCCACCAAAGTTGCCGCCCCCGCCAAGTCCTGGCAGACGTACACCGGATGGAACACTTACACCGATTTGCGCACCTGCAAAGCCCGTTGTGAGCGTCCGGATTTGTTCGGCGACTTGATCGGTACTTTTCTTTCTCTCACTGAGCGGTTTTAACCGGATCTGAATGCTTCCCGTATTCGTTGACGCTGATTGAAAGGCTCCGCCACCGGCAGATCCGACAGAAGTAAAGACCGTATCGATTTCCGGCACGTCTTTCAATCTCGTCTCCAGTGTAGAAGCTACTTGATTCGTCACGGCGAAATCTGTCCCTTGCGGCAGATTGATATTTAAGTTGACTTGCCCTTGATCTGTTTTTGGCGTTAACTCACTACCAACAAAACGAACCGAGTACACGCTGGCAGCGAATAACAGAACTGTTATCGAGATAATCACCCAACGATGAAGCATTGACCAACGCAGCAGCCTTCCGTACACCTTCGTGAGAAACTCCATACCTCTGCCGAACCAAACGAAAGGGTTCAGGCTTCTGCCGGTTGGCAGTTCTTCATCGACTTTGCGGCGCAAAATTTTCGCAGCTAGCATTGGCACCAATGTTACAGCGGCAAACCATGCGGCTATATGGGAGAAACAAACAACCAATGCCATCGGCCAGAAAAACTGTTTAACTAAGCCACTAATGAAAGCCGTCGGCGCAAAAACCGCAATTTGAGCCAATGCTGAAGCCATAACCGCTGTACCTACCTCGGCTGTTCCTACTTTGGCAGCTTCTTCAGGAGACAAGCCTTCATGGCGCTTACGGAAAATACTTTCCAAAACAACGACCGCGAAGTCTACGAGTGAACCAAGACCAAGCGCCAAGCCCCCGAGCGTGATGGTGTTAATCGTCTGATGACCGAAATACATCATACTGAATGTGCTTATGATTGAAATCGGAATAACGACACCGATAATGAGCGTCGCCCTTACACTTCGCAAGAAGAACAACAAGATGATGACCGAGAACACGCCACCAAGCAGCGTATGCTCAACAACGGTACGTAAGGAATCGCGAATAAACTTGGCGGAATCATTCAATACCGCGATATGCATGCCTTCCGGAAGCTTGGATTGAATTTCTTGAAGCGAGTTCTGAATGTTGGTGGACACGGAAACCGTGTTCCCATCCGATTGCTTAAGAACAGAGAGGGAAACGCTGACTTCTCCGTCTTTGCGCGCTTCAAGCGTAACATCTTGATAAGTATCAATAATAGTACCGAGTTCGCTTAGCGCGATCGTTTGTCCACGTCCTAGCTGAACCTGTACTTTTCCGATATCAGCCGTTGACTTAAATTCTCCGTCAATATGCAAAGGCACCAGTTGGCTGCCTTTATTCACAAGACCGGCGTCCGTGGAAGAGTTATCATTACCGAGAGCTGAAACCAACGTACTGAAAGAGATATTGTATTGCTGCAAGCGACTTGGTTCGACAAGAATTTGTATTTGTCTGACACGTCCGCCGGTAACCCCAACCGATGCAACGCCATCGGATCGCTGAACATCAGGACTCACAATATTGTCAGCGATGTCGCGCAGTGTGACCAGATCTGTTTTACCATACAAGGCTAACGTCATGATTGGTGTACTGTTCGGATCTACACGTGAAACGACAGGGGCATCCGCATCCGTAGGAAGCTGCCTTCGGACACGATCTAATTTATCCCGCATGGTCAGGGTTGCCTGATCAATATTCGTTCCGTAATTAAATTGCAGGGTAACGTTACTTGATCCCGTACGGGAGCTCGAGGATATACTCGTGACTCCTGTGACGGTAGCCATTGCATTCTCAATCGGCTTCGTAATTTGTTGTTCAATCTGTCCTGGCGATGCGCCGCTCCAAGAAACCGATACCGTTGCTGATGGAATTTCCAGGTTCGGGTACAGATCCACGGGGAGTAGCGGAATTGCGATCGAGCCTACGATCACGAGTGAAATCATGATCATCAAGATGGTGACAGGACGATGAACGGAGAAATTAGCTAATTTCACTGTCCAGCCCCCGCTTTCGGAGCTGCTGCATCAGCGCCGTTGCCGGTTGGCTTAGCCCCTGATGGGTCAGCTCCCTTACCTGGGGTGCCTTGTCCGTTTTGTCCTTGGCCGCCGCTTCGGCCTTGGCCTTGACCAGCTTGACCGCCACCCTGGCCGCCTTGACCGCCTTGTCCGCCAGTTCTGCTTTGGCCTTGGCCTTGACCACCCTGTCCTTGTCCTTGCCCTTGGCCTCCGCCCTTGCCTTGACCCTGACCGGCCTGCCCCTGGCCTTTGCCTGCTCCATTTTCTTGTCCTGGTTGATTAATCTGAACCGGAACGTTATCAGAGAGCAGCTCTTGTCCTTTAACGACAAGCTCATCTCCAACTTTCAGCCCGCTAGTAATTTCGAAGGATGAACTGGTCATCACGCCTACTTTTACAAGCACCTTAGACGCTTTCCCGTCTTTCACAATGTATACCGCATTACCGCTTGGTTGGCTGAGCACGGCGTCTGCAGGTACAACGATGGATTGTTTACCCTCACTTTTGAGTGACGATTCCGCAAACATCCCAGGCAATACTTCATGGTTATCATCTTTAATTTTGATGTCGACCAGGAAAGATTTGGACGTAGCGTCCATGGTTGGATGAATGGTATACACGGTTCCATCAAACGTTTTATTCAATGTAGGAATTTTAACCGACATCGGTGAGCCGGACTTGATTTTGCCAATGGATGCTTCGGATACGTTTACGGTTGCCAACAATGGATCTACCGTAGCAATCGACATGACAGCAGCTTGTCCGGCATTCTGTCCGACTGGAACCAGAATCGCGCTTACGATCCCTGCAACAGGGCTCGTCAACACACCATCTTGAAGCTGTTCACTTAAAATACTCAGCCTAGTTTGAGCTTGCTGCAGCTGAGCAGCACTTACCTCCAAGGAATCCGTAGACTGGGCAGATTTCAGCTGCTGCTTGGATTGTTCGAGCGCAGCCTCCGCACTGTTTTTGGAAATATCCTGAGAAGATTGTGACTGCGCCAGCTGAGTACGGCTGAGATCCAGCTGAGCTGCAGCGGTCGCTTGTGTATTAGCCAGTGATAATAGCGCTGAATTTAAGGATTCCTGCGCAACTTGTACCGATTGTGAGCTTTGTGCCGTCAACAGCGCATTTTGCAAGCTCGTCAACGATTGCTGCGCCGACTGTGTATCTTTATACTGCGCCTGCTGCGCTTGCTGCAAGGAAAGCTGTGTCGTTTGCAGCTTAGCTAATGCGCTGTCTACGTCTTTCCCCGTCTGAAGAGCTGAATTGTAAGCAGCAACAGCTTGCTGCACGCTTAATTGAGAAGCATCTATATTATTATTCTGTGTTGTTAATAAGCTGTCTAACTGGGAATTCAAGTTCGTCTGGGCGACAGTCACGGCGGTAGCGGCATCAGCTTGTGCTTTACTGAAGCCTACTTGTGCCGTAGATACCCCTTGTTTTGCGGTTTCAATCGAATTTTGCTGAGTCGTAATCGCATTATTTAATTGCGTTTGCGCCAGAGCCACAGCATTCTTCTGATCATTAATGGTTTTCTCGTAAGCGGCTTGCTGAACGGCCAGCGTTTTCTGAGCTAGAGCCAGACTGTTCGCCTGATCATTCACCACTTTGTTGTACTGTACTTGACTTAAAGCATAGTCGATTTTGCTCTGCTCGACAGATTGCTGAAGCGTAGTGGTATCAATGTGCGCTAAAGCCTGTCCGACCGTCACTTTATCCCCGATATTCACATCAAGAGAAGTAATGCGGCCATTCACTTTGGAAGAAAGATTCGTAGTGAAGGCCGGCGTGATCGAGCCTGTAAAGACCTGCCCGCCACCGATGTCCGACAATTTAACAACTTGTGTTTCTACGGTCATCTGACGTGTTCCCGTTCGTCCGTTTGCCCCTGGTTTAGCGGTGCTTGCTGGTGCGCTGCAACCCGCTATGGTGACGGTTATCGCGGTAACGACTGCGATGATTGTGGTACTCTTGAGTGAACTGTACTTCCTCATGGGATGGAAACCTCCGTCTGCTTCATTTCATTTGGGCAAATACTCTCTTTCAACATATTTGACATTGATGATAGAAGTGTGATTAAAATGTGAAGAATATGTAAAAACAAGGAAAAACACGCGATTCCGCTAGGATAATAGGCCTGAAAAAACGAAAAAACCACCCAATATGGGCGGTTTCCCGAAAACCATTCGACTGATTTCGACTAATTTTGCAGTACCCTTATGCATAATTCTTGTCATTCCGTCATCCTTTTACAGCCCCGTCCGTAATCCCTTGGATAATCCAACGTTGGAACAAGGCAAATATGACGACGATCGGAATGGATGACAAAATCAGAGAGGCCAGAATGAGCGACCATTCCCGGCTGTACTTGCCGAAGAACATATTGATGGTCAAAACTAACGTATATTGGCGGAAATCGGTCAGCATGAGCACCGGCAAGAGGAAATCGTTCCACAACCACAACAGATTGAGGATACCAATCGTAAAGGTAATCGGCAGCAGCAGCGGTAAAATGATCATGAAAAAGGTTTTTACTTCGCTGCATCCATCCATTTTCGCCGACTCATCGAGCTCTCGTGGAATGCCTTTCACAAAACCGTGATACAGAAACACGGCCATACTGACGCCAAGTCCGGCACAAACAATGCCCAAACCAAATGGCGAGCCCTGCAGTCCTAGCGATTTTGCCATCTTCGTTAAAGTAACCATTATCGTCTGAAAAGGAATCAGCATCGAGGATACGAACAGCAAGAATATCACATTGCTCAACTTTCCAGGCGTTCGGGAAAGCTTGTAGCCCGCCAAAGAGCTGCATAACACAATGACCACAATGCCAGTTACAGTGACAACAATCGTATTCCAGCCACTCTTAAGCATGTTCGCTTTGCTAAAGGCCTGCAAATAATTCTCAATGTGAAGCTTGACGGGTAAGCCTAGAACGGAGCTGTACATCTCTCCCTGCGTTTTGAAAGAATTCAATATAGCCATGTAGATCGGAAAAAGGAAAAAAACAGCCAAGATGCCTAGTACCCATAGAGACAGCCCCGAATACTGCCGCTTGTTCATGCCTCTACCTCCCGCTTCTTCATCACCGACACTTGAATAAGCGTAATGACAAGTATGATCAGGAAGAGAATAATTGCTTTCGCGCTCGCATATCCGTATCGAAAATTGCGCTGATAAGCCTCTTCCAGAATATTCATAGAGATAACTTGCGTTGCCCGGGCAGGTCCTCCGCCTGTCAAAGCATAGATTAGGTCATACACTTTAAACGAGTTGTTCAAGGTTAAAAAGATGCAGATCGTGAGCGCATGCGCAATCAACGGCAGAGTAATATAGCGCAGCATATGATAAGGTTTGGCGCCGTCAATAATAGCCGCTTCTTTGAGATGCATGGGAATGCCTTGAATGGCCGACATGTAAATAATCATTAAAGTTCCAATACCGCCCCAAACCGAAACGAGCATGATCGTGAAAAAAGAGACGTTGGGGTCGCCCAACCACGAAATATCGAGAAATTTCAAAACGGCATACTTGGACAATGCAGGCATGACCTTTGTAAACACGAATACCCACATGAACGTACTAATGATAATACTTAACATGCTAGGCATGAAAAAAATGGTTCTAAGCCACCCTTTTCCTTTGCTTTGAGATTCAATCATGAGGGCAAGCAGCAGCGCTATGGCGTTCTGGAAAACGACAGCAAACAAGACGTATTTGGCCGTGAATACAATCGAGGATCGAAAATTCGCATCATCGCGAATAGCTTCTATAAAGTTCTCTATCCCAATGAAACTGTAATGTTTGTTCAAGCCATCCCAATTCGTAAAGCTGTAATACGAGCCTTGGAGCATCGGAATAACCAGAAATATCACATACATGATAAAAGCGGGCAGCACGAACAAAATCAATGATGTATGATCTTTGGCAAGGCGTTTCAGCACGTGGGCTCACTCCTTAGGAAAATCTCGTGCTCTGCCTTGATCTTACAAGGACCGGGGCAGAGCACAACATGACTTCCAATCTTTATTTTTTGTTGGCTATCGCATTCGCATCTTTCCACGTTTTATCCAGATCTTTAATGACATCATCTGCGGACATTTTCTTGTTAAAATAGGCTTGAAGCGCTTTGCCCGACTCATCTTTCACGGCAGCTGGAATCTGCGGATCTTTATACGATTGCCCTTTGTTTACAAAAACGGAAGCGTCCTCGACCCAAGGGTACGGTTTGAACGTGTGGTTTTTGGACACTGGATTGAACTTCAAACCTTGGTACAGATCGTTCGACGCTTGATCATCCAAAATGAAGTTCAGCAGATCCGCCGAAACTTCTTTATTTTTCCCTTGGGAAGCCATCGCTAAGGAAGTTGACACGGATACGTTGATTAGTGTTGCAGCAGGATCATCATTAATAGGAAGTGGAGCAACCCCGAATTCGAACTTATCATTAGCCTTCAATAGGCTGTCTGCATCCCATGGACCTTGCACCCACATAGCGGCTTTGCCGGCAGCGAAATCAGCAGCCCCGTCATCGTTGCCTACTTCAAATACACGATCAGTGCCATTGCTGTTAACAAGATCGATGATTCCGAACATCTCTTTCACATCTGCAAAGCTTCCTTGGTTTTTGTTCATTTTATCAACAAAATCCTTGTGGCTGGAGTTGCCTAACCCACCAATGGCCAGAGGCAAGAACAGCTGAGGAATCCAGCTTTCTTTGTAACTTAGCATAAACGGCTTGATTTTATTGTCATTCAGCTTTTGAACAACAGCCTTCATTTCTGTCAAAGTGGACGGCGGCTTGATGCCTAAATCTTTAAAGATTTTTTTGTTGTAAAGATACCCCCATGCCAAGCTTTCCATAGGTACCGCTACGACTTTATTATCAATTGTCACGAGTGACTTAATGCCATCAATTAGCTTAGGGGAAAGCGGTTGTTTCGTTAAATCGTCCAAATAACCGGCTTTGTAATAGTCAGGAATGTCGTTCACGGCATGCAAACTGAAAATATCGGGAACATCGCCGGTGGCTAGACGCGTTTTCAAAATTTGTGTGGAATTATCGGAGCCCGGATACTCGGTATTGATCGTAACCTCGATATTTTTCTCTTTCTTTTCTTTTTTAGCAAATTCAGCGAAATACTTCTCAAATTGATCGCGAAAACGGTCCAAGCCGCCAAGGAATACTTTTAATTCAACCTTTTTAGCCGCCCCCTCGCTTTTGGCATTGCTGCTTCCTCCAGCGCTTGGCGTGCTTTGACCCGAAGAACAAGCTACCGTGCTTCCTAGCAGAGCCGTAGCAACTATCATTACAAATGCTTTCTTCATTTTGTCGCCCCCTTTGTTATGGTAACGCTTACGAACCTAGTATACTTAAGAAAGCGCCACCATTCATTGGACAGAAAAAGCATCTCGGATTGGATAATATTGATATCACTCCACTGGCTTAAGCTCATTCATCATCCTGTCTCATCTGAGATGGCGTCATTCCTGTCATTTTTTTGAATATGCGGTGAAAATAAGTGAGATCGGAATAGCCGACTGCTTCTGCGGCACTCTTGATAGATACAGAGGCGTCCTGAAGAAGCTCCAGCGCTTTCTCCATCCTCTTGGCAATCAAGTAATCCATGACGGTGACGCCCACTTCTTGTTTGAACATGCGGGAGAGATGCTCTTTGCTGACAAAAAATGTGTTCGCAATAGTACCTAGACTCACTTGCTCGGCATAGGAAAGATCAAGATACTTCCGAATCTCGTCGATATTAATGCGATTCTTATTTTTCCTTTGGTGAATAAGTGCTTCCAAGATCCCGACATAGGTGGTAGTTAACACCTCGATCCACTCCATTACCTTCGTATCATCCGTAACAAAAAAATGGCTGACGCTTGCTTGAGCATCCGGAGTTAATTCGCTTCCTGAAAGGGCGCATTGCTCCTCCAATAGCAGCATGAATTGCTTGTAGAGTGAATTATTCAGTCCAGGCTGCAGGCTTTCTTGATCGCTCAACACTTGCTCCAACTGCTTAAAACTTTTTTTGATCGCCTCTGTGTTCATCTCTTGAAAATGCCTGGTGACCGTGTGCTTCATCTCGGTAATGACCTTCAATAACTGCTTATCCAACGGCTTGGCCGCATGAATCCCCCGTGTTACGCCCAACTCTCGAACCGCTTTCTCCAAAGCTCTGTTCAGCTCTTCCGGGTTGATCGGCTTGATCAGATATTCATCCACCTTGGATAAAATCGCCTGTTTCGTATAGGTAAAATCATCAAATCCGCTAATGACAATCTTGCGTATAAACGGGTAATCTTCACTTATTTTTTGCAATAGCTGAGCTCCGTCCATGCCTCGCATTTTCATATCCGTTATGACGATTTCAGGATGAATCTGCGCTATGATATTTAGGCCGCTAAGCCCATCTTCGGCTTCCTCAACCTGAGAGATGCCTAGTCGCTCCCAATCAGCCAAATGCCTTATACTGTTGCGGACCCAGAATTCATCATCAATAATGACAGCTTTCATTGTATAGGCTCCTCTCCTTTAACAATGGCGGGGATAACGACTTTGACCGTCGTTCCGGCACCTTTCGAGCTTGTAACAAACATCCCGTACTCTTGACCAAAAATAAGCTTAATCCGTGAATTCACATTGTTCATTCCCATGCTTTCCCCTATCACTTGATCCTCCCCAGGGCGGCTTAATTGTCGCCGAATGTCCTCCAATCGAGCCTCATCTATGCCTAGTCCGTTATCTTCAATACTAATTTCGATGTCATCCATCATTTTCTCGACTCTGATCGTGATGATCCATTGGCCCATCTTTCCTTCCAAACCATGGACAAAACAATTTTCTACGATAGGTTGAAGGATGAACTTGGGAAGCTCGTAATGTCCACAGTCCTCTTCGATGTCCATTTGAATATGAATCATGTCTTGAAAACGCAATTTCTGAATCTGCAAATAGTTCGTGACATGTTCGATTTCATCAGCCACGGTGACCAGATCCGATTTCATTTTGATCGTATAACGAAATAACTCGCTAAGCGCTCTGACGTACTCATAAATTTCCGGTGCATGTCGGGAGAGGGCAACCCCGCCTATGGATTGCAGCGCATTATACAGGAAATGAGGATTAATCTGTGCCTGCATCGCTTTCAGCTGTGCGGTCCTCTTCTCAATTTTGCTTTTATACTCAATTTGCACCAGCTCTTTAATTTTCAGCAGCATGGAATTAAATCGTCTCTCCAGTGTACCGATCTCATCGCTTCGCACCTTGTCGACACCCACGTTGAAATTCAAGTGCTCCAAGGCCTTCATCGACCTCGTTAATCGAATAATTGGCTTTGTCGTGAAATAAGCAATCAATACGGAAAGAATAATCGCCAACAGTGTAGAGACCATCGCTGTATAAAAACTAAAACTCAGCGTCGTGGAAGCGCCTTCATTCACATAGCTAATCGGGATAAATTTCACGATCCATAAGTTGGCCGACACAACAGGCTGATAAAACAGAATTCCTTGCTTGGATTTAATAAAGCCTGGTTCCATTGGGCCGTGTATCGCCTTTTCCAGCATTTCCTGATCCATCATCGTTTGTACGGGGTAAGGGTTGTACATCATGTTTCCCTGCGCATCCAATACAAGCACTTCGCTATTGGGCTCCGAATGGATCATGTTGATGACATTATCCATCATATTCCATCTGGCTTCAATAAACACGCCGCCAAGAATTTCGCGATCTTCAAACCGATTCATGCTGCGTATCAATTTGAAATTATTGTGTGTAGATTTCACAATCTTATTGACGGTCTGATGGTTGTTGGCTGATTCTCCTTCTTCCAAAGCGGGATTCACTTTCTGATCTGTTGATCGAACGGCATCTTTATCCACAATATAGAGGCGCTGTTTGGCATTCAGATACAGAGAAATTGAAGCAATATTCGTGTTGTTGGCCACATAGAGAGATCTGAGCTTCTCGTCTATATACGGTTTACCTGTATCCAGACCGGTACCAGCGCTAATCGTTTCGCCATTGGTATTCGGAAATAAATTATTATCCATAAGAAGGGAATACGCCACCGAATGCAATTGGCCAAATTTTTCATCAAAATATTTCGCTGCCCAGTCCATCCTTGACTCGTTAGAACGTATGATTTCCAGACTTAGTGAGTGCTTGGTCGTCTTTGCAGCGAAAATCGTTACTAAGGTTAACGGCAGCACAGCGATAATAACCATTAGAATCATAAGCTTGTATCTCATACTCATTTGAAAAGGAAACTGAAGACGCCGAGTCATATTTCTAATTTCCATAGTCGATCCCCTTTTTATTGATAGTTAAAAATCTTCGTCAAATCACCTTATATTTTCCTCCCCTTTTGTTATTGCATAGCAAGCAAAATTCATGCTACTGTGAGAGTGAACACTCCACTATACGATCACGAGAAGGTACATTTTATAATGAACGAACTTTTCATGGACTTCTTAACGATTTTGCTCCCTAGTTTTTTCTTTTTCTACATGGCAGTAACCTTACTACATCGAAATATAAAAAGCATGTTGAACCGAATTGCCGCTCTGCTTATGCTGGCTTTTCAGTTTTATTTTTTAGGAGAATACATTAAAACATCTTTGCTGCCTCAATATCAAATGCAAATTGTTCTGTATGGGAATAGCCCGATGCTTCTATTGGTCATCTGCTGTTTGGTCCATCTCAGCGTGCTCATCGGAAACCCTGCAACTTCGGCTTTCAAGCGATTGTTGCCTTTCATTTACGCAGCCCCGTATACATTGTGGCTTGGGTTTTTAATCACCAAAGATCATCGCGTCTTATATAACGCTGAAGTGACGGATGGACGAAGTCCGCTTGATCCGCAATTTTTACTTATTACCGTTCTCTTTATAGCAGGATATATCCTGCTTTCGGTGATCATCCTCGCCGTTTCTTGGTATTGTGTGAAGGAAATCAAACATCGACAGGTTCTGCGTTCCCTGCTTCTCAGCTTATTTTTGCTGTTTGCCTGGTTTGTCTTGGTTATCTACCTTTTGCAATCGAAAGTATTAACGTCACGAAATGCCATGATCCTATTTTTTATCGGCTATTTGCTCTGGGCTGTTACCCTCCGCCATTTGGTTGGTAAATATGACATTATGCCGGATTACCGCAAGCTCTTCCATATTCTTTTCAAGTCTGCGCCGACCGCCATTCTGCTTCTGGATCAAAAGGGAGACGTTAAAGAAATGAATCCCCGGGCCAAACAATGGCTGGACGGGATTCCTGTCTATCATATTATGAGCTATTTCCAGTTTGAGAATAACATGCCCGTAGTCGACATGTTGGCTCTGGTTCAGCAAGAGAATGAAGTCCAGTGGGAGGCTCAACTGCATAATCCGAAGAAAGGCGATTTGGATTTGATTATGGGCCTTGAATTGATTGAGGAAACCGACGAGAAGCTATACGTGATGCACCTGACAGATGTTACGTCTCTCAAGGTTGCGGAACGTAAATTATTGAATTCCGAGCAAAATTACAAATATTTAGCGCACCATGATTCACTTACGGATTTATATAACCGGGCTGCCCTTCATGAGCTGCTGTTAGAAAAGATCGAGCGCCGTGAAAGTTTTGCTCTTATCTTAATTGACCTGGATAATTTCAAACCAATTAACGATCGATACGGGCATTTTGTTGGCGACCTTTATCTCAAACATATTGCACTTATGTTGGAAAACTGTTCCAAACCTGATGATAGGATCGGACGGATTGGGGGAGACGAATTCGTTTGGATTATTTCCTCCATAGATGAAAATAGCGAGTTAGATCGTTTAGTCGACCATCGGTTGTCTCTCTTACAGAAGAGCCCTTTTACGTATAAAGGGATTGAAATTCCGATTTCGTTTAGCTCCGGAGTCAGCCAATTTCCTCGAGATGCCACGGACATCACGACATTAATGAAGAACGCGGATGAAGCTATGTATACGATGAAACGGGCAAGAAAAACTGGCATTTCCTCCTTGGCAGATTGAATAGCCAGGGACAACAAACGGCGGCAGCCTTGGACGGAACATCTCGTCCTTGACTGCCGCTGTTTTATTTTTTTCTATCGATAAATAAGAACGACAAGCTACTCCCGCCAAACAAGATAACGGTTGTCACGATGAACGACAGATGCATGCCGTCAATAAACGAAGCGCTGCTGCTCAGAATCGCACCGAGAATGGCAACCCCTAGCGTGGCGCCGAGCTGACGGCTTGCGTTAAGAGCGCCGGATACCGCACCGGTCTGTTCCTTCGGGACAGAAGAGACTACAGCCGCCATCAGCGAGGGAATCGTAAAGGATACTCCGAAACCGATAAACAGCAAACCAATCATCGTAATTACATAGTTGGTATTCGCTTCCGTCCACACCAGAAGCAGTGTACCCACAGCACCAAGGCAAAAACCGACAGTCATCGGTATCCGAGCTCCGATTCTGCCAACGATCCGACCAGTCAGAATCGGGTTAAAAGCAAGCGGAATCATCATGGGAAGAAGCAGGAGCCCTGTGATGTGGGCCGATAATCCGCGCACTTGTTGAAAAAATACCGGCACGATAAATAAAATGCCCGACAGGCCGATGTTAATAGCCATACCCGCTATCATACCCGCCGATACTGTCGTATGTTTAAATAATGACAAAGGAAGTAATGGGGATTCACCTTTCGCTTCGAATATGAGAAAGAGAATGGCGCTTAGCAGGGCTACGCCAAATGCCATAATAATCATCGGAGCCTGCCATCCATAGCCGTCTCCCTCCATCAGTCCGAATGACAAGGCAGCTATGGCGACAATGGCCGTTATTTGGCCCCCTATGTCAAAGCTTCTCCGCGCTCTACGGTCTGTTTCCCTAACTAACAGAAACGTCAAAATTAGACTAATGACTGCAAGCGGCACATTAAGCAAGAAAATGCTTCGCCAACCAAACGAATCTACCAAGAGTCCGCCGATAACAGGTCCCGCCGCCATCGCTGCCCCGGTAACCGCTGCCCATAGACCAAGCGCCCGGGCGCGTTCAGCCGTCTCAGGGTAGGCATGGACCAATAGGCTAAGCGAAGCTGGCATCAGCGCTGCTCCTCCAATGCCGAGTATCGCACGTAAGCCGATCAGCATCCCCAGCGACGAAACAAATGCGGCTAGGACTGAAGCCCCGAGAAAAAGGGCCAAACCACCAGCATAGACCCGTTTGGCACCAAGTTTATCCGCTAACGAACCCATGGATAACAGTAAACCGGCAAATACAATTGTGTATGCGTTGACCACCCATTGAAGTCCGGGTAATCCTCCGCCTAATTCGGTGCGAATCGCCGGCAGCGCGACGCTCACCACCGTCATGTCCAGGAGTACCATAAAGTATCCAAGCGAAAGTCCAAGAAGCAGCAGCGTTTTGGCTAGCTTTCCTGTAAGGTTGGACTGTAATTGCAATGCTTTTTCCAAAGTAAGTCCCCTTCCATTAATATGAAATTCATCTCAATAGAAAGTGTATAATGGATTGTATAATAGAATAAGATGATGGTTTATCCTAGGAGATGAGCTCCTACGATAGGAGCCAGATAAGAGGAGAGGAGTAGAAGCTGCTATATGGAACATTCAAACCATACGCGCCTTGAAGAATTGGCGCAGTTTCTTAAAACTCGTCGCGCACGCCTCTCGCCCGAGCAAGTGGGTCTGCCGCATGGAGGCCGGAGGCGCACACCCGGTCTTAGACGCGGGGAAGTAGCGCAGCTCTCCGGCGTAAGCGTGGATTGGTATACATGGCTGGAACAAGCGCGAAATATTCAGGTATCGGCTCAAGTGCTGGACAATATTGCGCGGGCTCTCCGGCTGGATTCGAGTGAACGCAAGCATTTATTTCTGCTGGCTTTACAGCAGCTGCCTGCCGATCTGACGCCCGTTGAAACTACGATTAGTCCGACGCTTCAGCTTTTCCTTGATATACAAGGAACGAGTCCGGCTTATGTGACCGATCAGCGCCTGAATATTGTTGCTTGGAACCGAGCAGCAAATCTGATTTATGGGGATTATCGTGCCATGTCGATGCGCGAGCGCAATTCGGTATGGCGAACGTTCACTTCGCCATACGTGCGTGAAATGCTTCAAGACAACTGGGAAAATCATGCCCGGCACCGTTTGGCTCATTTTCGTGCCAATTACGGCAAATTTGCTGGTGATCCTTGGTGGATGGAGCTTATTGGGGATTTGAATCGAGTCAGCACAGAATTCAGGGCATGGTGGCCGCAGCATGATGTTCTGAATGGGCCCGAAGGAAAGAAAATCAATCATCATCCGGCAGCCGGATTACTGATCTTCGATCAACTTTCTTTCCATGTAACGGATTTGCCCCACCTTACGGTGACAATCAATGTACCGACACTCGATAGTGATACGACTCTCAAGCTTAACAAGCTTCTAGAGGAATAAATTTCATCTTATTGTATGGCCTCATTTTCCAATGGAATGAGAACACTGAATTTCGTGCCCATCCCCTGTTTACTTTGAACGCGAATCGTTCCGCCCAAAGCTTCAATGATTCGGTAGCTGACCATAAGTCCGAGCCCCGTTCCTTTCGCCTTCGTCGAATAGAAGGGATTCCCTAATCGCTGAAGCTGTTCTTCATTCATGCCGATTCCCGTATCCATAATTTCGATAACAGCGTATTTATTTTGGGCAAACGCATGAATCGTTATTTTCCCGTTTTTCTCAATCGCTTCAGCGGCATTTTTAATTAAATTGATCATGACTTGCGTTAATTTTTTCGAATCGGCATAAACATACACTTCCTCCAACTGGCTATCCACGATGTGGCCTTTTGACGTAACATAGGGTTCGGTTATGCTTATAACGTTTCTCAAATGGGCTTTAACATCAATCTTTTCTACTCTTTCAGCCTGAGGCTTGGCGTACATGAGGTACTCGGAAATGATAGCTTCCGCTCGATCAATCTCTTCTAATGCAAGAATAGAATATTTAAGATCCGTTTCATTCTGCGTACGGGATTTTAATAATTGAAGAAAACCTTTGGATACGGTAATTGGATTTCGAATTTCATGAGCGATGGTGGCGGCAAGCTCGCCCAAAACACTAAGTTTCTCAGACCGGTAGATTTCATCCCGCATATGGATGTTGTCCCTCATCGTTTCAATGAAAAAGAAAGTAATCCATGAACAAACCGTTAGAATGACGCAATAATAAACAAAAAAGATCTCATGGTGATCTACATCATGCTGCAATTGAATAGTGCTCCACACGGATACAATTAATGCTGACAATAAAGTGAACAACATACCAAATAAAATATTTTGTTTTCCTTCTTTTCGAAGCTTCAGAAACACAAGAACAAGAATGAAAATGGGAATGTAAGATAACGTAGTTACGATAAACCCGCTGCCTCCGAGATAAAAGCGATACAGAAGCAAAGTAACGGCTACGAGCCCTCCTGCGCCATACCCCCCGTAAATCAGCGCTACTAGAAATGGAATTATTCTCAAATCGTAGATGTACCCTGGAAAAACCGTAAAAGGAAACGACATGCAAAATACAACGGATACACCCGAAAATACGCCAATAATTAATTTAGAGTGTTTATTCTTGTATAATCCAAAAGCAAAGTATGAAAGGGCACCTACCAGAATAAATAGAAAGTTTAAGAGTATGTAATCTAACATAAGCCCTCCCATACAAAGTTATTCAATTTAGATTATGCCTGAAAAAGGCCACTTAGCAAATAGCCAATTGACATTTCTTCATGATTTCCTCGCCAGTTCTATAACCGATTGAATGAAAAGGGTAATCCGACCACTGAGGTGCTGTCTATATGTTCGATATAGACGCCTTATGTTGCAGAGATTGCTGTATCTTCGCCTTCTCCCTCTCAAACTCTGCAGCCCATTCAGGCGTATATTCTGTAATTATAACTTCCTTGGCCATGGGAATACCTGCCTTTCACTTTAAACTAATACAGGCCCATTTAAGGGCCTGCAAATTGGTCTTTTTCATTTCGCGTATTAAAGAGTATAGATCAACTATCCGTCGGCTTGGTTTTCCTTCAAGGCCTCTTTCTCAGCACGGCGCGCAAACCATGTAGCCAGCAAGGAACCAGAAATGTTATGCCACACACTAAAGATTGCACTAGGAACGGCTGCGATCGGACTGAAATGGGCTGAAGCTAACGCCGCCCCGAGGCCGGAGTTCTGCATGCCTGTTTCAAATAAAATAGCTTTGCGCTTGCTTGCATTCATCCGGAACAGCTTAGCGAACAAGTAACCTAATAAATACCCGAGACCGTTATGCAGAATGACAACCGCAAAAATAAGCAAGCCGCTTTCGATAATTTTCGCTTTGCTGCCGCCAACTACAATGGCCACAATGATGACAATGGCCAATGTAGATACGAGCGGGAGAGCCTGTACACTCGCTTCAGCTTGTTTTCTGAACAGACTTTTTACGACAACGCCTAGAATAATAGGCAAAATAACAACTGTCAAAATGTCCTTAATGAGCGCTCCGCCATCGATCGGCATCCAGCGTCCCGCAAGCAGGCTGATTAAAGCTGGCGTGGCGAGCGGTGCGATGAGTGTGGAAACGGAAGCAATGGACACACCAAGCGCAACGTCACCTTTTGCAAGCAGCGCCATCACATTGGAGGATGTGCCGCTTGGACAGCAGCCGACCAGAATAACGCCAACTGCTATTTCTGGCGGCAGGTTCAACACAATAGCCAGCACATAGGCGAGCAGCGGCATAATAATATAATGACCGACAACACCGATCAACACTTCTAACGGACGACGAAATACTTCGCGGAAGTCAGCAGAGGACAGCGTAAGTCCCATTCCGAACATGACGACACCAAGAAAAATGGAAATGTAACCCTTCAGCGGAATAAATACCTCAGGCCAAAAAAATCCCAGACAAGCAAATAGGATAACACATAGAGAAAAAGTACCTCCTACGAACCGGCTTACTTTTGCAATTGTACGCATTCAACCTAACCTCACTTATGATGTAATGTAACAAGCTAGAGTTAGGTCATTGTACGTGAAAATGAATGAAAAATCCACCCTTTTTATCTATTTCTTCGTAATTGAGTACGCTAATACCCTCGGCTTACGTCCACCAAATGGCGAATTGGTTCTTGCCCGCTGTCCATATCTTCGAGTACAGCGAGCAAGCCGTCCATCGCTTCATCCACCCCGGTAACGGCAGAAATATGCGGGGTAATGGTCACATTCGGATGAGACCACAACAGCGATGCTGCGGGCAGCGGCTCCTCTTGGAACACGTCAAGAACAGCTCTGCGTACCTGACCTCGGTCTACTGCCTCAAGCAGTGCAGTTTCATCTACGGAAGCTCCCCGGCCTACATTGATAAAGCCAGCACCGTGTATGCAGGAGAACAAATGCTTTTCGAATAATTTATCCGTCTTTGGAGTAAACGGAAGCGTGTTAATAACCCAGTCGGCTTCTGTTAACAACGAATTCGCTTCGTTAATCGGAACAACCTTATCAAAATGAGGGTTCGATGCTCCGCTGCGCGATATACCGTAAACGGTTACCCCGAAGGCTTTAAACATCTTCGCGACTTCTATACCAACTGTTCCGGTACCGAAAATGACAATGCGAAGCTGCTGTAGAAGCAGCTGCTGTGAAGGCTGCCACTGTCTTTCTGTTTGAAATTGCTGAAATTTTTGATGCTGCTGCACATCGGCAAGTAGGTAACTCAAGCAATATTGCCCTATCTTAGCTCCAAAGCTGCCGATCGTTCGGGTCAATAATACATCCTCTTTCCACTCACGATTATGTAAAAAAGCATCAACGCCAGCTCCAAGCGCATGAACCCACCGCAGCTTACCGAAATGAAACGACTCCGTCGGTTTAAAAGCCACATATCCATCGGCCCAATCGAAATGATTCGGATGCACTTCCGACTCTGGAAGAAACAGATATTCCCGCTTAGTGTCCAGCAAAGCTAACTTCTCCAGCTCTTTGAACATCCGCCCGGTCACCAGGATTTTTTTTATATCCACCTACTACGCCCCCTATGGAATCCATAAAACTGTACAATAGTAACATATTATACCACAGCAGGTTCTGTTTTATATTCTGCTTCCGTGCTCGAAGGATAAACAACTTCATCGTCCTTTTAGAACCAGCGCGTTAGAGGTGTTAACAACTCCTCCGTCGATTAAGCTTGCTAAGAGTGGAAAACACCAGCGCCGCTAAAATTAAGCGATACTAAGACACTTGGCGGAGGGGGAACCTCGTCCTAGTGTTAAGTTGGTTAACGCTACATCCTTGAGGAACTACAGGGCGCTATTCTAGCACATTCAACCCGTTTCCGCGTTCAAGCGGAACTACAGGGCTCTATTAGACCGCCTAGTCCAGTTTTCTTTTAAATAACGTACAAGTAGCGGCCCACAGTTCCCCTCCGCGCGTAAAAGAGCTTATTTCGTTGAAATAGCGCCCTGTAGTTCTCCCATCGTTGGCCAGGAAGGAACCGCTCGAACGATTGCAACCTTTACCTTGGGGCGGCCCAAATCCATAACATACCAATTCTGATAAATAAAAAAGCGGCAGTCCTGGGAGAAAATCAGGCCCCAGACTGCCGCTGACTCTTAAATTTTACTAACAACTTCCCTATTTTGAAGAAGAGCAACCAAGTAAGCCAAGGTCAATCCTTGCCCCCATCCTTGTACTCTTTTCTTGGAGATGACTTTGTAATCATCTACGGAGTACATCACGGCCGTACCTGCCGATACGTTCCGCACGGAGCCGTCTTCATCAATGTTGGCCAAGATGCCCTCATAGGCTTTGGCCATATAATTTTGATGCAGCGGGTGCGCATAAGTGGTGAGTGCGGCAGCAATACCGGCGGAGGCTGATGTTTCCTCGTAGGAGGTTTCATCCGTCAATACCGTGCGCCACAGCCCATTCTCTGATTGCAGCCTGACCAGAGCGCTTAATTGATCGCCTAGAGCTCCTCCAATTTGCATCCACATTGGCATGAAAGGGTTCAGCATTTTGTACGCTTGCGCCATCGTATAAGCCGCCCATGCATTGGCTCTGCCCCAATATATACCGGACAAATGATCTTGCCTCACATTATCCCATGCGTGGTAGAACAAATTCGTTTTTGTATCCTGCAGGTATTCTTCATGCCAGTAAAATTGATTCAGCGCATCTTCTATGTAAGCTTTATTGTCTATTTTAAATCCAAGCCGCAGCAGGAAATATGCCGCCATAAATAACGTATCCGCCCACGCTTGCTCTGGGAAATCATTTTTGGAGGATACCGTATGCTGGAAAACACCCGATCCGAATCGGATGGCATCCTTGCGCAAATATTCGGCCTTCAAGAGCGCCAGGTCAAGGTACTTGGAATCGTCCGTAGCTTCATACAAAGTCAGCATGGTATGCCCCATCGCACAAGCATTAACCATCATCGGCGGCAACCCAAGCTCCAGATACTCGTCCACCCATTTCACCAGAAAATCGATGTACTCTTGATTCCCCGTTACTTCCCAAGCTTTGCAAATGCCGTAATAAGCTACGCCACAAGACCAGTTCCATGTGAAATCCATATTCATCGTTCTGCGGACTACCCGGTCTATGAGTTCTTTTACTTCATTTTCATTGCATTCAAATTTCCGCATAGGATCGACACCTCCATCTATTCTACCTGATGAAATCTATAGCTTTAACGCACATTACCTATAAAAATAACATGATTTGCGAGGGCATTCTCCGCATTTTTAACTAAAAAATAATCAAATCTCGCATATCTTGCGATTAGATAAAGAAACAGCAAAAAAGAGTGCACATTCAAACTCTGTGCGCTCTTTTTAACTTGCTGCAAACAGTTATTCCCCCAGGTCAAACTTATCCATGGTCCGATCTAACCAACTTTGCAGCTCTTTTTCCAGTGAGATCAAAAGTTCCGTCTGGGGCCGCTCATACAGCACAACAGGATTGAGCTGATAAGGATCCTTCTCATGCTCATAAAAGAAGCGTTGCACTTCCGCTCCAGGTGCATATCCTCTATGTACAACATAGGTGTACATGCTTGTGCGGATACCCCGCCAACCATACTGGCGGTTGTCCAAGCCAGAGGCGGCGAAGAGCTCCATTGCATCCTTTCTTCCGGGGAAACCGGAAATGAACACTGAGGAAATATCCGTTTCTCTCGTACCGAGGATATCGCCGGACAGATCCATCCCTTCTACAGCAGCAGGGACGGGAATGCCGGCAAGACCAAGCAGCGTAGGCATAATATCCACACTGTTAAAAAGCAGATTCGTGCTGCCCTGGCCAATCACGCCTTTCCAACTCATTAGACAAGGAATCGCGATGGATTCCTCATGCCAAGAATGCTTCGCCATTAAGCCATGCGAGCCCATGAGCTCGCCGTGATCGGACGAGAGTACGATCAGCGTGTTTTCCGCTATCCCGAGCTGCTCGACTTCCCGCCAAATCCGGCCGAATTGTTCATCCATGCCGGACACCGCTGCGAAGTAATCTCGGGTGTACCGGTCCAGCGCCTCATCCCCGCTTTCAAAGGGCTCACCCGTGTGCGCAGCAAGACGATTCGAACTTACGTTCGGTCGCAAACTCAACTCCCGTCCGCCATAGATCTCCTTGTAGCGTTCCGGCACAAGTTCAAAGGGGCTATGAGGCGGATTCCAAGAGACAAATAGAGCAAACGGCCCATTGTCCTTCTCTGTTTCTTGTCTTTTTGCCCGAATAAAGTCTAACGCAACATCCGTTTCATGCTCCAATGACCACTGGTCCACTTTAATCATTTCCGGCGTGTCTTTCCAATAATGCGGCTTCAGATGATGGTCGTATGCACCGTAGGAATACCAGAAATCAAAGCCGTGCCGTTTGGGTCCCGGCGGTGTGTACGCATCCCATTCACGCGCTCCGGATTCCGGTTCCGGGCAACGATTTTGCTCAGGTAAATCCAGATGCCATTTGCCAATATAACCCGTTTGATACCCAGCCGCCTTCAGCGCATCTCCCACACAAACTTCGTCCGGGCTTAGCATAATATCTGCACCGATCTTACAGTTCGTATAGACACCGGTCGATTGCGGATATCTGCCTGTCATGAGCGCTGCCCGGTGCGGAGAACAAAGCGGCGTGCAAGAGAACGCATGGTTAAACACCAAGCTCTCCTGTGCGAATCGGTCTATATTGGGCGTGATGACAGGATCTTCCCCCATAAAACCGGCAGCCTGTTTCCGCCATTGATCAGCAAAAATATAAATGATATTTGGCTTCATGATCGACTCACCCTTTAACCGCGCCTGCGGAAATCCCTTCGACGAAGTGGTCTTGCGCCATAAAGTAAATGATGATCGTCGGAATAATCGCACAAACCGCTGCGGCCATTAACGGGCCGTATTCCGTAGCATGCTCGGATTGGAAATGCTGCATGCCAAGCTGGAGCGTAAATAAGTTATCCGAATTCAGGTAGATCAAAGGACCGAGGAAATCATTCCATGCGTGCATGAAGGTAAAGATCGTCAAGCTGGCAATCGCCGGCCGAATGAGTGGCAGGATGACCCGTGCATAGATGCCAAACTCGCTCAAGCCATCAATTCTGGCAGCTTCCGAGAGTTCCTCTGGAATAGACATAAAAAACTGTCTGAACAAGAACACGCCAAATGGACTAAAAGCCCCCAACAAAATCAATGCCCAATGCGAATCGATTAACCCGATTTTCTTCATTAACATAAACTGTGGAATCATCATGACTTGATAAGGCACCATCATCGTTGCCACATACAGGAAAAACAGTTTATCCCGTTCCGGAAATTTCACTTTGGCGAACGCATAAGCAGCCGTAGAGCAAGTTATAATTTGCAGCAGTGTAGTTAGCACGGCGATTTTGATCGTATTCAAGTAATAGGTGAAAAAAGGAAGCTGCGTCCATACCTTGCTGTAATTTGACCAGTAAAAGTGACTCGGTATCCACTGAATGGGGAAGCTGAATATTTCCGCCTCCGACTTCACCGATGCGGAAAGCATCCAAAGGAACGGAACAACCATGGACAAGGCGACAACGGTCACGACCGCATATAAAACCGTTTTTCTAATCCATGCGCCAATTGGAGTTCGCCTCGGTAACGTCACCATCGTCCGGCTTGATTCTACTTGTATATTCATGTTGGCTTCTCCCTTCTCTAACCCGATAAGCTCGTTAGGAGTAGTTCACCCAACGTTTTTGCCCTCTAAATTGAATCAACGTAATGACTAAAATAATCGCGAACAGCACATAAGCCATGGCAGAGGCATAGCCATATTCAAAGCGTTGGAACGCTGTATAATAAATGTCGTAAACCAGCATGTGCGTGGAACGGCCGGGTCCCCCTTTGGTCAAAACAAAGACCAGATCGAATACTTTGAAGGAATTGATAATGCCCATAATAATCGTAAAGAAAATAACCGGTGACAGCATCGGCAGTGTTATATTGCGGAACTGTGAGACTTTGCCTGCGCCGTCAATTTCCGCTGCTTCATAGAGATCCTTTGGGATTCCTTGAAGGCCGGCTAAATAAAGCACCATATAGTAACCGATTGAATGCCAGATACTGACGACAATGACCGAGAGGAGCGCCCAGTGTGTCGATGCAAGCCAAGTTGGCGGATTGTCGATCCCAAGGCTTCTGAGAAAGCCGTTAATCGGACCCATGGTCGGGTTATAAAGCAGCTGCCACACGACAGCTACGGCAATGGTTGCCGTAATATGCGGCAGAAAAATTGCCGTACGAAATATTTTAACGCCTCTCAAGCCTTTATTGAGGGCGACTGCTGCCAAAATCGCAAGAATCAGCGTCACCGGTACGGAAACGGCTGTCATAAGTAAACTATTTAGCAGGGAGATTCGGAACGTTTCATCGCTCCATAAACGCGTATAATTCGATAATCCCGCAAATTCAATTTCACCAAACCCGTTCCACTCCGTAAAACTCATGAGGAAGGAAGCACACACCGGTAAGCAAATAAAAATCAAAAATCCAAGTATATTAGGAAGCAAAAATGTATACCCTGTCAATCGATTACGCCGTAATGCTTTGCTCGAACCCTTCATATGCTTCACCCCTATCAAAGCAGTCGAGCTTCCCTACATGGAGCGAAGCCCGGCCGTTTCTGTCTGTCCCTTACTTTTTGCCTGATTTGTAATCCTTGGCATATTTATCGGCCCATTCGGAGGCAACGCGTTGGCCGATCTTTTGAATCGCTTGATCGACGGTCTGAGCGCCCGTTAGCGCCATTTCGCCTTCTTGCTTGTAGACGCTTCCTACCAAAATGTTTTTCACGCCTGGCAGCAGCGGATATTCCGGATATTCTTTTTGTTCCACGAAATAATGGATGTTTTTAGGCTTCAAGGTGCCGTCGCCAATATACGTCTTGCGGATTTCATCGTCGATATAACCTGTGAGAAAGCCTTTCGCTGCAAACTGCTTCGCGCCTTTCACGCCGGTCATGAACTGAAGCACTTTGAAAGCTTCTTCCTTGTGCTTGGAATTCTTGTTCACCATCAAGGACACCGGAGTCGCCAAGCTCGTATTGGCTGCTACGCCTTCCGGATGCGGAACGGGAACAACATCCCAATCAAAGCTGATTTTCTTCTCGGCTTCCGCTTGTCTAAGCTGTGCCACGTGCCAGTCCCCGATCAGATTCATTGCCACATTGCCCTTCTGGAAAGCAGCGTTGTAATGCGCATTTGTCGTAATTTGTTCGGCCCAACCCATCATCGAACCGTCTTTTTCCATATCCAAACGGAATTGAAGGCCTTTCTTGAACGCCGATAAGTCTTTATCGATGATTGAAGCACCGGTTTGAACGCCTTGCATATACCACGTTTGTGCCCATGGATGCAAGAATGCCCCGTACGTTTTATTGGCGCCTTCCCCTTTGGTCATCTTCTTCGCCAGTTCACGGAATTCATCCCATGTCATATCCGCTTTCGGATAGGCTACGCCGGCTTGATCGAACAACGTTTTGTTGTAGAACAACATCCAGTTGGATTTCCGGTAAGGAAGCCCGTAAACTTTATCGTTTACTTTTAAAGAATCATACAACGGTCCATATCCGGAAACATCCACATTCGCCTTTTTGACATAATCGTCTAACGGCTCCAAGATGCCAGTGTCCAGAAACACATCCATGTTGCCGCCGAACAAATCGATATTATCCCCGGAAGACAGCTGCATGCGAAGCTTTTCGTAGTACTGCGCCTGTGGAATTGTTTCAAATTGCACTTGGATCGTCGGATTCTCTTTGCTAAATTCTTCGTAAGCGGTTTTAAACGTTTCCAAATCATCCTGAAGTACCGTGGCTTTCAAGCTCACTTGAGCCGCTTTGGCATCCGGAGATGCCGTGCTTTTATCTCCTGCCGTTTGCCCGGCGGACCCGCATCCAGCCAGCAATCCCAACAGCAAAGAGCCTGTCACAGCAAGCTTTAAACTTTTTTTCATTTGACACCCACCCTTTTTTTGATATGATTTGTGTGCGCTTTCTTATTTTGAATTATACGTAGACACCAGGCAGGCCGACAGATGAATGTTTTATTCCCCCCTTTTGCCTGAAGAGAAGGAAGTGATTCTATGCTGTTCGTTACTCTTGTACTGCTTATTTTTACCATATTGTTCACGTACAAAAAGCTAAATCATACGTCAACTCGCTTCATGTACGGCATCATCATCGGCTGGGTGCTTTCTTTTGTAGCCTTTACGTTGTACCTGAGTAAATTTAATTACTATTTCAATGTCATTCACACCTTCTTTGATTTCAGTCCCGGCACCTGGAATTATTTGGTTTTGACCAAATTTAATCCCGATTGGCTTATTCGCATGCTGAATATCGGCGTTGGGTTGTTCTACTGCTCGCTGCTTGGCTTCGCCATTGCCTTCACCCGCAGCTTAAGCCCATGGAACCAAAGGATCGGCTATGGAGGTATCTTACTCTTTTTTATTATCGAGACCACCTACTTTGACCCTTCTTTTCACATCGCCCTAAGCAATCAGATTGATAGCTTAATGTTCTTTCGTGTGATGGAAATGGTTATAAAGAGCCTTCGCTACCTCATACTTTTTGTTGCTTTTGGCCTACTGATCAACTATTATTTGAATTATCCGAAAATTAAGTTTATCAAAAATTTAACCTTGTATCATGTCCTGCTCTTTATTCCGCTCGTCGTCATCCATCTGTTTATATTTTCCTGGGCGCCAAAAGTATTGGTTAAAGAAACGTATTTGAAAGGTTATTTCAACTATCTGCAGCCTCCTCTTGGCTATCAGTCGATCCTTCTGCCTGTGTTTCCATTTGCCATCTATTTAATTTTGTTTTTGATGATTTACCTGGTGTATAAGTTTAATTCCATCGAGATTTACCGCAAAAACCGCGATATTCAAATTAATAAAAGCATCGACACGGCAACGCTCGGTACACGCGCTTTTACACATGCCCTCAAAAATCATTTGATCGGCATCCAGTCCGAGGCAGCTTATCTGAAAGAACGCCATCAGGCGGACAGCGAATCCCAGTATAGTCTGGATCTCATCTTACGATCGTCGCAGTCGGCACTCGCCAGCATTAACGATGCCGCTGATAAACTAAAAAATATAAGCCTGAATCTCCAACCGATGGCTATCGATCTTCCGGTTCAGCAGGCGATTGACCGCTTGAACGAACAGGCTAGCCGCTGCCAAGTCGATTATTCGCCAGACACACTGCCCGCTAATTGTTATATTGACTTCAAGCATTTGACTGAAGCCATCTACAACCTGCTCCTCAATGCCAGTGAATCGCTCCTGTTTCGGAATGACGGCCGCATTGTGGTCGAACGCAGCCAGCAAAACGGATGGGCGCTCATCCGGATTACCGATAACGGTCCCGGCGTCGCCGAGGAGCATTTGGAGGCCATTTTCGATCCTTTTTTCACCACCAAAGCATCGGTTAATAATTGGGGCATTGGCTTGTCCTATTGCCATAAGATCATCATTGGACACGACGGGAAGATCGTCGTCGAGAGCAAGAAAGACGTCGGAACGACCTTTACAGTCTACTTGCCGATGATCTAAAAGCTGACGAAAGGAGATCCTGTACAATGACATATCAACCTATCCGTATTCTCATCGCTGATGACATGGAAGCTCACCTTCGAAGGTTGGAAAGGACATTCGCCGGACATGATGATTTTGCCTGTGTGGCGCGTGTTTCCTCGGGGCACGACGCCGTTATTCAAGCTGCGCTGCATCAACCGGATGTGATTCTCATGGATATTGAGATGGAATCCCAATTCGCGGGGATTCAAGCAGCGAAAATCATTCACGATAAATATCCCCAGATGAAAATTATCGTACTCACCGTTCACAAGGATGAAAACTTCATCTTTGCCGCCTTCCAGACAGGCATTACGGACTATTTGTTAAAAACCGCTACGGACGTCGAAATTATGGAAGCCATACGCGCCGCCTACATGAACGCTTCCCCGATCCGCCCGATGATTGCTGAGAAAATCCGTGAAGAATTTGCGCGCGTGAAGCGAGCAGAGAACAGCCTGCTGAATATTATTCAGATCATTTCAGAGCTTACGCCAAGCGAACTGCAGGTCCTCCGCTTACTATGCGAAGGCAAGAAAAGGAAGCAAATTGCCGAAGAGCGATTTGTCGAGTATGAAACCATTAAGAAACAAATAAATTCCATTCTCAAGAAATTCCAAATGTCTGATTCCGCAATGGTTATCCAAACCATCAATGACTTGCGAATTTTTGAAGTACTGAAAAAGCTCTAAGCCGGCTTAAAGCCACTGTGAAAAGACTGCTCTACTCATGAGGAATCCAAGTATTTCCTTTACAGAGTTTGGAAGCACCAAAGGGATTCCCTGCTGCAGGACCTGCAGACGGCCAAATTGCCAGTGCCGGCGGCAAATTTCCCGAGCTTGACCAACAATTGGCTACTCGTTGGACCAAAGTGAACATGGCTAGTGGAACAAATTCCTTCACTTGGACGTTTACCGCAAATCACGCAACAACAGGCTGGAAGTACTACATCACGAAATCAAATTGGGACCCAAATGCCCCTCTCAGCCGAAACTCTTTTGACTTGACACCGTTCTGCTCAGTAGCCTATAACAATGCACAACCCGCATCCGGTCACACGGATACTTGTCATGTGCCTCAGCGCAGCGGGTATCAAGTCATCTTAGCTGTATGGGAAATTGCAGATACCGGCAATGCCTTTTATAACGTAATTGATGCTAATTTCTCAGGTACCAATCCGGTAGATACAACTTCGCCAACAGCACCAACTTCGCTTAAAGGTACAGCAGCCGCAACGAGTGTAGCTTTGTCGTGGGGAGCCTCAACCGATAATGTTGGCGTAGCAGGCTACAAAGTCTATAAAGGCTCTACGCTTGTCGCGAATGTGACCGGAACCAGCTATACCGTAACGGGACTTACAGCGAGCACCGCTTACACCTTTACGGTGAAAGCCTTTGATGCAGCAGGCAACGAATCCGGAGCAAGCAACAGCCTGGGCATTACAACGACAGCGCCGCCGGCAATAGACACTACCCCGCCAACCGCACCGGCAGGTCTTCATATCATGGGAGCACCTACAGCATCCAGCATGATGTTGATGTGGACGGCTTCCACCGATAACGTTGGGGTAACAGGCTACAGAATCTATAAGGGTTCCACGCTGGTCACAACAACTTCAGCCACAGCGGATTCTTATACCGTAACCGGGCTGGCAGCGAATACAACATATAACTTTAAAGTTTACGCAATCAATGCGGCAGGTAATCAGTCGGCTGGCAGCACGGTCAGCGGAACAACAGCTGCAGGCGAAGCTCCGGCGATTGCTGCTTGGGCGACAAATACCTCTTATACAAAAGGCACTTTCGTTACCTAAAATGGGCACACCTACAAATGTCTGCAGTCCCATAAGTCCATCTACACTTGGACAACAACGGTCACTCCAGCTTTATGGGAATTGCAAAAATAACCAAGTAAATGAAGAAGACTACCGATAGTAATGAATCGGTAGTCCTCTTTTTGCCCTTTTTCACTTTGTGATATCCCTCGTTCTATGTTAAAATCATGGCAGCGCTTACTTACATGTCGCCTTACAGCCTTATAATTAAACATGTTGGAGGGACAACTTTGGAAGAAAACGCCAAAAATGAACACGTTAATTACCATCATCCCTTGCTGCGTTACAAAATATGGGACATTACTTTAGAGCCACTGCCTTCGTTACCTTGGAATATGTGGCATTATCATAAAGAAATAGAAATCATTCTCTTATTTGAAGGTTCCATGCAAGTTGAAACGGTTGACAAGATTTATCAATTACAAGATCAGGATCTATTAATTATCGGATCCTCTCGGTTGCACCGTACCCGAAGACAAAAGTTAGTCAAACAAATTGTACTGCAATTGGACATCCTTGCACAATTAGATCAGTATACCAAGGACTTCTCGCCTATTTTGCTGGAATTATCGGAACCGCTGGATCGTATGAATGAGGTGCTGGCTAACAACCCATCCGTCAAAGAAACGATGTTTCAGCTGTTAGTCCAAGTGTACCAAGAAGCAAGCCGTATGGAGGCTGGCTACGAACTGGCGATAAGTGGCGCCTTCAAGCAGCTGCTCTCCCTGCTCATTCGTCATGCTCCCTCTTCGCCTCCCCTTTCACCTGCAGATTGGCAGCGTCTCAAGCCCGTATTGGATTATATTGAAATCAATTATCGAAATCCGATTCGCATTCAGGATGTGCTCCATCTCGTACATTTGGAGTATCACTATTTCATCAAATATTTCCAGCAATGTATCGGCATGTCCTTTGTCGATTATCTTCATTTGAGACGCATAAAAACAGCTGAGCATCTGCTGCTTACCGAATCGTTTAGTATTGCCGATGTTGGTGTTCAATCGGGGTTCCCGAATGTCAATATGTTCATTCGTATTTTCAAGCGCTATAACGAGTATACGCCTTCCGAATTTCGAAAAAAGCGAATACAAAAACCTGTATCACTCGTTTAATGTAAGAAAGTGAGAAAGTGCCCTTCCGCTGCTGAAGAGCACTTTTTTATATTCTACGGAGGCTTTCTGTTACTCGCTTGTTTGCACCAACGCATTTTTTTGAATGAGCTCATTCGTTGCCCTGCGAGCGATCCGGGTTGCAATTAGCCCGTCCAGTCCAGTCGGCATATCTCCCGTTTGACCAGTCTCAAGCGATAAAGCAAAAGCCTCGTACATGCCCTTGAAATTCTTTTCTGACGCATAAGGAAACCGGATCGTGCCGGATGCATTCCGCATTTCAAATATTTTGGCTTCACGATCATAACGAATAACTCCGTCAGTCCCAATCAGTTCATAGATAAAATGTGACACCGGTTCTTTGGCCGTAAAACAGTAAGAATAGCTGATTTCCAACATCGTATGCACTTTGTTAGCATGCTTCATATGGAGGTACATATGGTCTGGAGCTTCATATTCGTCCACCCAGGCCCCTTCCGAATGCTGAAGCTGCACATCCGAATTCAACCACCATCTTGCAAGGTCAATCTGATGCACACCACAGTCAACCATAGGTCCGCCTTCGACCATTCGGTTTGCACGTCTCAGGTTTAACTGTGGAGGAACCTGATCATCATTGACATATTTCCCATGATTATTCCATATATAACTTAGCCTCAGTGAGCGAACGTCACCGATGCTCTTATTTTCAACGATAGTTTTGATCATCTGAGCAACGGGACTAAATCGATAGTCAAAGGCTGTAAACAGCATTAAGCCCGCTTTTTCCATCAAAGCGATCATCTCTGCAGCCTCTTCGTCATCCATAGCCAATGGTTTTTCGCATAAGACATGCTTTCCATAACGTGCGGCGTCGCGAACATTTTGATAATGGGAAGGCGCCGGTGATGTAATGACAACGGCATCAATTCCGGATTGGAAGAACAGCTCTACGTCACTAAAAACTTCAACCTGATGTTTCTTCTGCAGCTCTTCTTTTCGAGTAACAACCGGTTCATAAATAGCCGTTAATTCAAATGTAGACGAATCCATTATTGACGGAATATGCCCGTAATTTGCAACAACTCCACAACCCATTAAACCCAACTTAAACATATATTTCCCTCCTGGAGATCCTACCAACTTGATCTTTTCTGTTTTTTCTATTCTTTAACCGAACCCATTAATACCCCTTTAACAAAATATTTCCAAGTCCTACAAATCCAATTGTACGTGATAGTCCGCATAGATTCTAGGAACAGAACTGGTGTAAAATCACACAAAACTGTCTTAGACACCACGTGAGCGGATTAGGCATAAGCTGATATATGTCATTTTGAAAGGATGTTTGTACACGTATTACCGATTTGTTCCCCACTGGCCATATTATTCCCCCTATGCGGAAAGCGAGTGGCTCTCGTGGCGTAGCGCCGCCCGATCCGACGGAATCAGTCGCCTGCCTGAGCAGCGGCTTTCTTTCGTGCTTGTGCATGGAGCCTGGGCCGATGCTCATTTCTGGGACGGCGTTGCTGCCGTGCTGCGCAGTCAGGGGCATACCGTCCATGCGCCGGAATACGCGGGTCACGGCACAGATCCGACCAAAAATGTCACGCATGCGATGATCACGAAGTCTGTCGTCGATTATATAACGAAGCTGAACCTGCGCGATATCGTTCTCGTAGGACACAGCTTCGGTGGCACCGTCATCCAGAAGGTTGCTGAACAAATACCAGACCGCATCAAACGCCTCGTCTTCTGGGACGCATTTGTTCTGAAAGACGGCGGGTCGCTAGCCGACGAGTTGCCGCCCCAGACGAGGGAGGGGTTCGAGCAGCTCAGAGCCGGATCGAAGGACGATACCATCCTGCTTCCATTTCCGCTGTTTCGCGATTTATTCGTCAATTTGGCAACTTTGGAGGAAGCCAAACGATTTTATACAGGAGTCATGCCTGAACCTGCGAAACCACTTTTCGAGAAATTAGATCTCAAAGTGTTCTATACATTGCCTACACCCAAAAGTTACGTCTATTTCTACCAAGACAACGTATTGCCACAAGGAGAAGGCTTCGGCTGGAATCCGCATATGTCCTCACGGCTCGGTGTGTTCCGATTGATCGTCGGCGACGGAGACCATTTTACCTATACCCGCACAAAACCTGCCGTTGTAGCACAGAAGCTGTACGAGGCGGGTCGTGACTGATTAGAACTGCAAGTGCAAGCTCAGGCGTATCCCGCTTGGGCTTTATTTGCTGTTGGAGTTCTAGAAGATAACGGATATTTATACCAGCATATGGTATTATGAGAGTTGGATAAGCCTGTAACATGAGTGGAAGGGACGTGGATATTCTGAGCAAATGGAATGAAATGACGGACGATTCCCAGTCAAGATGGGACGAGATTGCAGCGTTTTGGGATAATTACATGGGTGAACACAGCAATCGGTTCCATCGTGAAATTATCAGACCGAAGACGGAAGAACTTCTTGAAGTAAAAGAAGGCCAGATACTGCTGGATATAGCATGTGGCAATGGAAACTTCTCACGCAGGTTGGCTGATTTAGGCGCTGAGGTTGTTGCTTTCGACTATAGTCCTAACATGATCGAGCGAGCAAAATTAAGGTCAACTAACTATTTAAATCGCATAGATTATCAAGTGGTTGATGCAACTAACTATCATTCATTACTAACCCTTGGAAAAGAAAAGTATGATGGTGCTGTAGCTAATATGGCTTTAATGGATATTGCGGATATAACCTTTTTAACAAAGGCGCTTTCGCAGTTACTAAAAAAGAGCGGGATTTTCGTATTCTCCATCCCGCATCCTTGTTTTCAAACGCCAACTACAAGAAAAATACATGAATCGGAAGACCGAAACGGAGAGATTGTCACAAGAAATAGTGTCCAAATTTCAACCTACTTAACACCAGAGCCTAGCCAAACAATAGGTATAAAAGGCCAGCCTGTTCCTCATCTCCTATTTCATAGGCCTTTATCCTATTATATGAGCTTATTTTTCAGCTCGGGTTTTGTTCTGGATGGGTTGCATGAGCCAAGCTTCGAGAGGGATGAACAGGCAACCAGTAAATTTGATTGGTATGATATTCCGCCTGCGGTTATATTTCGTTTTAGAAAAATGTAGTCTGTGTGGTTACGCCCCCCCCAAGGCTGCTCAGCCAACTTGGAGGAACTACAGTCCGCTATTTCGGCGAATAGCGGGGGTTGGATTGGCTGAGGGGAACTACAGGGCCTTATTTCTCCTCATTTGGCTGAATCATAGCCAAATACGAAGAAATAGTGGCCCCTGGTTCCCCTTCACCAAATAAAAAGGCGCTATTCAAAGAAATAGCACCCTACAGTTCCCTTCGCCTATACCAAGACGAAGGTCAAATCAATCCGATCTGCCCGTAATCCCGGCAGACAGACCTTAACTGCTTCGTGTCCAGCACAAGGCCGAAGCCTGGCGAATCGCTGCGCAGGTTGACCTGGCTGTCAGCCGTCCTCGATGTAACCTGAGCAATGACACAGGTTTCGAAGGCGTCAGACTCGCCCGGTTTCTCCAGCGCCTCGACCCAATCGGCCGACAGGCCGATCGCGAGCTGCTGCCAGACCGTGCAGGCCGGGCCAACCAAGCTGTCATCACCAATCATGAGCCTGGCGCCAAAACTTTGGATCTTGCGGGCCAGCTCTACCGCATGAATGAGAGAACCCGCACAGCCTGGGTGAATGTTGTAGATGCCGCCCATGCCCGCCGTTACCGTACGTGCAGCCTCAACCGCGGGGCGGAGAGGCGCGTCTGGCAGCAGCTGCAGCGCACCAGCCCGACGCTGCAGTTCGATCCACTGCGGCATGGTCATGCTCGCCGGGTCTTCGCAGGCATTAAGACCAGCCTCTTCCAGGATGCGCAGTGAAGCCACGATGCCGTCAAGGCCATCTTCACTCTTCTTCGGCCGATAGCCGTCGTTCACATCGCCGACGATGAACGTTTCCGGACCCATGATTTCACGGGCTGCTTCAACGACCCTTTTATCCAGTGCGATGTCCCCGAACAGCTTGACCTTGAGGTGGGTGCGGTAACCTTGGTCCCAAGACTCTTGCGCCCTCACTCGTACCTTCTCCGGGTCGTTTTCCAGGATACAGAATAGCCCCGGAACAGGCTTCTTGCCATCCAACCCCAACAGCTCGAGAGAGGACTGGCCGAGCAGTTGCCCCGCAAGATCCAGCAAAGCTGTCTCCACCATCTCGGCACGCTTGGAGCCCAGCTCCGCAAGCCGGCTCATCACTGTGCGTACCGCTTCCCCGATAGACATCCCGATCAGATCCTGCAACGGGCTGAGCCATTCGTTCAAATCCAACTCCTCGCGGTTGACAGCCATAATATTTTCTCCCCAGCCGCTCCGATCCCCCGCTGAAATGCGGATAAATCCGTGGATGCGGTTGGTCCACGCACCATGACTGAAAGTCCGCTGCACGTTCACGTCATACCGATATAGCTCAATCGAGCGAATCGTCTCCCTTACCTGATCCAAGCGTTCCATCATCATGTCTACGCCCACTCCCTTTCTTTTCTTAAGGTCTGTCATTTGTTCTGCTTCTTCCCCTAAGGTCTATAGTTTATTATGTTCGCGAAAATCCTTAGGCGTCATGCCCTCCATCTTTTTGAAAATCCGGTTAAAATACGTCGGTTGATAGCCAACCTGTACGGCAATCTCCTGCATTTTCAGCTCGGAGCCGACAAGCAGTTCTTTTGCCTGGTCCAACCTTGTCTTGGTCAAGTAGTCGACAAAATACATGCCGGTCACTTGCAAAAAAAGCTTACTCAGACCCGATGAGGAGATGCCGAGGCGCTCAGCGCAGGAGTCTAACGAAATATCCGTTTGATATTCCGAACGAATCATCCCAACCGTTCGCTCAACCAAGTCGCGAGCCCTGTCGTTCTGATGATGCATAAGCTCCGCCATCAACGGTTCCACGATTCGAGCGGCATACCAAACCTGCATCTCGTCACTGTCCTTAAGTGCCAACAGCTCCGCATAAAGCTGGCCCCAATCGAACAGGGAACCGGCCTGCATCACGTCCGATTGCATCAAAGCCCCCTGCACAGCTCCCAAAAGCTTAAGACTGCCCTGCTGCAAAAGCAGTTCCCTCTTCGCATGCGCCTTCAGCTCTTGGAAAAACAAACCCAACAATCGGTGGCTCTCTTCGCCCAGACCACTCACCATCGCATGAACCAGGTCCTGCTCCAACGTGAAGGGATATCTTGAATCCGCGTGCTCGCTCATCGGTTCGTTCAAGTCGATAATCTGGTTCGGCACATCCAGCTTTCTGTGCCGCAGCGCCTGCTGCACCTCTTCCCAAGCGATCGGAACGCGGCTGATGGCGGATACAGGCTGGCCTAGGCCGATGACCGTATCCATTTTCAAAATGCGGTGCAAACTGTGGCCAATCTCCGAAGCCATCCGCTTTAGCCGTTCAGCCACCTCAGGAGGAGACACCTCCCGGGGAAACATCGTGAACAAGCCGACGGATAAGTCATGCAAGTTCATGACGGATACATTGTCGTTGCCTGTCAGCTCTTCAATAATATTTACCGCCGCAAACGTCACGAGCGGCTGTTCATCCTCGCGAAAGGAACCTTGCAGCCGGTGGAAACCCAACAATTGCACGACCATCACGACAAATTGCTGGCCTTCCGGTTCCCATCCGTACTGCTCCATCCGCTGCGTAATCTCCTGCTCCTGTAAAAGCTGCAGATGGCCCTGCACCAATTGCAGCAAGAACCCCGTCCTCAGCGAGGAGTGCTGCCCTTCCAGCCGGGACTGCAGCAAATGACTTTCTCTGCTCAGATTCCGCCATTGCTCCTCGATGTACTGGATCTCGTCTTTTGGAACGAGCAGCGGCTCCGGCCCTGCCGGGGAAATCAGCGTACGGAGAAGCCGATGAAGCGGTTGGACCAGCCGGACGGATGCGTACCACGAGCTGAGCAGAACAAACAACAAACTGATCAACCCCACCGCCATAATGAGCCGGGAAACGAGCACGATCGGTTTCAGAAATTCAGACATCGGCACGGCCGAAACCAGCTCCCAACCGGTAATCGGTATCGTCGCCGTCGATACTACGTACAGCTCATTGCCCCAACTCCAACGGAAGGAAGAGGATTTTTCCTGCTTCCCGCTTAGCTCCTTAACGAGTGCCTCGTTCATCTCTTTAACGGCAGGCGAAAACAAATCTCGTGACAGCAGCGTTCCTTCTCGATTAAGAATGAAAACCGTACCGCCCAATCCTGCATCGAAGCCCGCCAAATTTAAAAGCTGCTTCTCGTTAATTCGGGCCATGATTACGCCAAAGGGCTCGCCGATAACCGGCAGCTTGTGAATGACGAACAGCCCATCGAGCGCAGGTACTTGGAGCATGCGCCAAAACAAGCGCTCCTTGACGGCAAGCAGTTCGTGGTAGGGCTTAGCTCCACTTTCTTCCAACTTGTGGATACCTTGGCTATCCGAGATAAGGCGTGGTGGGTTCTCAAGATACACAAAGGACTGCTCAATTAGCGCACTGCTGTTATTCAAAACAGTCAGAGATTCAAAGAACTCCTTGCTAAACGCATAATTATCTTTAAAATCAATGCCTCTTAGCTTATCGCTCATCGGATTCAGCGTCCACTGGTTCATACCGACTTGCAGATGTCCAAGTGCATCGTTCACTTGCTTGACCGTGTAATCAAGCTGCAGTTTATGCGTCCGTTCAACCTCGCGCTCTATGTAGCTGACACCGATATAATAACTGCTGACTGCAATCAGCAAGGTGGGAATGGTCGTGACAATCAGAATGAGCAGCAAGCTCCGCCGGAATGCGTGTCCCCGATATAATAGCAATCCTTTTCCTAGCCGCTTCTTCATGCCCATCCATCCCATCTTTTATGCTCATACAGGAAGCGCGCTCTTGGGCAAATGCCCGAAAAGCCGCTTCCTGTTGATTTTGAAGTCTTTTATTTACCTGCTGTCCGTTTCTGATACGAATCGTTGACTTCCTTGATAATGGCCTGGAAGTTCTGGTCCTTGGACAGATTGTTTACGAAATCATCCCAAGCGCTGATCGGTTCCTTGCCCATGATGACTTTGACCCGCAGATCGTCTACCTTCTTATCGATCTCCGCTCCGAATTTGCTCGCCGTTTCCGAGTATAATCCGTTGCCGATATCGCCGACCAGATACGGTTCCCGTGCGTCTACGATTTTCTTGTTGCGCTCGAAGACATCGGCAGGCATCCCCGTCCGGTAAGCCCAGAGGTACTTCTCGTCGCGACTGAATATTTTACCCAGTGCACTTTGAGAGACAATATCCTTTTTAGCCTGTTCTGTGGCCAGCTTTATGCCGTCCTTCTCTGTATAGTGAACATCTTTAAAGCCATACCATGCCAGATCCGTGCCTTCCGTCGATGAACCATAGTCCATTAATTGTAAAATTGTTTTCAGCTTCGCCTCGGATACCTTCTTCGGAATCAGGAAGATACCATTGAAGCCACGCCATTGATACGCCATCTTTTTGCCTTCGGGACTAACCAAATAGGTCATTGGCAAGAAATCCGCATTTGGATTCGTTTTCCGCAGTTCTTCTGTCGGACGCCAGGAGGCTTCAACCGTATCAACCCACATGCCTGCTTTATTAGACTTGGCCATATCCTCGAACTGGCTCAGTTTGAGCACCGCAAAGTCTTCGGGAATGACTTTCTCGTCGTACAGTTTCTTTTGATACAAAATGGCATCGCGGGTTTGCGGCTCCAGATAAATATGCGCCAGTTTACCATCTTTCAGTTTCCACTTGCCCTGCGTCGAGTTAAAAAGCGGCTCAAATAGGAAGGAACCTTGATTACCAGCCAGTCCAAATGTGTCCTGCTTGCCATTGCCGTCTGGATCTTTATATGTAAAAGCCTTCATCGTTTCGAACAATTCATCCATCGTCTCTGGCATTTTCATACCAAGCTTATCCAACCAGTCTTTACGAATATTGATAAAAGACCACCCGCCCATTGGGCGAACCGCAGGAATACCGTAGTTTTTGCCATCCTGCATCTTGGAGCTTTGCCAAACAGCTGACGGGTAGGCGGCCAGATTCGGGTAGGCCTTCACCAGATCAGGCGTAAGCTCCCAGAATGCTCCTTCCATCGCCATCTGCATGACAAGCGGGTCGAATGGATCCAGAACAAACATCAGATCCGGGATATCGCCGGAAGCCAGCGTCACCTTCGTTTTTTCCGCATAGTTATTGGACGAGACCCATTGAATATTTAACTTCGTATTCGTACGCTTGCCGATTTCCTGGACGATCACATTGTCGGCGCCCGGCGGTTCCGGTGTGCTGAAGTTCGTCATGATCGAAATCTCGGTCGCTTTCTGGGAAGATTTTGCAGCATCGCCACCACCGCAGCCCGTTAAGGCTAGAGCGACCGCCGTCAAAATCGTTGCAATTTTTACTATACCATGTTTACGTTGTAACAAATGAAAAACCCCCTGATCCATAGTCGGATATTTGCCTCATTACCCTTTGATTGAACCTACCATGACACCCTTGGCGAAATGTTTCTGCAAAAACGGATAAACAAATAAAATCGGGACTGTCGCAATGACGACAGCAGCCATCTTCAAAGTCTCCGGAGGAATGGACTGCTCGTTCATCAGCTCCTGTGCAGCGCCTCCTCCTGCCGCCGTAGACGAATCGATCAACATGTTCTGCAGCAGAACTTGCAGCGGCCATTTCGAAGCATCGGTCATGTATAACACAGCCGAGAAAAAAGTGTTCCAGTAGCTAACCGCATAGAAAAGCCCGAACGCCGCTAACGATGGCAGCGATAAGGGTAAAATAATTCGGAACCAGATCCCGATATCATTGCAGCCATCCATCTGAGCCGCTTCCTCAAGGCTATCCGGAATGCTGTCGAAGAAACCCTTCATCAGAATGACATACCAGCCGCTCGTCAGCACCGGGATAATCAATGCCCAGATACTGTTGATCAAGTGCAAATCGCGAATGAGCAAATACGGTGGAATCATCCCCGGGTTGAAGAGCGTCGTCAGCAGAATTAACAACAGAATCGCCCGGCGTGCCGGCATTCTTCTTCGCGAAAGTGCGTAAGAAAGCGCCGCCGTAATGACCAAGCTGCAGAATGTGCCGACAATCGCCAAGAAACCGCTGATCATCGAGGCATTCAGGAAAGACTTTGTCGACAGCAAATATTTGTAGGAAGCCAGCGACCACGTAGAGGGAAACAGCCGGAGCCCTCCCTTCAAGTATTCCGATGGATCCATAAACGAAACGACGACGACATAATAAAGCGGGAACAACGTCACTAGCCCAATAAGAGCCAACACCGTGTAGTTAACAATCGGAAAGAGGTCCTTCGTGCTCTTTCTCATTCTTCATCCTCCTTCCTTAATACACGCCTTCTTCGCCAAACCGTTTGGCCAGCTTGTTGGCGATAACGACCAGCACCAGCCCCACGACTGACTTAAAAAGCCCGACAGCCGTACTGAAACTGAACTGACCTTGTTGAATACCGAGCCGGTACACATACGTATCGAAAACCTCGCCTACGGTCGATACCGCCCCATTCCCCATAAGGAATACTTGTTCAAAACCGACATCCATAATATTTCCTATTCGTAAAATGAGTAAGATAAGAATCACACTGCGGATTCCTGGTAGCGTAATGTGCCAAATCTGTCGCAAACGCTTAGCTCCGTCGATTTTGGCTGCTTCGTATAACTGTGTATCCAACCCGGCAATAGCCGCCAGGAAAATGATCGTGCCCCAGCCCGCTTCCTTCCAAATCGATTGCACCGTAAGCAAAATCCAGAACAATTTCGGGTTTGTCAAAAAATCAATTTTGGAAAAGCCGAAATACACCAGCAGGTTGTTGATCGATCCATCTGTCCGCGTCAACATCAGAATCGTGATTCCTACAATGATGACCCAGGACAAAAAGTGCGGCAAATAAACGATGGATTGGACCAGCTTCTTGAAGGGCTTGCTCATGACTTCATTCAGCAGCAACGCAATGATGATCGGCAGCGGAAAATAAAAGACCAAATTCATCAAATTAATCGCCATCGTGTTGCGGAACAACATCATAAAATCAGGGTTGGAAAAAAAACGGACAAAGTGCTCAAGCCCGACCCAATCACTTCCAAACACACCTCTGTACGGTGAGTAATTCTGAAATGCAATAATGATGCCCCACATCGGTACATACTTGAACAAGATCATAAACAGAATGCCCGGCAACGCCAACATATACAGAAATTTATCGCGTTTCATAATAGCCCAAATCCGGGATCGCTGCTTGGTTGCAGGAGACCCAAGTTCCGACGGTAAGTGTTGACTGAGTTCACTGTTCATTCTTTTATTGTACACCTCCTCTCGCTTCTCTTGGTGTTCGAATTGATACTCACAGCCTACGAGAATAGCGTTCTTGCCGCAATTAGACTTTTTTTCTCAGTGAAATTCCGCGTCATTACTGGCTTTTCGCTCGCTACAATAAAAAAGAAGAACAAGTCGCTAATCTGTAAAGATAGCAGCCTGTTCTTCTTTTTTATCACTACGGTTTAAACACCATTAACAAAATGACGATGAATGCAGCAAGATTTGCAATCACTTCCAACCAGGCAGATCGCCTGCGACTTTGCCTGTACGCATCAGGCAAATCATCGCCCTGCGTCATCTGCAGCAGTGTAAGCTGCTGCTTAATGCCCGCCGGAATGAGTCCAGCAAAGATGACGAGAATGACTAGGAAGATGACAATCGAGAGCAAATACCACAGCTCTTTGAACAAAGAGGTTTCAAGAAAGCCAAGGGCCAAACCTGTAAGCAGCAGCAATGTGCCGCCTAGTTTAGGGAGGATTGCCGTCTTCTCCAACAGTGCGAGCGCGAACTTGGCTTGACCTGTTGTTCTGGCGCTGCTCATAATTAAGGGGTAGCAGATGACAGCAGCCATAGCTGTTACGGCTGCAAGGATATGGACGAATAACAGGTAAATATACATGTACGGCCCCCTACTTTTGATTTAAGCTTCTAATGAGGATATTGTTTTGATAGTTGCGGTTTTCGTACTTATCGTTGTTTCTGTATTCGCGATCCGGGCACGCTGCTCTTCGCGATATAACATCCAACCTACGACAAGTCCGTAAACGGCGGTAACAATATGGATCCAAGAAGGCGTTTTATCTGCGGCATTTGTTATTACCAATAGGGCATCGATAATAGGCATTACTATAGAAGTTAGCATGACAACAAGCATTGCTTTTCTCATTCGGAGTACCATTAAAGCTAACAGGAAGATACCAATAAACAGATCACGATCTGCTTTAATATGAACAAGATATTTATCAGAAACATCATGCAGAGGGAGGCCAAAATCCCGAATCGCCGCTTCCGGTGTGATAAAACCTTTTACTCCTAAAAACAACATCAACAGCGTAACAACCCCCACTAACCAAAACGATACTGACTTTAATCCCCAATTCGATGTGCTCATTTTTTTGTCTCCTTTTTCCAATTTATTTGATTGACTTTATTGTACAGCGGGACTATTATTCTGTTAAGAACGCACTTTAAAGTACGCCACATACTTAAAAGTAAGGGTGTGATATATCAATGATTCATCAGCGCGAGTGTCCCATCGAGACGGTCATTCATGTTTTAGGTGGAAAGTGGAAACCGACGATCTTATGGCATTTAGTTGAATCAACCAGGCGGTATAACGATCTGGAAAAGCTAATTCCGGATGTCTCCCAGAAAATGCTCACACAACATCTTCGTGATTTAGAACACGAAGGCGTGATCCAAAGAACGGTATACCCTACCGTCCCTCCAAAAGTAGAATATTCGCTTAGTGAATATGGCCGAACATTGGTCCCTGTAGCAGAATTCATGTGTGCTTGGGGAGAAAAACATAATGAACGCAAACAAAAAGAACCTGCCTCTTAAAGCTGGTTCTTTTTGTTTGCGTTTAAGTCATTTTCCTGAACCCAAGCCCACATAGCTGCAAAAATAGGCTGCAGTTCCCACCCGCGCTCCGTTAGCTCATATTCTACATGTAGGGGAACCCCGGGGTATAGCGTGCGCGTAATAATGCCTTTTTCCTCTAGTACCCTCAGTCGATCTGTTAATGTCTTCGGGCTTATCGGGTGCAACCTTCGCCGCAACTCTCCAAATCGCTTCGTGCCGACGAACAACTCCAACAAAAGAGGAAGTGTCCATTTACCATCCAAGATTTCGAGCAAAGGATCAATGGCTTCGATACAAGAACGATCCAACATGCACGTTTCCTCCATAGTTCATTTTGTGAAACTATTGCACCTTATTGTAACTACTTTTCAAATGTACCACAGTACTGTAGTCTTATTGAAGAGCAGAAATATAAGATTCTACTTCATATCGATATCAACCCCTGCGTGGTGCGCGCAACCAGGGCGATTAAGCGATAGGATCAGGGCTTTCTACTATTTCAATAAACTGAATATTCAGTTATTTAATCCATACCATTTAAACTTTGCCTGAAAAGGCTGATTGGAGGCACATATGCAAAGACCATTTGCTGTAGATCCATCGGAGTATCCGTTTAAGGACAACTGGATGCCGTATCGCGATGGCATGATTCATTACGTTGACGAGGGGCAAGGCCCCGTCATTCTTCTTCTACACGGAAATCCCACCTGGTCGTATCTTTACCGGAATGTCATCAAAGAGTTGAGTGGTGAATGTCGGCTTATTGCACTGGATTACCCAGGACTCGGGATGTCACGGGCTCCTTCCGGCTATGGCTACACACCTCAGGAGCATTCGGAAGCGGTCACGGAATTCATCCGGCGCTTAGATCTCAGAGACTTCGTACTAGTCGTGCAAGATTGGGGCGGTCCGATCGGGTTCAATTACGCCGTGAAACACCATGAGAATTTGCGCGGAATTGTCCTTATGAATACATGGGCATGGCCGGCAACACTCCCCGCGATGAAGCTATTTTCGTTAGCGATGGGGGGATGGCCAATCGGTTATTGGCTGCAAACAAGGCATAACTTTTTCGCTAAGAAAATTGTTCCACATGGGATCCATCATACGGAGAAAGTCACGAATACCTTGAGAAAGGCCTATACCGATCCATTCCCAACGCCAACATCACGGAAACCTACCTGGGTATTCCCGAGGCAGATCCGAAAGGCACGACCTTGGTTTGAGGAGATCGAGAAGAAACTTCCGGTTCTATCCCATATGCCAACTCAGATTCTGTGGGGGACGAAAGATAGTGCGGGCTTTCCACCCGAAGAGATGGCCAAATGGCAGAGTTATTTGAAAATGAATGAAACCGAGTCGTTAGCCGACGCCTCCCACTATGTGCAGGAAGATCGGCCAGACCGGGTGACCGCATCCATTCGCAGAGTCCTTAAACGGACAGCGCAACAACCTAAGGAGGTTATAGGATGAAAACAATTTTATGGGCGACTTTAACAGGAAATGGAAACTACGCGCAATCGGGTCCGAACAACCCGCCGAAGCAGGAAGCCCTCACCGATTTTGCAGCACATGCCCAGGCAGCAGGTAATTTCATTGCAGGAAGACGTACGTTTGAAGGGATGCAGGCAAGCGGCGGTGGCGACGCTTTTGCCGATATGGATATCGTCGTTGTATCAGGGAGCGTAAAAGAAATCCCCGGTGTGACGGTTGTTGGCTCGCCGAGCGAAGCCCTAAGCTACCTGCGGAGTAAAGGCTATCCAACTGCCCTCATTTCGGGAGGTGCACACCTTCACAATGCTTTCCTAAGTCAAGGGCTTGTCGATGAACTCATATTCAATATCGCGCCGGTACTCGAAGGCAAAGGCCTTAATCTATTAATCGATACGGAGAAATACCGATACAAAGAGGTGGAATTGTTGAACTTCAAGTCGCTCGGCAGCGGCGTCGTTCAAGTGCACTATGCGATTAATCATACAATGTAGGAAGCATCGTATAGCCTTCCCAGCAGGATGCACACAAAAACCGCGCCTTTTAGGACGCGGTTTTTGTGTGTTAATCAACTACGCTTTCGTTGCTTTTATAGATAGCCATTGAGGAATAGCAGCTAAAGGATTTTTACGCCAGTTGCAGTGGTCTTCAAGCTCTTGTTCTGATGGTCGTGCCCCGTCATCGGTCGAGTCGTCTACCCAAAACGAACCATGCTCCGCATACATTTCTTCTATACGACTAACGCTAAGATTTGCGGATATGATAGCATTCATAATGTCTTGCATTCGCCACTTATATGTTGGTATCTCTCCAAAAGGGCCTATTACATCGTATGGTTTTTCAACCGTTAACGACTTACTCGCGATGATACCAAAAGGACGCATAAACGGATGTATATCAAACATGATGTAGGTCCCATTTTGCTTAAGTACCCTATGTATGTTCTTATACATGGATCTTAAATCGTTTATCCAAATATGAACGCCGTTTGATGTGTAAACAAAGTCATAGTCATTATGACGAATATCAGATAATTTCATCGTATCGTCGCAAATGAATTCAATATCCCAATGATTATTTTTCGCAATTTCATAAGCATTCTCTACTTGTTTCTCAGAAATATCACATGAAGTCACTTTTGCACCCATTAAATGAAAAGCAAAAACAGCATGATTATCGCCACTTGAGGGAACCAAAACCCGCTTGCCACTCATATCTGGCATAGCTTCTTGAATCATAGCATACGTCATGCTTGGAAAAGCCGACTCGGGACAATTTATTATTTTTGCGATGGCTTCATCTGATCTGTACTTTTGATACCAGGTATCAGACCACTGATTCCATTGCTCTTTGATGACATTTGTATTGGTATTCACGTTCCCACTCCCCTCTTTATTAGAAATATACTTTCTGCAAAGACTTAAATTAAGTATGCAGTTAATCCCAATAAAAGGAAAGTGAAAAGATTGTTTAAACTAAACTTAACTTAATCGACGACAATCCGGTCGCCCTTGCTGATTGGTTGCGAAATGACTAAAAATTCAACGTCTTCATTTGATCTATTAAACAATTGATGAGGGACTAAGGGAGGAACTTCGACTCCTTCTTGTGGATGCAGGACAACTTCCTCCCCCTCCATTTCCATGGTTGCAATACCCGACAGAACGAAGAAAAACTGACGCGATTGCTGGTGATAATGTTTAACTTCTGCTGTATCTGCAGGCATCCTTTCATGAATGACGCTCAAGTCATTCTTTTTAACTAAATGCCATCCGTCACATTGATCTCCCCACATATAATGTTCCGCATTGTGTTTACTTATTTTCATATCAATAAGCTCCTTCTCCGTAGGTTCAACAGAGCATTATTATACATAAAAATGAATAAAAATTCAAAATTTTTAAAATTTTTGAGCTAACTCACGAGCGTATTGAATGGACTTCTCTTTAATGGCCGATGCTTGATCAGGCTTTGCAGCAACGCCTTCTATAAAGATGCCTTCAAACGAAGGGACCGCGAAAAATTCCATAATTATTTTTAAGTGACGATGACCGATTTCAAATTCTGCAAATGGCCCCCCTTGCGCATAAAAATTGCCGCTTGCCTGAATATGTACAGCCTTTTTATCTTTTAACAGCCCAATAGGACCATTGCTCGTATATTTAAAAGTTTTTCCAGCAACACAAATCGAATCAATGTAGGCTTTCATCACGGGTGGGAATGAAAAATTCCACATAGGATTGACGAACACATATTTATCCGCATCAACAAATTGATCCACCAATTCGCCCATCCGATTTAATTTGTCTTTTTCTTCTTGTTTCAATTGATGAAAAGAGGTGCCAGAGCTTAATTTTCCCCATCCGTTGCAGACATCCGAATCAATTTGTGGAATGTTCATTTGGTAGAGATCAAGATACAGCACTTCGTCACGGGGATTAGCTTCTCTGTACGCCTTAATAAACTCATCTCCGACGGATAAACTATAGGAATTCTGGTGATCAGGGTGAGCTGTAATATACAATACCTTCGCCATTTTACTTAATCTCCTTTTTTTTTGCTTCATAAACACTAGTAAGACAACTGGGAGATTCAAAATGTGACATCCCTTTTTGAAGCTGAAATGTCATCTTGTAAAGAAAGCTTTACTTGCGAAATCTTCTTTTCATCGCATATGATACATGGTAGACACGCGGGTCCACCCCAAAACATCGTGCGAGAGGACTAGCAAGCATATGGCTTCCGTATCCTTGATTCAAACTGCCTATGATTATATTCATAGTCAAATCATGCTGGGAGAGTTCATGCCCGGCACGCTCTTATCTGAAAATGAACTGGCCGATTCCCTCAACATGAGCCGAACGCCGGTGCGAAGCGCCATTACGCAATTAGAGCACGACGGACTGGTCGTTTCTCTGAAGAAGCGCGGCGTTCTGGTCAAGGAGCCCTCCTTGAAAGAAGCCATGGATATCATGGAGATTCTGTATGCGTTTCAGAAGCTGGCCTTGGAGCATATTGAAACCCACGGCGAGGTGCCGGACCTGAAGAAGCTCAAGGAATGCCTCGATCTGCAATTGGAAGCGACAGAGCAAGGTGCTTACTACCTCTATGTCAAATACACGCTGCAATTTGCGTATTATTTCATCAGCATCCTGAACAATAGTGCCATGCTCAAGATGATGGAGCTTTATATAGATAAAATCGTGCTTTATGCCACCATTAATTTTAAAATCACACCGCATGAACCACACTACTCCGGCAATCGTGTGAATCAAGCGCTCTATGAAGCTACTGCCGCTAAAGATTGGGCAGAAGTTCGCCGCATTGTCAAAACCTCCCATGACCATAGCCGTGAACGGATGGTGCGGTTAGGCCGCATATAACGCCAAAAAGCGTAAGGGACATGGTGCGTCCCTTACGCTTTTTCATAATATCGCTGCAATTTAGCGGCAGATTCATTCTTCTTTCTTTATATCAAGTCTAGAAAGCCTAGATTCTATTGAAGCAAGAAGCTTTTTAATCTCCAACAACTCGCCATTAAACTGATCTAACGTATTTAAATCATCTTCCTCCATACGGTGCAGATGTTTTTGAATATCATCAATTTCTTGCTCTGCTTTATAATTAATGGCGAAATCGATAACCGACTCATGTTTATCTCTGGCACTTTGTCGATTTTGGCTCATCATAATTATGGGCGCTTGAAAAGCTGCAAGAAAAGATAAGCATAGATTCAGCAGGATAAATGGAGGCTCGTCAAAGTGAAGAGGTTTGATGAAAGGAAGCGTATTCCAAATCATCCATACGACCAGCACTGCACCGAAGCAACCGATGAAAGTCCAGCTTCCACCGAACTTGGCAATGCTATCGGCAAGCCGATCGGAAATCGTTGTATTTTCCGAGTACTCTTCATCCACCCGATTTAGAATACTTTTTTCATACTCGTCAACCAATCTGTCTATACGCAGCGCATTCGATTCACTAAGCTCAATATCAAACCCTTGAATGATAGAAGCCTCATCAAAAAAGTCATCGTTTTGCATATTCTTTTTGTTCATTTCTCGAATTCCATCCTTGTACACGATTAGTGCATGATTCCACCAAATTTATCTTTAACCTAATCGCGGGTTGTTATTCGAGGAATTTCCATGATCATCCTATTGTCCTTGTCATACGCTGTTAATCTTAATTCGTTCATTTCAACTAAACTGTAAAATACTCTCTTCCAGTTCGTTTGAACGATCGTTCCCTCTATCAATTGATTGTACTTATCTATGATATCTATCTTACTGATTTCGGGCCTTTCCATAACTGAGCCTTGATAAACGATTTCGCGACTTTCTTTTTTATGATTTTTATAAAATGCTTCTTCTACTGTCTTGCTTTTACATCCAGAAACACACACGCAGATTAGAATAAATACTATAATGGTTTTGAATATTTGCAATTTCCCCCTCCGTGTAAAGTGGGCATGCTACTGCAAAGCTTTTTCGACAAGTTCCCTAGTAGGAGTCTGACACCCAATCAACTGTTGCAGATCATCGCTTGTACGCTCCATTTGTCCTTCTGCAATGGTACGATAAATAAAAGCCGTTGTTTCCGCAAAAGATTTCGGCAGCCCGGCCTGAACAAGCAAGCTCTTCTCCTCCTCATACGACACCGACTGATGAGTCACGCTTTTGCCGGAGATTTCCGAAAGTATATGAGCCAAATCATCAAAACTCCACGGAGTGTTGGAAACGAGAGTATATTGCTTATTTTCATGTCCTTCCTCTGTCAGAACTGTTGCTGCCGCCAGAGCTAAGTCGCTACGACTAACCGAGTTTACTTTCCTATTATTGGTATTAGTGAAAATTGTACCATTCTCTATAAATATTTTAAGTGAAGCGTTAATAAAAAATTCCGTATAACCGCCATTGCGCAAAAAAGTGAAGGGGATCCGAGTCGTATGAATCGCATTCTCCGTAGCCAGATGAACACGAGCAAATGGATTGTCCTCGGCAAAGGCGAAGCTTGTGTAAGCAATATGTTGTACATTTTGATCTCTGGCTGCTTTGACAACATTGGCATGTTGAACGACGCGCAGCGTATCATCGGATTCTGAACTGGAAATGAACAGCAGCTTCGTTCCAAGTCTAAAAGCATTCTGAAGAGATTCCGGGACATTGTAGTCTGCCAGACGAACTTCGACGCCGAGAGCTGCAAGAGCAGCCGCTTTTTCGAGATTGCGAACAACCGCGATAATATGGCTTGCCGTTACTTTTTTTAGCAGATGCTGTATAACGAGATTGCCCAACTGACCTGTCGCTCCTGTGACAATAATCTTCATCAACCGATCTTCCTCTCTATTCGTTCGTTGCGAGCTATACTTTTAAAATAGCTTTTGCCGAAGCGATCCACAAGTGAGTTAATCCTTATAATTAAATTTTACTGCCACACGATGTGTCCTTTTCACCTCATCATTTCGTCTATTTGTAAGCATTCAAGCGCTTTGAAACAAAAAAAACCGTCAGGGACGGTCCTTATCATGATGGATACTCTGTGAAGAGGAACTGGAGTCCGCTATTTAGAGAAAAACGACCAGTTTCCTCAGTGAGCGGGAACTGCAGGACCTTATTTCTCCTCCATGGTGCGTTTTCCACTTGAAATCGTCAAAATAGAGTACCGTAGTTCCCCTCGCGTTTTAAAATATGTATTTTCAGCTCTATAGAGGCCTGTAGTTCCCCTATAGAGCTTCCCGAGGTTTCCGTCATCCCAAATTTTACCAAAAATTCAGAAGTATAACTATAGTACTCAAGATACAATTCATCAGTCCATGTGTTAAATAACATAATAGTGCCATACTTGGCCAATCCGCTTTTTGCCTACTTTATTTTGCAACTCCAAATAATCCAGACACCCGATGATCTCCGCCATCACGAAAGGAAAATCGCTTATATACAAGTTTTTGTATAAGGCCACGCCAAGCTCGCTGGGCATCGAAATCCCGCTAGCAACCAGCTGCCAAATCCGATTCACCCGTCGATAAATGTGCTGTAATCTCTTCGAAATAAGTTCCTTATACAGATAAATCGGTTCGCCATGTCCGGAAAATACCGTCACCATAGGAAGCTGCAAGCACTTCTGGAGCGAGGCCACATGCTGGATTAAAGACGGCATGCGCCGTCCCGTCTGATCCGGCTCAATCAGCGCGCTGCTGGACATATGGCCGATCATCAAATCTCCGGCAAATAGCCATTGCCGCTCTCGATTGTAAAGAGCAATGTGGTCAGGAGAATGGCCCAAGGTTTCTATGACCTGCACGCCCGCGACGGTGTCTCCGTCATATAGCGGTACAATGTCTCCCACAATTCGATGCTCGTTCATTGAAGCGGCTTCTTTTAATTTTTCCACTTGCTGTAAACCTAACTCGCCACAACCCATGGATGCATATAACTCTCCGAAAAATTGAATCCTAAACTGCAAAAAATCCCTGTCTCTCTTTAGCCTGTGAAGCGATTCGTGATGGGCATAGATCGGAATGTCATGATTGAAAGTAATTCTATTGATAATACCGATATGGTCTTGATGGCTATGCGTAACGATAATCCGATCCAAATCTTCCATGGCTAATCGATTAACAGCCATCGTTGTCAAAAATGCCGTCCAGCACTCTTCGGAGTTAACTCCGGCATCAATCAAAGTAAGCGCCCCGGCTTCCTCAAGCAGATAAAAGTTAAAGGTGCGCAAGCTGCGTGGAGTCGGAACGACAATCGGATACACCGTACACCCTGCTTCCGTTATTATCAAAGCTATTTCAATCTCCTTCTAGCTTGTTCAGGCTTGTTTATTTTTTCTTTATGGATGGACATCCAGGCAATGTTGACTTCATATGAAATATTCAAGGAATAATGCAAGACGGCTGTCACATGTTCTTTCCAATTTTGAAGCGACTCGATCGAGCACCCTCGCTGCAAAGACAATTTAATGAATACTTTATTCCTATCGACTTGAATGGAATGAATCTGCAGCATGGGATCTGCCGAAAGCGTGACGATATCCCTTATGCATTGCGGGTATATGGTTATTTTATCCCTAGAGAACGCAGGCTTCACCAAGATAACTTCTTCTCTCTGTTTGCCAAAATATATGGTCTGCTTGCTAAACCAGCCCACATACGTTTTCTCGACGTCATCCGGCAGAATGGGAATCACATGATACCCGATGCGCCGGCGTTCTCCAGCCAATTTCAACTCTTCCTCCGATTGGAAGGATTCGATAGGCAGCCATTCGATGGCACTCGGCAAATTCAAACGCTGCACAATTTTTTCGACCATTTTCTTGGACGTACCAATCACTAAAATCTTCTTAATCCCGGACCTTACAATATAATTATACACTTGAAGGCGATGGGCGTCTGTGAAAAAAATAGCTGTTTTCGTAGCTGCATACGCGGTGCGTTCATTTTTCGCGGATTTCCCTGCTACACGTTGTTTGCCCATAATGAGAATGCCGTCATCCACCACAGCATCAATCTGATAGAGAGCAATAATCTCGCTGGATTTGTAACTCTTGCCGGTTCCACTTTTGCCATACAATCCGTATACTTTCATTCTGCACCATTCCATCTTGATTAGCAGCCCTAGCCCCGGTTACGGCGTGTCACCCGCTGTGTTCACATCGTATTCTTCCAAGAACTTGATATCGAAACTCCCACTAACAAATACCGGATGCTGTAAAAGACTCTGATGAAAAGGAATCGTCGTGCGTACACCCTCAATAAAAAATTCACCAAGCGCACGCTGCATTCTTGCGATGGCATCATTCCGGTTTTTGCCCCACACAATTAGTTTGGCAATCATGGAATCATAATGTGGAGGAATGCTGTAATCCACATAGACAGCGCTGTCGACACGAACACCAAACCCGCCTGGCGGCAAATAAAATTGAATTCTGCCCGGCGACGGCATGAAATTTCGTGCAGGATCTTCCGCATTAATCCTGCACTCGATGGCGCAGCCTCGAATTTCCACATCTTCCTGGCGAAATGAGAGCTGATTTCCTTCCGCTACACGAATCATTTCCTGCACGATGTCCACGCCGGTAACCATTTCGGTCACGGGATGCTCCACTTGTATTCTCGTGTTCATCTCCATGAAATAAAAGCTGCCGTCCTCGCCTAGCAGAAATTCCAATGTCCCCGCCCCGACATAGTTCACCGATTTGGCAGCACGTACCGCCGCCTCGCCCATTCGTCTTCGTATTTCCGAAGTCAGCGTTGGGCACGGGGATTCTTCTACAAGCTTCTGGCGCCTGCGCTGAATGGAGCAATCTCTTTCACCCAAATGCACCACGTTGCCATGTTGGTCTGCCATGATTTGAATCTCCACATGCTTCATCCCGGTTAGAAATTTCTCCAAATACACGCCCGCATTGCCGAATGCCATCTGAGCTTCCTGCTTGGCAGCCGCTACCTGGCGGATCAGTTCATCTTCGTCGTGAACGACGCGAATTCCCTTGCCTCCGCCACCGGCTGTCGCTTTAATAATGACCGGATAGCCAATGTCCCGTGCGATCCGGATCGCTTCCTCGGTGGAATCGACGATGCCTTCCGACCCCGGAATAACGGGGACTTGCGCCTCTTTCATCGTCATCTTGGCTGAAGACTTATCACCCATCCTGGCAATAGCAGACGCAGAAGGTCCGATAAACGTCATATTCACGCTCGAACATAATTCAGCGAAATCAGCATTCTCAGCCAGGAAGCCATAACCAGGATGGATAGCATCCGCCCCGGTCAACATCGCCACACTGATCAAATTGTCGAAGCGAAGATAGCTGTCCTTCGAAGCGAAGGGGCCGATACAGTAGGCTTCATCCGCCAATTGTACATGCAACGCGTCGCGATCCGCTTCCGAATAAACAGCCACCGATTGAATGCCAAGCTCTTTGCAAGCTCGGATAATACGTACGGCGATTTCCCCGCGATTGGCGATAACCACTTTTCGAAACTGCCGAACCTCACTCATATTGGCTTCACCAGAAACATCGGCTGCCCATATTCCACGAGTTGGCCGTTTTCCACAAGAATCTGCACAATTTCGCCTGCACATTCCGCCTCGATTTCATTCATCAGCTTCATGGCTTCCAAGATGCACACGACCGTCCTTTCTTTCACCTGATCGCCTACTTTTACGAATGCTGGTTTATCAGGTGAAGGCGCGTGGTAGAAGGTTCCAACCATGGGCGATACGATCGGTTTGAGTTCCGCTTTAGCATCCGTTAGAGGGCGTGCAGAACTCACCGTTTCTACGGCAACGGCCGTTTGCATAACGGAAGGTTCCCTCTCTTGCGAAGACGCTTGAATCTGTGTCACTGGAGAAACGGGACGGTAATCCGTTGGTGCCGTAACCCCAGCTCTCGTCTTATTTTGTATGGATATCTTTAAACGCAAGCCATCCTTTTCCAACTCCAGCTCCTCGATAGAACTAGCATCGACGGCCTTAATTAGGTCGCTAATTTCCTTAAAGCTCAACATGCTGCATTCTCCTTCATCCGACGTATCCTTATGGTTTCTGTCCTAAGGATTACACGTTGATTAAAATTTCGGTATGCATGACTTGGGTATTATTCTTATGAATCTTGGGTTCACTGGCATCGAAAGTAAATGTTCCCATCTTACGGAACTTCTTATAGCGGTCTTCACGCAATTGTTTTTTGTCCATGAATTGCAGTACACGCAGATGTCGAAGGACGGCATTTTTCATGAGAGCCGCTTGTACTTCCAGACTGGCAGGAGACGGTTCGGGGATGATGTCATCGATGATTCCAAGTTCCTGTAAATCTTGCGCCGTAATTTTCATTGCTCCTGCAGCTTGTTCCGCCTTGGACGCATCTTTCCACAAAATGGCCGCAGCCGCATTCGGTGAAGCAACCGAATAAATCGCATGTTCCAGCATCATGACTCTGTTCCCTACACCAAGTGCCAAGGCACCGCCGCTGCCTCCCTCCCCGATGACGATGCAAATGACAGGGACGTCGAGCTTGGACATCTCATATAGATTACGGGCAATCGCTTCGGATTGCCCCCGCTCCTCAGCTGCTTCACCCGGGAAAGCACCGGGCGTATCAATAAAAGTAATAAGCGGACGGTTAAACCGATTAGCTTGGTGCATCAGGCGCAGCGCCTTACGGAACCCTTCCGGATGGGGCATTCCGAAGTTTCGGCTCAGATTCTCCTTCGTATTTCTTCCCTTTTGGTGACCGATAACGGTCACTGGGATACCGTTTAATTTGGCAATACCACCTACAATGGCCTGGTCATCTCCAAACAAGCGGTCCCCTTGCATTTCGAAAAAATCTGTAAACATGTGCCGTATATAATCAAGTGTTGTGGGACGCCCCGGATGCCGGGCGATCTGCATCTTTTGAGCCGCTGTCAAATTATTGTAAATTTCATCCTTCAAAGTGTCGAAGCGCTCTTCAAGGACGGAGATTTCATGCTGAAAATCCATATTTTTATCCGCGGAAAAAGATCGCAAGTCTTCAATTTTACCGCGAAGCTCCGTAAGCGTTTGTTCAAAAGGCAGATCATTGCGCATGTTACACAACCTCCTTGTGGGATGGATGAAGCTCCAGCAATTGAGCTAGCGATGCTCGCAATTCTTTCCGGTGAACAACCCGATCCAATTGACCATGATCCAAATGAAATTCCGATTTCTGGAAGTTATCGGGCAGCTTTTGTTTAATCGTCTGTTCGATGACGATACGTCCGGCAAATCCGAACGCGGCGCCGGGCTCGGCCAAGATAATGTCGCCAAGCATGGCAAAGCTTGCGGAAACGCCACCGTAAGTCGGATTGGTGATGACAGAAATGTACAATCCGCCCTGTTCCTGAAACTTGGCGATCGCTGCGCTGGTTTTGGCCATCTGCATCAGACATAGGATGCTTTCCTGCATACGGGCTCCACCCGATGTGGAGAAAATAAGCAGCGGCAGCTTTTTTGCCATCGCAGATTCGATCGCCCTCGTCACCTTCTCGCCGACCACCGAGCCCATCGTGCCTGCGAAGAAGTCAAAGCTCATGATCACGCCGACAAGTGGCATTCCGTTAATCTTGCCTTCTCCCGTAATAACGGCCTCCTTAAGGCCCGACTTCTCCTTCTGTACCGCTAATTTATCCGGATACCCAGGAAATTCGAGCGGATCCTCGGAAATCATGTCCGCGTCAAATTCCTTAAAGCTGCCCTCATCGAAGGTTTCTTTAATTCGCTCTGGCACACTCAGTTTGAAATGGTGATCGCATTTCGAGCATACCTTGGCGTTCTTGTCCAGCTCTTTAAAGTATTGTATCGCTGTGCATTGCGGGCATTTGCTTAACAGCCCGTCGGGGATTTCAGGCGGAGTACGGTCTGATGCCGACGCAATTGTGGCATACGATTTTTTCCTTTGAAATAACATGGCTACACCTCTACCCTTTCAATCATGACAACCGCTGCCGCGGTATGTTTGGTGTGCGTAATTGTGACATGGGAACGAATGGGCTCCTTATACTGATTCACTATTACAGCTGGCATCCACAATTCCGGTTTGCCCAAGCTGTCTGGCACGATCTCAAGGCTTTTGGGTGTTACAATACTCGAAAGCCCCGTCCCCAGTGCCTTAGATGCGGCTTCCTTAGCGGCAAAACGTCCGGAAAGCCATTCCGTTCTCCGCCTCGGAGCCCGCAATTGTTCGTACAGATGGAGCTCCCGTTCTGACAGCAACAACCGGATGAAGGAGGTTTCTTCTCTTGCAACGATTTTCTGAATCCGTTCGATATCAACCAAATCAAGCCCGATCCCTATCAACATAGCGACTATCCTTCGGGGAGGAAAAAGATCAGTTCGCCTTTTGCTACTTTGGCTTGCGTGCTGCCATTAATGATCCGCACCTTGGTGGTATGGTAACTGCCGAGCTTCTCCTTCATTTCCACAATGATGTGTAAAGTGTCGCCTGGTCTGCTTGGATTAATAAACCGGAAATCTTGCGTACGTACCAAATAGCCAATGCGCGACTCCGCTTTATCCGAATCTTCCAATGCAATCGATAGCAGCATACTTGCCTGTGCGGCCATCTCAATCATTAGAACGCCTGGAACGATCGGTTCCCCGGGGAAATGTCCGGCGAAATACGGTTCATTATAAGCAACATTTTTCACGCATTCGATAGTACTGCCTTCCAAACGGATCACGCGGTCGATAAATAGGAACGGAGGAGCTTGCTTCAAGATCTGGTGCGGCGGTCTGTTCAGTACATCCATTCGCTTATGTTCCAATACGCTCATTCGTTATTAACCCCCTGTCAATTAGTCAGTGATATCCCTGCAACGCTTTTTAATCGGCCTGTAAGCTCTGGAAAGTTCAAGCAATCCGTCAGATACCTCTTCTCCTTCTCCAAATGCTCTTCCAAAGTGGAATAAAACGACGTGCGCAGCAGCTCTTTCATCCGCTGCAGATTCCTGGCTTCGCCTTGCACGAACTGACGGCATAACGTATCTATGCGCTCTAACATGACTGCTCTTTTCTCTACGACATCATGAAAGAGCCCCCAATCCTCCACTTCTTTCGCTGTAAACATCCGTCCGGTTAGCAGCAATTCCATCGTATGCGAAAGTCCGATATAACGAGGTAGGAAATAACTCGCGCTGAGGTCCGGAGTAAACCCCATATAATGGAAGTTCTCGATAAACTTCGCTTTCTCTTCTGCGATCCGGTAATCGCAAGCAAGCATAATGTTAAGACCGCCGCCATAGGCATATCCGTGAACCCCTGCAATGGTCAGTTTGGGAGAATGATAGATTTCCAGAATCACTTGATTGAGTTTCTCCACCACCTCGGACAACAAGGCCGCCCCATTCTGAAGCGTGGATAGTTCAATGAGTTCATCCAGTGCAGGACCGGAGGAAAAAAACGCTCGCGCCTTGGAAAGGAACACAATCGCATTGCAGCTCGGGTTCTCATTCGCTTCCCGCACAGCTTCATATAGTTCAGTGGCCATTGCCAGATCCAAACTATTTTTCGTTTCAGGGTTGTTCATTAAAATATAATAAATCCCTTCTTTATCGTCGACTTGTATCGAACTCATAAACCTTCACCTGCCTGAACCAATAATTTCATCTCGCTTGACGAAGAAGAGGTTTCATTTATGATTTTATGATACAGCTTATATCCGGATAGCAATGCAGATACAACTCCGCCGCCCGGATCGGTCCAGTGACCGGATAGATAGAGCCCAGAAATCGGAGTACCGTGCTGTGGGCGCGAAGTCATCTGCTTCATATTCTGCTCCCAACCGTAGGTGGCGCCTTGGCTGTTGTTTGTATATCGCTCCATCGTAAGAGGCGAACCGGATTCAACAAAATCGAGATGACGGCCTAAATCCGGTATGGCTTTTTCCGCCATACGTATTAGTGCTTCTTGATACTTAGGCTTCTCCGTTTTCCAATCCGCACCGACATCATAAGGAACAAGCGTCGTCAGAATCGCCGTGTGTTTTCCTTGCGGGGCTAGGCTTGCATCAGCCAGCGTCGGGCATGAAATAGCAAGACCGCACAAACCATCAACACCCGACTGCTTCAAATTCAAGTGTTGATCATAGGTTTTGGAGTAGTCATAGTGGTTGTAAATGAACGTTTCATGAGCCAGCCCGTACGATTCCAAAGGCAAATCGGTTCCGATAAAAACTTCGAACGCCGACATGGAAACCGTCATTTCAGCAAGGCGTTTCACATATCTGGCAGGGAAATGCTGTTCCCCGACGAGCCCGTGCACCATTTTTTTCAGATCCCCGTTACAGATAACAATCGGCGCCTCCACATACTCTCCGGTTTGCAAAACGATTCCCTTCGCTTGTCTGTCTTCAACAACAATCCGTTTCACTTCATTGCGCAGGCATACTTCGCCACCGCATTCTTCAATGCGTTCCACGAAAGCATTAGCCAGTTCTTGAAAGCTTCCTTTTAAATAGTAAATATCTTCATTAAAATAACTCATAGTGGCATAGGCGAAATATAACGCGCTGCCTCGCGTAGGTGGTGCACCATAATAACTCCATAGTGCGGCAAACGTATACGCTGCTTTTTCATCCGTCAAATGCTTAAAGAGCAGTTCATGGAACGTCATATAACGGTATTTCATAATGACCTGATTGGACATGACATGAAACGGATCACGGGCATGAAGCAGCTCAATCGTTGCGTTATAGATTTGCTGCATGTCGTGGACGAGATTCACAAACCTGTTCCTTTGACTCGGAAAAAGGCGAGCGTAGGTTTCGATCAGTCCCTCCACTTGTCTTGGCACCGTGAAACGGTGTTCGGGATAGATGGCAGTAAAGATTTCAGGCAGTTGAATAAAAGGCAGTTTACTCGCAAGTCCCGCTTTGCTAAGCAGGTCATGAAGCAATCCGTGTTTCTCCGCACCGGCAACAATGCGAACAGCAGCATCAAATGTATACTTATGCCTGCCAAACGAATGCGCATACCCGCCGGCAAAATAATGCCGTTCGGCCACTAGCACAGAGTAACCTTGTTGAGCTAAGTAAGCTGCGGCCCCTAAGCCCCCCATACCTGCACCGATCACAATGACATCATATTTGTCCTTTTTAGGTTTACGAGCCAATGAAACTCACCTCTTTTTCCTCATTGTTTGTTTGAATAGATGAAGCATGAAACTCCAGAAATTCCTTTACTTCAGCGAGGATGTCGGCGGCGAGGGCTCCATCAATAGCCCGATGATCGAAAGCGAGGCTTAGTTTCATCATCGGGCGGATCACAATTTGACTTGCTATTGCGACGGGCTTGTCTTGGGTGGTTCCTACCCCAAAACAAAGGGTATTTGAAATAATCGGGTAAAATGCTTGGATCGGCCGATGTCCGAGAGAGGTGATGGTGAACGTCCCTTGCAGCTTGTCACGGTTTTCCAGCTTTCCCATGGCCAGGCGGTAAGCGATTTTGCCCAGCCACATCGGCAGAGACTGAAGTTTGCGCACGCCGTTGAATTCAGCGATATCGTCAACATCTCTGTCACGATAGTATTCGATCACCTTCTGCATCTCTTCCACGGACTTTTGATCCGAATCTGCAATGAGTCCCGACAATACAACCCGACTCCCGCCAATCGACTTATCCATGGTGAACTTGGCCGAAATGTTCGAATACACAGCCACTTTCGGAATCCATCCATGCTTGACGGAAGCGTTGGCCTCTGGATACTTCTGAAGGATCCGGGATATAGCCTCGATCAAATAAACAAGAAAGCTAATCCGCTCTCCGGCTGCTGCACGTTCCGCTCTTCGCTGCTTAACAGCTGACATATCAATCTCTGTATCTATATAAACCGCTTTGAATTCCTTGGCATAATCCAAAAAGTGATAGGTATGTCTTCTTGCCTGCGGCATTGGATAAATGCTCGCCTTGCCCCTGGCACGAACCATTAAACAACCTCCTCGGTTGCGGCGATAAGCAAATCCTTCAGACTTTGTGCGTTCATCACTTGTTCAACCGGCAGACGTACACCTAAGGCCGACTCCAAATGCACCATTAAACGCACCGCATTTACGGAATCCCAATCCGGCAGGTCTTCCATTCTCATTTCGTCATGCAGGTCATTTTCGTCCATATCCAGTACGTCGGCAACGACTTCCTTGAGTGCTTTCATCCCAATCATTGCATTCATTGAGCAGCAATCTCCTCTCCGGTTAACATGTTAATCCATGCAACTTCATCAGGTATGTTCTGCAATCGTTGGACAAATTGCTGCTTCCGCCCATCCACAGGGGCATCTTGATCAGCTTCTACGCGTTCAAACCCGTGCAGCACGTAGAAATCCTTCACGATCACATTCTTCACTGTAGGAATATACTCCCCATAAACTTCCTGAACACCTTCTTCTTTGGCCTTCCATAACACATGGCGCAGAACGGCGGTCTCGATTTTTCTGGAAAATACCCGGCAGCTCATCATGAAATTATCAATCCGCCACTCCGTCGCTGACTTCTCCACAAGTACGCAGCCGATTAAACCGTAGTCACCGAAGCGATCTTTGGTCTGAAAACCGAACACCCAATAGTCGCCACTATTTTCGAGCTGTTCAATCTCTGATTCCTGATAGCGTCTAGACGTCATGTTAAACTGGTTCGTTCTCATCGTTAGCTGGGCAAGTCTCGGAAGGTGAAATTCATTGGCGGGCAAAAGATTCACTTGAATATCCAACGTATGCAGATAGTCTTCTACAGATCCGCTAGATTGCTTCAACTGCTCCCTTTCAACCTCCAGTTTATATTGATTCGTGCGGTCCAAATCTGTCGTTGTCAGCTTGTTCAGGTTGAACCAGCCGGCAGATAATAGAGACTGCGTATAATAGGAAGGGTCTTGAGGCATCTCAGGCACCGTGACATCAGCTAATGAATCACGCACCAGATTCCGCTCGAATGGATTGTCATCAATAAATACCAGACTATCGAGTCCGATATTCAGTACGCTGGCAATCGTCTTAATATTCTCGTGTTTAGGATCCCAATTGGCACGAATGATGACGATATCTTCCAAACCAAGCTGCATATGCGGATGCGTTTCGAATATCTCCCGCACGACGGACTCTTCATTTTTGCTGCTCACTGCCAACAGAACACCTTGATTCTTCAGCTGCCGGATTGCTCTCTGGAAATCCACAAAGATTTTGCCCGGTGCCGAATCGCCCAAATGCACGCCGTTTATTCCGTCGTCGCCGACGATTCCGCCCCATAGTGTGTTATCCAGATCAAGGACAAGACACTTCTTGGTTAAGCCCAAGATGCCTCTTGCTACTTTGACGCTTTCTGAAGCGTAAGCAAACAATACGTCCTGACTTAGATGAAAGCTTCCATACTGCACTAATCGCGGGTCGGAAAGGTTAGCTACTTGATGCTCTTGCAGCAAAATTTCCGTATCCATTACGATGACCAGACTCCAAGCATTAGCCAAATCCAAAAGCCCGATGTTGAAGGATCGCCATATCCGGCTGATCTTGGCTTTCGTCTTATAATCGATTTTGGTATTATACGTTTCTCTAGTCAGCGGAACTGTATTGAACACCAGCAAGCCTTTGCAATGCTCTTGATAAATGCCTATGAGCTGCCCCAGCTGCTCCAGCTTTCTTTCACAAGCAAGCTCCAGATCAGCGATATCCCAATCACGAGGCAGTTCTTCCATGACGGTATGTTCATCCAGCAGGCATACCGTCAATTGCGGAGACATCTCGTATAAGCCACTGCCCGCGTTTATAAGCTCATACACATATTGATTGAACCCTGCTGCGTACACGTCAGGCCAGACGCCTTCGCACAACAATAGAGGTCTAAGCATGAGCGGAAAAGAATCACTTGTGAAGCTGCTGAGCACTGCTACCTTCAACGGTTTTATAGGCTGTGTATCTGCTTCTTGCCAAGCATCAAGAGCAACGTTTTTTAACATATACCCGATTTTTTCACAAAACATGGCATCGCGGTTTGCCTGAATGGCACCGACGACCTGTTGCCGATTCGCACCGAGCGAGCCATCGTTCTTCATTTGACGAATGCTTGCAATGAGTTCTTTATTCGTTATCATCTGGCTTCCTCTTTCGTTAAAGCCATGCCTGTCTTAATCCATTTGGAAGATTCAATGGCGATGCATACCGCTTTTTCCCCAGGCTCCATTCTGTCGATCAGCTGCTCCAACTGCAAATACGGGAGCGCATTCCCGTTATTCCCTGTCTCAGCGACACAATTGATTGTTCGAGCTGAATCTAGTTCAAGGGATTGCACGATTCGATCGGTCATATGTCCGCCTAATTGCGGAGGCAAATAATGATCAACAGACTCGACGGGACATTGCAGCTTCTCCAAGAGTTCCTCCAACATTTCTTTGGCCATAACGGGAACATCCCGTTCAATCGCTTTGTAGTCCTCCTTAGCAGACTGAACTTTCTTGCCCTCTTCCGGACTTTCTTGCAGACCGAACCAATTCATCACTTGACCTGGCTCCCGGTTTAAACCCTCAAAGCGGTTGACGATATGCGAAATAGTGATGCCCTCATGCTCCGAATCCGTGGATAACACGGCCGCTCCTGCTCCGTCGCCGAACAAAGCTAGATTAATCAATTCCGAGGAGCGCAGCTTTTTAAAATCTCGGCGGAAACTCATGTATTTGTTACAAACATCTCCTCCGATAACAAGTGCATTCGTGAAGGCTCCTGTAAGCAAGAAGCGATACGCAACCTCCAAGCCTTGAATGGCACCAGAGCAACCTGCTTGAATTTCATAGGTAGGTACCCGATTCATTCCGAGCCGATCAGCTACCAGATTGACTGTTGCAGGCATCAAATGATCCGGTGTCGCTGTCGACATCACAATTAAATCAATATCATCACTCGTGAAACCTGCTCTTGTTATGGCTTTCTGTGCTGCTTCATAGGCGAGTTCTTGCAGCTGGTATTTGACGGCCTTCTCGTCCAGATCGACGGCAAAATGCCGTGTTTTTGTACCGATCATGAGGTCGATCCAATCTTCGCGCAGTCCAAATACTTCTTCCATCTTGGAATTAGGAACCGGATTCCCTGGAAGCGCGGTGGCAACTCCAATGAGCTTCACAGATTTCAAATGATTTTCCTCCCCTGAGTAAGAATGTCGAATTTTAACCTATAGATTGGTTTCCACGCCGATGCCAATTTCGAAGTTTTGCCCTCCTATCAAGCTGTTAGGCGCATGAATAATGAAATCCAACATCGCCAGCATTTCGCTCATCGGCTTCATCACCGGCTTTAATCCGTAGATCTCCAGCTTTCGTTGCTTTTCTTTTTTCTCGCTCTTCTCAAAATCGGCATCATGGTAGCCGAATGTCATGACATTGACGTCAATGCGAAAGGCACTGCATTCCCGTGACAAACATTTCATCATAGAAATTTTGCCATGATTCATGATCGGAGAACTGGGATATTCATCATAGTAGAGCGTGTCATAGATGATCGGAAACACAATTTTTCCGGATTTACGCTTGATCATATGACTAACCGCTGATTTGTTCCACAAAAAGATCCGCTCAAATAGGGCAGGAATTCGTTCTCCAAATTCATCCGGCCCCTCTTCGAACATGCTCTTTTCATCGAGCATTTCATTGCCATGAATCATGACATCAAGCTCACCCATGACAGAGACAGCCTCTTCCATCATCGCTTCATATTCTCTTTCTTCAGCAGGCGTACCCTTCACGATATGCAGTCTTTGACCGGCATCACTTTCCAAAGAACGAGCGTAGGATATCCCTTGCTCCAAATCTTCTACGTGCAGCACAACCCGATACCCGATTGACAGCATGCGAGTCGCAATCATTTGGTTGAATAATTGCTGCCCATTTGTAATAAAGATCGACTTGTTCATCCTGTCTCCTCCTATCTGATAAAGCCGCCGTCCACTTTCAACACGCTGCCTGCCATATAATCGGACATAGGGCTGGCCAGGAAGAGGACCGAATCCGCAATTTCCCGTGGCTCCCCCAGTCTCTTCATATTCGTATGCAAGAGAAAATTATCCAGCTTGTCCTGAGGGACGTGACCGATCATTTCGGTGTTGATCATTCCGGGAGCGATCGCATTGACATAAATCCCTTTGGACGCATAACGCCGGGCCAACATGCGAGTCAATCCGATGATGGCACCTTTGGATGCTCCATAATTCGTTTGCGCTTCACGGCCTAGAACACCGGTAACCGAAATCACGTTTATGATTTTGCCACTGCCCTTGCGCTCCATATACGGAATGACTTCTTTCGAACAACAGTAGGTGCCTTCGAAATTCGTGCGGAACACCCGATTCCATTCATCCAGTAACATCTGTGAGGAGAAATTGTCGGCGACAATACCTGCATTATTGATCATAATATCAATACTGCCGTACTCCGTTATAACTTGCTCCATCATTGGGCGAATGAATCCCTGGTCGGTTATCGATCCTTTGAAAAAGGTAACCTTCACGCCCTTCGAACGAAGGTCCTCTTGGATTTCTTGTGCCATTTGATCATTGCTGGCATATACACCCACGACCTTTGCGCCTTCCTCAGCAAACCTGTACAAAATCGCCTTCCCAATCCCACGAGTAGCGCCTGTTATGATCGCTACGCGATCTTTCATCATCATCTCAGTACCACCTCTTTGTTCTGAAGCATTAGTTGCTTGGCCAAATTATATCCGCTCCAAATAACTCCGCTATATCCTCCCCCTGGTTGTGTCCATGCGCCTGCCAAGTACAAGCCGTGGATGGGGGTCGTTTGGGGCAGCCTGCGATGCAGGCACTGATCAACCGATTGCTGCGCTCCATAAATAGCGCCATGCCAGTTGCTGGTATAGGCATGATTCGTTCGCGGAGTCGAGAGCTCTGCATAAAGAATATGCTCGCTTACATTCGGGTACAATCGCTCCAACCTGTTGATCAGGATGCGGGTGACCGCCTCTTTTTTCTGCCGATAAGTTTCTTCATCGATGTCATTCCAGCCATCATACTGGCTTAACACAAACAAAGACATCGTGGTTTTACCGTCAGCTTGATAAGAAGGATTCAGGTTTTCGTAGATTGTAATGCTAAACGGCATGGTCTCGTAGCTTTCATTCCGCATTTCCTCGTAGGCTTGCTCAAGGTCATAATGCTCGTTAACAAATATTTCATGATCCGTCTCCCCGTAAACGCTAGGGAAGTCAATGTCCAGCAGCAAATAAGCCTGAACACACGCGAGGCTCGGCTTGAGCGATTCAATCTTTTTGACATATCGGCGTGGCAGTTGATCGTAACCGATCATCTTGCCAAACGTCTGCATGGGGTCCACATTGGAGATAACAACTTCTGATGCAAATTCACCTTTCAGCGTTGTAACGCCTTTCACGGCTCCATTCTCCACCTGAATTCGCGTGACGTGTTGCCGTGTAAGTACTTCTCCCCCATGACTTTTGATCATTTGGACGAGAGCATTGGAGATTTGTTGGGAACGGCCTTTGGGATAATAACCGCCATTCAGCATATATTCCGTCCATGCGTAAGCATAATAAACGGCGGATATCTGGGAAGGGGGAAGTCCATAATACTGCCACTGCTGAGCAATAACGGACTTGAGTTCTGCGCTGGTCAGGAACTGATCAAGCACCTGCTGCAGAGATAAATTGTTGTATGCTAGCACCGTTGGTCCATCTTGAAATAAATCATTTGCTTGACCTTGATTTGTTTTGTTCATCATCAAGAGGATCTCTTTGCGAAGCTGACAAAATTGTTCGAATAACAGTTTAATTCCGTTCCGTTCATCCGGGTACTTGGTCCCCAGGTCTTGCATGTAGGTTTCATAATTATCAACCCGGATATCATCACCAGGAAAGACAGCTCGATAAAGTGTTTTGGCCCGAAGGAATTCAACATGATCCATTAATCCTATTTCGTTTAATACTTCTCGAAGAGCACCCTGCTCGCCGAGGTCTCCCATCAGATGCAGCGATACTTCGAATTCGACCGGACGAACGTTGCCCTTTACTTTTCGGGTAAAAGAAGTTGCATAACCGCCCGGAATAAAATGACGCTCCAGAACCCGAACCTTCATTCCGGCTTTAGCAAGCATGGCTCCACTTACCAACCCGCCTAGACCTGCACCGATGATCGTAACTTCTTTCATTTCCGATATACCTCCAAAGTTCCGGCAGCCGGCGATCAGCGTGTTGCTACGGGGATCGTCGGCTGCGCAGCAGAGTGGGTGCCGATGATTAATTCGCTACAGCGGACAATTGCTCGGAAACAAATTGGGATAATGTCTCTACCGAATAGAAGTGCTTTCTGATTGCTTCTTGATCCATACCGTGCAATTTAACGCCAAACTCCGCTTCTAATCCGGCTACAACATCAAGCGCCTCAACGGAGTCCAGTCCAAGACCTTCACCGAACAATGGAGCATTATCCTCGATTTCCTCTGCCGTAATGTCCTCCAGCTCAAGGCGGTCAATCAAAATATTCTGTTTAATAGCAAACTTAATTTCTTCTACATTTTTCATCATTTTTCTCTCCCATCAGATCTTTTTTTATATGTTCATGAATCGACTCCGAATTAGGAATCGTTCCTTGAAACCGCTCCTCACAATGCTTATTGCTCTCCAGGGGCAACGACGACGGCTGTATAATTACCATTAATGGAAGAACTCACGACAAGAGCGTGGTTTCCTATCATCCCTTTGTTTACAAAAGCAGCTGCTGCAGCAACATCCAACCCGTTGTCAGAGATCTGTTTATTGGCCTGTAAAATATCAACGGCGGCGCTCAAATGGAATAAGGAACCTGCTGACTCACAATAGCCAAAGCGATCATTCAGACACACCACAGGCAGATCCATACCGGAAAATACTTCATCAAGCGCCTCTCGTTCAGCTGAATGCTCGTCCATGCCAAGAAAACTGTTAAATAGTACAAAACCTATGGAAGAAGCTTCAACACCGGACCGTGCTAAAGCCATCTCTATAGTACGCTTTACTACACTGACTTCAGAGCCGCCTTTGGCTCCGCTAAAAGCTGTTCCAAAACCCTTAAGCTCAGCGTATACTTTTTTTCCTGCGAACTTCGCCTGTGCCAGATCCATAAATACGAGAAATGCGCTGCCTTCGCCCATCTCATAGGGAATATTGTCCAGACCTAGGGCAGTATCTACTTGCTTCGAAAATAAAGAACGCTCGTCTCCTGCGCCAATTAGACTGTATGTTTGAATTCCTGCGCGAATCGTCTCGTAGCCGTATAGCGCACTGTTTAATCCATCGTTGCCGCCTGTACTCATTGAAGTACCATAACCCCTAAGGCCTAGCTTCTTAGCAATTTTCCCGGCTGTCGAGTTGAGCACCATATCCGGAAAATAGACGCCACTCGCATGCTCGAGCCCTTTTTCAAAAATAGCCGATAAATATTTTTGCGCGCTTTCCAAGCTTCCCCGAGATGTCCCGTAGAATAAGCCGATATCACAGCTATTCTCATTAATCGAGAGGTCTGCATCTTGAAGGGCCAGATGTGCGGCTCCAATGCTGTATTGGGAAAGTGAGTTCATTCTACGTTCATATAATTCTTTGTTATATTCTTTCAGGGAGAAGGTGGTCTCTGCTGCCGTCACTGCCATCTCCTCTTCAGTAAGCCAAGGAAGAATACTGCCTGAGCGGTGTCCGAATCGGGAAACCGTTCCAAGTCCAACGATAGCTACTCGTTTTGGTTCTTCCGTTTTTAATTCATTTAACTCATGTAACTCTTCTGTTATTCTCCCCCTATCAGCCCAGTTATAAGAAACGATGGAACAATTATGACCTCCAAAAGCGGAGTTATTGCATAAGAAGTATCTCACACTACTTTCTCTCATCTCGTTGACAACAAGATTAATTGGATTCACACCTTCGCGCGGTGTTTCAAAATGAAGGGTAGCCGGCAGCAGTCCTTCTTGCAGCGCGAGAAGCGTCGTTACGTATTCGATCGAGGCTGCTGCACCTAAGTTATGGCCGAAGTAGGCCTTGCTTGAACTGATCAAAATTTGATTGAATCGCTCTTCGCCAAACAGTTGGCGCAAACCATATAACTCCGCTGAATCGTTGGCTTTCGTCCCGGTACCGTGCGTATTAATATAGTCGATCTGATCCTTCGATATGCCAGCGTTGCTTAAGGCAAACTCGACTGCCAACTGGATGCCTTTCCCTTCGGGCTCAGGCGCCGTTTCATGATAGGCGTCGCTGCTCAAACCGTATCCGCAAATTTCAGAATAAATCGTGGCATTCCGTGCCAGTGCACTCTCCAAGGACTCCAGCACGACGAAAGCTGCACCTTCTCCCAAGCTTAAACCGAACTTGTTATTGTAAGGTGAACAAGGGACTGTGTTCAGTGCCTGCAGGACGTTGAATCCCGCATAAACCGAAGATGACATGGAATCCGAACCGCCAGCCAGCATCTTATCAGCGTAGCCGGCCGTGATCATATCGTACGCATAGCCAATCGCATTACCGCTTGCGGCGCAAGCCGTATTCAAGGTATTGACAGGACCCTGCATACCGAAATACATGGCAATATTGTCTCCTTGCTGAAAGAACGGATAACGCGAAGTCCGATCTACATCGAGCTCTGTAACCGTCGCTTGCTCTTCCAAGGAGTTAATTCCCCCGTTGCAGGTGCCGAACGCGACACCGAAACGAGCCGCATTCTCACCGGTTATGGCAATACCGCTCTCGGCCATCGCTTCTTTAGCGGCGATAATCCCGAATTGGCTGCAATTGTCATACAGTTCTTGTTCCTCCACCGAGAAGTAGTTCTCTGGGTGATAGTCCTTCACTTCGGCGCCAATTCGGCTAATAAATTTGTCTGTCTCGAATCGGGTCATGGAGCCAATACCTGTTTCATTTTTCTTCATTTTGGCAAGAACTTGAGACTTGTCTGCTCCAAGCGAACAAATGATACCTATTCCTGTAACGACGACACGCTTATTTGGTTTCAGTTTCATAAAGTCCTCCACCCAAATTTAAGATTTTACATAAATTCAATAATTTCTTACTTTTTACACTCTCCACTCAAATATTTCCATTGATTCTCAAGATAACAAGATAAAATATATTAGGCAAGTTAAAAAATAGTTAAGATATAATCTTAAAGTGGTTAAAGTTAATACTAATATATTTTATAATTAAATAATATGATTATTTAATTAACTAATATAATTTTTGTAAACGCGAATAAATAAATTCCCTATATTTGTATTTTTATTCAATGCTTAAATGACATTATCCTGTCCCCTATTCGTTATTTCAAGAGCCTTTCCCCCAACACATACACCAAGGCATGATGTACGATCGAAATTAATCCAAGCGTTAGGCCAAGGGTTCGCTGGCCTGCTGAACACCATGCTGCTGCGGCTAAACCGGATAAGATTAGCTCCTGAACAAGCCGATAAGGTTCAGGCGTGGCAACCACTTTTCGAAAATCGAACAAGCTCCAAAACCCAAAAATCAACAAGGGTGCTCCGATGCTTAGCAGCGTGCTTTGCGTCGCGTTTTTACCGCTATGATACCCCCAGTAAGCTAAAGCAACGACAATGCCTAGCTCCATAAGCCCTCTGAGCGCTAAGTTTACCCAATTTAAGATCAACAAAATTGACCACACCACCATTTCACAACTCATAAGCACATATTATCATTTTACTAATCAAGTTAGTTAGATTGAAAATAAAATTAATTATGGGATGAATAAAATAAAAAATAGCTGCAGTGACACCCCTAACAGCCAGTAATGAAGCATGGAAATTAATGAATCATGTCACGCTTCCAATAAAGGTTGAGGCGTATTCCCCATAAATTTTCTCTTACCGTGAGACCAGTAAAGGACCGGCTTTTCAACGAAATAAAAGGAAAGCGTGGCGAATAGGAAAGAGACGACTAGAACGACACCGGACACACTGAGCCAAGTGCTTAGACTTTGGGTGCCCATGTACTGGAAGTCCTTAGCCCACGTGACCGAGGAGACACCAATGATCACAAAATGCCAAAGATACAGTCCAAATGACACTTTAGACGTAAACTTAAACACGCGATTATCCAATAGGTTTGCAGCCCATCTCGATTGTGAAGCAGCGCACAAACTAATGGCTATGAGCAAGGAATAAAACGGGAAGAAAAAGGGCTGTTTTTGTAAACTCAAACTGAATTCAGGCATGTGGCGTACGAACCACAAGAGCGCAAACGAGCCAAGAAGTCCTCCTAAACTCACAATATCGAATACCCCCATGGCTCGAATCCTGTTGATTCCATGAGAGCTTTGGCGCAGTCCTGCAGACACACCGGCAGCGAGGATCCCAATGGTGAACTGGCCGAAAAAACCGACAGGATTATAGTTCGGCATCCAATACTTGGCACCGCCAATCCAGCCATAGTCCCAGCCTTTCCCTTCATTGCCCGTAGGAAAAAACAGATGTACCATTTGGTTTAGACCAATGATAAAGACAAATACCCCCACCCAATACAACAGCCCATTCCGAATAGACCGTTGCTTGAATTTCCAGCGATATAAGCCGAACATAAACAGAGGCATCAATACATAACAAAAGACTTCAAAGCTAATAGACCATAAAGGACCGTTCACTTCATTAGGGAACAATGTGATGTAATGAAAACCTGCCGTAAACGTTAGTTCTGCCATCAACCGCGCCCAGAAGTGCTCCGTTGGTACATGAAATAGAACCGTAATCAACGTTGCAACTATAACTGCTATATAATAACCTGGCATGATTCTGGCTGCGCGCCTAATTACATACTGCTTAATATTCGGATATGCGCTGCCGTCAAGGTACTTTTGCCAATATGGTGAAGCCAATAAATACCCGCTTAATACAAAGAACACACTTACTCCAGCATTCCCCATCAGCAAAAAGGATTGCAGCTCCTGCATCCAAGGCGACTGCGCCTGCATCGCCAGAAATTGCGACAGGTGGTGGAAAATGACGGCCAGACAGGCCATTGCCCTGAATCCATCCGTCCCGCTTAAACGATTGTCCATTAGGTTGGATTTAGTGGACATGGATGAGATTCTCTCTAATGATTCCATACGCCATTTTCGTAGCAAGCTCCACTTTCATAGGAGACTGATTAAGCATCTGCATCTTCATACGTCTTTTCATCATGTCTTCATCGCTTTCAGCCATAAGGTCCTTTTCTTGATCAGCCTGAAACGCTTGAATAAAGCCCACATGTTCCTGGCGTCTCGCTTGGAAAGACTGGAATGCTTCTTGCGGAATGACCGATTCCGGATTTAGAGCAAGATAGTCTAAGATGACAGGCGCCAATTCATACGCATCTTGAATAGCCAAGTTGACCCCTTGTCCTAATATTGGGGAAACCGTATGCGCCGAATCTCCAATCAAGACAAGTCCGTCGCGAGACCAACGAGAGACCTCTGCCGTGAAAATATCAAGAAGAACCGTATCTTTCCAGCTTTGAATATGTTGCTGTACGATACCGTCCAACTGAGGTTCCAGTCTACAAACGGTGTCATAGAAAACACTAATATCTTGTTTTCTAAATTCCTGATAAGCACCTTTAGCAATGTTAATACCAACACGCAGTTGATCCGGATAAGTAGGCAAAATAATCAAATGCTGATGCCCGTCGACTTTAATCCGGGTTGTACTTTCCCATCCTTCAGGGCGCGGGACGCGGAACCAAACGGCATCCCGCTTGAAATGTTCAATTTTGGCAGGAATGCCGGCCATCTCGCGAATTCGTGTGTACCGTCCGCTTGCATCTACGACGACGGAACTATTAACCGTCACCAATTCCCCGGATTTTTCACGATACACAGCCCCCTTGATTTGCCCATCCAGTTCAATGAGCTCAACTCCCGTTGCTCCCATTTTCAAATGGAAATTAGGATATTCTCCGGCTTTGTCCAATATGGCCCCAATTAAAACCGGTTGCGGCAAATCGATAATAAACTTCTGTTCATAAGGAAATTCATGAAAGTTGACGGAGAAGATTTTATCCCCCTGGTCATACATCTCCAGCCCTTCCACCTGCAAAAAACCGTGCTTTTTGAGATCATCGAGAATGTCCAATTCATTCAGAATGACTACCGACCCTTGAGAAATCGACTCCCCACGAAACTCCCTTGAAAATGCTTGATGTTGTTCCAATACCACTACTTCAAGATCACTTTGTTTGGCAAGCAATAATCCTAACATTGCACCTGCGGGACCAGCTCCAACAATACATACATCAGCCTGAATGACTTGATTCATAACAAATCCTCCTTGAGTTTGATTAGTCCCCGGCAAGGTACCGAAGCATTCCAACGTCTGTTGACTGATATTGACCTTTATGATAAGCTAATACACATAAAAATTAAACTAATTACTTTAGTTTGTCAACAACAACATGAAGTAAAGAATTTATTAATATTAGCATAATGGCTTCACCTACATACGATTTCACACCCCAAATCAAAAGTTATTAGGAGGAGAAAATTTGGCACGCTTTCTAATCGCAGTATGGCCTTCTGATGGACACGTAAATCCGACAATTCCTTTAGCCAGAAAACTTGTTGAACGAGGTCATGAGGTCGTCTGGTACGGCAGTTCGCTTTTTAAAGAGAAAATTCAATCTACCGGCGTCACTTTCGTTCCATTCACCCACCTCAAGAATTTCAGCGGCTCCACACTGAATGAACATTTTCCCAAGTACATGGAATTAAAGGGCCTCAAACAGTTCAAATGGGGGGTCCGCAACATCATTGGCGGCACCATGGAAGGATTTGATAAGGATGTGAAAGCGATTCGCGAAACCTTCAAACCGGACGTGCTTGTGATCTGCCCTACCTACACGGGCATTATTCCGCTGCGCAGACGCGGGGATCAAATAAAGACGGTTTGTCTCGGCATGCTGCCCTTATCGGTCACCAGCAAAGACATTGCGCCGTTCGGACTCGGCATCAAGCCTATCGATTCCTCTTTCGGACGCCTACGGAACAGCCTGCTGCATTTCCTTGTTCAGAAAATCGTGTTTCGCAAAGAGCAGCAGCATTTTAACAATATCTTAAAGAAAATGGGACTTCCTAACTTGAATCACTGGGTATTTGACGCAGCCGTCTTTTATTCGGATGTGTACCTGCAAGGGACATGTCCTTCCTTTGAATACCCGAACCGCAATCTTCCTTCTAATGTACAATTTGTTGGGCCCTTCAATTTAACCACTCCCGCACATGATTTCCCGCTCCCATCCTGGTGGGGGGAATTGCAGACAGCCAAACGTGTTGTACTTGTCACGCAAGGGACGCTGGCGAATGAAGATTTTAATCAATTGATGTTTCCTGCGATTCAAGCACTGGCGAATAAAGACGTTCTGGTTGTAGCTACAACGGGCAACAAACCGCTGACGAATCTACCTTTTCAATTGCCGGACAATGTCAAGGTAGAACGATTTATTCCCTATTCGCTTCTCATGCCTCATCTGGATGCCATGGTGACCAATGCCGGGTATGGCGGAGTTCATTATGCCATCCAACACGGAGTTCCGCTTATCGTGTGGGGGAAATCCGAAGATAAAAGCGAAGTCAGTGCCCGCGTCGATTGGTCCGGAATCGGCATCAGCCTTAAATCGAACCGGGTAACAGCGGAGGAAGTCGGACAGGCGGTTGACCAATTGTTTGCCAATCCTAGCTTTAAGCAAAGAGTCACCAAGTTGCAAAAAGAGATTGAAGCTCTTGACGCCTACTCGCTCTCCCTTCAATGCCTCGAAAACATGGCATCGGAAGTTTCTCATCCACCGGCTCAAAAAAGTTCAGAGAAAACGCTTAGTTTTGCTTAATCAACGCCAAGACCAAAATCCCGCATTCTCCGTCAAGGAGGATGCGGGATTTTATATATAGAATTAATGAGCTGTTTGGGATAAGCGGACATGCAGCCCAGCCAAGAACGTATCGATAATCGTCTGTAAGCTTATGTCCAAATCAAACGGCAGACCAAAGCCTCCCTTTTGTTCAAGCGAAGCAAAGCCGTGCAAAATGCTCCGCAAAGCGCGGGCCATATGAATGGCATCCTTTTCCTCAAGCTGATACACTTTCAACACCTGGGTGACGAGATCTACAATTTCTTGTCCGACCTCCTGTGAATCTGGCTCTTGAGGTCCAGCAGCCAGGAGTGTGACCTCATAGAGACCGGGATGCGACCTTGCAAAAGCAACATAAGCTTTGGCCATTTCGCGAATCGCTTCGTCACCGGAACGGCCAATTGCCGCACGGATAAGCACATTAAGAAGTTGCTCCAACCCATAGATGGAGAGCAGTTTGCGAATGGCTGGAAGGCCTTTAAAATGATTGTAAAGCGATGGGGAACGGATATCGAGCTTTTGCGCAAGCGAGGTGATTGATAATTCTTCCACCCCGCCTGTGTCAACAATTTCTGTAGCCGCTTGCAAAATAACGTTTAAGTTAATACTATTTCTTGGTGCCAACTTATACACCTACCGTTTGCTTCGGCTGATAGAGCTCCCTGTACCATTCAATGGTTTGGCGCAGCCCCGAGCCAAACGAAATACTGGCTTTCCAGCCCAATTCTTGGTACATCTTGCTGCAATCGATCGCATAACGCCAATCATGCCCGGGCCGATCATGAACGAACTGAATCAGTTCGCTGTAGCTGGATAAGCCCGCTTCCCTCAGCCGTTCAGATGCCAATTCATCCAGAATCGCGCAAATTTCCAGCGCCAAGCTCAGATTATTGCGTTCGTTATCCGAGCCCACGTTATAGGTCTCGCCGTTGATCCCGTTGTGATAAACAAGATCGATCGCCTCGACGTGATCTTGCACATGGAGCCAATCCCGCACATTGCGGCCGTTGCCATAAATCGGTATCGGCCGCAATTGAAGGGCGGAACGAATCACTGTCGGAATGAGCTTTTCGTCATGCTGCCGTGGCCCGTAATTGTTGGAGCAATTGGTGATTACCGCATTAAGGCCATAAGTGCGGTTAAAGCTTCTCACGAGCAGATCGGAGCTCGCTTTGCTCGCGCTGTAGGGGCTATTCGGGGCATATTTGCTTTCTTCCGAGAACTTTCCTGTCTCCCCAAGGGCTCCATAGACTTCATCCGTTGAAATGTGGTGGAAGCGGCAATCTTCGTAACCCGCCTTTGCTTCACCCGGGCCATCCATCCAATGCCGCATCACTGCATTCAACAACGTGAATGTGCCGACGATATTGGTTTGAACAAATACGCCGGGGTTCGAAATCGAATTGTCCACATGAGATTCGGCTGCAAAATGCACGACACCACGGATGTTATACGCTGTAAAAATAAAATCAACCAACTCTTGATTCTCAATCGATCCCTGCAGGAACGTATAGTGAGTGAACTTTTCCACTTGCTCATTAAAGTCTTCCGAGGCGGCATAGGTCAACTTGTCCAGGTTCACAATTTCGTAATCCGGATATTTGGACAGCATATGAAGGATAAAGTTGGAGCCGATGAATCCATAGCCACCAGTTACCAGGATGGCATTGGGGTTCATTGGATAAGAGAGTTTCATGCCAAATGCACCTCCATTCTATTGGACGCAGTCGTGTGCTTATTGTGATCTCTTTCAACAATGTCCAGCAAATACTGACCATATTCGTTCTTCAATCGTTTGGCAATGTGAATCAGCTGATCCTGATTAATATAGTTTAAATGAAATGCAATTTCCTCGATGCACGCGATCTTGAATCCTTGCCGTTTCTCCAATGTCTCGATGAACTGCGAAGCTTGCATTAAGGAATCATGCGTACCGGCATCGAGCCAAGCTAAACCCCGACCAAGCACCGTTACACGCAGCTTCTTCTGCGCCAAATAAACAGCATTCAAATCCGTTATCTCCAATTCTCCTCGCGCAGACGGTTTAAGCGACTTGGCAATCCGAACGACGTCATTATCGTAGAAATATAACCCTGTCACCGCATAATCTGATTTCGGATGCATCGGTTTCTCCTCAACCGATAATACACGATTATTCGCATCAAACTCGACAACGCCAAATCGGGACGGATCCTTGACGCGGTAACCGAACACGGTAGCTCCATTCCTGTTTTTCACCGTTTCCTGCAGCATGGCTGTAAAACCTTGACCGAAGAAGATGTTGTCCCCCAGAATGAGCGCAACATCATCGTTGCCAATGAACGATTCTCCGATCAGAAAAGCTTCAGCCAGACCTCCCGGATGCTCTTGCACTGCATAAGAAATCGATAGGCCTAACGTACTCCCGTCTCCGAACAAACCTTGGTAACGCGGGGTATCCTGCTGCGTACCGATGATCAGAATCTCGCGAATACCGGCCAGCATCAGAACAGAGAGCGGGTAATATATCATGGGTTTATCGTAAATGGGCAGCAAATGTTTCGTCACGGAAATGGTAAGCGGGTATAGCCGTGTCCCCTGCCCGCCAGCTAGAATAATGCCTTTCATCTGATCATCCTCCTAATGGATCGTAGTTACTTCTCCTTGAGCGGTCCACCACTCGGCATTGCTTTGATACCATGAAGCTGTCTCACGGATTCCTTCCTCGAGTCGGTAAGTCGGTTTCCATCCGGTATCCGCAGTCAACTTGTCACAACTAAGCGGGTATCTGTCAAAGTTCCCTGGCCGATCAGGGACAGACTGCACCAATGACCATGGACGGTCTAAACATTGAAGCACCGTTTGCACAATTTCCTTCGTGGTAGCCGTTTGATTTCCCGAAATATTGTAAACGGAACCGGCGACTCCATGATGAATAATCGCGTCAAGAGCGGAACAATGGTCTTCAATATGCAGCCAGTCCCGCATTTGTTCCCCATCACCGTATAACGGAATCGGCCTGTTTTGAAGGGCATTCGTAATCACAAGAGGCATCAATTTCTCCGGTGTCTGATATTGACCATAATTGTTGGAGCATCGGGTTATAATCGTATCCATGCCAAACGCCTGATGGTACGACTGAGTAATCAATTCGGTCGCGACTTTGCTTGCTCCATAAGGATTGACAGGGGCAAGACGATACGTTTCCGACACCTCGCTCCCTTTAAGTACGGGGCCGTACACTTCAGCGGAAGAAATTTGTATCACGCGCTTGACACTAAACTTCCGTGCCATATCCAGGACCATTTGCGATCCAATGACATTGGCGCTAATGAGCGAACCAGGTGTCTGCAAACTTCGGTCAATGTGCGTTTGTCCCGCCAAATTCACCACGACATCCACCCCTAAACCAAAAGCACGTACAAGAGCCAGCTCATTCTCGATCATTCCGTCAACATAAATGTAATTGGGATTTGCTTGGAATCGCGCGACATTCATAGCCCGGCTTCCCGCTCTGTAAGGAGAAAAATTAATGATTGTGTAGTCTGGATGCTTCTGAAACAAATGATTGGTCAAGTTTGTCCCTATAAACCCTGAACCGCCAGTTAGCAAAATGCGCATTTGTTTTCCCTCCACTTCTCTCGTTACAGTCAAGTACTTATTATGATGAAACTACTTTGAATTTAGACTAATATAATTAGTCTGTCAATTAATTTAAGTAATTTAATAATAAAATAATAAGTTGACTAACTAAGTTAATTAGTTTTATGATAATGAAAACATAACATTCATAAGGGTTGAATCTATCCTTAATCTACTGGAGGTCTGTTGGCATGAAATCAAGTGTGTCTGCGGGGAAAGTGACGATCACGCACGAAAATAAGATCTATACCCGTTCATCCAAATCTGCGAATGTGTTTCGGATTCAGCTGACAAGCATCGGATTAGGCATCTCCGGCATCCTGTTTGTCCTTTATCCGGCAATTCGCCCTTTCTCGGATGAAGCATCCTTGTCGGGGGCGGCGGCGTTCGCCTCGCCGGAATGGTTGATTGCGCACGTTATGGCGATGCTCGCATTCATTCTTCTAACTTTTGGCTTATTGGGGTTTTACCTTTTTCTCCAAGAAACATACACGGATCGCCTTGCATTCCTGGGATTTGTTTTGAGTTTGCTGGGAATGGGTCTGACACTGCCCTTTTACGGTGCTGAAGTTTTTGGCCTGCATGCCATCGGACAGGAAGCTATTAAGCTGCAGAACTCAGACTTAATCGGTATGGCGAATGTCGTCCGTTTCGGACCTGGATTCACTATGATTCTAATTGGGCTCTTATCACTGGCAATTGGTTGCATCTTAACCGCCATTGGCATTTGGAAATCGCGTATTCTGCCGAAGTGGAGCGGTATTCCCCTTGCTCTAGGATTCCTGCTCTACATTCCACAATTTGTGGGAACACAGCCAATCAGGGTGGCTCACGGCTTTGTTGTAGCGATTGGATGTTTATGGATGGCTGTGAGTTTATTTCGAAAAAGCCGCCTCTCGCAAAGGTAACGGCTGGAAACTAATGGAGGTACGTGACATGCTGCAACAAAAAAATAAGAAGTTGGGTATTGTGTTCGCAGGCCTGTTATTAGGCATTCTGATGGCGTCGATGGATAATACCATTGTTACCACCGCCATGGGAACCATTGTCGGAGATCTTGGGGGATTAGATAAATTCGTTTGGGTGTCATCTGCGTATATGATTTCTGAAATGGCAGGGATGCCAATCTTCGGTAAGCTTTCCGATATGTACGGTCGTAAGAAGTTTTTTGTATTCGGCGTCATTGTCTTTATGATCGGGTCCATTCTCTGTGGAACTGCACAATCCATGATTCAGCTTAGCATTTATCGCGCTATTCAGGGAATTAGCGGTGGCGCTATCATTCCCATTGCTTTCACGATTATGTATGATGTCGTACCTGCGGAAAATCGAGGAAAGCTTGGCGGCTTATTCGGCGCTGTATTCGGAATTGCCAGCATCTTTGGCCCTTTGATCGGCGCCTTCATTACGGATCACATTAACTGGCATTGGGTATTTTACATCAATCTCCCGATCGGATTCCTTGCGCTTCTTTTTGTCGCCCTATTCTACCAAGAATCTCATGAGCATTCTAAACAGAAGATCGACTGGTGGGGAGCACTGACTTTAGTCGGAGCAATCGTGTGTCTGATGTTCGGCTTAGAACTTACCGGGAGGCCGCTTGGTACGAATCCGGGTCTGATTATTGGCTTGTTTGGAGGTTTCGGTATCCTGACCGTCTTATTCCTGATTGCCGAAACGCGTGCCGCAGAACCAATTATTCCCTTCGCCATGTTTAAAAAGAGGTTGTATGCCATGAGCAATGCAACCGCGATATTCGGTGGGGCAGCCTTCGTCATCACGTCGGTTTATACACCGATCTTCATTCAGGGTGTGCTCGGTGGTTCCGCCACCAACTCGGGACTGGTTCTTCTTCCAATGATGCTGGGAACCGTTGTTACTGCAACCATTGGCGGCTTTTTGATGAGTAAATTCAGTTACCGGGCTATCATGATACCGGCTTCGATTATGTTTGCAGCCGGCATCTATTTATTAACCACGTTATCTTCGGGCTCCTCCCAACTTCTCGTTACAACATACATGATCATTGTTGGTCTAGGTATCGGATTTTCATTCTCCGTCCTGGGAAATGCTTCAATTCATGCTATTGAAGCCAACCAACGCGGTTCGGCCAGTTCAACGCTAACTTTCCTCCGTTCGCTCGGCATGACGGTAGGCATTACGATTTTCGGTATCATTCAAAGCCAATCTTTCATGAACAAGCTGGCATCGAGTGCTGCCGTCAAAGACCAGCTCCCGCAAGGGATGGCGCTTACCGATCCGCACGCCCTTCTTGATCCAGCTGTCCGGATGAACATTCCCGAATCGGTACTTGATACCATCACCCAAGCATTGTCTTCTTCCATTGTGCTTACATTTGGCTGGGCTTTGATTCCAGCACTGCTTACCGTTTTGTCAGCCATAGCGATGAGCAAAGAAAAGTTGGAAGCGGATCCTGAAGTCAATGCCAAGGCATCTGCAATTGTTCATTAAAAACCAAACAACCCCCGCACCACTCCGAAGGGTGGATGCGGGGGTTGTTTTATCTCGCTTTCAGAGCAGCGCTTGGATAGCGCGCATGCAAACCGGCCAAGAACGTATCGATAATCATTTGTAAACTATCGTCCAGATCATAGGGAAGGCCGAAGCCGCCCTTCTGCTCCAGCGAAGCAAAACCATGCAAGATGCTCCGCAACGCTCGTGCCATATGGATGGCGTCCAACTCTTCAAGTTGATACGCTTTCAATACTTGCGTCACGAGATCGACGATTTCCTGGCCGACTTTAACCACTTCAGCGTCTTGCGGGTCCGCAGCTTGCAGCGTCACTTCATATAGACCAGGATGCGACCTTGCGAATTTCACATATGCTTTCGCCATCTCATGAATCGCTTCGTCACCGGAGCGTCCAATCGCAGCGCGTATCAGAACGTTGAGAAGCTGCTCCAATCCGTAAACAGAAAGCAATTTCCGAATTCCTACGAGACCATTGAAATGGTTGTACAGGGAAGGCGACCGAATATCCAGCTTTTGAGCAAGGGCCGTTAATGTCAATTCTTCAACACCGCTCGTATCTACGATTTCCGCTGCCGCTTTCAAAATGTTGTTCAAGTTAATACTGTTTCTTGGTGCCATGATTGTTACTCCTTTGTTGAACTTCCGATCCTTATTATAGCATTATAACTAATGAAAATAGTTATATCAAGTTACTCATTACAATTTAACTATAAATCATACACTATAATTCCCAGTCATTTTTTTAAAAAATAATATAATTAATTTATAATTAATTTTGCTCACTTAGCATCTTGTCCGCCGATTTGCTGAGCTGGCTGAATATAAACTTTGGTGCGATTCGATTCATAAGCTTCAAAGCGTTGCTTTGCCCAGGCCGGATTTCGAAGTGATCCTGCTCCATCCCCCGAATCGCAGCGCCCACCATGATGGAGACGTTCATCGCCTTCGATCCCGCCAGATCCGCCGGGTCGAACGAGTCTACGAGCGGAGTATCCGTCAGAGGAGGCGCTAGTTCGAACACTTTTACCCTTGTGTTTTTGAGCTGTACTCTCAGCGACTGTGTAAAAGAGTGAATTCCTGCTTTTGCTGCGCAATACACCGGCGAAATCGGCAGCGGGACGAAGGCGAGGCCCGACGATACGTTCAGGATCGCAGCCGACTCTTGCATTTTCAAATGTGAAAGAAATTGCTTCACCATCCGGATCGGACCGCTCAAATTCGTCGCGATCTCGCGGTTTAGATCCTCCAGATCAACATCCTGATCATGTAGATTAAGCCTGCGCATGAATCCTGCGTTGTTGATTAGCACATTAAGCTCGGGAAATTGCTTCACAACCGTTTCAAACAAAGCTGCAATTGCCTTAGGATCCCCAGCATCACTTTGTATCGTATGTACCGTTGGCAGCTTTATCTTCGCTGCATCCAGCCTCGCTTGATCCCGCCCCGTTATGATGACGGTATTCCCCTGCTTTATCAGCTGCACGGCAAATTCGAAGCCGATGCCGGATGACCCTCCAGTGATAAGTATCGTATTCCCGCTCATTTTCATGCGATCTCGACCTTCCTTTCATTTTTTACTATCCTATTCTGAAGAAAATTTAAATAGTCTATTTCACTCGTTCCGCGTGTAAGAGGCTGCACGCGGCAGCCTCCGGTTTGATATTTGACTAACGTTCCTCGATTATTCATCTTGCCTTTTATACTTAAAAATCTCGTCAACAGCTTGCCGGTACCCGCCTGATTGCCTGAGGGATTCCCTCGTATTTGCTACAGCAATCTTGTAAGAGGGTTCGCTTAACACATGGTCTACGGCTTCCCGCAGTTGATTCGCTGTCAAGCTTTGCATTTGCAATTGCATGCCTGCCCCGATAGAGGCGACTTGCGCGGCAACCATCGGCTGATCGGCGCTTTGTGGGATGACAATTAGCGGAACCCCGTAATAGAGACCTTCATGGGCACTATTCATTCCACCATGTGTAATAAATAATTTGGTATAGGGCAGTAACTCTGTTTGTGGAACATAATTTTTCACGATGAAGTTTGAAGGGATCTCCCCGAGATCAGCCATCTGTGCCCTATTCCCAATAGACATGACAACCGTATGATCCGTGTTCCCCAATGCCTCAAAACAAAGCTTATAGAAATCTATGGCTTGGTTAAAAACTGTCCCCAGTGAAATGTAAATGGGTTCCTTTCCTACAATTGCTGCAAGCTCAAAGTTCTCTTGCGGCACCCGCGAAGCAATGGACGGACCTACAAATTTAAAGGTAGGGTCAAACGCTGCGCCATTAGGCTGAAACTCCCTAGTTGTATAAACGATTGTAAGAGACGCAGGATTACAAAACACTTCATAGCGTGAAGGGATCCCCACAGCATATTGTTCCTGTAATTTTGACGTTAAGCTTTGAAATTTATCATCGATAGATTTAAGGGTTTCTGTAGGGATTCTCGTAGAAATTTGTTCCACTAATTGATCAAACGAGCCTTTCGTCTGTGCAAAAGAAGTACAAGAGTTGATTGCCGGAAGCTTAAGAATTTGCGCAAGCAAATGGCCGCAACCAAACATCGAATCATGAATGATGTAATCAAAATGCTCATTTTCAATCTGCTCAAGAACACTAGGAATCACGATATCTGCCGTAAGCAAAAGACCGTTGATTCTCTCAAGCAAATAATCTCTCCCGCCGGAAATAAAAGCTTTGATAAATTTCTGATCGTCAAATGTTCGTACGGAAGCTCCCGTCTTTTCTATGCGCTCCCGATAAGCCTCGATACAAAAGTACACAACCTCTTCCCCACGTGAAATCAGTTCTTGCACCATGCCAATAGTTGGATTGATATGTCCCTCTGAGCCGCCATTAATAAATAACACACGCGCCATTTCCATCACTCCTTAACCTATATTTTACCACAAAAAAAAGGAACTATGACGGGATCATAGTTCCTGAACGAGAGTGCAGCCATCTATTTCTATTCTAGTTTCATGTAAAAAAGATTCGTAACGTCATCCTTAGTGATGGTATGCGCGCCAGGGGCAAGCGATACGCTGACAGTGCCATTTGCAATCGCATAGCTTGTTCCGTCTATTTTAATTTTTGTTCCTTCTGCCGTATTCAGAACTAAGGTTAATGTTGCAGCTGTTGTTGAAGTGAACCCAATACTCGTGGCAGACTCGATTTTTAAACATTGCGTTAATGTTAAACCGTTATATACCACGGTTCCCTTGGAAGTGGAGAGGTTCCCTTGGATATTGAAAAAGCTGCTTGTTTTTCCATCTGTCGTGAAGTTATGGACAATTGTCGATGCAGGCGGTGGTGTTTGTACCGGCGGTGTTGGTGTTGATGTCGGAGGCGTTGGTGTTGGTGTTGCCGTCGGTGGTGTCGGCGTTGGCGTCGGTGTTGATCCAGTTGAATTACCACCTACAGATACAAGCTGGGTCGTGTAACTTTGTATTTTAGACATCAGTGCTGTATTCAGGATAGAGGACGTGTCATCAACGGAATCATTGAACTCCCATGTAAAATCTCCACTACCAAGGCGGCCGGCTTCTGTCGTAACAACTTGCTCAACAGTGCCTACAGCATCAATGTTAGAGGCAATCACACCCGTATCAATTGCAGTATCAAAATTATTATAAGCTGTGCCGCCTGATACTGTTTTGAATGTATTTGGAACGGTTTGATTTCTTGTTGAAGCTAAGTAAGCATCGAATTGTGTAGCACTGGCCGGGGCTGTTCCACTATCGGAATTCGCATAAATGATACTGCCAGGATCAAGAATAAGATTGTTGTAGGCTTTAATCATACCGCCAGGTTCCCCAGAGAATGTGCCTTCCCCATCATGCATATCCGTTCCTTGTAAGGAAATGAGCATTGGATTTTTGGTATGCCTGAAATAATTGGATTCTACGAATGCAGAGCTGCCTGTTGTAGCGCCAACACCGTATTTGGAGACGCCGTCAAAAAAGTTATTGTAAATATGAATCGTTCCCGTTCTGATCCGCGGATGGCGAGAGTCTGAATGATCAAACCAGTTATGGTTAAAGGTTACAAAAAATTCGGACGACTCACTCAAACCGACAAGAGCAGCTTTGCCAGAATCCCAGTAATGATTATAAGCGACTGTAATATACGTTGTTCCTTTTTTCAGATCCGTGGAGCCATCGCCTTTTGCCTGGTCAGCGTCTCCTCCTGCTGTTCCATAGAAAATATCATTATTATGCAGCCATACATTGGCATTGCCTGTATCAAGTGAAAGACCATCGTCAGGGAATAACATGATGCCTAGGTTTCTAACTTCTACATTGCCCACGTATCTAAGCAGCATTCCCCATCCATACGCATAGGCATCTTTTCCGATACCTTCTAATGTGATGTTCATTTCTGAATAATTGGATTTCCCTTTTACTTCAAGGAATCCACTGCTGTTTAGTTGTCCACTCATGTCAGAGGCTGTAACTTTTCCAATAAATCGGATCGCGAGCGGTGTTTTATCATAGCCTTTTTGTCTGAGTGCCAGAATTGAACCTAGTCCAACACCTGTTTGTAAATCGCCAGCGCTATTGATTTTCACACCAAGGGTTACCGTTTTCGCAGTTGTAGATGTGACATACAGAACTTGAGCGCCATTCTTAAGTGTACCATCCTCATTATAAGCACCTGAACCCGTACCAAACGGAGAGTTATTTGCAAAAGCAAAACCGGATCTGTCGTGCGGCGCTACGGATATCGCATTTGAAACAATGCTTTCTTTGGAACCATCTGACAGGACAACTTCCACTTTCATGATATAATTTCCAGCTGCGAGCCCTACTGCATCGGCTCTCCAATAAGCAGCGTACTTACGTATCAGTTGAGTATCTATTTGTTTATATTGCGAATCTGCTGCAGCTGCTGGCTTAACAAACACATTATATCCTTGAGCATTGCTTACAGGTGACCATTCAACGAAAGCCGTCTCATTCCACCCTCCACTATTCGTGATCGAAATACTGGAGGCTTGCGCAACCTTCGTTACTAATCCTGTTCCGATTAAAGAGATTACAAGAGCAAACAATAGAACGTAATTCGATACCTTTGCAACACTTTTTCTCAAATGAATTCCTCCCGCGTTTAATTGGCATAAACAACTGAAATCGCTTACAAGTCGTTTTATCCCCCCTCACATCACCAAATCCAATTGGATTATTTTGGAACATCCACAGCTTATCAGTTTTGAATGCGGTTCCGAAACAATCATTTGATCATATCGCCCGTTAATCTGAGCTAATGATTATTGGGACCGTTAATGATACTTCCTGACTCTGAATACACAAGTGCTCCCTTAAAAATGGAAAATTACCGCTAATCGAAGCAAATCCGGTGCAAGGAAAGAGATAGCTGGAGAAACTCCATCTAAATCGTTGCTGACGGTCGAAAATCGACGGATTTGCTGAAATTAGCGGTAGAAAGTCCAGTTAGTTAAGCAAAAGTAGCTCAGACGCGCAAAATAGCTGGAGTAATCGGCGTTATCTACTAAGTAATTTTATCTATCCACGAGGCTTGGAATGATGCTCTATAAGATCTTCATAATGTGTAAGTTTAAAATTCATGACAGACAGAGCTTCTTGCATTTCATTAATCTGGGCCTTAATCTTGCGTTGATGCTCCATGAGTATGCGGTGGCAGCTCTCATATTCATGATTGGCTGCCAGGGTCATATACCTTTCAATTTCCTTAAGGGGCATGTTAGTTCTTTTTAGCTTCGTTACGAAAATAATTCGGCTCAAATCTTCCTGATCGTATTCCCTCTGCCCGGTTTTACCACGCTTAATCGTAGGCATTAATCCAATTTTCTCATAATAACGTATCGTATCATAACTGAGTCCGGTCTTATCGGAGATCTCAGCAATTGAAAAAGTCGGCTCCATTCTTCCCCTTCTTTCCAAATCATTGGATGACCCCTAAGATCAGGCCATGAACTTAATATGGGTCATCTCTTCGCTAACCTGCCATAGCCGCTCGGCCAAATCCGGATCGATCGCCCATGGAAATACGCCTTCTATGACTTGGCTCAGCCCTTGCGGAGCATCGGCCGGAACAACCTCGGCAATATCGGCATCCAGGCAGTAGACGCCGCCTTTCCCGTTCAGTTGTTTACTGGTCGCGCACCATACGCTCGTAGCCGCTCCTTGCTCGGCCGTTTTGAATACCCCGTTTGCGGCAACCTTTTCCTCATCGGACATAAATCGAACCAAATCCGTCATAATTCTGCCGGGATGCACAGAGAAAGCGCGCACTCCATACGCCTTCCCCCGCTTGTCCAACGCAACGGCAAAAAGCGCATTCGCCGACTTCGACTGGCCGTATGCTTTCCATTTATTGTACTCCTGCTCCTTGAAATGAATATCGTCAAAATTAACGCCTCCGAAACGAACCCCGGTTGAAGAAACAGAGACGACCCGCGCGCTTCCCGCCTGTTTCAAGGCCGGCCAAAGACGCAGCGTCAGCTGAAAGTGCCCCAAATGATTGGTTGCAAATTGGGATTCGTAGCCGCGTTTGTCAAGAACATACGGAGGAGCCATGATACCTGCGTTATTGATCAGGATATCCAGTGGACGACCAGAGTCCAGAAACTGCTTGGCAAATGCGTCTATGGATGCAGGATCTATCAAATCCAGCTCCGCCAGTTCAACCCGAGGGATGCCGGCAACGGATGTGCGAGCTTTCTCCGGTGTACGTGCCGGAACAATGACGGTCGCCCCTGCTTCAGCTAGCGCGCGGGTTGTTTCAAGTCCGACGCCTGAGTACCCGCCGGTCACGATGGCGATCTTCCCGCTTAGATCTTGTCCTTCCAATACCTCCCGGGCTGTTGATTGCGCGCCAAATCCAGAATGGATCGGATGTTGAGGTGTCACTTGATTATTATTTTCCATGTTTATCTTCCTCCCTGAACTCGTTCATCTCACTTGTACACCCCTGCATTGTAAAGCATGGAGTAAACTCCAGCGCAAGCGGATTTCTACCCGGATGCCCAGCTCTAACAACAACAAACCGGAACCCCTAAGAGTCCCGGTTTGTCCTTGCTTATTCAAATCAGCTCTGTGCAACAGTCTGACTTTGTTTCGTATAGCGGTTTTCCGGTGTCGGTAACCCTAGGTTGCCCCTTAGCGTATCCGCTTCATACTCTTCGCGGAACAAACCGCGCTCCTGCAGAATCGGCACGACAAGTTCAACGAAGTCCTCGAGGCCTTGAGGTGTGGCGCTTCCTACAATGAAGCCATCGGCTCCGCCTTCTTCAAACCATGCCTGCAGCTTATCAGCGACAACTTCCGGCGTTCCCAGGAAGGTTGGCTTCGGCGTGGCTACTTGGAGGGCTACCTGGCGAAGCGTTAATCCTTCCGCTTTCGCCCATGCTTTCATTTTGTCCGTTGCGCTTTGGAAGCTATTGCGGCCAAGATCGCTAAGCTCAGGGAACGGCTCATCCAGCGGATATTGCGAGAAGTCGTGATGCTCGTAGAAGCGGCCTAGGAAATCAAGTGCTTTGTCGATCGACGTGAGATTCGCAATTTCCTGATACTTACGCTCTGCTTCTTCCTGAGTTCGGCCTACAATAGGCCCTATGCCCGGAAGAATGACGATTTCATCGGGATTGCGACCCAACGCTTTCGCACGTCCTTTTACATCGGCATAATACTTTTGGGCATCCTCCAATGTCTCCTGACCGGTGAAAATGGCATTCGCTACTTTAGCAGCGAAGTTTTTACCGTCTTCCGATGCACCCGCCTGGAAAATAACCGGCTGCCCTTGCTTGGAGCGTGCGACATTAAGCGGACCTTTGACGGAGAAAAACTCGCCCTTATGGTTCAAAGTGTGCAGCTTCGATGGATCGAAGAATATACCTTTCTCTTTGTCTCTCACAAAAGCATCGTCTTCCCAGGAATCCCATAGTCCCGTCGTGACTTCCAAATACTCATTCGCAATCCGATACCGCTCGGCATGAGCCGGATGCTGGTCTTCCCGCTTGCCATAGTTGAGCGCAGAACCTTCCAAGGGAGACGTCACAACATTCCATCCCGCTCTGCCGCCGCTAATCACATCCAGAGAGCCGAATTGCCGGGCAACTGTAAAAGGTTCACTATAGGACGTTGACAACGTGCCTACCAGACCAATTTTGGAGCTAATGCCTGCCAAAGCGCTCAGAATAGTAATCGGTTCAAACCGATTTAGAAAATGAGGAATGGATTTCTCGGTAATATACAAACCGTCTGCAATGAAGACGAAGTCAAACTTGCCTTCTTCCGCTTTCCGCGTCCATTTTTTATAGAGTTCAAAATTCACACTGGCATCTGTAATGGCATCCGGGTGTCTCCATCCCGATATATTTCCTCCAACACCGTGAAGGATGGCACCTAACTTTATTTTTTTCTTGCTCATTTCTCTTCCTCCTAAGATTTTATGTGATTAAAACGTGACAGTGAAAAAGTACTCAGATCCACCGTGGTTGGCACTTGTTGAACAAGATCGGCAAGCAGTGAACCAACCGCACTTGCAAATTTGAAACCATGCCCTGAGAACCCGCCAGCCAGATAAACATTGGCATAAAGCGGATGGCGGTCAATGATGAAATGCTCATCGGGAGTTAACTCGTATTTGCAGACTGCACTTTGCAGCAGCTCCCCTGCTGACTGCGGCAGGTAAGCGGATAAGGTGCGGCGCAAATCCCCTTCATCCTCCTCAAGATGTCCGAATGGCGCAGCCTGCTCCCCTGGAGACCAAGGTAATCCCCCGTCGTGACGGCCGATTTTGATACCCGCGCCGTTAATGTTCGGAAAGCCGTAATAAGCTCCCTCTTGCGTTTCGAGCGTAAATCCCGGAAAAATGCCTGCGTCGTAAAAATGTGGTTCCGTTCGAAACCACCCCACCGTTTTGCGAACAGCCCGAATCGGCAATGTCACGAATGGTTCTAAATGCTTGAACCAGGCCCCGGCGGTTATAATCAATTGATCCGCTGAAAATTCTCCAGCCCGTGTACGTACACGGACACCTGCGCCATCCGCCTGAATATGCTGAACCGGATTATAGGGCAGCAGCATGGCGCCTTCGGCCAAAGCCAACTTGCGGTAAGCGGCGATACACTGCTCGCTGAATAAATATCCGGCATTGGGTTCATACATCGCTTCATAATTTTCAGGCAGCGTAATGCCTGCATAGCGCCGGTGAACCTCTGCCGCATCCAGCATTTCCACTTGAACGCCTGCTTCTGCGCAGCCAGGTAATCTGGGTATGAATTTGCCGATTGATCGATCGGCCATATTGAGCACGCCGGAGCGAGCAAGCAGCTTTTGCCCGCTGGCATCCTCGAGTTCCCTCCATAAGCGGTCGGCGTCCAACGCCAAATTGATATAGGACTTCCCCCCGCTATAGGCATGGCGGATTAACCGCGGCTCTCCATGATGGCTTCCATTTTCGTGCGGGGGATCATACGAATCGATCATCAAGGTGCGGACTCCCCGCCTGGCCAGATAGTAGCCTGCGCTCATGCCCATGGACCCGGCTCCGACAACGATCACTTCAAACGAATTTTTCATGCCTGACCTCCTCCAAGGCCTCCAGGGCCTAACCCTCCGCGGCAAACCGGTTCAGCTCATCGACTGCCAATTCGGTAAAAAACAAGGCCGAAACGGACAAAGCCCTTTCATCGATATCAAAAGCAGGATGGTGCCATTCCTGAGGTCCTGATGTTCCCATAAAGGCAAAAAATCCCGGTATATCCTGCTGGTAAAAAGCAAAATCTTCACCGGCCGGGGAGGGCGTTGGTGTCGTGACCTCAAAGCCAAGCCGCTTAGCCGCCTTGCCAGCCGCTTCGGCAAGCGCCGCATCGTTGTTCACGGGCGGCGGACCCTGGAGCCAGCGCAGCGATGCTTTGACCCCATAGGCCGAAGCGATGCCTGTCACAATTTCACCGAAGCGCTGCTTGACTCGGGTGCGGACCTCGGCGTCGAACGTTCGCACCGTACCGTCCAAGATCGCTTTCTCCGGTATGATGTTCCAGGCGGTCCCCGTATGCAGTCGCGTTACGCTGACAACCGCGCTTTCGAGGGGACTTACATTGCGGCTGACAATCGACTGGAGAGCCGTGACCAGATAAGCCGCCGCTACGACCGGATCTGCGCTAGCTTCTGGCACGGCAGCATGCGAGCCAACACCTTCCAGTTCGACGAGAAAACCGTCGGCCGCAGCCATCAGTGCACCCGGGCGAATCCCGATCGTGCCTACAGGCAGATCTGGCTTATTGTGCATGCCATAGATCGCACGAACGCCTTTTAGCGCTCCGGTTTTGATCACCTTTTGAGCACCGGCAGCCTTTTCTTCCGCCGGTTGAAACACCAAACGAACGCTCCCAACCAGCTCGTGCTCCCTCTCTTTTAGAAGTAATGCCACGCCTATCAAAGCAGCGGTGTGAAAATCATGGCCGCAGGCATGCATTTTGCCTCCATACTTGGAAGCGAAGCTGAGTCCTGTCTCCTCTTGAATCGGCAGCGCATCGATATCGGCTCGCAGCGCGAGGATTGGCCCCCCTTGCAGCCCCCCGACCTCGGCAATCAAGCCTGTTTCCAGATGAAATTCGGAGACAATTCGGATACCGGCGGCCTCCAGCGTCGTTCGGATAAACGCCGTTGTCTCGAACTCCTCATGGGACAGCTCCGGAAACTGATGAAGGTGACGCCGGATATCCACCAGTTTTTGTTGAAATATATGTGGTTTGTTGATGCTAACTTCCGCCATGGTGTTTCCTCCTGATTGTTTATCTTTCGTGCCCGCTTCGATTCGCCAGAAAAAACTGCAAAATCTCCGACTGCTCGCCATTCAAACTAATCAAATTCGTCTGCAGAGCGACGCTCGCTACTCCCGCTAAATCTACAGGATGCAGAAGCTGCTCGCGCACTTCCTTATCGACGCATAGACCCGGGAGGAAACAGAGGCCTGCCTTATTCAAAACAAGCTTCTTGGCCGTCTCTGCGTTATCGGTCTGGATTTCGATGGCCGGAGGTTTATCCAAACTTTGAAACAGCCTGTGAATTCGCAGCCAATCGAGCGATCCGCATTCGAAAAACACGAAGGGATGGTCGAGGATCAAATCAAGAGGCACCTCTTTTTGACCTACAAGCGGATGGTCCGCATAGGCATATAACCGGATAGGATCTTCGTAATACTTGACCGAATGCAAATTAGGATGGCTAATATTCCGAACAAAACCGATATCCAGCTCTTTATTCAGAACTTTAGACATGATTTCGTCGGTCCCTGCTGTTGTTAATTTGATTTGAAGTCCCGGAAACTGACGTTTCAGCTTAGGCAGCAATTCCGGCAGCATATAGTTGGAGGCAGACACGGTGCAGCCCAATCGAAGCTCCTGTGGATCCGTCCGCTGGCGCTGGATGTGCTGCTTGCCTTTCTGATACACCTGCAGCAGCTGCTGGGCATAAGGCAAAAACTGCCTGCCTTTCTCCGTGAGCTGTACTTGCTTGCCCAACCGGTCGAACAGCCGAATGTCCAACTCGCGTTCGAGCGATTGAATGCGGGCAGTAACCGAGGGTTGCGACAGGAACAAAACTTCCGCTACTTTATTAAAACTGCCGTAGTGATACACATAAACAAATGCCTCAATGTTTTCAATATTCATACGCGGTACCCCAGATCAAATAGAATAAGATAAGTCAGCATCCAAGCACAAAAAGACCTCCGAGCACTTCATCTGACGAACATACAGATCAAGGCTTCACAGGTCTCCGGCTGCCCGGTTGACAGCTATTGAATTATTCTATACTTTACCGATAAATACCAAGTATGTCAATCGGAATTTACACATTTATAACAATGGATCGTGGCAGGCCACATAATGTTCTTGGCTTATTTCGCGAAACAACGGTTCTTCCGCAGCACATCTAGCGGTCGCCGCCGGGCACCTCGTGCGGAACCTGCAGCCTGACGGGGGACTGGCCGGTGACGGAATTTCCCCCTCAATGGCTTTGAACGAGCGCTGCCGAAGCGGATCGGGAGCCGGGATGGACGCCACCAGCGCTCTTGTGTAGGGATGTGCCGGATGGCGGAACAATTGCTCGCTGGGCGCAATTTCAATCAGCTTGCCTAAATACATGACGCCGATACGGTCTGAGACATACCGGACAACATGCAGGCCATGGCCGATAAACAGCATCGTAAGGTCAAGCTGCTTGCGCAGTTGCTGCAGCAGATTAATAATCTGCGCTTGTACGGACACATCAAGGGCCGAAACCGCTTCGTCAGCCAAAAGGAATTTAGGCCCCAGAGCAATTGCTCTCGCAATGCCGATGCGCTGGCGTTGTCCGCCGGAGAATTCATGCGGATAGCGGTCATAAGCACTTGCATCAAGTCCCACAAGGTGTAGCAGTGACTCCACGGATTCCCTTCTTTCCTTCCCCTTCCGCACATCATGAACCGCGAACGGTTCGCCGATAATATCCCCTACCTTCCATCGGGGGTCGACGGAGCCATGCGGATCTTGGAAGATCATCTGCATGTTCTTCCGTTGTTGACGTAATAGGGGGCCTGACAATGCGCCCAGGTCCTGACTCTCAAATAAGACAGTACCGGAGGTAGGCTTCTCCAAATGAAGCAGCAACCGCCCAAGCGTCGACTTGCCGCTGCCCGATTCGCCGACCAGACCGAAGGTTTCGCCTTTTCGAATCGTGAAGGATACATCATCGACAGCTTGAATCCATTGCCGATCCTTTGAAAGAAAAGCCCGCTTCACTGGATAATGTTTCGTAACATGGCGCAGCTCAATGAGCGGTACATCCTTCGGTACAGCATCCTGCTTAGAGTTCGTTACATCAAGCGTAGAGCGCTCACGGACTTCAAGTTCAAGAACCTGCTCTGGCACTCGGGCATCTTGTAGTTCCGGCAGCTGATCGGCATACCAGCAAGCCGATTGGCGGCCGCCTCGATCCTCCAACGCCGGCGCCTCACGAGAGCACAGCTCTGTTGCATAGGCACAGCGGGGATGAAATCGGCATCCCGAAGGGAGATTGTTCATACCGGGTATCGAACCGGGGATGGCATAAAGCGGCTGGGCGCGATCACTGTCCAGTGTCGTAATCGAGCGTAATAGCCCCAACGTGTACGGATGCCTTGGTTGAGTGAATAGATCCACGGCTGTCGATTGCTCGACGATTTGACCGGCATACATGACAATGATTCGGTCTGCCATCTCTGCTGCAACCCCAAGATCGTGGGTGATCAGCAGGATGGACATCTTGAATTCGCTCTTCAGCTCTTGCAGGAGCTGCAAAATCTGCGCCTGAATCGTGACGTCCAGAGCGGTTGTCGGCTCGTCTGCGATCAGCAGTTCCGGTTTGCCGCTTAGAGCCATCGCGATCATGGCCCGTTGGAGCATCCCTCCGGACAGCTCGCCCGGATACTGCTTGAGTCGAAGCTTCGGCTCTGGAATGCCTACTCGCTGAAGCAGCCGAACAGCCTCGTCCTCTGCCTCTCGGACCGTGATATGACGATCATGGCGCCTAATTGTCTCGATGATTTGGCTGCCAATCGTAAAAACAGGATCAAATGCCGCCATCGGTTCTTGAAAAACCATGGCAATTCTCTTCCCCCGCAAGGAGCGCAGTTTTTGCTGCGAAAGCGAAGTGACATCGACATCGCCAAGCTTGATCGTGCCTGACGCAATCGACCCGTTCTCATGTTCAATTAAGCGCATGATCGCTTTGGACGTAACGGACTTACCGCTGCCGGATTCACCGACGAGACAAACAATCTCGCCCGGCTGAATGGAAAAACTGATATCGCTGATAGCCTGCATCACATTTCGATTTACAGCAAACTCTACATCAAGTCGATCTACTGATAGCCGTTCACCCATCCCCTGTTCCCCCCTATGATGGCCGTTTCTTGGGATCAAGCGTATCGCGCAGTTCATCGCCGAGAACATTGATAGACAATACGAACAAAGTAATGGCCAAACCCGGAAACGTACATATCCACCAAGCTACGGTTAAATATCCCCTGCCTTGGGAAAGCAGAGCACCCCAATCAGGTATTTCTTTGAGCACGCCAAGCCCCAGAAAACTGAGACCGGAACCAGTCAATATTGAGGTACCCACGCCTATAGCCGCCATAACCAGCAGTGGAGATAACGAATTCGGCAGCACATGCTTCAAGAATAAAGAAAGTTGTGTCGCCCCGATGGAACGGGAAGCGGTAATGAACGGACGATTTTTCACGCTTAGGATCTGCCCGCGCATAACACGCGCATAGTTAGGAACTGCTGCCAAAGCAACAGCCAGCACGATATTCCATAGCCCTGGCCCGAGCGCCGCAGCAATCGCTAAAGCCAATAACACACTGGGAACGGTCATGACGATATCATTAAGCCGCATCAGCACACGGTCCGTCCATCCTCCGAAATATCCCGCATAAGCGCCGATCAGCCCTCCCAGTAGCCCGCCTACAATAACAGAAGCAAAACCGATAAACAGAGATTCCCTGGCGCCGTACACAATAAGACTGAACACATCCCGGCCAAAATAATCTGTCCCTAGCACATGGACGCCACCCGGAGGGAGCAAGATTTGATCCGCTTGCATGTCTGTCGGTACGTATGGTGCAATCCACCCGGGCACAACAGCGCAAATGATGAGAAAGACAACAACAACCGTTGACGCATATAAAATGAAACGTGAAGGGCTCAGATTCAGATTCTTACGGTGAACGGTCAGACCGGTTCGTTTGACCCGCCATAAGGGCTTCGCGTTAACTGCTTCCCTCATCTTAGGCATCCTCCTTAAAGTTAACTTTGAAAACGTCTAACCCGAGGGTCTATATAGGCATAAGAGATATCGACAAGAAGATTCACCAGGATGTAAATCATCGCGGAGAATAAAATTACCCCCTGTACGACCGGTAAATCCTTGGCCATAATGGCATCCGCGATAATTCTCCCGATGCCTTGACGCGAGAAAACCGTCTCAATGACAACCGTGCCGGCCAACATCTCGCCAAGAAGAATCCCCAGCATCGTAACGGCAGGAATCAAGGCGTTGCGCAGCGCATGACGGTACATGACCGAGCGCTCGAGCAAGCCCTTGGCGCGAAGCGTTGTAATGAACGCTTCTCCAAGTACTTCCAGCATGGCATTTCTCACCATGCGAACAATAAAACCCGCTCCCAGCATGCCCAAAGTCACCGCCGGCAGAACCAGCGTCTGCCAGCCGTTGGAGCCAAGCGCAGGCAGCCATCCAAGATACACCGAAAAGATGAGAATAAGCAAAATGCCTGACCAGAAAGTCGGCATGGAAATACCGAACAACCCGACAATTCTGGCGATGATATCAATGGGTTTATTGCGATGAATCGCCGATAAGACCCCAAGGACAAGCCCAACCGAAACAGAAACCAGCGAAGCTGCGGCTGTGAGTGCCAATGTCGCCGGGAAGTGCATCATGATCTTGGGCAGAACAGGCTCTGAGTTTACCAGGGATTTACCAAAATCGCCAACAAGCACATGGCTGAAATAGGTCGTAAACTGCTCCAAAAACGGCCGATCCACCCCAAGCTGATGGCGTAAATTCGCAATCGCTTCTGGACTCATGGTACTCGGATCAATGATGTTCATCACCACATCGCCAGGCAGCACATAAAGCACACAAAACACCAAGACCGAAGACCCCACAATAACGCCTAACGAGCTGATGAATCTTACGATGATTGCGTTAACCATCTGAACGGCCTCCTTACTTTTTGAGGATAGACGCGTCATTGAACAGTGGGTAGCCTAATGAGTCGAATTTGATGCCACTTACATTTTTCGAGACAGCAACGGTGTAGGGGAAAATGTAAACCGGAATAATGACGGCATTGTCAATGATATAGTTCTGTACATTTTTGTAAATTTCCTTACGCTTAGCCTCATCCGCTTCCACAACACCTTGTTCGAGCAGCTTATCGATAGCCGGATCCGATAAATGAGAAAGGGATGGGCGGACATTCGGTGCAGTTGTATGGTAGAAGGAATTCAAGGCTACTGGATCGGAATTGACTTGGCTGTTGCCGTAGAGGTCATAGGCTTGAGCGGTATAAATGACACTTTGAACGTCCTTCGTAATTTCAACTTCGACGGATACGCCCACTTTCTTCAGCTGCTGCTGGATAATGGCGGCAATATCATTGCGCTTCTCCCGGTTCGGCGAACCGTCTACATAATGCAGCGTCAGTTTTTTGCCGTCTTTCTCGCGTACGCCGTCTGTCCCTTTCACCCAGCCCAATTCATCAAACAGGCGGTTCGCTTTGTCCAGATCCGGTTTTATCTTATTTTCAAGCGAAGCATCGTAACCGAAAATCGTAGGTGTCAAAGGCGACCAAGCACGTTGATAAGTGCCCAGATATAACGTTTTGACAATGGAATCAACATCAATGGCGGATTGCACAGCCTGGCGTGCCTTCACATCATTCCAAGGAGCTCTGCTTTGGTTAAAAAAGAGCGTGTACGGCAAGCCGCTTGTATTCACTTGCAGCAGCTGAAGCTTGGCATCATTTTTCAGCGCCACGATATTTTGCGGTGGCACCGTTTCTGCCGCCGTGACCTGCCCGCTCTGCACACTGCCAAGCCGTGTCGCTTCTTCGGGAATTATTTTGAACGTAATCGCGTCCAGATAGGCTTTGCCTTTATTGTCAACCAGCGCAGGAGCCCAGTTATAGTCCGGATTGCGCTCGACTTTAATTTCGGAATTGTCATCCCATTTAACGAATTTAAAAGGTCCAGTTCCTACTGGATTTTTACCGAATTGATCGCCGTATTTCTTGGCTGCTGTTGGAGATACGATGCCTAGCATCGCCTGGCTTAAGTTACCGAGGAAAGCGACGGATGGCGACTCCAGATTGATCTTAATCGTATACTCGTCAATGACTTCCGACGATTTGTAAGGCTTAAGCAAAGCGGAAGCATTAGCTGCTTTCGTGGCTGGATCCAGAATACGGTCATAGCTGTATTTCACGGCTTCTGCATTAAAAGGCGTCCCGTCCTGAAACTTCACATCTTTGCGCAGCTTGAAGGTGTAGCTTTTACCATCCGGCGAAATGGACCATTCCGTTGCCAGCCATGGTTTAATCGTGTTGTCCGGCAGCTGCACGACCAGACTGTCATAGATCGTCCGGAATACTCGAACGGCAACGGCTAAACCGCTGCGATGCGGATCAAGCGTATCCGGCGAGGTTGCCAGAGCAAATGAAATCTCACCTCCGCTCGTCGCCTGCCCGTTCCCTGCAGCTTGAGCCGAGCTTGCAAGTGAGGCCGTTGGGCTTCCTGTGCCGCCAGCTCCTGCGCAAGCCGACATCACTGTCATGGCAACTGCCAGCAGTAACGTGACTGGTATATAACGTAATTTCCTCATCGTGCGCACACTCCTATGTCAAATAAATAGATTTAAGCGGACCAAATTTAAGCAGACCAAACATTGCTTGAAATCTCCTTGCGTAGCACTGGCGCTACCTCAGAAGCAAACCACGCCATCTGCTCGCGCTGCTCAGCTTCCGTCAAACCGTCTACACTTATCGACATGACCTGATGGCCGTAAGCGGCTTGATAGGTCAATATTTTCTCAATAACACGCTCAGGACTGCCCACTAGCAAAGGCCCGTTGGCTAAGTTATCCTCCAGAGAAGTAAAAGGCGACTGGTTATGTTTCGCGGTATCCGTAGAATGAAACGCCTCGTAATACGGACGATATCGCCGAATCGCTTCCTCTGTTGTTTTAGCCAAATATAGAGTGCCTGCCCCTGCTCCAACTACAGCGCGCTGAGGATCATGTCCGTAATAAGCCCATCTCTCCCGGTAGTGATCAATCAACGCTTTGTACTTCGGTAAGGGATGAAACGTATTGGACGAAAAAATAGGTTCGCCATATTGGGCGGCTAGTTCCGTGGAGAGCGGCGACGAGGCGCTGCCATGCCAGATCGGGATCGAAGATTGAAGCGGTCTAGGCAAAATGGTAACTTCCCGCAATGGAGGCCGATACTTGCCATCCCAGCTGACATTTTCTTCGCTCCATAATCGTTTGAGCAGGGCATATCGCTCAGCAAGCGAATCCCACTGCTCTTCTTCTTTGATGCCAAATAGCGGATAATGCCGTGGGTCATTGCCTTTCCCGATAATCAACTCCAAGCGGCCTCCCGATAAGTGATCCAACGTGGCATAATCTTCGGCGACGCGAACGGGATCGAGGAAACTAAGCACTGCGACCGTCGTCAGCAGACGAATACGCGAAGTGTGCGCAGCAATAGCCGTCAGTAGCACAGCCGGTGAGGAAGAAAGAAACGGAGGCCCATGTCTTTCCCCGATTCCATAGGCGTCAAATCCAAGCTTTTCTGCATAAACGGCCTGCTGGAGAATGTTCTGGAACTTCTCTTGCGTTGTCAGCGTTTCACCCGTAACCGCATTGCGGATATTCATCACTAAGCTGAATAAAGCGAATTTCATCATTGACCTCCTTGGCGGTGCCGGCGAATGATGTCGGCATGCAAGGGAGGGTTCACAATTTTACGCAGCAAATACATCGTTCCGTCGCCATTGCCCCGGTCAATAGCATCAATGCGTTCATAGCCTTTTCGTTCGTACATATCCAGCAGCCAAGGATGTTTCTCCGCTGTGGCAAGGGTGACCGCCGATTCGCCCAGTTCATCGCGAATGATGGCTTCCTCCACCCAAGCCAGCAGCTTCGTACCAAGCCCACCGCCTTGTGCATCGGGATGGACCGCGAACCATTTGAGAAACGGATACTCCCTGTTCCACTTGTTGCCAGTCTCCTTGGATAACGTTAGCGTAGCGGCAATCTGCCCATCCTTTTCCAAAACGTAGCAAGCGTTTTTGGCGATATTTTCTTCGATTAATGCCAAATCCGCATGTGCTGCGGGCCATTGCAGCTTCAGCTCACGTATTGTGGTGTACGCATCGTAGATGATTTCCAGCAGCCTCTTGGCATCTCTGGGCTCAGCAAGGCGATAGGTTTCGCTCATGGCGAGCTCACCTCTGGCTGGTTGGCGCTAGCGTAAGAGCGTTTAATGCGATCAATTTGGGAAAGATGGTTATTCACATGCTTCGTAAAGCCCTGAATAATGTTCGTAATACTTACGGTGTCGCCTTTTGCATTGATGCCGGTCTTTAGCCAATCCTCATCGTTTAAACGCTCAAATAACAAGCTGTTATATCGTAGCAATTGATGAAAGATCGTCAAATTTTCGGCAGCAGCGCCGTCATTGGCCTTTTGTCCGCTAACCCAAGCGTCTTGGTTAAAAGCAGGCAGTCGAACCGTCGTCCCCGCTAAAATGTCACGAATACGGAAGGAAATAACTAGGCTATGATCAGCTAAGTGTGTCAAAACCTCCGTTACGCTCCACGAAGCAGGGGCTTCTTTCCAGCTTAATTGTTCCTGGCTTAACCCTTCTACGGCTTTAAGTAATTGGTTATACGTATCCAAATAGGGATGTATGTCAGAATGGCTCATCGTTTTATCCTCCTAAAAAATGAATAGTTCATATACTGCGCAGTTCTATGCTGTTGTTTCTACACCGTTCAACGCTTCCGCCAGCCTTTCATAAGAGCGGACTCTTTCTGCGAAATCTTCAATTTTAGCAGTCACGATGAATTCCTCAACGCCTGTGAGCCGCTGTAAATCCACCAACTGTTCACGAACTGTTTCTTTGGAACCGCGGGTGACTTCCGTTGTCTTCTCCTCGATCGTGTAGGGCTCATTCGCCTGTCTGCCGAATTCCTCCGCTTGCTCCAGCGTACCTACAGTCGCTTTCTTACCGCTGGCCAAATACACTTTGTAGTGCTTCTGTTCGAAAGCAAGCTCATGGGCAGCTTGATCTGTGTCTGCCACAATGACGGACAAAGCTAGAATAGCCTGTGGTGATCGATTGGACTTTCGCTGAAAGTTTGATTTATACACCTGTATAGCTTCAATTGCTGTTGATCTGTCCCCGTTAATCGATAAGGAGAAGACATAGGGAAGACCCAACGAAGCGGCAAGCTGTGCGCTATCGAGGCTCGCTCCAAGCAAGTAAATATCGGCCGGAATGCCGGCAACAGGCGATACTTTAATCCCATGCAGCGGATGACTTTCCGGAACTTGGTTGGTCACGTACGCCTCAAGCTCTACGAGCTTTTCGGTCAGCGTCTGAGGTTCCGTCACGCCACGCTGTAGCGCCTGTGTGCTGCGAGGCAATCCGCCCGGCGCTCTCCCGACACCCAAGTCGACTCTTCCCGGTGCAAGGGAAGCCAATACATTGAAATTCTCAGCAACTTTATAGGGGCTGTAGTGCTGCAGCATGATGCCGCCTGATCCGATGCGGATTCGCTCTGTTTTAGCTAACAAGTGTGAGATCAGTACTTCCGGCGAAGATCCGGCGAGAGATTCGGAATCGTGATGCTCCGACACCCAAAATCGTTGGAAGCCGAGCTCCTCCGCTTTTTGAGCTAACCGAATGGTTTGGGCAAGCGCCTCCGACGCTGTACTTCCGGGGTAGATCGGACTTTGATCCAATATGCCTATTGATATCGTCATAGGGGTGCCTCCTAGATGGAATATGAAAGTTCTGGACGAATGCGGCTCAGAAACTGTTTGGTCCGCTCTTCTTTGGGACGGTTAAACAACTCGTTCGGCTTCCCTTCCTCAACGATGGCGCCTTCGTCCATAAAAACCACGTGAGAGGCGACATCCTGCGCAAACGTCATTTCATGGGTAACAATAATCATCGTAATGCCTTCTTTGGCAATCTTCCGGATGACCGCGAGCACTTCGCCAACAAGTTCAGGATCTAGTGCCGACGTCGGCTCATCGAATAAAATAACTTCAGGATTTAGCGCCAATGCTCTCGCTATGCCGACTCGCTGCTGCTGTCCGCCGGACAATTGAGAGGGATAAGCATCCAGCTTCTCTCCAAGACCGACCTTTTGCAGGAGCTCGACGCTAATTCGCCGGGCCTCTTCTTTGGGAACTTTTTTGACAATCAGCAATCCTTCCATCACGTTCTCAAGCGCTGTCTTGTGGCGGAACAAATTGTATTGTTGAAACACCATCGCCGTCTTAAGGCGCAGCTGATGAATGTCCTTTTTGGTTGCTTTTTTGCAGTCCACGCTAAAATTATCAATCATGATCGCGCCGTCATTCGGCTTTTCCAAATAATTCAAGCATCGAAGCAGTGTCGTTTTCCCTGAACCGCTCGGCCCCAAGATGGCGACGACTTCGCCTTTGTTAACCGTAAGATTGATACCTTTGAGCACCTGGTTGCGACCGAACGATTTGGTCATATTGGATAAATGAATCATGAGGAGCCTCCTTTCCCTGCGCGATCTCTTTTAAACATATAATTCCGATATAATTACTAAGAATTTGAGCTGATCTAACCTTATCATCTTTTTTAAGCTCTCGTCTAATAGAGTTCTTCTATACATCGATTCAACAATTCAATACACCTTTTCGAAATGCCGGAATATTACTTAGGCGACACCACTGCGATTGTAAGTATTCAAACGTTTTTCCAATAAAGTGGAGATATTTTCGGCCAAAATGGTTAAAATCCAATAAATCACAGCCGCTGCGATGTAGGCTTCAAGGTATTTCCAATTCCTCATCGCTACGATGTGCGCAGTGCCGTTCAACTCCTGCAGAGAAATCATAAAAGCAAGCGAAGAGCCATGCAGCAAGCCGATGAATTTGCTCAGCAGGTTCGGTAGGCTTACGTGCAGCGCTTGCGGAAGGACAATACGCCTCATCCCCTGCCAGGTTGTCATGCCAACCGAGTAGCCGGCTTCTAGCTGGCCTTTGGAAACGGACAAAATGCCCGAGCGAATGGTTTCCGACATATAAGCGCCGATATTCAACGTGAACGCCACGAAAATGAACAGGATGAGCGGGATCACGCTCGAGCGAACACTCCAGCCATAGCGGACTGCGAGGTAATCGAAGATCATAGGAATAGCAAAATAAACAAGCATAATATGCAGCAGTAGCGGAGTGCCCCTGAAGAAGGAAACATAAAACTGCGCCACACGGTGAATATATTTAATTCTGTACATCCGAATAAAAGCGACAAGCACACCAACAATGAATCCCGAAAACAAGGGGACAATCGAGATAACCAGCGTTAGCGGCAATGCCTTTAACATGGCTCTAAAAGCTTCAAGCATAAACGTGAAATCGATGTGAATGGCCGCCTCCCCCTTTTCCTCTAATCAAAAGCCGTGACAACTTGCTCAAAACGTTGAACCCTGCGTTCGAAACGATGGTACAAAAATTCCATGAAAAGGACCACGACATAGTAAATAATCGACAATGCAATCCAGATTTCAAGGAAATGATAGGTCGTACCCAGCATCTCCGCTCGCCCCACCAGATCCATAACGCCCAGCGTGTAAGCAAGCGAGGTATCCTTCAGTGTGCCGATCGTCAGATTGGCCACATTTGGCAGTGCTACTCTCCACGCCTGAGGCAAAACGATTCGCGTCAGCACGGCGTAGCCGCCCATGCCGATCGAATAACCGGCTTCCGCCTGACCGCGATCTATGGCATTAACCGAAGAGCGGACAATTTCAGAGAAGTAGGCTGCGAAATGAAGCGCATAAGTGAGGATGACAAAGACTAAGGGCTGAACATCGCTTACGTCAATTCCAACAGCTTTCAACAGTTCCGGCACACCGTAATAGACAAGAAATAGCTGAATCAGTATAGGCGTGCCTCTTGTATAAGAAATATAAATAATCACAAGCCGGTTAAGGAGGGGGATCCGGTATAGCCTTGGCAGTGCAATAACGAGGCCAAGCAGTACGCCGCATACAACGGAGGCCAGTACAATGAACAACGTGACATGCAAGTAAGACAGCAGCTTCGGCAAGTACACCCAAATCAGTGAAAAATCAAAAGGTTTTCCCATTATTGTGTCACGGTGAAATCTTCACCTAACCATTTTTTGCTGAGGCTTGCTAATGTGCCGTCTTTTTTGATTTCTTTTATCGCCTCATCGATCTTGCTTTTCAGATCCGTTTCGTCTTTGCGCAGCACATAGTAAATCTTGGATGTGTAAAGGACAGGGCCAACAACTTTTTGCTGCGCATCCGCATCTTTATTGCGGCCTGCTACTTGGAACGGTGTCGATATGGTTGCGTCTACACGGCCTGTTTTTATCTGATTAATCACATCATTCGTTCCGCCGCTGCCGGAGAAGACCAGTTCAAAAGGGTTTCCTTTGCTCTTATTGTAATCCTGCAGCCAAACGGCGCCATTGCTCCCCGGAGAGGTGATCACTTTTTTCCCCTTAAGGTCTTCAATCGAATTCACCGTGTTGTTGTCTTTGTTCACAACGACTTTGCTCGGCCATACGTTATAGGCTTCGTCGTTGAACAGAAATTTGGCTTGCCGTTCGCTGTTCACTTCATATTGATTTACGGCCAGATCGACTTTACCCGCTTCCAGGCTCAGGAGGATATTGGCGAATTCCATCGTTTTAAATTCAAACTCATAGTCAGGCAGACGCTTATCAATTTCCTTCGTCAATTCGATATCATAGCCGGTTAAAACGCCCTTATCATCGAGGAAAGTCACGTCTTTAAAGGTGCCGCTCGTACCGACCACGATTTTTTTCACCTTCTGTGGCGCTGCGGCGGCTGGTGCTGCTGCCGGTGAGGCTCCTGGTGAAGCCCCGCCCGCTGCTGGAGAGGCTGCCTTTTCTTCTTTAGCTCCGCAACCTGCGAATAGCAACGCGGAAGCCAGGATAAAGCTCGTCGATTTCAATAATTTCATAGATACATCCTCCTATTTATTTATGAAGTTTAGACTTTAGCCAGCGCCAAACGATAGGCTTCAACCACCGTCGTTTGGTCAGCTGCGAAGAAATCGTACCGGGGCTCGCGCTCGAAGCCCAGCCTCAGATATAGCCGTACGGCGTCGGGCATGCGGCTCGACGTGTGCAAGCCAAGATAAGAGTACCCGCCTTGTCTGGCACGCCGGGCACATTCTGCGAGCTGCGAGGTAGCAACGCCTTTGCTTCTTGCAGAAGGATGTACGCCGAGCAGGCGGATTTCCGGATACGGAATCGTCTCGCTCAGCTTCTCATACAACCCCTCTTGAGGCGGGTATAGAAGCGCCGCCCCTACGAGCTTATCCTCCTGCTCGGCGACAAGACGCCAAGTAGGTTCCGTGCGCTCCCACTGCGCTTTAATATTGCTTATGTACTGTTCCCAGAACGCGGGACCAAAGCCTGGCTCATACTGGCGGTATGCCTCCACAGTTAAAGCAACAGCCTTCTCCCGCTCATCCGGTCTGGCCTCCCTTACCGATACATCGATCGCGGTTGACATGTTAGTTCCCCCTTACCGCTTCAGCCTGCCGGATGTAACGGTTCACGGGAACATTCAACCCCAAGTTGCCCCGCAGCGTGTCGCTTTCATACTCCTTGCGGAATATCCCGCGCTCCTGCAGCACTGGCACAACCAAATCTACAAAATCAGCGAGTCCATTCGGTACGACCGTTCGAATGTTAAAGCCATCGGCAGCCCCTCCCTCGAACCATTGCTGGATGAGATCAGCCACCTTCTCCGGGGTTCCGATGAAATTGCTTCTTGGCGTGGATGCCCGCAGCGCGACCTGGCGAAGTGTGAGCCCCTGCTCCTTGGCTTCCTGCTTAATGCGGTCCGTCGTACTGCGGAAGCTGTTGCTGCCGAAATCGCCGAGTTCCGGAAACGGCTTATCCAAAGCATGCTGCGAGAAGTCATAATGCTCAAAATAACGCCCCAAATAGTTCAATGCCTGATCAATGGTGACAAGTTCAGCGATTTCCTGATATTTGCGCTCGGCTTCCTCTTCCGTTCTCCCGACAATAGGTCCGATACCCGGAAAAATCAAAATATCATCCGGCTGGCGACCATAGGCAGCTGCTCGGCCTTTTACATCCTGGTAAAAAGCTCGCGCTTGCTCGAATGTTTCGTGTCCCGTGTAGACGGCATCCGCCGACTTGGCTGCAAGATCTTTGCCGGAATCCGAGGATCCCGCTTGGAAAACAACAGGGTAGCCTTGTTTGGAACGTGCGACATTCAGCGGACCTTGAACCGCAAAGTGTTTGCCTTTATGGTTCAGGGTGTGAAGCTTGGCGGAATCGAAAAATACCCCGCTTGTTTTGTCTCGAACGAACGCATCGTCCTCCCAGGAGTCCCAAAGTCCTTTTACAACCTCAAGATGCTCCTCAGCAATCTCGTAACGCAGCGAATGATGGGGATGCTCGCCTTTGCCGAAGTTAAGCGCCGAACCTTCCAAAGGTGATGTGACAACATTCCAGCCTGCTCGGCCTCCGCTGAGATGGTCGATGGAAGCAAACTGTCTAGCAACCGTGAATGGCTCACTATAGGAAGTAGATAAAGTTGCAACCAACCCGATATGGCTAGTCGCTTCGCTTAAGGCTGACAACAGTGTCAGCGGCTCAAAACGGTTCAGGAAATGCGGATTGGACTTTTCATTAATGAATAAGCCATCGGCGATAAACAAAAGGTCGAATTTCCCCTGTTCCGCTTTGCGGGCCTGTTCTTTATAGAACGCCAAATTGACGCTCGCATTGGTTGGCACTTCGGGATGCCGCCAGAAGGATATACTGTTTCCGACTCCGTTCAAATTAGCTCCCAGCTTAAGTTGTCTCTTGGACATTGAAGTCACTCTCCTTTTAACCATTAATACCGATGTGTATAATCGGATTTAATTTCATAGGAATACTATATCCCAACAGATGGCCGCAGTGTATATCGCATTCTTCTATTCATCTATTTAAAAGTTCTATAGGAGAGAATAAAAACGTCAGATTCTTTCTTCCTGATGGTTCCTTTTTTTGGTTAGGAACTAAAGGGGCCGTTAATTGCCGAAATTGCTGAAGAAATAAAGCCCTGTAATTCCCCTCGGGGTACCCAAACTCCGCTATTCAGCGAAATAGCGGACTGTAGTTCCTCTCATTTGCTTTGATTGGCATAGACGAAGCCATTACCAGATTCCTCTTCCCAATGGGGTGCAGTAATGCACTACCTGCTACTTCCCCATGAAGGAGCGGATCCTGTTCCAATTCAGTTCCTCCGGAACGTTAGGTAATATCATGAAAAAGGAGCCCGCTAAATGAGCTCGGCCCCGATTGAAACTTGCATTTATTACGCGCTGTACCACTTCGTACCATTCCCCGCATGCGAGGTTTCCGCAAACTGACTGCCGGGATACGGAAGTTCGTAGTGATCACGAAGGGTCGTACCCGTATACTCCGTTCGGAACAATCCTCTGCGCTGCAGCTCAGGAACGACGAGGTCCAAGAAATCCTCCAACCCGCCTGCCATCAGCTGCGGCATAATATTGAAGCCGTCGGCCGCTCCGTTCCTGAACCAATGCTCCATCACATCAGCAATCTGCTGAGGCGTGCCTGTTATTGTCCGATGACCGCGTCCCCCGGCCAGGCGTTCCAGCACCTGACGCAGCGTCAGATTCTCTCGATGAGCCATCTCGACGATCAAGCCGGTGCGGCTTTGATGGCCTCTCACTTCTTCAACCGGAAGCTGCGGCATCGGGCCGTCCAGCGGATAGCCCGTCAGGTCGTAGCCGATTCGATTGGATAACATCAACAAGCTGTGAGCCGGGTTAGAGAGCTCCACGAGCTTCGCTTCCTTCTCTCTGGCTTCCTCTTCGGTGCGCCCGATAATCGGGCAAATTCCCGGCAGAATGACGATATGTTCCGGCAACCGATTCAGCTGAACCGCCCGTTGTTTCATATCTCTATAGAACGACTCCGCTTCCTCAAAAGTTTGCTGAGCCGTAAAAATCGCCTCCGCGTACTCTGCAGCGAAATGTCTGCCATTCTGCGAAGAACCGGCTTGGACAAGCAGCGGCCGCCCCTGTGGTCCACGGGATATGTTCAATGGCCCCTTCACGGAGAAGTGGTCCCCTTTATGGTTAAGCTCATGAACCTTGGAGCTATCGGCAAAAACGCCTGCTTCCTTGTCTCTGACAAGGGCATCGTCTTCCCAGCTATCCCACAACTTCGTAGCTACGTCCAAAAACTCCCGCGCTCGCTCATAACGCGCAGCATGTTCCGGGATTTGCTCATAATTGAAATTTTGCGCTTCCGCATCCGTTCCGGATGTAATGATGTTCCAACCGGCGCGGCCGCGGCTAAGATGGTCGAGAGAGGCAAACCTCCGAGCCAGATTAAACGGCTCGTTGAAGCTCGTGGACACGGTCGCGATCAGACCGATTCGCTGCGTGACCACGGCAAGTACCGACAGAAGCGTCAGCGGTTCATACCCGCCGATCGCGCCATACTTGGCCGCGTTCGGACTGGTCGCTACCCGGTCCGCAAAAAACAGCGAATCCAGCTTCGCTGCTTCCGCTTTTGCAGCCAGACGCTGGTACAAAGAGAAATCAAGCAGCTGATCGAGGTTCGACTGCGGATGCCGCCAAGCAGCCTCATGGTGTCCCATTGGGGAAACGAACAAGTTCAGATGAAGTTGACGTTGTTTTTTGCTCATAACGATACCACCTTATGTGTGAAATTAGAAAAGGCTCCCGACTAAGGACAACCGCACATGGAACTTGTACGGAGACCTTATGTTAGGGAGCCTTTGGTTAACCAATTGGCAGATAACGATAATTCTCATCATTTTACAACAGTTATTCCGATTATACAAGTGGGATAAATGTGTTTTGGTTTGGGAATATATATAGGGGAATAGTAAGTTAGTCGTACAGATCTCATACAAGCAATTAAATTAAGAAGGCTAGGTGTAATAGGTGGAAAATAAAAAGTGGGACCTTGTATCAATTGCTTCTATACCACTTATTATGACACTAGGAAATTCAATGCTCATCCCTGTGCTGCCTTCCATTCGCAGCAAATTAGGAATAACGTCTCTCCAGGTGAGCTTATTGATAACGATCTACTCCGCCGTAGCCATCCTGCTTATCCCTGTCGCCGGTTACCTCTCCGATCGCTTTGGCAGGAAGATCATTATTATCCCGAGTCTGATCATTACTGGAATTGGCGGGCTAATTTGTGGTTTAGGCGCTTGGTGGATCGAAAATTCTTACTTGGTTATTATGTTAGGCCGATTCTTGCAAGGCATAGGTGCCGCTGGTGCTTTTCCAATCGTACTGCCGCTTGTCGGCGATATTTTCAAAAAAGAAAGTGATGTAAGCAGCAGTCTAGGCGTCGTGGAGACCGCGAATACCTTTGGCAAAGTTCTTAGCCCCATACTGGGATCGGCGCTTGCCTTAATGGTATGGTTTGCTCCCTTTCTTGCGATTCCTGTTCTTTGTGTGATTTCCGCTATATTAGTGGCCTTTCTGGTCAAATCGCCTGCTAAAAAGAAAGACGAAAAGGTCACCTTTGCCCAATTTCGAACCCATTTGAAACAAATTTTCATCGATAACGGGAAATGGTTATTGGCCATTTTTGCTATCGGATGTATATGTATGCTCGCTATCTTCGGAACGTTGTTTTATTTGTCTGACACTCTTGAGGATGAATACCATGTGAAAGGGATCATCAAAGGCTGTATTTTAGCAATCCCATCGGCTGCCTTGTGCATAGCCTCATTCATTACCGGTAAACGAATTGGTAAAAATAAAATGCTCATGAAATGGATCACCTTTGGAGGAATCACCTTAGCCGCCGCTAGTTTTATCATAAGTGGTATGCTGCATGGCATTGCTTGGCTGATAGGTTTAATTAGTGTGGGAGGAATCGGAATCGGTGTAACCTTGCCATGTATGGATACCATGATCACGGAAGGCATTGATAAGAGTGAGCGCGGAACCATCACTTCGATTTATAGCTCCATGCGATTTATTGGTGTGGCGATTGGTCCTCCGCTTGCTGCCATCCTGGTGAAAATCTCATCTCACTTTATGTTCTATACGATTACCGGTTTTTGCGTACTTGCTGCTGTTTTGGCTCTATTCACTATAAAGCCTGATCCGGATGGGAGCACAGTTTAACTCAGAGAAGGCAGCCGATTTATCGTCGACTGCCTTCCTGCTTTAACTAAACTGCCAGCAACTTAAGCTCAAGTTGCCATATTGATAGCTGCGATGAAGCAGCTTCGCCTGCCGGTTGGAGTCCCCGGTCCCCATCGCAAGCAGCAATGGAATAAAGTGTTCGCTCGTCGGCACGGCTTCCTGGGCGAAAGGCGCAAGTTCGCGATACTGAAACAACGCTTCCGTGTCCCATGCCTCGAGCTTGTTTTGGAGCCAGCTGTCGAACTGTTCTGCCCACTCATCAATACCACCAGTCCGCCAATTCAATTTTCTCAAATTGTGGACAGTGCCGCCGCTGCCGATAATGAGAACATCCTGCTCTCTGAGCGCTGCCAATGCTTTACCGATTTGATATTGCTGCTCGTTAGGCAAATTCCTGTTCACGGATAAAGCGACGACCGGAATGTCCGCATCAGGATACAGCAGCTTCAATACAGCCCAAGCACCGTGGTCGAGTCCTCGCTGCTCATTTCGAACATTTTGAATGCCTTGCTGATCAAACAGCTTTTGAATCTGTTCTACCAGAGAGCGGTCGCTTTTGGCCGGATACGTCATTTGGTAAAGCTCATCCTGGAACCCGCCAAAATCATAAATGGTTTCATAAGTTTCAGCAGCACTTACACTCTGAACCGTTTCCTCCCAATGAGCGGAAAAAAGGACAATCGCTTTAGGTTTAGGTGTATGCTCCTTAAAGTGTTTTAACAGTTGTGTATATGCGTTATCCTCAAGCACAATCGACGGCGCGCCATGCGCGAAAAAATAGGAAGGCATCATGCCTCTTCACGCTCCTTCGTAGTTATTAAATTAAGGTCTTGTTTAAGCCAATTTAGAAAATCAAGCTGGTTTTCTTCCGATACGCCATGGTCCGTAGGATATAAATGAAAGGTTAAACGCGGCGTCTGATCTTGGAAATACGCTGCCGATTCATGGCCAATCCGAACAGGAAAAATGGAGTCGAACTCGCCATGCGAGACAAATACGGATACTTCCTTCACGCTTTTCAAAGCATACTCTGTCTTCACAAAATCAGGAATGTACCCGTTCAGCGCAACGATCCCCTTCAACTGTTCACCCATCGTAAGCGCAAGCGACATCGATAATATCGCACCTTGGCTAAAACCTAGCAAATAACGCTTGCTCTGGTCGATCGGATACTTCTCTGTTGCATATTGAATGAATGCTTCAAGGTTTTTTATCGCTTCGTCAAACATCTCCCGAATGGGATTTCCTAAACTTTTCAAACTATAGTACTGATAACCTGAGCCAAGAGGCAGATTGCCGCGAATGCCGATAATAATGAAGTCGTCAGCTAACGGAGCGACAAGGCCAAACATATTTTTCTCGTTGGAGCCCTTACCATGCAAAGTAAAGATGACCGGATATTTCTTGTCTGGGTCTATATTCGCCGGTAGATGCACATCATATGGGTACGCCGGATTCATCATAATCCTCCTCTGTTGTATGTTACGCGCTATGTTTTCTCATAATAAATCTGTCGACTGAAAGTGGAGACGTTTCTGCGACAACTAAATATAACGAAATCAACAGAAAGCCGAGATCAAGCTCGTAGCCTGGCGACTGTGCATTGCCAAGAAGTCCAACGGAAAGCTTCGCGGTAATCATTGCGCCGATCAGCATCACTACGAACAAGCCCGATACATAACGGGTAAACAATCCTGCAACGAGCATAATCCCGCCCACAAGCTCAAGCCCCGCTACCGCATAAGCCAAAAATCCAGGGATACCGATTGAACTGAACCATCCTTCTACATTGCTTAGTCCCATTTGAAACTTGGCAATTCCGTGGGAGATAAAAATAATTCCCATTAACACACGCATAATCATCGAAACAAGTGCTGTTTTTGTCATTCTAATTATCCTCTCCTTAAAATATAAGTAATATAAAATTAAAGTTTTTATGAGTAATTTAATATATCATCCCCTAGCATGTCAACAGAAATTTTGCTAATATGTAATTAAGTTTTGTATTACTAATATTTGATGCGAGGTGCTGTCGGGATGGACATCGGCTCCACGATACGGGCTATTCGAAAGCGCAAGAACATTACGATTGCCCAAATTTGTGAAGAAACCGGCTTATCACAAGGCTTCATGAGCCAGCTTGAAACGAACAAAACTTCCCCCTCCATTTCTACACTTGAAAATATCGCACAGGTACTAAAGGTACCTTTGGCTTATTTGCTCTTGAAGAAAGAGGACCGTATGCATATTGTCCGCAAGGATGAACGAAGAATTACGACAAGTGGTTCTGGCCATTTGAAGGTGGAGCATTTGAGCTCTACAAAAAATGTCAGGATGATGTTGGTAGAATTTCCCATAGGTGCCTCAACGGGAGAGTTGCCTCATGCTCACGAAGGTGAGGAGGTTCATGTCGTTATCAAAGGAAGAGTGCACGCGGAACAGGGTGAAGATGCGGCAGAATTCGGAGAAGGCGATTCGTTCAGTTGGAACGCCTGCACGCCCCATGTGGTGAGAAACATAGGAGATGACATCGCAATCGTGCTGATCTCTATTTATACAGAAACTGACGGTGGACGAGAGTTTATTTAAAAAAGCCCTCAAACCTAGCTTACGGCCAGGTTTGAGGGCTTTCTTTTTTAGGAGATCAATGATGTTAGTACCGCCTTCGGCAATTTGCAGACTACACTGTAAGCGGGGTTGAACATGTTCGCAATTTCATATTCAACGGCTTGCCCCATCAACAAGCTGGCTTCCGAAGAGGTTAAGCCGCAATCTTCCTGCAGCAGCCGTAACATCTCGGTCGTTGCATGTTGAAGCGCCTGATCAAGCGGCCGGGCGTTGCCGATACAAAACCAAAACGTGTCCGTTTCGCCCCGCGGCCAGCTGATTGTTTTTCCCTTTTGAACGCTGACAGTGAACCGAACATCCATGGATATTTCGAGACCTGTGCCGATGATTTCTCCATCACCTTGCAAAGCATGACCATCACCCAAATAAAACAACGCGCCTTCAGCCGACACCGGAAAATAGACGGTAGTGCCTGCGACCAGACCTTTGTAGTCCATGTTTCCGCCGTATTCGCCACTTGTAGCCGTTGAGATGAACTGCCCTTTGGAGGGTGCAACACCAAAACATCCTAAAAAAGGCCGCAGAGGCAGCTTCAATTGGGCAAGCCCCGGCGTTGGCTCCTTCAGATACGCAACTCCCTGAGCGACATCCACCGTCCAGTGCACGATATCCGATGCCGGCAATGCAGCCGCAACAGCTGGTTCAATAACGGCTGGAGCAAGCATATTGGTTGTCCATGCCCACTCTCGGTTCGGTGTAATAGACTCGAATCGAATCGCTAGCGTATCGCCGGGCATCGCCCCTTCGACATAGAAAGGTCCTGTCATCGGATTCCCGCGATCAGCTGCGCATTCACCATTTTTGTCCCAGCCTCTCGCATCGACTGTTGAGGTAATGATTGTATCCCCATCATACACCGTCCATACAGGGGGATGATTGCCCATTGTATGATAATAAAGCTGAGGGTTGAACGTATGAATCATGGCTACTCCTCCATCTCGATAGGATCAACTATTGATTCGACAGTTGTTATAATTTTCCTACTCGGGATACCCCAATTAGGGGAACTGGGTTCCCTTATTTCAGACAAAACACGGCATATCAGAGCCTCAGGGGAACTATAGGGTCCTATTTCTTCTCAATCATGCTGCAATCCCTCCAATGTGGCGCAATAGCGGACCCTAGTTCCCTTCCCCTAGCCCAAGTGGTAGATTTGGCATAAATAGCACCCTGTAGTTCCCCTCACTCGCCAACGATACACCATTGAGGAACGACAGCCCCCCTCAGATGCACCAAAGCACCAAACTCAGCTACCCACCAACGTTTTAGCTTCTAATAGATGCCATAACAAGCTTTTCTGAACATGCATTCTATTCTCAGCTTGCTGATAAATAATAGAGTGCTCCGACTCAATCAAATTCTCTTCGATTTCATAGCCGGGATGAATGGGCATATCGTGCATGATGTAAGGAGAATATCCGCTTAAATTTTGCTTATTAATTTGAAATGGCATCATAGTGCGAATCCTTCTATTTTTCTCCTCCTGATAGTCGGCATCATAAAAATGTTCCATATCAACCCAAGTGTCGGTATAGATAAAGTCCGTTCTGCGAATAGCCTCAGACATACTGCTCAAAGTTTCAACGCACCCACTTGCATATGCCGTACGCATCAATTCCTCATCCCATGAAGCCTCATTCACGATCGGAGTTACTAAAAAAAGTTTTATGCCTAATGTCACACAACCTGCTACCAGGGAATTAGCGACATTATTATGAATGCCTACATAGGTTAAAGTTACGCCATCAAAGCTGCCTTTTACTTCTTGGATCGTCATCAAATCAGCTAATGCCTGACACGGGTGGTATTTATCACAGCATCCATTAATGACAGGGACACTCGAATAGTTAGCTAACTCCAGTAAATCAGCATGTTTCTTCAACCGAGCCATGATAACATCACAGTTTCTTGAGGCATAACGAACTTCATACTGAATCGGGGACAGGCTAAAATTACTCGAATCCCAATCCATGGTTACAGCGTAACCGCCCATTTGGTTTATGCCAGACTGGAAGGACAAATTGGTTCGGGTCGACGTTTTCTGAAAAAGCATGAATAGCCCTTTTCTTTCGCATGAGTGGTAAAAATCCGTTGGATTGCGTTTGATCTCAATCCCTTTTTGAATAATGGCTAACAAAGTATCCTTATCGAGTTCTTTTAAAGACAATATATGAGGAGTCACGCGATCACCGTCCTGTATATTAATACATAATAATGAATATAAATTCATTTTATTGTAGGAATAAACCGGTGTCAACGGTTGGATCATTACAAGCAATCCTAATCCCCCACCGTCAACGGTAATTGCAATTTGAATCAACTCCCCGCCGCCTCAAAAATTACCGGATGATCTCCCCGCTTCATTTTAACCGAATAGTAGTGCTCCCCTAGTGGAGACCTCTCAAAGTGCCCACCGGTAACTGTGCAGGTGCGCACCCAATCCGGCAGCTTGACGACGGTATCCGTCTCCCGGTCCGCAGTTAGCTCCGCTCGGAACATCCCAGCGCCAGTGTCCCACTGGAGCGCGACTTTGCCCGTATGAAATCTCCAGCTGGACAATTTCCCTCGCTTCAATCTTCCGGGCAGCGCAGGCAGCAGCTTGATAATTCCCGGCGATACCTGGAGCAGCATCTCTTGAATGGCGTTCACCCAACCCAGATTGGCATCGAGCTGCACGGGCGCCGTCGGCATATTCATCGACAGCCCCATCCCCCGCCAATCATTATGCAGCGTGAACAAGTTGGGCAGCAGGCTGGCTCTCGACATCATATCCAGGCAGTCCAGCGAGCTCTCACCATCGCCAAACCGAGCATAAATCGCAGCCATGTGTGCAAATGACCAACCGGTTTGCGCCCCAATTTCACGTTTTCTCACTGCCATCTCAAAAGCTTGAAACAGGGCGGAATCCTTCTCCCTGGTCACTTCGTGCCCTGGAAACACAGGGTACAGATGTGACAAATGCCTGTGAGCATACCGGTCCTCGAAGTCTGTATGCACCCACTCGCTCACCGCTCCGTCACCGTTCACCCGATAAGCAGGCAGACGCTCCAACATCTCCTGCCAATCCTCAACTTCCTTCCGGTCATCCCCAACCGCTTGAACCAATTCTATCAAATGCCGCAACAATTCCTTCAAAATGGCGATTTCCATCGTCGCGTTTATCGCTGTAGGCATCGGATGCGCCAGCGGCTTGCCATCCTTCGGCATGTAATTAAGCGGTGTATTTTCCGGTGATACAGAAGGGTAAATCTTGTATTGGCCACTTTCGTCAAGGACAAGGAACTCTTTATAAAATTGCAGGGCTTCTCTCATGAACGGCAGCGCCCGCTTTTCCAGGAAGCCGGCTTCATTCGTAAACTTAGCGTATTCAACATAATGCTGTGCCAACCATCCAGCGGCTCCCGTCCAGTTTAAAATAACAGGAACGATCTGGCTGGGTACGCCGACGCCTGCTGTCGTTCCTGCCGGTATGTAAATTCCCCGGCACCCGTACAACTTGCGGGCATTATCGCGGAAATCATCCATCAGCGACTCGTAATACCGGAATAATGAGGGAACCAGCTCGCTTAATCCACCGACATGCGCATGCCAGTACATCATCTGGATGTTCTCGTTAGCCATGTTATGGCTCCAGACCAGACGATAGTCCCCTCCCCACAACCCATACAAGCCGAAGGGCTCAGCCTCCTCCGCCGTTGAGGTGCCGCTAAGGAATAGATACCTGCCGTAAGCCCACATTTTCCGAATAAGAGTCTCAGAAGCTTCTCCTTCATAGGCATCCAGCAGCAATCGCTCGTTCGAGCGCGAATCCTGCTCTCGATCACCTAGAACAAGCTGCGCCGAGTGATATAGCGGTCGATGCAGCGCGACATGCCGTTCCAGCAAGCGTTCATAAACAACGCCAGCGCTAGCTTCCTCATCGCGAAGCAGATCGGCAAGCTCCAACTTCAAACGAGGCCAGTCTTCTGCTCGCTTCCCATGTGTAAATACTTTAACCAGCACGAGCACACGAGTTGCTCCCATGAAACGGATTGCGCCCTCTGCTCCAGCGGATTGTCCGATATCCATCTGTCCGCCTTCCTGCACAACCCTCAGCACAGCGCCAAAATCGCTTCCATCATCGTTAGCTGCCGAATACCACGCATAAGCATCATCCGCACCTGTTTCCACGGAGCTCTCCAGCTCCTTGTACTCAGGCGTGTCTGCCCAGCGGTCGCTCGGATGAAGCTGCAAACCGATTTCGCCGGTTATGCCGCTCCCCCTTTCTCTGTCTATCGCGTAGACGATGCAATCATCAGCACGGGATACGAACAGCGTCCGCTTGTACTGGCAGTCTCCATCCTTCCAAGCTACCGTTATTTCGCCGCTATCCATGTCAAGCGTACGGCTATATCCGCGAAAAGCCTGCTTGCTGGGCATCGTCAGACGGATGGCGGCCAGTGGAAATCGGGAGGCCAGCTTCGTCCCGTACCCCTGCTCTTTCAGGGCATTCGCCAGCTGCGGGCTCGCTTCCTGATAGCGCCCCTCATCCATCAACTTCCGCGTGCGCTCAAGCGTGAAGCTGACATCGGGAAGCTCATCTCGTTGTCCCCAGTGCCACAACTTCGCATGGTTCAGCAGCACCGTTTCCTCCTGAACACCACCGAATACGGACGCGCCAAGCACGCCGTTGCCGGCAGGCAGTGCCTCGCGCCACATATTCCGCCACCAGGAGGCCGGGTAGCTCATCATCAGCTGATCATCGTTTCGATTCTCTGCTTGATCCGGCATCTCATTCCGCACACGACTCACGCAGCTGCTCCATCTCAAGCGTGGCAAGCAGCAGCGGAGCAACCCCCATCAACACATCGCTTACGATCGTTTCGCTTAAATAATACGCATAAGATCCGTCACGGTATTTACGGCCTCCAAGGCCCGCACCATGACAAATCTGATGCAGGTGCACCCCCTGCTCATCTTCCGTCACAAAACGCTGCAGGATACCTTCATAAGCTCGTTCTACAACGCTACGGTCGATTTCCGCCAAATATTGCAGCCTGATTCCCTTCGCAATTGCATAAGTCAGCATGCAGGAGCCCGATGACTCCAGATAGTTCCCCTGCTGGCCATTGCAATCCATGATCTGGTACCAAACTCCGCTTTCTTGATCCTGCGCACGTACAACGCTATTGACCATCCTTTCAAAAATGCCCATGAGCTGCCCGCGTTTCGGGTGCCCGATTGGAAAATACGCAAGCGCATCCACCAGCGCCATGGCGTACCAGCCCATGGCCCGTCCCCATACATGTCTCGATTGGCCTGTTCCGCTAGCGCACCATCGCTGCTCTTGGGTTTCGTCCCAAGCATGATGCAGCAGACCCGTCTGCGGATTGCGCGTATGCCGTTCGACCAGCAGCAACTGATGAGCGGCCTCATCGAACCAGCTGTTGTCTTGGAAGGTGTGGGCATATTCAGCCATAAAGGGAGAAGACATATATAAGCCGTCCAACCACATTTGGAAGGGATAGATTTTTTTATGCCAAAATCCACCTTCACTCGTACGGGGTTGACCGACAAGCTGCGTAATCAGCAAACGTGCTGCCGCCTCATATTTCGCTTCGCCTGTTTCCCTCCATAAACGGAAAAGGTTTTTTCCTTTATTAATATGATCAAGGTTGTAATCGTTAAGCTTGTAACCACGTATCGAGCCGTCTTCTTGAATAAATACGTCCATATGCCGCTTGACGAAATCATGATATTTGGCCTCGCCGGTCCAATCCCCCAGCTTATCGATGGCTGCAAGCGCCATTCCTGCGACATAACCCCATTGGTTGGCCATTTTGGGGTGGTAACCGTCTTGACTATGCGACAAAATCGCTTCGCCAACCTTAACGGACATTCGTTCGATTTTCGTATCCAGCATGGAAGCCTTCATGGCTTATGCCCCCTCTCGCTTCATTTGTTATGGCGTGAATAACGGCAATACGGTAAAATCCTCCGGAACATGAACCAAATACAAATTTCCATATCCGTTCTTGTCGCTCGTAAATAGCACACGCTTGCCTTGCGCATCAAAACGCGGATGGGCATGTACTTTCTGCGAATGAAAGCTGCAGCGCAGCTCGCAGAGCATACGAGGTCCGTCGTAAACCCCGTCCTGTTTTCGCCAAATGCTCAGCGTCTTCACCGCACTTTTGCCGTCAACGATGGCTTGCCCCAAACCGTCTGCATAACCATGCCAGGTATCAAAATGAAAATCCGTTTCTTCCATCTCTGTATTGTCATACCGGATGCTGCCGAAGAAATTCGTTCCGTTCGTACGGAACCCGTGATAGCCAATCGTTACGCCGCCGGGATAAAAAAATTCATGGCCGACCTTCTCCTCCGGCTCAAGACGCTCACGAATTTTCCACGCTTCGCCGGTGCGCAAATCCAGTCCCCAAATGCGGTGATCAACCAAATGCCAAGGTCCCTCATGACAAAAAGTCATCAGCCAAGGCTCTTTGGGAGACGCGTTGATATGCGTAATAAAACGATGGGCTTCATAAATGGTTTCCGCGCCGCCATTCACTGCGTCAATGCGTATGATCATGCTGTGGGGAGCCGCTTCCATAAGTTCTCGATGACCCACATAACCGTTGCCTAGGTCCAGTCGAATCCGGTGCGACAAGTCTTCTTGAACACAAGTACAGACATGCTGTCCATCGGCGCTGGCGCTTACATTACCGAGGTGATATCCCTGTGGCGCTTCATAAACCACTTTTTCATCGAAATCTCCGAGTAAATCCAGGCGAATAATCCGCGTTCCGAGCTTAATGTATACAGCACTCCCATCCGGCAGCAAACAAGCATCGATATGATCATTTCCCGGGTAATTAGTCAGCTGCGTAATCTCTCCGCTCTCCACATGCATGCTGTACAAATTCGTGCTGTTGCCACGATCCGAGACGAAAATAAGACGTTGTTCCCCGTCATACCAACCGCTTTCCGTAAAATATAAATGATGGCTGTGTGACTTATAATCCGTCAGCTGTATCACTTCAAGGCCAGTGAATCGATCCGTTGCCGATTTGCGTTCCGAGGGCCATATTGTTCCTTTACCCATACGTTCTCCTCCTGATTATTCATTTCGTTCAACGTGCAAGTTGACCTACAACCAAGGCTTTAATCCATCCCATCTCACGTTCCAGCTGCCATCCTGCGGAAAACCCGGGTTATTCAAGTCCGAGCCGCCTTCCCAGCCGGCAGCCATCATTGCTACTGCCGTCAGTAAACCTCCGTTACCTGGCAAATACGCTGACAAACCAGGTCGCTGATAGTTGTGACCATTGGTTAAATATGTATTTTTGGCAGCGTCCATCAGCAGGAAGTCGACTGCAAGATCCGGTTCACCCAAACGTGCCGCCGTCATGGCACACATCGGGAAGTCCCAGCCCCAGGCGGAGCCCCATTTCCATACTTCTTTCACCTTTAACAGGGTGTTAAGCATGACTTTGCGGTCAATCATCGTGCCAGGTAAAACGCCAAGCGCACCGAGCATGGATGGATGATCATGATTCTTAGCTGTAAAGGTATCCGGACACAGCTCATGGGCCAGATATACCCCTTCAGCCTGTGGAGGAGTGGCCATCATTCCGGCAACCTGCACCCACTTCGCATGAGGCGTTTCCTGCAAAAGCTCCGCCCAGCGAATCGCAATCTCCAGGCCATATTTCCAGTACTCGAGCTCGTACGGAGGATTTTTACTGCCTGCAAGCAAGTGACACTCTTGGGCCGGGATTAATGGCGGGCCTAGATCAAAGACTTGCTTAGCTTCGTCCCAATGCGCATAAGAAACCATGAAATCCGCCGATTCATAGACAATATCGCGGAAACGCTCCAGCAGCTCCCTCGTCGGCTGAGCTTTATAACATAGCTCCGCAAGCGTCATCGGGTGCGGCTGCTGCCAGATCAACCCTGGCGCTACAGGCGAAGGGCACGGTTTTCCTTCAAAGTCCACCATTTTGGGCCAGCGGGCGCCTTCATATCCTTGCGATTGAGCGAGCTCGCGAGCAACCGGTAAAATCCGGCTGTACCAATCCATGCTTTTCAGCAAAATATGTTCCCGTCCCCATAATGGAAAATGCGCGCCATGCCACCAATGCATCTCCAAGTGGGATTTGCCGAACCAGCTGTTGTACATAAGTCCCGTCTCTTGCGGAGGTAAGGAGCCACCACTGTGCATAGCGCACAGGAACTGTGACAGAACAACGCGCCGTTCAAGCTCGTAGGCTCTGGGATCGGAGCTGCCAGAGAAATCGATTGCCGCCCCTCCGAGCCAAAATTGCTCCCAGTGGAGCTTGCTTGCTGCCATCGTCTCTTCAAATGACGGCGCAATTTGTGACGATTCCGGAGCAAAAGTTGCAGAAAATTCAATTAATTCAACTTGTTTTGAAGGAGGGAGCAGTGTGAACTCATGTGCTCCTGTCCGCGTAAGGCTGCCGGCACTCCAAGCCCAGCGCACCTCGTATTTATCTTCGTCCATCGTACGTTCCAACAAGGCCTCGTTGCCGCTGCCTTCGCGCAGTTCCGTCCTGTGCCTATCGTCATTCTCCCAGTCAGGAAATACAGCCTTCGCCCAACCTGTATTCGTCATATCGGGCGCCGGGAAACGCATGAACACCTGCATTCGGCCTTGTGCAATTAAACCGGATTCCACACGCACTGCAATCGCATCAATGGAAGGATGACAAGCCGTGGTCACATGAACCGGGACGCCTTGAATGGTATATGCGCTAGTCAATACGCCCGACCAGAGATCGAGCTGCTGGCTGGTCGGCGCCACATCGGCCGCTTCTGCCACTTCACCCGATTCCAGTAGGAAGCGAAAAGAAACTCGGCCTAATTGCAGGCGATGCGGGTTCATCCTCAGCCAGTGATAAGCCTCCGCCGTACTCCCGGGTTTCATCGGGTAACCGACCGGCCTTCCGTGCGTTTCGAACATTTGGTATTCAACATCTTGATCCGTAAATCGATTTCGACCGCCCGTATAGTGCCAACCCCAATTGGACTGTGTGCCTAGCGGTACCTCATATTGATCCGGGAATGACTGTAGTCCGGTGATGTCCGCACTAAAGGCGAATTCACCGTTCCCTACGGAAAATGGGGACAAAGGGTCCCATTTGTTCAACTCGGGATTATGCCGTTGTACGATCTGTCGTCTGTCCATAGTTCCTCCTAGGTTCGCTTATCCAATACGACTGACGCCGGTTATCTATTCCAGCATCGCGTCCGTACGGGTTCTCATCATATCCCGGTATTTGCCCGGGGTTATATTCTTGAATTTGCGGAAACTTCGAATAAAGCTGTTCTCATGCTGGTAACCAACCATGACCGCAATGTCCGAAATCTTGTTTTCGGTCTTCAGCAGCAGGTCCGCCGCACGTTCCAAACGCAGGCGCGTCAAATAGTTATAGATCGTTTCTCCCGTTTCTTGCTTGAAAATCTGACTTGCCAAGCTGCTGCTAATTCCCACATCGTCAGCAATTTCCGGGATCCCGATGGTCTCGCTCAAATGCTGCTTCATATAATCAATCATGCGGTGGCATGTAATAAAATCCTTGCTTTGAATAAGTTTGTGGAAGCGCTGAACCAACGGCTGAACCCGCTTACAGAGAGCCTCTTGGATATCCCCTAGATGAAACGTATAGTAACTCTCGAACGCGCTGCCCTCCGCACATTTGTCATCAGCCTGCCATAACTGCTCTATGCGTTCAAGCACGGCCCGCAAAAAGGTTAAAGCCGCTGATGGATACCCGTATTGGCTACGCACATCGGAGATTAGACGTTCAATCGCTTCCAGCGATCCGGTTTCGTCTCCCGATTCAATCAATTGCGAAAGCTCTTCCAGCTTTCCTTCATCCACAACCGTCTCCCTGACTTCGTGCCCCGATACTTCATGAAACGGGATAATCTGCCCATAACCTTGATACAGCCGGTAATTCAGCGCATTCTCCGCCTCCAGCATCGCCTGGCGCAGTCGGGCAACTTCCGTTTGAGGGGTGCTTACACCTACCGAAACGCTGAACTTGAGCAGTCTGGAAACAACCTCAACAGCTTCCTCCAGTTTGCGCTCAAGCACGATCCCCGCTTCAAGCGGTTGCAGCAATATCGCCATCTTGTCTTTGCCAAAATCGGCGCAAACGACCCGCCATCTTTGCTCGAACAGCTCGGCGACGATGTTCGCCATGGCGAATTTCAGCAACGACTGATCGTCGCCCGTATACTTCCGCGACCAATCCTCATATCGGTCGATTGAAATGACCGCTACCGTCACAGGCTCTGATGACCATTCGCCAAAGTAACGATGCCACTTTTCCTCGATATCCCGCTTGCCGGTCAAATTCCCCGTGTACATATCGTAAAGCAGCTTGGATGAAGCCTCTGACATCGTTTCTCTGACGAGCTGAGACAGATGGGCATGGTTGCTAAGCAGTTCACCGGCCAGCTTCTCCAAATCGATGCCTTCAGGATTCATGGACTTGCGGTCGTAGCTGCTAAACAGCTGCATCAGCCTGCGGACCGGTCGGAAAGCAGCGGCATTAATATAGAAAATCGTCGCGCAACCAAGCGCCAGTGCAGCCACGGAAACGGTCAACACGACATTGCGTACTTTTTTGGACTTGGCCAGCAAACTGTCCTGAACGACAATGGACACGTATTTCCAGCCCGTTACTGGCGAAACAAGTTGATTAACCAGCAGTTTGCGGTTCTGATGAGTAATGTCACTGCTGCCATCTTCCCGCAGTTGAGCAAGCGCCTGCCGAATGGACTCCTGATCGAAATCATAGTTGGAGACCGCGTACAGGATCTCATCATGCTCGTCGATGATGTAGCGCATCCGATTTAAATTATTAAGCACGGGAGGATTCAGCTTAGCAAACAATTCCTCATCCTTGAGATTGACAGTGACAATCCCCTTAAACTGGCCTTGAATCATAATTTTACGAAACAGCGTAACTTCGGAGCCCTTTCTACCCGCGCCTTCCGGCACCTGACGTTTTTTGATGACCGTCATCCCGTCGCCGAACTCGTCCACCACGTTAATCCAATCCGAATCGTCAAAGTTCAGCTTGCTCGAGCTGTAGCCCTGCGGAATTGCAATGAAGCTCCCTTTTGTCATGTCATACACGTAGATGCTCTTGATATATTTAGAATTGCCTATCAGAGTTGACAACAATTGATAAATGTCCGATATGTTAGCGTATGAATTCTGCACCTCACTGGTCAGAAACTTATAAATATTTGCGTTCAAAGCAACCTGAATGGCAGCCTTATCACTCTCTTTGATAGCGTCATCAATGACGTTCATATTCAGTTGAAGCATTTGGCGCTGCGGCTCGCTGAGTTCTTCCTGCAGGACAGACTTTGACGTATAGTAGGATGTCAGGCTGACGGCCAGAATAATGAGAAACACCGATATGGTTAAAATGAGTACGAGCCGGGTCTGCGTATGGGCTAAATTGTATTTCAGCCATTTCTTCAAGGATTGCGTCACGTTAGGGTTCCCACCTTATTAGGAGATCTTACTATTATAACGCGATCTGTTCCCTCGCGACACGATCCTTTCCAATGATTCCCTCTCATCCTCACTCTGGAACACCTCAGCTTTTTATACCTAAGCTGTTCATCATGGCGTTCGCTTCTATGCCGGCCAAAAGCACAATGCCAATCCCGTGTGTGTCATTCAAGTTCCATCCAAGCTCATGCTTATAATACGCATTCGAGTAGGACCAGCTGGAGCCTTTGCATACGCCGTACAAGTTCCCATGCTTATCAATGACACGAGCGCACAAGCCATTCCAGCCGGACATTACCGCTCGAGTGAATGCTTGAGGCTCCAGCAACCAACCGTGCCGCACGCCGAGTGCGAAGCCGTACATGAACATGGAGGTACACGATGCTTCCTCATATGACTCAGGATCTGTCAGTACCTGATGCCACAGGCCGTTTTTGCCCTGCAGACGGAGATACCCTTCCGCCAACTCCCGGTAAAAGCGGAGGATCCCCTTGTAGCTGGAATGCCCTTTCGGCAGCGCTTGCAATAACACGGAGAGCGAGAAAAAGACCCAGCCGTTCCCCCGCCCCCAAGTCGTCAATGACGGCTTGCCGCTGCTTACGTCATACACATGAGACATGATTTGCTGCTCAGGCATATATAAATACTTTTTATACAAAAGCAGTTGACGGGAAGCTTCCTCTACATATCGCAAATCCCCGGATAGCTCGCTATAACGGCATAGGAACGGCACACTCATGTACATATCATCGCACCACATCGTATTATGCATGCTCGGGGATACGCCGATACGGCGGTAAAGCGTTCCGTCTTCCAGACGGTCCTGTACATTCATGATGTAATGGGCGATGTCATCTGAAACCTCACGTGCTCCCTTCAGCTGCCGTAACCTGTTCGCTAGAATAGCAAGTGCTCCAAAGGACCCACAATCATCCAAGCTGTCAATATGCGATAACTGATTATTTAATCCTGCCGCTCCAAACTGCTTCCGATCCCAGAGGGAATACGCATACGTTGACGTCGCAAATTCCACGTGACGAGTTACGTAATCCGTTATGTCGCTGCGCGCTAGCAAACGGCTTGTCTCTAGTAGCCCGAACAAGGTTACGCCAAGCGGATAGTTCCATCGGCCGAAGAGCTCATTCTCCAGAAAGGGTCTAACGAAAGCTTCAGGCTCATTCGTCGTCCAGAACACCTCACCTGAAGAGCCGGCCGCCACCATATCCATCTTCATATAGTCATTAGCGCGCAGCTCGGCGTCAGCAGCGAAAGGCCCCAGATGCAGCCATTTGCCTGCATAGCCATGGACTTTGACCGGCGAGTGCAGCACGGCATTCGTCAAATCCTCAAACAGCTGAAACCCCCAACTCTCCCCACTGCACGTGCAGTATGCCACGAGGCTTCCGCTTCGCCGGCACGATTCTAAATTAAAACTGAACGAGCCCTCTCCAGCAGCTTCATAAACCTTATGTCCATTCCAAATGAAGGCGACAGGTCCATAGGCGACCCCCGATACCGTTACAGGACCGGTCATCGCCGGGTCGACTCGGACGGACGTCCAAGAGATAGCCTTCAAACCCGGGGACAGACCGTAGAGTTGTTCTAGCCTGCCTTGCCAGCCACTGGTGTCTCCGCGCTTCGGCAGCCAAGACGCCGCACTTGCTACCTGTTCCCTCATCGTCGCAGCTGGCATTTGTGCAAGCGGACTATCCATCGGAGACGTATAGATCCAGCCCTCTTCCCCCTCACGCTCTAGTGAAGGTGCAAGAAAGGTATAGGGCTTATTCTTGCGATTGCCAGAGCCAAATTCCACTCCGCATCGTCCGTCTGCACGTTGGCCAAGCTCCAAAACAAAGTGGTTCCAGCCCCGCACCATCCCGATCTTCAGTTTCAGCGGAGGTGCCCCTTCCGCTTCCTCCTCAGGGGCAGATCCAAAACGCTGCTCCCCATTATGGTACAATCGGACAGATCCGAGACATCGAAGCAGAAAGATAAACTCTTGCGGCTCCTCGATCCACAGCTTCGCCCAGGCATATACCCGTTGTCCCACCTGCATCTCCGGGAAAATACGTTCAATCGGAAACGAATACGTGTGATTTTCCAACTTGCGGATTTCACTAGCGCGTGTCACTCTGTATACCGGACCGTGTGGCGGATGCTCGCCGATGTAACGCTGAGCCATGACGGTCAAGACATGAGGAATGTTGGTACCGTCCGTTTGGGCAGCCATACTTTCCTCTGAATCTATATAGCGGGTCAAAGATGTCGTCATTGTCCTGCCACTCCTTTCCCGCTTAAACTGAGAGACTTCTCAGAAAATCCACCGCTAAGCACTTCCCCGATGGTAACCGGACGGTGTTCCTTCACAGAGCGCCATACCGCTTCCCCAGTCGCCACGGAGAACGCGCCATCCACAGCTCCGGATAAAATTCGATAAGGCCTGCGGCGATCTTCGCCCATAAATAAATCTTCAAGCAAGAGCGGGTCTCCGCCTCCATGCCCGCCTTCTCGGTGCACCACATGAATCGTTTCCTTAGAGCCAAACAAAGGGAAATAATCGATGGTCTGCACAGGTGTCGGAAATGGAGTGCGGCTCGGCATATGATACTCCACCGACTCAAGCCTCCCCTTCGTACCGTTAATGGCCAAGCGATACCCCTCATACGGCAAAGAGAAGTTAACTGAATAGCTGAGGAGTGCGCCACCGTTATATTTGACCGTTGCTGCATAGGTATCCTCAATATCAATTTGGGAATCGAAGATACATTGATCAGGCCGATAGTCTGAGTAAGGAAAATTGCTTTTCACTGCACCAAGCGATCCGAGATGATCATCCTGCACTTGAATATTTTTGCTCCGTGTGTTCCAACGTGAGTAGTAGTCGCACTCCGCCGTTAGCTCACAGGTCGTGCAGAAACGGCCATCCTCCTTCTTGGGGTTCGCTTCCCCTTCAGCTCCGTAATAATTTAAGGCGCCATATGCGAACACCTCGACAGGCTGCTGCCCAATCCACCAATTCACCAGATCGAAATGATGCGTGCATTTATGGATAGACAACCCTCCGGACAGCTCTCTAACCCGATTCCAACGTTTAAAATAACTTGAACCATGATAGGTGTCGAGATACCAATTCAAGTCAATCGAAGTAATCCTGCCAAGCTTGCCTTCCAGTAGCATTTCCTTAATTTTCGTATGAATGGGCGCATATCGGTAATTGAAAGTAACGGTGACCGTCCCTTTACTTGCTGACTCCGCCTCCATTACACGCCTTGCGTCCTCTCCTGTTGTCACCATCGGCTTCTCCGTGATCACGTCTAAATCATGCTCAAGGGCCGCTATAATATATTTCGCATGTGTATCGTCTCGCCCAGCGACAATGATAACATCCGGGCGCGTCTCTTCCACCATCCGGTCAAATTCATGCTCGCCGTAAGTACGGACTTCCTGCTGCTCTGGAAATCTCGTTCGAAACAGCTCAAAGCGAGCTTGGTCGCGATCCAGTAAGCCGACGAGCTCGCTTCTGGCGGAGAATGTCGACGTAATGGGCTTAGCGAACATGCCAAGCGCCCGACCGCTTACCCCGCAGATTGCATATCGCTTTTTCATGAGCTACATCCCCTTCTTTGGCTGCTGTCATTTATCTTCTCAGCGCGTTTGGGCCCGCAGGAGGCTGAGCCGTCCCTGCGGGCGGACCTTACGCCGGATAGTTGTTATTTCTTCACTTGTGCGTACCATTCTTGGGCGCGCTGCGTGACCTTGTCGCCTCCCGATTTGTTCCAACGGTCCACAAACTCATCGAATTTCGCCATCGGCCATTCACCGATCACAATTTTGGTCAAATATTCTTGAAAAAGCTTATGCGATTGAATATCCGGGAAACCTTCGTATACCGTGTTCGGCAGTCCATCTCCTGCGATTCGTCGGGCATCCGCTGTATTGACGGTGAAAATGTCCTGCACCATCTTCTGCATGTTCTCTGGAATGGTTTCCTTGATCCGGATATCCATATCTTCTTTGGTCGTCAGGTTACGCATGCCGAGAGCAAGAGGGCGGCTGTCCTCCGGCGGCAGCAGGACCTTTTTGCCATTCACGACTTGATGCTGAAGTCCTTCAATCCCAAAACGGATGAACTCATCGTTGCTTGTATCATAGAAGAAGTCGAGCAGCTTCAGGGAGGCTTCGGCTTTGTTTTTTGCTGCTGCAGGAATGATCCATTCCGGCTCCCCCATCGTTTTCATCGTAACAAAACCTTGGAAACCATCTACTTTAGGCACGGGCATGCCAACGATATAAGCATCAGGAGCTCCCTTCAGCATCGCTGTATAGCGATCGCGCACACTTGCCGGGAGGTGGTACCAGCTGCCAACCAGATTATTGTTGATTTTGGCCTGCCATACGTCGCCCTTGTTAAGGAATGTCTCGTTATCGAGCAGCTTCTCTGCATACAACTCGCGGATATATCCGATGGCCGCCTTCATGTTAGAGGTTACGCCCGCATACTGAATTTTACCGTCATACAGGTCCCACTCCGGACTCCCTTCCCACATGGCGACGCCGTACATGCCAAACAGGTGATCCATCCATTTGCCGAATTCCCGGCCCGAAGTTGGCAGCTCGTCCTTTATTCCGTTGCCATTTGGATCCTTGTCACGGAAGGCCTTCAGCACTTCCTTATAATCAGCTGCTGTCTTCGGCATAGGCAATCCGACCTTATCCAGCCAATCCTTACGAATCATCGGTGCGCGTTCAGGAACGAGAAACACCTTCGGCACATAATAAATATGCCCATCGGACGAGGCTGAACGAACGACATCCCATGCCTCTTTGGGAATGTTCTTCCATACATTAGGTGCGTACTTTGGAAGAAGATCTTCCAATGGCAGCGCTCCACCTTGTTTGATCAACGTCTGCTCGATGCCGCCAATCGGGCGTAGGATGTCCGGCAAGTCATTCGAGGCAATCATCAAATTAAGGAACTCTGTCGGTTCTGAACCCGGAGGTGTGGTCGTTAATTGATATTCAACGCCTGTTTTCTCCGCTACATATTTGACATGCGCGTTGTTCGCATCCGGAATGGTGCCTACGCCCATATGGCTTTTGAATACCTTTACCTGTACAAGCTTGTCGTTCTGGGCGCCGCCTTCTGCGACTGGGGTTTTGTCACCGGTTTGCGCACAACCCGCAAGGACTGTAACCGCAAGCAGCGAAACCGCCGCCGTAATCGCTCCCTTTTTCCCGAATAAACGTTTCTTCATACATGTATCCTCCCTTTTTTAGCACATCATATGATGAAGCCAGCCGTATTGCGGTCTTTACTCCTTCAGCGAGCCTAGCATGGAACCCTTTACAAAATACTTCTGCAAGTACGGGTATACTAAAATAATCGGCACTGTTGCGAACAGTATTGTTGCCGCTTTCAATGTTGTCGTATTGAAATCGTAATCGCCAAGGAACAGATTCACAGCAGCCAATTCCTCCGGTGACTGCAAGTAAGCGCGCAGCTTCATTTGCAGCGGCCATTTGTTAGGATCACGGATGAACAGCACGGCCCTCTGGAAAGTATTCCAATATCCGACGGCATAAAACAAACTGACCGTCGCGAGCACCGGCTTGGATAAAGGCAGGTAGATCCGGAACAAAATGCCTGCATCGGTGCAGCCGTCCATTCGCGCTGAATCATCGAGTTCCGCCGGTATCCCCATAAAAAACGTTCGAATAATAATCATGTTAAACGTTCCAATTAATCCTGGCAAAATTAGCGACCACAGGGAGTTCATCATGCCCAGCTCCCGAACGGTCAGGAAAAATGGGATCATCGGCGCATTAAAAATCATCGTAATGATCACAGCCAGCATAAACGGCTTGCGAATGAGAAATTCCTTGCGGGACAGCGGAAACGCTGTCAATACTGAGAACAGCATGCTCAGCAGTGTCCCAACAATCGTGATGTATAGCGTTACGCCGAATGCGCTCCATAATCCCTTATTTTGCAGGATATGCCCCCACGATGCCCAGGTAAATTCTACCGGTAGTAAGAATACTGTTTTCGAATCAGCCGCAAGGGGTGAACTGAGCGAAACCGCCAACAGATGAACAAGCGGCATCAACATCGTGCCTGCAGCTGCGGCCAGGAACAAATAGTTGACTACTTGAAAAACCTTTTCTCCATACGTTTGTTTCATCACCACAACCCCTGTTCTGTCTTTCTGGCCATTCGGTTAAAAATCCACAGCAGCGCGAAACCAATGACGGACTGGAATAATCCAATAGCTGTCGTAACGCTATACTGGCCCTGCAAAACCCCTGCCCGGTACACATACGTCTCAATGATATCACCCACGGAATAGGTCATAGGCGTCAACAGATTATAAATCTGGTCAAAACCGAGCTCAAGGAAATTGCCGATGTTCAGTAGAAATAACACCAGAATTGTAGGAAACAGGATCGGCAGCGTAATATGAAGCGTCTGCTTCCAGCGATTCGCCCCGTCCATCACAGCCGCCTCATACAAGTTCGGATTGATGCCGGCAATTGCGGCAAGGTAAATAATCGTGCCCCATCCGACTTCCTTCCAAATGCCCGACAAGACGACAATCGTGCGAAAATAACTCTGCTGCTGCATGAACAAGATCGGCTCGAAACCGAACCATCCCCGGACCATGTTCGCCACGCCTTGCGTGGACAGTAGTTCAAAGACGATGCCTCCGACAACGACCCACGATAAGAAGTGCGGAAGATAGAACATGCTTTGTACGACCCGTTTGAACAGCATCAGCCTCACTTCATTGAATAGAAGCGCTAGAATAATCGGTGCAGGAAATCCGAACACGAGGTGATACGTGGCGATCGTCGCCGTGTTTCTTAAAACATGATAGAAATCTTGATACGTGAAGATGAATTTGAAATTATCCAATCCAACCCAAGAGCTTCCCAGCATGCCTTTGAAAATTTGATAATTCTGAAAGGCGATAACACTTCCCATGAGCGGCACGTATTTAAAAATAAGGTAATACACGAGCCCCGGGATGATCATGAGATAAAGCATCCAATGCTTTCGCATATTTAGGAGATATCGATTTTGCGCTAACCTCGCATGCTTCGCATCGCTATGTGTGATTCCGGGCTTAGCCTCGGTATACATCTTTGCCACTGTCGCAAGCCTCCTTCACGTCTAGTACCGCAATCTTACCTGCTGGGGAGATGCCGTGACAATCGTTCAATCCTCTATGGGATGAACCGATCCGCGATTTGCACATTTTCCCAGAATTTGAGAGCGGGAACAAGAAAGTGTTAATGCAAAAATGTCTCAATTCGAGGAATTGTGCATGCTTTGGAGCTTCGGTTCATTGCTAACGAATCCTGCTAAAACGTGAAAAAGGAGCTATTTCTTTGAAATAGCGCCCTGTAGGTTTGCTGGAGAGGAAGGGATCGGGAGGAGTTCTCTTCTCCTCCTTCGTTTAGCTTGTTAAGAGCCTGGTAGGAGCGAATTTTTTTGGGGGAGAAGATTAAGCGCCGCTAGAAATTCAACGTTACTGAGACAATTGGCGGAGATGGTAGCCTCATACTAGCTGTGTTAAGTTGGTTAACGATGTATCTTTGAGGAACTACAGGCCGCTATTCTTACAAATTCAGCCCGTTTCCGCGTTTGAGCGGAACTACAGGGCTTTATTTGATTGCCTGATCCCGTTTTCTTGAAGAAAACGGACAAATAGAGGACCACAGTTCCCCTCCACGAAAAAATGAGCTTATTTCGATGAAATAGCGTCCTGTAGTTCCCCTCGTTGGAGAGGAATCGCCCGAGCGATAGCAACAAATGTCAAGGGCCGGTGTGCAGGGAAGCTTCGCTTACCCAAAACTATGTCAATAAAGCCACCGGATGATTCCGGCAGCTTTTGTTTTTGGGTATACACTGATTCTATCTTCCTATCACCTTACTTAAACACATTAATTCTTCTGAGCATCTTATACATATCATCATAAATGATAATGTTACCTTTTGGATCAATAATAAATCGTTGCGGGGCAACACCAAGTATAATTTTTTTGGGCTCAATCCTATCATCGTAAGTAGATTCTAAACATGCTGTTCTTCCCCCAAATTCCACCATCCAGTAAATTACCATTATTATCTATTGAATCTAGTAAAAAGACAATAGATTTACAAAGTCTTTTATAACGCCCGTCTCTGTTTCTCCAAATACTTCATATAAAACATAATTCCCGCTCTGTCTACACTGGAAAATTGATGAGGATCATCATTCATTAGTTGTCTTAATTCATCTACAGCAATCCATCTCGGGTTTTTAGTTTCATCACCTGATTGCACTAACTCCCCTTGCACTTTACAACGGAAGTAGACGCCAACCGAATCAAAAGGGCCGTTAAGGGTCTGATAAGCCCCGAAGGGTTTTACACACTCCACTTCAAAACTCGGATCGATACCAACGGTATCAATTTTTGTATCCTCACCTTCAATTTCTACAACATCAAGGCCAGTCTCTTCCTTTACTTCTCTAATAAGCGCTGCTATTAACGATTCGTATTGCTCTATTCGCCCACCAGGTAGTTCAATCCGTTGAGGTTCACCAGGTTTATTTCGTGTCTGAACGACAATTTCGATTGTTCCATCTTGCATTCTTTCAATGATCGCACGAGAATTAACGAAGAACATCCGCCATCACAGCACCTTTCTTTTCTTTTTCTTCTATACTAGTTTCTAGATTTCTCTAATAATTCCTTTGCATCACAAATCACTTTTGACAGCTCACTATTATAGAGCTTCATCCATTAACAGGAAAAAATCCCGTTATTTAAAGCATTTTTCAACTGCGATTCCAAATAATTGGAAAAAACACCGTTAATTCACCGCATCATCCCTGCTTCCTAGCTCAGCCGCTATCATTAACAGGAGAAAATCCATTTATTCACGCTGAAGCTTGATTAATCCACTAAATTGCGGTAGTATTTCCCGTTAATCTTAGACTGCGCCCCCAATCCCTCGGGATACAGTCAACCGACTCGTGACCCGGTGCATGCCACCACAAAAAAGCCTGTCACCCGCAGTTCCAAAGGAACACGCAGATTCACAGGCCGAGTACATTTTGTCCGTCAGGCCATTCCAAAACGTTCTAACCCCCAGTTCGCATGCGCTTCAACTCACGCATTACCTTCCCCACTGGGCCGGAAGGTACTCCGAACGCCTCATGCATCGCACGATACTGGGCGTATAACCTGTCGTAAGCAGCCTTGTGCTCACGATTCGGACGGATGGGCTGCTCCTTCGTTTGCCCCATCGCGCGAATACCGTCACTCAGGCTGTCGTAGCCGCCTGCTTGGCTGCCCGCTGCAGCCGCTCCGCAGATGGCTGCGCCAAGCGCAACAGGTTGGGTCGACTTCGCCACCTTAATGTCCTTCCCCAAAACATCGGCAAAAATTTGCATCAGCAGCTTATTTTTTTGCGGCAACCCGCCGCACGCATAGAGAGAAGCTATCTGCACACCGCTCTCTTCAAAGGTTTCGATGATCCGTCTTGTACCGAAAGCTGCCGACTCCAGCAACGCGCGATAGATCTCCGCATGCGTTGTACGCAACGTCAGCCCGACAAGCAGTCCGGATAACGCTTCGTCCAGGATGGGGGAACGCCCTCCGTTCCACCAATCGAGCGCGAGCAGACCCGACTGCCCGGGACTTAACTGGCCGGCTTCACGCTCCAACCAGGTATGAACGCCGATTCCTTCGGCGGCAGCCTTACGCGTTATCTCTTCGGATACCGCTGTGTTGACGAACCAGGCAAACATGTCGCCAACGGCCGGTTGACCCGCTTCATAGCCGAACATGCCTGGTACTATGCCGTCCTCCACCACGCCGTTAACTCCTTGAATGAGATGTTCTTCGTCGCCGAGAACCATGTGGCACAGCGAAGTTCCCATAGCCAGAACCATACTGCCTGGGTCAGTTACACCACAGCCGAGTACGGCGGCATGTGCATCGATGATGGCAGTAGAAACAGCTGTGCCTGGAAGCAAACCGAGCTCTTTGGCCATCCGCGGTTCCAATCCCCCTGCACGGGAGCCAACGGGCACTACAGCTCCAACCAACTTGGTTTGGTACAAACTTTCAAACCGCGGATCCAGCTGCTTCAGGAACTCCGTGGTCGGGTAACCTTCTAGCTTATGCCAGATTCCCTTGTAGCCTGCACAGCAGCTGCTTCTGGCCAGCTCGCCGCAAAGCTGCCAGACAACCCAGTCCGCCGCCTCCACGAAGCGATCGGCCCCATCGAATACAGCCGGTGACTGTTCGGCCGTCTCCAGCAGCTTGGGCAGAAGCCATTCCGAAGAGATGCTGCCGCCATAACGAGGAAGGAAATCTTCGCCCCTCTCTTTGGCCAAATGGTTTATACGTTCCGCTTGCGGGGCCGCCGCATGATGCTTCCAAAGCTTGGTCCAGCTGTGCGGATCGTTCCGATACTCCTCGAAGAAGCATAACGGAACGCCATCCGCATTCACGGGCAGCACCGTGCAAGCGGTGAAGTCAATACCGATGCCGATCACAGACTCCGGCGGAATTCCTGCCTGCTGAATCACTGCGGGGACCGATTGGCGAAGCACATCCAGATAATCCCCTGGATGCTGCAGAGCCCAATCCTTCGCAAGGATCACTTCCGAACCCGGCAGCTGACGATCGATTACACCGTGTGCATAAGCCGTTACATGTGCCGCTATTTCCTCACCGGTCTGCACATCCACCAATACAGCCCGGCCGCTTTCCGTGCCATAATCGACGCCAATGGCGTACTTTTTGCCCCCGATCTCCATCATGAATTCCCCCTCAACATCTCCATTGCAACAGATACGCCTGCATAATCCCCTACCTGTTCCCCCAACCCAGCAGGCACGATTTCACAAACATCTAAGGAGAACGATAGCGCCTCCTGCCTTAATGTTGCCATTACCAGAGGCTCCAGCAGCTTGTGCTGCCGTCCATAGATACTGCCAATTACAATTTTCTCCGGATTAAGCACATCAATTAACATAGCAATTCCTTGCCCCAAGCGGCGGCCTACCGTCTCATACACTTCAATCGCCATGGAATCCCCCGCTTCCGCAGCCTTTCCTACCGTTTCCGCCGTCAAGCTGCTCAGATCGTTCATTGTTTGGCAATAAGAAGGTGGTTTGCCTTCCTGAATGGCTTGAAGCGACATTGTCCGAGCAAGCTTCGCAATACCGCCGCCACTGCAGAAGCCCTCAAATGAACCCGCCTTGCCATATCCCCAGGGGCCATCGGCTTCCAAACGAACATGCCCAACTTCACCTGCCATATCATTCTTACCTATATAAAGCTGGCCGTTAAGGATCAATCCCGCTCCCATGCCTGTGCCGAAAGTAAGGAAAACCATATGGCGGCTGCCTTTTCCCGCTCCAAAACGCCATTCAGCTAAGGCACAAGCATTCGCATCATTCTGTAATCCGACTGGAACACCGTAACGTACATGCAAAGGAGATACGACATCAACATGATCCCAACCGGGAAGATTCGGAGGCGAGAGAATGACGCCCGCTTGACTGTTAAGCGGACCTCCACAACTGATACCTATGGCTTCAGGTGTCCGATCTGGATAACGCATTAACATCGTATCAAGAGATGCGCAGATTTCACCAATTGCCATTTCCGGCCCAGATGGGGTCGGAAAGCTTATTTTATCCACGAATACGACGCTATCCTTCTCGACAACAGCCAAGCTTACTGCGCATTTTGTTCCACCGATATCGACTGCTGCAACTAGAGTCATTTTGGGAAAAACGCCTCCTCCAACATCAGGCATAACGCATGATAGATCGGCAGATGCCTCTCTTGAATGTCGAGGGTTTTCTCCCAAGGCACACATATCGTCACATCACATAAAGACTTCAATTTCCCGCCGCTATCCCCCGTGAAACCAATGGTTTTCAACCCTTGCACCTTGGCAACCTGCAGAGCCCGAAGGATATTCGTAGAGTTGCCTGATGTGCTGAATGCAATCAATACATCCCCTGAACGGCCGTAGCCATACACTTGCTGGGCAAAAATCATTTCTGGATCAACATCATTCGCATAAGCACTTATCAAAGCTGAGTGACTTACGAGTGAAATCGCCGGCAGCGCCCCTTGGAGCTTAACAGCAAGATCCAACCCTTCTCCCGGAAATTCACGTTCAAAACGATCGCTTACAGATGCGGATAAAGGCCTTTTGGAGATAAATCCCTTCATCAGTTCGCCTACAACATGCTCACAATCTGCGGCACTTCCACCATTACCACATAATAACAGCTTATTTCCTTGATGAAACGAATGGTTTAGCAGCTCAAACCCCAATTCGATATCTGGTAAACAGCCTATTAATTCTGGATAACGTGTCGTCATTGAACTCAAAATAGCGTTCATTCCGTAGTACCCCCTTACTCAAGTTACTTTATTACTCGTGCAAGTGCCGTATTGTAAATCTTTTCAATCTCCGTTGCCCCTTTGTCTTTACATTGCTTGATAAAAGCATCCCAATCGTTTAATGCCCCTTCACTGACAATGAATTTGTCCATATTTTGAGTTAAATAGGCATCCAATTGTGTGCGGAGTTGTTTAAGCCGATCTCGTTCTTGTTTATTAAATGGAGGATCATTGATCTCCCGGTAATTCATTCCGTCAGCCAGATCCTGGGTTGCCTTCTCAGACCATTTAATTAGTTCCGGTGCAGAAGATAACAGGATCGGATGGTCGTCAGATTGAAACGCTAAGCCAAGATAGCCGGTACCAAGGGCAGATTGCATCGAGCGGAAGGGATCTTGTTTATCTTTGAACTTCAGCTTCGTTGCATCCGATATCTGATATTCGCCGCCAACCAGCGTGTAATCCACATTTTCTACTCCGAAACTGGTTAGATTCGTCCCCTCTTCCCCATACATCCAGTCTATGAGCTTAATCACTTCTTCCGGATTCTTAACCTTAGCGCTTATTGCGTACATTTCACCAAGGTGATCCAGCTGATAAATGGTATTGCGTTTAACTCCTTTATTACTCGCCAGAGCAGGTAACAATTCAAACTTGGCTTCCGGTTCTTTCGTCTGAAGTGCTTTATTAAAATTCGCTCCGAAACCATTGTTATCTTGAAAAAAGAACGATTTGCCAGAGCTTAATTTCTCCTGCCATATTTGGGAGGTTGCTACGGCATAATCTGGATCAAGCAGTTTTTCTTTGTAAAGTTTATGAAGATAGGCGATAGCCTCTTTGAATTCAGGGGCAAAAGGACCAAATTTATATTGCTGCGTCAGCGGTTCATAGTAAATTTTAGTTCCCGTAATATTCGTATAGCCACTTCCAAAGCCGAAAGCAATAGGATTGATCAAATTTTCTGTTCCTGTTTTACCATTCGCCGCTCTACTCGTAAAAGGATAAGACGCTGGATAAGCTTCTTTAAACTTCTTAAGTACCTGATACAGCTCTTCGTACGTCGTTGGCGCTTTTAAATGAAGTTTCGCTAACAAATCTGTGCGCATCATTGGCAGTAGACCAGATTGAACGCTCCATTTCGTTACTAAAGGAAAACCGTACAGCTTGCCATCCACTTTCGTTTTATTGATTTCCGGCTTCTGCGCGATGAGCTTATGGAAATTCGGCATTTTATCCAAATACGGTGTGAGATCTAGAAAAATGCGGGTATCCGCGAAATCCGTAAGATCATTTTGATTGACCATCATGACATCGGGAATCGAATTTGTAGCCATTAAGGTTTTCTTTTTGTCCTCATAGTTACTCTGTGGAACGCTTTGCAAGGCAATCTTGACGTATTTTCTTTTTTGAATTTCTTGAACAACGACCGAATTTGCATCTAACGCTTGGGAAGAATGCTCGTATCTCATCCATGAAAGCGTCATCGGATTGTCCGATGGTGAAGAGCTTACTCTCGCCGATGGCTTGACTGTATGATTTGGTATGTAATCACACCCCGCTGCTAAACTCCCTACTACAACCAGCGAACAGCAGGCAGTTACCAATCTCCTGTTTCTGAAATCCATGGTGGTCCCCCTCCATAACCTGGATTTGTTCTGGCCATTTTTATTGTATAAGCGACTTGCCTCGCTTTAAAAGAACCAAATCAGCCTACGATGAACCATTCTTCCACTTGAGTCTCCATGATTCATTCTTCTACCTTGCCTGAATCGTCCATTTTCAAGCTATTTCTGCTTATTGCCGTGTATCTGCCGATATTCATTGGGTGAAATGCCTTCATGTTTTTTGAATAAACGCAAGAAGGTTGTGCGGCTGAAAATGCCGATCTGATCTGCAATATCACTAATCTTTATATCCGTATCGGCTAACAGTTCTTTCGCTTTTGCAATCCGAATCAGGCTGATATAGTCCGAAATATTCGTCCCTGTCGTCTCTTTAAACATCCTGGACACATACTTGGCGGACAGACCGATCTCGTTTGCAATGACCTCCAGATATAAATCCTTTTCATAATGCTTCTCAATATAAGCCGTAATAAGCGATACGACCGTACCTGATTTGCTTTCGGGTTTATACAACGTTTCGGTGATCATTTTATCGTAGAACTCAAATATCATTTTCAGCCTTGCATCAAACTCTGTCGGCAATAGCTCCTTTTGGCTTAAAAAATCATGCTCATTAGCCTCAAGAAAGTCATGCATACGAAGTCCTTTTTCAGTCAAATAACGGTTGCCTGTATGGAAAAACTCCACAAGCAAAGCCCCAAGAAAGTGATAAGAAACCCCTCTTGCTTTATTCAAAGCAATAATTCCTTCCAATTCACCTCTTAAGCCTTCCCGATCGCCTGATTTCAGCTTATTGACGATTTTGGTCTCATCCAGGAAAGAATAATAGTAGTTCTGATCGATATCCAAATGCGCTGCATCGACGATGACCGTCTTGGATGAATCTGTCCGCTTATCTATAGCCGTAATAGCATCACTATAAGATTTGGAATAATCCTCAATCTTGTCGTATCTTTTTCCTAACCCAATAACTAATTCACAATACATGGTGTCGTAAGCAAAGGTCATTGTAATCATTTCCAAAGCTTGTTCCAGCTGTTCACGATCTGCCTCACTCTTCAAATTAACCATGCAAACATATAAGTAGGGCTCATATTCCACCAAATAACAATTCACGTACTTTTTCATAATGCCCCATAGTACATTTTTCATCTTCTCGAAAATCAGTAAGCGATCCGCTTCCAGAATGTCATGATAGAATTGATCCCTGAACATAAACACAAAACAGCAGCATAAATAGGTACCTGTATGAAAATCAATTTCTTTTAAAATCTGGTTAACCGCATACGGCTGTCCCCCACGAACGCCTTTAATCAAATTCGTGAAAAACTGCTCGAGAATTTCCTCTGAGAAGGTATGAATTTTCATATTCGCGTCCTTATGCTGCTGGACCAATTGGCTGACGCTATTCCCAATCCGTTGAAGTTCGCCGCTGCGTGGTGTTCCTTGGTTGCCTTCTTCTATTCGTTCGGTTTTTTGTAAAATATCTCTGATATTTTTGATCGGGTTATACAGCCGAACGCTAAATATGGCAGAAAAGGCGATACCGATGATGATTAAACTGATACAGATCCAGATGATCAAGCTAAAAATGCTCGAAGACTCCTGGTTAAAAGAGCTCACCGGCGTAATCGAATAATACTTCCATCCATATTCGGAGGTGGTTTGAACAATCCAATTCTGCTCTTGTCCGATGTTAAGCGCTCCGTTACTTGCCTTTTCCTTCGAAAAACCAGCAACAACTTGCTCCACATCCCTTGCTTCCAATTCGCTGCTTTGCAAAATGACTTGATTATCTTTATCCATAACAATATAGTGGGTGGTCGAGAAAATGGAGTTGTTTTGCAGCGTGGCTGCGATTGTAGGGATAGAAATGGTCGTCACCATCGTTGCCAAATGACCATTCAAATATTGGGTCGTAACACTCGGAATGACATCACGATTCGTATTCATATTCGGATTCGCCACTCGCGTTGGCGTTAATAATTCGAACAGGCTGCTTTCGTGTAATTGTTTTCGCCAGAAATCTTTATTGTAACCATCGAATTTGTAAAAAGTGTCAAAGAAAACATCAAAGTCAACCATGCCATCACTAAAATAAACACGCTGATCATCCACAAATAGAAAGATATTGTCGACAAAGTGGCTTATCGTATTGCGATTCCCCGCAATGGATCTCACAATCGAAGGCAATTTAATTTTTTCTTCATCAGTAAGTAATGGATACGGTCGTAAATATTGTTGAATGGTATCGCTGAGCAGCAAGCTGTTGTTGGTTGACTGTGCCATACCTAAATAGATATCAATGGTTTTGGAGGAGGCAACCAAATTATCCGTAAGCTTTCCGGAGGCATCCTTCTTGATTAATTGATCCGCATTCAAATAGGCGATGACTCCGAGGATGACAATCGGGATCAGCAAAGAAAGGAAATAAAGCAGGATCTTAAAAAACAATCTATTTTTATTCAACGTTTGCTGCAAGTGTCTCCAATTCAAGTTTACTCCCCCATTATGAATGCTCTACCTTTAATAGTAAGCGGTTACAAATACTATTATTCTCATCTTTCTACATGAATCCTTCTTCTAAAAGGAAAATAAAAGGATAAGCAGGAAGCACGATAGTGTGCTTCCTGCTTATCTGTTAACGTTGGAATGAAAATTGCTGCGATAACTTCTTGGAGAGACGGTGTAACTCATCCACTTCGAGTTTATTCGTAGCTGTGAACTCGTCATGATTTCTCGCGCGCGAGTGATAATTCGAACTGATGCCTTCCTTCATTTGATAATATTTCGCGTTAATCGGATATAACTGCCGCTCAATAAATGAAGCAACACTCAGCAAATCGCTCAAGTACTGCGCTTCTTCAGGTTGCTCCTCCCAATGATGCAAAAGCCAAGCATAAAGATCCGGGTGAAAGTTGGCCATAACCCCGCTGTAACCGTCAACGCCCAGCTTCAATGTTTCCAAGAGCGTAGCGGTATTGGCATTGAATAGCTTTAATGAAGTTCCTTTGATCACTTCCAGCTTTTCTTTGATCATCTCCACATCGCAAGAAGTATCCTTTAAGAAGAAAAATCTTCCCGTATCTGCACACCACTTCAATGTCGATGGCGTTAATAGCCGCTTATAAGGAAATGGACATTCATAGATTCCAAGCGCAATATGCTCCGGCAGTTGTTCAATCAGCTTCTGAGCATTAACCTTCCACACTTCATCCGACTCATCTTCGTCCGCCAATCGGTTCGAGATCAGGATAACCGCCTCAACGCCTGTTTCTGACATCGCCATCACTTCTCGAGCTTGGTCTTCAATCGAGTCAGCGGTGTGTCCCGACGCAATGACGGGAATCCTTCCCGCAGCCTTCTCCACGACAAAAGCGGCAAGCTTCACGCGCTCTTCCAAGCTCAAGAAAAACATCTCGCTGGACTGACAGACAGCAAATAATCCGTCAACTTTGTTATGAATAAACCATTCAACCATACGTCCCATCGCATCAAAATCTATCTCGCCTGACTCCTTGTACAAAGTAATCATCGTCGGCCATACGCCGTTGGGGTTGTTAATTTTCATTGGCTCTCTCTCTCCTCCGTATGTTTCATTTCTATAAAATTCACTTCCTCAATCGGCTCATGCAGCTTGGAAGGCAGAAAGAACGTTTTGATCTCACATTTTCCAAACGTGCTTCGCCAGCTGCGATTCAAGGAAGGCAAGCTCAATTCCGTCTCTACTTCCCTTCCATAAATCTCTTGGCAGCGGAGAATCCATCCTTTCCCTTCCTCAGCTGGTTTGAAGGCTACTGCAATCACATGGTCTGAAGATATGGAAATTCCCTCCGAAATCTGCGGCAAATCCCCCTCGTGATACGTTTCCCACACTTGGAGCAGCGGATTATGCAATTCGTAGGCTTTACGTACAACTCCGCTATTTTGCCAAGAACCGCTATGAGCTGAAAGGACATAGGCAAATTCCTGTACGCCTTGATCCATAAATTCCACTTCTTCATCGCGTTCGCCGAAATGGTCGGCATAAATCGGACTTCGCACCACCGTCATCCTCAGCTCATTGCCTTGCACATCGTATCCGTATTTTGCATTATTGATGAATGAAAGACCGAACGTCGTTGACTCTCTACTGTCCGTTACACCTGGCTCATTGCCGGATAGATTCACCCACATCTGCCCAGGCACTTCATTCCCATTGGCAGGACGTTCGATATACCCATAGGGAATTTCAAACAAGGCTTTAGGCTGCTCCACGTTAACAGGGAAAGCCAGTTTCAGCATCTTATGCTGTTCTCTCCAGTCCAGCTTTACCTTGACATGCACATCAGAGCTGTCAGGCAGTAAGCTGATATCCTGGCGAAATACGGAACTTCCATAATAGCTGGTTACTCTGATCGTCGCTCGCAGCGGTCCATGCTCCAGCACCTTTAATTCAGCGCCCCCGAATTGTCCCAGCTCATCCCGATAGTGCGTAAGACCATGTCCCCAGGTATCGCTGTGACTCTCATCCAAGACAATTGGCACCGCTCCGTCGCTGGCTAGTACGTCTCTGCCGCCATTCCGCTTGTCAATCCAACGACGGATATACCCCGTGCCCGGATCAAGTTCAAGGTATATTTGACTATTCTCCAACCAACATCCCTCTGCCCTGACGGCATCCGCCGGCTCTACAACGTTGAAGGCTTTATCTCGATAGACCCAAAATACTTGATAGCCAAAAGCCGGAACTTTCCCCTTAATGAAGGTATCCCATTTATCACTGGTATTAGTCCGAGAGGCCCTGACCGTTTGAAACGGCAGAGGAATGCCTGCAGCATCTGTCACACCGGCCACTTTCTTATTTATGACAATGGGTGCCTCCACCTCCCACGATAAGGGGTTAAACACCACTAGAGGAGAGCCTAGATCATCTTGCTCCCAGAGCTGCCAGTCCTTCTCTTTGCTTAACGATTTTACGCCTGGTTTCATCGTATGAATGGACCAAGATATCTTTTGAAGGGCGGCGTTTATTGCTTTTGCTCCTATACTGGACGCTTCACCGTAAAAATCCCGAACATCGTCAAAAGCTTCCTTAATACTGCAGCCGCCCATAATGTCGTGAAAATGATTAAACATCACGTTTTCCCACGCACGATTAAGCGCTTCCATAGGATACGGCAAACCTCGCATCAAATTGGCCAAAGAAGACATTTTCTCAGCCGTAAGCATCAGGTGCTCGACTCTGCGGTTCGCGGCTTTGGATTCCGAGTGCGTGGAATAACAGCCGATGGCATGCATATGCATTTCATCCTTAATAACGGGAATATCCGGATTCTTCCGCCTCATTTCTGAGAAATATCGATTCGGAGAACTTAACTGAATGCCCTCCATGTCAGGCCGTTCTTGGAGCTGGTGGATGAGCTCGAGATTCTGGATAGTCGGTCCTCCCCCATGATTACCAACTCCGTAGAAGGACATGAACGCATGCCCGCCTGCAACTGCCATAGCTCTGTGACTCCGAATCTTATCTTCCATGCCATTGCTCGCCCAATTGCCGTAACTGTCAGCTAGCCTGAACGTCATCACGCGGCTGCCATCTTCCGACTCCCACCAAAATAAATCGTGCGGCAGCGTCTTCTCATGAGCACCTGGACGCATAAATACATAGGAATCCATCCCGCCTAGCTTCAAAAGCTGCGGCATCATGCCGTGGTGGCCGAACGAATCCACATTGTATCCGACCCGTGCCATCACGCCGAATTTTTCCATAAAATAGCGTTGTCCGTATAAACTGTGCCGCGCGAACGATTCGCCTGACGGCAAATTGCAGTCCGGTTGGATCCACCACCCGCCTGTAATGACCCATCTTCCTTCGGCAACACGCAGCTTAATTTCGGCAAACATCCCAGGGGCGTTCTCTTCCACCCATTTGTAGTACGCCGCGCAAGCACATGTAAATACAAAATCAGGATACTCATTCAATCGATCCAACGCAGAACGAAAAGTCGCCTTGATTTCCGCATATCCCTCTTGCCAGCGCCATAGCCAAACCGGATCCAAATGCGCGTTTCCTATTAAATGAAGCTTCGTTTCGACAGCCATGTTATCCCCCTAAATGAGTAGAGTTTAACCTTTTACAGAACCAAGCATTGCTCCTTGTACAAAGTATTTTTGCACAAACGGGTATATGACAAGCACGGGCAAAATCGCAACGAACACGCAGGCGTATTTGATATTTTCCGTCATGACCGCCATCCCTGCCTCTGCTGCCCCAAGCTGTGCGGATTGTGTAGCCATATCTCCTGATATGACGATATTGCGCAAAATGATTTGCATGGGGTACAGATTTTTCTCATTTAAATAAATAAGGGCAGGAAAAAAGCTGTTCCAGTGCGCCACCGCGTAAAAAAGAAACATCGTGGCCATAACAGGCAAAGAAAGCGGCAGCACAATTTTGGTGAAAACTCGGAACTCTCCAGCGCCGTCCATAATGGCAGACTCGTGCAGCGCTTCTGGAATATCTTCAAAAAATGTTCTCATAAGAATCATATTGAAAACATTGATCGCAGTCGGAATTAATATCGCCCATACCGTATTCACCATTCCTAACGCATGAACCACCATATACCGCGGGATAAGTCCACCGTCGAAGAACATAGTGAATACCACAAACAAGGCAAGAACAGAACGTCCATACATATGCTTACGGGACAAAGGATAGGCGCAAAGAGCCGTCATTGCCAAGTTAATAAGCACACCGGCAGCCGTATAGAAAATGGTATTTCCGTAGGAACGTACAATCGCGGGATCATTAAAAATAACATTGTAGGCTTTAAAATTAATCTCTATAGGGCGCCAAAATACTTCGCCGCTGCTAACGGACGATCCCGAGCTTATGGAAATTATTCCCATATAGTAAAGGGGATAAAGCGTAATAAAGATCATAGCCAACATAAAAGCTAAGTTAATCGTATCAAAAACAGAAAAGTTACGAAGTCGCATCTCAATTCCTCCTGCTAGAACAACCGGGATCCATTCAATTTTTTGGATATTTGATTCGCTGATATGACAAGCGCAAAAGCCAATACCGATTGGAAAATACCTACGGCTGCAGCGAAGCTAAAGTCACTGTCGATCAACCCACGGCGATAAACAAATGTTTGGATAACGTCGGCCGTCTCATACGTGGGACCACTGTACAGTAATAAAATTTTCTCGAATCCGACGGAAAGCATTTTGCCGAGCGTTAAAAGCAGCATGATCGTAACGACCGTTGAAATGCCAGGCAGTGTAATGTGCAGCAATTTCCGCCAGCGGTTTGCTCCATCCATCGTTGCCGCCTCATAAAGTTGTGGATCGATCGTAGTCAGGGCCGCCAAATAAATAATGGAGTTCCAACCGATCCCCTGCCAAATTTCTGAGCCTACATAAATCGTTCGGAACCACTGCGGCATAGACATGAAGGTCTTCGCTTCTCCGCCAAAAAGTTTCACGACTTCATTAATAAGCCCGTCGATGGAGAGGAAGTTGACCAGCATACCTACAACTACGACAGTCGATAAAAAATGCGGGATATACGTGATGCTTTGGATAAACTTTTTGAAAACTTTTTGCTGCAGCTCGTTTAACAATAAAGCGAATATGAGCGATGACGGGAAATAAAAAATAAGAGAATACAAGTTAATAAGCACGGTATTGCGCACGACTTGCCAAAAATACGGATCCGTCAGAAATTGGCGGAAATATTTCGTCCCTGCCCACGGGCTATGAAAGAAGCCTTTGACGATCGAATAATCTTCAAATGCCATCAGATTCCCAACCATTGGCGCATAATGAAAAATGACAAAATAGGCAAACGGTAATGCAAACATAAGATATAAGGGCATGCTCTTGCGGATATTCTTTTTAATCTCAACAGCTGGTGTCAATCATTTCACTCCTTCCCGAAAAAGAAAGGGACAGGCCGCCAGGTATGCCTTAGCAACCTGCCCTCTCACGATATGAATTGAACTTTGAACTTTGAGCTTATTTCACGCGTGCTAAGGCATCGTTATAGATTTTGACAATATCGTCTGCACCCTTGGATTTGAGTTGTTTCACGAAGTTATCCCAATCCTTAAGCGCTCCATCTGTCACAATGAACTTATCCATGTTTTGAGCCAGGTAAGCGTCGAGCTGTGTACGGATTTGCTTCAGTTTCTCACGCTCGTCTTTGGTAAATGGCGGGTCGTTAACGAATTGCACATTCTCGCCTGCCGCCAAACCTTTGGATGCTTTGTTGTTCCAATCTACCCATTCCTTCGTATTGAACGGCAATCCGGCATGATCGTCATTGTTCAAACCAAGTCCCAGGTAGCCTGTGCCATACTCCGATTGCAGCGCATAAAATGCGCTCGGCTGTCTGTCCTTGTATTTATTCACGACAGCGTCCGTCAATTTGTAATCGCCATTTTCGCCAGTGAAATCTTCCCCTTTGACACCGAAGTTGGTAACTTCGATTCCCTCTTGGGAATAGAACCAATCCATGAATTGAACAACCTGTTCCGGATTCTTAACTTTCGCATTAATAACGTAAGATTCCGATAAGTGGCCAAGTGCGTAGATCAGGTTCCGTTTTGCACCGCTTGGCGTCGTCATCGTATCCAACATATCAAACTTCGCATTCGGGTCCTTCTTCTGCAAATTGATGTTAAATGTGCTGGCGAAACCATTATTATCTTGGAAATAATAGGATTTGCCCGAGTTTAGCTTTTCTTGCCAAATTTGCGATGTAGCCGTAGCATAATCCGGATCTAGAAGTTTTTCTTTGTACAGTTTATTCAACCAAGTAATAGCCTCTTTGAACTCTGGCATCGCCGGACCGAATTTGTAAGTTTTATCTTTGGGCTCGTAGTACACCTTCGTACCGTTAAAAGTTGTGTATCCGCTACCAAATGCGAACGAAATGGGATTGATTAAATTTTCTGTGCCAGTAAGTCCATTGGCGGCACGAGCCGTGAACGGATAGGAATCCGGATTCGCTTCTTTCATTTTCTTCATCACTTGATATAATTCATCGTAAGTTGTCGGCTTTTTCAAACCTAACTTGTCAAGCACATCCATACGGATCATCGAAAGCTGGCCGCCAACCCCCTGCCAATTGGCTACGAGAGGGAATCCATACAGCTTCCCGTCAATTTTGTTTTTATTGATTTCCGGCTGCTGGGAAATGACCTTCTTCAGATTAGGCATTTTGTCCAAATAAGGCGTCAAATCTAGAAAGGTTCCCGAGTCGGCAAAGTTCTGAATATCGTCTTGTTTGACGAGCATGATATCAGGCAGGGTATTCGTTGCGATCAATGTTTTCTTTTTATCATCGTAGTTGCTCTGAGGTACACTTTGGAGATTTAATTTGACATTTTTACGTTTGGCAATTTCCTGAACAGCTTTCGAATTCGCCACAATCGCTTGCGACGGGTGTTCGTACCTCATCCAGGTCAGCGATAGCGGTTGGGCCGCTGCCGGTGTGCTCGCCGCACCAGCTGTCGTTGCCGGAGCCGCAGTCGAAGCATTATTGGTTGAAGCTGGCGAAGTGGTTGAACTGCTTCCACAACCGCTAAGCACACTTGATAACAAAAGCAATGAGCCGGTTACTGTCATAATCCCCTTTTTTGCTTTCATCGAATATATCCTCCTATGTAATTGGATTGCCTTACACGAGGATCATAGCACACCATTTTTGCCCAAATGAACGTCCAATTCGGCGTTTAAAGTGCCGTTTTTCCGCTTATCCGGCAATGATTCATTTCTCCGCTATGATGCAAATAGTCAACATGGCGGGTCGGACGGATCAGGACGGGGTAAGACGGAACGGCGGGATGAGACGGAACAAGGAGGACGGGCGGGAGGGGCGAGACGGATCAGGAAGGACGGGCGAGCGGGGCGGACAAGATCAAACGGAACGGCGAGGCACACCGGTGGTTGCCCAGCGAAACTCCCCCCGTTCGTCTAACGGACTCAGCTGCTCTTATTCGGCGAAATATAGCCGTTTTGAAAATTTAACGGACTCCAGCGCTGTTATTTGCTTGTTTCTACCGTGGTTTCGCCTCGAAATAGGCAAATAAGAACTCCTGTGTCCGTTAGAAATGAAACAGGGCGATATTTACGATAATAACGGCTGTGGAGTCCGTTAGAGTTGGCCGCCAAGTTCACGCCCAAGGTAGTTCACCTTGGAACCGTTCTTGGGCTACTCGCGCTACACAAAAAGGATGTCCCCAACAACTCGGGGACACCCTCTTGCCATTAGTTTAGCAATTTTAAAACGCGATAAACAATAGTTGCCACTTCAGCTCTTGTTGCTTTGCCTTCCGGATTGATCAGGTTGTCACTGCCCTCAATAATTCCAGCCTCCACAAGTAAAGCGACGCTTTCTTTGGCATACTCCGCAACGCTGGATGCATCCTTGAAGGAATTTAATGCGTCAAGGTTGCCTTTAGACAGCAGCTTTCCTGCTTTTTGAAGGGCTCTGGAAGCAAGCACCATCAAGTCTTGTCTGCTAACTTCCCCTTGAGGATTAAAGGTATTGCCGCCTACCCCATCCGCAATCCCCAAAGCCTTACTTATTGCCAACGCTTCATAATAATAATCGTTTTTGTTCACGTCATCGAAGTTACTGTTAATTTCCGCCTTCAGATTAAGCGCTCTGACAACCATTGTCATAAAGTCAGCTCTCGAAATATTTTTCTCAGGCGAGAACGTCATCTCCGAGGTACCGTTAACGATTCCTTTGCTAGCCAAGGCTTCTATAGCTTCTTGTGCCCATAAGTAGTTGTCATTTACATCTGTAAATACTGGTTTTGGCGTTGTGTCCGGCTGCTTCGTCGGTGGATTCACAGGAGGTTGCTCCGTTACAGGCGGCACTAAAGGCGGAGTTGTTGTGTTGCTGCTGCCTGTGCCGCTGCCCCCAGTGTTACCATTGTTACCACCGTCACCGCTTCCACCACCGCTGCTTCCCAGTACTTTAACGACCGCCGTTCCAGACGCTATGTTGCTTCCATCAATGACTTTTGCAGTAATAATTGTTTGACCAACACTCTTGGCTGTAACTTCCCCTTTATCATTCACTACAACAACTTTCTCATCGCTTGAACTCCAGTTGATGGATTGAACCGTTGAGTCATCCGGCGTTACTGTTGCTGCCAAAACACTGGATTGTCCGCTATTTAGCGTAATTTCGCCAGGTGTAACTGTAACGCTTGCAGCAGGGATTCTTACTTCCACATTAGCTGTCGCAGTAAAGTTACCGTCAAGTGTTCTCGCTGTGATGACAGCCGCTCCTTTATTAACAGCCGTAACAATACCGTCCGTATCTACTGTAGCAACACTGGAATCGCTTGAACTCCACAGCACTGTTTTATTCGTGGTTTGACTTGGGAGTACTGTCGCAATTAATGCTTCAGACTGCCCTTTGAACAGAGCAAGGTCATTTTTATTTAACGCCAAACTTTGGGCCGCAATAGCATTGGGATCATTGTAGAGATATACCCTCAAAGGTGCTTTGAAAAATGGCAGCATATCGCTCGTTATCCCCTGCGGCAGCTTGCTCTCATCCACAACGCCGGTAAGGTTGCTAATCAAGGAATTAAGCTTATAGTTCGCTTTAATAGCTGCAACATCCCATACCACCGGCAGATCGACGGAAGGAAGAACAGCATTTTCTGCACCAGGTTTATAAGAGGTATAAGCTTTAATGGTAGATGGGAAAAGGGCCTTAATCGCACTATCGGATGCCGTACTGATATTGAAAGAAGCAGGTACGGCAACTTCTCGATCGATGCTTTCATATTCTCTGATAACGGTTACAGGATCTCCTTGCTTAATCCAGTCCTCTGTTATTCTGGAGAACGTAATGTTTTTATAGCTGCCCAAAGGTTGATTGGCAGAGTCTGTATCAAGCGACGAGAAAAACCGGCTGAAGCTGATCAGAATATCTCCGTTATGCGCTTGCGTAATGGCAGGATAATGGTAGCTTCCCGTGCTGCTTCTTGTATCCAGGGCAAGATGTCTTCTGTATTTCCACGTTTTACCTTCATCATCCGAAAGGGCGACAGCCAATGTGTTCCGGTTTGATTCCGTATCTACGTGAACGAAAGCCCAATTACCGTCCTTAAGCTGCAAAAGATCATGCCCTACGCCCGGATCCTGCAGTTCCGGCACATCCTTGACCGTTGACCATGTCAATCCTTTGTCTTTGGACTCGGAAGCCACCACACGATAAGGCCTTGGCCCGTTGTCACGCATATAAGCTACAATGGTGCCGTCTTTTCTTTGAGCCATCGTGGCCTGAATGTTGGCGATACCTACTATGGGCTCACTCATCTCCCACCGAAGCGAATTGTCCGAAAGAGGTTTGGAAGGGTCATACTCTGTAAAAGCCATAATACTCATTTCCAACATGTCCGAATAGAGAGGCAGGATCAGACGAACTTTGCCGTTGCCTAAATCGGCGGCAAAAGGCTTATCTTTGGTTTGCCAGCCGAGTCGGCGGGCGTACGGATAACCGGAACGGGCTTCCGTAATGGTGTCCGCAACTGTAGGAGCATACAAATATTTGGTTGGATCGCCGCCAATTAACTGCATGGTTTCCGTGACTAGACCGTCAAATTCAGCTTCATTCATTTTCCGGCTCATCCCTGCTCCGCCATCTGCAACCGGTTTGAACAAATACTCTTTTTGCTCATCAAGCTTGGCCTTTACCGTATTGACGAAACCTTTGGCCAACTCAGGACGCGCAACAACAGGCGCTGTAGCCCAAGAAGGTCTTGAAGTGGCTCCTGCTCTATCATCGAGCGACTGGCTAATATTGTCGTCTGCGCTGCTCGGAATGACCACGCCGCCAATATTTTTACCAAGTTTAATGCCGACATTTTCTGAAAAAGTCCAGTTCGGTGCTTTGTTGCCAACCTCCTCAAGCTCATAACTGCCTTTTTCAGCATACGCATAGCGAGGTTGGGAAGTTTGCCATCTGCCCGCCAAGACGGGATACCAGAAAAACCAGAGGCGGTCCCCGGCATCAACGTAGACGACAGGATTAATGTCTGCGATGTCTTGAGCGTCGGTGACAACAAACGGCTTCAGCCATGTTTTTCCACCATCGGTTGAACGTGCTCCCATAATCCGTGTCGTAGTCGCATCCCGCTCGCCATTTCCTTGAAACCATACGCACAGCAACTCTCCGTTTGGTAATTCTACAATGCTGGAGCCATGTACGTGATCACCTGTAGCCCCATTATCCTTAATTGGTTTAAAAATACTTACCGTTTGATCGGAAATGGTGAATGTTCCCGGACTTGCAGCCAAGGCAGGAATTAGACTTGTTGCAGATATCGCGATACAAACCGTCATAGACATTAATAGCTTGAATTTCCTGTTCATCTGCATGACTCCTTTCATTGCGTAACCTTAACGATGAATTTATATATAGTTCCGTATTTATTGCTTACAGCCGTTACCATTGCCGTTCCTGCTTGAATGGCCGTGACGGTTCCGCTTGTGTTAATTGTAGCTACTGCAGGCAGATCGGATGTCAAAGTAAGTGTATCCATTGTTGCATCAAACGATTGTCCACCTATTGCTAGGTTATAGGTCGTTTGTGTACTTTGTCCTACGTTCAGTTCGATTGTCGGCAACTTGACAACACTATCAAAATTCAGCGAACTTCCAGCGCCATACGTTGCAGTTATTACCGAATCAAACAAACTCCCCATCTCGCTGCTTGCAATTTTGGAGAAGCCTATCGTAGCCCCGGCCGAAGGAATTTTGTACGTATAGTTCATCAAAGCGTTCCCTGCTCTATCAACGAGAACCGACGGGTATTCGTAGCTCTCGCCATTATTCATGCCATCCTTGATCATGATCGGTTTCCAGTTCATTCCTTCATCGGTAGAGAGCAATAAACTGAAAGAATTTCTATTTCCGTCTAGCGTTTTCTTCACTACACTGCGTGAAGTTTCTTGATTGGTAGCTATCAGCCAGTCACCGTTTGGAAGCTTGGAAAGTTCAAAGCCGCCGTCATTTTTTAAATAAGGATCAACTTTCGGAACACTCCACGTTACTCCGAAATCCGTAGACTCCGAATAAGTCGTGTGCCAAGCCATGCGCCCGTTACGGCCATCTAACTTACCGCTTCTGAAATAACCGCGAATCGTGCCATCCTTCTTTTGAATCAGCGAGCCTTGGATCGTTCCTGATCCTACAATCGGGTCGCTAAACTTCCAGGTGATGCCGTGATCATCGGTGTACGCGCAAACGGAATTCGCCAATGAATCTGAATACAACGGCAAAATTAATCTTTTGGTGACGCCATCCGCAAGCGTTACTTCAATCGGCTTATTTTTTGTTTGCCATCCAAGCCTGCGGTAAATCGGCCCCCAAGTATTGACATCGTTATCTGCGCCGGATGAACGCTCAATTGAATTTTTAATAATGGAAGGCTCTTTTACGGAAACTCCCGTGGTCAGCATCGTGATAATTTCATCCGTTCTGCCCGCATAGACATCATCGTATGGCTTGGAGGATTTTAAATAGGCAACGTACTGATCATATTTATTTCTCATCGAGACAACAAAGCTGTCTGTAATAAAACGGGTAGCGCCGCCAAACCTTGTCGTGACCGGTACATATTGAGAAGGATCTAAGTAAGTTGCTGCCGTCACAGAACTTGGATTTACAAACTTAATCTCAGCACCCTTGATGCCATAGTTCCACTGTCCATTGGAATACTTTCCTTCGCCAAACATGCCTTCCCCTACATTCGTGTACAAGGGCTGTGGATAGTGCCACTTTGCATTTCCGCCATTGCGAACGGCATATTCATAGTTGCCCATATCGGCGTACATAAATTTAGTTTGCGTAGATACCCATTGGCCGTTGTAGATAACGCCGTAGAACAACCATAATCTTTGTTGACTGTCGACAAAAAGAACCGGGTTATTATCCGGGAAATCCCATGTATCATAAACAACAAAGGGTTCAGTCCAAGTTTTCCCGCCATCTTTCGAACGAGAACCGATAAGTTTGGTTAAATTCCCATCTCTTTCTCCAACTCCATTAAACCATACCGAGAAAAGCGTGCCATCTGGCAGTTCTACCATGGTGGAACCGTGATTGGCAATGCTGTCGACGGGCATCATTCTAGCATGGCTAATGCCCACTGGCGCTGCTGCATCGGCAATTACCGTATTAAACATGCTAATAATTAACAATAATGAAACTAGCAGGGTTACTTGCTTCATCTTCTTCAAACAGGGTCACGTCCTTTCAATTGTTAATAAAACCTGCCCTTTAAGTCTTGTTTTTCAATATTGTATACGTTTACAAATAGTGAAAGTAAATCAACATCGCCCGTTTTATTTCATAGAATAAATCCTCCCATGTCATTGGTTTGTCTTACACGAGGAGCATAGCATACCATTTTTGACCATTTGAATAGCCAAAATGGCGTTCAAAGTTCCGTTTCTCCGCTATTTGGACCATGATTCATTTCTCCGCTATGATGCAAAAAGTCATATTGCCCTATAAATCTACTATGAAAAAAATAAAACAGCCTTCTGTGTTTACACACAGCCAGGCTGTTCAGGAATTAATTGATTTAAATTAAACTCTTCATACCGCGAAGCCAGTCATAAAACCCATCATCGAAAAAAAGATCAGGGATGTATGTCTGCGTGTAGTTGCAATTAGGGCATAGAAGCACCAACCCTTGCTCAAGCACTTTTGGGTATAATTTCTCGTGGCTGCTGTTGTTCCCACAAGTAAGAGATTTTACCCCTTCTGCCTGCTGGTAATCCTTAATACGCTGCTTAACGTCTTCTTCGTTCATTTCTATCTCCTTTAAATGCTGAGCTCATCACTAATGTAGATCATTTATGCATATTATTCTAGCAAAAATAATGAATTCCTTCCGAATCAAATCTCCTATTTCGCCACTTACAAATGAGAGCCCCCACTGGCGTCAATTAATTGCCCTGTTACCCAGCGGCTGTCGGAAGAGGCCAGAAAAGCTGCTATATCCGCGACATCCTCCGGTTGCCCCCATCTGCCAAAGATAGAAAAATCAGCGCCATATTGGTGTGAGGCAGGATCTTGCAGCATGGCGGCATTCATCTCCGTGGCTACGAATCCAGGTTGGATGGCATTGATCGTAATTCCACGTAAGCCGAGTTGATTGGATAAAGCAAGCGTTAGCGTGTTGATTGCCCCTTTGCTCATACTATACGCAGGAATAGCAGGCAGTGAAATTCTTGTTATAGAGGACGACAAATTAATAATTCGACCATCATTTCTCAAACGCGGCAAAGCATGTTGTGTTAGGAAAAATGGCATTTTTACATTTATTTGCATCATTTCTTCGTACGCCTCTTCTGTTGTATCCTCAATTGGGGCTACCAGGGCAATCCCTGCGTTATTCACCAGGATATCAAAATGGGTGTCACCTGTACGCTCCTTCAACAACTCATCCAATCTCTTAAAAAGGTTCTGTATGCTCTCGATCGTACCGAGTTTCGTGCCAATGGTGAATGCAGTCCCTCCATTCAGCTCAATATCTCGTACTACCTCTTCGGCTGCGGCCTGGTTTGTGCCATAATGAACAGCTACTAAGGCTCCTTCTTGTGCTAACCGTGTTGCAATGGCACGACCAATCCCCCGGCTTGCACCCGTAACCAAAGCAACTTTACCATGTAATCTGCTCATATCTTAATCTCCTCCTGTGTCAAATAAGTACACGATAGTTATAACACAAGGGGAATTATGAAATGTTGCTCTCCCATTCGTAGAACTCAAAAGGAAAAAGACAGCCATTATTGGCCGCCTTAGTATGTTCTTTTATTAAACTGTCATACTGCGTTAATTTTGCTCCTCGATTACCCGTTCAATCCCCAACAGAATGAGCTTTAAGCCAAATTCAAACGACTTATCTGTCCCTATAAGCTCGAACAGCCCGCTTTTGTACATGCTACGGAACAGCCCGGCATCCGCCTCGCTCATGGCATCCAGAAGACGGATCATCTCACTTCCGAGTTCCTCTTCCTGCTCCTTACTGACCGTGGAGAAAAGACGCTGATGCTGATAATTATCCAGCACGAAGTAGAAGACATAGTTCACTAGCGTAAGAACCGCTTGTAATTTCTGCTCTTCTTCCAGGGGTGTGGACTCCACGCAGAGCAGCATGCGGTTGGTAAACCGAACCATGTCCGGCTCGATGGGTATCGTTTGCATCATAAGCTGCGTTGAGCAAGGGTATCGACAGAGCACACTCCGCACGGTTACCGCAAACGCGGTCAGTTGCTTTTTCCAATCCCCTTCGGGGTGGAACTCCTCCACGATCATTTTCGATACCTGATTGGCCAGACGCTGAAAGAGATTCTGCTTGCTCTTGAAGTACCAATACAGGGAAGGAGCCTGAATTCCTAAACGGTCCGCTAATCGTCGCATGCTGAACTTCTCGATGCCATCCTCTCCAAGAAGCTCCCACGAGGTTTCCAAAATCTTATCCTCCGAAATCTGAGGCTGCTGCTTTTTCATCGGTATCCGCCCTTTATCTAACAGTGTAAGATTGTGCTTTACAGGTGCATACGCATATGATAACATCTAACACTGTAAGGTTCAATCTAACACTGTAAGATTGGATCGATCCCATCTACAAATAAATCAGAAAGTGGTGACGCATATGGAGACAGAAAACCTTCATTATTTTGAAAAAGCACCCATCGCCAAAGCCGTAGCTCACTTCGCTGTACCCATGATGTTAGGCATGTCAATGAGTGTTATATATTCCATCTTGAATGCCTTTTTCCTTGGCACACTCGACAATACAGCTATGTTAACCGCACTCGCATTAACTTTGCCGTTATTCGCGGCTATCATGGCCTTAGGCAACTTGATTGGCATGGGCAGCAGTGCATTCATTTCCCGTTTGCTGGGAGAAAAAAAATACGATGACGCCAAACATGTGTCCTCGTTTGCTTTTTACAGCAGTATAGTGCTCGGCCTTATCTTGATGGCCGTCGGTCTCCTATTCATCGACTCCATCGTTCATGGCTTGGGAGCGACGCCTGACTCTTTTGGCTTCACGAAGGACTATGTCACGCTAATGATTGCTGGCTCCCCATTCATCGTCTTATTTTTCACCCTTGAGAATATCGTGCGTGCGGAAGGCTCAGCAATCACGTCCATGATCGGTATGATTCTCAGTGTTGTCGTCAATATTATTCTTGATGCGCTAGCCATCTTCGTCTTCCATTGGGGCGTGATCGGAGTAGCTTCTGCTACCGTCATTGCTAACTTGGTTGCGAGTGTATTCTATGCTTTCCATATCGGATATAAGAGCCAATTCCTAACTGTCTCCTTAAGATGGTTCAAGGCTTCTAAAGATATACTAAGCAATGTATTCAAAATCGGAGTTCCCGTCTTTATTATGAGTATCTTCTTGGGTGCAATGTCGCTTATCTTCAACCGTTATCTGGTCGAATATGGGGAGCAAGCCGTAGCGGCATTCGGAATTTCATCACGTTTATTGCAATTTCCTGAGGTTATTTTGATGGGCTTATGCGAAGGGGTCGTACCGTTGATTGCCTTCTCTTTTGCAGCGAATAAATTACGCATGAAACATACCATTCAATTCACAATCAAAGCAATTGTGGCGTTAGCCGTCTTTTTCGGCATCATCGTTTTTCTAATTTCCGACCACTTGATTGGTCTTTTTACGAATGACCCGCAATTAATTCAGATGGGCAGTTATATTCTTCATGTGACGTTTTTGTCCTTGTTCATAACAGGAATAACCGCGTTGTTTACAGGAATCTTCCAAGCAACAGCACAAGGAACCGCCGCATTTATTATGTCCATTATTCAAGGGGTTACGTTAATTCCAGTGTTATATATCGCCAATCAAATGAATGGTTTCCACGGGGTTGTCTGGTCGCTCGTCATCTCAGATGCCGCCGCGTTCCTTGTTGGTGCTGTCATGCTGTATATTCTGCGGAATAAATTACAGCCCGACTTAGAGAGTCTGGTCCAATAAACGTGTTTTTTGTTGTTTCAAGGACCACATCGCATTGAATAATACCTTCCTGTCTTTTTCCTTACTTAAAATGTTCTCAAGCGCTTCTAATGCTCTCATATCGTATGGTCATAAGATCCCTCCACAGAATAATCGTTAACTTTATCTTATTATATATAGAAGTTCTGACCCTTGATAAGGTGGGGGTCAGTAGATTATTTTGTGCCCTTAACGTAATGAAGCTGCCGATCCATACCGGCAGCTTCATTTTCTAATTCTCGCAGACTCCCTTAGCCAAAAACCCCAGCTCGCAGCAGCGCTCGCGTATACGACGTCTTTGGCTCATCGAGCAGCGACCGTGTGTCGCCCATCTCCTGAATGACGCCGTCCTTCATCACGGCGACTCGATCGGCGAAGCCGGCAATCGTCTCCAGCCGATGCGTAATATACAGAATCGTCATGCCTTCCGATTGCTTGAGCGACAACAACAGCTGCTGAAGCTCATGCTCGGTGGAAGGATCCAGCGCCGACGTAATTTCATCGGCCACCAGCAGCTGCGGCGACATAGAGAGCGCTCTCGCCACGGCGATTCGCTGTTTTTGCCCGCCGGAGCACTCGAACGGGTACCGTTCCAAAAACTCGGCGGGCAGCCTCACCTTGCCGAGCAGCGACTCCGCCCTGGCGTAGGCTTGCTTACGCGGCAATCCGCTCAAACGCAGCGGTTCGGTGACGATGTCTTTGACACGCCAGTAAGGATTCATGGAGCGGTCCGGATTCTGAAAGACGATCTGCATGCGTGAAACCGGCGAGTTCTTCTGCTCATTCGCCCACTTGATCGAGCCGCCAGTCGGCTGCTGCAGGCCCACGATCAGCTCGGCCAAAGTCGACTTGCCCGAGCCGCTTTCCCCGATCAAGGCGAAAATTTCGTTCTCCTGCAGACTGAACGTTACGTCATCTACTGCCTTGACAACCTGCTCCTTTCGGCTGCCTCCATACTGTTTGGACACCTTTTCTAAGTGTAACAAGACGCTCGCCTCCTGCCAGTTATTAAACGGAAACAGCTTGCTGAAACAACTGCTTCCCGTTATGTAAATAGCGCTGCTTTTGCTCGCCCTGAAGCTGAACACCGTCTTGCAGCACGATGATTTCATCCGAAATATGCAGCGCCGCAGGCAAATCATGCGTGATGAGAAGCAGCGTCAACTGGTGCTCTTTCACTTTGCTCACCAGCAGATCGAACACTTCCCTCTTCACAATCGGGTCTAAAGCACCCGTCGGCTCGTCAGCAATGAGCACCTTCGGTTTATTCACCAGCGCCAGCGCGATCAAAGCTCTGCTAAGCATACCGCCGCTTAATTGATGCGGATATAAAGCCAAAACATGCTCGCTGAGCTGCACCTCCGCCAAAGCCGCAATAGCCGCTGCTCTCTTCTCACTTATGCCCGGTTGCAGTCGCATCGTTTCATAGAACTGCGCACCGAGCGTCATAATCGGATTAAAGCTGCTTCGCGGATCCTGAAAAATATAAGCGGCATCTCCCCATCGCTGCAGGGTACTTGGCTGCCCATTCGAAGGATACACGGCATGCCCATTCACCACGATGCTTCCGCTCACCGATTCAGCAGGCGTCAACCCATAGAGGGTGCGCGCCATCGTTGTTTTACCCGAGCCAGACTCCCCTACCAAGGAAGTGATCTGACCCCTTTTTACCTCAAAAGAAATCGGATAAACGATCGGTCTCGCGCCATAATTTACCTGTAAATCACGAACGGCCACCGCAGATGGCTGATCTCCCGCAGGCTGCTGCGGCATTGACATCCTCCGCTTGGTCCGGTGGTCTTTCCCTGGCAGTTCTGCACCGCTGCGATTCGCCGTCACGGCTTTTTCCCCAATCAGCGCAAGCGCAACAGTCACAATAAGAATGATCAAAGCAGGCGGCACAATGCTCCACTGCCAGGCATCGTTCAAAAAAGTTTGCGTGCGCGATAAAGCGTCCTGAAGCATTTTACCCAAGGAGACTGTGCTTGGATTCCCGACACCCAGAAATGACAGGCTGGCTTCCATTGCAACCGCTGTTTGGAAAGCGATAATGAATTTCGTACGAACCAATGGCCAAATAAACGGCAGCAAATGATAGTACAGCACATACCAGGTCTTCCCCTGGTAAAGTTGGGCCGCTTTGACAAACTCCCGTTCTTTTAACGAAAGCACCGAAGCTCGAATCAGCTTCATATACCCCGGCCAAGTAAGCAAACTTAGGGTTAAAATCAGCTGCCAAGTCCCTCCTCCTGTAAAAGAAGCGACTATGAGAATAAGCAGCAGCGACGGCAGTACTAGCATCATATTCGCCAAACCGTTGATCGCCAGTCCCAGTCTATTGGAATAGCCGGATAACAAGCCCAGACTTGCACTCAAGAAGGTGCTGATCAAGGCCACCATGAGGCCAATATAGAGCGTTGTTCTTGACCCGTGCATGAGCTGGCTGAAAAGATCCTGTCCGATGGCATTCGTCCCGAGCCAATATTGTTCGGACGGCGGCAGCAGCCGCTCTGCGTCAATGGCAAAAGGAGAAGCCGTGTGGATCAGAGGCCCTGCAAGGGCAAACACGACAATCAGACCGAACAATAACATGCCCACGCGCTGAGACACCGTAAGTTTTGCCAACCATGACTTCATCTCTGCACACCTCGATTCCCGGCAATTCGCGGATCCAGATAGGGGTAAATCAGATCAGCAATCCAGTTCAGTACTAACACAATAAGCGTCATCATCAAAAATAAACCGTGCAGCAGCGGATAATCACGCCCCAAAATGGCTTCCTGCAGCAGTTTCCCAACACCCGGGTAAGCAAACACGGTTTCCACCAAAATGGAGCCTGCCATCAGCGCACCCATACGGATAATGATCAGGGTGACAAGCGGTAAAGCGGCATTGCGGGCGATATGCCGGAACAGGATGCCGGAGGTCCTTATCCCTTTAGCCGATGCGAATTCAATGTAAGGTTCATGCCGCACACGGACCGCCTCATTGCGCATGAGCAAGTAGATGCTCGCTACGCTTCCAAGCGTCAAGGTAAACGCGGGCAGCACGGCATGGCGAGCAATGTCCAGCGCATGGTCGAGCCATAGATCCGAGCGCATAAAGGCGGTTTTGGCTCCGCTCAGCGGGAACCATTTGACTTTGACGGCCATCGCCATCAGCAGCACCATCCCGATGAGAAACTCGGGAATTGTGCTTAGACCCAGCATCGACAAGAATAAGCTGCGGTCGGTTTTGCCAGGATAACGCCAGGCCGAATAGAGCCCGGCGAGCAGCCCGATGACGATCGAACACAAGCTGGCGATCCCTAGAATGAACAACGTCCAAGGCAACCGTTCCAGAATAATGTCGTACACAGAGGCTTTATATAGAATGGAAGAACCGAAATCAAATGTAAAAAGACCTTTCATATAGGCAACAAACTGTGCGCCCAGGGAAGCGTCCAAATGATAATACTGCTGCATCGCTGTCTTTTGCGCTTCCGTCAAAAAAACAGCGCCGTCTTCGCCGCCGCCCGCAATAGACTCAATGGGCCCCCCAGGCAGCAACCGGGGGAGCCAGAAATTGAGTACAATCACAAATACCAGCACCAAGAGGTAGGAGCGGTATTTGCTATTTTTTGGCATCGATCAAGAACGCCTTGTTTTCCCACAGCGGCATGCCGTCTGCGATTCCGCCGAACGTGTTTTTCCAACCGTCAAACTTATCGGCTTTATGAATCTCATAGAACGGGCGGTGGTACAGGACCAGCGTAGGCAGCTCTTCCGCTAAAATATCCTGCATTTGGTTCACGATTTCATGCCGTTTCGTTTCATTCATTTCTTGCATTTGTTGATCGGCAAGCTTGTGGAACTCATCCAGCTTCAAGCTTTTCCCGCGCGAGGAATACGCATTAGCCGCTTTGCCGGAGAACCATAAGCGCAGATAATCCGGATCTCCGCTTGCGCCAACATGGCCGGTTATCGCAATATCATACTTGTTCTCACCCATCGCAGTAGTGAATGCGGCGTTATCCAGCTGCACCAACGTTAATTCGATGCCTACTTTCTTCAGCATTTCTTTCATCATTGTCGCATCCGGCATCGCCGAGGAAGTCATCAACTTCAACTTCAGATCCTCGCGAACCCCGCTCGCATTTTTCTTGTAGCCAAGCTCGTCCAGAATTTTCTCCGCTTGGGCCGTGTCATAGCCGTATTGCTTCACTTTCGGGTTATACCAAGGGGAGTCGGTCGGCACGACACCGGCGCTGCCTACCATCGGCTTCCCGCCTGTGACTTTGGCCGAAATTTCTTCACGATTAAGCGCATAAGCCAGTGCTTGACGCAAGCGTTTGTCACCTAGCTGAGGGTGCTCTAAATTGAACGAAATCCGCACGACGCTGCCGGTCGGCTCGCTCTTGATCGTCTTGAGTCCCGCTTTCTCCGCAGTCTGAACATCGGCATAGCTAACACTATAGGTCTCATCAATTTCACCGTTTTGCAGCGCCAACAGTTTATTCGATGCGGTGACATAAGCGATTTCCTTCACAAGCACCTGGCCTTTGAAAAACTTATCGTTCGCCGTATACAAATACTGGCCGGAAGCGGAGTCGTACTTGGTCAGCTTATACGGACCCGTTCCAATCAGTGCAGCCGGATCACGATACTCTGCCGGTTTCGTCACCTTTTCCCAGACATGCTTTGGAATGATCGGCACAATACCGACTAAGTCACTAAGAAATGGGGCGTATTTATTATTCAGCGTAAATTTCACCGTCAAATCGTTTACTTTTTCTACGCTTTTGATTTGGCCAATGTCGCCGTTCCAGTTAAACGGATACGTTTTGTAGTAGTTGAAGCTGAATACGACATCGTCCGCTGTAAACGGCTGATCGTCATGCCACTTCACATTCTCCTCCAGCTTAAACGTGTAGGTCAGGCCATCACTGGACACCTCCCACGATTTGCCCAGCCACGGGATGACGCCTTTGTCATCTTTCCAAGTCAGCGTATCGAAAATAAATGAGTTGCGTAAATAGCCGAAAGGACCCGACGAGCTAAAAGCAAACGGAGACGGGTAACCGTTGTTGCTGCCTGCGATTTTGAGCAGATCCACCGTTTTTGCTGCAGGAGCCGCAGCACTGGCCGCTGGAGTTGCTTGGGCTGGGGAACTGCTCGGTGCAGCGCTTTCCTGTTTGCCTGTCGAACATCCAGACAGGAGTGCAAGTAAACTTGCCATCGTTAACGCCGTAAGTTTAATTTTTGTATGTAACATCCTTCTTTTCTCCTCATCTATTATTAAATGCGGCCGGTTGCCAACCATGGCAAGAAACCGTCTAAAAACCGTTCCGTAGCCGGCATAAAATACGAACCGTAATGATACTCCGGATCTAGCGTCGTCACCACGAGAGTTCCCGGCGTGCTTTGCTTATCCACATAAAAGATGGAGCCGTCCTGCTCGATATCGATCAGGGATTCAACTTTTTGCTCCGGGAAAAAGACGCCGTGATAATGCCAAGTGGCATCCTCCAGCTGAATATGGCTGAACAGATCGTGACTTGGACTTCTTATCACCAAACCGCTTTTGGCGCCGGGCTCCAGCCACCACCAGAAATTCGTCGGCCGATGCTCCCAGTTGTGGCCGCTGAACCAGTCGTTAGGCTGCGCGCCCAAAGCCACTACCACGTTGCCGCTGTTCAGAAATTCATGAATTTGCGGCAGATGACGCGTCACCAAACCTTGATGAATCTGCGAAGGAATGATCAGCACGTCGTACGCATGAAGATCAATTTCAGCCAGCTTCGGCAAATACAAGAGATCGGCAATATACCGGCGATATTTCGGTTCTGTAAAAGAACGATGCTGATGCGAGCTGCCTGTGTAGAGTACTGCGATCTTTCTCATACGTAGGCCCTCCTTTGCCTTTGCTGGAGCCTTTCATGCTCTTCATACAGGAAGCGATGGAACTGCTCCCCTATACGGCCTGTACTTGTATCTGACTGGCGATAATTAAGCAGATTGCGGCCGGCATGGACGACGATGGTGCCTTCGCTGCTTTGGCGGTCGATATACGTAATCGGCTCTTCTCCGGCCAGCCTTAGCAGAATTTCCGCGCCTTCCGGCACCGGATGGTGGCCACGGCTGAAAAAGCCTGCAACCCCTTTGTTATACGTGATGTCTTCGGAACGCACACCCTCAAAAATCGGATGATCCCCTACTGTAACCTGATAGTCATGGTGGCTATGTATTGTTTTCGGAATAAAAGCCGAAGCCCCCGGAATCCAGGAACGGAACAAATGCCCGCCAAAGGACAAAATATTGCCCTGGTCTAAAAAAGCGCGAATCCGTTCTCGTTGCTGGGCCATGAGCTCCTGATCGATAAACTCGTCGATGATGAGGAACTTGTGCCCCGCTCCAAGCAAATCGTATGAAGGCAGGTCGTATTGGTCCAGCACCTTGGCTCGAGGATTGCTTTCACCTCCGCGAACCGTCTGCTCACTGAAGATGGCCCCCGAATCCAGCATTAAAAAGTCCATTGTCATTGGCGCAGGATTTGTCATGACAATCGCTTAACCTCGAACAGCTCATCTTGCGGCAGCGCAAGGGCTTTCTCGCATAAGTCCGCTTTCAGCTTTTCATTGGCCGCTTTATCCTCAGGCGTCATGGTGCCTTCTCTTCCTTTTTTCAAATAGTCATAGAAAACTCCTGGCAGGAAGTTCTCTTTTAGCGCCACTTCGACGGAAGCTCCTTGTAAATCGGAAATGACAAAGGCATACGACTGTGCCCGGTGCGGATCATATTGGGCTACAGGATAATTCACATCAACGATGTAAGCTCCCCGAGTCACGGCACGTGTCGTATATTCGAACGCATCGCGGAAGCCCGGTCCAGCATGACCGGAGCGGACGGTGAGCGAGCTTCGCTCCGCAGACTCTTCTCCGTATAATTCTTGCAATGCTGCCTTTACCGCGCGGAAGCCTACCCCAATCGCCATCAAGGCTAGATTCCCGTGATAGTTGCGAAGCTCAGCGAAGTTCAGAGTTAACGCTTCCCCGCGATCCATAATGACTAGTGATGACATGTTTTCGTCCACCTTTTCTTTGAGATTAGTGTTGTTGGTCTGGTGCTATTGCTGGGTGGTGCTGTGGCTGGTGATGCTGGTGATGCTGGTGATACTGTGATGCTGATGGTGTTGTACGCGATGATACCTTAAATGATAATGATTATCATTATTACAATGTCTTTATTATACTACAGTGAAAATGATTATCAATGTCATTTAAAGGCAATTCACCTGATTTATATGTCGTTTCTATGAAGGGAATATTTGGGTTTTCCCCCACTGGTTTCAGCTCAAGCACTTTCAAGGGAACTGGCGTCCGCTATTTGGCGGAAAACATGCTTTTCCCCCTCCCAATGGGAACTACAGGGTCTTATTTGTCCGCAGTAGCTGTTATATAGGTGAAATCCACAAAAATAACGGCCTGTAGTTCCACTTTCACGTGGAAAGTGTGCCTTTTCGACAAAATAGCAGACTGTAGTTCCCTCCAAATAACAAAAGACCGCATTCGCGGTCAGACCTCACTTTTACCTGGAAAAAGCACCGCTAATTCCTTCCTATCTGTTTGGCCCCCTAATTAAAGAGTACCTAGGGAAATGAGGTCATACTCCGCGCCATTTGTAACGGTAGAAATTCCAGCTACTCCACCAACGAACACCAATAAGGGGAAGCCAAGCTTGCCCCAAAGCCTTAACGCGAGATATCTGCTTACGCATATATAACAAAAGACGCCTCCCATTAGAAGACGTCTCCTTCAAGCTATTTCAATTCCGCAATAAGCCTATCCACATCACCAGTCGGCGTAGGGATGGTTTCATAAACTTTAACAGATACATGGGACTGAATCTGATCTTGCGTAAGGTTGCTAAAGGTCAGCATTTGAGAACCGTTGACCAAACGATTTGCCCCGGTGAAAGGAAATGAACTCGAGCCCAGCGAACGCCCTGATGCATCCACCAATTCAAATTTCAACTTGGAAAAGGCATTATCCAGAACCACTTCGGATTCCCGCTGCATGTCCATATCCAAACTCAATTTATACGTGTATGAAAATCCAGTGGTCCCCATCGCAGTCAACTGCGATAACGTCCAACTTTTCAAGTTTAGCTTGAATGGAAACAACGAGATGTTGTTATGATCGTTCTCACTCTGAACATTTACAGGATAGCTGGCAATTGTAGATTTGTAGGCAGAGTTTGATAACACTTCTTGTACATTCAATTGAAACTGTTCACTTTGCTCCGTGGTTGGAAGGGTGAATCCGTAGCTAACGACGATTCCTGTTCCAGGCGCAATCTCTGCCATGCTTACAGTCTGGCGTTTTCCTGCGTACGCGTTGCCATCTTTCCCCGCTAATTCGGCTCCAAAAGCCGGCACCGGAATAGGTTTATCGCTTTTATTGAAAAGCTTAAATTTAGCCACTCCCGTTTTATTTCCTGTTTCTTCGTTATCTGTGACATGCAGCTCTTCCAGTGAAATATTTAAATTCGGATTAATGAAATCATTCCTTGGCGTGAATGCGATCGGCGTGCCAAAAACATAGCTACCAGCAACTGTTCCTGAAACGTTACCTTCGTTCGCAGGGAGTCTGAATCCTAGGCGCCCTGTGAAATATTGAACCGGAACAGTCTGACCTTGTTTCAAGAAACTCTCAGGTGAAAGCACATAGAAGGCTTCCAGTGTCGTATTTGTATCGGTCGTAATCGCAAAATGAAGAGACTTCTTGGCTCCTGCATCAAGACGAATTGGCGTCTCCTCCACCCTTTTGCCGATGAAGGATTGCCCCCCCGATGTCCCGCTCAAGGTAAAATCCGGTATGGTTTCCGCATAGCTTCCTTCGTTTTCCGCTTGAATTTCCACGATATAGCTCGGTGTTTGGCCCGTAAATTGCTTAGACAGCTTCACCGCAGAATATTTCAAATCGGAATGGATGCCAGGAAGGGAGAATCTTGCGCCCCAATCGCCTAACCGGGAGGGATCGTCTATTTTGGCATCTTGTCCACGCCATATGATAGAGCTGATATCAGCAGCGGCTAGTACTCTCTCTACTTTAGGGTACACTTTTTGATCGACATCTACCCAAAGAAGATTCCTCAACTGGACATCCTTGTTCACACCGATTTCTGCCATATAACTTAAAGTCACATTCCCCTGCGGAGGTATGGAACGAGTATTGCTTGCGCTCGCTTGAAGCGTATAAACGGTCCCTTCCCCAGTTTGGATACGAAGCTCATAATCTGGAATTCGGTTTGTTGATCCGGATGTGTTCGTTAATGTTATGACAACGCCGACTCTCCAGCCGTCTGCCGATTTTTCTTGGGTGACACTTTTCACTTGAGCCTGCGTATTTTCCGTCAAATTGTAAGCTTTCATCTCTTCTACGGGAAGCTCAGCTACAGCCGGTGCAGCCGGTGTCACAGGGACATACAGGCGCTTAGCTTCATAAGAAGAGGTAACTAACAGTTCTCGCATGGCTGGCGTCATTCCGCCGAACTTACCGTCCGTTTGATTCCCCATCAAATTCATTTGCACAGCCAGAGCGACATACCCCTTAGCCCAGCTGGATACCGTGCTATCATTCGTTGCTGCATCCCGTTTCACTTCAGCCTCTTTATTCAAACCCCGGATCAAGAATGCGGCTAGTTGCTCTTTGGTTACCTCACCAGCGGGATTATAGGTGCCTTCGCCAAATCCATCCGTCAGATTGGCTTTTTTCAATGCCTCAATATACGGAAGCGCATAACCGTTGGCGGGATCCGCAGCGCTCACATCGCTAAAGCTGGAAGTGCCGCTTAAGGTGTCCACCTTCAAGTTGAAAATCATGGCAGCAGCTTTCGCGAACTGGGCACGGTTCATTTTGTCATGGAGACCAAATACCCCCTCGCTCACACCATCAAAAATCCCTGCGGCAATCATGGTATCAAATTTAGCTTTCGTACCCGCATCCAATTGGCCCAAATCATTGAAATCTACAGAGGATATAGGTGAAGCGGCACCTTGTGCAGCCACAGATAACAGGGTAGAGGCCATGCACGCGCTGATTATAACTGTTAAACTCTTTTTCATTGACTAGTGCCTCCCGATGAATTCTTTCAAGCTGTTACTCTTTTATTTCAACTGGTGTTTTTCTCTTAATAAAAAATAGAACGAAAGGAATACAGATAAAAGCCGGAATAGCTGAGATATAAAAAGTATCTGCGATAGACCTGACATAGGCTTCTTTTTGCATAAAACCGGCGAGGTAAGAACTCGCTGCACCGGCAGCCGTAGCCCTGTCTACCGCCCAAGCATAAATCTCCCCGGTGAGTGCGGATACCGTGTTATTTGCCATAACGGAATCCACAGCTACACTCTCCGAAATGTGCTGATAATGCACGATTTGACGGTTGCCCATGATAGCGGTAAATATCGCAATGCCTAGCGAACCCGCTACCTGCCTTAGAACGTTGGAAAGCGGCGAAGCGTTACTAATTTGTTCCGGAGCCACTGCGTTCATTCCCGCAGAGGTTAGCGGCATCAGGCAAACACCAATGCCAATCCCACGGATCGTTAATAAGGCATTCAGCCAATGATTCGGCGTATCAGCCGTCAACAGATGCAATTCCGCCGTCGTGATCCCGAGTACAGCCAGACCGGCAATACAGATGGGAACAACCCCGAATTTCTCAACCAGCTTCCCGCTAATCGCCATCATCACCGCCATGGCAATCGATTGCGGCATCAAGAGGATTCCCGTCTGCATGGCATTAAGCCCTTGAATACTTTGCAAATACACAGGGGCTAAAAATGTTCCGCCCATCATGGCCATCATGACCAAACTGCCTGAGATAACGCTAATCGTAAACTTAACATTTTTGAATAAATTCAAGTCCAGAACAGGCTGCTTGGCTCCTAGCTCCACCCAAATTAAGAGCATTAAACTGCAGATAGCAACAAATAGCAGGCTGACAATGAACAACGAAGTCCAACCTTCAGACTGCCCTTTGCTCAAAGCTAGCAGCAAGCTCCCGAAGAACGTCATGGACAAGATGGCCCCTGGCGTATCAAATTTTAATCCTGTTGTGCGAGGCGATTCCTTCATAAGTATCTTGCCCAGCACGACAGCCAGAATTCCGATCGGCACATTGATGAAGAACAGGAGCCTCCAGCTGAAATTCTGGATCAAATACCCGCCGAAAGTCGGCCCGAGCGCGGGAGCCACCATGGCTGCAATCCCCCATAGTCCCATGGCCGTACCTGTCTTTTCCTTCGGGAACGTGGTGAAAATAATCGACATCCCGACCGGCATGATGAAGCCGCCGGCGAACCCTTGAATAATTCGAAATATAATCATGGTGTTGGCGCTCCACGCCAAACCGCATAATACAGAAAATATCGTAAACCCGGCTACAGAGTAGATAAACAAATTCTTATTGCCGAATCTTCCGCCCAAATATCCACTCATCGGAATAACCATGGCGGAAGCCAGCGTATATCCGGTAATAATCCACTGCATGGTCGTGAGATCCGAGCCGAATACGGCAACGAATTTATTCATGGCTACGTTCATTAAGCTGCTGTTCAATACAGCGACAAACGTACCTGTGACGATAGCAACCAGCGACAGCCACATCTGGCCATTGCCTTCCGATTTATGTTGGGTAACCACCGATTCATCAGCCATTGCAGCGCCTCCTATTCGGCTTTGACCTTCGTGCCTTCAGCCAAGTTATCGGCAGGCTTCACGATGATTTGTTGATTGGCTTTGATCTTATCGTTAGGCATCACGTAGAGCCAATCCTGGTTTTTCTCTTCTGTTTTCACTTCAACGAGATGTGCTGTGCTGCCCTCTGCGGTGAACAGATATTCTTTTTGGTCCTTTTTGACCACTGCGCTCTTCGGCACTTCCAGACGACTCTGCTGTGCAGCATTCAGCTGGACTTCCGCCACCATGCCGGCAAATAACAAACCGTCTTTGTTATCGACTTTTACTTTAACTGGAAATGTGTTGCTGTTAGTGTTGGCTACCGGGCTGACGAATGAAATCACGCCTTGAAAACTTTTATCCGGTATATTCTGCACCTTCACTTCAACGGCCATGCCTTCTTTCACCTGTGTAATCTGGCTATCCATCACGCTAAGCTCTACTTGGACTTGATCCATATTGACAAGTGAGAGGATCTGCACTCCGGCCTGTGCCAACTCACCTGGTGAAATGCCTTTTTTCACAATGACTCCGTCGATTGGAGCCGTAATTGTCGCATTGCTTAGCCCGCTATTCGCAAGCTCAAGCGTAGCATTCAACCGCTCAACATCCGCTTGGAGCGCTTTAATCGTATTTTCTGTCGGGCCCACTTTGGCAAGCTCCAGCTTAGCTTCGGCCCCTCTCAATTGAGCTTCGGCAGATTTCTGTGCGCCTAAAGCCTGCTCGTAACCGGCTTTTGCCTTTTCATAGTCAAGCGTTCCTTTATCCAAATCATCTTGCGATACACTCGAGCTGCTCTCGAACGCATTGCGAAGACGATTATAACTGCTTGTAGCAAGATCCAACCCTGCTTTAGCTTGCTCTACGGCCGCTGTTGTCTGTTGGTAAGCCCCACCCGCTGCAAGAATAGAACTCTGGAGTCCTGTAATCTCTTGCGTACGGGCACCCGCTTGCGTATCAGCCAGCTTAGCCTGAGCTGCGGTGGAAGAGTATTCAGCTTGTTTAACCTGTTGGGTCAACTCGCTGGTCTCCAACTGAACAAGCACATCCCCCTTTTTCACCTTGCTGCCCTCTTGCACGCGAACTTCGGCTACTTTACCGGACGCCTTCGAAACGATATTAATGCTCTGATCAGGAATGATTTTGCCATTCAGGCCAGCCGCTGCTCCTTGCCCCAGCTTGATGACTTGAACAGGAACGCCTGACGCTCCTGATTCTTCTGCTTCAATCGCCCCACATGCAGGTAGAACAGTAAGGGTAGCAAGCACGAAAACAGCGGGAACTATTAGTTGATTTAATCGATTCATTTGAACTGGCTCCTCTTTGTTTAATTGCTCTTCAAGTGAATTTTGATGGTTGTGCTGATTCCCGGCAATAGGTCAAGCCCTTGATTGTCTTCAATCGATATTTTGATAGGAATACGCTGTGTGACCTTAGTGAAATTCCCGCTTGTGTTCGTTGAAGGCAGCAGCGAGAAGGTCGATGCGGTAGCTTTGCTTATTTCTTTTACCTTCCCTGTTAAGACCTTGCCTGGGAAATTATCCAATTTAATCTCAACTTTCTGGCCTTCATGAATTTTATTGATGGCCGTTTCCTCTATATTGGCTGACACAAATAGCTTGGTAGGGTCTACAATCATCGCTACAGCCTGGCCGACTGACGCCACTTCGCCAGTCTTAATCAAGGTCTTGATCACCGTGCCTGCGATCGGAGATCTTAATGCCGCTTGATCCAAGCTGCTCGTGGCCAAATTGTTGCTATCCTGTTGTCCGACGATCTGATCGGCAAGCACATGCGCACCTTCATCGACCTGCAGGGACGTCACTTTCCCCGTAATACGTGGCATCACTTTATAGACATCGCCGGCCAGTCGGGAATCCTCGGTCGAGATGAAGTTCTGTCCTTCATACCAGAAATACCCGGCAATACTGCCTCCGCCAAGAACGATAACGGTTAAAATGACATACAGCATAATTTTTCGTTTCATGTTTTCTCCTCTTTCTTATTTTCCGTTTAACACTTGTTTTTAACATTCGTTTTTAACAAACGTTAAACTCTATGGTCGTTATTATATGACCTCGGGATTAGAGCCGTCAATGAAAATTTTTCCGACAATCGATTCCCCAAAAATAAAATAACCCGCACTCCTTTTTAAGGAGCCACAGGCGTTTGACTATTGTGATATTCTCCTATAAAATTCGTTAGAACAGGTGTTGCTAACAACTGTTATACGGAGGTGCAGTTGAATCCTACATGAACAAACAAGAAATCGATGTTAAACAAAAAATTATCATATCTGCCAAAAAGCTGTTCTCCGAACAAGGTTACGAAGGGACAAGCGTCAGAAAGATTTGTGACGAGGCCGGTGTATCATTGCCGCTGGTTTCGTATCATTTCGGAGGCAAGGAAAACGTATTTCTGGCTATTCTTGAACCGCTTGAGAAACTGCCCTTTTCTGCCGAAACCGGGGACCCCAAGCAAGATTTGCAGAAATATCTAGAGGTTATGATTGCTTTTTATCAACAAGATCGGGAAATTTCATTAATTGTTAGACAAGAACTAGCCATGAATAGCACAAGAGCGGACAAAATCATTACGTTTATTCAAAACTCTACAAATAAATTAAAGAGCATTCTGGAAAACGGACGGGAACAAGGTGTTTTTCAATTTGAATCCCTTTCGAATGCTTTGCGTTTTATCTTTGGGAGTATGAGTATGATCTCGGTCTCCCATACCGGAATGCTAGAAGTGATCATTGGAGAAAAAGAGGCCGGCGACTATCCAATTGAGAAAGAAGTTATTGAATTTATTTACAAGGGTATTCGAAGTTAATAGCTGAAACTACAACGAGGAGCCTCTCCCATCTGTCAGGGTAAGGGGCTTTTTGTGCGCAATGAAAAAGGAAAACGCTGCTCTTTGTCCAATTCTTTTAATATGGATCTTACGACGTTTTAGGAGGATATATGGCAAAGAATTTGGATGTTTCACAGCCCGAACTGTTCTCTCAAGTATTCAAATACTCCCCGATTGGCATAGCTTTACTCTCCATGCAAGGAAAATGGCTGAAAGTGAATGCATCGTTATGCCGAATTACGGGTTATACGGAATCAGACTTCCTTGACATGACGATTCAAGACATCCTTCAAATGGATGATATAGACAAAACGTGGGATATAAGGGATCAAATTTTAGATGGCAACATGGATAATTTCCAAATGGAGAAACGATTTATCCACAAAAATGGTTACACCGTATGGGTACTATTGGCTATCAATTGCATGAAGGACGAAAGTGGACAGCCCTTATATTTTATAACGCAAATTAAGGACATTACAGAAAGAAAGTTAGCCGAAGAGGATCTGAAAGCGAAAACCGAGCAATTGGAATCATTTATTGAAAATAATGCGGATGCCATTCTAATTTTTAATAACGAAGGTTTTGTTCAACGAGTAAATGAGGCATTTGTCCATATTTTCGGGTGGTCGAAGGAAGAAGTCATTGGCGTTAAATTACATCTCCTCCCCTTCATTCCTCCTGAATGTTCAGAGGAGTTCAAGCATAGCCGTGAGCAAGTACAGACCGGGCGGTCCGTCAATGGTGTCGAAACGAAACGGTTACATAAAAATGGGAATCTGGTTAACGTGCTATTAACCGCTTCGCCTATTCTTGACGGGAAAGGAAAACAGATTGGTTGGTCCGTTATCTTCAGGGATATTACAGAGTGGAAAATTGCCCAAGAACATCTTCAAAATTCCGAGAAATTATCCGTAGCCGGGCAGTTAGCCGCTGGTATCGCTCATGAGATCAGGAATCCTATTACGTCCATTAAAGGGTTCATTCAATTGATGAAGTCAGGGTTTGGAGAAAAACCCCTCTATTTCGATATCATGACGTCCGAAATCGAACGGATCGAATTGATTCTAAGCGAACTGTTAATACTGGCGAAGCCGCAATCGATTAAATTTGAGAGAAAAGATATTCGGGTGCTGCTGAGCCAGGTTATGACGCTTTTGGATTCACAAGCGATCCTGAACAATGTTGAATTTCTGGCTGAGTTCAAGCCAGGAGCTACACATCTTTACTGCGATGAAAATCAGTTGAAGCAAGTATTTATCAATTTTATCAAAAATTCCATTGAATCCATGCGCGATGGGGGTAAAATAACGCTTGAAGTCAGTAGCGAAAATGATCAAGAGATGATGATTCGTCTAGCTGACCAAGGCTGCGGAATTCCCAAAGAAGCTCTCTCCAAGCTAGGTCAACCTTTTTATACAACCAAAGAAAATGGAACCGGCCTGGGCTTTATGGTAAGCAAAAAAATCATAGAAAATCACGCCGGTAAAATCAAAGTTGAAAGTGACGTCAATAAAGGCACTCTCATCGAAATAACGCTGCCTTTTTCCAATTAAATGAATCCAGGAAGCAAAAGACCGCCTCATACCCGTGAGCCGGTCTTTTTCAATGGACTATTCCTTATTTCTGATCTTCGGACCGTATAAATCGCTTCGTTACTTTCATCAACATGAACCCGACCCCTAAACCAATTGGCGCGCAAATCATAGGAAGCCATATCGGGCCTAGCAGCACATTTTTTATACGGAATGTTGTGGAATACATCACACCGACCGTAACCAAGTAGGCAGAGAAAGCGAACGGTATATACATGAATGGCCTTTTTTCACCAATCGCATCTCGATAAGCGTCCCACATAGCAAAGAAATAGAGACAAGGATAAAACATTAGCCATTGATAATTGGATAGCTGCGCTGCTTCCTCCATTTTCCCTTGAAAACTTAACATGATAGCTGTATTAAAATTGGATTGGACATTGATTAATATTTCTAATCCAATGAAAAGAACGCCTTTTGCAATCTTGCCATCCAAAAGTTGAGGGAATCCTGGCAGTGCGATGCTCCATAAAATTTTCTCAAGTTCATCTTTTGTCATAGGGGTCTCTTCTTTATTTGTTTTTACTGCTTGATTAGTTGTTTGCGGTCCTCCATTTGCGGCGGTTCCTCCAACCAACCATGTTTAATCATCAGCTTAATGCCATCGTGGGTATAGACATAGATATCCTTGGCGAGTAGTCCTGCCTTTAAATTCAAATCATTTCGCAACGTGAAAATAGTGCCAAAACTGCTGCTGACCATGCCGAACGTATTGAGAAGGTGAATGCAAAACATCATCAGTTTCTCCGAAAATGGGGCCATCGTAGAAGTTGTTACGGTACTCCCGGAAGTAGCCGAGAACTGGATATTGCTTTGGAGGAGGATATCTTCAAAGATTGTAATTTGTTTCTTTGCAAGTTCCATGCCCTTCACAAAATATTCCTTTACTTCCGGGGTATTCGCACATTGGGCAAAGCCTGAAATGAGCTGCAACCCCACATTGTTTGTCTCAATCCCATGATGCAGAATGCCGACTTCGATTGTATTTAAAGCCCTTTTATCCCCAAAGAGATTGAATCCGCTTAAATAGTCTTTGCTCTCAATAAACTCATTGGCAATAGGCATCGTCACTTTGGGTGGCGTAGTGAGAATCCCTTTTTTCAGCAAATATTCGGTCGATCGTTTATAGATATTCTGAGTAATGACGGTTAACCCCTCATAAATATCCATCACCTCGCCTTGGTAGGACATATTTAAATTGAGGGTATACATGCCCATGCTTATTTCTTTCAAAATGCGAAGGAACATGATATCAAATCCATTGTCATACAGTTTCGGCGCCTCTAAATTGACATCCCCTTTGGTAAAACCAACAGGTACGACAATGCCTTGATTTTCAAACAATTTGGTAATTTTATTCACATAATGATCGAGATCCTGCCATAAGCCACCCATAATATTTCTTGCTTCATGATCTTCTGTTTTCGCTATGAAGTAATCCAACACCCGAAGAATGAGTGTCTTTTGCTGATAGGTAAGCCAAAGTGTCCCGAGCTCTGATGAGCTTATGGAGTCTGCTTGCTTTATCATGATGTCATCTCCAATTAAAGAGCAGTCTTGTGGAGCTCTCTATTCATCTTATTTTCTTTTTGTTCCTAGTATTAAAATTGATGACCAATTCCCGATCGACGTTAAAATGGAGCACGTTGCTCTGAGTCAGGTCAACGAATCCTTTTACCAGAATTGCAATGGGAACTAAGACGATGAACGACTGCCAATAGGACCATCTCATAAGCTGATACATACCGAGGGACACGAAAATGGGCTCACCGATAAACGAAATGACTAGCGAAGCCACTACACCAGCAATCAGAAATGACTTCCAGCTGGAAAACCTCTGATACAAATAGGCAAAAATACAGGGAACCACAAAGAAGTCGACGGCATTTAAGTTCTCAGTAAATGGGATTAGCTGATGCGGGTAGCGCCACAAGTCGAAAAACTTACCGATTTGGTCGACAGCCCCGACAATAATAAATGCCGTCATGAAGGCTAATACGATGCTGAGTGTCCTTTTACGATCCATAGCAATCAGCAGCAGCACAAAAACTACCAGATTAACAATGACGATAACCCACCACTGGAATGAAAAAACGTCTTGTTGCAGCCAGTAATCGAACTCCATTCGGCTCTCTTTAACGTTTAATTCCTCTATTTCATTAGGCATATCTTTCTCCCTGTTCGCTACAAACTTAAATTCTTGTTCTTTATTATTAAACAGGAAGACAAAAATATGTATCGTTGGGAAATGTTATTTTGGCCAAATAAAACTTTTCATGCTAAGGTCAAATGGCTTGGGACGCGGAAACTCAATATGTAAACGATTATTGCTGAAAATAGGATGAAAGGCCAAAAAGCCCAAGGATATAAATCCCCGGACTTTTGGTTGTCTATTTTAAATCGAAAAACCTTTCATCAACGGCATGATAAATTGAATGGCACCCATGCCAAGTTTCATAAAGCTGCCTATGTTGCTAAACAAACCGCCAGATCCGCCTGCGCTTTTGGCAGCACCTTGACCAAGACCTCCCAGTAATCCGCCACCTGCGGAGCCCCCTCCAAATAAACCGCCAAGTCCTCCGCCACCAAGCAGCCCAAGTATGTTACCTAAACCGCCGAAACTGGATATATGCGCTTTAGATCTCACTTTATTTCGTGGAATCTTCTTGTCGCCTTTAAATCCTTGGAGAACAACTTGACTAACCTGCACTTCTTTCAGAACGCCATAATAGACAGAACCATCTTTGAGTACTACGCATACCGGTGTTCCTAGACTGGCTGCTGCTTGCGCGGCGATCGTTGGCGAAGAAGGCGTTCGTCCTTTCTGTCCGGCATTGACGCGGCCGTGCTTTCTTGTGGGGTGATGATAAGTTCTTCTCATACAGCACACATCCTTTTCATGATGTCCCTATCTTGTCATCATATGTTAAGAAGACAAGATTCGAATGTGCGCTTCCTGCAATTGTGTAATATCCGCAAATTTACCATAAGACAACAGTACATGGTCTTACATGCTTGAATAACAAAAAAGACAACCACAAGGGTTGTCTTTTGCAATGATTCATTTTCTTCTCTTGGCGTCCAGCATTTTGCTAATCATGGCGGCGGCCTCTTCTCTAGTAATCTGTGCCTCCGGATGAAGCGAGCCGTCCGGGTATCCGCTGATGACGCCAAGCTTCACAAGCATCGGCACATACGGCATTGCCCAGCCGGGGATAGCTTCAGCATCGGTGAAGGACTCCTCTGCACCACCCGCTGCAGCTGTATCCACTTTCATCATGCGGCCGATAATCGCAATGGCCTCCGCTCTGGATATCGGTACCGTAGGGTCCAAATATCGTTTTTCGTCTCTCTTCGTACCTCCGAGCCATCCTTGTTCTATTGCCGCTGTTACGTAAGGCTTTGCCCACGAAGCGACAAGCTCTTGATCCACGAACTCAGGTGAGATCTCGTGTATGGTGGTGACGGACGCTGTGCCCTCGGCACCCACGGCGATTTTGGCAAACTCTTGCCGCTTAATGGAACGCTCTGGTTCAAAGACTAAACCATTCCCAGAAGGAACCCCATTTACTACTCCCATTGAAGCTAATCTGTACACCATATCATGGGACCAATGACTAGGTGGCATATCCTCGAACACCGGCAAATCACCGTTATACAATAAGGCATATTTGCTAAAATGCGGCAACGAAGCGGTTATCGTGCCTGCTGCCGGGTCTACGCGACCACCGACATATTCCCACTTATGCATCTGTTCATCATACCAGTATATCGCTGCTCGACTTGGATCCTGAAGTTCTTCCAGACTATAGCGAACTGTCAGTTCTGCCGGTTTTTGAAGCACCGTAGGTTTATCGAACTTAAACTCATAAATGTCGCCAATCACTTTCAGACGACCTGCCTCATATTTCTTCGGATCCCGCACGGCTCCAATGCCCAGTCCAACGCTTTCCTGAAGCGGCTGAGCCGGTATGCGAATGATTGCACGATTGCGAATTTTAACGACACTTTCCTGATTGTTGGTAAGAATAGCAGACGTAATGTAATCAACGCCTTGCTCCTGCTCAATCAACCTTTGCAGAATTTTTTGCAGCGTATCTTTTACGGGTGAATCTGTGGATTCACCGCCACTGCCATCGCCATGTTCGGACGCGCCGGACGTTGGCGGCACATACCAATCATCGTATTGAACAGGAGGAGTCTCCGGCGCTCCACGCGGTTTGATTACTTTTACAGCCATCGTATCCTCAAAAGCAAAATCTCCAGCCACCGAATAGGAAGCTTTGATGACCATATCACCTTCATATTCAGCCTGTAGGCGTCCCTGCTCTGAAATGTCCCCATTCGTATCCCCCAAGAGGACGCTCCACTTCACACTGTTAGGATCAATGCTGAACGATTGTCCGTCTTTGTCTGTCCCTATGAGTTCCAACGACTGATCACTGCCTGCTTCTACCTGCAACACATCGTCATTCATCAGTCCTTCTTTCGCACGCAGCTCCACTTTGATTAGTGAGCTCAGTTGACTATTGACAACTTCGGCATTCAGCAGGTTTTCATTCCCTGCGATATCTTTCGCAGTTACAACGATAGGTTTGGACAAGTAGCCCTCCATAGGTATCGATTTCTCAAAGGCGCCACTCGTCTGAACGTCAATCGGCTCCTCATTTATCGTTACCGTACTCCCTGGCTCCGCCATCCCTTTCACGATGACCGTTTGCTGGTCAGATGCGGTGCGAGCACTTTCCACTTTTAAATCAGGCGCAGTCGTATCCGAAATCACACGAACGCTGGAAGCTGTGGTATCGCCTCGCGCATTCGTCGAGAATAATTGGATGACGTTCTCCCCTTCATTTAACGAAATGGATCGTTCCCAATCGGTCCCTGATTGCGGTTCTTGCTTTAAGTTATTTACAATAACGTCGGACGATACAGCTTGATCCGCATGCATTTGCAAGAGCGTACTGTTTTCATTCGTGATATAGGTTGTCGTTCCATCCTGCGTATACATATTGGTAATGGGCTCATGATTGGCATGAAGCACCGACAATTGTATATGGGCAGGCTGTGGTTCCGGTAAAAGGACCGCATCCGTAACCGCAGGCTCGCAGTAGACTTTGACGCCGTCAACTAATTTGTAAGCGCCGATGGACACTTTGTAAGAAGAGCCAGGCAGCATACCGACTTTTTCACCGGCTTCATTCCGCAAAGTCCCTCCGATATTCGCCTTGTGAACATCGCCTGCCAGTTCAATAACACCCAAGCTAGGTATGGCCTTCCCATTCTCGTCCAACACTTGTACGGTGTATCCATCTACCGCTTGCTCATTCCAGGAAAGCTCGATCAGTCCATTGCCTGCCGGGCGCAAGTGAACCTGACCTGGAGAAGCCGGTTGATGCGGATTCACCAGGTGCAACGGTTGGCTGCTGTATTTGCTGGTTACATTCGTATCGCCCTGTGATAAAACTGCCTTCACATAATACGTACCGCTGGGCGTCGGGTTCGGCAAAACGATTTGCGCAGAACCTGCGGAAACGTCAAGGTCTTGAACAAGCAGACTGCCTGGGTCGTTCTCATTGTTGGTGCTAAGGAATAAGGAAACCTTTTCGTTCGTCGTATGATCACTTTGCCAATTTACCGATATCTGTTGCGGATTCGTGGCATCCGGTTGTTGAATATCGACATTGGTGAATGTTGGAGGTACGGTAACATTTTCAAGTGTCCACTCCAGTTCACGATCTGTCGTTACACGCCAGGTGCCGGCCATGGGATGTTTCATCGAGATCAAAACGCTTTGCTCACGCTCTCCGGAAGCAGATTCTTCAGCTGGAACTTCCTGAATGTCGTAATTTTCGCCGGAGACAAGCGGGTACGGATTGCCGGCTGGATCCACGACTTGGAGCTCAGCGGGATCCCCTGAGAACGTAATGTCCAGTAAGGCCATCTCTTGCTCCGAAGAAACCGGAATGGCGTACACATTCGGATTGGCAGCTTTCAACAGTCTTCTCGTTGGCTGCTGCACATTACTTCTTGGCCCTGAGCTGGCAACGGTCTTCATGTTCGTTCCGAAGCTCATCGTGCCGGAAACGCTCCCTGACTCATCATAATACGTCTGTTCAATGAGGCTCTTAGCTGACTGCTCGGGAGCCGCTCCTTCATTGCTTGGTGCTGCCTCTCCAGCCATTAAGCTTCTGCTGCTCATTAAGTTACGCTTGCCCAACGTGATGGACGGCTTTTTGTCGCCCCATTCATACTCAAAGCCCCAAGGAATGCCAATAAATTCTACGTTTCCTGCCACTTTCTCCGAGCTAATTTCGCCCTCGGCCGCTGCAAGCACCAAACCTCTCGGAAGCTTCACTTGCAAATTGCCGCCGCCAGCCAAATAAACCGGTCCGAGCTTGCCATGCTGCTCCGGATCGTACCGGAAGACAACGTAGACTTCGCCGGTGAGCAAATTTTTAATATTAATTTTGGCTCCAGCCTTGAGTTCAACGCCAAACTGCGAGAAGGAGTCCTTGAGCAATACGCTTCCGTATACTTCTTCCAGGAGCTGTATCCCGAGCACCTCGAATGCGCCGGAGAATTCAACCCCCCGCATCGATAGCCCTACCGTGGCATCATCCGCTTTAAACACTTTGGCGATGCTCAAGCCGCCAATCATTTCTAATTTAAGCGGTGGCAGAAACTGATAATTGCCCATTAACGTATCGTAGATGTTATAAATTCCGCCTCCACCCTTTGTGATATACGCAACCGGAGCGATTGGTATCAGCGGAATACCCGGTTCCCCGCCGACAACGAAGCGGAAATTATCGATAATCGGAAAATTCGTATCGGTTAATCGTAGGGTCAGCATTCCGTTCAATTCGACCACTTTAAATTGAACATTGGCTTCAATTTCATATTTCTTCTCGAACGTATCTACCCGAACAACACCGTCTACCCCCAGATCAAGTCCTGGGACCAGATTTTTCGGGAGCCCGGCTTCCCCTTCGGCTCGCAAACCTAGAAAACCGAATTTACCTGCAGGCCCAAAAGCATTGTCCAATTGCCGAACGCCGAATTTAGCCTCATCCAAATCGACGGAGACCAACACGGAGCCTGCTCCATCGTCTTCGCCGTCTACATTCTCCGTTACATCTGTCGGCGGATTCGTCGGTGGATTCGACGAATTGGCTGAGTCCCCCTCTTTCCCCGTGTCTTTCTTAGGGCCTGGCTCGAAGTCCAGGGCAAGCCGGCCACCGAAGGATACGCTTTCTGTTCCAATCACAGCGTTCTTAATATTAAGTTGAAACCACGCGAGTCGTTGAATAATCGATAAACCTTTTAATACGTCCCACTTGATTTCAATCTTCTGTTCCTGCTCATCTTCCTTGGCTTCCAGCGCGTATTTTTTACCGTCCTCCAACTCAACGCTGAAAGGCCCATAGGCAAATTTGAAGTTCGGGATCGAAAGTGCCCCATTTCCTTTCAAATTGATATAATCATGATCGTGCGTGCTATCTTTGGCGCTCTTCTGAATGGTAATCTTTTGCGAAGCCTCTCCGAAGATAGCGGTTAGCATCTCTGTTGTATCGTGGTGAATGACAGAGTTGATCGTCGAACCTTTATCAATTTCATAGACAACTTTCCCGCCATCGCCGTTTTTCGCCAAGATGGAACCACGGATTTCCAGCAGCGAAACTTGGCGGCCGCCGGATCGTTCGAACTCCATTTTATAATTCGCAAGCTCGGTTTCACTCTTTACAGGCAGCAAACGGTAGGTTTGCCCCGTCTCTTGCGTCATGTTATCGCCAACGACCAGCAGAATACCGTAATCTTTCGATTTAAAGCTTTTATCCAGCGTAAACTCGATTTTTTTCTCGAATACTTTGCTGCCTGCTGTCAACCTCACCGTGTAGGAGCCTACTTCAAGCTTATGCTGCTTCCACAGGTCGCTGGTTAAATTCAATTTGGCCGTAATTTGTTTATCATCTTGAATGGATACGTCCGAAGCAGGAATCGCTACACTTGCTCCATCGCGATCTCGAATAACGTCCAGGTTCCAACCTGATGACCCTTTCAAAATCTCAAACCCTGCTCCTTGCAGCGTTAGCGCAGGTTTCTCATCGAGCGTGTACAGTTTTCTCGGGAAAACCTCCATCAACTGCATGCTGGGAATTTCCCCCGTTAAGGCAGGAAGAACAACATAAGAAGCCTGAATGCTCTCCTCTCCGCCTGCTGCTTGGGCGATAACTTGAAATTGCGCTGCTTTATAAGCAAGCTGCACTTTAGGTTTTACGCGCCAGGAAACGGATTGTGTCTCGCCGACCTTCATACGGCCTACTACTTTCGTTATTCCCTGTCCGGGTGCGAGCTCGAGCTCATCAGGCAAGCCTAGTGTGACCTGAACGCCCTCCATATTCACCGAACGGTCAATCGCATTATCAATATCAACGCGTATCTCAAACTCATTTTCCTTGTAGCCGTTACGATCATCGTTAAGCATCAGCTGCTTGGGCGCACCCACTTGCAACCGGTACGTAGCTTCTTTTTTTGATGTGAAAAAGCTGCCTAGACCGTAGTACGTCTCGAATACAGCCTCACCACCCGGGGCAATGTTAGCCGGGTCCCAATAAAGGGCGACTGCACTATCGGCAGAACCGTAAGCGTTCTGCTTGTTCGTAAAATCGAGCAACGGATTTACGGTGTAATCCCATTTGGTTTGGGAAATGCCATTCCAATGGGCAATAATCATCTGATTTGGCGCTTTGTTTCCCCAGCCTTGCATAAAGCCGTATGACATCACCTTGGGATTGATTGGATTGTCCGTCGCACTCCAATAATAAGGGAGCTGCCCTGTAATAACCTTTTCATTGGAAATGTACGTATTCCCGCCAGCGACCGAAATGGGAGAAGCGTCTTGCGGTCCGAGCATCGTATCCAGCAAAATCCGGGAGCCCACACTCTGATTCTGATTGGTTTTATTTTTCACTTGATACGAAACTTTCATATTGCCTGCGTTAGGATTCGTAGGATCGTCGACGAGTGTTAGCGTCTGCGTAATATTCATACCTTCGATGTTCCATACCGACTTATTCGTCAATCCCTGATTTGCCGGGGAAGAGGTAAAGCTTCCGTTCGATCCGAGGAAGCCATATCCGTTGCCGAAAATATAATCCTTCCCGTTAATGCGGAACGTCGTGAAAGAAGTCTCCGGGAGCTGTTCTTTAAAGAGCAGCGCCTTGTTATCGTCGCCGCTCTTTAACGGAGAGCCTTGTTTGGTATTGACGCTGAACCTTCCCGTCTCTTTATTCACGCTGACTTCCATGAATGCATTGGAAACTGTAAGTGGTGTCAGCTCATCTTCTGCGGCCAACGCCAACCCGCTTCCGATCGGAAAGAGCAGGACAAACGCGGCTCCAATGAGCGCTAATTTTTTGCCTATCTGAAATCGATCCTTGATCATTGCTCACACTCCTAAGAAGCTTGTCTTGGTAAAATATACACACGAATGAGCTTCAACTGACGTTCTTGATTTTGAATGAGTAACGTGTAATAGCCATATTCCGTTATAGGTAAAACACCATTGGTTAACAGACTGCCATTTGCCTTGAAATCTCCGATGCTCTTCGGCCCTTTCGCCCATTTCACAGAGCTCGCTCCTTGAATGCCGAACAACGAAAGTTGGATCGCATCGCCGTACACAACCACATCGGTATCCTGCACTTTCACGGAATTGACGTAAACGGTGAACTCCGTCGGTGCGATGACAATCGCCTTCCGAGTCACTACCGCTTCGTTGCCTGCACGATCCTTCACTTTATACACGACCGCATATTCACCAGGTACTTGAGAATTGATCGTATTCTGAGCTACGCTGATTTTTGCTGTCATATCGCCGTCTGCCTGATCTGTCGCAGTGACATCCGCCAGTGGTTTCACCACGGCTCCCACTTCAAGCAGCAAGGGCTCGCCGCCGATAAAGGTAAGCTTCGGTGCTTCGCGATCAATATTGCTTACATCAATACGTAACGCATATTTATTTCCCAGCGTATCTACAGCGTCAATCCAACGTGTGCCGTTGCTCGTAAAAGTGACTACATTTCCACTCATACCTGTGAAAGTAAGTGCTTGATCGGAAGTAATGGTTACATTCACATTATTTTTCGTTGGTGCTGTTTCACTATAGGTATAGGTCACTTTTGCCTTTGTTTTATTGATGTTCTTTACCGTAGCTTGAATCTCCGTCAAATTTCCTACAACGTCCTGCAAATAGAAGGTGAACGTACCGTTATCCTTAAACACTACCTGCTTCGCACGATTATTGTTCAATACATAGAACGGCTCATCCGCATCTACCGTTACGATGACATCATCCTTTGTAGCTGCTGTCGTACTGTAAGATAATCGCGGTGTAGGTGGTGTTCGATCGATATAATTGACAGTCGCCTGAACGAAACCTTGATTGCCGGCCCGATCTACAACGACGAATGAATAAGTTCCATTGCTTGTAAAATCGTAAGCCGTGTTGCCATTATTGCCGATCACGGTGATGGGTTCATTCGCTAGAACGGTTGCCCGCACATCCGATCGCGTTTTTGTCGTTTCCGAATATTGAATGGAAGCGACAGGCGGCGTCTTGTCGATCCGATCAACGGTCGCCGCCAACTCACGCTCATTTCCAGCAACGTCTTGGAACACAAAAGTAAAGGACCCATTTTGCGTAAACGTATGCGTGTTGTTCCCCGTACTAAGAATCTGTACAGGTACGCCCGAGTTATCTGTAGCGGTCAATGTTGCCACGACATCTTGATTCGTCCACCCTATATGGCTATAGGTAACAATGGCCTCGGGAGCTTCTCGATCAATATAGGTAACTGAAGCGACCGTCTGTCCTTCATTGCCTGCCGCATCGCGATACTCAAACACGAACGTACCATTGTCTGTAAACGTATACCGCTTGCTGCCCCCATTGTTCGTTACTGTCACTGGAGATTGATCCGTGAAGGAAATTTCTACATCAACATTATCCTTGGTCCAAGTTGAACTGCTGAAACTGAGCTCTGCCTGAGGCGCTACCTTATCTATCCAGCTCACCACTGCTGTTCGGTGGCCGATGTTGCCTGCCTCATCTTTGTAGTCAAAGGTGAATTGTCCGTTCTCTACAAAGGTATACCAAGGGCTTCCGCCATTATTGAGAATTGTAACTGTCCCGTTATTGTCATCATAGGTGATCAGCGTAACGGTAACATCCCGATTCGTCGGCCTTTCCGTACTGTAGACCAACTCCCCTGTTGGCGGCTGCTGATCAATTTTGTCAACGAAGACCTCATCATTGCTTACGATGCCTGTGCTCACATTACGCACTTTATAGTGGAGAGACCCATTCGTCGTAAATTCATAAACAACCTTCGTCACCGACTGGCTGATCACTTGCGCTTCACCGGTGATCGTCAAATCCATTAATTCACGCTCAGGACTACCTGCCGCATCAACTGTGACACGAACAGGTCCGTTCGTCCAACCGTTCGGGGTGAGCGTGACATCCGAGGATGGCAAGCTGCGATCAATCCACCCAACCTCAGCCATAGCGACCCCAACATTCCCCGCTGCATCCTTAAATTCAAACTGGAACTGGCCATTATCTGTAAATACATGTTCTTTTTTTCCAAGCTCCGTATTCGTTACGACGACAGGCTCGTTGGTGGTGAGCGTCGCCGTCACATTATTGGCGGTCAAGCCAGCAGGCTTGTAGGATATTGTACCGATCGGACTTGTGTTATCAAGCAGAAACGGATTGCTGCAGAATGTCGTCACATTCCCCGCTTTATCGGTGACTTTCACCCATAAATACCAAGTGCCGGTCACTTCACTTTTATCCGCTTTGTGATCCGCTCCGAGCGACGTCCACGTTGTTGGCTCCGTCGTATTGGATGTCGACCAGGCATGCGCATAAGTGAGTTCACTCTGTGAAGCCCCCGAATCCGTCGCATAAACAATCGTGCTCACACTTTTCTGCTGAGATGATCCATTGGTGCTTAACGTAATGACCGGCTTGGTCTTATCGATCCAGGTTACGGTTGCTACAGCCGTATTCACGTTGCCGGCTTTATCTCGGAAATTGAACGTATAAGTGCCATTGGTCTGAAAAACATAGGTCAACCCTGTAAGCCCATCTACCGTTATGTCAGCGGATGGCGTCACATTATCAGTGGCCGACAATGTCGCAGAAACGGGCTGATTCGTCCATGCTGTTGTGCTATAAGCAATATTCGTCAATACAGGTTTCGTCGTATCAAAAGTTACCGTATCGGAATATGTCGTTGAGATGTTGCCCGCCGAATCCATAAACTGAACCGCTATCGTTCGCGTGCCTTGTGTGGCAGGGATCGTGATCGTTTTGTCAGTCGTAAACGTCTCCCAACTCCCCCATACACCGCTATCCACGGCGAATCTCATCTTATCCACCGTACCTTGCAAATCAGTAGCACTCAGCTGGATAGGCACTGTCGTAACGTTCGTGAACTTTCTCGGGATGCTTACAGCCCCTGTTGGCATTTCATTATCCAGCTTATAGGGCCCACCGGTTGCCAACGTCCAGTTGCCGGCTTCGTCATAAACCTTGGTATGAATATAAAAAGTGCCGGTTTGATTCGTTATGGAGAGGGTCCTAATCGTAGACGTCGCCCATGTCGAATCATTCCCATCCGTCGTTGCTTGCGTTGTTACCGCATATTTAATCACAAAATTCGCCAGGTTTGTTGTTATGTTATCCGTCACATTCAAATCCGTTGACAGCGTCTTACTGTAGGCTGCTGTGCTCGGAAGCGTAAACGTTACTGTAGGTTTCGTATTGTCGAGAACAAAGCCCTGCGTTGTTTTCGCATATCCAATGTTACCTGCACTGTCGATTGTCTTAATATGCAGATATTGCGTACCGTTAGCGCCTGCGGGCGAAGAGAGCGTTGTTGTTACCGTTGTTTTGCTGCCGGTTCCATCAAAAAACATCTGCCAACCGGAATCATTCGCTGCAGGCGTCGTTACACTCGTTCCCCACAAGTAGAAGGCCTGCCCTAACGTACCTTGCGAATCCAGCAACGTAAAGCCCACTTGGCGGGCAGTTCCTGGCGCGCTATTGCCCTGCGCTGAAAAGGTAACGCTCGGTGCTGTCTTATCAATGTTAAAATTGGAGCTTTCCAAGGTGCCAACGTTATTCAAATTGTCCGCAGCCGTTAGCTTCAGCTTGTAGCTTCCTTCCACACTGTTCGGTACGTTGAGCGTACCACCGGTCATGCTCCCTGTCCCAGTTGAGTAAGAAACCCCGTCTTTGAACCATTCGTAGTTGACTTGTTTCACTCCGGAATGCGGATCTGCGACGGTATAGGTTAATGTATGGCTCGTCTTGGCTGTTCCCGATGTCGGATTCATGCTGATGGTTGGCGCTTGGTTATCGTAATTAAAAGGTCCCGCTGTTTTTATGACCGTATTCGCTGCAAGGTCGACCGCTTTTGCATGCAAATAATAAGCGCCTGTACCCGTCGGCTCAATGGGGGCGGCCCCGTTAATAAGACTTCCTGAAATACCTGATGCCGCTGGTGGCGTTGCGCTCTGGGACCATACATAGAAGAGACTCGTGTTCGCTGTTGCCGGTGTGTCGGAGGTCGTGACTGTCACGCCATGGCTCTTTTTATATGTGGCATCCGATTGTTTGCCGAAAGTGAGCGTGGGAACAGTGTTATCCAAATAAAAAGGCCCTCTGGTTTGGATCACTTCATGACCTACAACGTCCACCGCTTTGGCGTGCAGGAAGTAAATGCCAGGTACTACAGGATCTACAACTGCAGCACCGCTCGTGATAACCGTATTAATGTCTGCCGCAGCGGGTGTTGTCTGGCTTTGTGTCCACGTATACGTAAGCTTAACGTTTTCATTCAACGGCAAGTCACTGGCGGTTACGGTTATCCCTAACGTTTTCTTATAGTTCGTATCTGCCGGCAGATTGCCGAACGTAATGGTAGGTAGCGCGTTGTCGATATAGATGGGCGACGGAATCAAGCTTTTGAAATAAACCACATTATTCATGGACGTGCCATCCGTAAAATAAGTCATCCCACTCGAGGTTGCGTTCCACATATTCGTAGGCATGTTCACGCCATCCGAAGGACCGCAGCCATCCGGGCCTCTTTGAATATCTACAAGCCCCGAAGGCATTTCCGCGGTAATCCCTAAGGCATAGACCGGAGAGGAGTACCCCTCAAACACGGCATTATACAAACGCATCCAGTCTTGCGTACCGTTCATGGAAATGGGAATCGTTGATTCCATATCGCATTTCACAGAGGGGCTCGACGATTCGAAGGGAACACTGATCTTGATCGTCTGTCCTGCTGTAAAAAAATATTTGCCGTTTACCGGAGAAACCGTGGCTCCGATTGAACTGATCGTGGCAGCTGTAGGCTGCTTGACAGCCCCAGCAGGCGCTAAGGTTGCCGCCTTTACTGTTATCGGATAGGGTAAGACGACACCTGCCAATAGCATCATGCTTGTGAAGAGCCCCCAAATTTTTCTCATAAAGCCTCCTTTTAATCGAACCTGCTGAATTGGAACCCCCACATTCTACGCGAATTTCGACAAATATCGATAGTACCAAAGGTCATTTTCCCGAAATAAAAGATGAGAAAAGACCTAATGTATACTGGAATTTCCTAGGAAATAAAAAGAGCTAAGCAGATAAAGATCCGCCTAGCTCATTTATAAGTTACCGCTATCTCGTTACTCCCAAATATTCCAATCCTTCGCCTTGGCAACCGCCTGTGTGCGGCGATTCACTTGTAGTTTGCCATAGATGGACAGCGTGATGTTTTTGACTGTGCCTACGGCCAGTTCAAGTCTTTGCGCAATCTCCGGATTCGATAAACCTTTCACCATCAGCTGCATGACATCCTTCTCACGTTCGGTCAGCGATTGGGTGAGCAGACTGGTATCCAGCTTCGGCTTTCCTGTATCCATGACAAGCGGCTCCGTTTTCACAACGGTACCCTCACTCGCAAAGCGATTTAGCACAGCCAGCTGGGCAGACATCATCTGCATCAACTCCAAACGTTGGCTGGCTTGCGCCCCGGTCACCGCTTCATTTTCCAAATAGACGATTCCGGCTAGTCGGTCCAGCTGCTGAACGGGCAAGCAAATCATCGATCGCGGGCGAACGCTGCGAATGTAAGGATCCCACGCGAATAAGTCGTCCAGATGCGCATCCTCCAGGACAAGCGGCTGCTTGGTTCTGGCTACGAAGCGGATCACGGAAATCGGTAAATCAAAGCAGCTTTCCAGCGAAGCGGAATGACCGCTCTTGGATATGTTCCGATTAATGTCATGCTCGGCTTCAATCCACAAATCGCCGGCTTTATTCACAATCCAGAACCCTTTGGCTGCTCCGGCATTTTCCATGAGCGTCACTAAGTAGTGGCCGAGCAGCTGTTCGAAACCGTACGCTTGCATTAGACGGGCTGCCGCTTTCTTGAACATATCCCGCTCCACTTCCACGGAAGGCTCCATGCTTCCATCCTTGTAGTCCGTATGCGTGGACTCGCGTGTGAGCTTCAAATCTTGCTCCCATACCCGGCCATCCTCACTCGACCGTTGGAATAATTCAGAAAACTGCTCGCGAAGCTGCAAACACTTTTCGTTAGCTCCCCACACCTTAAAACCATGATACGCATCCAATAGGTACGTTTTGGCAAACTTCTTTTTACCGATGGCTAGAAGCAATTTACCGGCAAGCTCACAAGAAATGGCCTCTAGATGGGTATATCCGTTCTCATGCGCCGCGTCTATCGCCTCATCGTAACAGGTTAAAGCTTGCTCCCATCTCCCTTTCAGACGGGCCGCTTCACCCTTCATCAATAACAACTTAGGCATGAAATGGCTGGGCCCTAATTCGGCCCATTTTCGCATTTGCCCCAGCATCCCCCGCATCTTTCCGTCCACCAACTCCTGTTGCTTCTCAGATTGGTCACAATACACACTGGACATGGCTAAAAAGCCGTACAACATACCCTCAGGCAAATGCGAATGGTACTTGTAGTATCGCTCGCTATGCTCCGTCCGTTCCCAGAGCTCCGCAGCTTCTTGATAGCTTCCGAATACGTACAGCAGTTGAATTTTGCAAATATAATATTCAAACACAAGTCCTATACGGGTCTCTGCAGGACTCATCGATTGAAGAAAAGAATCCTCATCGAACGCATCATCATTCATCGTCAGACGGCCTGCCGTCTCTCCTTTTAGGCATTTGGCAAACTGCTGATATAACGTGAACGATTTCATGAGGAAAGGATCTTTTTTATGAGAAGCGCCGCCTTGGACTTGGCAAAACTCGTACAGTTCTTCCAGATGTCCACCGAAAAACAAACTGAACTTCATGCCGCGAAGCGAAAAACCGGCATAATACATATCGCCGCTCGCGAGACTGAGGCGATGAGCTTCTTTGAATAACGGCCACGTTTCCTGAGCGCTCATGCGCCAGAAGTGGGATAACGCATAAATAAACGCAAGCTTCGCCTTCACTGGCGAATGAGCCGCATCACCCAGATGCCGTGCTGCTTCCGAAAGCTCGCATCCTTCCTTATGCCTCCCTTCCTCACTGGACATATACGAGGCAAAAATCGCAATGATTTCCGGAAATCGGTTCGCCGCATGGTGTTCAAGCATCAGACGTATACTTCGGCAAATGATTACAACGAATAGATTCATATCCACAAAAGAGGAAGCTCGCGCCACGAGCGGCAGCAGCTGCAGGATGGCCAATTGGAGCGGTGACGTTTCCTCCCTGCGTTCAGCATCCAGCTTTTTCGCTATTCCTTCGCGAAGCAATCTGCGCGTTTGACTCAGTTCCTTTTGGCGCCTATCAGCCCCTACTTGTTTGGGAAGCTCAATGCCCAATCTGCTCAGCAGCTGCACACCTGCGTGGAAAGCCTCTCTGGCACTGCCGCGATTGATATCAAGCTCCAGTTTCACCGCATAAGTCCGCAGCTCCTCCAAACGGGTATGCGAGCGGGCCACGAGCTGCTCGAACAACAACTCCCCTGTTTCCAAGTGACCGCATAACACCTCAGCTTGCAAGCGTTCCATATACAGGCCATAAGTTAACGCATGATGCTCCTCCCAATCCATATCGGTCAGAAGCCCTGTACCGAAGGCAAGATACTTCGCTGCCGATAAGTATGCTGCCGACTTTCTAGCTTTACGGCTTGCCTGTAGCGCCATTTCGGCGACAAGTCGTTTTTCCTCACGGTCCGTCAATTGATTTTGCCCAAGCATGAAATGATTTAGCGTCGTATACATGAGGTCATCCGGCTTGTCATTCAATTGAAGTCCCCATTGATACCGGCCAATTCCCGCGTGAACCTGCTCTTTCTCTTCGGCCGTTACGGCATCATAGGCTGCCTGCCTAATCGTATCGTGAATAAATACGAACCATACATTCGGTTCTGCCGAGTCCAGTAACGAGAAATCCGCAGCCCTATTCAGCCCACGCCACCTTTCACGTTCTCTGACGGGAAGTACTAAACCTTCCGTCAGCGCTGGCTCCAATTGTTCCATGACTTGCTCGGGAGATTGCAGGCAAATAGCAGCCAGCGTGTGCAAATCAAACGCATGGCCAATACACGCGGCCATGCGCAGCACAGATCCCGCTTGATAGGGAAGCTTGTCCAGCATCAGGTCCCAAACATCGTCAAGCGAATCCTGCTTGTGGATTTCGTCTGTATCCCACAGCCAAGTTTCCGCACGCGTATCGAAACGCAGCCATTTTTGAGCATAGAGCGTCTGTACGAATTGCTTCATATAAAGGGGATTGCCGGCAGTCTTCTGGAATACCGCTTCAGCCAGCGACCGCCCCCTGGACGCTTCCAACTGTAACGTTTGGCGCAGAAATCGCTCCGTTTCCAGTAACGTTAAGGAAGAAAGCATAATCCGCCGATGGTCAAATTCCCCCCGATGATGATGACTCAACCAATGTCCAGGCTGCATGTCTTTGTCACGATAAGCGAGTATACATAAGAAATACCCTAGATCCCGACTTTCTGACATGCTGCGAATAAAATCCAACGTGGCTGCATCCGCCCAATGCGCATCATCAAGAAACAAAATAAAAGGCGATCTTTTTCCAGCAAACGTACGAATCATCACTTGAAAAGCAAAATGAAGCCGGTTTCTAGACTCCATCCACGGCAATGTCTCAGCATCCGGCTGCTCGCCGATAATCAGGTGCATGTTCGGAATAATCTCTGCCACAATGCCTGCATGGTTACCAAGTGCCGCAGTCAGCTTGTCTTTCCACCGTGATAACTGTTCCGCACTCCCTGAAAGGAGCCGATGAATGAGTTCTTGAAAGGCTTGAATCAGCGGTGCATGCGGGACCTCCCTAATGAGCGGATCCGCTTTTCCCGAGATGAAATAACCTCTCTCTTGCTGCTGCGTTCTGTACCATTCACGAATAAGCGTCGTCTTCCCGACGCCTGCGCCCCCGCTAACGACAGCAAACGCCGTCTTCCCATTCAAGCTTTCAGCATAAGCATCAGTTAAGGCCGTCATTTCCGCTTCTCGCCCGCTCAGAAAAATTGGCATTCGCAAAAGGCCTGCAAAGTCCTTGCTTCCCAGTGCAAATGCTCCAATAACGCCATTTTGATCCCATTCACTTCTACATGTTTTGAGATCATATAAAAGACCATACGCACTCTGATACCGTTCTTCAGGTGCTTTGGCCATCAGCTTGATGATGATGTCGCCGATCTGCTGCGGTATGCGGTGATTTACCTCACTAGGATGCGGGGGACGTTTCGCCAAATGAGCATAAATCCATTCCGCCGGCTCATCCGCTTGGTACGGAAGCTCTCCCACCAGAAGCTCGTAGTAGATCACCCCTAGGGCATACAAATCCGTGCGTGCATCCGTGTCTCGCTTCACTCGACCCGACTGTTCCGGCGCACGATAAGCCCAGGATGTTTCCGACACATCGCTGCTCAGAGTGATCCTGAGTGAGTCTTCAATTAAAATCGTAACCGGGCTCAAGCGGCAATGGACTTCGTCTGCGTTATGCAAAGCCATGACCGCTTCCGTAATGCCTTCTGCGATGGACAGAAAACCAGATATTTCTCCTTGCTGTTCTTGCCAATATTTATGAAGAGGGACGTTCAGCCTGTTATTTGTTACCATTACTGCCTCCCCTGATCTCATCCATAAGAAGTTGTTCTTGTTCTTTCAAGCAAATTATATGATTTCCCCCCTGCCAAGGCAATTAGATTCCTCAAATCGCTTACTTAGGACCAAATACAGGCGCTAATCTGGATGAAGACAACTGCTGGCCTAAACCGAAATATTCGCAAAAGTTCATGATCATCGGCTTCCACCTTGCCGGATCGATATAATTGGGATGACCTTCCACCTGCAGTTGTTCATCGATGTGAACCCGGACGATGCGCACCTCCATGGCAAATTCTCTATGTGCGTTAAACGACAACGGCGTCAGGACCTCATTGTAGCAAAAGGTTTGCGCAAAAATAAGACGGTTCGAAGATGACAGCAAGATTTCGAACCCTTCCTTTTCTGGATATGCAAAAAGCATAGCGATGAATCGCTATGCTTGATATTTAGATGAAATTACGCAAGTTCGGCGATGCTCATTTCGAGAATATCCAGGGCTTCATTGAGCTGATCTTCCGTAATGATCAAAGGAGGTGAAAGCGTAAGGACATTCCCCTTGGACACTTTGAAATTAAGCCCTCTGCTCAAGCAGCTGTACATAACGCGCTCGGCCTCTTGTACGGCAGGTTCCTTGCTCTCACGATCGGTTACGAGCTCGACAGCAACAAGCAAACCGATTTGACGGATGTCTCCAATAAGAGGATACGTCTCCATCATGCTTTTCAAACGCTTAGCCATAAGCTCGGCCATACGGTCCGCATGCTCCAGCAGGTTCTCTTCCTCGATGACTCGGATCGTCGCCAACCCGGCAGCAGCTCCTACCGGCGATTTCTCATGTGTGTAATGCCCGATCGACATTTGCTGCGCTTTGTTCAACTCTTCCTTCACGAGTAAAGCCGCCATCGGGAATACGCCGCCGCCCAAGCCTTTTCCCAGCACCATCATGTCGGGTTCAATCCCGTAATGCTGGTAGGCGAACATTTTCCCTGTTCGGCCAAAAGCCGTTGCCGTCTCATCAACGATCAACAAAGCGCCATAGCGGTCGCAGAGCTCTCGAAGCTTTTTATAGTATGCGACAGGCGGAATTTGCACATCCGTATTTCGAATGATTTCGATGACTACGGCACCAATCTCTCCATCTTGTTCGAGCACATACTCAATAGGCTTCAAGCATAGGGAGTGCGCTTCATCCTGACAGCCAAACACACAGCGATACGAGTTAAAAGGGATCACATGCTCAGCGCCGGGAAGCAGCGGACCTAAGCCACGGCGGAAAGCCCCTTCTCCGCCTACGGATATTGCATCCAGCGATGCTCCGTGAAACGCTCCCCACATCGATAATGTTTTGTATTTGCCGGTTACTGCGCGCGCAAGTTTGAGTGCCATACCGATGGCGGATGTCGCTCCTGGCGCGAATAGAACTCTTTGCAGGGCTCCGTCTGTTAAAGCAACTAATTTATTAGCAAGCTCGATGGCAGGCAAATTCGTGTATCTTCTCGTACAGAAGGATAACTGGTCTAATTGCTGCTTTACAGCTTCTATAACGGCCGGATGACCGAAACCAAGCTGATGCACGTTATTGCCATGGAAGTCCATGATTCTGCGGCCTTGGCTATCTTCGACATAAATTCCTTCACAGGAGGAGAGTACATTCAGACAAGGTGTAGACAACGTTTGGTGCAAAAAGATATCTTCATCCTCTTGCAAACGAGCTCGTGCTGCCTCATCAATTTGAGCTGTCCACCATTCACTTCTTGCTTCCGTTAAATTAATATCGCCTTCCGTTTTCATGAATGCTTGCTGCTCTTGTTTGGTTGGCATATGTTCACCTCTAGTTGGATTTGGTTGTTTCTATATGGACATCTTACACTTGGTTTGTCATCATAATGTTAAATGCAGTTTAATTTTGTGTATTTAATTTGTTTTAATTTGTTTTTACTTGTTATCAGGAAAAAATACTGCTAATTTGTTCATTTCGGCTGCTCAAGTAGCCAATAGATGGGGATTATACAGTTAATTCCGCCATATTCGTCAGAAATGAGATAAAGCGACTGAATTAGCTGCACAAACTCCAGTTATTTCATTAAAGCCCTGCACCTCGGCTGAAATCGGATGAAATCCGATGACAGCGCAAAGCAACGGCCATTGCTTTCTCTATGCTGCACTTTGTGCAATATAGAGGCCTCAGATCGGTCGCTGCCGGCTTCTACGTTGTACAAACTACAACGTAAAGGGCAGAAAAAGGCGGTTTTCACGCTATTTCCACTGAATTCGTTGCACTTTGTGCAATGAAGATCGGGGTGATGGGGTTTAAAGCAGTTCTAGGTTGTACAAAGTGCAGCATAGAACTGGAAGCGAGAGGCCGTGGCGTGAAGCGGTGAGGCTAAGCGGGTTGGTTACTTGGCGCGAGGCGATCATGCAGAGCACTATGATTACTTAGTGTGAGGCGGGCAGACTGCGCGGGTTGGTTACTTGGCGTGAGGCGAACAGGCTGAGCGATTTGGCTACTTAGTTCGAGAACTTTACGCGACACACTTAATCAGTGTTCTTATATAACAAAAAAAAGCCACCAATATAGTGGCTTTCTTCAACCTCCGCTTATCTATTTCCTATCTCCGATCGAATAGCAGCTCGTTCCGTCGAGGGCAATGTTTTTAAATGCTTCAAGTAAACATCGAAAAGCGCTGGAATCGTATCGTGCACATTAAATTTGTCCTCAACAAATTTACGGCCTACCCATCCGAGATCTTCCCGTTCCCGCTCTTTCAACTCCAATACCGACTTAATGTCGGACTCGAACTCTTCAACCGTCCAAGGCTTGCTCGGTCCGTGATCGCAAAACCAGGTTTCCCATGCTTTGGCATACAGCTCCTTGCTCATAACCCCCATATATCCCGTAGCTCCTGCAACAATCGTAGGGCATTCGCAGGCAAGTGCCTCTAACGCAGCACGCCCTGTGCCAATAAAACAATCGCTTGCGGAGTAGTAAGCACACATATGCAGAGACTCCCCTGCCAGTTGTATAAAATCGACGCCGGCTTCTTCTTGAATTCGCGCCATTTCTGTTTGAACTAGTTCCTTATGATGCCCGCCACCGACAATAATCAGCTTGAGTTCCGGATAATCCCCTGCAATCAGTCGGCGGCAAGCTTCCATAATCGCAAGTGAAATATCCGCTTTCTCAAACGACAACCTTGCTGCATAAGTGACGACTGGAGCGTCATGGTCGATTCCCCAGGATGCACGCACATAAGGTTTGGTCGACTTGTGAGAGGAAAACTCCGACACATCGATCCCATTTTGCAGCAAGATAGAGGTAACGTGATTAGCTTTCAATGTTTTAACAATCGATTGGCTTACAGCCAGCACGGTGTCGCATTGTTTGACTAATGGAATTAAGGCATCATCAACGAATCCATGCACCGTAAACACGACTGGAATGTTCATTTCCTTCCCAGCCTGTACGGCGAAAACACCTGATGGCCACTGATGAGCATGCAAGAGGGAAATATTTTCGTTACGGATAATAAGCTTTAAATAATCGATAATTTCAGCTTTTTTCCCTGTATTCTCTTTGAACTCATCGGTTACAAAATCGACGGTATACACCGGGCAGCCAAGGGCAGCAAAGGCGTCTAACATTCTTCCGGTCTTCGCCGCAACGACCACATGCGCACCATTTCTCATTAGCTCACGAGCTAAACCTAATGTATGCGTCTCGGTTCCCCCTACGTTAAACTGGTCGATGACCAGAAGGACTCGCAGATGTTTCTGCATTCTGCGAATTTCCGAAGCAGGGAGCTGCACCATCTGCGGCTTGCCTTCAAAGCGGACAACATCCTTCAAATGAATAGTACCGCTTTTTTCATTTTTAATGACAATCACATTTTGATTCTGGGAAGATGGTTTCTTCCTGGTTGGTTTGCGCAAGGAAGAAATTACTTTTCTCTTCGGCAACGGCAAAATCCTCACTCCTTCCATGTGCGCTCGCACCGGGGCTGTTTGTCTTGTACTCCTATAATGTATGACAGGAGGACGATCTTCGCATGGTTGCTTATAACGATTACTTAAATTTCCATAAAACCCATTTTCTCAACTCCATGCCTGAAGGAAAGGAGAGCGTAAGCTTGTTTGATAAGCAGCAATGTTAGCTTGCAGGCGATGTCTATCGAGTTTCCAATTCTCTAGAATGTGAGATGAGGTTTGTTCTAATTTCTCCGCAAGCCGCTCTTCGTCCGTTGAAACAACAGAGGAGTGCAGCCCGATCGATTCTACGAAATCAAAGGTTTTCATCCGATAACCAAGTGCGATGAAGGGAACTTCAGCCGCGGCTGACATGACATTGGCGTGCAGTTTGAAATTTACCGTGAATGCACAGCGCTTCATAATCCTCATTAAGGCTTGCGCCGAATAAACCTTCGGTGCGATCCGCACAGCTTCCGTGCTGCCGATCTTATCCGCCAACCTTGTCAATGCTTCTCTATCAGGGTTCCATACGTAATACAAATATAACTTGTAGCCCGCTTCTATCCACATCTTGCAAGCTTCAGCCAACTGATTCTCCAAAAGCTCTTCCTGCCCCCCGTAAATCCGGTTATAGGAAGTCCCCCAATTGATCCCCACGACCTTCTCATTAGAAGGCCACATTTTGGTATTAATAGGCGGCTCCAAGTCATCCGGACGCAGCAGTACACCCGGATCTCCGCTTACAATGAACCTATCGGTATCCACTTCAAGATATTCCAGCAGCTTTTTGGTAAGCGGCCCCCGCACGCCGGAGAATATAGCATTTTGGCTTATGTTCTTCAGCATTTTCCTATGTTCAGGCGTTGCTTGATACTGAATCTTCCCTGTATCTCCGCTTAATAGATTTAACATATCTTTTTTAGTTATCCAATCGACGCCACTTCCCCATACGGCCACTTGCTTCCCTTGCTTCAAAGCATGATGCAAGACGTCCACATAACCTGGAATAAGCAGGGAACCCCCGCCAAGTACCACGACATCATAATCAGCCACATCCTGTAAACTTACACCGGGCATGGAGGGTACGACCGTAACAGTTTGTTCGGGCATCAAGAGATCAGCACTTTCACGAAAAACATCCCACATTAAATCGTCCCCGATATTACCGAAACCGATCCAACCCACATAGAAAACTTTTCGCATCCTAGTCTCCCTTCCTGACTCTTCATGTCAGATCATTTCTATTTTCGGAAAAACTCTCTTGAGCGTTGGTTTTCGTGTCTCCTGTAGAAATACAGAGTTTCTTTCAGATTGTCGACCTTCATACCCGCTGCTATACATCTAGCAATGAAATCGTAATCCTCGACGCCGACACCACGCCTAATCGGTCCTCCGATCTGATCGAACACACCGGCACGGAATAATATCGTTCCATGACAAACACAATGACCCCCGTTTTTATAGACAGCATTTATTTTAGGAACGCCATAGCTGAGCCATTGCTCCCGTTTACGGCTTTCGAAATGGCCATCCTGGAAATATTCATAGGAGGTTCCAATCATATCAAGGGATGGATGCTCGCGCATGGCTTGGACTTGCCTCATAATCCTTCTGGAATGCGATAAATCGTCTGAATCTTGCATGGCAATAAATTCGCCTTTGGCCAAATACATGCCCACATTCACCGCTCCCGCATAACCTGTATTGCGCGGCAGCTTCACGGCATAGAAACGATCTTCAAACGAGAATGTTTTTGCCGTTTGTTCTTTGATCTCCTTCCACCTATGAATCTTGTTCCAAGTTAAGTCCGTTGATCCATCATCCACAACAATGATCTCTATTTCCTTATAGGTCTGTTTAAAAACACTATTCAAACACGATTGCACATAAGCTTCCGAATTATAGCAAGGAACGATGATACTTACACGGTCTGGTATCACTTCTCTCATCATTCACCCTCCGGCTTCATCTCTATACTTCTAATAGATGCACCCTATCATGAGATGGAAAGGGGCAGATGACGGATTGGATATACCTATTATTAGGAAATCTAGTTTTATGAATCCCTAGCAAACATACATTTTAGAAGACTTAGACGCTTGATGGAAGAGTTTGGTAAATAATGCGCATATGATATGGCAAGTCTGAAAAAGGAGGAGGTGCAACTAAAATGTCTCTTAACTTAATCGAAAACTTTTCCTTTGAAACTGGCATTACTCCATGGCAAACAGCAGGTACAGCTGGTACAGTAAATCCCTTAACAGGCGCATTCGAAGGCAGCTTTGTCGGCACATTAGGTCCACTTGTCGCACTACTTCCCGGCAATGCAGTCATAAGCCAAGCATTCCCAGTAGCTGCTGATGCCGTTAACCTGCGTGTGAGCTATGCGCTTCGTAGACTTGTGGCGGTAGCTCCGATCGTAAACGGAAATATCCAAGTTCAAATCGTATGGCAACGAGGAGCAGATGGCGCTTACGCTCCAATATCCACCGAAGTTCTGGAAGACATGCCAGGTACGGATATAAATCTTTCACTAGAGTGGGAAACACACGTTGTTGTGACAGGTCCTAAACCTGCCCTAGCTGAGCAAGCCAGAATTCGCTTTATCCTGTTTGCTTCATTAATTGAATTAGGCGTTGCTGGCACTTATATTGATGAAGTTGTCGTTACAGCTGAGTCCTAAGATTAAGAAATGAATGCCTATCAGGCTGTCGACTACGTGTCGACAGCCTGATTTCTATGAATATATAACATATGTGTCAACATTGAATATGATGTAGTTGTAGCAACTTTTTCTGAACGGAGGTCACATCTTGGCCAAACTATTATATTTGGGTGAAATTGGGTATCGAAATGCAGGAGACGAAGTCATGTGGGACATCTTCAAGCAGGAAGCCAGACGATTCATCCCCAATGAATTGAGCTTATTGGAAGCTTGCAGGCAAGAGTATGCGCATATCTCCGGCTACGATATCATCGTCCTTGGCGGCGGTTCTCTGCTTGCTCCAAGTTATATCTCCTTGCTTAGCAAAGCGATGGAGCTGAACAAATCAATCTATATTTGGGGCTCAGGAATCGATAAAATTGCCGGAAGAGCCGGTCTGGACAGCTTATTACACAAGAAACAACTGCCAGTGAATTTTGTCGATCCAAACATCGTCAACCAATTAAATAAAATCATTTCATATTCTCGCTACACAGCAGTCAGAGGTCCGCTAAGCCACCGATTCCTACAATCCATTGGCGTGAATACAGCGAAAGTCCAGATCAGCGGAGATCCCGCTTTCTTACTGCAGCCGGGTGACAGGGCCAAAGGGTTGTTTACGCAATATTTCGATCCGCAGGAAGCGGTTGTCGGCATCAATTGGGGAACGGCAAACAATCAAATTTTTGGAGGCAAAGAAGACATTGTCGAAGATCAGCTTGCAGCGGCCGCTAAGTTATTGATCCATAAAGGCTACTCTATTCTTTTATATAATGTATGGCCCGAGGATATCCCCGCCAGCAAACGGTTATTCAATAAAATTAACAGGCCCGGGAAAGTGAAGCTCGCGGATACCGTGTATCCTTATCAGCTCATGGCCTTAATCCAGAAGTGCCGCTTTACCATCAATTTAAAGCTGCACGCCGCTATTTTCTCTGCCGTTATGCAGGTTCCGTTTATCTCACTTGGTTACCGCTTCAAAATGTTTGACTTTGCAGCCTCGATCTCTATGCTGCCTTTTGTCATACCGACCGATAACCCTGCCGTAAACCTTGAAATCCTGCGTTTATCCCAAGACATTGAAAAAAACCACGCTACTCTGGTTCGTACCCTGAAGAAAGAGATCAACAAATATGCAGGAAGGCTGTCAGCCGCCTTTTTTGTAAACACGTTAAGAGAGGAGCTGCGCAATGGACGCCCCTGAACTAGCAAAACCGCAACCTGCCCTATTAATGTGCTATGGAAAAACTCCGTACACGCCAGGAAGATACTTAGAAGACGCTCTTCGCCGAATTGGTGTCCGAGTCGTTCGAATGGAAGAAACCGTTGATTTTGCAGCGATTAATATGAGCTCCTATCTGGGCGTACTCTTTGTTGAAAGTCCCTCTCGCCCGAAAGTGCTTGTCAAAAACATACATCTCGTTACCATTCCGAAACTGTTCTGGATCCATCACGGCGAAAATCGCCTTAACGCGAACATTGAGATGTGCGGATGGTATAAACCGGATCTGCTGCTTATGGCTCACTCCCTTCATCTCGCGCATCAATTCCCGTCTCCGGTTCGTTTCTTCCCGTTCGGCGTCGATCCGCATATTTTTCACTCGGCGACTCCTTTGGTAGAACGGCCGGTTGACATTTCTTTTGTCGGTGGACAAAGCGCTTTGTACCGTACGCGGGAGGCCAGAATGAAATATATGGAAACGGAACTCAAGGGCAAACGAACGGTTTCTTTCAATAAAAAAGTCTTTCTCCAGGATCTGAGCTCACTTTACGGTAAATCCAAAATTGTGTTTAATCATACAGCTGATTCGATTAAGGCTTTTAATATGCGGATTTTCGAAGGAATGGGCTGTGGAGCTTTGGTTTTTTCGGACTATGCGCCCGAGCAGGAGATGTTGTTTCAGGACAGGACTCATTTCGTATTGTATCAATCGAGGAATGATTTGATGAATAAAATCGATTACTACTTAAATAACCTGCAAGAAGCGCAGCTTATTGCGGGTACAGCGCAAAACTATGTACGTCAATACCACACCTATGACCATCGAGCCGCGCAAATCATAAATTGGATGAAGAAGCTTAGAGCATAATCCATCCCTAAATCATCGCAGATGAGAGGCATTCGTTTAGAAATTCATTGAGGCAAGCGACACCCCTCATCTTCGAATGATATTTTTAGAAAGCCTGCTAGAAACGGTGGTTAGTCTTGTGCGGGACCACATCAGCCGTTTCCCTTCGAGACAGCCTTGTTTACTTCAAAATCCAATACAACGGAATAACAAGCAACGAAATAAAAATCCCGGTTGCCGCCATGGCGAAACCGCTGACACCGGCCTGCAGCTCCGATTCCTTGACCAGCCTGGCGGTTCCGATCCCATGAGAAGCCGTTCCGATGGCGGTTCCGATCGCGATATCGGCCCTGACGCCACACAGCCTTAACAACTCGGGGCCAATCATGCTCCCTATCAGGCCTGTTAACGTTGTCACGATAACGCCTAGCTCGGGAATGCCGCCCAAATGACGGACAATCTCCACCGAGATCGGTGTCGTCACCGACTTAGGGATCATCGTTACCCAAATGTTTTTCGCTGCTCCCAAGCTCCACGTTATACCCCCCGCGCAGACTAACGCGCTGATGGAACCGGTTGTAAGCCCAGCCAGAATAGCCGGCAGATTACGGCCAATCGACCTCGTCTGCTTGTAAAGCGGCACGCCCAAACCTACCGTAGCCGGACCCAGCAGCAACGCAATATAATCCCCGCCAACCCGATATGATTCATAGGGAATGCCGCATATAAGCAATATCGCAATAATACCCGCCGATGTGATGAAAAGGGGATGTACCTTGTTCCACTTTTTGTGCAGTCCCTGCGCGATCGCATACACGATAAGCGTTAATGAAACGCCAAACATCGGCTGTTGAAAAAAGGCATTATCCACCTGAAGAAGCCTCCCTTTTCTTCAGCATAGCCGACGTCACCCAGCCGCTGACGAGCAGGCCGACAAGTGTACTCGCCACGAGACTCAGCGCAATCTGAAGCAGCATGCTTTGGAGCAGCGGCCATATGGCCAAGATCCCCACGATATAGGGAACAAAAAAGGCAAGCATATGGCGCAGCAGAAACTGCGTGCTGGTTTCCACCCATTCCAACCGGACGATGCCGCTAAACAGAGCCAGCGTAAATAGGAGCAACCCGATAACATTACCGGGAAGCGGAATGTAGGCGAAATGCTGGAGCCCAATTCCCAGCATGTTGAATCCCAGCAAAATGGCAAAACCACGCATTGAAATAACTCCTTCTTATTTTTCAAATCGACGTGCCAATTCAATATCTGCTCTTACATCTTCCAAGTAATAAGGATACCCGAAGGTGCGCTTGACTCGAGCCATAAAGTAAGGCTTATTATGCAAGCTCCAGTAATGACCAAGTTTCTCCCAATGTACAGCTGCCTGCTCCAAATGCGTTACTGCCTCGGCCTTATGCTCTGTATGTTCGCTCAGTCTAAAGCGATTAAGCTCCAGAGAGGCTTTGAATTTACAGGCATAATACCTGGACATCTCTACGTAGGCAAAAAGATCGTGAAGTGTGCATGCAGCATGACTGCAGCATAACTCACCAAGCTCGTTGGACAGCTGGATAGCGACATGTTCGGTTTGATCGGCAGCCTCTTGCAGCAGCTTCAAGATATCAGCAGGTGTTTCACGGTACTCTTCGAGCAGTCCCTCTACGCTGCCTTCCCGTTCTGCTTTTGCATAGTCGGCTATGGACATAACACCGACCCCAGGCATGGGGACAGCGTTTACGAAATCCAGGATTGTCTTGAAACCGCTGACTTCCGACAAGCAGCTTTCGGCATGCCACTGGAAGTCATAATCGATCCAGAACAAACGGTTAACAGCCGGTATAACCGATGATGCGCTTCGCAATCCTTCCAAGAATAGAGGCGCATGAACCGGACCATAATGGGGCTTCAATAGATGCACCCAAACATCGTCACTTGTCTCAGGGTCGTACGACAACCGGCCCCAGAGCTGGAACTGGAAGACATGCCGTTCAAAATCGTACTTCCATGTCTTGTGTCCATGCTCCACATGTTGAAAATCGTTGCCCCACAAGTATCCGTCTGCTCCCCAGTAGAAGCCTTTCACATGTGGCTTGATCATTCCTTTGACATAAGCGCGGACGTAGTCGGGGTCTCCCCACCGATGGGTGAACACGTCATCGTTACGAACCGTGTACAGAATGTTGGTCTTCTCCAGGTCGATGCCCTCCCAAGCACCCCAAAGACGCTCAAACTGGGGTTCCGGATGGGAATAGCAATGAGCATTTGAATATTTCCAGCTGATATAAAATTGGTTGGAATCGAATTGGCTCTGCACCATTTCTTTAATTTCTTTGCCCGCATTCTGCATATTGGTGCGGTGAATAAACGGAATGTCTCTTCCCGACTGTTTGATCGCCTCCACATACGTCTCGACAATCCACTTCTCCCGCTCATACCCGTTGCCGTCCATCCATTCGCTGGCCGAAGTCCCTAAGCCTTTCAGCTCAGGGTACGTGAGCAACAGTTGAAGCACCATTTCTCGAATGTAATCCCTAATCAGTTCTGATGCACCGCGAAAGCGATTCAGCGGGTATCCCACCCGGTGGATCAGGTTATCGTACATATTGCCGAAATCTCCTACAGCTTCAGGGAGCCCCAGACCTCTCGCCACTTCCGGGGTTATACGAATGTTCCACGTAAAGAGATAAATGTCGATCCCTCTGCTGGCGGCATAGCGGAACATCTCCCGGAAGAACCGAATATTCTGATTGATTTCCGAATCACTGTACGGATTGGCGTCTCTGAATTTCGGAGAGACAACCATTCGATCGTAGGGATGCTCTGACCACAAACTTAAACAGTTGTACCGGTTTAGGGCGAGCATATCGATATAGGCTTTCCAAAAACCAATATCCATGCACGTTCCCTCATTCAAGACGAAGGGGTCTCCCGAGTCGAAAGGTGCGTACGGCAAATTAAATTTAATACCGCGCAAGCGCATTGCCGGCTTACGGTACATCTCTTCCCCATCCGCCAATTCCGCTCCACGTGCCAACCGTTCTGCGTATTCTAGGCAACCGTACATAAGTCCACGCGAATCGACACCTTCAATGCTTATCAGTTCCCCTTGGCGGGACAGGTGAAAAGCCTGTTCTTCGCCAGCGGATTCCCCTTTCTTTACAGGTAGTTTCTGAACGAGGATTCCCCGTTCAGGCGTCAGTACCAAGCCCTTGCCATTATACTGCTCGACGAAAAACTGTCCCTTCACTTCCAAACTCTTCTTGATTTGATTCATCCCGAACAGGATCATCTCATCCTGGTGGTCGTAAACGAGTTTCATAGACGTCCCTCCGCTTCATTAGAAAATCTGGCGATTTTAACGGTATATTTTGACCAGTGCCTGCGTACCTCTGCTCTCTTCTCCTGCCGCAGCCAACTTCTCATACAGCGTCTTTGCCAGCGATAACCCGTATGCCTCAAGCCCCATGTCCTCAGCGGACTGCAAGGCAATGCCCAAGTCTTTGATCATATGCTTGACATAAAATCCAGGCTCATAATTGCCTTGAATAATCCTTGGTGCAAGGTTGCTTAACGACCAACTGCCGGCAGCTCCGGTTTCTATGCTTTTTAGCACCTTGGCAGGATTCAAGCCCGATCGTTCAGCATAAACCAGCGCTTCAGAAACACCCATCATGTTGGCTGCAATCGCGATTTGATTGCACATTTTCGTATGTTGACCAGCGCCTGCTGCTCCTTGATAAACGATATTGCTCCCCATCGCCTGAAAGACAGGCAGGACGGCTTCGAAAGCCTCTTCGCCACCGCCAACCATAATGGATAGCTTCCCGTCTCTAGCCCCAATATCTCCGCCCGAGACTGGTGCGTCCAGCGATTGGAGTCCTCTTTGCCGAGACTCCTCGTAAATCCGCGCCGCCAATGCTGGACTTGAGGTCGTCATATCTATCAAGTAGGAACCTGGTTTCGCAGCAGCTACGATTCCTGAAGGCCCTAGGAAAATCTCCTCCACATCACTCGGATACTCGACCATGGTAATCGTCACATCCGCTTGGCGAGCTACGTCCGCAGCGCCTTCTTTCCATATAGCGCCCTCGTGCAGCAGGTCTTCCGCCTTGCTTTTTGTTCGGCTGTATACGTACAGGTCATATCCGGCTTTCATCAGATTTCGCGCCATGCTTTTACCCATTACTCCCAGACCGATAAAACCGACTTTGGCTTTTCCTGCTGATGCTAGTTCATTCATTCTTATACCCATCCTTTGACTTTAAAATTTGTTATACAGATTTACCTACGATCACCCTTTGACAGAACCCAGCATGACACCTTTGGCAAAATGCTTTTGCAAAAAAGGATAAACGAGCAGGATAGGAGCCATAGCCAGCATAATAGCCGCCATGCGGATCGTTTCCTGAGGCACAATCCTGTCGTCTCCGCCTGCGCCCGCTTGTCCGACACCAGTGGAGTCCGAATCGATGACAAGGGATTTAATCAACACTTGCAGCGTCCACTTTTTGGAATCCGAGATATAGATGAGTGCGTTGAAGTACGTGTTCCAATGGGAGACAGCAAAAAACAGCATAAATGCGGCGATTGCCGGCATCGACAGCGGGATGATGATACGCAGAAATACCCCAACCTCCGTGCACCCGTCAATGCGTGCGGATTCCTCCAGCTCCGGCGGGTGCGACTCCAGGAAGCTTTTAATGACAAGCAAACTCCACGCGCTGGTAAGCGTTGGCCAAATCAGCGACCAATACGAGTTCAGCAGTCCCAGCTGCTTGATGAGCAAATAACTCGGCAATATGCCCGCATTAAACACCAACGTGAAAATGACGGCTGCCAGTAAGATCTTTCTTCCCGGAAGTGTTTTCTTGGTCAGCACATAAGCGAAGCTGAAAGAGACAATGAGATTCAAGATTGTTCCGATGACCGTGACAAACACCGTACTTTTTAGCGCATGGATAAAGCTGTTGGTCGATAAAATATATTTATAAGCGGACAACGACCACTTGTCTGGAAACAAATAAAATTTCAGCGGGATGTACACCTTCGGATCGGTAAAGGATACGCTAAACACATAAATAAACGGAAACAAACACACAATCGAGATCAAGGCCAACAGCGAATAGTTCACATAATCAAACATGGTTAGTTTCTTTTTGGCAACAAAGCTCATCGTTCCATCCTCCCTTTTTCAATCCCTGATCAGCTCAATATATCCCCTCGTGCCCAAGCTTCTTCACAATATAGTTGGAAACCAAGACCAGTACCAAACCGACCACGCCTTTAAACATCCCAACCGTCACACCGATGCTGACTTTCCCTTGCAATACGCCTATGCTGTAGGCATACGTATCGAAGACTTCCCCTACGGAAGAAACAAGTGGGTTCATCATGAGAAGCACCTGCTCGAAGCCGACATCCGCCATATGCCCGAGACGCAAAATCAATAAAATGATAATCGTGGGCCGGATGGCAGGCAGTGTAATATGCCAGATCTGTCTCCAGCGGCTTGCTCCGTCTACGACGGCTGCTTCGTACCGTTGGGGATCTACCCCAGCCATGGCAGCCAGGAAGATGATCGTTCCCCAGCCGGCTTCCTTCCACATATTTTGTGCGGTAATAAGCGCCCAGAAATAATTCGGATTGGATAAGAAGGCGATCGACTCATGCCCCCAGCCCGTAATGACTTTGTTTACGATCCCCACATCCGAAGACAAGATAAAGAATGTTAGACTGACAACGACTACCCAGGACAAAAAGTGCGGCAAATAGACGATAGATTGGTTAAAGCGTTTAAACGCTTCATGTCGCACTTCATTCAGCATGAGTGAAAGCACAATGGGAACAGGAAACATGAAGATCAAACCAAAGATGTTGATCGCAAACGTATTGCGCAGCATGATATAAAAGTTGGGATCCGAAAACAGCTCCACGAAATGCTTCATCCCCACCCATTCACTTCCGCTTATTCCTGCATAGGGATTATACTCGGTAAAGGCCAGCACCAGCCCCCACATCGGAGCGAATTTAAAGACGATGAAATAAAGCACGCCAGGTAAAGCAAGTAAATAGACATATTTGTGCCGGGCCAAATTTGTCCAGCTGCGGGAGTGGGTCTTCGCCATAGGTTTGGTCGTTAACTCTGCTGTCGACGGCATCATCTTGCACCTCTCTTTTTAGATTCCTGGATGTTCTGATGTTCTACGCTCGAATTCATGTAAACCCTTTCAATACAATTCTTACTATATAACCGGACTGTTAGGCATCCTATAGACAATTCTTGAGAAACTTGGGCTGACTGTGCGAACATCAAGAATTGTCCTTGCAGCAAGATCTGTCCGGTATCCATAGCAGCGAATTTCACAGAACGGTGTGCTCAACGCAAATATAGGGGTAAGCTTCGCTTACCCCAGCACCCAATAGAGGCTGCCCCCGCCATTGCCATGGCTTTCGGAACAACCTCCAACTGCTGTTAACGTTGACGTGTCCGAAAACTACTCGGAGACATTTTAATAAACCGTTGAAAGATACGGTTCAGGTTACGCTCGGAATACCCCACGGCCAGCGCGATCTCACTTACGTTTTGATCCGTTTCCGTGAGCAGCCTCTTCGCCTCATCGACCTTGCACTCCACAACGAAATCAAGGAAGTTCACACCCATCTCCTTTTTAAAAAGACGGCTTAAATACGAAGGACTGAGCCCTACTTGCTCGGCGCATTGCACCAATGACAAATCGCTGCCGCAGTTCGCCCGAATATGCTTGCATACTTGCTGGATAACGGATTGGCCGGATTCGTTCCGGTAATTCGTTGTCAGCCAGATGTACATCGGAAATAAGCTGCCTGCAAACCAATCCGCGATTTCCTGCGACGTCTGCCTGGTGTGAAGCTGCCCAAACCAGTCGTGATCCAAGATATCGAGAAGTGTGGCTCCTTGCTTTTCCAAAGATGAAATGAGCGTGGACAGCAGTAGATGATAGCTTTGATAAATAAAACGATAGGACTGGGAAGCGCGAATCGCTTCGGAAAAAGCGCATAAACCTTCCACTGCCAGCTCCAGCTCCCCTTTATCCAAGGCGTCAATAATGGCGGTCTCGAATTCCCGAGGGTAGCGGAAAGCCGTCTGCTTCTTCTCATTTTCCAAATGTTCAATAAACAGGACGTTTTTCGTATGGTTAAAAATGCGATACTGCAGCGCGCTTTCCGCTTCTTTGCAAGAAACGGGCACATCCTCGATATGAAAGTAGAACCGGCCGACGCCAGCCGTCGCCTTCATCGACAGATGCTCCTTCAAGGAGTCGCAGACGGATTCCGCATATTCTTCTGTAAGACGAAGCATCTCTTCTTGCTCCGTATCCGCCCTGAACTGCAGCAGCGCTACCCCCCGGCCTCTGTCAGGAATCACATACCCGCGCACGCTGGGATAAGTCTGAATGATTTCTTGCATGACATTGGAGATGACAAAGGCAATGATTCCCTTTTCATCCGGCCGAAAACGCTTCTCCCTCGCAATATTATCGGCATCCACAATGATGGCGACATTCGTCGCATGTACGGTAATGCCATTGGCTTCACAATCACGAAGCAGCGGTTCTTTTCTTAAGTATTCGCCGTTAATCAACTGCTGAAGAAATTTCTCCCTCAGTGTAGGTTGAATGCTAGCCATAAAACCACCTAGCTTTTCCGTTTCCATGTTTAGAAAATCCAGACATTCCTTGATATAATCGAGTTCATTTTGTTTATTTTGGATTTGCCCGATCCTCAGCGCCTTGCTATGCTTCATCAACTGTCCGATGGGGTTATAAGCCCACTTGGAATTGAAATAGGTCAATACGACTCCGAAGGTAATGAAAATAAACAAAAATAGAAGGGTTACATTGCGTATCCAGTTCAGCTGGCCGGCAATGGTTTTCTCAGGTACGATGGTAACGTAAATTCGCCCGTATATATTTTTGGTATATAGAAAATGCGCTTGTTCCCCATCGATGCCTTTGCTCAGGAAACTGCCAGTATTGCTGCTTCTATCCTTGATACCGTCTATGCTGCCCAAACCTTTCATTAAAGCAAGAACCTGATCGTAACCCAGCTCCTCACTGCCAGGAACAACCTTATGATGAATGACGAACAAATTCTGTCCCATCGGCAGTAAATACGTGTCGGAATCCAAAAATTCACTGATCGCAGACTTTTCAATTTCAAAAGCAAGAATACCTTGCGCTTGACCGTCGCCCATATTAGGAAGCCGGCGGGCAAATGTCACATAACCGTCCTTCTGCGCAGAAGGCAAGTAGGCCCACTGAGAGAGTTCTTCGCTAGCGATAATCGTATCAATATCATTTTTATAGGGATAACTCTCTTTTTCGATAACTCCGTAACGGTTCGATAACACCACATTTTCCACGGTATTGTAAAAATAAACTTCATCAATAAAACTGTCGCTATTTTTGACCAAATTGATTTTATCCAGGAAATCCCGATGCCACAGCCAGCTGTTGTCTTGATTCGGGTCTAGGAAGAAGCCTGTTAAAATAGGATCAACTGCGAGCTGAAGCGATTCCTGCTCAATGGTCTGAAAAATTCTCTCCGCACGATCCTTCATGCTCGATAACGACGAATTGCTTTCGTTCATGATTTGCTCCTGCGCCCGGTTCATAGCGAATTGATAGTACACTGCACTAGCCAGTATTAAAGGAATGCAAACAGAAATGCATCCAAGCCAAATCAGCTTATACAAATACCTACCATGACTGGTGACATGTTTGGAACCTGACTGACGAATGTGTTTTATCCAGTTACTCATATTGCCCCCCACATCCATTTGCATGTTTATACGGTCTAAGTATACTTCGCTTTGTCCTAAGACGAACCCTTTGGCAGCAGGTATTCATTTTAAGCCCTTTCATATAGCAAAGAGGAGTCTAAGGCCTTAGCCTGCGATCTCCTCCTGCTTATTCTTATTTGCCGAAATACTGCTTGTAGCTTTCCGCAAATTCCTTGTAGGCTTTCTTCAAGTCCTGATTTTCATTCAGTTTATCTACATAACTCTTGTACTCTTCCATCGTAATCTGGCCAACAATCGCTTTCGTTGCCATTGCTTGCCATTCCTTCTCATATTTTGGCCACACGTTCGTCCACGTATTGGAATTGATAATCGAGAACGGATTAAGCTTTCCTACTTGTCCGTAGACTTCGACTTCTTTCATTTTGGCATCGTTGTAAGCTTTTGGCGCTGATGGATTGAGCACTTTCATCTTGTTGTTAAACGCCAGTGAAAATACCTGATTCGCATTGGTGGTAACCTGCTTGACTCCCAAATCCGTCAGCTGCGGTTGGCCATCTACGACTTTGTTGTGCACACCTTCGATACCGTAGTAGTTAAAATCCGTATATTCAGCCGTCGTGGTTTTCTCAAAATAATCAAGAATTTGCTTCACTTTGGCTTCCGGCACCTTTTTGGAAATATAGAATGCGCCGAATGTCGGATTCGCCAAACTGACCGTCACACCGCCAGGCCCTTTAAGTGGCGGGAGGGTAATGACTTTCGCATCGGGCTGTGTCTTCTGGTTCATCTGCTCCCACGTATAATCGCGCCAGATATTTCGTACATAGGAGGCGGCGCGCCCAGTTGCGTACATTTCTTCCGCTTGTGTTTTCTTCATCGAAGAGAATTCTTTCGCCAGAATGCCGTCTGCATACAGTTTGCGGAGCCATTCGACCATTGCGGTATAATTAGGCGTTAATTGATTTTTGATCAAGCCGCCGTCTTTATCATAAACCGGGTCAAGCGCGCCGAAGGCTCCTGAATACGTATCATCACCGTCAGCCAGTAAGAAGCCGTGACCAATGATGCCAATCGTATCCTTCTTGCCGTTGCCGTCTACGTCACTGTCCACAATCTTTTTCAGATCTGCCGCATACTCATCAATCGTAGTAGGAATAGGCAAGTTTAGCTTATCCAGCCAATCTTTGCGCATTTTAATGCCCAAATCGATTTGTGGACGGTTGCGAGGAATGCCGTATACCTTTCCATCTAATTTCATATAGTTCCAAACGTTCGGGCCACTATTATTTTTCATGTTCGGGTATTTGCTGAAATCGCCGAGGAATGGCGTCAAATCCCAGAAAGCTCCTTGATTGATGGCCTGAAGCAAAGTAGGTCGGGTCATATTGGTGGATACAATGATTTCAGGCAAATTCCCCGATGCCAGCACCAGGTCAAATTTCGTATCGTAGTCGCCGGATGGAACCCATTCCACATTTAATTGGGTATTGGTTTTCTTCTGCCATTCCGTCCAATACTCATCATTCATGTTCGGCACATCCGCATAAGAAGGAACAAGGAATTGAAGTTTCAACGGCTCCGCTGATGCTGGTGTTGCCTTGTTCGAATCCCCCTGTTTCGCCGCATTGTCTGCACCTCCCGCCGGTGCGCTGTTCTCCCCACATCCTGCCAAGACGCCAACGGAAAGCATGCTAGCCATTATCAAACTGAAACACTTTCGATAAAACTTCGACATCGGAACCCCTCCTCAAGTTATTTCGAATCGCGTGACCATTCGCAAGCCCGCTGTATTTCGGTAACGCTTACATTCCTTATTCTAGCTTCTCATCCGGAAGCAAGTTAGTGACACTTCTTGTTCTTGCGGCCATTTGGAGCCAACCGCAAATTTTGTCCGGGCGGCAATAAACTGTCTGCTCCCCATTGTAGCACGGGCGGCAAGCCTCTTAGTAGCGCGAAGTTACCATTTTCTTGCGGGTGTAGAATTCAACCCCGTCTCTGCCATTAGCATGCAGATCCCCATAGAAGGATTTCTTGAAACCTGAGAATGGAAAGAAAGCCATAGGCGCAGGAACTCCGACATTGATGCCAAGCATACCCGCATCGATCTGCTCGCGAAATTGCCTGATCGCTTTTGCGCTGTCTGTATACAAACACGCGCCATTGGCAAATTCCGAACGGTTGGCGATCTCAATCGCTTCCTTCAAGCTGCTTGCGCGAATAATGCTTAAGACCGGTGCAAAAATTTCATCCTGCCAAATTTTCATATCGGTTTGCACCCCGTCAAATATCGTCGGGCCGACAAAAAATCCGCTCCCCTGTGCCGCCGCCGCATCTCGTCCGTCCACGACCATTGAAGCTCCTTCGCGAATACCCGCTTCAATATAGTCGATCGTCCTGTCTTTATGGGACGGCCGGATAACCGGACCGAGGAAGACCTCGGGTTCAAGCCCGTTGCCAATCTTCAACTGGCTTGCTGCTTCCTTCAATTTATGAACCAAAGGATCAGCGATGTCTCCTACGGCTACGACGACGGAGCAAGCCATACACCGTTCGCCGGCCGAGCCGAACGCTGCGCCCAAGATATTGCTGACCGTAAGTTCCAGATCCGCGTCAGGCAGCACAATGCTATGATTTTTGGCTCCTGCCAGCGCTTGAACTCTCTTGCCATGAGCGGCGGATGTTTTGTACACATACTCCGCAACAGGTTGGGAACCTACGAACGAAATAGCCTGGATGTCCGGGTGCTCGATGATCCCGTTCACGATCTCCTTTGAGCCGTGCACTATATTAAGCACGCCAACCGGAAGCCCTGCCTCGGAGAACAACTCTGCCAACCGGTTCGCTAACAGCGGAGTTCGTTCCGATGGCTTCAGAATAAACGTGTTCCCGCAAGCAATCGCCAACGGAAACATCCAGCATGGCACCATCATCGGAAAGTTAAAGGGCGAGATGCCCGCAACGACACCAAGCGGATACCGGTACATGCCCGATTCGATACCCGTCGCAATGTCGGGCAGCTGGGAACCCATCATCAGCGTCGGTGAACCCGCCGCAAACTCGACGCATTCGATCCCGCGCTGCACTTCACCATAGGCTTCCGTGTAGCTTTTGCCGTTCTCCTGCGTAATAAGCCGGGCAAGCTCGTCCCAGTGTTCTACCAAGAGCTGCTGGTATTTAAAAAGAATGCGCGCACGCTTCGGTACAGGGGTCTCTTTCCAGGCTGTGAAGCTGCTGCGTGCTGCTTCTACTGCCGCATCTAGGTCACTGCGCGTAGACAGAGGGACTCGCGCAATAGGTTCTCCTGTCGCCGGGTTCGGCACGATCTCATAGGAGGAGCTATCGGACGGAACCCATCTGCCCCCTACATAATTTTGTATAACCGGAATCGTTGTCATCGCGCCGCTCCTTCTTCTTGCTTTAATTCGTAATCGTAACAAAATCGATATAGAGCTTCAATTTCACCTGCGGTTACAGCTCTCGGATGATTGCCGGGACTTCCGCTGGCCATCGCGTCAGAAGCCATCTGTGGAATCGCCTTTTCAAACGCCTCGCGCTCGATTCCCCAATCGCGTAAATTCGGAATTTTCATGAGGCTGCATAGTGTCCGAACCTCCTCCATGACGGAGGTTGACAGCCTGTCTCTTCCGCTATTAACGAGGTCGGGCCGCATCACGTGCCCGATCTCAGCTATACGCTCCTGCGCATAGCCTGCTGTAAATTCAAGAACGGCAGGCAGCAGCATCGCGTTGGAAATTCCGTGAGGAACGTGGAATAGCGCTCCCAACGGTCGGGACATCCCGTGAATTAAGGTCACCGAAGCGTTGGAGAATGCGGCACCTGCCAACATAGAGCCAAGTGCGATTTGCGCGAAGTCTTCCGCATCCCCCTTTTTTGCATAACAGACGGGCAAATGTTTGATCAGTAAGGCTATGGCTTGCAGAGCCCAACCGTCACTTAGCGGATTGGCCTTCCGGGACCAATACGCCTCGATGGCGTGGCACAAAGCATCAATGCCTGACGAAGCGATCACGGACGGAGGGCACGACATGCACAGCAGTGCATCTATAATCGCAACTTGCGGCACCAGCTCCGGCTGGGCGATCATCATTTTGACATCCCTGCGGGTATCAATGATGACCGTCACTTTTGTGACCTCAGACCCTGTACCCGCCGTCGTTGGTATGGCAATTAACGGCAATGGCCGATTCTCGAACTTTTTCATACCGCCGGCATAGTCTGCGATATATCCTGTGTTCGTCATCATGACAGCAGTCGCTTTGGCGGCGTCAATGCAGCTGCCTCCTCCCAAAGCGACAATCACATCGCACTGCTCCTGCCGGCAGATGGCGAGCGCTTCATCCACATGTCGGTCGGTTGGCTCCGTCTCAACACCGCTATAGATCGCACAGGAGAAGCCTGCTTGTTCCAAATAATTTCTGCATGTCTGGACGTGGCCGATTTGAGCCATAACGGGATCGCTAACGATTAGGGCTTTGCTTCCCAGACTCGATGCATAGGAAGCCACCTCTGAGAAAGCACCTAATCCTATGCTGATTCTCACCGGCATCAAAATCTCATGAATCATGCTGAGCACCCCCCTTATTCAAAAACAACGACATCATAATCGAGGATGCTGGATACGATGACAGAAACAGCATCTCCTTCTCTGGTCATCGTTAACGGGCTATGGTCGGACAGCCTGAAGGCTCGCTGTGGCTCGAAACCATCACCTAACGGCAAACGAATCGTCACGTCACGGGCCGGAATGAGTTGTCTGAACATTCTCCGTCCGCCATTCACGTTCACAAGATGAACCAGGCGCCGTTTTTCTTGAACCCTTAATGTGGCCAACAGCGTGTCCGGACCCTCCACCTGCAACGGCAACCGTTCCTTTGTCGTCCATAACACCGCATTCACCAGCATAAGCGCCCAATCCGGATAACCGTATCGTGCAAACGCGGTATCCTGTTGTCCCGGAAAATAGACCGTTCGGCCACCGCCAACATGCTCTTTCGCAATCAACATCGGCATTCCGGTATCCGGTTCCAACGTGTACGACTGCCCCTCGGGGAACACACGGAATGGCGCGGACAACGTCAACGGCACGTCGGAGTCTTGGTCTGCGGCGACCCGGCAATAAGCGTTTGAAGCCGGAATTACCGATGTATCCCCAAGCCTATCCAGCAAAGGATGCGAGGAATTTTGTACATTCAAGTAGCTTTGCTTATATACGCCATTCTCCTCTCCCATCACGGAATTCGTGCTTATATAGGAGGCACCTAATAAATTGGCCAGTAAAAAGTCTGAGCGCTTGCTGCCATCCGTATCGAACAAGGAAGTTTCAAACGTGGCGATGACACCCCCCCCGTTCTTCGCATATTGGCTGAGTGCAGCAGCTGTCTCTTCCGACATGCAGGCAGTGGAAGGCAGGATGATTGTCCGGTATTTGCTGAGATTCCCCTTCTTCACGACGGCATCCGAAATGATATCAAACGGAATGTGATTATCCGATAGCGCCAATTCAATTCCTCTGATCGCATCGACATAGTTCATCTTTGGCTTCTCTTTTCCGTAGTAAAAGAGGGTATCCTGGGAGTATACGATGGCTACGTTTGCACCGGATCGGTCATCGTTATAATATGCTTGATTGCCGGCTACAAAGTGATATAGCGATTTCACGGCCGGAAAACCTCTCTGATCCTGATGCCCCTGAATCGGCCCTCCGGATAGATTCAAGATGGCATTGCCCCCGTTAGCGTAAATCTGGGCCATATACACCTTCTGCTCAGCCGGCGGTACAGCATTTCTGCGCCACGGCCACGCTTGGAAATAGGAAGCCAGCACCCAAGGCTGATGATCGCTGACATTGTCCAGGAAGTTCGCTTCCTCCGCAGGCCACAGCAGAAAGTCCCAATGGCTTGACTCCCCTTCCACACGAATCCGGGTTTGCGCTTCCACTTGAACCGCGTCGATATAGGCCGCCATTCCTTCAATATCTAACGCGCCTTTGGTCGTCCATCCCGTTTCCCCAAAGCACACGCTGTTACACATCACCGGCATATTCGGATCAAGCGATTTCACTAAGTCATACAAAAATTTGGAACGCTCCACGACACGCTGCTGCCGCCACCGTTGGAAAGTTCCCCAGACAGGATCGTTCCAATCCTCCTTCACCGGAATCTGGCTGCCGGCATAAGCTCCGAATGCTTCTCTGCAGCGGGCACAGTGGCAAATACCGTTGCCATAAGAGGAAAAGCCGTAGCTGCCTCCGCCGAATTTGATGCCGTCGACGTTGTAGCGATTCACGATTTCACGTAAAATTTCCGCTAAATATTCATTTTGATATCCGCTTAGCGGACATGCGATATAGAAATCTCCCAAATCCTGATTTGCTTTATACGGCTTGCCTTCATGGTCACAGGAGCACCAATCGGGATGTTCTAACGCAGCATTACCTGGAATCAAACTTAGGTCCATTGCCGCCACTGCGCGGATATCATAAGATTGAACCGCTTTCACAATTTCCCCTGTCAGATCCCGATCGCCCAAAAAAGGGCTTTTTCTGATCGACAAGTTAGTAGGATGAACCGTAACATACCCTGCGCAAAAAAACGACAACACATTTACACCGAGTTCGTTCAAATCTTTCGCAAAACGCTCCGTGTCAAAATCAAGACAATCGATATCCCTGATTGTCAGATGTACGCCTCTGCTTCGCTCGCTCAACCAATCCGATTTTGCCATATTCATCCTCCAATATGCGTAGTGTGAACTCTGCCCAATCTGATTATAGATACGGTTAATGCCGCATCCTATAGACACATTTTGTTACGATGCCCCCGCTCTTGCTCAGCGCAATATTTGTCCAAGAAGTCATAATCTGTCCTTCCGTTGTTAAGCAAGTAGAAGTCATCTATTCGCTTACGTCTGATTACCGCCGGCGTGTACAAAGGCAATATCCTCAAGTACCTGCGGACGATACAGCTCCCATGAGAAAGGTGTCTTGCCAAGGTGCATCAAAGGATGTTCTACATAGTGCGCTTTGGTCACTGCGATCAGCCGCTCCCAATGTCCGGCTGCATGCGGCGCCTCCAGAAGCTGAATCGCATGAAGGCGTTCGGCTTCATCGCCAGTTCTTCTATATAGCTCATAAGAAACAGCAGCCCGCAGTTTATCCGCAAAATAATAATTCAAATGAGCCCATGCTTCTATGTCAGCCTTTTCACAACAGAGTACAGGCGTATCGGCTTTAATAGCCGCCAACCATTCGAGCCCGTGATTGGCATCCGCCTCTAACGTCTCTGCCAGCTTAATAGGTGAAATTCTGTCCGATTTTTGTCCTTCTAAGCGTTGATTCACATATTCGGACACAGATAGATACTCAGGATTGAACGTTTTCCGCACCAGAAGGTCCTGCAACGAAATAAACGATGCGCCTCCATCATATTCCGCTTCGTCCGTGGACATGAAGCCTTCGGCATACAAGGTGAAATCCCATGTGAACGAGTACATGGACGCGAGAGCCATTGGCATTTTACAAACAGCTGCATACGCTTTCAATAATGGCACTCCAATCGGTGCACGATGGCGCTGTTCAATCGCTTTCTCAAATACAGGGTCGGGTGTATCCGGTTCATACAGCAGCCTTCCCCATAGCATGTAATAAAGCCAGTTTTTTTCAAACAGATAGGTCCAGTCCATATGATCGCTATCCTTCAAATGGGCGTAATCAATGCCGGGAATCATGCATTCCGACCCGATATAGTAACCTCCAACGTATTCCTGCCCGTTCTCTGAAATATGCTCCCGGATGAAATCCGGCTGCGCCCAGCGAAGCGTGAAGAAGTCCTCGTTGCGGACCATCCAGGTGATTTTGTAATTCGATGGCGACGGTTTCCAATACCCCTCCATCCCATTCGAGCCTCCATGCGTCAGCAGCAGCTTCGAAGAGGAGTAGGCATGCGACCAATTGAATTTTACTTCCACCCATACCGGTTCAGGCATGAAGCCGTTGCTTTCTATCGCATTTCGCGTGATGGAAGGATCTACGGAAAACGGTGCGCGATGAATGAATTTCACCGCCCGGCTCGCTTGCTTCATCCCCTCAAAATAAACGTCATTCACCCAATCCTGCCGACTTTGCGGCGTCATATCGTTCATTCTTTCCCCCAGCGAAATACCGAGTCCAGTAAGATCCGGATACTCTTCAATCAGCTGAGTGACACATTCCCGGGTGTATTGTTTGATCATGTCCGTGGAGTAAGAATCTCCATAATGATAAAAGGTTTCGTCGCTTATCGCTTGTGGATCGTAATGCTCCCGATAGGCTTCCGATACGAAAATGTTCCAATTGACCATATACGTCTCGATTCCACGTTCTTTGGCCATCCGGAATAAAGCGGTCCAGTATTGTTTCCACTCCGATAGTTCTTCCTCATTGAAAGGGCATGCCTTCGGGAAATGCGCAGGACGAATCATGTAGGGAAACGGGTGCAGATTCCAAAGCGTTAACACGTTATAGCGGTTCTCAGCCATCATATCGAGAAACTTTTGCCAGAAGGCAAGATCACGGACCGTGTCTTTTTGAAGCTCAAAACACGCATTCTTTCGGTAGCTTGACCAAGGAAGATTGAATTTGATCGCACGGAATGGAAAACGAGCATTCATGACACATGGTGGGATGGCCATCAGCGATCCATAATTCCGGAGCCGCTCTTCCAGCTCCAGCGTTCCGTACATCGCCCCCGCTTCATCCCCGGCCAAAATGTACCAGGTTAAGGAGCCATGCCCTTCCCGCTTACGGAGTTCGAAACCCTCTGGAGCGACAGAGTTATCTATGGTTACGCCATGTTGACTGGCGGCTTCCTCCCTATCGGAGATGATCATTACGCTCGCAGATATAACGTTAGCTGCTATATCCAAAGGTTTAGCTGTCCTCTCAAATCGTGCAATGGTGTCTAGCAGCTTAGAAGCTGCAAAACGGATCATCGATGAATCCTTGTGATACACAACGGTCGTAGTCACTTTCAGCTCACTCCTTCCCCTCATTAAGGCATTATCGTTATCGTTGCTTCCAGCTTGATTGTAACAAGTGATTTCGAGGCATAGAACCGTCAGTTCTTGATGTCCCCTTCCTGCTTATTCAGGGACAATAATTGTCTTCCTGATCATTTTTTGTCCGTAACCATTACTGTGACACACTTGAAGCAGGTTAATCTCAAACTAGAGGAATTACCGGCCGCTATTCTAGCAAATTCAGCCCATTCCTCGCTCTAGCGGAACTGCTGGGCTTTATTTGACCGCCTAATCCTGTTTTCTTTAAAAAGAAGGACAAATAACGGCCCACGGTTCCCCTCCGTGCGAAAAAGTGGCTATTTCGCAGAAATAGCGCCCTGCAGTTCCCCTTCCTGCCCAGGAGAAACCGCTCAAGCGATAGCAGCAAAAAGGCCAACCGGATAAATTCCGGTCGACCTTATCTTAACTAATCGGCGTTAACTTACGTTCTGCGAATTTCGAGCCTCTAAACTCAGGCGGTATTCGACGTGCAACTCCTGTTTGAATGGCAGCCTGCACCACTTGATCGCGAATTTCTTGTACGACTTTCTCATTAAAAATGGAAGGAATAATATACTGTTCATTTAACTCATCATCTGTGACCGTGTAAGCAATGGCCTTCGATGCGGCCAGTTTCATTTCTTCATTAATCTGGCTCGCTCTGCAATCAAGCGCCCCTCGGAATATACCTGGAAAACATAGTACATTATTGATTTGGTTCGGAAAGTCGCTACGGCCCGTGGCGATCACTCTAACAAAAGGAGCAGCCGCTTCCGGATCGATCTCAGGCGTTGGATTCGCCATGGCGAAAATGACCGGATCATTAGCCATTCGATGGACCTCTTCCAGCTTCAACACATTCGGTCCGGATACACCAATGAAAACGTCTGCGCCATTCATAGCATCAGATAAGCTGCCTTTTGTGTTCTCCTGATTGGTGTTCCGCGCCACCCAGTCCCACAATGGATTCTCGTAGGTGTGGTCACGTGTCAAAATGCCCTGGCGATCCACAGCAAGGATGGTCTTCGCCCCAGCTCCCAACAGCATTTTAACGATGGAAACTCCCGCTGCACCAATCCCCACAACAACAATTCGGATATCCTCAATTTTCTTTTTGGTTAACCTTAGGCTATTGATTAGTCCGGCTAAAACAACCACCGCTGTTCCGTGTTGGTCATCGTGAAACACGGGAATGTCCAACTCTTCCTTCAGGCGGGTTTCAATCTCAAAGCAGCGCGGAGAACTGATATCTTCCAAATTAATTCCACCAAAGGCCGGCGCCATATTCTTAATGGTTCGAATAATATCTTCCGTATCTTTGGTATTTAAGCAGATGGGGACAGCGTCCACACCGGCCAATTGCTTAAACAACATTGCCTTTCCTTCCATCACCGGCATCGCTGCTTCAGGACCGATATCCCCTAAACCTAGCACAGCTGTACCATCGGAGATCACAGCAACAGTGTTGCGTTTAATCGTCAACGTAAAGGCTTTTTCCGGATTTTCATGAATCGCCATGCAGACTTTGGCTACACCAGGTGTATAAACCTTTGATAAATCATCCCGATTTTTCACCGGTATTTTGGGTTGGATTTCAATTTTCCCCCCCAGGTGCACTAGGAACGTAGGATCCGAGATATGATGCAGAATAACACCCGGTAGCATTCTGATTTTATCCGCTATCAATTCCTCGGCTTGTTCACCCAGATTGACGGTAATATCCCTCGTGGTCGATTGCTTATCGGAACGAATCACGTCAATGGCGACGATATCTCCACCGGCACGACTTACCGCATTCGCCACTTCTCCGAAAGTAGTCACCTTCTGATCCAATTCTATACGCAAGATGAGGCTGTTAGATGAAGATTTCACTATACTTCTCCCCCTCCGTAATACGGAAATTCTTTTTTCCTGGCCAATAACGTCTTTATCTATTTGAAGCCGGCACCATTGCTTTAAATTCCCTGCGTCTGCGATGCAAGATCGGTTCTGTGTAACCGCTTGGTTGTTCATACCCTTTGAACACCAGCTCACACGCAGCTTGAAAGGCTACCGAGTGATCCAAATTATCGGCCATCGGACGGTAAGCAGGATCTCCGGCATTTTGCTCATCGACCACCTTGGCTAAACGCTGCATAGTCTTAAGAATTTGCTCCTCTGTACAAATCCCGTGATGAAGCCAGTTAGCCAAGTGTTGGCTGGAAATACGCAAGGTGGCGCGGTCTTCCATCAGTCCCACATTATTGATATCCGGAACTTTGGAGCAACCAATGCCTTGCTCTACCCAGCGGACAACGTAACCTAGAATACCTTGAGCATTATTGTCCAGTTCCTGTTGAATTTCTTCAGGAGTCCATTGGGGTTTTGCTTCCACAGGAATATTTAGTATCTCATTCAGATAATCTTTCCCGCCCGCTTTTAATTCGTTCTGGACTTCCTTTACATCCATTTGATGATAATGAAGTGCGTGTAATGTCGCTGCTGTAGGTGACGGCACCCATGCCGTATTGCAACCAGCCTGTAGATGAGCAATCTTTTGATGCATCATATCCTTCATCAGGTCCGGCATGGCCCACATCCCTTTGCCAATCTGAGCACGACCTTGCAAGCCGCACGCTAACCCTATGGTAACGTTTGATTTCTCATAGCCTTGCAGCCAACGGGATGACTTCATATTATTTTTCCGAACCATAGGTCCTGCTTCCATTGAGGTATGCATCTCGTCGCCTGTACGGTCTAGGAACCCTGTGTTAATAAAAACAATGCGATCCTTCACTTCGCGAATGCAAGCCTTCAAGTTTACGGACGTACGGCGTTCCTCGTCCATCACACCGATTTTGATCGTATTGCGCTCCAACTCGAGCATATCTTCCGTCCGATTAAACAAAAGATTAGCAAAAGCCACTTCCTCGGAGCCGTGCATTTTTGGTTTTACAATATATACGGAACCTTTAAGCGAATTTTGATACGCGCTATTTCTCAAAAGATCGTGTTTGGCAATGAGGCTGGTTACAACGGCGTCCAATATGCCTTCGGGAACCTCTTGCCCGTTCTGGTCTAATACGGCATCAATTGTCATCAGATGTCCTACGTTCCGGACAAATAGAAGCGAACGACCAGGCAAACTAAATTCCTCGCCTGCAAGAGATGTATAGATGCGGTCAGGATTCAAAGTCCTTGTAATGATTTTATTTCCCTTCGGTACGGAAGCCGAGAGATTTCCTTTCATTAGTCCCAACCAGTTCCTGTACACCAGTACTTTATCCTCAGCATCAACTGCAGCAACAGAGTCTTCACAGTCCATGATCGTTGTTAGCGCTGCTTCCATCAGGATGTCTTTCACGCCTGCCAGATCATTCTGGCCAATAAGATGTTGGCGGTCGATTTGGATTTCAACATGTATCCCGTTATTTTTCAACAAAATTGCTGAAGGATCGTCCGCCAACCCTTGATAGCCAACAAGCTGAGATGCGTCCTTCAAACCGGTCGTTTCCCCATTGGCTAGGGAGACGGACAATTCTCCATTCACGATCGAATACCGAACAGCATCATGATGGGAGAAGTTGGACAGAGGCGCTGCTTGATTCAGGAAACCTTTGGCATACGCAATAACTTTATCTCCACGAACGGCGTTGTATGCAGCAGAACGATCGGCACCATCCTCTTCATCGATAACATCCGTTCCATATAAAGCATCGTAAAGACTTCCCCAACGGGCGTTCGCAGCATTTAAGGCATATCTGGCATTGTTGACGGGAACAACTAACTGAGGGCCTGCTTGATGGGCAATTTCCTCGTCTACCCCTTGGGTTGTAATTTGAAAATCCTCGACTTGCGGTTCCAAATAACCAATTTCTTGTAAAAAGGTTTGATAACTCTCAGCGTTAAAATTCTCTTTATTTTCAATGTGCCATCCATGAATAAGGTTCTGCAGCTCATCTCTTTTAGCTAATAAAGCTTTATTATGAGGGGCAAGGTCGTGAATTAACGTATTAAAATCTGCCCAGAACTTTTCACTTTTTAGCCCGCTGCCAGGAAGTACCTCTGAATTAATAAACTGATAAAGTACCTCAGCAACTTGTAGGCTTCCTACGTTTACATATTCGCTCATTTGGATGTCCCCTTTGTAAGTGTGGATTATGATTTTTGAGCAATGACAGGATTTCGCAAGTGGCCTATGCCTTCAATGTAACAATCCACAACATCCCCATCCCGGACTTGATCCGCACCGGCAGGTGTTCCAGTCAGAATGATATCTCCTGGCATGAGGGTCATGAACCGGCTGATGTACGCGATCATGCTATCAATTGGCGTAATGATGCGTTCCATAAGAGCATCCTGCTTAACGATTCCGTTCACGGTGGATTGAATGCGAGCCGAGTGGTAATCGAAGTCAGTTACAATCACAGGACCCAGCGGGCAAAATGTATCAAAGGATTTGCCGATCGTCCAATGACCTTCCGGATGGAAATAATTGAAGGCGCCCAAGTCGTTGGCTACCGTGTAACCAAAGATCACTTCGTGGATGTTTCTCGGGTCTATGTTTCTCGCTTCTTTCCCGATAATGACGGCAAGTTCCGATTCGAATTTGATATCGTCCGTTCCAAGTGGCAGAACCACGGCGTCTCCGGGTCCGACAACAGTGGTCAATGGCTTGAAGAACAGAATCGGCATTTCCGGTACCTCTGGTTTTGGCGCACCTTCGCCAACAAAATTTCTACCAATACCGATGATGTGTCTTGGTGTCAGAGGGGCTTTCAGTTGAACATTGTCCAATGAGAATGTCTTCCCGGTAAGAATACGGGAGGTGAAGATATCACCTGTAAATTCATGAATATTAGATTCTTCTATGATTCCACTGCGTAACTCTGATTCTCCAGAAACGATAAAACGAGCTAGTTTCATATCTAAAAGCCGCCTTTCTTGTTCATTATTTTGAACAACGTTCTATATTTTGTTTGTAAATTGATCTTCCCATAGTTTTCCGTTTGTGTCAATGGGATTTTGCCGGTATAAAACACAAAAAATCCCGATTCACCTAAGTGACCCGGGACCCCTATCCTCATATATTCGTTGACAATCGTTTTGCCAAAGAGCAAATTTCATGGATGCTTTCGTCCTTCTTCCCTTCCCAATGATGGATGGGCATTGAACAACTTACCGCTGCAACTACGGTACCCAGTCGGCGAATCGGTGCAGCCACACAACAGAACCCCATGACGCCTTCCTGTATATCCAAGGAATACCCTCTTTGACGCACGGTCTCCAATTCTTGCCAAAATGCTTCTCGGGAACCGATGGTATGAACGGTTATCTTATGGAGCGATTCCTGAGGGAATACCCGGCTGACTTGCTCGGCATCCATATCGATCATAAGCGACTTGCCAAGACCGGTCGCATGAGCAGGGATACGAACGCCCGGCCCCGAAACCATCTGAACCGGCGTCGGTGCTTCCACTTTTGTCAGGTAGAGCACTTCGCTGCCATCCAAACGAGCCAGCTGCACAGATTCTTGCAGCTTGCGCATAACCGGCTCAGCCATTCGTCTGAATTCTTCAATCAGGTCGTACTGGCGAAAATAAGCGCTGCCCAGATCGCCTACCGCGCTTCCGAGAGCATACGTCTCGTTTCTATCTCGATTGATCCACTGCAGCCGCTCCATGGTCTGAAGTAAAGAGTACAGTGTACTCTTACTGATCCCCAAGTGCTTGGACAACTCGGACAACTTCCATTTGTAGGGCTCCTCCGTCAGTAAGGTAAGTACAGCATGTGCCCGATCCAGCGCTGGGACAGAATACTTTTGCTCCATTTTGTCACGTCCTTTATATGATAAACATCGTTCGATATATTGATCGTATTATCCCTAGATGCTACCATGCGTGTAATCCCTAGTCAATGTAGAATAACAGAAAGTGCCCATTCCTTCCCCCGCTGCCTGTGAGCCGGTGAATGAATGGGCACATCCTAAATCAGTTAACCTTTGACGGAGCCTAGCATAACTCCCTTGGCGAAATGCTTTTGCAAAAAGGGATAGATGATTAAAATCGGCACCATGGCCAGCACAATCGAGGCCATACGAATCGTTTCCTGCGGCAATACTCTGTCATCACTGCCGACAGATCCTGCACCGCTGGCATCGGAATCGATAACCAACGACTTGACCAGCACCTGCAAGGTCCATTTCTTGGCATCGCTCAAATAAACCAGGGCATTGAAGTACGTATTCCAATACGAAACGGCAAAGAACAGAACAAAAGCGGCAATCGCCGGCATGGATAAAGGAATGACAATGCGCCAGAAGACGCCGATATCCGAGCAACCGTCAATCCGGGCAGCATCTTCCAACTCTGGAGGCAATGAATCCAGAAATCCTTTTATCACAATCAAGCTCCATGCATTCGTAAGACCCGACAAAATTAATGACCAGTGCGAGTTTAACAGGTTCATATCCTTCATTAATAAGTAGTTAGGCAAAATCCCTGCGTTGAACACCAATGTAAAAATAACGCCGCCGAGCATCCATTTCCTGCCGGGTACATGTTTCTTGGTTAAGACATACGCAAATGTAAACGAGAGGAGAATACTTAGCACAGTCCCTATTCCTGTAACGAATACGGTGCTTTTCAGGGCATTGACGAAGCTATTCGTTGATAAAATATATTTGTACGCAGACAGCGACCATTTTTCCGGGAATAAATAAAATTGCAATGGCACGTAGACCTCCGGATCGGTGAAGGAAACGCTGAATACATAAATAAATGGAAATACGCACGCTATAGAAATGATTGCAAGCAGCGAATAGTTAACATAATCGAAAATCGTCATTTTCTTCGTTTTTACGAAACTCATGGGTACTCCTCCTTAATAAATCCCCTCTTGCCCTAGCTTCTTCACGACGTAGTTGGACAGCATAACAAGGATTAAGCCCACAACACCTTTGAACATCCCCACCGTCACACCAACGCTGATTTTCCCTCCGAGGATACCGATCGTATACGCATACGTGTCGAACACCTGGGAAACCGAGGTGACCAGCGGATTGTTCATCAATAAGATTTGTTCAAAACCGACATCTGCCATATGCCCTAATCTTAAAATCAGCAAAATAATAATCGTTGGGCGAATAGCCGGCAGCGTCACATGCCAGATCTGCTTCATTCTCGACGCCCCGTCTATGACGGCTGCTTCATATTGTTGAGGGTCAACGCCTGCCATTGCGGCCAAGAAAATAATCGTCCCCCAACCGACTTCCTTCCACATGCTTTGGGCGGTGAGCAGCCCCCAGAAAAAGTTCGGGTTAGACAGAAAAGATACCGTGTCGAAGCCCATATTCGAAATCAGTTTATTGATTAGCCCTACATCGGTAGAGAGCATAAAAAACGTCATACTAGCAACAACGACCCATGACAAAAAATGTGGCAAATAGACGATCGACTGATTGATTCGTTTGAACGTTTCATGCCGGATTTCATTGAGCATCAAAGCCAGTACAATCGGCAGCGGGAACATGAATATGATGCCGAAAATATTAATCGCAAACGTATTTCTCAGCATGAGATAGAACACTTCACTATGAAATAACTCGGTGAAATTGGTAAAACCAATCCATTCGCTCCCCCAGAGGCCTTTAAAAGGATTGTATTCCTTGAAGGCAATCAAGAGCCCCCACAATGGCGCGAATTTAAATATTAAAAAGTACAGGATGCCCGGCGCAGCCAGGGCGTACATCCATTTACTCTGCACCATGGCCGCCCATAACCGCGACCGTTCCTGAACGCGCGTACTTTTTACAGTTGTTTGTACCTGTGTTTGCATGTGTGAAGCACCTCGCCCGTTTATTCGCTCACTTGATACTCGGCTTTTTCCAGCCATTCCGGCCGTACCGTGATGCCCCAGCCTGGTCCTTGCGGAACCTGCACCGCACCGTCCGAAACTTTCAACGGCTCTGCAAAAAGTCCATTCGTCCAAGCATCCTCTTCAATCGTATATTCCATGTATTTCCCTGCGTTCGGAATAGCTGAGACCATATGCAGCGTAAAAACGGTCAACATCGATAAATTCGCAGCATGCGGTGTACAAGTCATTCCTACCGCTTCGGCCATTCGAGCGACTTCCAGTGCGCGGCTCAAACCTCCCACATAGCAAATATCCGGTTGGACGATATCGACGGCTCGCATCTGAATCATCCGTTTGAACTGTGCCAAATCCGTATCCTGTTCCCCGCCGGTTACCGGAATATCCAGGGCGTCGGCTACTTGCTTCGTCCACTCCAGCTCCATGTAAGGGCAAGGTTCTTCAAAATGACATACCCCGTATTCGGCAAGCATCTTGCCTGTTTCAATCGCCTTAGCCGGCGTAAATCCACTGTTCGCATCGACATACAGCTGCGTTTGGTCACCGATGGCAGCCCTTACAGCCCGGACAACCTCTTCCGAACGGCCCGGATAGACATCCACATCACTCGCAAAGTTGTTGGCAATCCTGATTTTGAAAGCCTCGATCCCCTGCGTTTCCTTGAGGCGCAAGATCCGGTTAGCTTCCTCCTGCGGTGAAATGTTGCGCTTCATGCTGGAGCCGTAAATTTTAACTTTGCCGGGTTTTCCTCCAAGCAATTCACTAACACTTTTGCCCATGCGTTTCCCTTTCAAATCCCATAAAGCCGTATCCAAGCCTCCGACTGCTCGGCAAATATAGGAACCGGGAAACTTATGCTCTTCCCTAACAACCTTTTCAGCCAAGGCTTCGATTTCATTCGCATCTGCACCAAGTGCGTGCGGAGCTACTTGCTGATGCAGCACCAGCGCAGAAATATTAGCGTGGTAAGGCGCGATTTGCCCATAACCTTGCAGCCCATCTTCCGAAGTGACGCGGACAACGGAAAGCTGGCGGGTTGTAAAAGTCTCGATACGCTTAATTTTCATCCTATCGTTCTCCCCTTTTCATTGAATCTCTTCCTACCTGAACTGGGAGCGGAATTGCCCCGGTGTCATCCGTACATGTCGTTGGAAAATACGGATAAAGTTGCGCTCGGAGTATCCGATCGCGGTGGCTACTTCGCTGATGCTTTGATCCGTATCTTTTAACAGGCGCTCAGCTTGACCAATCTTCGTTTCCACCACATACTCCAAAAAGTTCTTTCCTACCTTCTTCTTAAACAATCGGCTCAGATAAGAAGGGCTTACACCTACTCGCTCGGCGCAATGCACCAAGGACAAATCATTCCCGTAATTGTTATGAATGTATTGGCACACCCACTGGATCGCGGATTCACCGGATGCTTCCCGATCATTTTTCGTCAACCACAGATACACCGGAAATAACGACTCCTCGAACCAATCGGTCATTTCCTTCGACGTCTGCTTGTTTCTTAACTGCCCGAAAAAATTATGCTCCATAATGTCGACGACATTCGCACCCTGCTTCTCCACAGACACGATAAAAGCCGATAGGAAGATATGATAGCTTTGATAAATAAATACATAGGATTGTGAATGGCGCAAGATTTCCGTGAATTTCTCAAAATGCTGAATCGCTGAGGACAAATCTTCCTGCTCAAGGGCATGAAGAATCGCTTCTTGCAGCTCTACCGGGTACCGAAGCAGTGACTGCGTTTTCCCGTGCTCGAAATCATCAATAAATAATAACGGTTCTGCGTCCCGAAATATCCGGTATTGCAGAGCATGAATCGCTTCCTTATAGGAAACCGGAACGTCCGCAATGTAAGGATAGAACCGTCCGATGCACACGTTGACTTCAAAGGACAAATACTTATGAAACGCCTCGATCATCGCATAAGCATAGTTCGAGGTCAGCTCCTTCATGGTTTGCTGCTCCATCTCGGGCTTGAATTGCAGGATGGCCACGCCTCTGCCTTGATAAGGAATCACGTAACCTTCAAGACTATGCTGATTCAGCAACTCCTGCATGACATTGGCCAAGGAAAACGCGACTATTCCTTTCTCTTCCGGCAAAAAACGCTTTTCTTTATAAATATGGTCGGCATCGACAACCAGTACGACACTTGTAAATCCAACACCAATGCCATACGCTAAGCAATCCTGAAGCAGCGTCTGATTAGCCGTATAATCACCGCTTAGCAGCTTGAAGAGAAACTTCTCGCGCAAGGACGGCTCCATATTTTGCACATAACTTTCCAATTTCTCCGTCTCATTACTTAAATAATCCAAAGACTCTTTAATGATATCCAGCTCGTCTTCCTTCGGCTCGACACCATGGCCACGCAGAGAACGGCTGTGATTAATCAGTTGCCCGATGGGCGTATAAGCCCTCTTGGAGGTAATATACGTCAGAAGAATGCCGACACCTACAAATACAAGAACAATAAGCACCGTCATTTCACGAATCCAGCTTAATTGATCGGTAATGACCTGTTCAGGCGTCACAGATACGTAAGTTCTGGAAAATACATTTTTCACGTAGTGATACTGTGCCGGCTTCCCATCAATACCCTCCGCTACAAATATGCCCGAGTTTTGATCCGATGCCTTGATCATCGCAATCCCTTGTAATCTGGCCGTTTCTTCGGCCTGGTTCACTTGGGGGTTTCGCTCGATCCCAAAAGGGTCGTTCAGCTTCACGATCATTAAACCTTGATCGCCGGTCAACATGACCGCATCTGTTTCCATAAATGTGCTCAGCTTGGCAGCTTCAATCTCAAAGCCGAGGACACCCTTGGGTCCTTCCGTACCAATGAGTGGCAGCTGTCTGTAAAAGGTGATATATCCTTCCTTGCCCTTCAGCTGTGTCCATTGCGTAGGACGTTTGATTGCGAGCAATTCGTCAATATTTTGTTTATATTTGTAATATTCTTTCTCAATGGAGCCGTATTCATTGGAAATGACCTCATTGTTTGTACTGTTATACAAATAAATTTCGCTAATGAAGCTATTGAAATTTTTAACCAAAGCAATTTTTTTCAGTATATCAAGCTTCAAAAGACCGCTTTCATCCTGAGGGTTCGTAAACTCTTGCTGAATAAAAGGATCATTGGCTAACTGGAGCGAGTCCTGCTCAATTTCCTGTAAAACCGTTTCGGCGCGGTCCTTCATAATCGTCAAGGACGAGTCGCTTTCCGCCTGTATGTATTTCTGCATCCGATGTGTAGAGAATTGATAATAAGCTACGCTAGCCAATATCACCGGAATACATACGGAAATACAGCCAAGCCAAATGAGCTTGAAGAAATACGTTCTCGTGTTCGTTCGCCTCTTTTTGCCTAGTTTATTCAGAAACATGCTGCTCCAGTTAGCCATAAGTCCTCCCCGTCTTCTTAAGAAGCCCCATTGTCATACCACTCACTCATTCACACTGATGGTTTGTGTGTTAAGCATAGGGAGCGGAGCCGCAAAAAGCAAGCGGAAAGAAACTCACCTATGGCTGTTTATTTGGGAAACTTCTCCTTGTAATCTGCTGCGAATTCCTTATAGGCCGTTTGGAAATCCGGATTCGCATTCAGCTTTTCAATATAAGCCTTGTACTCATCCATTGAAATCTGCCCTACGATCGCTTTGACGACCATCGACTGCCATTCCGATTGGAACTTCGGCCAAATTGACGTCCACGTATTCGAATTAATGATAGAAAACGGATCAATTTTCCCTACTTCTGCATAAACAGCCACTGATTTTTCCTTGGCATCGTTATACGCTTTAGGAGCGGCAGGATTAATAACTTTCATTTTATTATTATAGGCTAGTGGGAAAATAGCTCCTGTGCCGTTAGCGGTTACTTGTTTTACACCAAGTTCAGTAAGCTGCTGCTGTCCATCTACCATCGTATAATCGACGCCTTCGATTCCGTAGTAGTTATAGTCCGTTTGTTCCGGCGTCGTTGTTCTTTCGAAAAAGTCCAGGATTTGTCTTGCTTTCTCCTCCGGCACTTGTTTCGAAATATAAAACGCTCCCGAGAATGGAACCGACAGCTGAACACTGGAACCTCCTGGACCTTTCATCGGCGGCAAAGAAATGACATTCGCGTCAGGTTGCACTTTCTTGATCGTTTGTTCAAAGTTGAAATCGCGCCATGTATTTCTGCCATAAGAAGCGGCCCGTCCTGTGGTAAACATTTCTTCTGCTTGGGTTTGTTTAATGACAGAGAAGTCCTTGGCCAGAACGCCGTCGGTATACAATTTGTGGAAATAGGAAACCATATCCGTGTAATTCGGTGTCAAATACTTGTTAATCATACCTCCGTCTTTCCCATAAATCGGATCAAGGCCTCCAAATGCCGCCAAAAAGCTTCCATCGCTGTCGGCAAAGAAGTTGCCTGTGTTGCCTTGGCCGATCAAACCAACCGTGTCTTTCTTACCATTTCCATCGGGGTCTCCGTCCACAATTGTCTTAAGGGCAGTTGCGTACTCATCCAATGTAGTCGGCACAGGTAAATTGAATTTATCCAGCCAGTCCTTTCTCATTTTGAGGCTGAGGTCAATATGCGGACGATTTCGTGGAACACCGAATATTTTGCCATCCGTACGCACATAGTTCCACACGTCTTTATATCCGTTTTTCTTCAAATTCGGATACTTGCTGAAGTCACCCAAGAGAGGCGTCAAATCCCAAAATGCCCCTTGCTTCACTGCATTTTGCAGCGTAGGACGCGTAATGCTGTTCGCAACAATAACTTCAGGAATGTTGCCGGATGCCAAGACCAGGTCAAATTTTGTATCGTAGTCCCCTGAAGGGATCCAATCTATATTCAGTTGAACTTTATTATCTTTTTGAAACTTGGTCCAATACTCATTGTTCATGTCTGGAATGTCCGCAAATGACGGTACCATAAACTGAACTTTCAGATCAGGTTTTGCAGCTGAAGTAGCCTTGGGCGTCTCCTTACTCTCTCCACAGCCTGCCAACACTCCTAATAAAAGCGGAGCGAGCATAGTCAAGCTGACCCTTTTTGTTGTCAATATTTTCATAATAGCCTCCCTGTTGATGTTTGTGTATCGCCGCTGTTCAAGTGTCCGGAACTAACAAGACAACGTGTTAGGCTTTATTATAGGAGCATCGCCTACTGCAAGTAAGTGACAATTCTTGTTCTTGTTGTCCTTGTAGGCAGCATATCAAATTTTGTCACATCGCAAGCCAGCGCTGGATTCCAGCTGCCAGACGTAAGACAAAAAACCGGAACCCCCGGGTCCCGGTCCTCATCCTCCACTTTTGCATCATTCACGAAAGAGACAAAGATTTTTGACAGAATCATGAGTGTTTGCAGAAGCAAGACACAAGAGTGACTTCTATATGGTAACCTATACATAGGTTAATTTACTTGGAAGGGTGTGTTAGCGAATGCGAGTCCAAAGCAATACGGTTAGCATCCAAACAGTTCCAATCTCATTCACGAAGGTACTCTTCGAAACCATAAAGATTGGCATTATCAAATCCAACCTCATCGCCATGATCGCAGGGCTTAGTGTGGCCTTGTTCGTACATCAAATACCGCTAATGGATAAAATCGGCAACATGACGTTGGCGTTGATCGGATCCTCTCTGGTGATTGGAGCGGCCGGTATTTTTAATAATTTATACGACCGCGACATCGATCGCATCATGGAACGAACGAAAAACAGGCCAACGGTTTCCGGCATCATTGATATCCGAAGCGGACTGTTCCTTGGGATTTGGATCGCAATCGGCGGTCTTGTCTCCTTGTACTTGGCGTCGCCGCTATCTGCTTTTGTAGGTTTCCTCGGGCTATTTTTATATGTCGTGCCGTATACGATGTGGACAAAACGCAGAACGATCTACAATACAGAGGTTGGCAGCTTGTCTGGAGCGATTCCTCCGTTAATCGGTTGGGCCGCGATCTCACCGGATATTTTACATCCCCATGCCATTGCGCTGTTCCTGTTGATGGTTATCTGGCAGATGCCTCACTTCTATGCAATCGGAATTCGGCGCATGGAGGAATACCGAGCGGCTAACATTCCCATGCTGCCGGTGGTCAAGGGCATTCGCAGAACTTACGTGCAGATGAACGTATATCTGGTTGCGTTATTCCTGGTCAGCTTTTTGTTCTGGTCCTTTAATCCGTATATCGCTATAGCGAATGCGATCTTAAGCCTGGTCTGGTTAGTGATGAGCATCAACGGATATAAGCGGAAACCAGAGGACAAGTGGGCCCGTTCGATGTTCATCTTCTCGCTTAACCATATCACAGTGCTGCTGTTGATGATTGTCTGCTACTCGTTAGGCGCTCTTTTGTTATAACCTAATATGAAATATTATCTTCACTCATTTAAATTTCTATGTGTGTGTGGACTTGCATCCCAGAATGGCCAGAGAAAACTCCGGCCATTCTTTTTATTTCGCTTGCCCACAATTATTCTGATCGGCGTGCAACTTCATTTACTTTTGCCAGCAGCTCTTTAAACTGGCCTAGCGATTCTACATATTTTTCAAATGACCCGCAAATTTCTGCAAAAATGTCTACGGATACACTCTGCATTTGGTTTTGCAGCCCTGCACCTTTTTCCGTTAATGCAACCTCAACCTTCCGCTCATCCTCCACAGAACGTTTGCGAACAACCAAGTCCGCTTCTTGAAGCCGCTTCAGCAGCGGTGTTAACGTCCCCGAATCCAGCAGCAGTCTGTCGCCAAGCTCTGTCACCGTGCTGGTCCCTCTTTCCCATAACACGACCATGACTAAATACTGTGGATACGTAAGCCCAAACTTCTCCAGAATAGGCCGATATATGCGCGTTAATTCACGGGAAGTTGCATAGGCCGTGAAACAGAGCATATCCTCTAGTTTCATGACAGCTTCCTCTTTCATCCTCATTCCCCCTGTTATTTCGATATTGTACATTGTAACTCAACCTGCGTATTTCTCAAAATTTAATTTCAAACAATATATAAGCTCCCTTTTACATAGAGCAAACCTAAATTTACTAAAACTATATTTAGCACAATCTAATTGACAGAAATGTAGTTCAGGGTTTATACTCAGGGACATAAGGTTTTGAAAAATTAAATTTTACAAAATTCAAATTGAAGGGAACGTGACCTATGTCCATTTATAATTTCAATGTTAAAACAGCTAAAGGAACTCAGAAATCAATCGGTGATTACCGCGGTAAAGTCATGCTGATTGTGAATACAGCCAGCAAGTGCGCATTTACGCCACAATTTAAAGAGCTTCAAGAAATTTATAAGCAATATAAAAACGATGGCCTTGAAATTCTCGGCTTCCCGAGCAATCAATTCGGCAGCGGCGAGAAAGGGAACAACGAAGAAATTCATAGCTTTTGCGAGATTAACTTTGGCGTAACCTTTGAGCTTTTCGACAAAATCGATGTGAATGGCTCCAATGCTGATCCCCTGTACAGCTTTTTGAAAAAAGAAGCCAAAGGTGTGCTTGGTTCTGAATCAATTAAATGGAACTTCACGAAGTTTCTTGTTGACCGAGAGGGTAATGTAATAAAACGCTACGGTTCCACAGACAAACCTATGGCGATCGTAGAAGATATGAAGAAACTGCTGTAATTAAGCGGTGATTGATCTCTGGAAGAAACCCTTTTTTATTCTGGATGCATGGTTTTACGACTCAAGGGAACTAGAGGCCCCTATTTTGAGAAAAACGGGTATTCTCCTCTCGGAGCGGAACTACAGGCTCTTATTTGTCCGCGATAGCGCATTATACAGCTGAAACCTGCAACATAGCGGACTGTAGTTCCACTTCCTCGTGGAAAGTGTGCCTTTTCGATACAATAGAGGTTCATAGTTCCCTCAACATAAATAAGGGGAAGGTTCACTGTTCACTTCCCCCAAACATATAAATTCCTACGAACAAAAAACCACCTTCATGGTGGTTTTTTGTTTATTTAAGTACCTAAAGAAACAAGCATAGACTTTTCGTAATCATAGCAGCGATAACCGTCAATACTAGTCAAATAACTTTCTGTGCTAAAAATGCTCCATTAAGTAAATGTTTATGAAAATTTGAACTCCTAATCGTAGATCTGAGTCTAAGTATTTGTTTCAGGAATCGACACATTAGGGGAGCTAGCATCATGAAGGAAGTGAAACAAAATCATCCGCGCTATATGCCTGGATTGGATGGGATCAGAGCACTGTCGGTCCTTGCTGTAATTGCTTATCATCTCAACTGGGGGTGGGCCTCAGGGGGATTCCTGGGAGTAAGTGTATTTTTTGTACTCTCCGGTTTCCTGATAACGGATATGCTGCTAGAAGAGCGCAAAAATAAAAATCGCATCGATCTGAAAAGATTTTGGATCCGCCGCATTCGCAGATTGCTTCCAGCCATGTTGTCAATGATCATCACTGTCGCCGTCTTTCTGGCGATTTCGAATCATGCCAGACTCATATCCATACAGGGGGATATTTGGTCGGCGGTAACCTATACTAGCAACTGGTACAACATCTTTCACCAAGTCTCCTATTTTGAGAGCTTCGGCCCTCCTTCACCGCTCGGGCATCTTTGGTCACTCGCCATTGAGGAGCAATTTTATTTATTATGGCCTCTGATTATCATTGGCTTGAGTCGTTTCTTTAGCCCTACTCGCGGCAAGTTTGTCTTACTCACCCTCGCTGGTGCTGTCCTTTCATATCTCGCTATGGTGCTTTTATATGAGCCCGGTACTGACCCTAGCCGGGTATATTACGGGACAGACACAAGAGCATTCGGGCTCTTGATCGGTGCAGCTCTTGCTTTTATATGCCCAAGCCGCAAACTTCTTGACCCTAACTCACGCAAACATCGTTCATGGGTAAATTGGACGGGTGTCATTGGCCTTTTAGTTATTATCTACATGTTTCTTCGAACTGGAGAATACGATCAATCGCTGTACACCGGCGGTATGCTTGTCCTTTCGATTGCAGTCTCTTTCGTTATTGCAGCAGCAGCAAGCCCCTCTAGCTTTGTTAGCAAAATTCTCGGTTGGAAGCCTCTACGCTGGATTGGTGTTCGTTCTTATTCCATTTATCTCTGGCACTATCCTGTGATCGTATTAACAAGTTCGACTAGCCCTAATACGGATGCAAGCTATTTTCTTCAAATCATACAGTTAATACTTAGTATCGGATTTGCGGCTTTATCTTACACCTTCATCGAAAACCCGTTCCGAAGCGGCAATTGGCGCATATGGACCAAAATTCCTGCATTTCGGTCGGAGGGACGTGCAAATCTGCTGCAATATAAGTATTTTATTCGACTCGTACCGATTGCCATTCTCATACTGATCTTCGTTTCCTGCATGTTCAATCGGAGCAGCACCGAGGTGGCACTCAATTCTCAAAGTCCGACAAGCAATAATGCGATTTCTTCACCTTCTTATCAATTACCTGATGTAACAAACAGTATCCCGACAGCTTCTCCAACCGTTGATCCCAAACCTGATGTAACAAATGCTGTTCCGACGCCTTCTCCCAAAGGCAAGCATATTCCTGTTTCGGCAAGCCCTGCCCCGACAGCTTCTCCTGAAGGTCCCCCTTCGCCGGAACAGACAATTCTTGTCCCGACAGCAACTCCAGTAGTGGAAAATTCAGCTGCTCTGGCACCCCTTACCCCTGGGGCAACAAAACAGGATAACATCACACAGAGTGAGAAAAAGACGGCGACCTCGACGAACTCATCCGGCGCTTATACACGTGTTCCGTTAACCCAGAGGGTTACAGCTGTGGGAGATTCCGTCATGTTGGGCGCAGCCCCGGTTCTGGAGAAAATGTTTGAAGGGAGTGTCGTAGACGGGAAAGTCGGTCGGCAACTGTCGCAGGCTACGGACATTATTAAGCAATTCAAGTCCGATAAGACACTAGGCCAAATTATTGTCATTCACCTCGGAACGAACGGCCCTTTTACAACAGATCAGCTTGAAAAACTTCTCGAAACGATTGGGGAAGAGCGAAAAATCCTTCTCATTAATACACGTGTGCCTCGAAAATGGCAAGATACGGTAAATGATACGTTAGCCGATACAAGTAAAAAATATCCGAATGTCAAACTGCTCGACTGGCATTCTTTTAGTGAAGACAAGCCGGACTGGTTCGCCAGCGATGGCGTTCACTTGACGACCAAAGGTGCTGAAGCTTACTCCAAGTTTATTCTTGATTCTGTTACTTCTTTAAAAAAGATATGATAGGTATAAAGCCGGGAACCCTTGTCAAGTCAAGGATTTCCGGCTTTTATCGTCATTGTTTTCTATAAAAAGGCAACCTGGCCAGCGGTACCTCAATCTCCAACTTAGCAGGACCTGACACTGTTGTAGCGTCATCTCCAACCCATGTGCCCGTCGGAAAAATGACTTGGCGAGCTCGCGCCCCTTGGACGACAACAGGAGCAACCAAAAGTGAATGGCCCAGCATAAATTGATCTTGAATCATTTCCAGACCCTCTCCGGGAAACTCATAGGCCATATGACGCAGGATTGGCTCCCCAGTCCGTGAGGCATGTTTGGCAAGATCAAGGATTTCTTTGCCAAAGGCGGCATGAAGTCGGGCTGCTTCTACACAATAGCGCAGATGCTCATCATCCAAAACCCGCCAAGGCGCTGCCGAGAACTGCATCATGGGAAATAAAGCCGAGCATTGGGCCGAACGGACAAATAGTTCCGAATCCAATCGGTCAACTGAAAAGCTCGTAAACTCGCCTCCGCCGATCATATCCGGGCACGTATACGCATAGCCGAGAAGTCCTTGTGCCAATCCATCCGGAATTAAGCAATCAAGCCCATTGTCCTCCCATCTATGCTGCTTGTCTTTCAGCCTTTGGACCAATGGCTGCCCTGCAAGCTTCCAACAAGCGCGATACTCATTGAGCGGATATTTCAGTCCAACTTTCGCCCAGGCTTCGCTATGACCGTTGCGTGTTGTTTTCTCATAACTCAAATCATCCGACTCATAGAACTCTAAATCGCCGGCATCCAGCTTAAAACCATCAATTCCGAATTGCGACTGCAAGGAATCAAGCTGCTCATGAATCCACGCAACAGCTTGCGGATTCGTACAGTCGAGAACGGCGCTGTATCCGTTCCACCATTTGCGAATCGCCGTTTTCCCCTCACCATCTTTCAAAAGAATCCCAGTCGGTTCGAGTTTACGAAATGTGCTGGAGTCCGGGCTAATAAACGGACAAACCCAAAGCATGACTTTAAATCCCCAGGCGTGCAGTTCATCAACCATCTGCTTAGGCTGAGGAAAACGTCCTGGATGAAACGTCCAGGTGCCGTAGGGTTCGTGCCAATTGTCATCAATCATGATGACGCCGGGCGGCATGCCGTTTGCGAGCACATCTCTTGCATATTGCAATACCTTCTCTTGCGTTGGATTATAGAGCAGCTCGATCCACAGGTTATACTGCGGTGCAGTAAACAACAGCTCTTCTGGCAATGTTGGAACTGCCGGGAAGAATGCACGGGCCGCATGACAGTATGCCCCGGCTAAAGTCTCATGTCCCTCTTCCACTTTCAGCAAGGCAACCTCACCGATCACCCTTAACTCCTTAGGATCAATCTGAAAAGCGAACGGCTCCTCGCTCCAAACGTATCGCCCTTTACTGGATACAAGCAGTGGGCAAGCCTGATTGCCTCCGCTGCTCGCTGCCAAGTCAACACAAAACAACGATGTGCCATACGGCATATTTTTTCCGTCCGCGACCCGGCCTCCCCACCAATACTCGTCAGGCAATAATTCAATGACTAACTCATTATTAACCATCCAACATTCGCTCCCCTCTTTATAATCATTGTATCTCCTGAAGTATTAGGGGGACAATCTTAATGTAATGACTTATAATATAACAAAATTGACTTTTCTTAAGGAGAATTCCAATGCTCAAGCCTGCCGTATACGGATTTCGAAACGATGATACCTCCATTCTCACGCTCGATTCCATTGGATGGCAAATGATCAATACCCCTGAATACAGCTTTAGCGGAGAAGAGCGCCCCGACTGCGGGCATGTCATTTTTCAATATACGATTCGTGGACAAGGTTATCTTGAGTATGAACAGCAACGCTTCCCTTTGACGAAAGGAACGGGTTTTTTAGTGAAAGTGCCTAGCAGCCATACATACTTTTACGGGGATCAAAAGGAACCATGGGAGATCATCTGGCTGAATTTGCGGGGAGAAGAGGCGAATCGGATATGGGATTACGTGATGGCGTTGGAGGGGCCAATTATCCAGAGAGATTCGGATACGCCTCTTATTCAGGGGCTTTGGAAGCTGATGCGCATGGTCGCCGAAGATAAGGTCACCGACAAATATCACCTGTCCCTCGGCGTATATGAATGGATGCTCACACTCGTGCAATCCAGCCGAGAAATGACAAATGACGTTAGCGCAAGCTCGAGCACGCTCATTCAGACAGCAAAAAAATATATGAGAGATCATTTTGCAGATCCGCTCACATTGGATATGATCTCCGAGCATTGCGGAATTAATAAGCATTACCTCTGCAGGCTGTTTCAGCGGTCTGAGCAATCCTCGCCGCTGGCTTACCTAAGGGACCGGAGAGTCGAGGCCGCCATCGCCCTTCTCCGAACCACTGACCTGCCTGTTCAGGACATTGGCCAAACATGCGGCTTTGACAGCCCCAGCTACTTCGGCAAAATCTTCCGCCAATACATGAATATGACACCAAAGGAATATCGGATGAAGAAGCTGGAGTTTCCTTATGATGCCATTTATTTGGAGTGATTAGGGGAAGTATATTTATTCGTAAAGCCTAGCTGCCGCGGTGATCTGCTCCCTGACGGCAACGGATCCAATTGGGTCCGTTTGCCGTCTCTTGATGTTAGCTATTCGATCCCAACTCGAATATGGCAGGTCTGAAATATTTCCCTACTTTCTCAAGCTCATTCATTACAACCCTTATCTTTTCTTCTTCTTTAAACCAGTTATCTTTTGAAGTTCCTGTTTTGTCGATTACTGGGCTTACATAAAAAACAGTCTCTTTTGGAAAAACGAATTGATACGTTAAAAGGGCTCTACGAGCGTGATAATTTTTACAGACTAGAACAACGTGTTTGGGGTGAATTCCTTGTTGTTGTAGTACTTCCAGTGATAAACGTGCATTTTCAAAGGTATTCGTTGCTTGATCTTCTTTTAATATTGATTCCGAAGGAACTCCTAGTGACATTCCAACATTTCTCAGGTATTCCCATTCCGTTGTTTCAACATGCGGAGTAGATCCACCTGAAGGTAATATACATGGAGCAATGCCTTGATGATATAACGTTGCAGCCCTTTCCATTAGTTGAGGATGGCTAGATCCTGGTATTAAAATAACATCTGATTGAGCAAGCTCCGTTTCGAAAAACATAAAATCGCTAATGCAGTCGAATGGAAAAGGCATAAAATCCCCCTAAACATGAGTATCAGATTAAACTGCTTTTTTACGTCTTACTAAGTGAATAACAAAATCAATGATAATCCCAAGCAAAAAGAATGAAAAAAAGTGTATAAGGTAGGCAGGATAATACACCTTGATACTTGAACTATCAGCAGCTAGTTTTGCGCTCTCAAAATTAAAAATCCAGTGTCGGAATGGCTCCTTGTACACCATGTTATTCAAGATAGGATTTAACCCAATAAGAAGTATGTTTTTGTCATCGTTTCCCCAGTCATTGTTTAAGCAGATTAGGATACTGAGCAAGCTGAGCCAAAATGTAAATTTCTTCAAAAGAAACAGCGAGTTCACCTCCATTACCAAATAAAAGGAATTAAATGATAACGTATCTTCTTACAGTACTCTTCATACCCTGCTAATTCCTTTAGCAATATTTTTTCTTCATTTAACAGCCTCAGCACAATAAAAATAATGATTGAAATTGAGGGAATCAATGCCCAAATTGAACCTAATGCAAGAGGAGTGAACAGGATAATGGATATCGCCCCTGTATACATCGGATGCCGTACCAAGGCATAAGGACCTGTTGATATAACTTTTTGATTCTCGGTCACTTCAATGATGGCAGATGTAAACGAATTCTCTTTGAAAACAAGAAAGACAATAATAAAACCTAACAAGACGAAGAAATCCGCAACGAATACAAGATACAAAGGAACATCTGACCAATTAAATCTATAATCTAAACCAGGTAGGACTAACAATCCAATAAAAAATATAGCGCCAGAAATGGATTGGAAAATCTTTTGTTCCTTTTCTACTTCTTTCGCATGAACTCTTCGTTCTATGAGCTCAGGATCTCTTTTCAAGAAATAACGATTGATGTACATCGTTGATCCAAAAAAGATGGCAAAATAAATCCACGCTTCAGAGAAATATAAAGACCCCGCGGGTAAAAATAAAAATGCAAAAAAAACGATTGCAAACAAAATCGTTCTCATATAAACGTTTTTCTTTAACACCACAGCACCTCCAAAGTTCTCAAATCGTGTTTAAATAGATATTCGATTATTGGGTTTATTTCCCTTTATTTGCATACCTATTCTCTCTATGGAACAATGAGAAATTGATCTTTTCTACGCAGTAGGGTAAAATTTCCGATAAAGCGCTTTCAATATTTTCGTGAAAAGGATGGGATCTACATGATGGGATTCGAATATTTACTTCAAGTGATGATTGCCGGAATTTGCGGACTATTCATTGGATATGAGCGTAAAAACAGAATGAAAGAAGCCGGAATTAGAACTCATTTTGTTGTTGCTATTGGCGCTTCTTTGATGATGTTAGTTTCAAAATATGGCTTTTATGATGAACTAGGACAAACTGGCATAGCACTTGATCCATCAAGAATAGCAGCTCAGGTTGTAAGTGGTGTGGGCTTTTTAGGAGCAGGCATGATCTTTATGCAGCGTCATACGGTCAAAGGTCTTACCACAGCAGCAGGAATCTGGGCAACAGCAGGCATTGGGATGGCGATCGGATCTGGCTTATATGTTCTGGGAATCGGGGTTACCGTTTTAATTCTTATTGCTCAAATCGTGTTACACAGGCGTTTTACTTGGCTAGCTGCGCCTAAATCAGAACACCTGATTATACGTATCATTGACGAAGCAGGTTCTTTAGAAAATATGCAAAAAACACTGAAAGAAAAAAATATCAGGATCGTAAATTTTCAAAGTGAGAAATTAAGGGGAACCTCCGAAATTCTTTTGGATCTTACGATTAAGCTGCCTGCGGAATTAGATTTTGAACAAATGATATCCCTCTTTCACAACATCTCCTTCGTTAATGCCGTTGAAGTCCAGTAAGGCAGAGACCGGAACCCCTGCGGGTCCCGGCCTCTTTATTAGTTCGCAAGAATATCGTTTATCTTCTTCTCTAACGAAATCAAACCTTCCTCCGGGTCCAATCCGCCCAAAATAATGCTTTGCAAATCCTCCGACAACGTTGTGAAGATCGTCGCGTATTTATCCGTTTTCGGCGCAAATTTAACTTGGCGCTGAGCTTCAATAAAGATATCCCGATAAGGCATCTGCTGATAGGCCTGACTTTGCACGACAGCCCGATTGGCGGGAACATGCCCTGCTTGCCCCCAGAGGGTGCTGCCTACTTCTGAAAAATAGGTCATGAAGGCCATCGCCGCCTTCTGTTTCTCTTTGGTCACGTAACTCGGTACGACCAGTGTATGAGAGCTGCCCCAATGGACCGGGCTGCCGAATATGGGCGGAAGCGGCGCAACGCCGACCCACAGCGATTTTTCGCTCAAGTGATGTCCTGCTTCCCAAACACCTCCGAACCATAACGCCGCTTTCCCGTTGTGAAAGGAGTCCCATGGCGTTTTGTCATTCAAGTCAGCCAGACGCTTCGCATACAGCAGTTGATAAAACTTCAACACTTGCAAAGCTTTATCATTATGTATCGCGGCTTTGGAAAGATCCGGCGTCAGCAGATCACCGCCAGCCTCATAATATAAGTTCAGAAAAGGTTCCTGAAAGTAAGGTGTATTCACCGCAATGGGCTGAACCCCAGGCACTTTCGCCTGAATTTGCGTCAACATCTGAATAAAGCCTTCCGGCGATGTTTTGCCGAGCTTAAGGGTCTCATCCTCATTCAGCAGATCTGCTTGTTTCAGAATCTCTTTATTGTAGTAAAGAACATGAAAATGCGTATCCAGCGGAATTGCATATGGCTTTCCGTTAAAGCTTACGCTTTGTACATTAGAACTCTCAATTTCATCAAAATGGAAACCGCTTTCGTTAGCCAAAGCATCCAACGCTAGTATTTGCTTGGCTTTGATAAAAGGAGAAATGCGATCAACGTGCGCCACGGCGACGTCCGGCCCTTTTCCTGAAGAGAGCGCCGTGCTCAGTTTTACATAATATTCATTGGACTCCAACCTAAGCTGCTTTACAAAAACCGATTTCTGCGAAGTGTTAAAGCTCCGAATAATCTGCTCGACATAATCGCCTTCGCCGCCCCCAAATGGATTCCAAAAGGAAATTTCGACTGGAGGTATGTCCCCTTGTGCCATCGATTTCTCCTTAGCCAATTGCGGCGCATTGGTTTCCAACGCATTCGAGCATCCTGTGAAAGTCAGGTAGGTCAGGGCGATCCCCCCTATGCACAAAGCACGCAAGAACCGCCCCTTGTTTCTATGATTTAGCATAACATTCCCCCTGATATGGCATCTCACCTCTATCTCTTAGCGCGAGTTCTATACTCCGATGGAGAAACACCGACATTCTTTTTAAACACTTTGGAAAAATATTTCGGATCGGCAATACCTACCAGATGACCGATATCAGCCGTCTTCAGCTCCCCTGTGAGTAGAGATTTCGCCTTTTCAATGCGGATGCGTGTCAAATATTCCAGAAAGCTTTCGCCCATCTCCTTTTTAAACAAGTTGGCAAAATAATTTTTGCTCAAATGGACAAGATTCGAGATCGATTGAAGCGAAATTTCCTGCTGATAATACTGCTGGATATACTGTGTAGCTTTAATGATGCTGTTTCGGTCACTGTTATAAATCTGAATCATATGCTGAAGCAGCTCTTGATAAGCTCCCATAAACCAGTTTTTGCTCTCACCTAGTGTTTCCAGTTTGGATAACTCGTCAAAATATTGCTTTTTCAACTGCATGATACTCATCTGATCGCTGGATACATCGGACCATAACGTCGTCAGCATAATCAAAAGCTCCAGCGAAATAATTTGCACAATGTCATAATCTTTGCGGGCGTCCAACTGCTCGAACAGTTCTTCCAGGTAGGTCTGCAATTCCTTGGTTTGAAAAGCGTACACCATCGAATGAATATGGTTTGTGCTTATTTTTATCGGCTCACCTGCTGGGTTCATTCCCGGCACATCATCGGTGCCATAGGCGATCACTTTACCGCTGCCGACGAACATTTTAAACTTAACGGCCGCTCTTGCTTGCTCGTATGCGGTATGCAGCTCGGTTAATTCTTGAAATTCTCCGCTAATTCCGACGGTGAAGCTCAGGCCATAACTGGCGTCAAGCTGAGTCAGACATGCCTCCGCTGCCTCACGGGCAGCCTTTTGGCCTTGCCGATGGGGCATGCCGCTTAACAGCAGCACATTGATTTCCCCTTGCCGATCGGGGAACACCTCATAGGCAAGCTCCCGGGCTTGCAGCACGCTATCTAATACCTTTCGCAGAGCGGCCTGTTCTTCCGCGACGTTCACATTCGTCGCATCCTTCCCCATGTGAAGCAAATAAAAGGGAGCTCGTCCTGAATTTCCAAAGTTGCTCTGGAGACTGCTTATATCTCGCTGAGCCCCCTCAACAAGATCCTGTAGAAGCTTCTCCTTCCACAACGGCTCCACGGCCGGTTCCTCATGGATCGCTCCGGCTGGTGAAGTGATTTCCATGGCTTCCTTGACCTTCAGCAAAGCTTGCTCAAAATCTCGTGGCATCATATCCGATTTAATTAAGTACTCCGAAACGCCGTTGCGAATCGCTTCCTTGGCATACCCGAAGTCCTCGATATTGCTGAGGATGAGAATTTTCATGTGAGGGTTTATTTTACGCACCTCTGAAATGAGGGCAATTCCGTCCATGAGCGGCATTTTAATATCGGTAATCAGGATATCCGGCATTTCCTTACTCATGAGTTCCAACGCTTCATGGCCATTGGAAGCCTCTCCCATAACGATTAAGCCAAGTTTCTCCCAATCGATCATCGAACGAATGCCAAACCTAACGATATATTCATCTTCTACAATGATGACTCGAAACATGTTATTCCTCCTACTCGATCACGGGAAGCCAAATCCCGATGCTCGTTCCTTCATCCAGCGTACTCTGAATATCTAAGCCGTACGGCTTTCCGCAAATCAGCTTGATTCGCTCATCCACATTGGCTAAACCAATACCACCCATTTTATCAACGGATACCTCTTGAAACGGTGTCTGCAAACTCTTCACGAGACCCGGGTCCATCCCTCTTCCGTTATCTGCCACTAGAAAACGAATGCCCCCGTCCGGATGCAGTGAGCAGCGGATGTGTATTTCTCCTCCGGACTCGCGGTCGGTGAACGCATGGAGTATCGCATTTTCCACAATCGGCTGCAGAATAAGCTTAGGTGTCTTCAGATTACGGACCTCTTCATCAATTTGAAAATACGTTTGAATGTCGAAATTGAACCTGAATTTCTGAATCCCCAGATAGCATTGGACATGCTCGATTTCTTCTTCGACCGTGACTGTTTCTTCTCCCTTGCCCAGTGAAATCCGCAGGAGCCGCGAAAGCAAGCTGACCATCTCGGCAGCATTGTTCGCCTTCTGCAGGAGAGCCGTCCATTTAATTATGTCTAGTGTATTGTACAAAAAGTGAGGATTAATCTGCGCCTGCAGCGCTTTCAACTCCGCTGCGCGCTTATGGCTTTGCTCCTCATAGACCGCTTTAAGCAGCTCGTCAAGCCGGGTCACCATGTAATTGAAATTTTCACCCCATATATCAAACTCGTCATTACGCCGCTTGGCCTTGAAGCGAACGGTCAGATCACCAGACATCACCTGACGCATCAAACGGATCATTTTCAAAATCGGTTTCGAAATCGAATTGGCCAGAAACATCGCCGTCACAATCGAAAAGCCGATACAAATCAGCGCAATCACGATGATGATTTGCAGCATGCGGTTAGAGTCTTTGTACAAGGCAGACTCCGAAATGACATTTACGACCATCCAGTCGTTGGTATGCAGCTTTTTGTAATTCACGATCCATTTCTGCCCTGCATGCTTAAGTGGAAAACCATTGGTTTCGTCAGAAGACTGCAGCAATTGCTTTGAGCCCTGTTCCCCCAGTACTTCCCGAACATTTTTCCCTAAAAATTGATTGTCTGGATAGGATATAATTTGACCGCCGCCATCAATAATGAAACTTTGAAGATCGGAGGAGCTCTTCGTCACTTTGCTGACGATTTCCTTGAGTACATCTTCGCGAATATCAAGCACGGCGATGATGCCAACAGGGCTGTCGTCAGAGGTTTTATAAATCTGCTTAGCCAATGAGAACACGTGGACGCTCTGTGAATTCAAACTGTCCACATACGTTCCGAAACGGGTCGGGAACCATCGGAAGTTGCTGCCATCCTCAAGGGTCTTGAGAAACGGAGTTACGATGCCGGCGGAACGGTCGCTCCAGCGGTAAATACCCTTTATATAGTGCGTTTTCGTTAGAAAGGAGATCGATTGAAAATCTTGATTAATCGCTATAATGGTCGATAGCTTCGTCGTTAAGGATAAGCTGTCCAAATCATACTGTCCATTGTCAACCCGATCGAGCGTGCGCAGCATGGAAACGATTTCATTATTGTTTACGACTTGCATCATCATGTCTTTATAGATGCCAAGCCGTGTGTCGATATTATCGGCCGTTTGCTTGAGCAGCTGCTCGGAATATTCGGTGACTTTATTGTTGATGGTTGATTTCGAGATGGAATAAGAAATAAATCCCATTGCAACCAGAGGCGTCAATGAGAACAGAAATAAAAGCAGCATCCATTTATAACGTATGCTGCTTGTCCATATGAGTATCCTTTTGTTTTTCTTTTCAGGTCGTTTCGCCATGATGGAAATCCCTTCTATCTATCCTTTAACCCCTGACATCGCCACGCCTTGAACAATGTGTCTTTGTAACAGAATAAACACCACGATGGTTGGGATTGCTGCAATTGAGCTTGCCGCCATGATCATATTCAGGGACATTATATTATTCGACAAAAACGTTGGAAGTCCTGCCGAAAGGATCATGTTCTCTTGCGAAGTAATGGATAGGTAAGGCCATAAGAAGTTGTTCCAGGACAGGATGAAATAAAATATGCCGACGGACACCATCGCCGATTTCGTAAGCGGTAAACAGATGCGCAGCCACAAGTTGATACTCCTGCAGCCGTCAATCTCCGCTGCTTCCATATAATCCTTAGGGACACCGTCCATAAACTGCTTCAGCAGCAGAATTCCAAGAGGATTCGTCAAGCCAGGGAGAATAATCGCCCAGATATTATCGATTAGTTTCAGGTGCAGCGTAGTCTCATATAGCGGAATCAGGATGGCTTCCGTCGGGATGAGCAATCCTGAAACGATAAGCAGATAGAACAAGCCTTTGGATTTAAAAGGCAATTTGGAAAAAGAGAAAGCAGCCAGCGAGCTGAATAATAAGGAGACCACGGTGGTTATTACACCAATCACTGCGGAATTCCAGGTCCATCTCAGGATCTGGGAATCCTTCATCACTTTGGCATAGTTAGCGAAGGTCAAATCAGACCATTTTATCCAATCGCTTAAGGTATAGACATTGATGCCATTGGGCTTTAATGACACCAGAAGCATCCATATGAGGGGAAAAATAAACAACAGGGCAAGAACGACGGCGACGACATTCAGCGTAATTCGTTTTAATGGCATTGGGACCTCCGTTAGTCTTGACGATTTGTCAGTTTAAATTGAATCAAGGCGATGAGCAGCATCATGAGACAAAAGACAATAGACTGAGCGGAAGCAAGACCGAACATATCCTTTTTAAACCCTGTCACATAAATGTATCTGATCATCGTATTCGTCGAATCGCCCGGACCGCCGCCTGTCATGATTTGAACTTGCCCGAACAGTTTCAGACACGCAATAACCTGATAAAACACCTGTATTTTCATGACTCTAGACAAACCTGGGAGCGTAATATGCCAAAATTGCTTCCAGGCGCCTGCGCCATCTATTTTCGCAGCTTCGTAATGATCCGTGGGAATTTCTTGTAACCCAGCTAGAAACAAAACCATGACGAACCCAACCGTCCACCAATTGGTCGTTATCGTAATTGCCCACCAAGCAAAATTTTTATCCGTTAACCAGTGAATTTCTCCAGGGATGCCAATAAGCTTTAAAAAAGCATGGATCGGTCCGTACTTGGAGTCGAACATACGCAGCCAAATAAAACTGATAACAGAAACCGAAAGCACATACGGCAAGAAAAAAATCGAACGAATCGTTGTTCGGAATAGGATTTTTTGATTGATCAGCAGCGCCAATACGAGCCCTAGTACAATAACGGCCGGCGTACAAATCAAAACGAAGTAAACCGAGTGCCACATATACAAATAAAAGTCAGAATCGGTGAAAATTTTCTTATAATTCGCCAAACCAACATACTTTTGCATGCCTTGAATGTTCCATACGTGCAGGCTCATCCACGCCCCCCGACATACCGGCCAGAGGTAGAAAATCGTAAAGGGAAGGAGGAACGGTATCAGGTACAAAATCGCTTTCCAGTCATTAAGAAAAGGCCAAACGTAGGTTTTTCGAAGGACAACCGTCCCCTCGTTCTCTCTCACTTTAGTCTCCATAGGGTATACTCCTTCAATCTTTACTCTATACTCCAAACTAAAAAACCGGGTGAAGCCGCCTTTCTTGTTGCAGCCTCACCGGTTGGCATACTCCAGGCTAGTTGGATAAAATGTCGTTAATCTGCTTATCCAACGTTTTCAGCCCGTCTTCAGGGGATTGCTTGCCGAAAATAATGTTTTGAAGCGATTCCGAAACTGTCGTGATGATCGTCGTGTATTTATCGGTTTTCGGTGCGAATTTCACCGTTTTTTGAGCTTCGATGAAGTAATTGCGGTAAGGCAGCTTTTTGTATTCGTCGCTTGTTGTTACAGCGCTGTTCGCCGGCACGTGGCCTGCTTGCCCCCAAGTTTTGCCGCCAACTTCCGAGAAGTACTTCATGAATTTGGCTGCCGCTTCTTGTTTCTCTGGTGCTACGTAGCTAGGAATGACTAGCAAATGAGAGCTTCCCCAATGCGTTTGGCTTCCGAAAATGGCCGGGAGCGGCATAGCGCCGATGTTTGGCGATTTTTCTCCGAGCAGTAGACCCGCTTCCCACACGCCGCCGAACCAAAATGCCGCTTTACCGTTGTGGAACGAATCCCATGGGGTTTTATCATTGAGATCCGTATATTTGTTGTTGTAAAGGTCCATGTAGAATTTCAAAACATTAAGCGCTTTGTCATTATTAATGGCCGCTTTGTTCGCTTCCGCATTCAGCAAGTCGCCGCCCGCTTCATAGTACAGGTTCAAGAAAGGCTCTTGGAAATACGGCGTATTCACAGCAAGTGCTTGCACGTCCGGCACTTTCGCATGGATTTGTGCGAGTGTCTTCTTGAAGCCCTCCGGTGATAGATCGCCGAGCTTAGGCGTGCCGTCATCGTTCAGCAGTTCCGCTTTTTTCAGCAAATCTTTATTGTAATAGAACATATGGAAATGCGTGTCTAGCGGAACTGCGTAGGGCTTGCCATCGTAAGAGACGCTTTTGATATTCGAGTCGGAAATTTGTTTTAAATCAAAACCGACCTTGCTGGCCAACTGATCCACCGGGACAATTTGCTTCGCTTTCACAAACGGTGAAATGCGGTCCACGTGCGCGACGGCGACGTCCGGTCCTTTGGAGGAGGATAACGCTGTGCTAAGCTTTGCATAATATTCGTTGGACTCAAGACGGAGCTGCTTCACGGTGACTTCTTTCTGGGATTCGTTGTAACCTTTGATGATTTGGTCGACGAAATCGCCCTCTCCACCGCCGAACATATTCCAAAATGTGATTTCGACCGGGCTTGCCGGTTTGCTCGCCGCTGCTTTCTCTGTAGCTGCTGCTGTCGATGCCGCGTTGGTGGCAGCGCTTTCTTTTGTGCTCGAGCAACCGGAGATGACTAAGGTAAGTGCTACACTTGCCATCAGCAAACTGGTTAATTTCTTTTTCATCGTACGTACAACCCTCTCTCTGATTGATGGATGATTTGCGAAAGCCTTTTCACTTGGCTCCCTTGGTTATTACTTTACAGGGTTAACGCCCCGGTCTAAACCGATAAAAGGATGATCATTGGGGAACAAATTTAAGATTGTAAGCGCATGCAGATGAAATGAAGTAGACGATCTTACGATGGGTGTTCAAATGTACGATATGAATTCAACCTGATGCATCGTTTGCCACCATTCGCTCACCGAGTTATGGCTGCAGCAGCATCCTATGTTGTATTTTGTGCAGCCATTTGACTTTAATTGGGGGTCGGATCGTCTCTATAATGTACATAGTACAACCATTCATGCGCTAAACCGCTTATTTCTCACCTTTTCGCAGCAAATGGTTGTATATTGTGCAACGAAAGACCGGATTCACGGTCAGAACACGCCGTTATGTTGTATAAAATGCAGCATAAACCTTCTTATGCTCGTCCCTCCTGTTACTTCGCCAACGAACAACAAAAAAGATGACCCCTATACAATTAGGGATCATCTTTAGTTACTAACCTCACGTCTGCCCTTGCAGTCTCTGAGCCAGCTTGCCCTGCACGAACCAAGCATACACCGCAAACCCTGTGAGCAGCGCTACGGCTGTTAACAAAAATGGCAAGGCGTAATGATTGCCAGCCAAAATGTACCCCGCCCAATACGACGCAATCGTATTGCCGATACTCCGTGAAACCGTCCTCATCCCTGCAAACACATTGCGGTCTTCTTCGGCAACGGCGGACATGCATTCGCTGTCCATCATGTTGTTCAGCATCGTAAAGCCTGTGCCTCGAATCATCAGCAGCACGGCAAAGACAGAACTAGGCATAGTTAGCGCCATCAGCCCTACCACTACGATGTTGTACAGAAACAGGAATACAAAGGCATTGCGGCTGCCCATACGCTCCAATAGGTACGGAACGAGAAGCGAGCCGACAAAAAAGAACACACCGGAGAGAGCTAGCAGCCCGGAGATGCTGCCGTCCTCCATCCCAAATCTAAACTTCAATATGACGTTGAGGAACGGGCTCAACAGACCAAAAGTGAAGCCAGAATTAAAGATAAGCAGCGCAAGCAGGAACATGAGCGAATAGGCATGCGCTTTCTTGTGCTTGACTGAAGACGGAGCTGCGGAAGTCTCTGACTTCTCGGTTGCAACGGATCGGTCGTTGGCAGACGGAAGCAGCAAGCCCCTTAGAATACCTGATAGTCCCAAACAGCCGCCAGCCACGAAAAAGGCGTATTGGTACAGCGTGCTGTGCCCTGGCAGCCACAACGGGAGATAGCCTCCCAACCATGTGCCGATGCCGGTGCATAAGGTAAAGATTGCAAACAGCAGCGAGTAAGCGCTGGTCTCTTCTTTTTTCGTGCGGCAATATTGAAAAATCAGTTGGATTTCCGAATTCACAATGGCGCTAATACTAAGGGACCAAGTGAGCTGTGCGGTGGTTATCATGCTGACACTCGTGCCGAATCCAAAGATGATTAACGCTAAAAAAGCCAGCAGCATGCCGATAACAAGCATCGTTTTACGGCCTATGTATTTGACGACGATCCCTGCCGGGAGACTGGTTAGCCCCACGGTCAGCGCTCCCAGCGAGGTGATGCGCCCGACGTCCTCTTTGGAGAAGCCGAGGTCCAGCAGATGTAAGTTTAAAATCAAGTTAAAAATACCAGCGCCGATGCCAAATAAGCTTTCAGTGGCAATAAATCGTTTGACGCCAGGGGATAAATCACGGAATAAACCGACTGTGTACGACCACATAGCTGCTCCCTTCCTCTTGCTGTATGAACCTATCTTACATGTCAGGGGCGCGGGGTTCAACATGAATCATAAAAACCGGAACCCCAACGGAGTCCCGGCCCTCTTTTACCCAATCCATCAATAATACGTAAACATTTGCCTAATATCCACCCTGCCCGAAAGATGATCGCAAATAGCCACATTTTTCCGGACTTCCTCCGCATTTCGCATACCGATCAGGGCGACATCGACATGAGGATTAGAAAGCACAAACTGGATTAATGCCTCGGTATAATCAAAATGGTTTTCCGGATGCACCATCGCCATCCAACGTTGAAAAACACCCGAAGTAAACGCCCGCATAACTGCAATACCCAAGCCTGCTTTTTCCGCTTCAAGTATACTGCCAAAGGGTCTATTCGGATCATAGGGATGCTGCATCAAGATATTGTAACAAATCTGCATGATATCAAATTGCCCGCATTGGATGAAATCATAAACAGCTCTGTTCGAATCCTCACTCGTAAAGCCAATAAAACGAACCAATCCCTCCGCTTTGAATTGCAGCAGTTGCTCCAATATCCCGCCGTGCAAAACCTGTTGCACATCTTGATCCTTGTAACTGGTACCGTGAAGCTGAAAAAAGTCCAATCGGTCGGTCTGCAGGCGCTGCAAACTCTGTTCAAGGGATCGCCTCAGATCATCGGGAGGGCATATTTTAGCCTTGCTTGCCAAAAAAACAGCGTTGCGGCTGCCTTTCAAGGCGTATCCAAGCAGCTCTTCGCTTTTTCCGTTTCCGTATCCTGGTGCCGTATCGAAATAATTAATGCCTGCTTCAAGTGCGGCATCAATCGCTGCGATAATGTGGTTATTGTTTTCCGGCAAATCAGGATTGTACTCCCGCAAATAATTCCTTAGTCCCGCTGGAGCTCCGCCAAAGCCAATCCGACTTACCATGACATTTGTTTTTCCGAACGCTACATATTCCATGTTTTTTACACTCCTTATTAAGGTGTATTCCCAACGTCGGTTAAAAAACAAAGAGGCAAGGATACCCCTTACCTCCTGCAAATAATATTAATTCTGAGCTAGACGCTTTTTGTACTCGACATTAAATTCTTCTGTGATTTTTTGGTAGTTCGGATCTTTTTTCAACGTGTCAATATATTTATCCCAATCTTCCAATGCAATTTTCCCGATGATGACTTGCGTTTTCATGTCGGCGATTTTTTTCTTGTAGTCGGCACCCAACTTAATATCCGTATCCGATACAAGACCAATTGCCGGATTGCCAACGGAAACCTTCGCTCTTTCTTCCGTGATTTTCATGTTTCTCTGATAAACCTCTTTGGGCATGCCAGCCGCATATTGCCACAAATCAACAACTGGCGTACTGAACATTTTCCCCCATGTTGCTGTTCCTACGCTGTCTGCCACCGCTTTATCATTCGATACTTTTAAACCATCTGTAAGCGTATAATGAACATCTTTAATCCCATACAAGGTTAAATCCAGCCCTTCGCCACCGGAACCGTAATTCACGAAGTTTAAAATGGCCTTCATTTTTTCTTCCGAGACCGATTTCGGTATCGCCAGTACACCATTCATCCCTGTACCTTGGGGCACATAAGGCTTGCCTCCCGCTTTGGGAGCTAAAGAAACCATCGGCGTCCATTCGACCTTCGGATCTTTTTTCCATTGGTCCATTGTGTATCTGAACAACGCCTCTGGCGTCTCATTCGTAATTCCGGCTCTACCGCTTGTAGCGAGCTCCCAATATTGATTTTCTTTCAAAACCGGGAAGTCCTGCGGAATTAATCCTTCTTGATACAGCTTGCGCTGGTAGACCAGCGATTCTCTCATTTCCGGTTCAAGATACATGTTAACCAGCTTACCGTCTACAGCTTTCCACATGCCAACTGTCCCCAGGAATACTTCGTCAATGGTTGCTGATCCCCGCATCGTAAAACCGATTGTATCCTTTTTGCCATCTGGCGCATTATCCTTAAACGCTTTCATTACCGTATAAAGCTCATCCATATTGGTCGGCATCTTCAGCCCAAGCTTATCCAGCCAATCTTTACGAATGTCGAAGAATCCGCCTCCATCCAACGGCCGTCCTGCTGGAATGGCATAACTTTTGCCATCAATTTTGGTATTGCTCCACGTTTTCGGATTAATGGACACCAGGTTTGGATAATCTTTGATATACGGCGTCAAATCCCAGAATGCTCCCTGTTTGACCATTTGCCGGAATAAAGCAGTCGTGATATCCGGGATTTTGATCAAATCGGCAATATCGCCTGCAGCCAGTGCCACATTGACCCGGTCCGCGTAATCACTCCCTGGAATCCACTGAACCGTCAGCTTTGTATTCGTTCTTTTCTCAAATTCTTTCAGAACCGGATTATCAGCACCCGGCGGCTGGGTAATCGTAAAGTCGGTCATGACTTTAATTTCGGTAGGCTTCGCTGGCGCTTTCGTCTCTTCCTTCGTTGTAGTCGTCCCTCCATCTTTCGCCGGAGCCGAAGAAGGTGCAGAGGAACAGGCGACTGTAAGGGAAAAGGATACAACTAACGTAGATAAAACGAGAAGTTTTTTCATGTTTTACTCATCTCCCATAAATGTAGTTGATAGACCGGTTCACCTTGCCTGAATTATACCGTCCAGCCACTTTCACTAACTTTGCTTGTATAATAAGCATCGTCAATGTGCAAGCCAAAGCCAGGAGTCGAAGGAACGGTGATTTTACCATCCTTGATGCTATAACCGGAAGTGTCGATACCTGGAATCTGCGCCTCATCCCATTCAACAAACATAAACCCTTCAATGGCTGGATATACCTGAGCGGAAGCAAAGTTACCATAGAAACCACCGTAGTTGTGCGGTGCTGCTTTTACTCCGCTTTTAGCCAATCTTTTCGCTAATTTCAACCAGTTCACAATGCCATAGTCCTTCAAATCGTATTGAATTGCGTCGATCAGGCCTTGCTCCGCCCATTCCACAATAGGATCAGCCGCTAACCCTTCGCCGTCTGTGATCAGCACGTTTAATTTCTCCTCGCGCAGCCACTCCTTCAGATTGCGGTAGAGCCTGTCATCTTCGTGAAAAGCTTCCTCTATCCACAATAGGTTGGACTGTGCCGTTTCTTTCAGCACATGTTTGGTCAGATTCAAATTGTACCCATTGTTCGCGTCAATGGAAATGTTACATTGTGGACCGACCACATCCCTGATCCCGTTCACAACAGCAATATCTCTTTTGGTGCCTTCCATTAAATCCATATGCATCGCGCCACGGCCTACTTTAATTTTGAAACCGCGGAAACCTTCGTTATAGCCTTGCATGGCTTCTTCCTGAAGCAATGCGACCGCGTCCCGCTCTGAACTCAGGTGCAAATCATCAAAGTACAAGGATGTATCATAGCAAGGAACCGTTAGTGGGGATGTCCACTCTTTTTGGCTCAATAGTTTATACACAGGCACTTCTCTTACCTTTGCCAGCCAATCAAACAGTGGGAATTGAATGCTTTGGAACCGGTCTTTGATCCATTGTTCTTCACAAAATATTTCGCTGACTGTGGCTCCGATCATGGCTTCAGCAGCTTCCCGAGAAACGCGTGACCAGCTGTAACCCATGATACCCCCAATTGTAATTCGCACTAGCGGAAAACTTACTTCCTTTCCGTGTATACCAAGCCTTGCATTGCAGCCAGCCAACCTTCTGCGTTCACCCTTCATTATCACTTGCTCGATTTTCTCAATCTTCCAATTCTTATCCAAGTCAGAAAAGTTGTTCATACACGCTAGTCTCCTTTAGTTATATTTATTGGTTTAACAAGCCTGCCGGAATAATCCGTTACGATTATCCTTTCACAGAGCCCAACATAACACCTTTGGTAAAATGCTTTTGCAAAAACGGGTAGACCATCAAAATAGGAAGCGTAGACACGACAACTGCGGCCATCTTGATCGTTTGAGTAGGCAGCTGCTTATCCGAAGCCATCTCTACCGCGAGTGCTCCGCCGACCGAAGTATCAGAATCAATGAGCATGTTGCGCAGGACAATTTGTAAAGGCACCTTTGTAAAATCATTAATATACAACACGGCACTAAAGAACGTATTCCAGTAGGCCACGGCATAAAACAATCCGAATGCGGCCAGCGATGCGACAGAAAGCGGTAAAATAATTCGGAAAAAGATGCTTAGGTCATTACAGCCATCAATCATTGCAGCTTCTTCCAACTCGACAGGAATGCTGTCAAAGAAGCTTTTCATCAAGATCACGTACCAGCCGCTAGTCAAAACAGGGACAATCAACGCCCACACACTGTTTATGAGCCCCAAATCGCGGACTAATAAATAAACAGGGATAATGCCCGGATTAAAAAGGATCGTAACCATCACCATGATCATCATGACTTTTCTTCCGCGCAGTCTTTTACGGGATAATCCGAATGAGAAGGCTGCTGTTATCATGAGGCTTAACAGGGTTCCCACTGTTGCCAGAAAAGCACTGACCCCAGTTGCACGAATGAAAGCGGAAGTGGAAAGCAAATATTCATAAGCGCCCACACTCCATTTGCTCGGGAACAGGACAAAGCCGTATTTCTCTATGTATTCACTAGGTTCCGTAAAGGAAACAACGAATACGTAATACAAGGGAAATAACGTAATAATGCCAATGACAACAAGCAGCAGAACAATCGCCATCCCAAATATTCGGTCTCCAAAGCTTTCTCTCATTGCCTTCCCTCCTCGGAATTTTCGTTTAATACACACCTTCTTCACCGAAGCGTTTGGCCAGCCAGTTAGCCCCGATAACAAGCACAAGTCCAATCACGGATTTAAACAAACCCGCTGCCGTTGTATAGCTGAATTGTCCTTGTTGAATCCCATTTCGATAGACATACGTTTCGAAGACGTCGGCAACGTTCGCAACTGCGCCATTGCTCATCAGAAACACCTGTTCAAAACCAACATCCATGATTTGCCCCAAACGCAGAATTAAAAGAATAATGATGACGTTACGGATACCCGGTAAGGTGATGTGCCACATTTGTCGGATCCGGCTGGCGCCATCAATCTTCGCTGCTTCATACAGCTGCGTGTCAATGCCTGTCATGGCTGCGAGGAAAATAATCGTTCCCCAGCCTGTGTCTTTCCAAATGTTTTGGCCGGTAAGCAGCCCCCAGAAATAATTTTCATTCGTCAAAAAATCCATTTTGGGAAAACCCACATGTTCGAGCAGCATATTCACAATCCCATTCGATTGCGAAAGCAATAAAAAGGTAATCCCTGCGATAATAACCCACGAAAGAAAATGCGGTAAATAGACAATGGATTGAATTATGCGTTTAAAATATTTGTTGGTTACCTCATTCATGCAAAGCGACAATAAGATAGGAAGTGGAAAGAAAAAGACCAGACTCAACAAGCTAATCATCATGGTATTTCGAAATAATAGAAAGAAGCTGGGATTTGTAAAAAAGCGAACAAAATTTTCAAAGCCTACCCAAGTGCTTTTAAAAACGCCCATATAGGGGGAATAGTCCTGGAAGGCGATAACCAGCCCCCACATCGGGTAATATTTGAAAACAAGAAAATACAGGATGCCTGGAAGGACCAGCAGATATAAATACTTGTCACGTTTGAATTCGGACCATAGTGAAGTTCTTGCCTTCCGTTGTATAAGTTGCTGGTGATTCTCCTTCGTCACTTGGATGCCCATGTACCAATCCTCCCTTACAATGCTTGTGATCAGCTGATGGCCTAAATGTAAATCACCAGCCTATTTACCGCAATAATAATAAATTTTTACTATGTCTCGAAAAATTTCCGGCTATCGTCTTTTTTTGAAATGAACAAAAAAAGCCCCTCAAACATGAAGAAGGGCCGCTTTGAGATGGATATTTTACTACATCGATTGCGTGTGCTTTTCCCGATACTGCCGGGGAGTGATGCACTCACTCTTTTTAAACATTCGGATCAGATAGGACGGTTGATAGTGCAATTGCTCCGCGATATCGTTGATTTTCATATCCGTTGTCACTAACAGCTCCTTGCATTTCTCAATTCTCATCCGAACCATCGTATCGATAAAATTGATTCCGTTGATTTGCCTGAACACCTTGCTTAACTTAGAGGGGCTCATCTGCAGCTGATCCGCGTACATCTCAAGCGAAACGTCGAGTAAGATGTCCTTCTGCATTTGCAAAAGCAGATTATCGATCATTTCCCTCAAATTGCTATCGTAGGTTATCGTTAACGCTTTAACAAAAGGTCTTATCAGCTTGTATTGAAACCACTCCAGGATTTGATCCGGCTCGGACAACTGCATAAGCTGCTCATAAAGATGAACCCCTCCATAGAGGGAGAATAGATCCACTTCGTGCTTGATCATCGCATTATGGATCGTTCCGAGCAGTTTCATCATCCCTTGGTGAACCATGAATTCAGTGCTATGATTGGTTTGCAGTTCAAGCATGAATTGCTTGATGAGCCGCATGGCCTCCTCTTCAAGCCCCATACTGACGGTATGCACAATCTCTCTTTCCAGCTCAAAAGGGAACTGATTCTGGCTTGTATTCGTCAGCATGAACTGATTCAAATCCAACATTTGATTGGACGTATGGTGGTCACGAAAACGGAGAGCTTTTCTTGTCTGCTCCAGAATCTTGGGGATGTCCTTTATCGAGTCGGATATTTTACTAGTCACAATCGTAACTTTCATATGCAGAACATTATTAACCGCCACGATGTAGTCATGGGCAAGTTTGTTGAAATTTGCTTTAATCGCTTCATTGGACTTGTCAGGATCCAGAACGAAAAATACACCAATGGATAAATCCTGAAAGTTAATGATATGCACCATTTCCGATATCTCCGTGCACAGCTCTTTAATGATATTAGAAGCCGCGAAGGTAACCAATTGGGCATCCCGCTCTGAAAATTTACCGCCTAATTCAGAAATACCGTGAAACTGGGCGACCATAATGGCAAATCTTTTCGATTCAACATCCCAATCCAGCTGCTTTAACTTCTGAATAAGCTCAGATTCCGTGTGTGAGTACAAATTACCTTGTGAAAATTGCAGTAAAAAACTTTCTCTAAGCGCAGGAATGGACTGCTTAATTTGGATAGAAAGCTCTTGCTCTGCTTGAAGCTGCAGCCTCCATTGATGCTCGATATACGTAATTTCGTTTTTTTCGTTCGATCGGTTTGTTCTGGAATTTTCAAAAAGACGCTTTACCCGATAAATGGGATCGTATATTTTGTTGGAGGCAAACCATGAAAGCAGCAACCCGATGATTAAGCCAAACATACTAATCCAGACAATAAGAGTAGATAAGGCAGTTACAGGCGCTACGATTTGCGATACAGGAGTAGCAGTGACAACCGTCCATTTACTGCCTAACTTAGAAATACTCCCATACGAGACGTTATATTTTTTGTGGTTCCAATCGAATTTGAACATATTCTCATTGGCATTTTCTACAGATATTTGACTTTTTAATGCATCTTCCAGCGTCAGCAGCTCTTGACTGTCTTCTTGTCTTGGCGGGGTCGTTAAGTAATCCCCATTTTCATTAAAAAGAAAAGCGACTCCTTCGCCTGAGACGAGTTTCTGAACCATTGTGTTTAATTTATTTTGGTCCAGGTAAATAATGAACATCCCGAAGGAACCATACATTTGTCCACCGGGGAGCTTAATTATGATCGCTTTGTTTATCGTGTCAGGCATATTTATCTTTTTCAAGGAATAATCCCAATAGATCGTTCGCTCTTGATCCAGCAAAGAATTCAACAGCTCGCGATCCTCATCGGTTCGCACAGATTCAAACCCGGCCTCATCACCGATGATCTTGTCTGAATCACGCAAGTACAGGCTTACACTGTTAATAAGGGAATTCGACTCCGTAATAAGTGAAAACGATTTCATAAGTTCGTTTGTTTTTTGAAAATCCTGAACGAAATCCAACTCCTTCAGAGTCTCGTCCAAACTCCGGTCGAAAGCAAGCCGCACAACGGAATGTTCCAGATTGGCCATATAGTCATTCAATTGCTGGATCGAGGAATGGAGCTGATTCTGATGCGCCTTATTCACTTCGGTTTCGATCCGATCTGTTCCGATATAGTAAATAATGACGCCTATAAAAGCAATAGGAATGCAAGTAATCAACAGTACAATACCCAGGTTTTTCCAAAATATAGTTCCCCTGCTTTTACTCATTTGCTTATTCATCCGTTCATCTTCACACCCATCGCCTATTTTGGTTGTATTGAACAATTAATTCGTCACGCTTGTACATATTCCTCCAATAGTTCCCTTTTTATACCATTCAAACTTCTTATGGAAAGTTTGATTTAAGCTATTTTATCCCACGATTTTCAGACTGGACTCGCATAAGATAAGGGTATATTAGCTGTATAGATTTATAAAGGAGAGATTTTAATGTCTGAGGTCGTTCTTAACCAGTAATTTCATAATGCAACCCGTTTGTTTCGCGTACACGAGTAAACCGTTCAATAGGACAGGTTTGTTTGGTCGTGCGCTACGGACAGGTTGCATGTGATGCTGTTAAGAACATCAGTTTCTCCCTAAGCGGACTGGAAACGATTGTTGTTTCCAGTCCGCTTTTTTTTGTACCCAAAAGGAGGCATTCATTTGAACAAGTCCACTTATCAACGTTTGGAATACGACCGCATTAAACAGCGTTTGGCCGACTTTGCCATGAGTTATTTGGGGCGCGCCCACATTCAGAACATGGAACCAGTCATTGAAATGGCCCTCGTCGCAACCTTGCTTCAAGAGACCGAAGAAGCGCTAAGTGTTATCGCCCACGGAGCCAGTGTGCCGATCCCGTCCCTGGAAGGCATTGAGCCGCTTATAGGCACTTTCGGGAAAGGATTTATTTTTACACCACAGGACTTAATGCACTTCGCCAGATTCATGGAAAGTTCACAGCAGCTTAAGAACTTTATGAAAAAGAAGGAATCCGTCAGTCCGCGCATCGCTTCCTATGCGCTATCCTTATACGAATTGCATGAGCCGCTGGCCGAGATTCGGCGCTGTATCCGCAACGGTCAAGTCGATAACGAGGCGAGCTCCGCCTTATCGCGTATCCGCAAAAAAATGAACATCATCGACGACCGCATGCGCAAGAAACTGGACACCGCTTTGTCCAAATACCGCAGCTATTTGCAGGATAGCGTCATCTCGACAAGAGGAGGCCGGTACGTGTTGTCCGTGAAGAAGGAACACCGCAAACAAGTTGGCGGCGCGGCGCTAGATGAGTCGGCAAGCGGGCAGACTGTCTTTATTGAGCCGGCTGATATCGCCGATCTGCATGGCGAGCATTTACACTTGCAAGCCGAGGAAGCTGCGGAGGTAACAAGAGTGCTCAGCGATCTAACGGATCTGATTGAGCATAGTAAGTATGAAATTTCAATCAACTTGGAAACGATTGGCCATTACGACTTTATGTTCGCAAAGGCTAAATATGCGAAAACAATCGACGGACGAACGGTCAAACTGAACGATCGCGGCCGGATCTCCCTACATGGCGGCCGTCATCCGCTGCTCGGCAGGCACTCGGTGCCGCTTGATATCCGCATCGGCGGCGAGTATCGCGCGCTTGTTATTACAGGACCGAATACGGGAGGCAAAACCGTTTCACTGAAAACCGTCGGACTGCTAACACTTATGGTGCAGTCGGGTCTGCTCGTTCCGGTAGGAGAAGGAAGCGAATTCGCTGTATACAGATCCGTTATGGTCGATATCGGTGACGGACAAAGTCTCGAGAATTCGCTCAGCACCTTCTCTTCGCATGTCAAGAACGTGATCGGCATCCTCAAAGAGGCTGGACCCTCGTCGTTGGTCCTTCTCGACGAGCTTGCCTCAGGAACCGATCCTGGCGAAGGGATTGGCCTATCGATCGCTGTGCTGGAGGAACTGTACCGCCGCGGGGCTACGGTCATGGCGACGACACATTTTAACGAGATCAAGAAATTTGCCGACGCTGCGCCCGGCTTCGAGAATGCGCGTATGGAATTTGATTCGGAAACGCTTGAGCCTCTTTACAAGCTGACGATTGGTCAAGCCGGTTCCTCTTATGCCTTCTATATCGCGCAAAAACTCGGTATGCCGTCTGCGCTGATCGAAAGATCGAAGATGATCACTTACGAGGCGACGCAGCGCTTGCCCGAAGCGCCAGCAATAGCTGCGGCGTTTACAGAAGAAACACCTCCTGTAAACGTCCCGTTGAAAGAAAAAAAAGAGCGAGCGCCGGTGCCGATTTTCGCTATTGGCGACTGCGTCTGGGTGCACTCGCTTCGCCGCACCGGCATTGTGTGCAGCGAACCGGACCATCGCGGAAACATTACGGTGCAAATCCAAAAGGAGAAGGTGCGCATCCACCGCAAGAGAATGTCGCTTTATATCGATCGCAGCAAGCTATATCCGGAGGGAGACTACGATATGGATATCGTGTTCGAATCGAAAGACACCCGAAAGAAGCGAAAGCAGATGAGTAAACGTCATGTTGAGGGGCTAACGATTGCGTATAAGGAGAATGAGTAGCCGGGGCACGTTTTAACTGGATAGAGAAAAGCCCGAGGATTTTTTCCTCGGGCTTTTCATACTCGTGTTAAAATATTACATAATTGGAAATAAAACATTTGTTTAGTCTGCAGTTTATGACTTGCTCAAGCTCTTAAATCTTTTTACCTGCTCGGTAATGGCAATCTCGGTAGGCAAGCGCTCCACGCTGGAAGCCCCGAAGAAACCCGCTATCCCATTGGTTTTGCCTAGTACATACTCAACATCCGCCGGTTCAGATATCGGACCACCGTGACAAATAACCAAAATATCCGGATTAATAGACTTACCGGCCTCATAAATACGTTGAATGAGATCCGCCGATTCATCAAGTGAAAGCGCCGTCTTGGCTCCGATGCTGCCCTTCGTCGTTAGTCCAACGTGAGCGACAAGCACGTCCGCACCGGCCTTCGCCATTTGAATCGCATCGTCCTCATTGAATACATAAGGTGTAGTCAATAAATCCAAGGCATGAGCTTTACGAATCATCTCGACCTCCAGCTCATAGCCCATCCCCGTTTCCTCCAGGTTTTGCCTGAAAGTGCCGTCGATCAAACCTACGGTAGGAAAGTTTTGTACACCCGAGAAACCCATCTCTTTCAACTGCTTTAGATATACATCCATCAAACGGAAGGGATCTGTCCCACAAACACCGGCTAATACGGGAGTATTCTTAACAATAGGCAGAACCTCGCCGCCCATCTCCCTAACAATTTGATTAGCATCCCCGTATGGCATTAATCCTGCTAATGATCCCCGGCCTGCCATCCGATAACGCCCGGAATTATAAATAATGATCAGATCGACGCCGCCCTCTTCCGCACATTTCGCCGATAAACCCGTTCCCGCTCCTGCTCCTACAATGAAACGGCCCTGTTCAATTTGCGACCGCAACCTGCTTACTATTTCCTGTCTTTGCATCGCCATTGTTTGCTTACCCTCTCTTATTTCGTTCTAATAATTGAAGTAAATTTTCCGCAATTACTTCTGCAACTGCCGGATCATTAATATCTTGCTCCATATCAATCATCGGAATGTTCGATCTGAGATGCTGTTTTATTCCTTCATACAACGCCTGACGCTCCTCCTTGCCTTCAAAAGGCTTGGCATTCATATCCAGCAGAGAAACGCCGTCTTTAGGAAACACGACAATCGTCGGAGCCGTGCCCGCATTCAGTTTTGTCGCCAATAACCGGCCCAATTCTCTGTTCTCATCAACGGTAGTTCTCATCAAGGTTGTTGTCGGGTTATGCTGGTAAAAGATTCGCTCCTTGAATTGCGCCGGTACGGTCTCCGGTGGACCGAAATTGACCATATCGAGCGCCCCAACCGAAACAACCTGCGGAATACCCGCTATTCCGGCTGCTTCCAGACGGTTTGGTCCGGCATCGAAGATACCGCCAACCAAATGATCCGCCAATTCCGTGGTCGTTATATCCGCAACGCCCTGGATATACCCCGCTTTGATTAACTCCTCCATCGCCAATCCGCCTGTTCCGGTGGCATGGAAGACAAGCAGATCGTAACCACGCTCCTCCAGGATGTCTCGTACGCGTGTCGCGCATGGAGTCGTTACGCCGAACATCGTGATGCCAAGCGTAACCTTATCTTCAGCAGTCCCCTGTTCCGTCTCCATATGATTGATCATTCCGGCCAACGCGTGAGCTGCATTGCTCAGTATTCGACGGGATAGCTGATTTATTCCGGCTATATCAACAACGGAGTGCATCATGGTTACATCTTTGATGCCTATATAGGGTTTCGTATTGCCCGATGCCACTGTGGAAACCATCAGCTTCGGAACCCCGATGGGTAATCCCTGCAGAGCAGCTGCCGCCACTGTCGTACCTGCCGTCCCCCCCATTCCGAAGGCTGCGCCTACACTTCCCTGCTTTTCGAGACCGATGACGATCTCAGCAGCGCCTCGGGTCATAACGGCTATCGCAGTTCCCCGATCCTTACCACTTCTTAGCTCCTCAATGCTCGAACCGCCAGCTCTTGCAACCTCATCGGCGGATACATCGGGTTGAAACAACGGTTTGCCAAGTACACCGGTATCTACCGTGAACGTCTCCACCCCGCAAGCTTCCAGTTTGTCTTTTACATATAGAAACTCTTGACCTTTCGTATCCAAGGCTCCGATAAGAACTGCCTTTTTACCCATCGTTACCAGCACCTCCACGAACTGATTTTCAGTTCAATCCGTTTTTCATAAATGCGTAGCAGTCCTTCATACCTTCGGCCACGCTGCCACCGCTTTCCTCATCCGCAGAAATCCATCCTTGATAGCCGATCTCGTGAATCGCTTCGAAAATGGGGCCGAAGTCAATAGAACCCCGACCGAGCACTTTCCATTCCCCTTGTTCAAAGTCCTTAAGATGAAAGTTATCGATGACATGCCCAAAGCTGCGTATAATTTCTGCCGCATCATGGATACCGGATTTCACCAAATGAGCTGTATCTACTGTGAGTCCAATGGAGCGCTCTTTAATTTGATTGAAAAAGATATCAAAATCATCGCGATGCATAACGGGATTATTAAAATGATGGTGTAGTGAAAGCTTCAGCCCCTTCTGTTGCGCCTCAAGTCCCAAATCCGAAAGAACGTCCGCATATCTGCGAATGTCAGCCGGGGTCACACTGGCTCTAGGAATTCCATGGCAGTAAACAATAAGTTCCGTGCCGACCGCCGAAGCGAAACGAAACACATTACGCAGCCGCTCAATATTGGCATCATCCAAATTTCCGCCTGTTATTAATGCCGAACTGCTGCCTGATAAACCGCCCCAAGCTTCTATGAAACTTTCCGGTTTTAGCAAAAAAGGGGCATACTGCGCTTCCTTTAATTGAAGTCCGTCATAACCAACGGCTCTGTACTGTTCAAAAAGCAAAGTTTGCTCCTCCATCGTGGAGGTAGGTCTGGAAAACGCCAATTTGATCGTCATATCTATTCTCCTTCTAGCAAGATCTCATCGATTCAATTGATCATGATGCCTTCAACCAGCAACTTCACTGCTCCAAAGGCGCCAAGTAAAAGAACAAGCCGCTGAAAGTAAACTTGAGGAATTAAAGGCAGCAGCTTGATACCTGCATAAGCTCCAATTGCGATTAAGGGAATGGTCCAAATCCCAATAAGGAGAGAATCGGACGTTATCATTCCCAGATGGATGAAAAAGGGTACTTTCACGAGGTTCACGAGTAAAAAGAACCATGCGCCCGTGCCTATAAATTCTTGTTTAGGCACTTGTTTTGCAAATAGGTAGATAGCAATGATAGCGCCGGAAACATTGCCAATTGTCGTTGCAAAGCCGGCAAGGATCCCCATCGATGCAATAAACCACATGGAAGATGGAAACCTGGAATCAAATTTCGCTCCCATGAAATCCCTAAGGACTTGAAGAAGGATCAATCCGCATATAAGCGCACCCAAAAGAAGCTTCAATTGATTGTTATCGACCTTTAGCAGTACGAGATAACCACCTATAACTCCGATAAGTGCCCAAGGCATCAGGCTGATCAAATGCTTCTTAATTACATTTTTGCGGTAATATGCAACCGCAATGAAATCACCTATAATCAGCATTGGCAGCAAGATGCCCACAGACATTTTTGCCGGAAAAATAATGGTTAATAACATCGCGTTAAAGATGCCCATGGTCGAAATACCGGTTTTGGCGAATCCAACAAATATACCGGCAAAAATAAGGATGACGATTTGCATATAGCTCAGTTCAAACATATATTTACTCCGTTATAAGGAATTATTCCCCTACCGTCTGACGGTCAGGAGCCGAGTAAGCGATAATCATACGGCATGGCTCCCAACTTGTGGTTGTTGCATTATGTGGCACATTCCGTGGGATGCGCAGCATCATGCCGGGCTCCAAATGGAAGGTTTCATCGCCAAGTGTATGGTCACACTCACCGGAAAGAATGAAAATGACTTCTTCACAATTAGGGTGTACGTGTCTTGGATTGGAATCCCCCGCATGAATATAGACCATACCGAAAGTCATTTCACTGGCTGGATCGATATCCTGGCCGCAAAGCCATTGAATCTTCCCCCAACTTTGGTTCAAAACACGTGATTCATCCTGTTTTCTCAAATCTGTTATAGTCGCCATTCGCTCATTCTCCTTTTGTTGGTTTACTTAGCTGCCATACGCTCTTTATAGGACGCATTCATTTCCTGTATGATCTTCTGATAGTTGGCATCTGTTTTTAGACCTGCAACAAATTTATCCCATTCTTCTATACTTACTTTTCCCATGACAACCTGTGTTTTGATGTCGTTAATCTTCTTGGTATAATCGGCACCATACTTTATATTCGTTTCCGAGTACAACCCGATATCCACTCTTGGTGTGCTGATTTTCGCTTTGGCATCAATAATTTTTTTGTTTCTTTCAAATATTTCCTTTGGCATGCCAGGCGCATAGGCATACATATAAGGATCATGCTTCATAAACAGCTTGCCCATTGCTCCAGGCCCCAGGCTATCTTTAACCGCTTGGTCATTAGTGACATAAAATCCGTCTTCTTTTTTGTAATGAGTACCTTCAATGCCATAATTGGATAAAATGTGGCCTTCTTCGGAAGCGCCGAAATCGAGCAGCGATAAAATTTTACGCATTTTCGCTTCCGGAACACTTTTGGGAATCGCATAAACGCCGATGAAGCCGCTATTTTGCTGTTGGAAAGGTCCTTTATTCGCCTCTAACGAAACGATTGGTTCCCAATTCACCTTTGGATTTCGCTTCCATTGATCGAATTGCCAGCGCCACATGGCCTCGATCGTTTCCGTCGTTATGCCCGATTTTCCGCTTGTCGCCAGATCCGTAATATCATTGCTTTTCATGACAGCAAAATCCGCTGGAATGAGCTTTTCGTCATACAGCTTTTTCTTATAAAGCAGCGCTTCTCTCATCTCAGGCTCTAATGTAATGTCAATAAGGTTCCCATTCACAGGTTTCCATTTGCTGCTGGCTCCGGCATAAATAAATTCAATTTGATCGTGTGTGCGCATCGTGTAGCCAACCGGGTTATTCGTGCCATCAGGATCCTTCTCTTTAAAGACCTTCATTACGTTGTATAACTCATCTAAAGTTGTAGGCATCTTCAATCCAAGCTTATCCAGCCAATCCCGGCGAATGTAAAAGGTAGTCCCGCCCTCCAGCGGGCGCACAATGGGCACGACATAATTTTTGCCGCCAATTTTCGTATTGTCCCAAATCGCCTTTGGGGAATCCAGCAAGTTCTTGTAGTCCTTGAGATAAGGGGTTAAGTCCCAAAATGCACCTTGTTTCACCATCGTTTGAAACTGGGGAACGGTCGAATCTGGAAGTCGAATCGCGTCCGGAAGGTCGCCTGAAGCCAACAATACGTTTAACTTGTCATCAAATACAGGATCTGAAACCCATGTAATATTAAGCTTCGTATTCGTCTTTTTTTCGAATTCTTTGATAACCGGATTGTCCGGCCCCGGAGGCTGAGTAATCGAGAAATTCGCGAAAATATTGAGAGCTACAGGTGCGGACTCCTTACCGGTTTCACCCGGTTTCGGTGCCGAAACTTCTGAACTATTGCCGGTACACGCTGCAGTCAATACCGTTAAAACGGATAACGTCGCGATAAGCACACTCTTCTTTGGAACCATCTTCATGCCGCCTAAACCCCCTTCATAAATATATACTTGGGTTAGCCTTTGACTGAACCGAGCATGACGCCTTTGGCGAAATGCTTCTGTAGGAACGGATACACAGCCAAAATAGGAACCGTCGCAATAACCACCGCCGCCATCTTAAGCGTCTGGGTCGGCAGTTGATTCTCGGACATCATTTCAACCGCTGCTGCTCCGCCTGTCGTTGTATCCGATTCAATTAACATGTTCCTCAGTACAACCTGTAAAGGCACTTTTGCGAAATCATTGATATACAAAATAGCATTAAAGAACGTGTTCCAGTACGCTACTGCGTAGAACAAACCGAAGGCAGCTAAAGCTGGAGCCGATAGGGGAAGCACAACACGGAAAAATGTACCCAGGTCCGTGCAGCCATCAATCATGGCCGCATCCTCCAGTTCTACCGGAATGCTGTCAAAAAAGCTTTTCATCAGGATGACATTCCAACCGCTAACCAGCACCGGAATAATAAGCGACCAAATGCTGTTGATTAAGCCAAAATCACGAACCACAATGTAGTTCGGAATAATGCCCGGATTGAACAAGATCGTCAATAAGACCATCATCATCATGATTTTTCTGCCTCTGAGCCTTTTCCGAGACATCCCGAACGCCATTGCTGCTGTGAATATTAAACTTAATCCGGTTCCGACAGTGGCAAGAAAGGTGCTGTTCAACATCGCGACTTTAAATGCATCCGTATTCAACAAATATTTGTAGGATACCAGCGACCAGTTCTGGGGAAACAAGACAAAACCATTTTTCATCAAATACTCATGAGGTTCGGTGAAAGAAATGACGAATACATAATACAGTGGAAACAATGTAACGAGCCCAATGACAACTAGCAAGATCGTATTAAAGCCGTTAAACAGCCGTCCTGCGAGGCTTACTTTCATTAATAGACACCTTCCTCACCAATCCGTTTGGCCATCTTGTTTGCCAAGACAACGAGCACAAGACCTACCACTGATTTGAACAAACCAACGGCCGTGCTGTAACTGAATTGCCCGCTCTGGATGCCATTACGGTATACATACGTCTCAAAAACATCCGCATACTTGGCGACAGCGCCATTATTCATCAGGAAAACTTGCTCGAAGCCTACGTCCATAATATGTCCAAGTCTCAAGATGAGCAGAACCAGGATGACGCTTCGGATGCCGGGGAGCGTTACATGCCAGGCTTGCAGCCATCTGTTGGCCCCGTCTATTTTGGCAGCTTCGTATAGCTGCGTGTCTACACCTGTAATCGCCGCCAAAATGATAATGGTTCCCCAGCCGGTTTCTTTCCAAATATTTTGTGCAACGAGCATTCCCCAGAAGGTATCTGTATTTGTCAGAAAATCATATTTGTGAAAGCCCAAGGATTCGATCATCAGGTTTATGATGCCGTTCGACTGAGACAGGAGCAGGAATGAGATTCCTACAATAATGACCCATGACAGGAAGTGCGGGAGGTAGACAATCGATTGAATGATTCTTTTAAAAAATTGATTGTTCACCTCGTTCAACAGCAAGGACAGCACAATAGGTAACGGAAAGAAAAACACCAGATTTAATAAGCTAATGACCATGGTATTTCGAAAAAGAAGATAGAAATCAGGATTGGAGAAAAAGCGTATAAAATGCTCCAACCCTACCCACTCGCTCTTCCAAACTCCCGCATAAGGCGAGTATTCCTGAAAGGCAATTACAATGCCCCACATGGGAAGATATTTGAATACAATAAAGAACAGAACGCCGGGTAAAACCAGCAGATAAAGGTAACGATCTCGTTTAATATCTAAAATAAAAGGCCTGGATTTCTTTTTTGTATCCACACTAACGGATGTTTTTAAAGAGGAGGATTGTGTGGTCATATGAAATGAACAATGCGCTGTTCTTCAGCAGATACATAAGCAGCGTCCAGAAGAGAAACCGTTTTCAAATTATCTTGAGAACTGTTCGGTGCTTCCACGCCTGTTTCAATGGAGGTAAACAAATGGTTTATCCCTTCGAAAGTAGCCGTTTCTCTGGATACATGGTTTTCCCATGATTGCTCAGGCGTTTTTTCACGGGGACGATACAAATGAACTTTTCCGTCAGCTGCAAGGATCGTCCCTTTTTCACCAATAACGATCATTTCCGTTTTGCCTATTGCACTAGAGAAACTTTGGATGTATGTCACGACCGCGTCGTTCTCAAACACAACTTGCACCGTGCTATCCGTTTCCCCGGCACAATCAATTGCAGAGGAAGATCGGTTCTGAGCAACGACCGACTTGGCTTCGGAGCCAAGAATCAAGCGGAATCCGTCAAACCAGTGAATGCCCATAACGGATAATGCGTGGCGGCTTTCTTCCAATCTCCAGCCTGCGTCCTGTCTAAACATGAGATTTGTAAACAAGATGGACGTTACTTTCCCAATCCGATCCTCGGCAACAATCCCCTTTACCAGCTCGAAAGGAAAATGGCGCCGGAAATTTTGGTTAATCGAGATGGGTACGCCATGCTGCTTCGCCTTTTCTGTAATCTCTTTTGCTTCAGCCAATGTATCGGAAAAAGGTTTTTCACAGAAGATGGGGATTCCCGCTTCAATAATTGGGAACAGGATTTCTTTGCGGATAGAAGTAGGTGTACACACAACAACGGCATCAACACCACTATTTTGGATAAAATCGTTCAACTCCGTAAATCGCTGAGCAACCCCATATTTATCAGCTTTGGCATGTAACGCCTCGGGATTCGGATCACAAAGTGCCGTTACCTCGATTCGTTCCGGATGATCTTTATACCCCACGAAATGCAATTCAGTTACTCCACCAGCACCAACAATACCAACTTTGTACTTTTTCATTACGTTCCAGCCTCCTGATTTGGTTTTGAACAACAATCCATGACTAACCCTTCTAACCACTTCATGTGAAGAAACAACGCTGCCTGTAAGTTAAATGAATTTACTTTAAGTCACCTAAATTGTATTAAATTCAACTTAGTTGAATAAGCTCAGTATACCTCACCCCGCCAATTAATGCAATCGCTTTCTTTTCAAAAAATTAAAATTTAGGGCAGAAAAAAAGACCACATACTCTAAGGTAGAATACATAGTCCGTTATTTGTTGTTTTATTAGAAAACCTGGCTTCTCATCAAACTGACACTCCGAAAATGACTAGGCATCGCTTACCTTTGATTGTGTAAATACAGCCACATATTTCACTTCATCTGTGATTGCCATTAACGAATGTTTCTCAATAGAATCGAAGTAAAGACTATCTCCTGGCTTCAATGTATACTCCACGCTGCCCACTTTGTACTTCATTTCGCCTTCCAAAATGTATATAAACTCTTCACCATTGTGGCTGTATTCATTTTTGCTATCATTATCTTCCTTCCGGGATATGAACAGAAAAGGCTGCATCAGCTTTTCTCCGCGTTCAACGGCAAAAGTAAAGAAAGAATACCCTTTATCCGTTTTGGTCATTCTTGCTTCGCATGTTTCCTTTTTCGTATAAATCGTTCCCGCTTGCTCCTGGTCGTCCAGTAGAATGGACACTTTTGTACCTAACGCATCAGCAATTTTCACTAACGTTGAGATGGGGGGAATGGTTTTCCCGTTTTCTATTTTGGATAATAAACTTTTTGAGAACCCGCAAACATTGGCAATATCCATCAAGTTTCGGTTTTGTTCCGTCCTGAGCTTTTTGATTTTATTCCCTAGATCCATCATATGGTTGTCCCCTAATTTAATGTCATTCAACTAGGTTTATTCTAACGAAACTTGTCTGTTCAGTCAAGCCTGCTGGCGATTTACACGGCACAGAAGCGCTGTGGATGTGTGTGGCATTGGAGGAAGTCCAATGTCAGCCCCAATAATGGCCGGTACCTTCTGTATGTTGCACTTTGTGCATCATACAAGCCTCAGATCGGCCGCTGTCGCCTTCTATGATGTACAAAATACAACGTAGAAGGCAGAATTGAGCGATTTTCACGCTATTTAGATTGAATTCAATGTACTTTATGCAATGAAGATCGGGGTGAGGGGTCTTAAAGCTGTTCTATGTTGCACTTTGTGCAGGCCTGTTGATTATTGACTAAATGGCAGGTAAAAAGGCCGCTCATTCGGTAAACTGTTGTCCCCCACAAACATCACTCCAAGATTTCAAAAAAAGCATGGATTAAGCATCCATGCTTCCTGTTCAGAATGAAATATATAGGTGTAACTCAGCTTAACTGTAAAGCCTTCTCGATCGCTCCGGTTGCCCCAAAACCATCATGGTAATCAATCTTTTTGCCCATTTTTTCTGCGAGCTCTCTCACCGCCCACATCGAAGTATGTTTGATTGCTCCTTTTAAAATAATAATGACATCCGCCTGATGAATGATTCGTTTAAAATGATTTTCGACGGAGCCTCCACCCGTTTTACCTGTATGGTGCTCAACAATTAGACCTCGCTTCTCACCCATTTTCTTGAAAGTATTCGTTTGACTTCCACCAATAATCGCAACCGTCTTCATGTTCGACTCCTCCATTCAATTCGAATCTTCGCTTCACGATTCTATTATCTGTTATAAATATCCTAACCGATTATACAATAATGTCAATAGGTTTACTCGGAATTATTTTAAAAAGAGAAAGCCTGACTCCTTTAGAAGTCAGGACTTATAAACTAATTAATAGAAGCGTAAAAGTTTCGTCACCATAACGCTTCGTTTAGTTGTTCTGTTTTACGATCTTGCCGTGCCGAACTTTTCGATTGGCAACTTCGCCTAGGTGCACTCGCTGCGCCTTTAAGGCATTATGTGCAGCAACCAAATCATCGCGAAAACACTACGGTGCCAAAGCAAGAAAGTGCGCATCTAAATAAACAATAACAGAACACAAAATATTTTTTACAAATATATCTAATAAATTCCATATTATATGATATAATCCAAAATGAAATATACTTTAAATGAGAGTAATGGAATAATTATGAAAAAACTTATCGCAACTGTATCAATGGTTTTACTATTATCTGTATCTTCATCTGGGTTTGCTGCTGACAATGTGTCTAGCGAAAAACAAAAACAAAGTTTAGAGGTAATTGATGACAATGCTAGTGCTTATATTAAGAAATTCAATTATTTAGCTAGTATCGAATCCTATTGTTATTTCAATAGAAAAGTTGAGTAAATCAACTATTTCAAGTCAGATAAGCAAACTAATTTCAGAAGGCAAAGAGGTATATGTTTTTGGTGATAAGTTAAAGCAAAAAGAACTTATTAACCTATTGGGAATTAATTCAAAAGAGCCAAACGATATAAAAATACAGAGAGATTCATTACAAAAGAATATTATTGATCCAACATATAATATTATCGGATTTGCTAATGGAGTAATAAATTATACTTGTAATGTAATAAGTGAGGATTCTAACGTGGGAAATCTGAAGCCTACTGTTGAACTATTTCTAAGTGATATACTTAGAAATAAAGAAAAATCTAAAAGTAAACCAATTTCCTATACACGGAGAGATGAAAAAGGAATAGTTGAAGCATTAGATTACAGTTCGAACACAACCGTAAAATCTTCTTACAACAATATGAGCACATATTATGCTAATGATGCCTCTGGAAATCCAATACTACGCGCCTCACTGAATACAGATTGGATACTAAAAAGAAACACCTCTAATGATTCAGATCCAAATTACGATTATTTTTATGTAAGAGATAATACTGAACTTTACACAAATAGTTCTAAGGCAACTAATGGATATGGAATTCATGTTAAGCATTCATTACCATATAGTACATCCGATAATGTACTTGATTGGGGACCAGACTCTACAAGTAATGCTTCTAGTGTAACTGCTACTATTCCATGGGGAGTGGAATGGCAATTTACTGTAGGCAATGGTCTTGATATCGCCACAAGTCGAAGCCAGACAACCGATACGGTAACTTGGGATGTTACAAACTATGCATTTACTGGCTTAAGATATAATTTTAGTGGTGATTATAATAGGCTTCAACCCGGAACAGCTTGGGCTTCATCGGGTACATATGCAACTATAAATTTATATAATGTTGCAAGTTTTTATTATGGCTCCACTTATAAAGAATTAACACAGAGTTTCCCTGTAACATACGATTATAACTAATAGTCATAGTGATAAAGAACAAAGAACCCGAGAAACTTTCATAGACTCGAGTTCTTTGTTTATCTAATTATTTATTAATCCTTTCGTAAGAGGTTGATTACTTCTACAATGAAAAGGTTAATTACAGAAAAAATTTAATTAACCAACATCACAAATTATATCCCCCATCAGTCACACATTTTTGTCGATTACCATAAATTGAATTTCTTAAGGCTCTTGATAAATGATCTTATTCATGAAATCTACTGCTTGTATCTTTAATCCAGGAACATTAAGTTCCTTTGGGTTTAGAATTGAAAACCAAATACGATAATTATCCTTTTGTAATATTTTCGCTATATGATCGCCATTGATTACTACATTATTAATCTCAGGGGTATTTATAAAACCATATATGAGACCCTGATTTATAGAGTTGATAGTCAAAGAATCATATACTATTGGATTTGTTGAATTAGATATTGGAGATGCACCACTATCGAGGGTTACCCAACTATTTACATTTTTTTTGAATACATAATAACCTAACATGGTATTATTTTTATCTGATTTCCTTAGATCGAAGACTATAAATAGGTCATTTGATATTTTTTCGATATGTAGAACATGATTTATACCCTTTTCTTCTATCATCTTATTAATTGATTGGGTATTTTCGCATCCTGTGATAAGGATAAAAAATAATAATAATATTAACCAATACTTCGCTATCGGGTTCAACTCCTTTCGTTATCTTTTTTGAACCCATTGGTTTCAATATCATTTCATTATGAGCTAGAATAGCAGATTAGATTTAAATTCCATATTATTACATTTGAGTAATTATAATATATTCTCTTTTACGATACAAATCAACCCTTTAAAATAGCTATATGGTAAATTCCACTTGTTTCAGCTACTCAAGAATAAAAAAAACAAGCCTAATAGAGAACATTCCCTCTAGACTTGTTTTTGTTACTCTTATGCGAATTAATAGTGCAATGATTCCTCTTACGCTTTCTTACGATTTAAATGAACAAACGTAATCGCCAAAGCAAGCACCAGCACGCCGCCTTTGACAATGTCGAAGCCAAAATAAGGGACATTCAGCATCGTCAAACCATTCAGCAAAATACCGATCAAAACCGCTCCGAAAAACGTCCCGATCACATTCGGCTTTCCAGCGCCAAGCACGGAATAACCCACAAATACGGAAGCAACAGCTTCCATCAACAAAGGAGCACCCGCGTCAATTTGACCGGAACCTACACGAGAAGCGTAGAGAATCCCTCCGAACGCGGCAAAAATCCCCGATAGCACGTACGCAGCCAGACGAATTTTATTTACGGAAATGCCTGATAAACGGGCAGCTTCACGATTTCCGCCTGTCATATACATTTGCCGACCCCAACGCGTATACGTCAGAAAAATATGTACGGCGATTACAGCCACCAGCATGAGAATAACCGGCACAGGCACACCGAGCAGCTTGCCTTGGCCAATCCATAGAAACTCCGGCGTGAACTTCCCTTTGGCTACGGTCCCATCTTGGAAACGCATATTGTTATAGATGGAGAAGCCTTTCGTATAGGTCTTTTGGACACCGCCGATGATGTACATCACAGCCAAAGTCGCGAGCAAATCCGGAATCCGCACCTTCACAATCAAGAGTGCATTCAAAAGCCCAATAACGGCTCCAATGATAATCGGAACGATAATGACAATAACCAAAGGCTGTTGGTACCAGACCATTAACGCCGCTGCACCTACCGTCGCCAACGAAACTGTCGAGCCTACGGACAAGTCAAAACCGTCTACAATTTGCGATAACGTCACACCGATAGCAACGAACATGACAATTGAAATGGAACGCAAAATATCGGCGATATTATCGTAGGTCATGAAATTCTCATTAATAATCGAAAAAACAACGATGACCAAAGCAATAATGAATAACGCGCCATATTTAAAGGAAAAATCCAAGCTTTTTTCTTTCATGTTATTCGGCCTCCCCCGCACTCGCATACGTTAAAATGAGATCCTGCGTCGCTTCCTCTCGGGTGAGCTCCTTCACGACTGAACCATAACTCATCACGATAATGCGATCAGCAATTCCTATAATTTCATTTAGCTCGCATGATAAATAAATTATGCCTTTGCCTTCTGACGCCAGCTGCCCGATGAGGCGGAAAATATCGCTTTTCGCGCCAACGTCAACACCTTTGGTCGGCTCGTCAAACATATAGACATCGGCATTCGTGGGCAGCCATTTGCCTACGGCAACCTTCTGCTGGTTGCCTCCGCTCAAATGTTTGACGACGCGGTTCGGGTCGTTCGGCTGCACGCCGAGCTGCGCCACCATCTTCGCGGCGTGTTCGCTTTCCTCGCGCTGCCGCACGAAGCCCAGCGAGCTCAGCTTGCGCAATATCGGCAGCGACAGATTGCGCTTCACGGTCTCCTCCACAAGGACGCCCTGCTTGCGGCGCTCCTCGGGCACTAGCGCGATGCCGGCGCGCACGGCATCCTCCGGCTGGCGCAGCGCGAGCTTGCGGCCGCTGAGCCACACCTCGCCGCCGTCCGCGGCATCGGCGCCGAAGATCAGCCGGCTCAGCTCCGTCTTGCCGGCGCCGACCAACCCCACGACACCGAGGATTTCACCTCGGCGGAGGGCAAAGCTGACGCCGCGCACCTTCGTGCCGCGGCGCAGTCCCTTCACCTCGAGGAGCGTTTCGCCAATGGGCACATTGGCTTTGGGAAACTCCTCGGTGAAGGTCTTGCCCAGCATCGCCTCGATCACGCCGGCGATGTCCATGGCAGCGGCCGCCTGCGTGAGCACCTGGCGGCCGTCGCGCATGATCGTGATCCGGTCGGACACCCGGAACACTTCCTGCAATCGGTGGGAGATGAAGACAATTCCCACCCCCTCCTGCTTCAGGCTATCCATAATACGGAATAGCCGCTCTGATTCCTCCAGACTGAGAGGGGCCGTCGGCTCATCGAAGATCATGATCTTCGCCTTGTGCGCCATCGCTCTGGCAATCAAAACAAGCTGCTTCTGCGAAATGCTCAGCTCATCCACTTTGCGCCGCACCGAGAACGTTGCGCCGATCTTCCCAAGTATCGCTTCAGCTTCGCTATGCAGCTTGCGCCAGCTAACCCAAGCGCCGCCATGAACCATTCGGTCCATCATCACGTTCTCGGTGACAGTAAGCTCAGGAACCAGCGCGGTATCCACTTCCTGATAGACGCAGTAGATGCCCTGAGCCATGGCTTCCTTAGGTGTTTGGATCGTTAGCGTTTGACCGCCTATGGCAACTTGGCCGATGTCGTACGTGTAGGCACCGGACAAAACTTTCATCAATGTGCTCTTCCCAGCTCCATTCGCACCTAACAAGGCATGAATTTCACCTGCATGCAGGTCAAAATCAACCTCCTGCAGCGCCTTCACGCCGGCAAACGATTTGGAGATGCCACTCATTTGTAATAAAGCTGCGCTATCCTTCATCGACATCCGCCTTCACCTCTCTTGGCAATCTGAAAGTCCCATCGCAGATTTGGCGATGGGACCCCGTTATTCCGATTATTTTTTTTCTGCTGCTTTCAACCAATCCGTGTAGCCTTGTTGGCTTCCGCCCCAGCCTTTTACATATTCGCTAAGCTGCGTTGTATTCACTTGTTTGTCTTTCGGCAGTTGCTCTCTGGAAACATATACTGGATCTAGAACAACTTTCTCCGGCGTTTGATCGCCATGCAGCTTCTGGTACAAGTAACGGACTTGAACGCGTCCGATATCTTTTGGATCTACGGCAGCAGAAGCTACCCAAGGGCTTTTTTGATCTTGCAGAAGCTGCAAGTCCTCATCGCTAAGATCGATACCGTATACTTTAATTTCCGTACGGCCTGCTTGTTGAATGGCACGAGTAGCACCTTTGGCAAACTCATCCCAAGCTGCCCATACCGCTGTAATGTCGCCTTTGTTCGGGTACTTTTTAAGAATAGCTTCCATTTGTGTTTGGGTATCCAAAGCTGGGTCCTTGGCCGTTCCGAATGCCGCTACTTCTTTAATATCCGGATATTTCTTCTGGAAAGCTTGGTATGCTTCTTGTCTGCGCTCCATCGGGGCGAAACCGGCTACCCATACTTTCACGATGTTTCCTTTGCCGCCTGCATCTTTGGCCAATTGCTCCAAGGTTGCTTCGGCCATTTTTTGGTCGCCTTGCTCCAGGGAAGTTACGCCTGGCACTGTGAGGATAGAATCGAAGCTAACAACTGGAATTTTCTTCTCGACGGCTTTCTTCACGCCAGCCTCAAGTGCTTCAGCTGTACCGTGGTCAATTAAAATGCCATCAAATTTTTGGTTAATGGCTGCATCCAGATTGGAAGCCATTTTGGCAAGGTCCGTATCGGCAACGAATACCGTAACTTTCCCGCCTAGTTTTTCCACTTGCTCCTTCACACCTTCAACATATTGAGATGAGAACGTGCCTGTATTGAATTGCATAATAAGTGCAATTTTCTTTCCGCTTAAATCCGCAGCACCTTTCGCCGCTTCCGTTGCTTTCGCGCTTGCCGCTGGGCTTGCTGTCGCACTGCTGCTCTCTTTTTGTCCGCAGGCTGCAAGCAAACTACCGAACACAGCTAAAATAACAAATAAACTGATCAATCTTACTTTTTTCATGATTACATTACCCTCCCGATCCTTGCTTCTCCTATTTCCCCTATCAATTGTCGGATAAAATATACCGAGTTATCCACTAGGAATTAATTTATATTAGCATCGGTTGAATATCTCGTCAATAGTTTTGATTAAAATTTGTCCATTGATCAATTCACTTTGGCTCCATGCGAGATTGCGAACAACACGGCTTGTTCTGTATCCATGCGTACCCCCTTGAGCGTAATGCTTTTGAAATCCACGCCATCCATCTTAGCTCCCCTTACGTCAGCTCCCTGTAATTTTGCTCTAGCTAACAATGTTCTCGTAAGATCACAATTTCTTAAGTCGGCTTTTTCTAAGTTGGCTTCCGTTAAATCTGACTCTAAAAATTTAATCCCACGTAAATCTTGCTTAACCAATCTGGCACTTCTCAAATTCGTATAAGACCAATCTCCTTGGAAAATGGTGATTCCATCTAATTGAGCACTTGAGAAATCTGAACCAGTCATTTTGCAGGTTTCAAACTTCGCGACAAATAAATTTGCTTCAATAAAATTACAATTTTCAAACGCGGATTCCTTATGAACGGAGCTATTTAACGAGGCCCCCCGAAAATTACATTCGACAAAACGGCAGTTCCTCGTTGTAATCTCCTCTAACGATCCGTTAGCAAATTTGCACCGATGAAAAGTGCAGCTGATTAGCTCCCCATACCTCAAATCTTGATTGCTAAAGTCTATTCCTTCATAAGTTTGATTGATATGTTCAAACATAGTAATCCTCCTTTATATCTTTTAACGTATACTTCTCTACCATTTTTTTCAAATAATCTCGAAACTCTTCAACATAGGCTTTCGGCTCTACGATTTCCAAATTTGTCCCGAAGCTCGCTAAAAATTGAAAGCCATTACTATTTTGAGGAACATAGATGGTGGCCAAGAAGTATTCAGAACTATAGGCTTCAATGCTCTTTCGACCGTACCTTTCAAGAAGTTTATCTTTTATACTCGGCGAAATCAACGCCTTAATAGCGACTAATTCCGGTTGATAGCTTGCTTCATGTTCCTGCTCCAATAAATAATCTCTAGGGCTAAAGGTATTTTCATCCATAAGAAGATGATCGATCCGTGATAATTTAAAAGTTCGATAACTCTGTCGTTGTAAACAGAATCCTTTCAGATACCAACTCGATTCACTAAAATGAAGCTGATAGGGCTCGACAACTCTATTCGTTGTGGTGCCATTTTTATCTATATAATCAAAGGTTACTAACCTTTTCTTTAATATCGATTCCTGGCATATCTTCAAGGTTTGAAGTATCTCAGACCGTCCCTCCCATTCATAAAAGGACAGTTGGATTGAACTTTTCGGAGACAACGGGCTAACCATCGCTTCTATTTTTTTTATGGTCACTTCAACTTCTTCGCTAATCAGAATTTGTCCCAATCCACCGAGAGCAGTCAATATATTTTCCAAATCTGAAGTGCTTAAAAGACGTTTATCAACCTTGTATTCATCCATAATGCCGTAGCCGCCATGAATTCCATTGACCGAATAGATCGGGATGTTCGATAAACTCAGGGTTTCCATATCTCGAAGAATCGTTCTTTTGGAAACGTTAAATAATTGTGCAAATACTTTTGTTGAGACGACATCTTTTTTCAGCAATATCATGATGATCGATAATAATCTTTCAACCTTCTCCATAGTTCCCCCTCAATTTTTATTTTAAAAGGTGACATACGTATGTCACCACTTATCTAGTATACTTCATTTATCACAAAAAAGAGGAGTGGTTTTATGGCAGCTATTGCCTATTTAAACTTTGATGGAATCGCAGAACAAGCGATTGAATTTTATTCGAAGGCTTTACATGCAACCGAGGTAAAAAAAGTAAGATTCAGCGATCTCCCGCAAGATCCAAACTACCCATTGCCAGAAAATGAATTAACTATGATTATGGAGTCTTCCATCGAATTTGCAGGCGGGAAAATCATGATGTCGGATATATTGCCTTCGATGAAGCGTGTAACGGGCGAGTTGGTTAAAGGCAACAATATCCTGATTACTATCGTTATCGATGATACGCAGCTACTAGAAAATTACTTTGCTAATTTGTCTGTAGGTGGTCATGTTATCATGCCATTATCAGAAATGCCTTGGTCTTCCTGCTTCGGAATGTTGGTTGATAAGTTTGGAGTTGCTTGGAAGTTTAATAGTGACGCAGATAAGTTCCTCGATAAAGTTATTTCCAGCAAACGGTAACTCGCCGCCTCGAGAAGTTGGGGTTAATGAGGGACGAAGGAAGAAGGTTGTACGGTCAATGGAATGATCAAGGACGTCTACTAGATAATTAGACGCTCTAGGCAATTTAGTTGCATGTACGCTCATCAAAAAATGGCAGTGCCCGAAGTAGGGACACTGCCATTTCCTATATCTTTTTCTACTTCACAGCGCCTTGCGTAATTCCATTAATAATCCACTTTTGCGCAATTAGATAGACGATAACCATTGGGGCAAGCGCAAGCAGGTAAGAGGCAAAGGCCAAGTTGAAATCCGTGCTGAATTGCCCTTGAAACACGTACTGCACAAGAGGAAGTGTGTAGGATTCCGGTTTTCCTAAAATAATAAGCGGCAGCATAAAATCATTCCACGTCGACAAGCAGCTTAAAATGGCGATAGTCGCATTGATGGGTGCAAGAAGAGGGAATATAATGCGCCAGAAGGTGCCATACGTGGAAGCACCGTCAACCGTAGCGGCTTCTTCCAATTCAATCGGTATCGTGCGGATATACCCGACATACACAAAAATGTTAAAAGCAAGTCCGTACACGATGTAGAGAATAATTAATCCCGGCATGTTGTTCATATGCAGATTCGTTGTCAGCTTTACAATTGGAAGCATAATAATCTGAAAAGGAATGAACATCGCAGAGATGAAATAAAAATATAAGCCTTTAAAAAACTTGTTGTTCATATTTCTCGCAATCGCATAGGAAACGAGCGAATTGGTCAAGAGTATGAAACCAACGGAACATACAGTGATCACAAAGCTGTTTCCAAAAGCCGTGAAAAAGTCGGTCGCTTCAATGGCATTTGCGAAGTTTTCAACATGCAATCCCGTCGGCAGCGAAAAGACCGATATCGCCATTTCCTCCGGATTCTTTAGAGCAATGGCAACCGCCATATATAAAGGGAACAAAATAAGCAATGATCCCAGTGCGATCAAAGTTGTAACGATCCAGTTCGTGGAGTGTTTGGTCATTATGCTTCCATCTCCCGTTTCTGCAAAAATTTAAGCTGTAGGACAGAGATGACGACAATCACGATAAAGTAAATGACGGCATTCGCGGATTGGTAGGCAAATTCTCCGCCTTGGAAGCCGCCTTGATAAATCAAGAAAGCAATGGACTGCGTTGCGCGACCAGGTCCGCCTCCTGTCAATGCGACGATCTGGTCAAAAACCATCAGGGATCCCTTCATGGCAAGTACCATATTGATCGTGAAAAAGGAGGAGATCATGGGAAACGTAATTTTCCAAAACGTCTGCCATTTGCCGGCCCCGTCCAAAGAGGAGGCTTCATAGATATCTTGTGGAATCGTTTGAAGTCCAGAGAGATATAGAATCGTATTAAATGCTATACCTTGCCATACAGCTACAATCACGATCCCGATCCATGCCCATTGTTCATTCCCCAGGATGTTGGTGGAAAGGAACTCGATTCCTAATTTCTCCCCCATGGTAGGAACAACGTTGGAAAATAGGTAGTTAAAGATATAACTGACAATAAGCACGCCGAGCACGTTAGGGAGAAAATAGACACCCCGGAAGAAATTACGGTATTTGATACGTGAATTAAGACCTAGAGCAATGAGCAAGCTTATTACATTAATGAAAATAGTAACGACGATCGCGTATTTAAATGTAAACAAATAGGAGTTAATGACATTGTCATCCTGAAAAAGGTTAATAAAATTCTTAAAGCCTATAAAATCGTACCCTTCACTATACCCATCCCAATTGGTGAATGCGTAATAAATGCCTTGTAGAGCTGGAAAGGTATGAAAAGCGAAAAACAGCAGCAACGCTGGTATTGCCATACTGTAATACGCCGCTTTTTTTGAAACCATGATGAACCTCCTTTATAAATAGGGAGAGAGCACCTTACGGCGCTCTCTTCTACATGTGTCGGCGCTTACTTGCGGTTAGCAACTTTATCCCACTCGGTATCAAATTGTTTCACATAAGCATTAACATCTTTCTTTTGCAGGTAGCTTTGGATAATCGTATCCGCTTTAACAGCACCAGGAATGTAGTGATCGGAGAAATCCTCAATGGCGCCGCTCGTGAACGAAGCATTCAGATCCTGTACACTGACATCGGTTTGATTTACATTTTTCACGGCAGAGAACGCTTTTTGCTCATCAATGTAAGTTTGAACGTTTTCCGTTTTTAGCATGAATTCAATAAATTTCTTGGCCTCTTCAGGGTGCTTGCTGCTTTTGGAAATGGTCAACAAAGTGTCCACACCGGAAATAACTTTATTTTTAGCCGGATCATTCGTCGCCGGGAATGGGAATACACCCAAATCTATGCTAGGATTAGCTTTTTTGATTTCTGGAATAGCCCATACACCTTGCAGATACATGGCAGATTCACCTTTCGCGAAAGCCGTGTTACCATCGTTATAGCCCTTGCCCATCATATCTTTTTGACCAAAATCCAGAAGCTTTAATTGCTTGTCAGCTACTTCACGGAATTCCGGGCTGTCGAACTTCACTGAGCCCTTGGATCTTTTGTCATAGAAATCAATACCCAAGATGTTAGTTGACAAGGAGTTAAATGGCACCATCACCGTCCAAGAGTCTTTGATCGTCAAATAGATCGGAGTTTTACCGGCATCCTTTACTTTTTGCGCAGTAGCCAGCAATTCATCCCAAGTTTTCGGAACGCTTAGACCCAGTTCTTTAAACATCGTTTTATTGTAAATAACACCACTTGCATTCGCTGTAAAAGGAATCGCGCTCAGTTGATCGCTTCCTGTCAGTTTCTTCAACATGTTTATGTAGGAAGGCTGGATATTGGCTGTCAGAGAATCGTTCGAAAAATCTGCAAATAATCCGCTCTTGGATAGCTGGGCAAACGTATCCGTTGCTCCGAGACCGATAATATCGGGCACATCTTTTTTGGCAACGCGCGTTTTCAGAACCGTTTCCGCATCCGGCGGGTTAACTTGCGTCACGACGATGTTCGGATTCGCATCGTTAAACTTTTTCACCAGCTCATCGAAGGAGGCTTTCGCTTCCGCTTTATTCTGGAAGAACTCGAGTTTGACTTTCTCTCCGGATGCAGCTGAAGTTGCCGGATTGGCAGCAGATTCACTGTTCGTTTTCCCGCCACCACAGCCTGCAAGAACGGAAAGAGCAAGGACGCTTGTACAAATCGTTGTAACTGTTTTTTTCATCGGTGAAACCTCCATTTTATAAAAGAATAAATATGAGTAAGAATAAGCTTCAGTAAGAGTAAACGTTTACTTAAGGGAGAAAAAAAAGAACGAACCAGGTTGCTTCACATCACCACCCATAAGAAATGAGTCTTGTTCAATTTCATGACTCGAAAACCTTCATAAAGCAGCCATTTAGGTTAAACGTTTACTTAAAATTCTGAAAAAGAAGCCCTTTTCAAGGCTTGGATCGCACGGTTTGCCTCTCCACCAATTGATGGCTTACGATGCTGCTCGACACTTGCATTTCACTTTGTTCAATCAAAGAAATCAGCTTTTCTGAGGCCAAACGTCCCATCATTGTCAGCGGTTGATGGATGGTCGTCAGCGGCGGGTAAACCATTCTCGCAAATTTTAAATCATCATACCCTATGATCGAAAGATCATCCGGAATCTTGATCCCTTGTTCAAAGGCATAATTCATGGCTCCGATGGCCATTTCATCGCTAGCCGCGAACACAGCAGTAAAAGGAGGCGCTTCAGTCAGCAGCTTCTTCATAGCATCCCTGCTGCGCTCCAATTGAAAACCGCCAATGGCTACTCGCGATTCGAGGTATTCAATGCCATTGTCAGCCAAAGCCTGACGGTATCCCTCCAAGCGTGGATAACCCGCTATCTGATCCTTAAGCGATCCGCTGATCATGGCGATCTCTCGGTGTCCCTTTTGAATGAGATAGTTGGTCGCATGGTAAGCCGCTTGGCGATCATCGACTTTGACATACGGGATCATATGTTTTTGGGACATTGTATTTACAAGTATAACGGGAACTCGCATTTCCTTGATTGCTTGATAGTATTCATCCTTAAGCACTTCGCTTGTGAAAACAATGCCATCTACCTGCTTCTCCCTTAGAACTTGCAGATACTTCATGGTCCGCTTGCCTTCTTCAGCTGTGTTGCACACAATGACACTGAACCCTTTTTCTTGAGCAGTCTCCTCAATACCATGCAGAATATCGGATGAGAAGCTGCTGGACACATGCGGAAACAAGACGCCAATGGTCTGAGTCCTCTTATTAACGAGCCCTCTTGCTATGGCGTTAGGTTGATAACCCAGCTCTTCCACCGCTTGCATAACCTTCTGTCTGGTTCTGTCCGAATAGCCAGCAAGGTTATGAAGCACCCGGGAAACCGTAGCGACAGAAACATTCGCTGCCTTGGCCACATCTTTAATTGTCGGAGGATTCATACGGTAATTTCCCTACTTTGCATAACATCTAATGGATTACGTAAACGTTTAAGTAGTTTTAGAATAGTCGCCTGTGCAGGATTTGTCAATTAGTTTTTAAATCGCTTACAAAAACTGGACGACACCTTGATATAAATACCGGATATGCGTATACTAATAAAAGCACTAATAATTTTATAGGCGATGGAGTTCGCCATTAACCGCCTTTGCGCTAATAACTCCTACCAGTTTATTTGGCATGAAACTGGTAGGAGTTTTTTGTTTATACCTGCACGATAAAGGAGAGACAGAAGTTGAAACGTTATTTCCAAGGTCATACGTTAAGGATGAAGGGCTATGCAGCAAGGTGGATTCACTTTGGCATCCTTGCTTCCATGCTCAAGTGGATTGTAATTGGTGGACTTGTCGGTATTTTTACTGGTTCTGCGTCTGCCCTGTTCTTGGCGAGTTTGGATTGGGCAACAAACACACGGACGAACCATTCGTGGTTGTTATGGCTTTTGCCTATCGGTGGAGCTGTGGTCAGTTACCTATACGTTACATTCGGCAAAGATTCGTCCAAAGGCAATAACCTCATTTTGGAGCAAATACATGAAGCTAATGGAAAGATTCCTTTCCGAATGGCTCCGCTCGTATTATTTGGAACCCTCATCACCCATTTGTTCGGAGGTTCGGCAGGTCGGGAAGGAACAGCGGTACAAATGGGGGGAAGTTTATCCGAATGGATTGGTAAAGTCCTCAAACTCCATCCACTCGATCGTAAAATCATTTTGATGTGTGGAATAAGCAGTGGCTTCGGCTCTGTTTTTGGCACTCCTCTGGCTGGCACGGTATTTGGCCTTGAAGTTCTTGTCATTGGCCTCATCCGGTACGAAGCACTGATTCCTTGTTTTATTGCAAGTTTCGTAGGGGATAAAGTTACCACATCTTGGGGAATCCACCATCTTCATTATTCCATGGGAGCAGTACCGGATTTTAGTACCCTTCTCCTGTTGAAAATCGTAATGGCATCCGTCTTGTTTGGATTGGCAGGCTTACTCTTCAGTGAATTAACCCATCGTCTAAAGGCACTATTTACGAAAATTTTCAAGAATCCCGTCATAAAAAGTTTTTGTGGAGGATTCGTCATTATCGGAATGGTCTACCTTTTTGGTACTAGAGATTATCTTGGCTTAGGTATTCCTCTGATACAGCAGTCATTCAGCGAGAGTGTGGCCCCTCTTACCTTCTTGCTTAAAACCATCTTTACCTCGGTCACTTTAGGCGCAGGTTTTCAAGGCGGAGAAGTCACCCCATTATTTGCAATTGGCTCGACGCTGGGAAGTTCGCTAGCTCAATACCTACATCTATCTGCCCCATTCCTGGCGGCAATTGGTTTTATCTCTGTTTTCAGCGGCGCAACCAACACGCCTATTGCTTGTTTTATTATGGGCATCGAACTATTCGGAGCGGAAGGTGCCCTGTATATGTTCATCGGCTGTATCATTAGCTTCTTGTTTTCAGGTCACAGCGGAATTTATGCAGCCCAAAGAATCGGTATTTCAAAAAGCAGGAGTGTGGTGATTGATGAGAATGCTACTCTTGGCTCACTTTACAATAAAAAGTAATGTCCGCCGCAAAAAAAGGAAACCCACTCATTTTCGGAGCGGGTTTCCTTTTTATTTCTATTACTTTTTGGACGACATTTTCAAAAGAACCGTAACAGCCTCTGCTCTTGTTGTGTTGGCAGCAGGAACGAATTCGTTCTCTCCTTTACCTTCGATAATACCAAGCTGCTTGATTGCGGCAACTGCACCTTTGGCCCACTGTGGAATATCTTGGTCATCTGCGAAGTTCGTTGTCGTATTCAGATTAGTCGTTAAACTCAGAGCTTTCGCAATCATAGATGCCATTTCAGAGCGTGTAATTTCCGTATCAGGACGGAACGAACCATCCTCATAGCCGCTAATAATGCCGGCTTGTACCGCTTGTGCTACCTCCTTTTGTGCCCAGCTTCCAATTTCGGCCGTATCTGTGAACGTCAGCGGAGCACCTTCTCCTTGTCGTTTAAGCGTATGCATCAGCATGACTGCGAACTCTGCACGAGTCACGGCAAGATTCGGCTTAAACGTCCCGTCTGAATACCCACCCACGATGCCAATACTCACCGCCTGCTTAATATTTAACTCAGCCCAATGCCCCGCGACATCACGAAATGTACTTGTGCTTGTCGAAGGATTCTCTGTTATTACACCTTTATTGTCTACGGCAAGAACAGCATACTTGGTAAAGTGATTGACTTCCACGGAAATGAAATTCCCATGAACTTGACCGCCTGGAACTTCCACCCATTGTTTCTTCTCTTCATCATAATAAAATACAGCTGCTTTTTGATTATTCTTCACGCTTTTTGGATCAAAAGCAAAGGTTAGTGTTACGGATTTACTGAAGTTGTCCGAGAAGTTTTTCAAAAGCTCATACACTGGACTAGCCAGAACCTCTTTATTCTGTAGAAGGTTATCGGTGTCTACTACTTTTTCTATCGTCAATTTTATTTCTTGATCCGATGCATTTTTCGGAATCGAGACCGTGACCGCATCTCCTCCAAAACTAACCTCACCAATTTTACCTACGGGAACTGTTAATTTGCCATCCGTGGAAGTCACCTTGTTGTTATCTGGCATCGGTTGTGAAGAGGAATCCCTGTCTGACGTATGTGACGGCGTCTCCGCTTGAGCCCTGTTTACAGTGATATTGTAGGTGCTGGTTGTCTTACCATCTCCCGCAGTGACCACAACTTGAACAGGGTTAGATCCAACTATTAAACCGGATGAACGATAGGAATGAACATTACCCGACTCAGAAGTTTTTACAGCCCCTGTAACTGTAAGTGTTTCATTTGGTTCTGCTTTGGTCAAATTGAAATTAAGACTTGAAGTTGCGTTTGGAATACTTACCGCATAATTCATTGTCGATGGCGTAAATGCAGGTGATAGCGTACCTTGATCAACTGCCAAATCAGTCAACAGTGCATTATTACTGAACTCTGTTAAGTAAATCGTTAAATTTTTAGTACTTACAGGAACGGTAACAATGCCTTTTTCATGATTAATGACTCCTACCGACGCGTCTAGAATATTGTTCACCATAATCGGTAATTGAACGCTAAAATTAGCCCCGATTGCATCAATTTTTGCTTGATCTAGCTTCGTATTAAATGTAAAAACTAGCTTGTTTTCGTCTCTGACGACGGTGTATCCCACTCTGCCTCCTTGTAGGGCAGGGTAGTTCTGAACATTTGCAACAAGATTTGCATTTTTCGCAGCATCAACAACCCACTCATTAGGAATGCCGCGACCCACGATGATATCATATTTTTTGTTTTGCTCATAAATTCTTTCCGCGATCAGGGAATCAACCAATACTTTGGAGTTGACGGATTGTCCCCACATATGAGGGGCTGATCCACCGCCACCTGGGGTATTATGAACATTCAGGTTATCATTTGTTTTCGCCCATGGACTGTTAGATTCCGGGTAAGCGATACCTTCCCACCAACTGAATGGCCCGCTCATAGAATTTTCAATCATGAACTCGTAGGCTTTAATTCCCATATCTCTATACTTCTCACCACGCAGCGCTGCACTTCCGTAACCAGCATTGTAGGCACTTGAATAGAATCCATGTGGGTAGCCTCCAAAGTTGTAGGGAGAATCCGTTGTTTTTTCATTAACACGTCTGTTTATTCCATATGAATACGTATCATCCAGCATAGTTAAATTGATATTGTCTTCGGGTTGATTAGCTCCATATAAGTATCCATCCCACTGCCATAAACCGAATAAGAACATCGAGGCCCAGTTCGCATCCCTGGAATCATGCATACGGTTTTCATCATTACTTTGTACGACAGAGGCTGGAATATAGTCCAGTTTTTTTTCTGTTATCGTTTGTTGTAGTCTTGCTGTGAATTTTGCTAACAGATCTTCATATTGCGCCTTAGCCCATTCTGCTTCTTTCAAATAATAGTCGTCATGATCTAATCTATATAACTCGCGTGTTATATATTCATAGGCCGTCAATCCTGTTAATGCAGAATAATTATCAATCGTCCAATTGCCATCAGAGTCAATCGCAAGCGTGTTTTTCATGATACCATTAACACGATCGGCTTCAATTCTCTTCGCACCATATTTGATTCTCTTTTCAAACACGGTACCTACCGTCCCATCTTCGGCAGTCATAGATTCTTTAAAGATGGATGTATCACCCGTTTTACTCAAATAAACAGCATACGCCCACGGAAGCTTCCAATTGGCATCCCAATACAGGTCTACGTCGGTTACCCCTGTTTCAATATTGATTCCGCCTGTTAAAGGCACGCTTTTCAAATAATCTTTGGCATGTTGAAAATCTCCGCTTTGTATCAATTGGACCAAAATACCAATCGTATCATGAGAAAATAATCTTGCGTATCCATTCTCCCCAACGTGTAGGAAATTGCCATCTTTGATAATCATAGTATCAATATAGCCAGCTTTAAATGCTTGTGCGAGCTCCTTATTCGGTAAATCAAGATCCACCAAATCAGAGAGTCTTGTTTTCCAGTATGTGCTCATTTCCCGGTAATTTGCGTCAAAGGAACCTTGGCCAATCACTTGTTCCATGGTTAATGAAGTGTAATTCGTTACACCCTCATTAAAGTATTCGTATTTATCCGCCTCAATGGCATAATCTCTGACAACGGACTCTCCAGGATTTACAACATACACATACTTCGTATCATCATTCAATGGAATCAAATTTGAAGATACAACGGGTAAAAGTCTAGTCTCGCTCGAAACATTCGTTGCCGTTATCCGAGAATAGTCAATAACATAATCTTTGTTATCTACCGTATGTTTGTTGCCAAAATTCTCAATTTTGTACTGCACATCATCATTGATAAATTCACTTACATATACCGGTAAGTACCCTTCATTTAAATACCATTTAATATCGCTGGTATCCGTCACACCGAAAGTTACCATTTGTTTTGGGGCAATGGGTCCATGCTGCATCGGACGATTCCCGCCAATTTGATATGAACCGTCCAAGAACGCAAGAGAAGCATTTTTATCCGACTCAAAACCAAAGGCCGCCGTCATGTTTGCATGAGTTTCATATTGATATTTCCCGGATACTTTTAAAGCATCAATCGCATTTAGCACCGCTGAAAATGCTTTGATTTTTTCACTTACTCCTGCATCATTGGTTAATGCCTTGGCTGCTGTAACGGCACTGTTTAAAGCAGTCACTGAACTTTCTGTGTAACCTTTGACAACTGCACGACTAATTGCATCGATTTGGCTAACAAAGCTGGTTATATCCCTGTTTAAAACCAGGCTATCAAATGCCGTTTGCAACTGATTTTGCGCGCCGTCAAGTTCAATTTGGGTTGCATCAAAATTGTTCAGCCATCCTTTGGCGTTAGACAACGCGGTTGTCAATGCAGACCAAGACTGAACCGTGTAAAGCTTACTATTGTACTTACCAATATCCTGTATCAACGTTTGTAAGGAGTTGCGATTTACGGCCGTCTTTTTAATAATCCGCAATATCCCCGTTCCTAGCTGAGCTTCTGAGATGAAATTCCCTGAAACGGTTTTGCCAAAAAACTCTGAGCCGGATTCTTCATTTTTATCCATGACAACCCAGCGGTATTTGCCTGAAACAAGATTATTTTGTGATAAAACAATCGCATAACGTGTGTTATTACCTAGCGTGTAATCGAAATGCACGGTTGTTAAACCGCCATCTATCACACTATCTTTACTGATAGTAACTTCTTTCAGCGGAGAACCAATTGGCAATCCATTACTATTGGTGTTGTAAAGCTTTACAACCAAATCATTCGCATCGCTCGCCATTTGTTTAATGACAAATTGGACATATTCCATTTCATAGCCTTCATTAACCTTAAACGTTTGATATCTGGCCTGTTGATCAACCTCGTCGCCAAAGGCATATTCATTTTTTTCAGTTCCTGTAAAATCGATCATCATATTCGTTTCTTTTTTGGTAAGGGCGGTTTTTGCTGCTATTAGCGCATTTAATGCATCGTTAATTTCTGCTTGCGAAGCATCTGCTTTCTCTAGCACACGATTTGCGTTATCTCTAGCGGCGACAAAGACTTGCCATGATGCATCCGTATATAACTTTTGAGTCCAATCTTTTACGTTGTTATACTCGTTGTGCAAATTAAGTTTATCCGCAATCTCCACGCTGCTGACAGCCAATCCGGAAAAAGACATGTTCCCCCATTGACTGATCGTCTCTGTTTGGAGACCTTCTACTTTTAACTGTACATTCGCGGGTACTTTGATCTGATACTTGTACACCTGTGAGGTTCCGCCTGCACTAATTTTCTTCGTCTCAACCAGCATATTATCCGCATAAATTTTCACATCAACTTTCGCTTGCCACATGCCGATGCCAAACACAACGGTCGACTCCTGAGGTTGCGGCGCTACCGTAAAGGTCCAACCAACATTGTCATAGGTTCCAGGAGTCCTGTTATTAGGGAAAAATACCCCAAACCCTGTATCCTTATTGCCTGTCTCATATCCAGACATTCCGTTATCCCAGGTATACGATAAATAATTAGCATCCGATCCTCTATCCATCTTGCCTTCGAAGCCTGTCGTGTTATCTCCATATACGTTAAATGTAACAGCGTTTGAGTTTGCTTTTTTAATTGGGGTCAGATTATTAGCGCCGTTTCCTTTGAAATGCAACCAATCAACGTTCCCCAGTTGTGATAAATTAAGCGAATATTCCCCGTTTACTTGGCTTTCTATGACATCAAGTGCAGAAGAATTTGCATTGGCATCTTCTGCAAATGCAACAATACCTTGGCCCGTTGGTGCTACAAGCATACAAATGAGCAATAATGCCGATGTGAATTTTTTCAATTTCATTTTCAACATGATAGTCGTCGACCTCCATTACTATTCTCGTAGTTCATCATGAACTTAGCTCCACCGATGTATGCGTTTGCAATGACTACCCTTTCACTGCCCCCGCTGTCAAACCAGAGACCACTTGTTCCTGCATGATCATGTACACAATAATACTAGGAATGATAACAATAATTGTAGCTGCGAACATAACACCGTAATCGCTTCCGAACTGACTTTTAAAATAATATAACGCCAAAGGAAGTGTTCTGCTATTGCTTCCAGTAGTTAAGGTAAGGGCAAATTGAAATTCATTCCAACATAATAAAAACTGTAAAACAGCCGCCGTCGAGAAACCCGGTTTCGAAAGAGGTAAAATGACGCGATAAAAGGTCTTGATGAAGCCGGCACCATCCAAGTATGCAGACTCTTCCAATGACTTGGGAATGGTGAGAAAAAAACTAGAAAGAATGAACAAAGATGTGGGCAACCCGAAGCCAGCATACACAAGAATTAATCCAAATAAATGATCGTACAAACCTAATGTTTTTACAGTAAGATACAATGGCTGCAGCAGCGCAGCGCCAGGTATTAATAAAGATAAAGCCAAAATGCCGATGATGATATTTTTTCCTTTAAAGTTGAATCGTGCAATGACATAAGATGACAATCCAAGAATAAACAGATTTAGTAGAGTGCCGCATACCGCAACAATGACACTATTCAGATAAAATCTAGCTAAAGGAGCAATCTTAAATGCCTTCTCGTAATTGCTTAAATCGAAATGGCTCGCTAAGCTTAAGGAGGAAACCATGATTTCCAGATTGCTTTTAAATGAGGATAGGAATACCCACAAGAATGGCGCTACAGATAAGATAATAATTAAGCCTACAAACATATATTTAGTCGATAATAGTACGTATTTCATTATGTTCATCTCCACCACCCTGCTTATTCCAAGGCGTCTCCGATTTTAAACACAGCTTTCGTTGTCATAACAAACACGATGCCAAGTAGAATCGCAAATACTCCGATTGCATTCGCATAGCCAAAGTTATTGTCAATCAGCGCTGTTTTATATATATACATAGGCAAGTTCATTGTTTCGTTTCCCGGGCCTCCGCCTGTCGTCATCATAATAATGTCAAACTTCTGCAAAATGCTGGTTCCTGCCAAAAGGACGCAGGTTCCAATAATATTCCTCAGCATGGGAAGTACAATATATAAATTGATTTTGAGTTCACTGGCTCCGTCGATTTTTGCCGATTCGAATACACTTTCAGAAATAGCCTCAATTTCAGCCAGTACTAGAATCGTAATAACGGCTGCATATGGAAGCCATGTCATCGTGACTGAGAAAAAAGCGGAGTTATAATCCATAAACCAGTTTTGTGAAAAGTCCTCAAAGCCAAACAACCTAATAATGTGGTTCACGGCTCCGATTTCAGGATTAAGGATACTTAAAAAAAGCATGCCTATTGCAGCTCCAGAAATAATGTTGGGCAGCATATACACCGTTCTCGCGAATTTCCAATAGAACTCCTTCTTCAAAAGAATGAGAGCGAAACTGACGCCAATCATAATATGGACGGTCGATTGGAGCAGCATCCATAGGATCGTATTCCATACGCTTTTCCAGAAATCCGAGTCCAAGAACATTTCCGCATAGTTGTGTATGCCAATGAAAGACACTTTGGAACCTATCCGCCATTCCGTCAATGAGGTTCCAAACAAAATGACACATGAAGCGGCAAAAACCAATGCGAACAAAACTAGAGTTGGTAAAAGGAACAACGTAATATACAACTTATTTTTTGCCATCTTGTGACTCCTTAAATATGGATCCGACTCCCCTAAACAAGTTAGCTACGGGGAGTCAACTCCTTGTTTTATCCGATATGTACTCTATTTGTTTTTCTCTGCTGTAGTACTTAACCTCTTGGCAATTTCTTCAGCGGTAGCTTTATTAAAGTTAAGTTCAGGGTATAACGTTTTCCAAGCTTCCGTTACATTGGCAAAGTTTAAAGCGTCAAGGTTGGCAAATTTGTTTTTAGCCTGACCTCCAAGTTCCACATTTGCCATAAAGACCGGGTTCTTTTGCTTAAACTCATCACTGGGCTTTACATTTACCGTCAAAGGCATTGTGCTGCTGAGCTCAAGATTAATCTGCTGCGCATGCGCATCCGTTAAAAATTTCAATAATTTGATCGCTGCATCTTTCGTTTCCTTATCTTTAGCCGTTAACATATAACCGACCTCAAAGGATGAAAACATGCCGGAATTGGGGTACATCGCTACGCCGACCTTTTTATCAAACCCTTCGAGCGCTTTTGTTTTATCGCTGAAATCACTGATCATCCATGGACCATTCGCTATAATTGCCGCCTTGCCTTGCAAGAAGTTGTTGGCCGCATTGGCATAACCAGCACCAAGTGCATCCTTTGTCGTATATTTTTGAAGGATGATTTGAATCTTCTTCAATCCTTCAATGAACTCAGGCGTCTCAAAGCTTTTGGGAAATGGTGCGTTCATGAACTTATTTCCTGCATCTCCGCTTGTCCCTACAATAGCTCCCAGTAGTAGATTGGTTGTCCAAGCATTTTCCCCGGTCATCATAGCTAATGGAGCAATTCCAGTCGTTGTTTTAATTTTTTCAAGATTGGTTAGAAATTCATCCCACGTAGCTGCTGGTTTCACTCCTGCTTTATCAAATAACTCTTTATTGTAGAAATATCCGATAAGCTGTGCACCGTTGGCTATAGACCACACTTTTCCGTCTCGTGAGTTCGAATTGATTGCATCGTTGCCAACCTCCGCTTTCCACGCAGCATCCGCTTCCAAATATTCATTTAACGGTGTGGCTAAATTTCCTTTTATAAGCAAATCATTAAGACCGTTTTTACCTTCAACAACATCGGGTAGGTCTTTTGAAGCCGCAAGCACCTTAATCTTATCCACATAGGCCTGATCACCTGGAATTTCTTCGACTTGCAGTTCAATCTCTCCGCTATATTTCTTTTTGAAATCGTCTAAAATTTTCTTTTCTGCAGCTGCAGACACATGGGTACCAACCCGATATGTTGCATATTTGATTTTCACAGGCGCCTTACTAGGCGCCGCCGTATTCTGTACAGTTGCCGGGCTCGAACTCGCGCTCTCTTTTGTTTCTACTGTTTTTACCGAGCTGCAAGCAACCATAGATAGAGCTAACAAACCGCTTGTTATCACTGTAATTCCTTTACGAACATATCTCTTTCTCACGTTGTGAATCCCCTTTCAAGATGTTATTTAGCTGAAGAACTTTACTTCATCATCTTATTACCTATAATTAGGAATGTTAATGTGAAAAAACGGCTTTTAGCTTGCATTATTTTTACTTATATCGATATTCAAGCGCTTCCATGATGTAGTTTTGTGAACTTTATTGTGATATTTTGACTTTTCTATAGAAATATCCACTCCCTCGCATGAACGAATAGCGCTTTCATCTGATCATGATACAATAAATTGGGGAGGGTGATTATGGTCTCATTTTTGAAAGCAATACCCATTCGGCATAAAATAATTGTTACTACTGTTTTTATGATGTTATTCCCCATGTCGGTTTCGGGGCTGTATTTTTATTGGAGTATGTCTTCTGAATTGACCAAAAATGCAGAGAACAATTGGTCACAAATGATGGAACAAACGAACGACAATATTGAAAGCTCTTTCAAACTGATTACAGACACTTCTCTGCATATGCTTTCTACCAAGTCGGTTAGAACGTGGTTAGCCGGAGATACTTCCGCAGAAAGTGACAATTACAGCCAGTTTGTTAATAAAAGCGATATGGAGGAGGAGCTTAAATATAGTTTAATGTTTAATACGGCCTGGGTTAGCAAACTGATCTCAACCGTTTATATTTTTCAAAATGAATCGAATTTCTCTTCCATTTCAAGATCAACAAAAGATGTCAACATCGTTACTGCAAATAATATAAACATCTATAATCAGCAAAAAGGGATGAATATTGAAGGGATTGTTCCCGTGCCTGCATTTTATAACGACAATGTAATTTATTACGTTAGAAATGTCTCCAACATTTATAATCCTGAACAACGGTTGTATTTAATTATCGGCATTGACGAGAGTCAAATATTTAATAAATATGCTGCATTACTTGAGATTCCTGGTGCGATGGCATATCTCATCGATAAACAAGGTTTCATTTATTCAAGTTCGGATAAACATTTGATTGGCAATAAAGTGGATGCATCCATTTTACAGTTAAGTGATAAAACAGATATGAATCATATAACTTTGGATAATCGGACCTACATGGCAGCAGCCAAAAAAATAAATGAGAGTGGACTTAGCTTTGTAGTCTGCATTCCGAAGAAGCAAATTCTGGCCAAGCTGTCGGACAATATGAAAAATTACACGCTCTTTTTGTTACTCATCCTGCTCGTATTCCTTGTATCCAGTATTTTCTTATCCCTTCGATTTACTCGCTTTATTAAAGATCTGTTACGTAATATCAATCAGGTGAAGGTTGGAAACTATGATGCCAAAATGCCCGAGTATTCCGATTTGGAGTTGAATTTGCTTAGCCACACCTTCAATAAAATGACAAGTGAGATCAAATATCTCTTTAATCAAGTATACGAGAAACAACTCTTACTGAAAGAAACGGAATTGAAATTTTTGCAATCGCAAATGAATCCACATTTTCTGTTCAATACCCTTATTACCATAGGTTATAAAGCACGGTTTTCCAAAGATGAAACGGTGTATAAAATGGTTATGTCTCTAACCGAATTGCTACAAGCGAGTATGTATACGGACAGTAAAACAAAAATAACCATTCGCGAGGAATTGGACATTGTGAATTTTTACTTGTATTTACAAAAAATGAGGTTTGAAGATAAATTGGATTTTCGTATTGATGTAAAAGACGAGGCTCTTTTGGACTTATACGTACCTAAGTTTTGTTTGGAGCCCATTGTTGAAAACGCAGTCGTTCATGGTATTGAAAATAAAGTAGATAAAGGTACCATCACCATTACCATTACAGAGGTTGCTAATTCTATCTACTTCGAAATTGAAGATGATGGTTTAGGATTTAAAACAGACCAAATCAATCTGGATTCATCGGTACATAGCGGGCATCGTAGAAAAGGTCACAACAATATTGGCTTACATAATACGAATCATAGAATTAAACTCATTTATGGAGAAGCATACGGGATTTCTATTCAGAGTCATTTAAACATAGGTACGAAGGTTGCAGTTCTTATTCCTGCAGATAAGGGAGAAAACAGTTATGTATAAGGTAATGGTAGTTGATGACGAATCCGTCATCAGGCAAGGTCTGCAAAGCTTTGTAGACTGGAAGTCGCTTGACTGTGAACTGGCTGCTCTGGCTTCAAATGGCACGGAAGCAAAGGAATATTTGCAATCCGTGCCAATCGATATCGTGATAACGGATATTAAGATGCCCGGGATGGACGGCATTGAACTAGCCAAATATATTTACGAAAATCACCCTCATACCAAAGTCATTTTGTTAACAGCCTATGCCGATTTTGCTTATGCACAATCTGCGATCAAATATAACGTCGTTGACTTCCTTGTGAAAATCAACCCAACCGAGAAGATTCCGGAAGCTGTGCATAAAGCAAAGGAATTAATCGCTTTGCAGCAGAAACACTTGTCCGAGATTCGGGATAAGTTTATCAAAGAAGTTTACGACAACATGATTAGTCATCCTGAGGCCATTGTAAGCAAAATGAAAGAACATGGCATCCTGCTTGATCATTATATCATTGCGGTTTTTGAAATAAACGACACTACTGAGAATCATAGTGAAACAACCACCAGCGAATACAGCAATTTTGTTCATCATGTTAGACACTTTTCGAACCTTGCTTTCAAAGATTCCAAACATTACACGTCAATCATAAGCAAAAATCAACTTGTTTCGATTGTATCCTTTGCGTATGCAAACGAAGCCGAATACACGCAGTTTATACCAAATAAATGCAGGGATATTATGAAAATGGTCGACAATTTCATGAATTTCGCGGTGCATGTTGGCATTAGTCAACCACATGCTTCTTCGCTTGAATTACCCGAAGCTTTCAGCGAAGCCAGGAAAGCGCTTACTAAGGGTCTGTATCATGACATTCCAATTTCCTCCTATGATCCGAGTGAGACAACGCCTTTCGGTTTGAAAACTGTACCTACGCATACTTATATAGATGAAATTCTGGCCTACATGCAACTAGAAAATGTTGTTGAAGCTTCTCTGAAATTATCTAATCTCTTTGACTCCTATAAAGAAAACGACGTACCTATTGAGCATATGAAAGCAAGCGGGTTGCTTCTATGCTCCATGTCTTTTAAATTATTCAGCGAACCCCAATGGTCAGATGTCTCTTTCGTAAACAATGAATCCCAAACTTACGCTCAAATCCAGCAAAGCAAGTCAATGCGTGATCTGTTCCATATTTTAAGCACTTTTATTCAAACGTCTATAAACATCCTTAGTTCCCAAGGCAATCATAGTAATTACATCGTGAGGGAAGTAAACAAATGTATCCGAGAACATTTCAACAAACAAATTAATTTGCAGTTCATAGCTGAATACGTACATGTCAATAGCAGTTACTTAAGCCGACTATATAAAAGAGAAACTGGGGAAGCCTTAATGGATACGCTGAATAAATACCGTATAGATATGGCAAAAAGAATGCTCAAAAATTCAGCATTGAAAATATTCGAAGTTGCCCAAGAGGTTGGCATCGAGGATCCGGCCTATTTTACTCATGTTTTCACGAAATATACGGGGGTGAGTCCGAGGGCTTTTAAGGAAAAACTATAACGCCTATTTTTCCATTAAATTCCGGCCCGCTCGCGAACGCTGTACATATCTTTTCATGATGGAAATTCCCCAATAAATAAGCGGGGAACATTCAATAAAATAAGCAAAGTTTGTCCAGGAATGCAGGATGAACTCATTAAGTTCGATTAAGTTTTTCACGGAATGCATCGCCATTCCCACCGCTATCGCGCCAAAAGAGAAGGATAACGGCCGCGAGTCTTTGAGCTTCAATAGTTGAGAGGATATGAACACCGCCATGTAAAGTAAAATGCTGATTTTAATAAATAGTCCTGCCATCCAGATAGCAACTACTATGGGGTCTAAATTTTCCAGGAAATCCCCAATACGGATAAAACGCAGCATTTCCAAAATGGGATACGTGAAATGGGCCATTAGCGGCGCATCAAATAACAAAATACATAACAAAAAGTAGACTTCAAAAAATAGGGTACTTATTAACGAGGACCATAATAAAGTCCGAACTGTTTTCTCTGCCTTTGCAAGAAAGGGAAAGATAAAAATAACTAAAAACATTTCGCCAAACCAAGGGACGAACGGGTAACTCGAATGGATCAAATCTCTCCAACTAAGACTAGTTATTAAAGCAATGGACCGCTCAAAGTTTAATTCTTTTCCCACTAAAAAAGGGACAATAGAAGCTGTGGAAAAGATGACAAAAAAGAATCCAGCGGCACATCGAAATATGGCTTCGATCCCCGACCTCACGGCTATGGAAATCACGAGTCCAAAGGAGCTTGCGATAACCCAACTTGGCGTTGAAGGAAGATAAATCTGGACCAAGAAATCTGTGGCTTGTCGAAGTACCATTCCTGCAAGCTGAATAAAGAAAAAACAATAAATGATCATCATCATGAGATTCAGCCATTTACCAACCACTTCTTTCCCATAATGAATGATAAACTCGTTTGGCCGTTTCTTGGCATACCAAACCGATAGGCAGGCTATAAGAAGTCCACCGACGTGGGCGATTAATACACTTAACCACCCTTGGTAACCTGCCAAAGCTGTAAGGGGACCTATCAAGAATCCGGCGGCTGTTGAGAAATTATACAAAACAAGCAATAAACCTAGCTCCACTTGATTAATCCGTTGCATGCTTGCTTTCATCCTCTCGTCAACAATTATATCTATTGAAAGTTAAATATGTATTCAATAAACTGGTTAGTGCTAGGTAAATCCTGGAACATATAAATAGCCGTAAGATACAAATAAGCCGCTACAATAAACGAGCCCGTAATCCAATATGTTCTCGGTTTACGCTTGTGTCGAAATAAGAAACTCATCTCATAGGATGTTATCCCTATAAAAACAACTGTTATGCCAATCACGAGAGTAATCCCCCCTATTCCTCATTTTTCCGAATGACTGCATTCTTTTCAGCTCCGGTCCGTTTGACGAAAATATGGGTAGTTACATGAAACTCACATTTCTTATACTGTTCACGCCAATTCCCCTTTATTTGCTGCCATACTTTGGGGTATCTCCAGCTAAGAATTTTTCCAAAGTTAAATGCATCTACCTCTTTGGATTGCGTAGTTTGCAGCGTTCTTAAAATTCTCCCCTTCAATTGTTCCGATAGCAGCCCCTCGAGAACTTTTAATTTTTCGGGATCCATCAGATCGATATTGGATTCAGACGACAGAATATCATCATCGGCTTCAATGTGAATATCAAAACTGATCTGATCACCATTGATCATTGGTTCGATGGAAGCTTTGGATGTTTGAATGAGAAAACTGATCGTTTTGGCATCCGTTGGGGATTTGATTGAGTTCATAGAGCTGCTCATTTTTCCATTTAACCATAGCCCTGCCCGCATACCTATGACATCTAACGTTCCAACCATGGCACCGCTTCTGAAAAGTGCTGCACCATCCGTTCCAACCCATGTGCTCATCTTTCCTTCTTCACTGACCATTTCTGTTTGTCCAATTGTCAGCAGTCCGGTCACCATGTCTCCGCCCGATGCCTCCGCTTCCAAAAAGTCTTTGATTGTCGCGCCCATTGTCACATTTCTCTGGGCATATTCACGCAGCACTTCTGACGGCAGCCGTTCAAACACAGGAGTCAATTTGGCAATATCAAGACCTTTTGTAGGGGATACGAATAGGAAAGATTTGGTGTGAAAATTCGGCTCACGTGCAGTAAACTCTAACAATTGATTAATCCCGAATTCCGCCATTTTCCGACCAACAACAATGACGCGACAGTGACCCCAGGATATTTCTCTCGATAAATCCGATCGAATTTTTCGAATAGCGACAGGGATGCTCTCGCCTCTTTTCGTCACAATGGAATAGGGGTTGCCTTTAGGAGCACCACTGAGTCCTATACCCATAGACATTCGATTGGGTAAAGGAAATCCTAGTGAAACTTCATATACACCATCTTCCGGATAATCAATATACATTGCCGTTACAAAGGCACGATCATTGATTTCAATCCTGGACCAGCAGCCAGTTAGAAGTAATAAAGAGATAAACATAACAAAATACCTTACGCTTTTTAAGTTCGAGCACAGTTTAATCACCATCATCTTCAGGAATTTGCGGTCTGGGCTTGTACGTTAATCTTTGATCGCCTTCTGTGCCGTATAGCGCCGGCCTTCTCTTCATCATCCACATGGGAACCCGAACCAGCACATCCTTCCAATCCCGAAATACTATCGGCGCTGTCGGGGAAAGGTACGATGTACCAAAAGAGCGAAGGGTCACCAAGTGAAGATAAATTAGGATAATGCATAAGATGACGCCGTAAAGTCCCAAGGACGCCGCGAGAATCATTACCGGAAACCTCAATAAACGGAAAGTCAAACCCAAATCAAAATGCGGAATAATGAAAGAAGCTATACCTGTAATAGAGACTACAATGACCATTGGAGCGGAAACAATACCCGCCTGTACAGCCGCCTGTCCGATGACTAATGCCCCGATAATGGATACCGTTTGTCCAATTGGCTTCGGAATACGCAAGCCCGCTTCCCTCAGCGCCTCAAAGGTAATCTCCATAATAATCGCTTCAATAATAGCAGGAAAAGGTACATTTTCCCTTGCTGCCGCTACGGCAATCAATAGATTGGGCGGAAGCATTTCAGGATGGAACGTTGTGACAGCAATGTATACGGAGGGTAGCAAGAAAGAAATAAGCAGAAAGAAATACCGAATCCATCGTATCCATGTACCTGCTACAAATCTTTGATAGTAGTCCTCTGCGGATTGAAGCAGCATATACAAGGTAACAGGGACCAAAATCGGTACAGGCGTTCCATCAACAAGAATAGCAACTCTTCCTTCAAGAAGCGCCGCGCATACGGTATCCGGTCTTTCTGTATACTGCACTTGAGGAAACGGAGAGAAGGGATTATCCTCAATAAATTCCTCAATGTAACTGCTTCCCAGTACACCGTCTATCTCTATTCGCGATATTCGTTTTTTTACTTCGTCCACCAATTTTTGTTGGCAGATCCCTTCGATATAACATACGGTTACATAAGTGTTCGTGTATTCCCCAAATTGAAACTTCTCAGCCTTCAAAGCCGGATGCTTGATGATTTTGCGGATCATTGTCAGATTAACCGATAGATCCTCAACGAATGCCTGCTTCGGGCCGCGAATGACATTCTCATTTTCCGCTTGTTGAATCGCCCTTTTTTCGACCGATTTCATGGGAAATAAAATCATCATAGGCTCATTTTCGATTAATAAAACAATCGTTCCTTCAAACAAGCTCTGTAATGCAGTTCCTACTTCCTTGCTGCTGTTTATGGAGGAAACCGGAATTTGCTTAAATTGAAGAATGTGCTGAACGAGTTCCTCTGTCGACGCTGCGCTCAATTCATATAACATCGGTGCAATCACTTGCTCCTGAAGCATTTGTTGATCGACAAGACCCTCAATAAAAATAAATACACAAGAGATGTCACCTATCAGGCATTCATGAAAACAAATATCAGCACAATTTTTCAATTGTTCTTGGAACCATTGACGTCTTAAAGATAACTCAACCTCAACATTAGGTATGGGAGACAAATTAGCGAGTGAACGGGTTGGCCGTGCACTTCGCTGCCTTTTTAACCAACTGGGAAAGCGCATAAATACTCCAAGTTTTTTCTTTTTAGCATGCAATATAACGGAGTTATTTATTCATAAATTTGGAAATCCCCCCAAGGGCAACTATACATACCATTCAAGCAGTTTCGACATCTACTGTACTATTAGAGGAGAGGAGCGTTGGTTGTTCATGTCAACAAGGCGAATTACATTATCAACCGGTATTTTGCGCAGACCTAAGAAAACGAAATTTGCATTAATAGACATCGTTAACTTAAATAAAATGCGGTCCCGCAGAGTGACGGTACAAGTTTTCGACTGGTCTAACGGCTCTCCAGTACCTTTGAAGGTAAGTCCTTGTGGTAGAAAAATATGTACAGTAACGATTGCTCCCAATAAATCTGTTTTTCTGTTTGCTGACGTGTCGAAGGTAAGCTTTAAGTATGAAGTGCGAATACAACAAAACGAAGATCCAAAACTGATTACAAATGTAACAGGTGTTACGAATACTCCTTTCACCCCGCAACCAGGAGATACCGTGCTCCAACGAAACTTAGTCAGAATAAGATAAGAAATAAACCATTCCTAATAATAAAAAGCGGCAGCTAGAGACTTGTAAAAAGTTCTAGACTGCCGCTTTTTATTTGATTCGACCTATCAGCGTCGTGTTGTAGATGACAGCATCCGTACGATTCCCAGAGAAAACAGCCGTGACGTCCGATAAGCCTTCCACTTGGTAAAGAGGCCGATAATTTTCAATATCCAACGTACTGTTCAAATCAAACTAACCAACAATCCGCCTCAAGATCGCCGGATAATCCGTTATAATTGCTGAAACACCGCAATCCAGCATCCGTTTCATTGCTTCTTCCTCATTCACTGTCCAGACGATGACCTGTCTGCCGCTGTTGCGAATCGCGATGACATCCTCACGTTCAACCATCGCATGATGCAAAGAAACCGCTTCTACCTCCAATTCAAAATCCTCAATCAATCGAAGCGGACGCAGCAGCTTGCCGGCATAGACAAGGCTGATGCGGGCTTCAGGTGCCAGCCGCTTGAGGCGGTATAACATGCAATGATCGAAAGAGGAAAAAATAACTGAGCTTAGCCGCCCGTATTCGCGCAGCAAGGCAACGACCTTGTGCTCAATGCTGCCGCCATAGCTAAGCTTCAGCTCCACATTCAAGCCGATTTCCGGAGGTACCAGCTCAAGGACTTCACGGAGTAAAGGGACAGGCTCACCGGCATATTGACCTGAAAACCAAGTGCCCGCATCTGCTTGCCGGATGTCTGCCAACGTCATCTCGCCAATGCATCCGCGCACATTCGTGGTCCGGTCCAGCGTTTCATCGTGACAGACCACGATTTCTCCATCCTTTGTGAGATGAATATCCAACTCAATCGCATCGCATTGCTGCTCAAGTGCTAATCGAAGAGCAGCCAACGTATTTTCAGGTGCTTCACTTGCCGACCCACGGTGAGCCACGATCAACGTCTTTTCATTTAGCCAATTCATTTCAATTCCCCCCTATTATTTGATCCCCGAATGCATGAAGCTTTCCACAAACTGACGTTGGAACACGAAAAAGGCCGTTAAAAGAGGCAAAATAACCAATACCGTAGCCGCCGTTACAGTCCCCCATTGCGCTCCCGTCTCAAACGATTGGGCAAAAATCGCAATCCCTACCGTCAACGGTCTCGTTTCAATGGAATTCGTAACAATGAGCGGCCACATGAAATCATTCCAATGCGCACTGACGGAGATTAAGCCAAAGGCCAAATAAGTTGACTTTGCTGATGGCAAATAGACGTGCCAGAGGATTTGCCACCAACGGCATCCATCCATTCTCGCAGCTTCGTCCAAGTCCATCGGGATTTGCTTAAACGTTTGCCTGAGCAGGAACACACTGAACGAAGAAGCCCAATAAGGCAGCATAATCGCTAATTTGGTGTCAACAAGGCCCAGCTCTTTCATGATCGTGTAATTCGGAAAAATGAGAATGTCAGGCGGAATCATAATTTGAACAAGAAACAGCATGAACATGAGACCTCGTCCTGCGAAATTCAATCGGGCAAACGCATAAGCGGCAAGGGTTGCCGTTATCAGTTGTGCAGCCAGCACACCGAAGACGATGATGATTGTATTGGAATAATAGCGTAGAAAAGGAATCGTGTGCCAAGCGGCCATATAATTTTGAAAAGTGGGATGCTCAATGGCAAAGGGATTTACACGGGTGATGACCTCGCTGGACGGAGTAAACGAGGTGAAAACTGCCCAAACGAGCGGAACCGCAAAAACGATAGCCAGCAGCGCGATGACAAATCGGTTGGTGATCTTAACGACCATGACGCTGACCCCTCTCTAGTAGTGAATGCGTTTATCCAGAACTGCATAGTTAAAGATCGAAATACTCAGTAGAATAACGAGTAAAACGACGGTAAGGACTGAAGCTTTTCCCATATCCCAGAAACTAAAAGCCGTCTCATAAATATGGTACAACAGCAAGTTGCTTGCGTTGTTCGGGCCGCCTTTCGTCATCACATACAGGTGATCCACCAATTTAAAAGAATTCGTCGTGGCAATAATCATAACGAATAGCGTTGTCGGCATTAAGAGCGGGAACGTAATCCTTCTGAAGGTCTGCAAAGGGCTTGCCCCTTCCATGGCTGCCGCTTCGTAGACTTCCTTCGGTAAATTCTGCAAACCAGCCAAGTAAAAAATCATAAAAAAGCCGGCTTCCTTCCAAATCACCATGAGCATCATCGAAAACAGAACCCATTGCGGATCACCCAGCCAATGCGGAGCAGGTAGGCCAAACACACCTAGAAACTTATCAAGCAACCCATAGCTCGGTGTATAAATAAACAACCATATATTTGCTATAGCAATCATCGGAATGACCGTCGGGTAGAAAAATAGCGCACGCAGCAAGCCTGTGCCTCTGAGCTTATTGTTCACCCAGATGGCGGCATACATGGCCAAAAAAATACTCACAGGAACCGTACCCATAGCTAGCAGTACATTATTACTCAAAACCTTGAGGAAAATATCGTCCTGAAAAACATGCGCATATTGGTCAAACCCCACAAACGTCTTGTCAGTGAAATCAGAGCTATAGAAACTCCAATAGATCGATTTCAGAATAGGGTAAAACGTAAATACCCCTAAGAATAGGAGCGAGGGCATGAGCAGCGCATAGGCGAAACCATGTAATTTCCAGTTGATCTTGCTTTTTGTACGAAGTGCCGGTTGCATCGAATAGATCCCCCTTCTATCTCACAAAGTCGTGAAAGCGAGCGGAAGGGAAGTGTTGGCCAATAACAGGGAGTTAACCTCCATTAGCCGAACACTTCCCTTTCGTTTTCGCTATCTAACGCTGTTATTTTTGAAAGTTTTTCAAAATGTCATCCGCTTGCTGCTGCGATTTGTCCAATGCCTCTTTCGGCGTCATCGTTCCTAGCAGCGCTGCCTGGATATTATCGTTAAATAGCTTGGTTACTTGGCCATTCTGATAGGTAGAAAGCTCGCTGTCCGCATATTTCAGTTGATCCCTTGCTACGGCTGCTTGCGGGAAATCCTTAATGTAGTTTTTCAGCTTGTCTGTCTCATAAGCAGCTTTTGTCGTACCTACATAACCTGTATCAATTGACCACTGTGCGACACGATCAGGCTGCGTCAGGAATTGAATAAACTTGACGGATGCTGCTTTGTGGTCTTCAGGAATGTTTTTGAACACATACAGGTTGCCGCCGCCAGTCGGAGAACCATACTTTTTATTGGCTGGCAGGAACGCTACGCCAAAGTTGAATTTCGCATCTGTTTTGACTTTTGTCAGATTTCCTGTTGTGTGGTACATCATGGCCGTTTTCCCGCTAATGAAATCGGAAGGAACGGTTGCCCACTCGAGTGCGCCTTCCGGCATGACTTTATCCTTGCGTCCTAAATCGGTGTAAAACTGCAAAGCTTCCTGAACTTCCGGTTTGTTAAAAAATACTTGCTTCCCGTCGGCTGAAACAATGTTCGTACCGGTTTGAAGGGAAAGAGCTTGCGTCATCCAGTATTGATAACCCGTGCTAGGAATTTCAAGCCCCCACTGCGATTTGTCACTCGTCGTAAGCTTCGCTGCATACTCCTTCAGTTCCGTCCAGTTCGCCGGTGCCTTCTCCGGATCAAGACCTGCCTTCTTAAATAGATCCTTGTTGTAGTAGAGCACGATCGTACTGCGTTGGAACGGTACACTCCAAACCGTATCGCCTGACTTCGTATTTCCCATAAAAGCTTCGTAGAATCCATTGAAATAATCCTTGGAGAAGCGAGGTGTCAGATCCTCAACGGCTTTCATGGAAAGCAAACTGTACAGATCAGTTGAGAGCAGCACCGCTAAGTCAGGTGAGTTCCCCCCTTGTACAGCTGTCGCAACCTTGGTCATCGTATCCTGATAGCTGCCGCCATACACAGGTTTTACAGTAATTGTCGGATTTTCTTTATGGAAATCGTCAGCCAACTGATCGATCAGTTTCGTAATTGGCCCACCGACGGCTACTGGAAAGTAAAACTGCAATTCAACCGGTTTCGTACTCGCCGTTGCTGCGGCGCTTGCTGTCGGTGCTGCTGCCGTTTTGGTTTCTGTTGGGCTCTCTCCCTTCGCGCAAGCTGTTGCAACCAACGTGACCATAAGTAATGAGACTAGTGCTTTTTTCATTGTTTTTCCTCCTAAAGGTTTTTGGATTTAATTTCGCTAAGCTGATTTAAAATATAGTCAGGTTCAATCCCTGTTTGTACAATGTCTTTCTTAGAGTCCGCACCTGTCAGTACAAGAGCGGTGTACATGTCGTTTGAATTCCCGAACTGTATATCCGTGGATAAGCGATCCCCAACCATCAGGCATTGGGACGGCGGGATTTTCAGCAGATCAAAAGCTTTTTGCGCATAATATTTGGAGGGCTTTCCAATCACACGAACCGTTTTCTGCAGGCTGGCCGTCTCCAGTGCTTTGACAAGCGACCATGTATCCGGAATCACCCCATCATCAATCGGGCAAAAAGGATCGGGATTAGCTGCAATCAGCTTGGCCCCGTTTCGAAGAGCATTCACGCCGGCAGTTAGCTTCTCAAAGGTAAACTGTCTGTCCAAGCCGACAAGGACATGTGTCGCCAGCATCGGGTCCATCGTCATCTTGACGCCATATTGCACTAATTCTTGTTCCATCGCTTGTTCACCAATCATGAGAACGCAGGCATCCGGCTCATGCTCTTGAAAAAATCTCCCAGCCACACATAAGGCCGTGAGCACCTCATTCACCTCGCAAGAAATGCCTAATTCGCTAAGCCTCATCTGCACGCTTTCCTTGGTACGAATAGTTGTATTCGTAACGAACATGATCGATTTGTCTTGCTCACGCAGCCAATTTACCGTATTCAACACACCCGGCAAAAGCTTACTGCCCGCGTAGATCGTACCGTCCAAATCGAATAAGTAGCCTTTAAATGCATGCAAATCCTTACTTCTTTTCTTCACGTGTTTTCGCTGAAAAGGCACGATACCACTTTTATCATCGGTGCCACGCTCAGGGAATCTGGATGTTTCTGCCACAGCACTGCCTCGCTTTCAATAAAAATAACCCTTATCCGAAAAAACACGAAAACAAGCCTTCTCGGAGGATGACAAACATGCTCCTGCTTATTTTCACATTTCCTGGACAAGGGTTTTCTCATGGTCTCGACCCTAAGTATCAGTTCTTGTGATAATCATAGTTCTACTATAGAGGAAGATTGTAAGCGGAAAATTATCGATATTTTAATCTTTTGTAAATCTATTGGCAACTCCACATGTTCGGATCACCAATAGATATGAAGTCAGCCCCGCTATCAAGCGCTTCTACGATTTCTTTTTCATATCGAATAAGCCCTCCGACAATCAAAGGTTGTTTAATCATGTTTTTCAATTCCTTGATCACTCTTGGCATTAAGCCTGGCATTAACTCAACTTCATCCGGTTGTATGCTGTTGATCATGCGGACTGCCGTTTGCAGCGCAGCCGTATCAATAATGAAGATTCGCTGAATGCTTTTTATGCCGGCTTGCCTAGCTGCTGCTATGGAGTTGGATTTCGTCGTAACAATCCCGTCCACTTTAAACTTTTCAGCTAAATACCCGACGGCATGTGCATCTCTGCCAAGACCGCCCACCATCTCCAAGTGCACATACACCTGTTTGCCTGCTCGGTGAAGCTGTTCGACAATAGATTCCAGATTGCCAATATGACCTGTCATTAAATTAACGCGAGTTACATCACTTTCTAAAACCTTTGCGAGCTGATCGTCTTTCGTCACTGATGCGATAATTGGATATTTACTAGACATGCGCATACACCCCCACTTTCACCTTAACAAACATTTATTTGCTAAGTGTTAACACACCTCCGCCATCCGTCAAATGGATGGCGGAGGGAATGTTAACCTGTCCATTAATTAGAAAGGTTTAGGGCTTGCAGCATGCGGCTTAGCATCACAGCACTTTCTGCACGCGTGCCTGTACTTAACGGAGCAAAAGCATTGCCATCCCTGCCGTTAATAATATGAAGTGTGGAAGCAACTTTACTTGCATCCTTGGCCCATTCGGCGATATTCGCTTCATCAGCGAACGTGGCTGAGTTATTTGGTTGCGGATTTGCGTTGTAGCCTGCGAAGCGTAGGGATCTGTCAATCATAACGGCCATTTCTTGGCGGGTTATTGGCGCATCTGGACGGAAGGTATGATCTTCATAGCCGCCAACGAGTCCGAATTCTGCTGCAAGGCCAACCGATGCCGCAAACCAATCGGAAGCTTTGACATCCTTGAAGCTGTTTGCCATTGTGGCTTTGGATGAAGTTAAGCCAAACGATCTCACCAGCAAAGCAGCAAATTCCGCGCGAGTTACTTGGCGATCAGGCGCGAAACTTGATGTCCCAACACCTTGGACAATCGATTTTGCCGCCATTCCTTCAACGGTTTGTTTGGACCAATGTTGTTCTAAATCACCGAATGTCACTGGGTTCGCGATAAGTAGATACGTGCTGTTCGTGCGGCTGAAAATAACAACTTCGTTGCCTCGGATCATGAATGGAACCGGGTTATAGACCGTATGGCCATTGGCATCTTGCTCTTCTCGTACGGCGGCCAAAGCTTTGGTATCCGTTCCGGCATCCAGCTTGATCGATCTTGCTATAAATGTTTTGAAAGCAGAAACGTCTACGCTTTTCCCTTCTCCTGTTCCTACTCCTGCTGTAAGTGTAAAGTCAACGGCTTTCTTGACAGCTTTCCCGCCTGACGTTGCTTCTGCAGCCGCTTTTTCATTCACTTTAATTTGAATCGTGAAGTTTAACTTATCTTGAGAAACCCCTAGCTTCTCTGCCAAAGCTTGCAGATCTACAGCTGACAGATTCAGTTCATAGGAACCAAGCTCGCTTTGAATATCGACTGTTTGATCGCTTGCTGCTAGCAACGTTTGAACGGCAGATGGTAACAAGAAAGCAACAGCTTGATCCTTCTGCCCATTCAGAGGCACGGTTACGATCATCTTATCGTTCGTACCCGATTGCTGGGCGGCCGACTGAATCATCACATCCGTCACTGTATATACAGGATTCTTAATTTCCGTACCTGTGTTTGTGTTTGTGCCACTACCTGCTCCTGAGTCTGTTCCTGAACCTGAACCTGAATCTGGGTCTGGATTCGTTCCCGGGTTCGTTCCCGGATCTGTTCCTGGATTCGTTCCTGGATCTGTTCCTGGATCTGTCCCTGGATCTGTATTTCCAGAAGATACGTTCAACGTGATTGGTTGTGTATATAAGTCATACCTATTTCCGTCGTTCATCGTATAGGTGTATCGTAAAAGCCCGTGCCCAACCCCCGATTTCTTGGCAGTAATCTCCCGGCCATTCACATCCAATACATCTTGTCCATCAAGTAAAATAAAGTCCGGTACAATTGTCTTCGTATCACCTTTGTACGATGTCACTTGCGCTTGAAGGAGAAGATGCTCATCTTTGTTGAGCGTAAACTCCGTTTTCTCCGGTTTAATTCCTGCCGCCATATCTGCCGCCCAATTGGCATAATCGGTCGTTAATCCCCATGCACCATTTAAGAAAAATTGATTAAAGGCCGTTCGATCATTCAGTGTCCAAGGTGAAATCAAGATGCCACGATGTTTAGCAGCTTCCATAAAACTTTGCGAAATACCGCCGTATCCATTATTAAAGGTAGCATTCAGTGGCTGAATCGAACTAAGTACCGTTCTCAGCATCCCTTTCACATTACTGCCTCCGGACAAGCTGGATAAAAGACCTGAAGGCATCGTCGGCATCAAGCTGTTCGTGCGCGCAATCTGAGCGGCAACGAAGGACATGTTATCGATGTCAGCTTCGGCATTTTTGGCATTCACCAATTGGACGAAAGCGTCAATGGCCGCTGGTGTTGATGTCTTGATTTCGTTCATGATCATTTTCCCGCGCTGTTGAACAAGATCAATTTGTTCTTCCAAGGTCGGGATTTTCACATCCGGATAGCCCGTTGGATGAGATTTATTGGCATTGAGCGCCTTAATTTCGGCCAATGTGTAATTCTCGATATTTCCCGTACCGTTCGTCGTACCCGACAGTTCTCCATCATGATGAATGACAAGATAACCATCTTTGGAAATATACACGTCATTTTCGATAAAATCCGCCCCGTTATCGAGTGCCAACCGATTACTTTCAATCGTATTTTCCGGCGCAGCCGAAGGCAATCCACGATGGCCGATAATATATGGCTTACGGATCATCGTTTTATTTTGGTTATACACGCCCAGTGCGGTGAACGCCGCAGATGGCGTATCCGTTACGATGCCGTTCACTCCGGCCGTAATCAAGGTATGCATGGACAGATTTTTTCCGGCGGCTGCCGCTTCATCTTTTGCCCAAACCATGATCGTTCTCATTTGCAAATAATCTGTATTCTCTTTCGTAGCCGCCTGTTGTGGGAGCACAGCAATATGAGCCAGGTTGGCATTCGTTTTCTGGCGAATTTCCATCAATTGTTCTTGGCTAAAATTCGACATGGCGCTAAAATCTACAATTCCGCGAATAATCGGATACGCTACTCTCGCTTTTTTAACCAAATCACCGTTGTCCGACATTACAAATACATCTTCGATTCGATTATCTTTCAAATAAGTGATCAGTTTATCGACGGTTACTTCATCCTTGAGATAAAATGCCGGCATCGTCTTCGTTCCGAAGGAATCCAAGATGGCTGCTACATCTCCAATGACTATTTCTCCTGTTGGATTGGTTACTTTAAGTTCGTTGTTCACGTGTAAAATAGCCGTAGCCGGTGTTGCCGCATCCGCCATTTTCGCCAAGTCTGCCGCCTGCGTAACCTCAGTCACAATGGTTGAAGCCATCGCAATTTTAGTATCCGGCTCGGTTACACTGGCATAACGATCGGTTGCCGTTGGTGGCAGGGCTTCCTGCTGCAGCGTTACCCGAATGTTATCAACCTTCATTTTGCTGCCGTTCGCTTGTAAGCCAATTCTTCCTTTCATATACGAACCTGCATTATCTGTATCCACGACAACCTTGTCGTTAATCATTTCCATTACACGATTGTTGAATGCTTTGACCGTATAGTGATACATTTTGCTCGGATCTATGGCTTCCGTAAAAGCACCTGTATCCATAACGTTCCAGGCGTTAGCCGTGGTTCTTTCAGCAAACTCTACGCCATTGGCCGCTGTAGCGTCTTTTCTGACCGCCATTTGATAGTAAGGATAATCATTATTTTGAATGCGATACATGATGGAATGCCATCTGGCCGTATCGTTCGCTTGCAAATGCGTGACATCCGCTTCAATTTTATAATTGCCAAACGTCCCTAGATAGTCTGGCAAAAGTACGCGCGAAGGATTGTCCGGCGATGCCGCCGCATCCATTTCGAAACTTCCGGCTTTAACAACGGCTTTACTGGCTGTCGTCCCTTCTTTGCGAGTCCAACCTGCAGGAAGTGTTCCTTCCGTTAGCTGATCAAAATTTTCTTCATAGAGGACATACTCCCTATCCACTGCTTCTTTCGCTACGACTAGCATTGAAATGGAAACGCCGTCTTTTTGGGCAGTTAAGGAGTATACACCTTTTTGAAGAACGTTCAGGCTTCCACTATTCACAACAACGGAAGGGCTGCTGGATGTCCAGGTCAAATCATTTCCTGTCACGGTACCTGACGTAAAATCAGTAAAATCGGCTTTAAACGTAATTGAAGTTAAATCTACCGGCTGATTCACTGTGGCCAAAAAATAATTGTCATTGTGCTTGAGGGAACTTACTTTTGCCGGCACCATACTAGGTGTTACTGTTATTTGTTGCACGTATTCCGCATTCTCATAAATGACTCTAACTTCTGCACTCCCTGCTTTCACAGGGTAAAGCACATTGTTTGAGACTTTGATGATTGACTCATCCGAGGAGTAATATTTTAGCGGTTTATTTACAATGGATTCCGTGATACCGTCCGAATAGTACACACTGCCGGTAACACTCATCGGTCCCGTCAATGCTTCAATCGAGCCAGGCACAATGAGGTTAAGGCGATCTGCTGTAATTCGCGTCACCTTCAAATTGTCGAATGACACCTTGCTTTGATCCGCTTGCAGCCCTACTTTGCCTTTCTCCATCACGACCGTTGTTGGCAGGGTGGTATCCGTTACCATGGTATAACTTGGATCTGACTTGGCTTTCATGTATTCTTTGACATTGTTATCGTAAACGCGAACCTTCATCGAATAGTCGGCATTCAAGGTCAATGCTCTCCAAGTGCCGGAGATTGGCGTCGGTGAATACCAGTTGCCGTCCGCTTTGCGATAGGCGAATTCATAGGTACCATTTTGACGGATGGCCATTTGATTGTAAGGCACTTTTCCCGAAGAAGGCACCCTGAACATCAATGAAGCCCATCTTCCTGAATCCAGCACCGATTCAAATCGGATATCCGCTTCAACCGTGTAGTTGTCCCATTGGACTGGCGCCACAACTCGAGCTTGTTTACCCGAAGCTTTCCCATCAAAAGTGACTCTGCCATTGCCATAAGTATCCTGCACAACCGTAAAGGAAGGGCTTCCTGCGTTCACATCACTAATCCATCCATAAGGTATGGTTCCTGCCGGAATCGTATCAAAATTTTCCTCAAGCAGCACCGGATTCACCGGATCTGTCACAGGATTGCTATCGATCAAGTTGATCACGCCGAAGCCGGAGGTATCATTCCAGAACGAACTTGACTGATAGGCACTCCAGTAGCTGTTTCTCTGCTGTGTCGCGTCCGCCCCATAACGGTCCGTTACCCCAATTTCCAAACCCAACTTCTTGGTGAGATTAGGATCCATCTTTAAAATGTCCCATGGAATAGCTGTCTCTAAAGACCAACCCGTCGCCGTCTTCTGCATGGCTCTCAGAATCTTATTTGCATCTTTACTGCTTTGGCCGTTTGCTGCAGCTCCGAAATGAAACTCTGGTGTCACAGAATTCTCTTGATACACAAATCCAAGCTGCATATCATCCGCCACATAAGGAGCCGATTGGTGCATCGTAGGATCTAGAAAGAAATTAATATTATCCTGGTCAAACCAATTGCCTGATCCCGCAGCAGTCAGACTATCATCATCCGCCTTGACTCCTATGTATAAATACTTATTATCCCAGAGCATGCCGAATTTACTATCTTTAAACGTACCGCTGCCTGTTTGTTTGGTTAAGCTTTGGTTAATTGACCATAGTGATTCATCCAATTTCCCATCAATAACCGGAGCATTCACCGTTTTCCTCACATTTAATGTATTTCTAACGTCATCGGCTGCATGAGCCTGCTGCTCAGGCGAGAGACCAAGCGGTACGAAACTGGCAACTAGTGCAGCTACGATAAGACGATGAATAACCCTTTTATATCGTTTCATAGAATCAATCCTCTCTTCTGATAGGTATGGCATAAATCCGTGTTTCATTTACCATTTTTCCCTTACCTCGCTGCTCCTTTCTGTTTTTTGAGAACACAAAAAACCCTTCAAGCAAACAAATGATACAGCTAGCTTCCACTAGCCAATCAATTGCTGCTTAAAGGGTTTTCTCCTGGTCTCCTACCCCTGCCTATTCAATTGGGTTGTCCTATAAACAATACTAGCGAGTGATTGTTTATTAGGTGTTATCTATGCAATAAGAAATTGTAAAAAGCTAATTTGGCATACATGTCTTCCAAAATAAAACGGACATCGATATCTCGATATACCCTGATTTTTCTCTCCAATTGATAATGAATGTAGGACAAGTCCGAGGCTATACGCGGAGCTGGCTGCCAATCATAATCATAGGGTTGATCGTGCATCAGCAGTCCCACTGCAGGGGAATCTCCCAACGTCCATACTTCTCCCCTCGGCCAAACCAGATTGTGCGCCCATTTTCGATTTGTCTCTACCAATTGGTCATATAAATATTGACCGATAGCACCACATGGCTCCACTCTTTGTTTTAATTCTGAAAGGCTGACACGCATCTTTGCGTACACATTTCTGGGAATTTGCCATAACGGGATTGGAGAACGGAACACGACGTTCGCTGCATGAATATCGCCTTTCAGATTAAATTCCTCTCCACCATTTGGCCAGGGCCCTCCTCCAATCCATACGGCTGTCAAACGATCGGCAATGGCTGGATTCCTTAGATAAGCCACTGCCAGATCTGTAATGGCCCCAAGGAAAATTACATATAATGGCCTTTTATCATCGGACATAGCTTCTCGAACAATGAATTCAGCACCTTCTGATGGCACAGGCGTCGTTTCGTCTTTCATAGCATGTTCTGCCCCACATAGAACCGGATATTCTCCCGGCAAATCCATAAGTTCCAACAAAAGCTCGATTTCTTTCACACTGTCAAGCATCGAGGTCTTGCTTCTGTCCTCGCCAAAATGGGCACCAATTAAGCCTTTCACAATAAATTGAGGCGTTAACAGCGCATGAACAATGGCAAACTGGTCGTCGGCCTCATTTTTGGCATCACTGTTCACAATTAAGCGAATCTTCTTAAGATCAGGTACCTCCGCTGCATATTTCATATAGCTTCCACTTCAGCGCTCGTCACCCGAACAGGACCGATAAGACCGCTTGGTTCCTGCTGCACGAAAGCCGACAAATAGTCGCGCTGATCCTTCACAAGTGTATTCGTCACTTCAATGACAAGCTTGTTGTCGCCCTGCTGGATCAGTCCATGAATCTCCATCCGATACGGAGGACAGATACGCACTCCCGCAGGCTCACCGTTCAACCATACTTCTGCCGTTTCATATACTTCTCCCAAATCTAACAAAACACTGTTCGTCGACTCACGCCATTCAAACTCCATTTCATAGCGGAAAGTTCCCGAAAAACGCGGTAAATAATCTGGCCCGCTCATATTCGTTAAAGCCGTAAGTTTTCCCCATTCCGTAAACTGAGGGTAGTGTTCAGCATCAGCGGTAGAGACCGTCCATTCGCCTTGCAACTCAACTTCCGATGAAACCGCGTAACGCGGTGATGCTGTATAACCACCTAAATCAGCGCCGTTGAGCAGGATGATGGATTCGTATGGAGACAGATCCAGCTGAATCATTTGTGCCCCGTTCTCCTCGATGACATGCACATCCATCAACCGATTGGAGAAAGCATCATAGGCGAATACATCACCATGGGCTGACAATGTAATTTTCGTCTGAATGGCTTGATTGGGATGTTCATTAAAGAACATATAAACATCCAAATTCTCGTGCACATAATGATAATTACGAAGATAGGGCTGGTATTGATCAACTTGAATCTCATAGTGCCCTTCTGCGATAAGATCTTGCGCCAGCATGTCCAAGGAAGTAAAGTTCACTTTCGGGTGAGCGGCAAGACACGACAGTTCGTCAGAAACATCCCTGCCTTCACTCGACCGTAGCGGTAAGCCATCGATGAAGCGAATCATGAGTCCCTGATCGGCAAACTGGATCAAACGCCTAATCATTGCTCCTGGAAGTGCTTCCGCATAGGGCACAATGAGACACTCGTAATCCTCAACATGGACATGCAGCTTCCCGTCTTTTACACGTGCCATGTCCAAAAGAGCATCTACCGGAATCACATCACAGTCAATCTGGTGCTGCATCAATTGTTTTACCGGCTTTTGAAAAACCATCGCTTCCCCGGACCATTCAGCCTCAGCGTGATACAAGACGGCAGCGGATGCCACATGCCTGCCATCCGATATCAGATGAGAGATGCGATTCATATATTGATTCAAGTACTTATAGTAACGAAACTGCGGATTTTTCCCATTCGCATACAGATGCGGCGGACAGTCCGGGTCCGGAAAAGCTTTTTGCGTAAAGGCATGGGGGACAAAATAGTTCACTCCGCGAACGAGCATATGGTCTGTAATCCACTTCATCAGCTTCAAGCCTTCCGCCCAGCCGTACGCTCCGTATACCTCGCACATGGTTCTGCCCAGCTTTTTGGGATCAATGTGTCCAAGCGACACGCCAAGCTTGGCAAGACCATAGTGATAAAACTCACCATCTGCGATCCCAGTAGCACTACGGAAAGTTAGCTCATCGAAACCGGGGACAATCTGCCACAGCACCACATCAATTCCAGACATGTCTTGCCCCCAAAGTGATCGGAAGAAGTGTCCGGTACTGGGGCCAAGCCTGGCATGAACGTTGTTGTCTTCCAGTACGTGTCCGATATAGGCTGCTCCACGGGCCCTGCACCATTCCCCGATTTGGTTGCAGAAATTCTCCGCATATAACGCACTGACAATGTTCATATAGGCATACCGCACCCTATTTGATTGTTCTCCGGCCTCATGCCAGAGGAGATGCAGGTGCTTGCGGTAGTCCTCACCTAACGCCTGCTCAAGTAAAGCCGGCATTTCGCTGCTCCAAGGGAGGACAACCCCTTGTTTTCCAGGTTTGGAATGGAAGTCGAAGGTCACTTTATCATTGTAAAATCCCGGTTCATCCGAGAAGAATCCGGCAAGTGTCTTGCCAAAGTCATCCTTATAGCGCTCGTACACAGCTTCATATACCGTATCTATGAGAATTCGAACAGAATCCCGAACAAGCGGATTCAAATAATCTTCCTGGAGTTGGCTGCCGCCATCCTTGTTTTCCGAAACAATAAAAACACGCCAATAGCCTGCAGGGATATCCCAGTAGAGGATGCCGTCTTGCACGAGATCCGTAATATCGATGCAGTCATTTGTTAATGTTTCGTTTGTTGGATGGCGACGGACGGCGACTACGGAAATCAGTTTGTTCTTCCCGCTCGCATAGTTGAGTTCTGAAAAAGTTGGGCGAAGCCCGCTCATCAGCAACGTATCCAACAGAAAAGATGAATCCTTGGCAGGACCGATGGTATCGATGAAACGTTCGCCTAAAAACTTGCGATGAAGCTCCTCGGGAGCCTCCTTTACTCTACCTGCTGCATGTCCCGTCGGAAAATGATCATCATCAAGTATCCATACCTTCATGCTGCGCTTACGGGCTTCATCCATAATAATGTCCATATCCTTCCACCACTGTGGACCGAGAAAATCCGGATGAGGACGGGCCTCGACACACACAGCGCCAATTCCCGCTTCATGCACACGAGCTATTTCCTCCCTGATCACGTGCTCCTCCTCCCCATGCTGCCATAGAAATGGAAGGATGTAATTGTGTTCCTGACCCTCCAGCACTTCCTTAAGACGATTGCTCATCGATCGTAGCCTCCTGTGTAAACAAAATACCCGCCCGTCTTTCGCTCGACTTTGGGCGGGTTATCTTGGCAATAATTATTTCTTCACCTTCGAATACCACTCTCTAGCACGTTTCGTAACTTCTTCGCCACCCGTTTTGTTCCATTTCTCTACAAACTCATCGAATTTGCTGAGCGGGTATTGCCCAAGAATAATCTTGGTCGCATATTCGATAAACAGAGTACGATTGTTAATGTCCGGGAAACCGTCATAGATGCTTGCTGGTATACCGTCGCCGGCAATGGTTTTCGCATACTTTTGTGCTTCTTGCATATTTCTGTTGGTCTGATCAACAGCCCACATCCGATCTTCTGACGCTGTACTTTTGTTTAACTCCGTCATAAAGTCAAGTGTCGACAGTTTGGAATATGGATCAAGGATAAGGTTCTCCTGTGTGCTCTTGTCATCCGGAAGTTTGACGGCTTTGCCATCCTTCATCGTATAGTGCATACCTTCTACACCAAGGAATAGCGCGTTCCAATTTTTCTTGTCGTACATATTGTTCAGCAGCTTCAACGTAGCCATTAGCTTCTTCTGATCCTTCGAGTTCTTGACAACCCATTGCGGCTCTAAAAATCTCTTCCACGTATAGAATCCTTTGTAGCCGGGAACTTCCGGTACTGGGAGGACAGCAAAGTCAGGTTTTACGCCTGTATTTTTATAGGTATTTTCCATGTATAAATAGCTGGTTTCTGCCCAGTGGAAGAAGTTCCCCGCTCTTCCGTCATTTACTTTTCCGTCCCACTTCGCCTTGTCGTTGAGCAGCGACTCTTTATCCAGCAGCCCTTCCTTATACAACTTGGCTGCAAATTCCAAAGCGGCTTTCATGTTCGGTGTGACTGCAGCATAACTCAGCTTGCCGTCGTACAGATCCCACTGGGGATATCCTTCGAACATAGCCACTCCATACATCGCGAATAAATGATCCATCCAGCGCGCTTCCTGACGGCCACCTGTTGGCAGTTCATCCTTCAGTCCGTTGCCGTTGGGATCTTTGTCCCGGAACGCTTCTAATACTTTTACGTACTCCTCTTGCGTTTTCGGCATCTGTAAGCCCAATTTATCAAGCCAATCCTTGCGAATCATTCCTGCGTATCTGCCATAGTCGACTACACCGGGGATAAAATAAATTTTCCCTTGGCCGGTAGGGTCGTTAGCTTTAACAATATCCCAAATGTCCTTCGGGATGGCTTCCCAAAGATTCGGCGCATATTTGGGAAGCAGATCTGTCAGATCGGCGATCGCTCCATTTTTAGCCAAACTATTTTCAATGCCCTCTTTCGGCAAGAATAGATCCGGTATTTCACCGGCAGCAATTTTCAGATTTAACTGGTTCAAGTAGTTCGTGCCACCGTTCCACTCTACATAGGGATGAATAACGCCTACACCAAGCTTCTCTTTATATAATTCATATAGCTTGCTTCCCTTGGTTATCGGTTTGTAGCCGATGTTGGTCCCCCATACTTCAATATCAACAACTTCACTTCCATTCGCATCCTGAACCTTCGCGGAAGGTGCTGCACTGTCGGAGGTGCCATTTTTTGTACTGCAGGCCGTTACAGCCGTTATTGCAAGGAGACATGCCGCAGAAACCAACCCTAGCTTTTTTAAACTCATGTGTGAATCCCCCTCTTTATTGAAAATAATTGAAATCATATGTTCAAGGCAGGTGCCAATAAACCAGAAATGTTCGATTACCCTTTTACCGAGCCGATCATAGCTCCTTTGACAAAGTATTTCTGAAGGAAAGGATACACCATCACAATTGGAATGATAGCGAAGATGACCGTGACAGCTCTTAAAGTTCGCTCGTTATAATTCAAGCCAGCTGTAGAAGCCGCCCCCACCATAATCACGTTATCATCGGTAATAAACTGCCGAATTTTAATCTGCAGCGGGAACCAGTTCGGATCTTGCAAGAAAAAGAGCGGATGCTGGAACTGATTCCACAGCACAACACCGTAAAAGAGTGCGAGTGTCGCCAGTACGGCTTTGGATAGTGGAAGCACGAATTGAAAGAGCATCCGGAAGTATCCACAGCCTTCGATAAATGCCGCTTCCTCCAATTCCTTCGCAAACTGCTTGAAGAAGCTTCTCATGATGATTAGATTGAACGGATTCAGAATGTGCGGCACGATGAGTACCAATGGGTTATTATACAACCCTACACCTCGAACCGTCAGGAAGTAAGGGATAATTGGTGCTTTAAAGATCATCGCGATGACCACACCGACCATGATAACAGGTCCCCAGCTGAATTCCGATTTCGACAGCGGGTAGGCAAGTAAAGCGGTCATCAACAAAGCAAGCCCCGTGCCTATCACCGTCGTGATGAGCGTTAGAAAAAACGACTTCCACAGGTCGGGACGGTCAATCATTTGCCCCCAGGAATCCAATGTAAATTGCTTGGGCCAGATGGTGACCAGGTTCATATCGACAGCACTTTTCGAGCTTAACGAAGTGGAAATCACCGACAACAGCGGTATAAGTGCCATAATAGACAACAAGATGAGAATGGCTGTAATGGCCGATACGAATATTTTTTCCCCACGTGATTCGTACATATCTACCAGAGCCCCCCATCCGAAACTTTCTTCGACAGCTTATTAAAGATAAACACCAAAGTGAATCCGATCACGGATTGAAACAAGCCAACTGCCGTTGCAAAGCTGTACTGGGCTTGCTGAATACCAGTTCGGAACACATACGTATCGAGGATATCTCCTACGCTGTAAGTCATCGGGGTAAGCATGTTAAAAACTTGATCGAACCCTAGATCCAAGAAATTGCCGATTTCAAGCAAGAACAGGACTAGCACGGTAGGCAGTAGAAGCGGAAAAGTAATATGACGGATTTGCCTAAACTTCGATGCGCCATCGATCATGGCCGATTCATAGAGCTGCGGGTCGATCGCACTGATGGCAGCCATATACACCACGGTTCCCCAACCAGCGTCTCTCCAAATGGATGAGATGACATAAATAGGCCGGAAGTACGCGCTCTCCTGCATCGCTAACACAGGTTCATGACCAAACCATCCAAAGACGATATTGAACAATCCACTGATGGAAAAGAAGTCAAAAATGATACCGGCCACGATCACCCATGACAAAAAGTGCGGGATGTACAGCGCCGTTTGAATTCCTTTCTTCAGGGCCGATTTTCGAATTTCGTTCATCATCAGTGCCAGCAGGACAGCTACTGGAAACACTAAAACAATTTTCAACAGCCCCAAAATCATGGTGTTGCTGAACACCCTGACGAAATCAGGATGATGAATTAGCGTCTTAAAATGTTTAAGACCTACCCAAGGACTATCAATGAATCCTTTAAAAACCGAATAGTCTTTGAAGGCGATGACAGCACCGGCCAACGGGATGTATTTAAAAATAACGAGAAACACAATTCCCGGAATCGCCATGACATACAACGGCCAATACACCTTCAATCGATTTAATGAGATTACATTCACTTTATTCCCCCCGTATCTTGCTGTTGTTATCGCTTACATGTATAACTATACCGTCGGGAGGAATATCCCTCAATTGGGCAAATCCAAGTAAAAACAAGGTCATTTCTTAGAATATTGAAAAACCACTCCTAATCGGAGTGGCCAAATACGTTACAGAGTTGGTGTATTTTTTCTATACTCCCTGGGTTTGCATCCAGCTAATTTTTCAAATAACCTGGCAAAGTGCTGCGTATCCGAATATCCGACCATTTGGCATATCTCATATACTTTGAGATCCGTGTTCTGCAGGAGTTCCTTTGCTTTATTAATTCGGATCTGCGTCAAAAAATTCACATAGGTATCCCCTGTCTTTTGCTTGAAAAACTGGCTTAAATAATAGGGGCTGATGAAAAAACGGGCGGCCAGATCCGCAATTTTAATCGGTTCATGATAATGCTTGGTCATATATTCCTTGATTTCTGTAATAATATCTTTCTTCTTTGGAATATTATGCTCCAACTTGAACGAAATAATTCCGCGAATCACTTTCACGGTCCATTCCTCAAGCTGCTCTAACGTCCGAGACCGGGAAATACTATCTAGCGACAGAATATGCCGGCCTAGGAAGTCGTTCTGCTGCAGCTGTTGAAAGGACATATTCCGTACACTGGATAAAAGGATGTTTAAACACTGCGACTGCAGATCGGCCGGTCTCATGCTCTTTTCGGCTTCCATCCTGCGGAAAATCTCCCGGATGATGTCTACACACCCCGCTTCGTCCATGTTATCGAGTCCGGTTTCCAGCTTGGCTATCAGTTCTGCAGGAACAGCGTGGCTTGGTCCTGTTAGATTCGTGATCTCTTGAAACGGAATCACAGCATTCGTTCCCTTTATGACTTTGTAGCTTAATGCATAACACGCTTCCTCGAAAGATTGACTGACTCCGACAGCACGTTTCTGTATTGTGCCAATTCCGATCGTCATGGACAACTTCAGATCTTGATAAACGGCCTGCTTGAGAAGATCACAGGCCCGGACTACATCCTCATTTCTTATCAGTTTGTCATTGGCCAGGATGACAGCCACTTGGGCCCCCGTATAGCGAAAGCGGAAAACCCCGCGATAGTGTTTAAAGGCGCGGTCAATATGGTCAAAAACAGGATGAAGTCCGAACTCCTTACCTCCATCGACATTGCTATCGAATTCAAGAAGAACACTTCCGAAAAAGGCGCCTTCTATTGGAATCTGGGCAACCTGAAGCAGTTCTTCCACGAGTTCCAAATTGTCGTTGCCTAGATCGAGAACATCCCTCCAGGCTTTCTCCTGCTTACGACTAAGAACCTCTTGCTTCAATTCATTTACTTCTTGAACTTTTGCTTTATCCGCCCGAATCGCGTCCATAACCTGATACACGCTTTCACGAAGCTGATCTATTTCCACCGGTTTGTTGATATAGAAGCGAACACCCAGCTGCATACCGCGCCGAGCATATTCAAAATCTGTATATCCGCTTAAAAGAATACATGGAATCGAGCTGCCTTCGTCCTTCAGCATGGAAATCATCTCGAGTCCGTCTGCCTGAGGCATCCGTATATCCGTAATAACAAAATCCGGCTGCAGGGTTTGAATAAGCTTGAAGCCTTCCAAGCCATTGTGAGCTGTACCAATAACCTCACATTCCGGTATATAGCGATTAACCATTCGCTTGAGACCTTCTACAATGCTCTTCTCATCGTCCACCAAGATGACCTTCATACGAAATAACCTCCCTTTTTCACATCGTTAACCCACATGGTTCGGCATGTAGATTTCAACGATTGTTCCACGCTCAATCCCTGAACGAATCGTCAAATAATACTGATCTCCATAATGGAGTTTAATGCGTTCTGCAATATTTTTAAGACCTAGTCCACTGCGCTCCGATTTGACGTCCTCTTCGAGTTTGTACTTGTCGAGCTCCGCATCCACCAATCCGGCAAGCAGTTCCTGCTGCTTCTCGATGGACATTCCGCCGCCATCATCAATGATTCGAATGACGATCTCCCCTTCTTCGGTCCAGGCGCCTTCAATCTCAATATGCATAGGCTGGGTATAGTCCAGGAATCCATGATTGATACTATTCTCAACGATTGGCTGAAAAACGAGAGGGATAATCGTGCATGCCAGCATCTCATCAGGAATCCTGATCTTCAAACTGAACATATTATCAAATCTGATGTTTTGAAGTTGCAGATAGTTCGCTGTATACTCCAATTCGTTCTTCACCGAATGATGTCGGCCTCCCTTGCCTAAGACAAGCCGAAACATGCGAGCCAAGATCATGATCATCTCAGCGCTTTCATCATCATCTTTAGCCAATACCTTCATGCGAATGGATTCCAACGTATTGTAGAGCATATGAGGGTTAATTTGGTTTTGAAGTGCCATGAATTTCGCTTGGCGCTGCTTGATTTCCGCAATATACACCTCTTCAATTAAGGTTCGAATCGTTAAAATCATTTTATTGTAACTATAGACAAGACTTCCAATTTCATCGTTCGCCTGCTCTTTCTCTATGGGCAAATATTGTCCCGTTTCCGCCTGCTTCATACTTCTGCGAAGTGCTTTAATAGGCCTTGTGATCGTGTAGCTTAATCCAAAAGAAATAAGCGTAATAATCAAGCAGCTTAGTAGAATGACGATGACCGTTATTCCTTTGATCCGATTAATTTTCTGCAGCAGCTTTGAACGCGGTATCTCCGTTTTAATAGACAAATCCCCTTTTGAGGTACTTCCTGATAAAAGAATCAGATTTTCGTCTTCGGTACCCTTGATCGCATTCGTTTCAGATTCGGAAACCTGATGCCAAGACAAACGCCCGCTAGCCGCATCGGAATGATAAACAATTTCTCCCTGTCGATTGCTGATGATGACACTCATGCCATATTTATCACGAGCCAAGACAAAATCATGATCAAGCTGCAGCAACGTGAAAGGGTCAAGGTCAATCAGGAGCATGCCCGCATAGGCCCCATTGGAGCTGAACAGCACCCTCCCTACGGTCACAACCGCACCAGCACCTTTATCTTCGTAGTAGGAACGATCGTGTAACCCTGTGATGAAAAAAGGATCATCCGTATTCAGATACTTTTTATTCCAAGCTTTGGCCTGGGCAAGTAATGCGTTCTCATTCACTCTGCTTGTTGTCGTCGTATATTGATACACGTTGTTATCGCGACTAACCAGCATCAATGTGCTGATTTCGGATTTGAGCCAGGTGACTCGCGTCAGCATGCGTTGAACAGCGACCTTTTGATTAATCAACTCTTCCATGGACAAGCTTTGTTCTTCGGCCAAATTGTAAATCAAACCGTTGTCGACAAGAACCGATTTGGTCACTTTGTCGTATTCGTCGATAAACTGATTCAAAGTGGTCCTGATCTGAGACGTATACAAAGAGGCAAACTCCTGGGAAGAATCCTCAAGTCCCTTTGCCGATTGAGTAAATATGATAACGCTTACACCGATAAGAGGAATAACGCAAGCGAATAAATATCCGAACATGAGTTTGTTTTGAAATTTCATATTTCTTATCATGACAACGATTTTTCGTGTCCAACGGCTGTTCATCATGACGAACCCATCCTTTTGTAAACTTCTTATCGACTATTGTACATGCTTGGATGAAAACTTCCTATAAGCAACTGATATTTTGTTTCCGTTTACACGACAATATACCTAAAACTATGACTTTAATAAAGGGGGGATTTCAAAGTATTTAGAGGGGCATTTCATGGATATTTCGTACAAAGCAAATATAAGCCTCCCAATCCGTTACGGACTGAGAGGCTCAGTATCATTCGTCTTTTCTCATTTGTCTAAATTGTCAGCTAGGACGTTTCCGTCATACTCATGGAGAAGATCATTGGAGATAACAAAGAAGTAATGATGGCAACTACAATAACAGCATCTTGAATTTCCTTGTTAATGACTCCCAATCTCATGCCGATCGATGCCGCAACAACAACTAATGTCATGCGGGATGATAGCAGGACCCCCCCTGCCAGAGCCCTCCGCGTACCTAGGAGCGGTCTGAGACACAGCATCGGGAGCACTTTCACGATATAAGCTGTCGAGAGAAGCAGGGGGACCCAACCTAACGCCTCGGGAGATCTTACAAATTCCCCTATGTTAAAACGGAAACCAACCATAACGAAGAAAATAGGAATAATCAGCCCATAACCTATCACTTCTAACTGTTCCTTAAACGGATGATGATCATGAAGATGAAAACTTGCTACTAGAAACCCCGCTAAAAAGCTGCCTAGAATAGCCTCTGAACCCGTCATATCGGTGATGATTCCATATAGACCGAGAACAGCTAACAATCCCTGTAAACGGACTACTGAATTTTTGTGGATTTCTTTATGCCAAAATGCGGTGTTTCTCAGTCTGAATATAGCTTGATACATAATTACGGATAAAGGCAGAAGCAGTCCCACAGATGCCTGACGCCAGGTAAATCCGGTATAGTAGGATCCTCCTATAATGGAGAGTATGATCATGGTAATGAGATCAGCAACGATTGCGGACGATAAAAGCAGTTGCCCATAGTGGCTTTTAATTACTCCCGTTTCTTTGAGGATTGGCATTACGATCCCGAGCGAGGTTGTCAAAAGAATAAGCATAACCATCCAGGATTGGATTGAGGGGTCTATTTGGTGAATCCTGGTTCCTAACAGAAATGCCAACAAAGCGCTCCCCGCAAAAACTAACAATCCGATAATAAGTGGATTTTGCCGGAGCTCAGCTCCTTTTTGAAAACGAAGAAATTTTAAATCGATTTCCATCCCAGACAAGAACATTAAGTAATACAGCCCAAACTCACTTAGGCCGTCCAGCCATTTCAATTGCTCCTGATGAAACATTCCTTTGCCATAATTGGAAAGTAATATGCCTATAATCAAATAGGCCAAGACAGAAGGAATCCGGATTCCTTTCATTCTGCTCAGCACCATTTGTACGACAAATATACTTAGAAACAACCAAAAAAGAGGTAATAACGCTCCATGCCCCATAATAATAAGTCCCCCCATTCCTTATTAGGGTATGCTAGTCCGATTCCTTATTATTACTATCCGCCTTCATTCTTGCATAAGGGGCAACTTCATGTCGTATTCGCGGTTAGTCATTGTTACAACAGTCTTCACCTTCGTTTAAGTGTCCTGCTCGCTCGATTTTCGTTTTCAAATACTTCTCGTTATATTCAGAGACATCTCCCCAAAGCTGAACACGATCCTCTACTTCCAGCCCCGCCTTTCTAAGCGCATCCAATTTCCTTGGATTATTCGTAATCAAGGTGACGGGCTTTGTTCTAAGCGTCTGCAAAACCCTGATGGCATCACTGTAATCACGGGAATCATCCACGAAACCAAGCTGAAGATTGGCATCTACGGTATCAAATCCATTTTCTTGAAGAATATACGCAAGAGCCTTACTAAAGAGCCCGATGCCTCTTCCTTCATGGTTTGCTAGATAAAATAACGCTCCGTTTCCATGCTCGGCAATATGTTTCATTGACTGTTTGAGCTGGTATCCGCAGTCACATCGCTTGCTGCCAAAAATATCTCCAGTATGACAGATCGAGTGAAAACGGATCAAGGCATGATCGGCATTTGAAAAATCCCCATGGACAAGTACACTCGATTGTTGAAGCTCAGCTAAATTAGCAGCGGATAATTTGGCCACTATACGCTCAAAATCTTCCGTCACTTCATTGCAGTTCAGCCAGCAATACCATTTAAACTCGACGGTTTCCCCCTGCAAGTTAACGGGTAATTTTATGGGGCCAACTAGATAGATAGCTCCTTTGTTTGTTTGGATCCGTTTTATTTTCTCTTGTAAGAGCGAAATCACTTTAGGATCAAAGTTCTTTACGGTTGGCATGGACACGCCTCCTTTCGTCCTATATTTTTCCATTTCCAATCTAAATTATTCGGATCTTTGGTGGGCTTTCTTATTTTTCATAAAAAGCAGTTTTCTAACCCCCCCGCTCTGAAAAGCTTGATTTGAACTATCAATTACTGAGCCTGCTGTTTCTGCTCAACAACTAGCAACAGATAAAAGCCGAACTTGGGTATATCCCATGTCCGGCTTTTATCACGTTTAAACTCTCACTTATTTACCATTCTGAGCCTTGTAATTCTTTATAAATTCGTCTTCAACTGCCTTCCCGCCTTGATCCATGTACTGTTGAACCAATGATTTGTACAAGCCGTCAACTTCAGCCGGTTTAGCAACAATTAGTTTTGCAAGCATTTGTGCCGAAAGGTTCTTAAGCGCTGCGTTGTTTTTGGCATCAGCTGCATTCGGTATGGAATAGAAGTAGCCGGCATAATAGTCCACCATACTTACTTTCAAAGCATTCTCTGCATCCTTTTCATAACCGGGATATCCTGTAGAAATGGCTGCATCATTCTTTTTCTGATCACCAAGTTCAATCCCATTGGATAGGATGTCATAGTCAAGGTTGTTAGCAACCGTCATCATTTTATCTCCGGTATTTGTCGTCCCTGTCTGTTTTGGAACGTCATTCACCATGTTGTAGTCTACGCCTTCCTGACCGTTCTGGAGGAAGAGGGTTACCTTAGGGTCGCTCATCCAGTTGAGGTATTGTACGGCAAGGTCAACATTTTTACTAGTTTTAGGGATGATGATATACATACCATTTGGGCTGTACCCGTTCTTAGGATGTTTGCCCGCATCATTTTGCCATGGATCGATTGGAACAAGTTGAGCACCAGGAACATTTTTAACCAAATTGGCATAGGTGCCGGGAGCCGTTCTGTACGGACCATCCCAGTTCGTTTGGAATGCTCCCACTTTTCCATTGGAAATATCGGCGTCCAGCAGTTTTCCATCTTTGTCAGTTGCAAAGTTCGGGCTAATCAAGCCGGCATTATACATTTTGTTGACATACCCAACCGCTTTATCAAATCCCGGCATACTCCAGTTGGCCAACCAGATCGATTGCGGCTGAAGGGTAGCAAACTGTTCTTCCGTAAGATTAGATGGTTTAAAGGCTTCTGGTATGAAACTTAATCCAGGATTTAAAGGCTGCAGGGAATAACCGTACGGAATGACGCCGCTTACATTACCAGGATTCTTCTCTTTAAATGCAACCATGGTGTCATAGAATTGTTGCGGTGTAGTAGGAACAGGAAGCCCCAATTTATCCAACCAATCTTTACGGATAAAAGTGTTTGAACTTGCAAGAACAGTTCTCTTGCCCGGTATAGAATATTGCTTGCCATTAAACTTTCCATATTTTAATACATCATCGCCCAGATATTTTGTGAGTGTAGATCCATACTGCTTGAGAACTGGATCTAATTCTGCCAAGCCACCTTGCTGTACATAATTGTAAACAACACCCTGGTTGTACGTGAACGTAATGTCAGGTGCCTGGCCGGATGCCATCAACACGTTTAATTTGTCTACTTCCTGTGCTCTAGGAACGGAAACAAATTTTACTGTGGCATTAAACTGCTTGCCGAAATTATCGTTGATATACTTCGTCCAAAAGTTATCATTCAAATCCGGCTGTCCGGGTTTACCTCTGTCGAAAACTTCGACAGTTAATGTTCGATGTTCTTTTGTAGAACCTGCTGCAGCCGTTTGTGTGCCAGCGCTTGCTGTAGCAGTGGCGTTTGTGCCGGCTGGTGAACTACTCGTGCAGGCGGATAATGTAGAAGCAAGCAATAGGGCGGCCAAAGAAAAACCGATAGATCTTCCTGTCTTTACCTTCAAAGAACCCAACTCCCTTTTTTAAATTAATCGTATATAAACTCGCGAAATAGATGAAATCATCCATTTCACAAACCCATATCAGCCTTTAACGGCACCAATCATAATACCGGATACAAAGTACTTCTGAAGCCATGGATACACAAGAAGAATCGGAATTGTGCCAAACATAATACTTGCTGCTTTCAACGCCTCGGAAGGCAGATTTACAATGAGATTCTCGCCGGACATCTGCTGTGAGAGATTGATAACGTTATACAGCTTAAGCTGTATGGTATAGAATTTCTGGTCTGTAATGTAGAAAAGAGCATCCTGAAAATAGTTCCACCGGAATACGGCATACAGTAAACTGACCGTAGCAAGTGCCGGTTTGGAAAGAGGCAGCACGATCTTGATCAAAATCTGCAGCTCATTACATCCGTCGAGGTGTGCAGCTTCCTCCAAACTTTCAGGCAAGCTTTGAAAAAACGATTTCAATATGATCATGTAATATACGCTCATCATACCCGGGAGAATCAATGACAATGGCGTGTCCAAGAGGCTCAGATTCTTTACATTGAGGTAGTCCGGAATCAACCCGCCGCTAAAATACATGGTAAACACCATCAATAACAATAAAACATTTCTGCCTTTAAGCCTCTTTTTGGTCAACGGATACGCTGCCAATATGGTAACGGTCAAAGATACGAGCACAAATACGGCCGTCAGAATTATCGTATAAAACAAGGAGTACAACATACCAGCATCCCTGAAAACAACTTTATAAGCTTCTATATTAAAGTCTATGGGGTAGATGGTAACAGCTTGGGATATAATCGCCGTGTTAGAGCTAAGTGATTGGGAGAGAATATAAAGAAAAGGAACCAGACATATAAAAACCGCAATTAGTATAACCGTTGCTGCTGTATAGTCAATCATTCTATTCTTAAACGTATGTGACATTGTCGATGCCTCCTCACCATATTCCGTTTTCCCCTAATTTACGGGAAATAAAATTAGAGGTTACCAAGAATATTAAGCAAATAACAGACTGGAACAAGCCCACAGCTGCACCAATTGAAAAGTTCGCAGATTGAATCCCTACACGATAAACATAGGTACTGATAACGTCCCCATAATCCATAACTAGGTTGTTTTGAATGTTGAATGGACGATCGAAATTAATAGCCATAATATTACCGAGCTGCAGAATAAGAAGAATTGCAATGGTTGGACGGATACCTGGCAGCGTAATATGCCATATCTTTCTTAATCTTCCTGCTCCGTCTGCATCTGCGGCTTCATATAACTGTTTGTCAATTCCCGTCATAGCAGCAAGATACAGAATTGTCCCCCATCCAGCGTTCTGCCATACGCCAATTAAAGAATAAGTTGCAACCCATGCAAATTTGTTCGTGAGGAACGGTAACGCTTGCCCACCCATATGGCCAATTAAGGAGTTTAACATACCTGTGGGAGAAAGCAGCTGAGTAACAATGCCGCCAATAATAACCCAGGAAAGAAAATGCGGCAGATACAATACGGTCTGGCTAATCTTTTTGAACTTATTCCATACCAGTTCATTTAATAAAATGGCCAAAATAATAGGTGCTGGAAATCCCAACAGCAAATCCAAAAAGTTCAGCAACAACGTATTTCTAACAACTTGAAAAAATTGTGGTGAGGAAAAGATTTGCCTGAAGGTTTCGAAATTATTCCATGGACTCATGCTGACGCCCTGAAAAATGTTGTAATCCTTAAAAGCAATTTGTATGCCATACATAGGTGCATATTTAAATGTCACGATATATGCAATAGGAACTAGCAACATCAGGTAAAGCATGTAATCAAGTCTTATATAATACGATAAGCCTTTCTTTTTTTGCTGCGGTATGGCAACGCTTTCCTTCTTATCCAGAGCAACACTACTGTTCATTGCCTGCATAAACGACTACCTCCCTTTCACTGATTTCTCAACTTGCCCAGAACAGTTACTTCTTATAATCGCTGCCGAGAGTAATGTCGTTCTTCGAGAAGGAAACAACCGATGAGGTCTTCTCGTAAAAATGCGGTGCATTCGCGAGCAAGCTGTCTCTTGAATAGAATACGCTGTCTTTCGTTAAAGGCAGGCTTACACTCTTGCCTGTAGTCGCCGCTTCATAGATGGCGGTAATGAGCTCGAGCGTTTTGCGTCCTTCACGGCCGTCAATGAGTACCTCCAGTGATCCGCTTTCGATCGCCTTCATTACATCGTCAATTTGTCCGGCGTGCCCGGTATACGGGAGGTCTTCCATGCTGTTGTATGTGTTCTCAAGCTCTTCCTCGAGATCCGTGTTCCGAATCGGAAATCCGTTTTCCTTGGAGGTGGAGGCATAAACCTTCCAGGGTGCGGAAATTCTCGCCTTTTCCCCTTGGAATATAAGCTGCTGTTCTTCTCCGTGATGCACGACAGAGCTTGTTATTTGTGCCAGACTTCCGTTACCGTAAGAAAGAATAGCTATGGAGATGTCCTCGACTTCCGCATTATCATGCGAAGTATTGCTCATCACCGCCTGGACTTTATCCGGCATTCCCATCGTCCACTGCAGCATGTCAATATGATGAACGGCATGGTTCAGCGTACAGCCGCCGCCTTCCTTTTCCCAAGTGCCTCTCCACCACAAATCGTAATAGCAGTGCCCTCTCCACCAGTGGGAATCAACCTGTGCATGCACGACTTTGCCTGCCTTTCCGGTGTCGAGCGTGCGCTTCAGCCTCATGATAGGATCCCTGAACCGGTTTTGCCCAATAACGGACAGTATACGCTCCGACTCTGAAGCCGCTTCCAACATGCGGTCGCATTCTTCCAAGGAAGATGACATCGGCTTCTCAACCAATACATGCTTGCCAGCTCTCAAAAAATCGATAGCGATTTGCGCATGCGTATATGGCGGGGTGCAGATCGACACCAGATCAATATCGCTGTCCAGCAGTTCACGATAGTCCTCTTCAACTCTGCAATCGAGCTGAAATTTCTCTTTATGCTGGGCTGCCTTTTCCCTGTAAATGTCGCATAACGCAACGACTTCGCATCTACCTTTGAACGAGTTTGCATACGCTTCCAAATGCGCATTTGCGATACCGCCGGCACCGATCACGGCTACTTTTATCATCGTCTTTCACTCCTTTGATTATTTGAAAAATTTGGTGTGCTTCAGCTTCAAATTTTCTTTTTCAATCAAGAGCAGCTCCAAATGATCTCTTATCATTTTCTCCGCTTGGTCGGGATCCTTCTCCTTGATGGCACGAACAATGCCATGATGCTGGGCCAATATGATTTTCCAGTCGGAATCGGAAGCAAGCCGTAAAATCCGAATGCGGTTGTCATGCGTTGCCATTTGTTGAATAAGTCCCCACGTACGGCCCCGGCCGCAGCCGATCATAATCGATTTGTGAAACTCTTCATCGAGCTCAAACAGACGCCCATAATTTTGTTCGGATTCGCACAGTTCTTGCAGCGAGATGAGATTTTGCAGATGAAGCACCTGTTCCTTGTCAAGCAGCTCACACGCTTCTCTAACAACGGCGGATTCCAAAGTTTTTCTGACAAATCTGGATTCTTCCGCATGCTGCAAATCGATCAGCGATATGATGGAGCCCTTCTGAGGAGTCGTTTCAATCAATTCTTCCTGAGTCAGCTTAACCAATGCTTCCCGAATCGGCGTTCTGCTCACTTGGAGCATTTCGACCAGTTCTTTCTCCGAGATAAACCGTCCCGGTTCGAGTCGCAGCTCCATGATGTTTTTTTTCAAGGTTTCGTAAACGAAATCCCGGATTAGTCCTCTTTTGTCTCTTGAAATGTCAATTTGAATACTCATAAGATTCCTCCAGCCCGACGAGCCGCCATTCATCTTTCAAGCACTTTCAAAAAAGCGCTTACAAAAATATAAGATGACTAGTTACCCTAGTATACCAGCTTGATTACAGTGAGCCGGATCGCTTTACTAAATCGGCCACCCTCTGATTCGTTCATCCAGCCAGCATATGCTGACGATGCCTTGCGATTGCATAATTAGCTGCCTTTGACCTGTGATAATACTAACATACCACTACTATATTGGAGTTGACGATGCGCTAATCGTTTACAACATTTACCCATTTCTTGCATTCCCTCCCGATTGAAAGCGCTGTATAAATGGTGTAGAATAGATCGAAAAGCAAGGGGGGACGTATACAATGTCTGAAATGATCGCCGATATGGTTGAAATAGGCAGGCTTCCCGACGTTCGAATGTCCTTTCACCTGATGGGGCTGCATGTTCGCGATGTGGGTCCCAGTTGGACCTATCCATCCCATGAACATCCGATGTACGAGCTTCATTGGGTGATCGAAGGGGACATGAAGATGATGATTGAAGGTCAAATTTATGATCAAAAAAAGGGAGATCTGCTTTTCATACGTCCGGGAATCATTCATTCATGCAAGTCCGCAGGCTCTCGTGGCTTCACTTATTTTTGCATCCATTTCAGCGTAGCAGATCCCGCTTTCTCCAAAGAGCTGGAGCGCCGTCAAGCCACCTGCTACGAAGCTTCCTCTCCCCTTGTCAAAGAATTGGCTCCATTCTTAACAGAATTATGCAATTTTGCCACTGAAAACAAAAACCGATCGCTTTCTGCTGCAAAAAACATGAAAATGTACGCAGCCGTGTTTGAGCTTTTGGGAACGTTGGTGGAACAACTGTCCCAAACCGACAACGTCGTGCTTACGAAAAAGGAATTACTGGCCAGCCGCATCGCCGAAAACATTGGATCTTCAATCCGAAGCAGCCTGCTTCATGGCCAAGTCGAAGATAACGAAAGAAAATTCGTCCAAGATATTGCCGAATCCCTGAATCTCAGTCCCTCCCAGGTGAATCGGGTATTTCAACAGGTATACGGGAAAGCTCCCCGCAAATATATGTCGGAAATTTTGTTAAGCGAGGCACAACGCCTGCTGCTTCAGACTGACCTGTCCATCGATCATATAGCCATGATACTCGGGTATAAAACAAGCGCCCACTTCAGCCGTCAATTCAAGCGTTGGATCGGGATTGCGCCATCTGTTTATAGAGGCACTGCCGAAATGGACGAAAGTCCCCCTCTGAAACCTCCATCTCCTCAGAAAACTTAAAACCAACGACCACAAAAGCCTTGATGATTTACATTCCCCAATGTCGATAACCGGCAGCCTCCTACACGACTCAAAAGGCTGTTAGCCTGCTAAATATCGCAGTCTAACAGCCTTGAAATAAGGTAAAATTAATTGGCAGCAAGTAGTTCTGGAACTGTCACTAAGGTATAACCCTTTTGTCTCAGATAGGAGATAATTTGAGGAAGCGCCTCAACCGTATTACCGAGTTTTCCATGTTTCCCACCTGCAAAGTGCTGAAGAATTATTGCGCCTGGTCCAACTTCTTTTCGTACATTGCTTAGAATTTGCGGAACACTTTTCCCATCCCAGTCTAAAGTATCTACGGACCAACCAATCACTCTATGGCCAGATTTCATAGATGCGTTAAGAACCTGCGGAGAAACCGCACCATAAGGTGCCCGGAATAAGGTAGGGGTCACACCGGTAATTTGCTTAATCATATCATCCGTTGATCCAATTTCACTCTCAATCTTATCGGCAGTCGCTTCGGAAAGATTGGCATGATCCCATGAGTGGTTACCTATAGCGTGACCTTCATCTACAACCCTTTTCAACATTTTCGGATGTTCTTTCGCATGTTCTCCGACTACGAAGAAAGTCGCTTTCACCTGCTCCTTCTTCAATATGTCCAAGATGAGCGGCGTATATTTTTCATCAGGCCCGTCATCAAAAGTTAAAGCCACTTTAAGCCCGTCTTTTTTCACATTATTGATGACTTCAGCACTTTCACTTTTTTGCTCACTATTAGAATCATCTATTTTCTTTATCACTTTTTGTTGGGGTTCTATGTGTACAGGTGAGATGACTTGTGTATTAGGTAAAGAAACTAGACTTTCAGGTTGCACGGAATGGCTGCACCCGGTCATTCCTAATATACCAAATAGGAATAGTGCTGTTAGATTAACTTTCATTTTTGTACCACTTCTTTCTGCCACTCTAATTGCTAAACTCAGACAACTAATTAAATATACTATAAATGTTTATATTTATGTACTATATTTCTCATTTTAAATGGTATAAAAAAAATGACCCTATCGAGTCAGGTATCTTCTCGATAGGGTACAATTTAGTTGGTATTAACCTAGTAACCACCAGCAAAACGGTCGGTGACTTGCTTGTCAGAAGCCGCCTGCCCCGCCGCCCGCTCCATAAACCTCGTTCTTTTCTCCTGCGTAACGGCTGCTGCCAACTGCGCTTGATCCTGATCCCCTTGATGCACATCTTGAATGATCCATTTTTGTCCGAATCCTGCATGAACGACTTCGTCTGCCCAATCGAAATCCTGAAACGTCGTCATCAACGGATCCTGAACCTTATCGCGACAAAACTCCCACTCTTCCCTCTTCCCCGGAGGATATTTCATGGCCGCCTTTTCTATGGCAATCGTAAGGTGGGTATAAGCTTCGTCAATACTATCAAATTCGTTTACGCACATTTCGTAAAAACCAATCCAATTGGGAATGTCGTAAACATTCCTTCCTTTCGCCCGTAACGCAGCTTCCCCGAACCAGGAATGACGGGCCTCGTCCCATAGATGGCGAGCCACATCGTAATGAAAGGCCCATGGCTTGCTATCCGCACTGAAATAGATGTATGCGAGCGCCTCGGTTGCCGTCATTTCATAAAACCTGTGCAGCATCATCGCCTCAAGCCGGCCTGCGTCGTTGTCCTCGAACGTCATTCCGTCGAACTTGCGCCGGTTTGTCTTAAAACGGCTGTCCCGGATCGAAATATTCGGCAGCTCAAACGAAACGGCTGGTTCGGGCATTGAGGGCTCATGCTCCGTCCGTGGCTCCGTACCACTGACGCCACCAGCTCGCTGCAGCGAATTCTCGAGAAGCGAACTCCACTTCTCAGCATCCCGGCGTTCCTCTTCCGACGCGGATTGAAGCAGCTCCGTGACGGTTGATTGGCCCCAGTCGATTTGCATCTGCCGGTCAAGTTGCTGATGCCGGAGCATCATGATGGTCGGCTCGTCAACAAGGGGCTGCGCTCGCTGCAAATAATCGTCGATGGCCTCCAACTGAGCCGGCTTCACCACTTCAAACAACGCAACTAACAAGCTTAATGTGCTTGCGGAATCGAGTACTTGATTCGTCAGCTGTTCGAGCGCGATGTCGGGACACTTGTCGAAAGCTGCCGTGCTCAGTCGCAGTTGCCTGCAGCGATTGCGGCATTGCTCATTGAAGGAAGCATCTTGCCAGACCAGTCGGGCTAATGCGCCTTTGAGCTCATATTCCGGTCGGGCGATCAGATGGCCGGCTTCGATTCTTGCCAGCCGCCGATCGATGTAAGCGAGCCGGTGCAGCCGGTTGGATGATTCGGCTACGGACATGCCAATTTTGTCCCACTGCTCTATTCCCATAAAAGGATGCATGGTATAACCCCCTTTAATTTATACAGTTTCGTGCAAATCAACGATATAGATATTGCCTTGTGTCCGTTCATTATGAGTATCCGAGGTAAAAAGAACGTACTGGTCGTTATGGCTGAAAATCGGATGCGGATGCACGTCCTGCACAGAGAAGCTGCTGTTGTGGAGACAGAGAAGTGTCATGTCCAGCTTAGCCTGCAGCCAATCTATCCGGCACAGATGAATACTGTGGGCATTAATAATGCCGTCAGTCACCAGCAGCGAGTCGTCTGTGCTTGTGGTGAAATGTCCATAAGCTGTCATATCAGGTGAAAAGCTTACTTCCATGTACTTCCCTTCCCGTGAATCCATATAACCGACAAAGCTGACAATCGGCTCTTGCTCTTTCGCTACTTCCTTCATCGCCGGGTCGTTTGGAACGCCACGGGTTCCGTGATAAATCACCGCATGATCTTGATTCGCCCACATTTCATGGCAAATCCACAAAGACGGCCCCCCGTTGGATTGATCCCTCACCTTCGAGATCTTCCCGTGATCATACAGCCAAATGCGCTGATCGACCATCCCGCCTTCATGGTTGAACAGGATGATTCGCGGATCGTTCGGGTGAAACTGTACGTGGGTCACCCAGCCCCGGTGCGTAAAATTGTAGAGCGTTTCCCCTGAGATCGTATCGATGACGACGACTTGTGAGCTTATGTTGTCCCGCTTCACTTTTTCCCGAATCAAGCTGAAAGGATTACCATCTCCAACCTCAAACGCTGCTGAATCGATATAAGGGACGCAAGCGTATCGTCCGTCACCAGACAAATGGGTAAATCCGGTCATCACGTTTGCCGGGAGTTGATAAATGACCCTTTCCTCCAGCCCGTTTACATCGAGCAATCGCACCTCGTTGCCTTGAATATATAGCAGAAGACCTGCTCCTGGAGCGAAACTGGGGCTCGCTTTGGCGAAACCGCGGTCCGGATTGCCGTCATAGTACACATAACTTTTCATTATGCCGTCACTATTGTCCGTAAGTTGAACAGCCATACCGTCTTCCAGCGACAGCTTGAACACATTCGGATTGCCGCTGCCCAGGTCACTGATAGATAGAATCTGCCGGTTATCCGCTGTGAAGCTGCTGCTCGTAAAATATAAATGATGATGATTTCCAGGCAGAGAAGTGAGCTGAGTCACAGTCCGCCCTGTTAACGCATCCTTGCGTTTCTGTAATTGATGTTTGAAAATGGTACCTTTGACCGTATTCACTGCTTCCTCTCCCCTCTAGTTAAAAAAACGCGGCAGCCAACTCCGATTCGCCCTTAGCAAGCTGTCAGCCAGCTCCCCGAGCTCGGAGAAATCAGCGAGCCCGCTAAGCGGATCCAGGCTTAACGCCTCGATCAGCGTCTCCCGGCTGCCCTCCAGCGCCGCTTTCAACGTAAGCTCATGCACATCGGCGTGAAGCCTGCACAGACTGCCGACCGGACCGGGCAGATCACCTGAAGCCCACGGGCGAATCCCGCTCGCCCCAACAGTGGCGAGTGTCTCCACGATGACGTCCTTAGGCATGTTTCCGATTTGCCCTTCGTTCGGGACGTTAACAATCGCGGGCGTCTCGCCGCCAGTGACAACCGCCTTCATGATTTCCGTCATTTCTTCGCCGGATCGCTGCCAGGAAACCTCCTTCACGCCGCTTGCCAGCTGCCGGATCGTGTCCAGCTGATGCACCTTCGTCAAGCGCCTGGCGTCTACCGTCGTTTTAAGCACGCCGTATTTCATGCCGTACCCGTTTCTCACATTGCACAGACTTGGATAAAATTCGATCAGATGACGGTCGCCTGCCAGCGGCAAGTACCCAAACTGACGGCATAATGCAAGCTTCGCTGCGCTTTTGTTGTGAAAGGAGTCATTCTGTCCTGCTGCTCCTTCATCTTCAATTTCCCAATGTTCCTGGGCATATGCGCGGATTCGAGGCCGTACATCTTGGCCATTAAGCTCTGCCTTCGTCAGCCAGATGAAATGGTTGACCCCTGCAACCTTATAATGAAACCCTTGCTCCGGAAGATAGCGGTACAAATAATCGGTCACGTTCATGCCCTCAGGTTTGGGCAAACCAAGCATCGGGCCAAAATATTTCGGAGCCGCATGCAGCTCATGGCACATGCCGACGACCTTGACACTCTTGGCCGCCTTATTCATAGCCCTGGTGACGACGCTCATGGGATTCGTCACATTGAACAGCCAGGCACCCGGACATATCTCCTCCATTTCCTGCACAAGCTCGTAGGCAACTGGTGCCGTACGCAGCGAAGCGGATATGCCGCATGGTCCAACCGTCATTGATACCGGCTGCCTAATGCCATATTGGATCGGCAGCTCCAGATCATTCCAGAACGCATCCATCGCTCCTGGACTGAACGTCGTCAGTACGAAGTCGGCTCCTTGCAGCGCTTCCTTCCGATCATCCATAATGCGGATCTGGTATTCCTTGTTACGAAGTCTATTAAATGTGTGCAGCATAGCGGCTACAGCCTCAACATGCTCGCGGTTCGGGTCGACCAGTCTGATTTCGCCACCTTGCATCTCGTCCAACAGATACACGTCCCGCATGAGCCCCGCCATCCAGTTGACGCTCCCGCCGCCGATTATCGTTAAGTTCATAGCATTCATCTCTTTCGCCTCCAGAGAGTAAGAGCTTGATATTTTCAGATTAAGCGTACCATCCGAGCCGTGAGAGCGTCTTCAATTATCTTGTTTTTCTCCCCATACTTTCACCTATCTTGCTATAATATATTTATCGTGCTGTCGTTACTGAAGGAGGGACCTGCAATTGGACCGGAAGACCATGTCGAACTACGATGTTCCTTATGACCGAACCCCGCCTTTCTCCATAAGCTATACCCATGATAGGGAAATCGGGAAAAAACCAGTCATTCACCATTATCACAATGCCTTCGAGCTTGATTTCTTTGTCAAAGCGGACCTTGAAATCTTCGTAAGGGACAACAATTATACGATCCGGGACGGCGACTTCTTTTTCATTAATGAATACGAGATCCATCGGATCCACTACCAGCCGAACCGTCCCTATGCAAGATATGTGATTAATTTCAGCAAAGAGTTCATTCAAGGGATACTTCGGGAAGCCGGGCTGGAGCCCACCTTGGACTGGTTAATTCATCAAGGTCCGCGTAAAGTGGAGACGAAGCTGGAGCAGCGGAGCGCACTGACGTCTCTCTTCAAAACGGTGGTATCCGCGCATGAAATGAACGATCGCGATCCGCTAGCCGAGGCCAAGGTAAAGCTGAATTTACTTCAGCTGCTAATCCGATTTAAGGAGCTGGCAGACCAGCAGCAGCCGTCTCCTGCCTTTAATCCGCACATTAGGGGACTGATCCGCTTTATCGATGAACATTACGCTAAACCAATCACCCTAGAGCAACTCCAAGCCGAATTTGGGCTGAGTAAATATTACATAAGCCATTTGTTTAAAGAGACGACCCATTTTACAGTATTTGAATATGTGTTAAACCGAAGAATATTAGAAGCCAAAAAATTATTGCAGCAAACGGAGCATTCCATTATTGATGTTGCCCTCGGCTCTGGTTTCAATAATCTGCAGCATTTCTATCGAATTTTTCAGCGTCATGTAAAGCAAACACCTCTGCAATATCGCAGAGGTGTGAGGTGAGCTAAGTCATGAAACAATGACTGTAAAAAAGAAATTCATGGAAATCTACAGGAATCCTTACTCTTTCAGCCGCGTTAAACTGTACGTTTTTAACAGAGAAAAGAGGAGTTGCCGTTGTGCACTCCTCTTTTATTTCGCATCCGTATTGACTTAAATACAGAACTTACAGGTGAGGACTGGCTGCACCTTCCTTTTGAAGAGCCTTTGACTCTTCAATCGCTTTGTTCATGTCACTATTGATCATCCGCAGAGCCGTTTGGCTATCTTTGGATTCTTTCCAAATCAAAGGAAAAATCATCGATGTCTTAGGATCTATAAATGTTAAACCCGGCTTGCGAGGAGCAGGCATCGCGTTCTTCAACGCAAATAGCGATTGCAGATTTTTTCCTTTCAGTTGCTGCACACCTTGACCATACGCCTGCTGAACGGCTGGGCTCATCAAAGGAGAGCTAATACCTTGCTTAGCCCGTTCGATTTGAACCTCTTCCGAAAGCAGATACGCGAGTACCTGGAACGCAAGTTCCTTCTTGGTGGACTGCTTCGTGATAAATGCTCCCACGGAGTATGGCTGGTATTTGAACGAAGAGGCATCCGGAAATACGGGTACCGAAGAGACATCGAAGTTCAGGTCTTTATTTTGACTCCAATCGATGATGCTTTCCTCTACATCTACAGCCATGGCGATGTGGCCTTTGGGGAAGTCCTTAACGGTTGTGAACTGGTTGCCAGGAATGTCATAGAACCGCCTGAGGTTATCTACAATCTGCACCCATTTGTTCGAAATCATGCTGGCCTTGTCTTCATTAGGATCAAGAGCAGGCTCCGAAAGCTGGTTATACGTCATGTAATATTCAGGGTGCTGCTGATAGCCTTTATAGGTGATGTCCCCCTCTTGGCGAGTCAGCTTTTTCGTCAATTCATAAGCTTCATCGTACGTCATGCCTGGCTTGGGGTAATCCACACCGAACTTGTCGAAAATATCCTTGTTGTAGAACAACAAATAATCACTGCCTTCAAATGGAAGCGAATACAATTTACCATCAGAAGTGTTAATTGATTGCTGCATCATGGCTGGATTCAGTTGGGTAGTGTCGAAATTATATTTTTTGATTAGATCGGTCATGTCCCACTGCAAATCATATTTTCGAATCGATCTATAAGTGTTGCGACGGGCATCCTCCAGAATAATATCGGGAATCGTTCCTGCAGCGACTAAGTCCTGATATTGTCTGCCCGGATTATCCCATTGCACGTGTTTGATTTTAATATTGGGAAATTTCTTCTTAATAAATTGGCCGATGAGCAGTTCGAAATTTTCTTCCTTTAAGTAACGTTTATTAAATAATTGATCCCCTGTAAATATGAATAATTCATTGTCTGGCGATTCAGGTGCTTGGTTAGCAACCAGGTTTTGGGTGGAAATAGCTGTTTCAGATTTACAACCTGTCACGGTTAAGAATGCCATTGCAATCATTATAGATGCTTGAAGAGTTTTATTCATGCCTAATCAAACCTCCTCTACCGATGTAGCAAGTGTTTATGAATCTTATTGAAACGGGTTTGTACCGCCTTGCTTTTCTAGCTCTTTAGCTTCTTGGATATTCTTGTTCATCAAGTCATTGGTCATTCGCAGCGCGGTTTGGCTGTCTTTGGATTCTTTGGCGATAAGATTCCATACACTGTCCGAATTCGTATCAATAAATGTTAGACCCGGTTTGCGAAGCGGAGACTTAGCACTGCTTAAATAAAAGATGGATTGGGTATGCTTTCCGTTCCATTCCGGCAAATCCTTCGCGAAGGCCTGTTGTACGGCTGGATCCATAAGTGAAGTGATAACACCTTGTTTCGATAATTCAATTTGATACTCCGTTGACAGAAGATAAGCAATCACTTGAAACGCCAAATCCTTCTTGGTGGACTGATTCGTAATAAACATACCATTCGTGTTCGGTTGAAATTTGGACTTAGGTGTCTCAGGAAATACAGGTACCGAAGAGATATCAAAGTTTATATTCTTGTTCTCACCAATCAACCTTGTCGCATTTTCCAATGTGTCCACGATCATCGCAACGTTCCCTTTGGAAAATTGGTTCGTTTTGACCAGTTGATTGCCAGGAATATCGTAGAATCGTCTAATATTGTTTACGATCTTCCCCCAGCCGTCCATATTCATAGCTGCTTGGTCTTCATTGGGGTCGAGTCCAGGCTCTGAGAGCTGATTAAATTTCATATAGTGCGCGGGATTCATCTGGAACCCTTTGTAGGTAACATCTCCCTCCTGCCGGGTCAACTTCTTAGTCATTTCAAAGGCTTCATCCCATGTCATCCCGTCCTTCGGGTATTCCACACCAAATTTATCAAAAATATCTTTGTTATAAATTAGCACCCACTCATTATTATTGAAGGGCAGCGAGTACAATTTCCCTTCGGAAGCAGCGATAGAACGCTGGATGTCGGAAGGGTTCAACTTGCTGATGTCGAAATTGAATTTTTTGATCAGATCAGTCAAGTCATATTCCATCTTAAACCTGCCAACCTGTCTATAAGAGTTTCGTCTGACTTCATCGAATATGATGTCAGGTATCGTGCCTGCCGCAATCAAGTCCTCATACCTTCTGCCCGGGTTATCCCAAGCAACATGTTTGATTTTTACATCCGGGAACTTCTTTTTGAGAAATTGGCCGATCTGCTTCTCAAAAATATCTTCTTTGACATAAAAAGCCGGCCATGCCGTATAGATGAACAATTCGTTTTCTGCTGCTTTGACAGGGACCTCCTTAACCTCTTTACTATCCGGACTGCTCGTGCAACCAATCAATCCCATGCCGACTAATACAGCAAATAGGGTTACAAGAATAATGCGTAATTTCATAATCTCCCTCCTTCGTTAGTATTTTGTTTCATATTGTGAAGCAAGCAAGATTATCATAATCCAAACATGGCGAGTTGATAATTCTAATATTCTAAGATAGGTGGACTGTTTTAAGGTAAGATATTTTAGCGGTACAGCTTTTGAAATTCTCCCGGCGTTAACCCCGTTACCTCTTTAAATACACGAGTGAAATACTTTGCATCCGAATATCCTACCTGCTGCGCAACTTCAAAAGCCTTCAATGGACTCATCAACAGTTTTTTTGCCTTTTTAATCCGGATATCCTTGATGTAGGCAGTGAAGGAGATACCCAATTCTTTTTGAAACAATGAACTTAAGTATTCCGGTGTGAGGTTCAAGGCAATCGCCAATTCTTCCAACGTAATTCCGCTGCTGAATGTATCCTGTATGATTTTCATTGATTTATGGATCACCAGGCTATGGGTTTTGGGCATCTTCGCCAATTGTTTGGCAATTTTATCAGCGGTTTCAAGCAAAGCTTTTCGCAATTCATTAGGCTCTAGTTGTTCAAGATCTGTACCCGATTGGTCTTGCGGCACCCCACTCAGCAGTTGATTTGTCATATGTTTTTCCGCACGGAGCAGCACCTGCTTTAAATCATCTGCTGTAATCGGTTTCAATAAATATTCGATCACAACGCCGATTTGAAGAGCTTTACGGGCATGTTCAAATTCGGAGTGGCCACTTAATATGATCGTTCGGGGTGTGATTCCTTCCATTTTCAAGAACTCCAGCATATCGATTCCGCTCATGATGGGCATTCGAATGTCCGTAACGACTAAATCCGGCTTAGTTTCTTTAATCATTATGGCCCCATCCGCACCATTCTCACTTTCTCCAACAACTTGATAGGCTTCACTTAACTTATGGATTAAACGAATAATTCCTTTTCGTACTTTCTCTTCATCCTCAACAACCACGATTCTCATAAATCACCATCCTTTTGTTCATCGGCATGGTACGGCAAAATTAAACTTACCTTGGTTCCCTTGCCTATTGTGCTTTCAATGGCGCATTGTGCTTTGTCCCCGTAGTACAGCTGCAGCCTTTCAACCACATTCCGTATGCCTATTCCGGATCCAATTGTCGCACTCTCCCGGGCACCGCCATCCAGCATCGTTCTTACGGTCGATTCGTCCATACCACAACCGTTATCTTCAATTTCTATATATAAGCAGCGCTTATCGTCGAGCCAGAAACGGATGTGGAGTTCAGCGCCGGTTTTTTTTCCGGCAAAAGCATGGATAATCGTATTTTCAATAAAAGGTTGAAGCAAAAGCTTATGCAATCTCGCTTCTTTGACCCGCGGATCGGCATGGATGAAATATTGAAACGAATCATTGAATCGATTCCGTTGTAAAGATAAGTAGTGCTCGAGCCATTCCAGTTCTTGGGCAAGATTAACCCTTTTGTTGCTATGGCTTATGCTATAACGAAGAATGTGGGCGAGCCCTTTAATCATGCGGCTAATATCATGCTCCTCTTTCGCAATAGCCATCCAGTTAATCGAATCTAAGGTGTTGTATAAAAAATGAGGATTGATTTGTGCCTCTAATGATCGGATCTCCGACTCCTTTTGTTTTTGTACGGCCAGCTTCGTTTTCTCCAACAGCTCATTAATTGTGGTCATCATGTTGTTATAGCTAGAAGCAATAATCGAAATTTCATCTCCGGTATTATCTTCGATTTTCACGTTTAGGTTACCACGTTCCGTCAGCTTCATCGCATTAACGATTTTGTGTATCGATTTGGTCAATAAGCCTGAGAAATAGAAGATAAGAAGAGTAGTGACAAGAAACATGGCTAATCCTGTCCATACATTTATCTTTTGCATGGCGTACATTTCACCGAACATTTTTTGTTCGTTGGTCATGCTTACAATCGTCCAGCCCGTCTTCTCATTGGGGTAATAATTCATAATGGAGGACTGGCCAAGAACCATTCCCTTCTCAGGAAGGTGATCCATAGATAATTCTTTTACGCCTAGAATACTGGAAAACGTGGACCCGATTCGCCCTTCATTCGGGAATGAAACGATGTTCTGAGCATGATCGATGAGGATGTTGGCGCTGCTCATTCCCTGTACATCCGAATCTATGAGCGAAGTGCTGCATGCTTTAGCCAGAACCGATTCCTCCAATGTCATGACCATGTAACCCATCTTCTCTAAATGATTGGACGAAATGCCGTAAAGCCGCCGAGCGATATGGAACACAAATTGCTCTTCACTTGTGTCTGCATTCACCTTTTCCGTTGAGGTAATAAGGGGGCCTTTATCGATGTTATTCAGCTTCATAATCAAGAGATAGGGGATATTGTTTTTCTCCTCGCCCCATAAGGACGAAGCTGTGTACTTGTCATAGGAGGCTAAAATACTTCCGTTATTATCAAAATAGGTAAATCCTCGAATCCCCGGTTTGGAGTTTGAATAGCCGGAAAAAATCTGGATCAGTGTATCTGAGTAATTCAGTTGATCGAAATCGGAGCCATGAAGTATTTTTTTGGTAGATTTGATAACGTCTTCGCTAATAATCAATTGATACAGGGCATCCTCGTACTGGGTTAAACTCGAGTTTAAATTCTTATTTGTTTGAATTAAATTAGAAGTAACTAGTTCGTTTATTTTGGAATTCATGGCACGCGTAGAGTTCATATAGGTCATATATTGCATGAATAAAGACGGCAAAAAAGCGACCAGCACAAAAGTAATGATCATTTTTTTTTTGTAGTTTAAGTCAAGTTTTTTAAACGTCCTCATAATCCTCCTATTACATAAGCTATTTGCAACCTTTCCTCAAATGTTACCACATCACTCAAAAAGGTTAAGTCATATTAGATAACTTGATCGTTATTGCCTACTTTAATAAACCAAATGCCCCATTAACTTAACAAATAGAGGCCACCCTATCTGGATCATACATCGTATCCCACGGCTCAGGCATCCACCTCAAACTTACAACTAAACAATCAGGTGAAGCTATGACAATTCTCCTCATTTTACTTATGGTTGCTGCTATTTGCTATCTAGCCTATCTCAATCATCCTATTAAAATAAATAGCCCTACGATTTCTCGCAAGGCCATTTGAGGGTTGTTTGTTGTGTTGTATTATAAATTGGTATTCTCTAAAAAGTAGTGTTTTTGCTCAGTGCGTCTGCGAATATAGAAAAGAAGGCAATGAAAATAATAGCATATAATGCGATAAAAATAAGCATCATTATTAAGCTCGCTTTGGCGTAATTAGACTTATTTTTGTTTGCACTGTCACCAAATGCCCAAATAAATAACATGACGATATTGGCGATTGGGATCATCAAAATTAAACTAGTAATTAGCCAATTTTTCACCGTCATAACCTTTTCTCTTTGATCTAGCCCATAGTTTGTTGTTTCCATCGACATTTTTAAAACTCCCCCTTATCCATCTTTGTATATAATTGCCATTCCATAGTATATATGAAAAAGCGCAAATGTAAAGGAATATTTTAACAAATTAGAAATAAAAACAGCGGTAGCCTTGGACGGGAAAATGACGTCCTTGACTGCCGCTGTTACGTTCTTCGTGCAGTATTTCTGATAGTTTAATGAATAATTATTCACCTGAGTACTTGTTAACTGTTAATGCATAATGGTATATCTCAATATCCTCATCAATAAACCCTCTGCGTTGTGCAGCTAGTAATGTTTCGTACATATTCTTTCGCCCCACAGGGTTCAACGTACTTCTTGTATTAGTTTAATAATCTCGTTTACACATTGTTCTACATCAGACATACCTACAAGAACTATATTCATTTTGTTCCTCACTTTCCATATTAAACTATCATTACTCCGATAGACCCTATTAGAAAAAAAGGGGGATTTTCATATCATGCTGGAGGAAAACGATGTTTCGTCGCTTGTTCGTAAGCATACGCAAGTTTGATTAGAACAGGTTCGCTATAAGCAGAGCCGGAAAAGACAATGCCGAAAGGTCCTTTCGTAATCCAACCCTCCGATGTCGTGCTTCCTACAGATGCATATCCGGCTGGGACAGTAATTAAAGGGTATCCAGCCCTTCCCGCAATATCCGTACCGTCATAGTTACCAGGCAGTAATAGGGCATCCAGATCGTGTTGTTCTAACACAGCGTCGATTCCTTGAGCACGGGAATACGCCTCATTTTTTCGTTTACTCTCCAGATATTCGGTATCCTCCAACGATCCCGATGTTTCATCACACCAAATTAGGCGGGATTGGCCATATTTTAATGCAACATCCGCATGATCATAATTAAACGCTATCACTTCCGACAATGTATGCACAGGTATGGATGCAGGTAGTCTGGCTAAGTAATCATTGACATACTTTTTAAACTCATGACGCTTAACATCAAAATTCCAGTTTACAAGCTCACAAGGAAGAGAAACAGGGTCAACAACAGTTGCGCCTTCCTTTTTTAATAGGGCTATGGCTGCCTCCATGATGGCTAGTCTTTCTGGATCCAAGTTCTGATAATAAAATCTCGGGATACCAATTCTAGCTTTTTTTATAAAGCTTTTATCGAGAAACTGCGTATAATCCTTATACGAGCGGTTTACACTTTCGAAGGTACTAGGATCCCGTTCATCAACGCCTGTCAGTACTCCCAACAAAATGGCTGCATCTTCTACCGTTCTAGTCATAGGACCCGGGGTATCTTGGCTATTCGAGATCGGAATGACCCCTGCTCGACTAATTAAACCGACAGTCGGCTTCAATCCGACAATGAAATTTTGGCTCGCTGGACAAATGATGGATCCAGTTGTCTCTGTTCCAATAGCTGCAGCTGCCAAGTTTGCCGCTATAGCCGCAGCCGAACCTGAGCTGGATCCGCCAACAAAGAATTCCCCCGGTCCATAGGGGTTCATAGTTAGCCCCCCTCGTGAACTATAGCCTGCCCACATGGTGGAAGACATAAAATTAGCCCACTCGGTCATATTCGCCTTTCCTAGGAGAACAGCGCCTGCTGAACGGAGCTGCGCTGCCACCCATGAGTCTTCCACCGCATAGGAATCCGCTAGAGCTACAGCTCCCGCGCTTGTGTGCATGTTATCATGAGTATCCATGTTATCCTTCAATAGAAGCGGAATACCGTGCAATGGCCCTCGACTTCCAGTGCAAGCCCTTTCTTTATCTAATGCACGCGCGATGTCGATGGCATCAGGATTGATTTCGATAATCGCATTTAGCCCAGAATACCTTTGAATACGTTCTAAGTAAACGTTGATCAGATTTTCAGAAGTTATATTGCCTGACTCCATGGCTGTCTGCATACTGTTGAAATCAGCCTCAATAATCCACTTATCTAGTAGGTCTTGCATGAAATCGCTCCTTTAATCTGGCTCTAAACAGTGCCAAGTCAGCCTTCTAACTCCAAGTGAAGTAGGGGGAACGGTTGACCTGAGCTGTCTAGTTCTGATCGTCCCACCTGATCAAATCCGATCCTTTTGTAAAATGCGTGCGCTCCTTCATTTTGCTCATTAACATCAACCTGGAGATTCCTCCCTTTTAGTTTTACAGCATGGTTAATCAATCTGCTCCCTGTACCTTTTCCGTGGTATTTTGGGTCTACAAACAACATTTCTATCTTTGTTCCATCAAGCCCGATAAACCCTGCCGGTTCAGCATTCTCATTCATTTTCACCCATATTTCCACTTCTTTAAGCGCTCCATTTTTAACGATGTCATGATAAAATTGAATATCCTTTTCCGTCAGAAATGTATGGGTATGAACGACAGCTTTATACCAGATATCCACTAATTTATTATGATCTTTATCTTGGTAAGCTACGATTTCACATGACATTTGTTCATCCTCCGTTCGTTCAATATTTCTTTGTTACCTGATATGCGGTTCAGCCTCTCTGTCTCTATCTGCCCTTTAACTTATAGAATACATATTTCTCTTTTCTTAGTAATGTGCATAAATTGTTATAACCAAACTCCCCTGTTAGCTTACTCCTTTCTCCTCCAGACACCTCCAGGACAAGGAACAAACCCACTATCTGAGTAAAACGCAGTATGTTTAGATGCGTAAGTCAATGTTACAATCTCTAAGCCAAAACATTCCGCCTCTTGAAGTAATTTCTTAACTAAATCTTGGCCTATCCCTTTTCTCTGATGTAGCGGATGCACTATGATATCTTCCATATATCCGTGTTGCAATCCCATTCCAGCAATATAACCGAATGCTATTAGTTCATTCTTTTCATCCCTAAGTCCAGCCCAGAAATTGCATCGTTCAAATAAAATTGGATAATCAGAATGCCTACCATCCCAACCCACCAGTTCTCTTAAAGTTGGCACTTCATGAGGCTCTAACGGTAAATTAATGACGATCTCTTGATTCAATTGACCATCTCTCCTTTGCCATTCATTGTTATTAAAAAATTATCCATCCGTTGGCACAATCCTGCCAGTTACTTCAATGAAAAATAGGGAGCAACCGCCGCGAATCCTCCCGGCCCAAAATAAAAAACACCGCCAGCTCCAATAACAAAGAGCAAGCAGCGCATACTTTAAGTGATCATTTACTCCATTATTTGCCTGTCCACATATCGGATACGTAGCCTTTATCAAAGAACGATTTTGGTAAATAGAAATAACCTTGATCGCCCCAGCCTGTTCCCCATGAATTTCTGACAATGATATAGACTGTTTCATTTATTTTTTTATAGCCCACAGCGAGAACAGCATGTCCACCAAGCAAAGCTTCGCCATGTTTAGGGAGAGGGACCATCCCTGTGCGTGCGACGTCAGCGGATTCAAAGCTGTCATACACTGAAATGCCTAGCACGACTGGGTATTCGCTAGCTAGTGCGGATTGCAGAGCGGCAAATGAGGTCACGCGATGATACTCGCTGATTTTGAAAGCTTTGGCGTTCGCTTCGGCTTTGGCGGAAGGCGTTTCTGCAAATTTGGAAACATTATAAGGAAAATCAGCTTCTGGTGCGCACCCAATCGTCTGCAGAACCTTCATGCCATCGCGAATATACGCGCCTGCATCGGAAGAAATGGTCCCCTCCATCGATCGTTCATGCCAATACAGGTATAAACGGCTTAACCGCGTTAAGGGCTGCCCGGCTTTCACTTCATAATATTCCCTTAGCCCGGAAGCAATCGCATTGGCCGTGCAGCTGCCCAGCGAGCCTTGATCCACCACAGGTGAGGTGAATTTTCGTAAATCGACACTCTCTGGAAGCATGCCGGCATCCATGTGAAGGGAGCGGAATATGAAATCCCGCACATCTTCTAAGTCTTGTTTTAATGTGTATTTACGTTGAGTCACACAATCATCTCCTTATGCCTTTGCTATCAATATATGAAAATCTAGCAAGCTAGCAACGGCTGATAAGGAGATGATTATAAAAAATAAGAGCCGCTAGAGTTGGGTTCTAGGGCTCTTAAACTTAATTAGGGGAGCATCGCTGCCTCACTTGATTCGCATCATTTAATCATCTTGGTCAAATCCATCTTCGCATAGATCACCCTATGGATTTCAACCACTTGTTCATTCACAACGTAGAATACCAAATAATTGTTGACTGGCAAGATCCTGTATTCATGCTTCATATCATCTATGGGCTGATATACCCTGCAAGAGAAAGGGAATTGCCGTAGCCTGGATATGGATTCATCCATATCATCCAATAAATCCGCAGCAGCCTTTGGTGCGTGAAGCGTATCCACAATGTAATCGGATATATTCTTTAGATCCTGTAATGCCAAAGGCAGATAGTACAACTTAAACATTTTTCTTATTGACCTTAGCGGCGAGATTTGCCTTTAACTCCGAAAACACTTCTTCATGCGAATATCGCTTATCCGTAGACTTGGCCTCAAGCTCAGCTTCTTTAAGCTTTAAGTAAATATCACTTTCAAATTGCTTTCGCTCATACGCTTCAATGCTCATCACAACCATATCACCATAACCGTTCTTGGTCAAAAATACGGGTTCTGAGGTTTCGTGTACAACCCTTGAAATTTCAGCAAAATTATTACGCAAATCCGAAACCGGTCTAATATGTGGCATGTTATCACCCCTTATTAATGTAACATAATTTTATCATAATAATGCTAACACAACAATGAGACCTGTTCATGACGGGCTGTATTCATACATAATTGTAATGGGGGACAAGCGTTTCCCCTAAACTTTCCTCTAACCTTTCCGGTTATTTCCCTTTCATCATCAAGTTGCGAAGCCGCGACGCTTTCCCATGCTGAAGCCGCTTTTCCGGCCACCTTAGGATCACATACATCTGTGACCATATCCTGTGAGGAATGCGTCTTGCAAGCTACCCTCCCTGAATCAACCTTTAAACTCATTAATCGATGTATAAAATCCCATAATATCTGAATCATTTGGCAAGCCAGATACTTGCCCATCCCCAATTTCAATAACAATCCAGTCTCCAGAATCTGTTTTTCCGATGTCCATCGTAAAAAAGTTGCTTTTAATTTTCTGAGCAAGATGATTGAAAATCGTTAAATTAGGTTTCTCATCATCATAATGAATATCTTCCCAATAATCGAATTGAAAAAGAAATTGTTTTTGGTAATAAAACAATCTATATTCCTTTGAGAGCGGCATCTGACTCTTGGAATGGATAGATATTTTTTCAAGATTCACGAACTCTCTAAACACTATGCCTTCATTCATGTGTTCACCTTGTCGATCAATAAAATTGGATCTGAGCAAAAAATAAGAAGCATACAGATTCGCCCCCCATATTGGATTTAATCTTGCACTTGCAGAAGTTTCAACTAACGTTACATCTGCTACTTTGCAAACACCCTATATGTTTTACATATTCGTGAATCAGATAAGACTATCCTCCCAGTTCGATTAATCCCAAAGCTATAATAAAAAATCAAAAACCGGAACCCCAACGGAGTCCCGGCCCTATCTACCCCACAATCAAAGCATACACAATACCCGGTCCGTGAACCCCAATGGTCAAATCATTCTCGATATCAGCCGAACGGCTTGGTCCAGAAATGAAATGAATACCCGCAGGCAGGTTCCCACTTCCCGCACGATCGAAATGAACCAATGTTTCGCCTAAACGCGTTTTCAGTCTTTCTACTGGAATAATAGCCATCAATACAGTCGGGAGCAAACTAACCGATCTTCCTTTGTCCGGTGATGACAGGACTGTTATGGAGCCTGTATGCGCAGTAGCGTAGTCCGCCATCACAATTCCAAAATCCGCTTCAGCGGCGCGGGCTTTCCAGTGATTCTCCGGTTCACGGTTCCAAACCGATACGCTAGTATCTTTTAGCGCGCCTTCCAAATCGAGAGCATCAAGCTCCGATTGGTTTTGCCGGATGATATATGTAGCGCTCATTTCCTGTGCTTTATTCACTATGAATTGTTTAGCATCTTCCATGGAAGATAAACGAGCGACATATCCGCCAGCAGCTTGGAAATTTTCCGTAAATCTCTCAATTCTCTCTTCAAGAGGCCACTCGAATGCTTGCCAGAAATCAGGCGCCCCTCGGTAAGGCTGAGCAGGTTTCTCAGTCACCCGTGCTCTACCAAGCTTGCTAGCGATGCCATTTATAAATGATTTCTGTTTCGCACGTGACTCCGCTTCAAGCTGAACTAACCATTCCTGATGCGCATCAGCCATGTTCATGCCCTCCTCCGGCTTTTCTTTCCTTGACAATGGTTTCCATTCGTTGGCGTACTTCCGGATCCAGCTCCTTCAGCCCTTGGCGCAGTTCCGCCTCCAATGTCCCCCACCCTTCTCGGAACGATTTTCCAGGCAGACTAGGCGTTACCCGATACGAATTCCAGCCTTTGAGCGGACCCAGCTTTGTACGGATCTCTCCATTACGGACGACAAGTTTTTGACCGATCTTGCCGAGCTTCAGCACACCTTTGAAACGGCCCGAGTTGCTCATAACCGCCGAGAAGCCTTTCATGCCAACCGCTTCAAGCTTGTTGCCATGGCCACTCTCCACCTTGCGGCGCCGTAAGGAAACAAGCATATCGTGCAGAGGAATTTTGACGGGGCATGCTTCGTAGCAAGCCCCGCATAAGCTGGAGGCATTCGCAATATCGTCCCACTCGGCCACGTTTTTCTTCAATGCAGGAGTCAATACGGCACCGATCGGGCCGCTGTACGTGCCCCCGTATGCATGTCCCCCGATATGCCGGTACACCGGGCAAGCGTTCAAGCAAGCTCCGCAGCGGATACAATTCAGCAATTCTTGAAATTCGGGATCTCCCAGCTGCAAAGAACGTCCATTGTCGACAATAATAATATGCATTTCCTCAGGACCATCGGCATCCTGTTCTCTTCGCGGACCTGTAATCCCTGACATGTACACCGTCAGCTTCTGACCTGTCGCCGAACGCGGCAAAAGCGTTGCCATGACTTCCAAATCGGTCCAGGAAGGAATAATACGCTCCATACCCATTAGCGTAATTTGCGTCTTAGGAACTGTCGTTACCATCCGGGCGTTGCCTTCATTCTCGAACAACACCATGGATCCGGTCTCGGCAATCGCGAAGTTGCAGCCTGTCATCCCGATGTCGGTTTCAAGGAACTTTTCCCTCAGCTTCTTACGAACAAAACCTGCTAGGATTGTAGTATCCGGTGGCAGCGTTTCCCCAGCTTCTTTGGAGAGTAACTCCGCAATTTGATATCTGTTCTTATGAATAGCCGGAATGATAATGTGGGAAGGCGTTTCTCCCGCGAGTTGAATGATATACTCACCTAGATCCGATTCAATAGCTTCTATTCCGATAGATTCAAGCGCTTGATTTAGATGAAGCTCTTCGGTTACCATGGACTTTGATTTTACAACCGACTTTGCAGATTTACGTTCCGCAATCGCCAGAGCAATTTTCACCGCATCAGCCGATGTATCAGCGAAATGGACATGAACACCATTGGCGCGAGCGTTATCCGCAAACAAATTCAAATAATAATCCAGATGAGCAATCGTATGGAGCCGGATTTGTCGACCTCTCTCTCTCCACATATCCCAATTGCCGTGTTCTTCCGCAGCTTTCTTCTTACCTCCACGCAGCCGCTCTGTTGTGAAGCGCACAGCATTGCGCAAAAACTCATCGTTAAGCGCCAGATCCGCACGTTCTTTCACGCTTGAAGCAGCAGAATTCGTCGTACTCAAGTTCGATTCACTCCTTCATGCAGCAGCTCTGCCAAGTGCATCACCTTGACAGGTTCGTTTCGATAGCGCAGGTTGCCGGCGATATTCATTAAGCAGGCCATGTCGAGACCGACGAGAACTTCCGCTTCCGTTTCTTTCACATGATTCACTTTCTCTGAGACCATAGCTCCTGAAATGTCTGCCATCTTGACAGCAAATGTCCCGCCGAACCCGCAGCAATCTTCAGCAAAAGGAAGCGGAACAAATTGTAAACCTTGGACATTTTTCAATAATTCCAACGGCTCGTCTTTGACACCAAGGAGTCTGCTTCCGTGGCAGGATGGATGATAAGTGACTTTATGAGGGAACACGGCCCCCAGATTCGTAACCCCCAACACCTGCACAAGGAATTGAGTAAACTCGTAAGTTTTTCTCTGAAGCTCTATCGCTTTCTCCAAGAGAACAGGATCATCTTGAAAGAGATTCGCATAGTGATGAATCATGTAGGTGCATGAACCCGAAGGAGAGATAACAAAATCGCTATCTTCAAACGCTTTGAGAATTGTTTTGGCCGTGGTCCGTGCTTCATCCCAATATCCGCTGTTATAAGCGGGTTGACCGCAGCAAGTTTGAACGTGTGGAAACTCCAACTGAACCCCATATTTGGCTAAAAGCCGCACCATCGCTTCTCCTACTCGGGGATAAATCGCATCGCTAAGACAAGTAATAAATAATGATACTTTCATGGTGCACCTCTCATCTTTATGACCTATATCTTTATCAGATTGTCGGATATGTAAAGTAAAAGAACCTCAACGATCGAGGTTCTTACTATTTATTCTGCTATTTCTCAGCAACCATCGTATTTGTTAACGAACCCAATTTCTCAATCTCAATGGTTACAACATCTCCCGGTTTTAAATAGATCTGCTTTTCCTTCGGATACCCTAGCACAACGCCGGCAGGCGTTCCAGTTAGGATAATATCACCTGGAAGCAAGGTCATGTGTTGCGAGATGTAGCTGACAATCTCGTCGCAATGAAAAATCATATCGGATGTATGGGAATGCTGTCTAACCTCGCCGTTGACGATACAGCGAATATCCAGATTGTTCGGATCCCCTACTTCATCTGCGGTAACAAGGAAGGGTCCTAACGGGCTGAAGCCATCGCATGATTTGCCAAGCAACCATTGATGCGTTCTCATTTGCAAATCTCGCGCGGACAAGTCGTTCACATTGCTATAGCCGAATACGTGATCTAACGCTTGTTCCTTCTCCACATATTTCGCTTTTTTACCGATCACAATCACAAGCTCCGCTTCGTAATCAACCTGCGATGAAACTTTCTCCGGCAGTGGAACTTCAGCGCCATGTCCAGTTAGCGTGTTCGAAAATTTATTAAAAAGAATCGGATACTCCGGAATTGGCGCATTGGTTTCTTCAGCATGCTTGCGATAGTTAAGCCCTACACAAATGATTTTGCTAGGGTTCGTCACAGAGGGTCCATATTGGATATGAGTCTCATCCAGCAAATAGACTTCTCCCTCTGAGCCTGCTTCAAGCACGATGTTCACAAAACGCTGCAGCTGCGCAACCGCCGCTGTTCCGCCTTCTATGACAGCATGCAGCGTCGTTGGCAAGCTAATCGTTTGGTTCAAAGTCATTCCTTCAATTGCTGCGGCGACATCCAAAATGCCTTTACCCGTTTTAATACCAAGCTTTAATTGGCCGTTGTCGTTAAATGTCAGTAGTTTCATTGGTAAATATACTCCTCCAGCTAGCTAATGTTACGCGTTCTTGCCGAAAACAACACCACCGTCAATGTAAAGCGGAGAACCCATCATAAACTTGGAATCATCCGATGCCAAGAACAATGCCGCTTTAGCAACATCCTCTGACTTGCCCAGTTCACCGCTGAGCTGGCGCTGTTTTAAGGATTCGATGGCAGCTGTAGGATCGTCATAGGAAGTCTTCAAATAGTTCTCTACGAACGGTGTAAAAATCGTACCCGGCAGAAGGGCATTCACCCGGATGTTGTAGGCTGCATAATCAACCTGCATCGATTTGGTTAAGGCGAGTACGGCTCCTTTCGTTGCAGCATAAGAAACCCTGCGCGCGAGTCCAATTTCCGCTACGCACGACGACATGTTGATAATTGAACCTGTTTTACGTTCCATCATGTAGGGCAATACATATTTTGAAGGCAGGAATACGCCTTTTACGTTAATGTTCATAATCCGGTCCCAAGCTTCCGGCTCAATTTCATGCACGGCTCCGACGCCGCTGATTCCCGCATTGTTAAACAGAACGTCGATGCGGCCAAATTCAGCAATAGCCGCTTCCACCATCGTCTTGACTTGCTCAGCATTTGTTACATCCGCGTGGAGAAATAGCCCTTCGCCACCCTTGTCCTTAATTTCGCTCACGGTTTCTCTGCCTTTGATTTCATCCAAGTCGTTCACGATAACTGTCGCGCCTTCTTGTGCAAAAAGCAATGCCGTGCTTTTCCCGATACCTGATCCAGCTCCGGTGATCAAAACTATCTTATCTTGTAATCGCATACTTCCACTCCTCTATGATTCAGCTTGAATGCCATAAAATTTTGCCGCTGTTCCGCCTAATATGGCAGCTCTTTCATGTTCCGAATAATCCGAAATTGCCTGATTGGTTTGCTCCCAGACTTTCTCAAAGTCCCCCGCCAAGTTGGCTACAGGCCAATCGCTTCCAAACATGAGTCGATCCGCCCCAAAATGCTTTAACGCATAGTCGATATAGGGGGTCAAATCCTCTGAGCTCCAAGTATGCCAATCCGCTGCCGTATTCAATCCGGATACCTTGGCGTACACGTTCGGGTACTGAGCCGCAGCAGCAAATTGTTCCGCCCATGCTCCCATTTGCTTTTCCTTGATCGGTGGTTTGGCGAAGTGGTCTATGACCATTCTAAGATCCGGTATTTGCTCAGCCAAATAAGGGATATGTTTCAAATGATTCGGGAACTCGCCCACGATATCGAAGGTCAAGCCGAAGGAAGAGAGAATCTTGAGTCCCTCTATCACCGAATCACGGATGACCCAATCTGGATCCTTCTCTTCGTGAATCAGATGACGAACCCCTTTGAAGGAAGGATTCGCGGCGTATGCCTGCAGCTTTTTATCCGCCACTCCCGGAATGTTCAAGGGCACCCACCCAACAACCGCGCCTACCCATTCTCTTTCGGCGGCTACCTTTAACATATAATCGGTATCCTCATAGGAATTCATAGCTTGTACGATGACCGTTTTGTTAATGCCAGCCTTGCGAATCAATGGTTCCAATTCATCCGCCTCAAAGTTGCGGCATATCGATCCGTAAGACGGATCGAGCCAAGGGTAAGCCACCTTTTCCAAATTCCAGAAATGCTGATGGGCGTCTATGATCATGAACGAAAGCTCCTTTGCTTGAACTTATCTCACTCGGTACTCTAAGCGAAACGATTTTCTTCAGGATCTTCCATATCATAGCCAAAGGCATCAAGCGCCGGCCATAGCTCAGGGGCAATCGGGTAATTCGCGAGTTCCAGCGTTTGAGCGATCCGTTCCGGTTTACTCATGCCGACGACCGTACTCGCGATTCGCGGGTCGCGAAGCGAAAATTGAAGTGCGGCGGCGGCAAGCGGAACATCGTATTCCAAGCAAACCTTGGCGAAATTACGCGCTCTCTCCAATAAGACTGGCGGAGCTTCGCTATAGGCATAACGTGCGTATGCTTCCGGACCTTTCGCGAGTATGCCGCTGCCATAAGGAGCAGCGTTAATAACCGCAACGCCCATACGGCTCGCGACATCAAGCAACGGCTCGGCAGCCCGATTGAGCAGCGTATATCGATTGTGGGTTTCAACGCTACTGAACGCTCCCGTTTCGACATAACGAATGAGCATATCGATCGGTCCGCCGGATATGCCGATGTGATCGATGACCCCCTGCTCTTGAAACTTTTGCAGTACTTCTAGCGGTCCGCCGGATCCCATCACATTTTCAAAGGTGGTATGTTCAGGATCGTGGATGTAAACATATTGCAGACGATCAAGTCCTAATCGTTCGAGACTTCCTTCGATGGAACGTTTCATTTGTTCGCCGCTAAAGTCGCCGGTCTTTAGGTCGCGGTCGGCTTTGGTGGCCAACACATACCCTGCTGGAAGACCACCATTCGCATGAATGGCCTTACCGATTCGCCGTTCGCTCTCGCCTTCGCCGTAAGCCGCAGCTGTATCCAGAAAGTTGATTGGGCTATCGAAGGCGGTGCGCAACGTCATTAATGCTTGTTCCTCCGACGTGCTGTATTGAAAGGTTTCCGGCATATCCCCCAGCGGAGCCGCTCCAAAACATAGCGGTGATATGAGTAGGCCCGTACTGCCAAGCGGTCTTTTGGATAATAATGCGTTCGTCATGGCGTGTTCCTCGCTTTCTGATATTGTCTGTATTATAACGACACACCCAAAAAGCCTCGTGTCATTTGGAAATCGATATTACCCTGCTGATAGAGACGCGGTACATAAGTATGCTCCAGAATTTCTTTGCTGCGCTCGAGAATTTGATTCACCCAGAAGCTCGGGTTACCCCCGAGTACCAAATCGACATCTTGCTTATGGTTAGGCAGATCAGCCTGTTCCGACGTCACTTGCAGCATGGGGACGAAAGGATGCGCCTGCATCGGACGATCGCCGATCAGCGCGATGATTAACTCCACACCTGTGGCGGCGAGTCCTGTGATCGTCTCCACGCCATGCGTTGTTGGCGTTTCCATCACGTGGAAGCCGTTTTGGCGGACGTGTTCCCCATAGGCAATGGACGGCCGAACTGGAGACGAACCAAATAAAAGCTGACTAAACCCGTCCTCGGTAAGCAATCCGCTGTTCTCGGGAACGACGACCAAGCCTCCGGCGCCAACGATCATCTTGGTTAGCAGCCCCAGCTGTTCGCCGGCCTCTTTGTGAATGGCACCAGTGCTTACAATCCCGATGCGCAGCCCTTCCAGACCGACCGTCACCTTCTCCGCAGGTTCGGCGGCCGCCAATTGATCGGCGAACCAGGACTCGACCTTTTCGCTCACCTTGGCAATTCCCCCGTCGAGCTGGATACTGGCATAACCAAGGCGGCTCGCATCGACACCCATTACGTCCATCTGATGGCGCATGTAGTCGTTATGCGTTTTCTCGCAGCCATGCTCCAGCAGCAAACAATGTTCCACCATCGGATGCGTAATATAACCGATCATCGTGCGGGAAAACAGGGATTCAGCCGGCCCCCCCGAGGTACCGCAGCCTTCCGTGTGCGCCAAGGTGACAAAGCGCGAGAGCTCGGGCTTCCCTGCTCCTTGCTCGTTCAAGCGCCGTGTGATCATACCCGCTACCTGTCCGGCACAAAGACTGGTCGGCACGATCAAGCCGATATGATCACTGGACTGCCGATTGCGTTGCCGAGTAAAGGAGAATTGGATTGAATTAGCCGTCGGTACAGCATCATCTTCAATGGCGATCGGAGCTCCTGTCGGTACAGGAGTGTGAAGCAGGGTCTCCAGCTGACTCGCATCGTTCTGCTGCCAGTTGCGCCAAATTTGTACTTGGGCATGGCCCGCCTTCTCGCCGACGCTTCGCTGACCGGAGGCAATTTGAATCGCCAGCTCGAATACCTCTAGGCCCAGCTCATCCATCGATTTACCTTCCAGATACTGCCCCGCGTTCACATCCATATCGTTCGACAGCAATTGGAACCGGCGAGTTGTCGTGACCACCTTGACCGTAGGTACATACGGAAAGTTAGTAATTGAACCATTTCCTGTTGTAAAAAAGATCATGTTACAGCCTGCGGCTATTTGTCCGGCGATGCTCTCCAGGTCATTGCCAGGGCTATCCATGAAATAGTAGCCGCCATCCTTCATGAGCTCCCCGTACTCCGTTGCATAGTCGATCCGTGTTGTCGGGTCTTTCTTCATGGCAGCGCCTATAGACTTAAGATAAATATTATACAAGCCGCGATACATGTTGCCGCCTGACGGGTTACCTTCCGCACTAGTGCCATGCCAGGACGTACGCTCCTTAAATCGGTTCACAAGCTCCAGAAATTTGCGAGCGGTTTCCACGTTGCGTACTTTTGACAGGACATAAGGCTCCGCCCCAATCAACTCATCCGTTTCGGCTAGACTAGCCGCACCGCCGTAGCGCACCAATTGTTCCGAAACCCAGCCAAGCAGCGGATTCGCGGATACTCCGGAAAATGCGTCCGAACCGCCGCACTGCAAGCCGATTCGCAAGTGGCTGATGGATTCAGGCGTCCGCTGCATCGAGCTAACCGCCCCCAGCCAATTCCGTACGATCGCTTCCCCTTTAACCAGCTCCTCATCGAAGCTGCCAGTGAGCGACACGAACTTATGCAGCACTTCATTGATCGGATAGCTATGCTCACGTGCATAAGCTTCCACCATCTTGTTCGTGACCGATTCATTGCCATAATCGACAACTAGTACCGCTCCGACGTTCGGGTTGACCATGAAACCTGCGAGCGTCCGCAGCAGCAAATCCACATTATTCGGTTTCTCTGTCCCGCCCTCTGTGTGAGCGACAGGAACGATCCCGTCTATATTCGAATCCTTGTTCCACTCGCCTTGCAGACGAGCAGCAAGCTCTGTTACGTAGCTTCCCGTGTGCGAGGTGGTACCGAGTAGTACGACGTAGTTCCTGGTGCCAACTCCGCGATCTGCATGGCGGCGATATCCCATGAACGTACGCGTATCCTCATAAACTGGCGAAGCTTGAGCCGGCTGGAAGTTCTCCTCGTCAAGGATATAGGGAGAAACTTGATCAGCAAAATTGGGCTCTGCCGGCACCGCGAATGTCAACTGGCGCACACTGAGCGCTTCCCGTACTGTTTTGTTGATCACATAGTTGCCGGGCTGAATCGGTTGAATCGCCTTGCCGAAAGGCAAATGCCACGAAAGCAGATCTTCGCCAGGAGCAACCGCTTTCACCGCGAATCGATGGCCTTCCATCACCGTGTAATCCAAGACGAGGAATTGGCCTTCATACTGAATGACAGTACCGGAGTTCAATTGTTGAATCGCAACGGCGCAGTTATCCCCGGGCAAGGGAAGTCTCGCTACTTCTTCAAATTGGTAAACGACGTCCATCGATGACTGGCTCCTTTTATTGAGATTTTCCGAACTTATCGAATAATTTGAGTTTCTTCAAAGTTAGTGCTGCTCACTATTATTGTATCAAGAATATGCTTTTTGTTAATTCTTTACCTTTGCAAAAACATACTCTATTTTGATATTCTATAAACAAGAAAATCACGCAGTGAGATGATCTGGGGAGGGCCGGAACATGCAAAAACCAATTATAAAGAACTTTATTAACGACCACCTCTTACCACTCAACATTGTCTTTAAGGACATAAAGACACCAAATCGTGAACTGCCAGAACATCTCCATGATCGCTTTGAATTGGTTTATATTTATAGTGGAAAAGGTACGTTTTTCTTAAACCAAATGCTCTATGAGATGAATGAAGGAGACCTCTTCATCATTCCTGGAAATACCGTTCATCAAGCATTGCCAGATTCCGAGTTTCCAATTACCGCCACTGCCGTCTACTTTGATTCGCAATTGATCGGACATTTTTCAGCAGGCGATTCGTTTACGAATAGGCAAGTTTTTGAGCGAGCCCGGAAATATACAAGCTATAAGCTTGTTGTCCCAGCAGCCATGCGCCCGCAGCTCGAAGAAAAACTCGAACACATTCATGAAGAATTGGAACGGCACGAAGCCGGTTTTAGATATGCAGTGCAACTACATTTAAATAGCCTTCTCATCAGCATTAATCGTTTGATATTAAAAGAATCCCACCATCAACTGGTCTCGTCCGATATCGGCCCCCCCTGGTTACTGAACATCCTTCAACACTTAGATCAGTTTCACACGGAACCGATCGCTGGACTTTCGTATTTGGCTAAGCACGCTTCCATCTCAACCGCCCATTTATCCAGGGTGTTTAAACAACTAACCGGGATGAACATCACCGACTATGTGAATGCCAAGCGAATTTCAACTGCAAAGGAGCTGCTTTTAACTACCGACTTAGGTATCGATACGATCGCCAACAATTGCGGTTATGAGAGCTTGCCTTATTTTCATAAGTTATTTAAGAAGTTTACCGGCGTTACCCCAGGCGTATATCGAAGAAAAGTAATGAATGAAATTAGCTTACAAAGCCATTTTCAATAATGAAAATATGCCATTATGAAAAGCAAAAAGCCCGAACCGGTTCGGGCCTCTTCGAAATCTTCTTTAACGAAATGATCGGAACGCCATGCGGAGTTCCTCGGAGAACAGCATCGGCTCCTGCCATGCGGCGAAATGTCCTCCCCTGTCAACCCGGTTGTAATAGAACAGCTTCGGATACGCTTCCTTCGCCCAACTAAGAGGAGCCTGATAGAGTTCATCGGGAAAGACGCTGATGGCAACCGGGATATGATTGACGCCTTTGACCGAGAAGAAAGGAAGCTTGTTTTCCCAATAGAGGCGTGCCGCAGAGACAGGCGTGTTCGTCAGCCAGTAGAGCGTGATGTTATCGAGGAAATCGTCTCGCGAAATGCCCCCGGGGTGACCGAAGAAAGCTCCCGAAATGAGATTCAGGCTTTTCGCGTCATGGTCGAGATTGAATGCTGCGAGACCCACCGGCGAATCCGCCAGCCCGGTCAGCGTTTGGGGACGCCTCCCCATGATCGCAGAGTAACCGACATGCTGATAGAAGAATTCCATTTGCATCCAGGCAATTTTCTGTTCTTGCGTTAAATCATGAGGCATCGGGTCTCCATTAATGATCGCCGCTTCATAGATTGGAGGCACCGTACCGGGCATGTTGCTGTGAATGGCGAACAACCCCGGTACCTGTTGCACCCCCATCATATCCGCGACGAGCGCGCCCCAATCGCCCCCTTGGGCAGCGTATTTCTCATAGCCTAACCGGTTCATAAGCACCGCCCAGGCCCTGGCGATTCGAGGAACATCCCAACCAGGCTTGGTCGGCTTACCGGAGAATCCGTAACCCGGCAGCGAAGGAATTACCACGTGGAACGCGTCCGAGGCAGACGCTCCGTACTTTGTGGGACAGGTCAGTGGATCTATGACTTTCAGAAGCTCTACGATCGAACCCGACCATCCGTGCGTCAGAATCATCGGAATCGCTCCCTCGTGACTCGACCGAACGTGAATGAATTGAATGTCCAAGCCATCGATTTCCGTCACGAATTGCGGGATGGCGTTCAGCCATCCTTCGAATTTGCGCCAATCGTATTCGGTTGCCCAATAGCGCGCGATGGTTTGAATCGTCTCAAGTGGCACGCCTTGCGACTGACCCGGGGCGCTTTCCTTGTCGGGCCATCTCGTCGCGGCAACTCGCCGGCGCAGATCCATAAGCGCTGACTCTGGAACGACTCCGGGTCGAAACGATCGAACGGCAGTATTGTCTCTCATTGGCAATCTCCTTCTTCCAATGCTAACCTTTCCCTATTGGTACGATGGTAAAGCCCGAATTATTCTCGCTACCCGGACTATTTATCAACTAAGTCGATGAGTGGCAGTTCGTTGGAGAACTTTTCTGCCACCATATCGACATGTTTACCGTTATCACGAATTAAAGTGTAGTATTCATAAGACCCTATGACTGAAAAATCGTTCTGCATCACACCCGGGTAGGCCCGGTTTACGGAGTAGACTTGGCTCTTATAGGATTGTAGTGCCTGTCCCTTCAATAATCTAAATTCACTGATATCCACTTTTCCTGTAATGATGCATGTATCCTCGGGTCCAGCGTCCTGACAATGAGCATAATAGTAAGGAACGGAAATATAATAAAATTTAGGCAATTGAGTTGGCGAATAATATGCCTCCGATAGGATTACAGCCTTTTCAGCAGCATGGGAAACCGCGATATGATCCGGATGGCCGGTAACCCCATCTAGCGGAAAAGATAGGATGACATCTGGCTTTAAAGCAATAATCGTTTGACTAATGCGATCGGCCAGTATATCCGCATCTTGATCCTTAAGGGTCCCGTCTGGATATCTATATAAAATTAAATCGGTAACGCCAAGTATCGAGCAAGCCTTCCGTAATTCTTCCTCGCGGTGCAATGCTAACTGTTCTCGTGAGCTAAATTGAAATTCACCGGACTTCCCTCTACAGCCCGAAGTGACGCATATTAAAAACACCTCGTGCCCCTGTTTATGGGCTTTAGCCATGGTCCCTCCGGCTGCAAAGGATTCGTCATCAGGATGAGCAAACACGAATAATAATTTCTTACTCATATCATTCAACCCCTTCCTTCAATTCAATTCACTGATCGAAGTTTTTAAGTAAATTAGACCCATCGAAGTAACGCTGTTTATCGGTTCTCCCTGCATGTCCATGATTTGAGCTTGGGGAGCATATGCCTCAATTTGCAAAATCAGCTGTTCTCGAACGAGGCTAATATTTTGCAGCACGCCCCCCTGCAGAATCAGCTTAAACGGTTTATCCGTTAGCATTAATTGCCGAATGATAGCCCGTACACTCACAAATAATTCCTCACTGGCCGCGGATAAAATACGTTTAGCCTCATGATCACCGGCTATCGCCGCTAAATTAACCAACTGGGATAATTCCCCTAATTTATCCACGGAGTAGTCCGAACTATAGACCCAGTTGAACAGCTCTTCCACATGGCTAAAGCCCATATGTGGCAGCACCCATTCATGGAGTCTGGTTGCATCACCCCGACCATCATTCGTCCGAAGAATGGCTGTCACAGCCTGCTTACCGATCCAATAGCCGCTTCCTTCGTCCCCTACCCGATGCCCCCATCCACCAGTCCTACCCGTTTGACCGAATTCGTTGATGCCAAACACAATCGACCCTGTTCCTGCAATGACAAGCACACCGGGCTCGCCTTCGGTTGCACCTAATAACGCGGCTAATCCATCATTATGAACCACTAAGTGCCCTACTTGGAGAGTCAGGAGACAGAGGGTATCCTTCACCATTTCCGTAATCACTTCCCTGTCAAGTTCCGTATCCAGGCCGGCGATTCCAAAAACAGCGCAGTCGATCTCAATTTCGGGAAAATCTCCCAAATTATTGGTGATACCTAGGTCCAGTATCGCCTCGCGAATACCATGTGCGATTTCCCGCATCGCCCTTTTCTTGCCAACCCCTTGATAATTACATGGCCCTGCTTTTCCTTGTCCTAATACGTTTCCTTCCCTATCCGTTAGTACGACAAGGCTTTTGGTACCTCCTCCATCAAAAGCAAGTAAGGGGATTCTTATGTTCTTCATCAGGCTTCACTCCATCGAAGAATGACTTCATCCAGACGTTGAATGGCACATCGGTTCTTCTCTCGTGCCTCTTGCAGCCATTGTAAATGTGATGAGTACTGGAGCCTGCGGTCATCGATAATTCTTTTCATTTCTTTAGGATTTGGGCCCCCCGGCAGCATACGGATGTCCACAAAATGAACGGGATCCAATGCCCTGCCCAAGTCTTCCTCATTCAGGGAAACATCCCGGCCAATAACTCCTCTGGCAGCGTCATTCACCAATTGGAGTGTGATTTGATTCGCGCTCAGACCATTAGCAAGCGCTTTGTTTACTACATCGCTGACAATATGATGGGCTTTCCTGAAGGACAGCGCGTCCGATCTCACTAACGTATCCGCCAGCTCAGTGACTGTCGCGAAGCTTCCTTCCGTCCTCTGGCGAAGCACTTCCTTGTTAACCTCCATCGTGCCCATGACGGCAGCTAATAATCTATATAACTTATCCATGATTTCTAAACTTTTCCAAGCATACGGCTGCATATCATCCTCGGTATCTACAATATCTCCGAAAGGCGTGTTATGTATCATGGAAAGAATCGTATTCGTATTGCCGACACAGCTCGACAATAACGCCCGCATATGCTCGAGTGAGACGGGGTTTCGTTTCTGTGGCATGATGGAACTGATCTGTACGTAAGGAGCTCCTACCTTAAGCACCGCAAACTCTTGCGTACACCACAAAAGAAGATCCTGTACGACTCGCCCTAAATTTATGGCCGCCAGCTGAATGGCTGTCGCGATTTCTCCGATGTAATCAGCGCCGCCTATCGCATCATATGAATTTTCGATAAGTTCGTCAAAAGCAAGCAGGTTCATCATACGCTCCCGGCTGATAGCAAATCCTGAGGTCGTCAATGCCGCCGCTCCCATACTGCTTCGGTTACAGTTGGCATAAGCCGCTTTCATGCGTCGGATATCACGATTTAAGGAATCGATTACAGCCGTCATGTAGTGAGCGAGAGTCGTTGGCTGAGCCTGCTGCGTATGGGTATAGCCAATCATCACCGTGTCCAAATGTTCCTCTGCAAAGTCCAGCAAATGGTCCTTCAAGAGAAGGGCAGAAGACAGTGTCACCGCTAATTTCTCTCTGAGCACCATTCGATAAATCGCAATGCCCATATCATTGCGGCTTCTCGCAAGATGTAAATTGCCAGCGATATCCCCGGCATGCGCCAGTAACTGATGCTCGACCTGGAAGAATAAATCCTCGAACTCTCCGGTATAAGTGCTATGGCGAAGAGCCTCCAAGTCAAGGCTCTGAACGGCTTTAGCTATTTGTTTGGATTCTTCTTCTGTGACTAGTTCTTGCTCATGCAGCATGATCAAATGTGCTTTGTTGATTGCCATCATCGGGCCTAGCAGATTTTCTTTTGCTTCATTATAGGCTGGCTCCAAAACTACCTCCGTATACGTTTTCCCCGGAAAAGAAGATCCTTCAGATTGCAGCAGTTGTTCGCGATATCCCATTTTGCGGTTCATCCTTTCCTATCCCTTTTTGCTCTCATCTCAAGCCAATTCGCGATTAGTTGATTCATATTCCGGACAGCTTCTTCCACAATCGACTCCCCGGCTTCATGCGAAGTTTGCCTAATTTTGCCCGTGTATCCATCCCATCCTTGGGGCGTACTTTCCACTAAAACATAGGGCATTGAAGTTAAAGGCGGACATGAATCTAATTCCAAGTCTGCATCCTGTACGGATACCAAGTCCGGTCGAAAAGCCTTAACGGCCGACATTTCATATGGCCCCCCATGGCCTCTGCCCGCAGTCCCTTGAAAAAGTCCCCTTTGCTCAGCATATTCTGTCGCAACCATTTGCCACCAGTTGATTAACAGGATGCTCGCGTCTTTATATGCACCGGTGATGGATTCGGCTACGGTCCGGGAAGGCCCCATATTGCCATCGTGAGCATTGAGTAGGACAATATTGCGAATACCCAACTGACAAATTCCGTCTACGATGTCTGATAAGTAATCAATAAAGACAGATGGGCGGACCGTAACCGTACCAGAATAATCTTGGGTTTTGCCTGGACAAGGCGTATACGGTATTACAGGATAGATTAAGGGCTTAAGAGCAAGATCTACCTTTTGTGCAAAACCCTCAGCCAAAATAATATCCGTACCCAACGGTGAATGCGGACCATGATATTCTAAAGAACCCAGTGGAACCACAGCAAATTGCACTGTACGCCTAACTTCATCTACCTCTCGCCCATGAACATTCATTACATTCATATCCCCTGAACAACCTCCAAATTCATGATACATCTGGAGGCGCTGAACGAGACCTCCAGATGTAATAGGTTAGCTAATTGCTCTCTGACTGTTTTTGGCTAATCATATTAACGAACATACGAATGGATCCAGGAACTAGATTTGGGATTTCACGATACCAAACAATCGAGCTGTACGTGTAAACGCCTTTTCCGTAAGGAGCCGACAAGAAAGTACCTGTGAATTCTTGTTCGCCCGGATCGCCGTTAGAAATCAGCTCCGTGTACTCATCGCCCCATTGTGCAGGATTATAAGCAGAACGGTCCTGAATCCACGAATCCCAATCCGCATTTGTAATCTTATTTGGGTAATTGAAAATCGGATGATCCGGAGCCAGCATCGTAACCTTGGAATTCTCATCGGTTACACGCCATTTAATTAACGGTTCACCAATCTTAATCGGATAAGGCGCAAGCTCAGGCTTCCATTTATCTTCCGGCTTATGATATTGAACCACTAGGTTTCCGCCGTTCTTCACATAATCCAACAGACGTTGATTACTTGGAATCAGCTCCGGACGGAAAGCATAGGCGCGAATGCCAAGAACAATCGTGTCATATTGAGAGAGATCGCCGAATTGAATTGCCTTGTCATCCAATTTCACAACATTAACGCCTACTTGACGCAAATATTCATCGATGTTGTCAAAACCGCTTGATACGTATCCAACTTTTAGGTTTTGCGGAACAGCCAGATCGAACGCTTGAACTTTCAGTTCAGCAGGCTGAACCAAATACGTTGTACCGATATGCGGATATGAAATCACTTGAACGCCTTCATTGCTTTGAACATCTTCATTCTTAGCTACAGCTGTAATCGAATACTTGCCAGTGGCCACCTTGGTGGAACCTTTGACCGTGAAGGAAACAGATTTGGTTTCGCCTTTAGAAGCGAAACTTAGCTCTTCTACAGACGGCTCAGCCGTCCATCCCTCCGGCAAATTCAAGGAAATTGATGCCTTGGAAGCGCCTGGCGTATAGTTACGTACTGTAACCTTAACCGGAATCGCTTCATCCGATTTCAATGTATTAAATACAGTTGCATTTGGACTAAGAGACATCGCATAGGCTGGAAGAACGGCAACCGCATTTTGCGGAACTGCTCTAACCGTACTGGACGTATCAAACGCCTTGTATGTAACATCAGCCGTTAGACTCGGTGCCGCATAAGGCTTAAACTCAGCAGCGTCCTTAGGTACGGTCACATTGTACGTAACGGAAACCGTTTGATTATTGCCAATCGAATCGAAGGCAACCGGCCCTGCAGCCTTGGTTTCCCATCCTTGCGGAACATTCAAGTTTAGCTGAATGTTTTTCAGGTCTACATGGCCACCGTTGAAGGCAGAGACCACGACCTTGGTCGTTTGACCGGCAACTAGCTCACCTGTATCCGGTTTTACTTTAACAACCAGTGAAGTGGCTTCCATACTAGCTTTGTTCAATTGCGCGTCTTTCACATTCAAACGATAGGACAAATCATCCTTCACGGCTTGATCAAGACTGGATGCCTTCACGTCTGCCAAGGCGTTTTGGACATCCTTTTTCATTTCGTGAACTTCTCTAGCCACTTCTGTGAAGTTTGGATACGCCTGAATAACCTCTTCACTGTCTTTTTGCAGCTGCTGTAAGTCCTTCGTTACTTTATTATCTTTGCCTTTGGTTTCAACTTCTTTCGCGAGGTCGGCAAAAGAAAAGGCAATGCCATCAAAGAAACTTGTTTCCTTATCATTCGTTTTTACTGTACTTGATTCAAGCGTATAATAATTACCGGATGGACCTTCATCTACGACTCTGCCCATACCTTGACTCTTATGCATAAATCGCGATTCCTCACCCAGCTGCACATAAGAAGCGCCGTAGATGTTATCGTAATCGCCTACTGGAACCATGACGTTATATTTCTTGGCGTCCGCCGGCAAATATAACTTCTTAACCTGCCAAGGCTGCAGACCTTTTTTTAGCTGCTCAGGGAATACATTCGGGTCGGCAGCATCCTTGAATGCCCGAACAGTCAGAACGTTAATCGTTCTATGATGGCCATGCGTCGAATCTTCATTAAGGAAGGATGGAATGATGACATCCGGACGATCCTCACGGATCTTACGTATCAACCGTTCGTACGCAACGGACTCCCCCCAATGTTGAAGCGTTTCTTCTACACTTTTAGAAAATCCGAAGTCAAAAATCGGATCATTGATTTCTTCACTAAGCATGCCTAGTGTTACGTTAGTAATTTTTGAGGCTTCCTGCAGTTCGCGCGTTCTGATAATTCCCAGGGGATTACCCAGCTCGCTGCCGATTTCATTTTGCCCGCCCTCGCCACGGTTTGCAATAACGCTGAACGTATTGACACCTTTGCCAAGAGAAAGATAAGCAAGCACAGCACTATGCTCGTCATCTGGATGGGCACCGGTATTCATGGCACTTGCAATGGTCGTTAACGGCTTAATCGATTTCCAGAGATCTACTACGCCTCGTTCTGCATAAGCAGGACTTGCCATTGCAGGCAAAAGCATACTTCCTGCGATCGCAACGCTCGTCATCATGGATACTAATTTGGGGCTTGATTTCGACTTACCACTCAATTGAACTCCTCCTTTGATCATTCCTAACTAACACGGCAAGAAATGGCCAATTTCCCGCTGTATATCATGACGTGGTTATGAACTCCTAGGTGTTCCCACGATATGACCGAACCTGCTTGAAGATCATCACGGATCGTCAGAATGCGCTGCCCGCTTTATCCCCTGTCATCTTGCGCGAAATAAAAAGAACAATGATAATCAGGACGATCTGCAAAACGCCATATGCGCAAGCTGTGCCGAATTCGAAAGCGTACATTCTCTGAAATATTTCTACCGAGATGGGAACGGTACTTGTTTTAAAAAGCAAAATGGAGGCTACGAATTCGCCAATACCGTCCACGAACGCAAGCAGTGTCCCAGCCAGAATGCCGCTAAGCGCCATGGGGAAAACGACGCGCCGGAAGCTGTACCACCAGGTAGCACCCAAATTGCGTGCAGCCTCTTCCGTGGAGACGTCCATTTGTATCAAAGTAGCGGACGTCGAGCGGAAAACCAGAGGTAAATGACGGACAAAATAGGCGATAGGCAAAATCCAGAAGGTTCCTACCAATACTTGGTTAAAGCTGAATATGGACGGCGTACTGAATGCCGCTATCAGATTAATACCTACAACTGTACCTGGCAGCGCCCATGGAAGCATGATAAAAATGTCCATTAGCGACTTTCCTTTGAATTTCATACGAACCATCGCGTAAGCAGCCGCTACGCCAAATAGGAGATTGCCTAATGTGGCAATGGAGCTCATTTTGAAACTGTTCACTACCGGGCGCCACGTTTTGCTATTCGTAAAAAGCTCCACATAGTGCTTAAAGGTGTACTCTGGCGGTAAAATTTGCGTAGTCCATTTGCCATCTGCGGAAAAAGAGATAAGAATAATTACGAATATCGGCAGAAGCAGGACAATGACGCCGAGGAAGGAAAACAGCATCGCCAAATATCGGCCCCACATCGTTTTTACTTCCGTTCTGTGCACAGAGACGCCTTTACTCATATTTTGATAATTACGAAGACTCTGATACCAGCGCATTAGAATCAAAAACAGAATGGAGACGAACGATAAAATCGTCGACTGCGTCGCAGCCATATCCAGATTGCCATTTGTACGCGACAAGTAAATCTGCATCGTCATCGTCCGCTCTATTCCAAAGATGAGAGGTGCCGTATAAGAAGCCATAGAAACCATAAAAACCAATAGAGATGAAGCGATAATGGCCGGTGTCAGCATCGGAATAATAACTCGCCGCCAAATATATAATCTTCCGGCTCCAAGACTGGACGCCGCTTCCTCCAGCGATGGATCCAAACCTCTGATAGCGGACGAAGCTGTCATGTAGAAATACGTATACATTGTAAACGTATGGACTACGAGCACACCCCACACGCCTTTAAGCGAAAAAGGGACGTGATCCAGATGAAGCAGAAGTTTCAGGACGCGGGGAATGATCCCGCTCTCACTATATAAAAACGTAAAGGACAACACGCCAATTAACGGGGGTAAAGCCATCGGAACCATAACGAGCACGGCTAATATTTTCCGTCCCGGGAATTCATAACGCTCAAGCAAGAAAGCCATGGCAATACCGACGAGTGCGCACGTAATCACACTAAGAACCGATAAATAAATACTCGTCCATAGGGCTTCCAGGTTTGCAGTATGCTCCAAACTAAAGAACTTGGCGTAACTTTTCATCGAAAACTGCCCATCCACGAAGGCACTTTGTAGAAAGGTCTGGCATAAGGGAAATAGCACGTAAGCCAGTAATACAAGAAAAAGCGGTGCTACTAGCACATAAACGAAATTAGGTGAATGAATAATTGAACGTTTACGAGTGACAGGCTGCGTATAGGATTGTATGTCAGTTTTCATCATCGGATCCCTCGTTTACCCTAACAGGTATACGCTTTCTTTGGGAATATAGATAGATATTTCGTCCCCCCGCTGCTGGACCTGTGTTTTGTGGTTCACAAACATGGCTTTCAACGAAAGCTCGTGCACCTGAAGCAAATAATTAACGCTGATGCCCGTAAATTCTGAAATGATTACCTTACCGATCACGGTATTCGGTCGAAGCTGCTCCTCCGGCAGCGCTTCACGAACGGACTCAGGACGTATGGATACAGTCATTTTGGTCCCAACTGCCAATGTTGTGTTCGGTGAACAATTACGGGCTAAAGCCGTTAACACGAGGCTAGGGGCCACTCGGATTGCGACTTCTTCCCCACGGATCTCTTCAATTACGCCTTCCCACAAGTTCGACTCACCGATGAATGAAGCTACGAACCGATTAACCGGGTGGTGATATATTTCCTCGGGCGTCCCGATTTGCTGGACGATACCGCCGTGCATGACCATAATGCGGTCTGACATCGACATCGCTTCCGCTTGATCATGAGTAACGTAGATCGTAGTTATTCCAAGTTCCATCTGCAGACGCTTGATCTCTAAACGTGTTTCTTCCCTAAGCTTAGCGTCCAAGTTGGACAGGGGTTCATCCAAAAGTAATATCTTGGGTTCAATCACTAGGGCTCTTGCTAAAGCAACACGCTGCTGCTGTCCGCCTGACAATTGGTCAATTCGTCTGTGTCCAAAATTACCCAGGTGCACCTGTCTTAAGGCTCGCTCTACCTTCTCGGTGATTTCCGCTTTAGACTTTTTTCTAACCTCCAGGCCGAACGCTACATTTTCAAATACGGTTAAATGCGGAAAAAGCGCATAGTTCTGAAATACCATGCCTGTATTCCGTTTATTCGGAGGCAGGATTGTAACATCTTCATGCCCGAAGACAATGCGTCCTGCGCTCGGATAATAGAATCCGGCGATCATCCGAAGCGTCGTTGTTTTCCCGCATCCGCTCGGACCAAGAAAAGTGAAAAATTCTCCTGGTTTAATTCTGATATCTACGTTTTGGACACCTTTCACTTTACCGAACTCTTTGCTTACATGTTCCAAAGCTACATCAATCAAGCGGGCTACCTCCCTTGTTGTCATTGTGGCGGAGGGGGACCCTCCGCCATCCAAACTGATTTATTTGCCGCCCTTACCTCTGATGTTTTCGTCCCAGTACTGCATCCAATCTTTTTCCTTGCTAGCCATAACTGTCCAATCCAACTGCATAGGCTTTAATTCAACGCCCTTTAACCAAGCAGGAAGCGTGTCTTTGCTAATATCCGTTCTGGTAGGGATTTGGAATAGTTTCTCTGCTAATTCCACTCGCAACTTGGAATCAAATAGGAATTCATAAAACTTCTTGGCTGCGTCCATGTTTTTTGCACCTTTAACAATACCTACACCATCTACCAGAATCGGCGCACCGCTCTTCGGATAAATAAAATCAAATGGCTGCTTCTGCAATTCTTTCTGAATCATGATATCCTGCATGTTCCAAAGAGACAGCGTTCCTTCTTCACGCGCCAGCTTCAAATATAAGTTTGTAGGATCCTGCGCATATTCTTTCGTATTCGCATCCAGTTTTTTCAGCCAGTCGTAGCCTTTTTTCGGATCTGTAGCTCCACCTTCTTTAAACACCATCGCAGAGTAAATGGTTCTCATCGTACCCGAAGCGAGAACACCGCGAATGATGATTTTCCCCTTGTATTTAGCATCAAGCAGGTCATCCCAATCCTGAGGGGCATCTTCCTTTTTTAGCGCTTTAGAGTTGTACATAATAACCTCAGGAAGCAGCATTTCGCCGTACCAACGGTCCTTTGCATCCTTATAGAGCGCCGGTATGCTGTCGCCGAAGCTAGGTTTGAAGCTTTCAAGGAGTCCTTCGTCTGCCGCTGTCATAAGCGAGGATTGGGTTCCACCCCACCAGAAGTCTGCTTGCGGGTTAGCTTTCTCTCCACGGACACGTTCCATGATTTGCTGAGCGCCCATGGTCAGCACTTCAACATCAACATTTGGATTTTTCTCTTTAAACTTTGGAATAATCTCATCCACAACGTTTTTATCTCTAGCTGTGTAAATGACGAGTTTTTGCTTCTCTGAGGCCTTTGGAGTTTCGGCAGGTTTAGCCGATTCCGCCGGTTTATCCGGCTGCTTGGTTGCTTGCCCACCGCTAGGAGTCGCGCTCCCACACGCTGTAACCGCTGTCATAACAGTGCAAAGAAGCATGCCGGTAACCCATTTCGAAATGTTCCCCTTTAGCATTCTCATTGTTTAAATTCCTCCAGTAATTTATTTTTTGGTGATCCTTTATGTATGCTCGTTCATGAAAGGGCTTCCAAAACAATTTGAATAGCTCCAATTATTCCTGCTTTAATACCTAAGGCTGCAACTTTGACAGGCGGCACAAAGGGAACCCATTCCGATAGAAGCCCGTTTAACTTCTTTATCCCCTGTTCGCCGATGTTGACCATTTCTCCATTAATGATTAACAACTCTGGATCCAACACACTTATCATATTGACCATGCCATGTGCCCAGTGAACGTAAATGTCTTCCAAAAGCTGCTCCGCTGCTCGATTTCCGTCCTCTGATTGCCTCATAAGTTCGGTGATGACACTCGTATCTTCGTTCCAGCCCGTCAGAATCAGCCTTGCTTTTTCGATGATGCCAGAAACTGAATAATTTCTTTCGAATACGCCATATTCACCACGCCGAGTTCGTCCGACAGGCCCGATGATCATATAGCCGATCTCGCCGGCAGCTTCACGAAAGCCTCGATAAAATTGACCGTCAATAATAATTCCTGCACCGATTCCTGTACCTACATACATATGAACTTGATTACGAACACCAAAGCCAATCCCCTGATGAAACTCACCAATCGTCATTAAATTAACATCATTTTCGATGAATACCGGAATGCTTAATCTTTCTTCCATTTCTTGCTGAACAGGCAGCCCCATCCAACCTGTGCTTGGCGCATAACTAATCGTTCCGTCCGTGCGCTGCGTGATTCCCGGAAGTCCGATCCCAATGCCCAGAAGATGGTTTTTATCAAATCCACTTTGCTTCAGAAGGGCATCCACACCCACTTCCAGCGCACGGATTGCCGTCTCCCCGTTGGTCGGCTGAGATAAACGCGTCCCATAATTGAAGAGCAGTTCACCGCTAAGATCTGCTATGGACATATGGAGGGTGCTGCCCTCAAACACAGCGCCAATCACACCTTTAGCTTTAAAGTTGTACTCCAGTAAAATCGGCTTTCTTCCGCCTTTGGATTCACCGATGCCGACCTCATGGATGAGGCCTTCTCGTATCATTTCATCTACTAGAGAGGAAACACACGGACGACTCAATTCAGTAAGTTTAGCCAAATCCGCCCGGGAAACTCGCTTGTATTCTCTGAGCCGACTTATAAGCAATTGTCGATTCATTTGTTTAACTAGCTTGGTATTTCCAGTTTGACCGCGTCCAAGCACATTCTCACCCCCTTTGATAGTTAAGATGACTAACAAAGTGTCTTGATACAAATTCTAAGACTGGAGGGAATATTTGTCAATCCTATTTATGGATATATTTTCCTTCAATTTTCTACTTTTTTCTCCTTCCTAATCGTCCGATATGAATCGGAAGACCGGCTTCGTCTTCCAGAACTTTAACCTACTGGACAAAACAAAAAAGAGCTGCCGTCAGGCATACTCTTCCTGTCTTGTTCTATAGTTCGCATAATCGGCAGAGCGCAGCTCTGCAAAGACATCTGCCCTTAAACAACCTCAACGACCAACTGAGCAGCATACATACCTTCTGAGTATGCCGATAACACTACGCGCCCTGTTTCACCCGTTAATCGGATAACCGTACTCACACATCCACGGTACATGTGCATCCAGTTTCTATCGTAAGGCTCGCTTGAACACAGATCTCCATTGTCTACTGCGATAATCTCCGCCGGTCCGGTCACAGCGAAATTTACCTTTGAACTCTCGCGAAATACATGTGTGCCATCCGAATCTTTAGCTCGCACCGTGAATAATTTCTGATATCCTTCCGTGGCTTTCAGCGTAATGACTTCTGAATCAAATCCAAGTCTCACTGCAAGCCCGGCTGTTTGTAAACTATAGCTGCTCACCTCTTGACCGCTAATATAACCTTTGACTGTTATTGTTCCCGGCAGGTAGGGGAGATAACCTGTAATCATTCGGTTTGGATAGTCAGATGGCTTTTTTACATGAAACTGTTTACCATTCAAATCAATCGTAACTTCCTCACAATTCGTTGCGATCATATAAGGAATTACCGTTTTATTAAACTGCGGAAAGCTCCAGTGGCTCGCATATCTTGGAGCATCCCAATGCTCCTTCACGCCTTCATCTTGCAGAGAGTAGTCCATGACAGACAAGTAGACCATCGGTTTCTCTGACCAATAGCTTTCATATAGATACGAAATTGGCTTACGCTCATTATTTGTCGAGAACAACGAACCCGCCCATCCTTTGGCGGGGTACCCCATGGACTCGCCCAGATAATCAATGCCTGTCCATAACATGCCGCCTATAACATAATCATGTTTCTCCACATCCATCCATGGCACTTCATCGCTGAAATTCTGCATCTGATCGGGATGTCCCCGAAAGAATTGGTAAGTCTCCGTTCCCAGAATCAATTTATCGGGAATCGCCTCATGGATTAGCGGGTACCATTGCTCCTGATAGTTACAGCTGATGACATCCACAATCTCGGCAATTCTCCGGATCCGTTCCACTCTTTCATATTTATCATATATTTCTGTATCACTAACCTCATCGACAAACTGCTGAATATCCTTCACTTGAGATAAATCGACATGGCTTTCATATTTAAAATGAGGGTTCATCGCATAAGAAATCGGTCTCGTATCGTCGAGGGTGAGCAAGTGATCCTTCAGCATTTTTAATATTTTGAGCATGGACGCTTGCCCTTGATTTTCGACTTCGTTGCCTACGCCCCACATAAAGATGCACGGATGATTACGATCTCTTTTTACCATAGATTCCAAGTCCGATTGCCATTCCGTCTCAAAATATCTTCTATATGAACCCCCCGTCCATTTATCGAATGGCTCTTCATACACGAGCAAACCAAGTTCATCACAAATATCCAGTATTTCTGATGCCGGCATGTGGTGTGACGGACGAATGGCATTGCATCCCATGGCTTTGAATTTCATTAATCTTTCTTTCCAGATTTCTGTTGGAACGGCAACTCCGAGACACCCCGCATCTTGATGAATACAAAATCCTTTAATCTTAGTCATGCTGCCATTGACGGACATGCCTTTACCGGGAATCATTTGAATATCTCGGACACCGATCCGTAGACGGTAGGCATCCACAAGCCTATCCCCCTCAAAAAGAGATAATTCCAGATGATATAAATGCGGCTGATCCGGGCTCCAGAGCTTTACTTGAGGTATTTCAACTGAGATTGTTCCATCTTGCGATTCGCCAGTAAAATAAGTCGTTCCATCAGAAATATAGGCTTTCACTAAGGAGGAAACACCTGTCAAGATGGTCACAATCCCTTTATCTCCCCTAACGATGGATTTCACTTGAATCTCTTCCGGCTTGAGATGATGTTGATTCAATTCTAGCAGCTTAACATTTCGGTAGATGCCTGCCCCTGAGTACCATCTATCTGCCGGGAAAGAAGTGTTATCCACTTTAACCAGAATCAGATTGTCTCCTTCTTGAATGTTATCCGTAATATCCAGCGTAAATCTCGAATATCCGTATTTTCGTCCACCCACTTCTTTCCCGTTCACCCATACCGTGCTGTTCTCGTATACACCGTCAAATTGCAAATGATAGACGTGATCTTCCTTAATCTCGGCGATGGCAAGATTTCTTCTATACCAACCAATCCCCCATCTCTCTCTAAAACCTTGAGCTTCCCCTTGCTTCATTGTTCGGTTGATGGGAGCAGTAATTGCCCAATCGTGCGGAAGATGTACGGGCTCGAAATACTCATCCTTAGGTTCCTTCAATGTAAATTCCCAACCATCCATAATCAAGTTCTCTACTCGGCTCATTCTCATCCCATCCTCTCGTTGCTCAATCATATTTCATTTGTTATATTCATATTATAAAATTCAATTAAACCTCAAACAATCTAAGAATATTAAGTATTATATTAAAATATTAAGGTGGTATATCACTTGAAGAGACGCATACCAATCATTACAGAATCAGATAGATTACTGCCCTACTATCTAGTCGATGTAGGCTCGAACTGGAGTCAGGAACCTATTGTGCGTCCCGAAGGATATTTATATCAGTGGATCCAATGCATAGAGGGTGAAGGTGAGTTGCTGACGGAAGGCAGAACATATCGAGTAAAAGAAGGTATGGCTATGCTGCTGTTAAAAGGAACCCCTCATGAATATTACGCGATAACTCCTTCCTGGATCGTGGATTGGATCGTCTTCGACGGCCATCAAGTGGGGTCATTCTTGAGGCAGAACGCAGGCATTCAATCCTCTGGTGCCCTGTATGTACTTAGACCCGATATTCTTTTATCCAAAATTCAAAGTGCCTTAGGCATCCAACAATCGGACGGCAGTTTGAAAGGGATCCAATGTTCCAGCGTTATTTATTCCCTTTTGACCGACATCGTGCAATACACTTCTACTCACCCAAACAATAGTGCAACCCATATGAATAATAAACTTAAGCCACTTTTTGATTATATTGACCAACATTTTAATCATCCGCTCACTTTAGAAACAATGGCAGAGATTACGGAATTTACCCCGCAGCATTTATGTACCGTATTTAAGAAAACAACCAATGTAAGAATTTTTCAGTATATTAATTCCGTTCGAATAAAAAAGAGCAAGGAGCTTATGTTGCTGAACCCCTCTATGCAAGTCAAAGAAGTTGCCTTTTTATCAGGTTTTGAAGATGCCAACTATTTCAGTACCGTTTTTAAACATCTGGAACAAGTTAGTCCCAATCAATTTAGAAAACTCCAATTGAATACCCGAAATTAAGAAACCAGAGGTATGCACCTCTGGTAACTCATCTTCACGCTCCGTATAAAATTTCACCTCGCTATCCTAATTCTTTCTAAAGTATAGCGGCACATAACCTGTGACTAGTTTGAACACTCTGCCAAAATGCGTAACACTTCCGAAGCCTACCTTCTTGGCAATCAGGCTAACCTTCATATTGGATTGCTCCAGAAGCTTCTTTGCCTCCTTAATCCTGACACTGTTCAAATACTCCACAAACGTAAATCCAGTCGCTTCTTTGAAAAATCGGCTCAAATAATAAGGGCTCACATAAAACTTCTCTGCCAGCAAATGAAGTGACAGTTCCTGCGTATAATGATTGTTGATATATTTAACAACTTCCGAGATTCTTTCATGCATGGGGCTTGGTGATTCGGCCGGTTCCATGCTATTTTGTTTGACATATCGACAGCAAATGATGAGCAGCTGCAGCACTAGAATTTGCGCATACATTTCAAACCCAGGTTTCCTCTCCTGCATCTCTTGTATGATTCGTTGTGCAAGGTCCTCGATAACAAGCCGGTCCTGCAAAGAGCATTTTACGATAAGATATTCGTTCTCAAAAAGAGGCTGTAAAATATCCCGATAGGCCCCATTGACTGAAGCCATATAGGTTTCATGAATATTCACGATGAGCCGTTCATGCTTGGGCTTTTCCGTATTCGTAGTCCGATGCAGAATATTGGGAGAGATGATGATGACATCAGCCTCGTTAATTACCATCGTCCTGTCCTTAATAAAAAACTCCCTTTTACCAGACATTAAATAGAAGATCTCGAAGGTACTGTGAAAATGGCTGATCGGCATATTGTGACTTAGCGCTTTCCTGTGGGAAACCGAGAAGGTACCTTCTCGGTTTTCGAATTGAAGTTCTCCCATTCCTTGCCCACCTCTCCATCCATTTGTCATTTATTATACGCCACTGTGCATTTCTCGCAAGATATAGGTAGTTTTCGAACATCATCGCAAAAAATGTACATATTCCTCTGTTATGATTGCCTTACGTACAAGAAGGAGGAATGAACCAAATGAGTTCTTCAGAAGTTAATAGTCAAATCAGAATCACAGAACAAGAGACCAGATCTCCCATTGAGTGGGCGGAAAAAGCCTGCGAGGCGTTAATGTTCAAATTTGAGCCGGAATTACTTCCTCCAGACCGGTTCCATTATCATCAAGGTGTCTTTCTGTCCGGTATGGAGAAATGCTGGCGGGAAACCAATAATAATAAATACTATGATTATATCAAACGCTGGGTGGACAGCCAGATTCTCGCAGATGGCAGTATCAAGAAGTTCAACCCGGACGAACTGGATGATATTCAGCCTGGCGTGCTTCTTTTTAACCTATTCGAGCAAACCGGCGATGAACGATATAAAAAAGCCTTGCATACGCTTGTTCCCCTTATAAAATCATGGAAAACCAATCCGTCCGGCGGGTTCTGGCATAAGGAACATTACCCTAATCAAATGTGGTTAGACGGATTATATATGGCTGGACCCATTGCTGTGCAGTTCGGTCAGACATTTGGCGAAAGCGACTATTTCGACCTGATGACCTTCCAAGCGTTATTGATGGAAAGGCATACCAAAGATCCTAACACTGGCTTGCTGTATCATGGTTGGGATGAAACCAAAGCAGCGGCTTGGGCGGACCCGGATACCGGCCTCGCTCCCGAGTTCTGGGGAAGAGCCATTGGCTGGTACCCTGTCGCTCTGCTGGAAATGTTCGAATACCTCCCAGAAGATCATAAGGATAAAGCCGCGCTGACAGCCATTCTTCAGGATCTGCTCATCGCCTTGACGAAATATCAGGATGATGAAACTGGCTTATGGTATCAGGTTGTCGACAAAGGTGATCGAATAGATAATTGGTTGGAAAATTCCTGTACGTCCTTGTATGTTCATGCGATTGCCAAAGCCGTACGATTCGGTTATCTGGATCCTAAGTATTTGGCGTATGCCTGGAAAGGCTATCAAGGAGTCATTGATACACTGAAGTTCGATGAGAATGGCAACGTAATCATCGGTCAAATCTGCATTGGCACAGGGATCGGAGACTACGCCCACTATATCGCACGCCCTACCAGCGAGAACGATTTGCACGGAGCAGGTGCCTTTATTCTCATGTGTGTGGAAATGAGTCTCGCACAGAAAATGGAACTATAAACAAAGGAACCGTCATAGCGTTGACGGTTCCTTTGTTTTTCTAGAATTCACACTCCGTTTAACCCTTCAACTCGCTACCCTTTGAGCCCCGTCGTGCTTATTCCATCCACGATATATCTTTGAAAAATAAAAAATACGATAACAGGCGGAAGCAAAGATAGACTTGCCATAGCGAACATAGCGGACCAATCCGTCTGTGAGCTCGGGTCGGCAAACATGCGCAGCGCTACACTTACGGTGTACATTGATGGCTTTCCTAAATAAATCATAGCTTCGTAGAACTTATCCCAGGTCCAATAGAATTCAAAGATAGCCGATGTAACAAGTGCTGGTACAACCAAAGGAATGATAATTTTCAAGTAAATACCGAATCGGTTACAGCCATCAATTTTCGCGGACTCGTCGAGTTCATACGGAATCGTTCGAATAAACTGCATGATGAGGAAAATAAAGAACGCACTCCCGAAAAAGGAAGGCACGACTAAGGGAAGTATCGTGTTAATCCAATGTATTTTATAAAAAATGATATATTGCGGGATCAAAACAATTTGCGAGGGAAGCAGCATCGTCACCATCACGGTTGCAAACCAAAACCCTTTAAACCGGAATTTAATTCTTGCGAAGCCATATGCAATCAATGAACAAGACAATAGAGTACCTAACGTAGACAATAGAACAATAACGACCGTATTCGTAAAAAAGGTGGTGAAAGAAATTCCCGCAAATCCTTTCCAACCACGGGCATAATTAGAGAAGTTCCAAACTTGCGGCATCAAGGAATGCGATTCTGCGAAAACTCTAGCGCTTTCTTTAAAGGAGCTAGCTATCATCCAAATAACGGGATACAACGACAGTACAGCAATGAGAACGCACAAGATCTGGAAACTTATCTTAGGCAGTAACGATTTCCAAGTTGTTGTCATTTCATTCACCCTTTGATTCATAATGAACCCACGAATTTGACGTCTTAAATACGATGGCTGTCAGGACTGCAACAATGACTAGCAGAATGCAGGACAAGGCAGCGGCATAACCCATTTCAAACAATTCGAACCCTCTTCGATATACATACAGTTGGTAAAATAACGTTTTATCCAAAGGACCCCCGCCTGTAATAATTAAACCTTGTGTAAACGTCATAAAACCACCGATAATTTGCATGATTAAATTGAAGAAGAGAATCGGACTGAGCAGCGGTAAGGTAATACGGATGAATCTTTGCCAGCCGTTCGCCCCATCCACGACAGCAGCTTCATAATAGGAAGCTGGAATGTTTTTTAGGCCAGCCAGAAAAATAACCATCGGAGATCCAAATTGCCACATGCTTAGCAGTATGATTGAACCTAAGGCGGTACTCGGGTCCCCAACCCAAGAAATATCAGGGGCTTTACCGAACAGATAACCAATGAATGAATTGACGGCACCCTCTCTAGAAAACAATAATCTCCACATAACGGCAACAGCAACACTCCCACCGATAATAGAAGGTATGTAGAACACTGTGCGATAAACTCCTACAAGTCGATACTTCGTATTTAACAGCAAAGCTATTGCGAGTGCAACGATCAAGCGAGCAGGAATGGCAATAAGTACGTAAATGAAAGTAACTTTCAAGGATTGTATAAATTTAGGGTCATTCGTTAGAATTTCAACATAATTGTCTAATCCCAACCACTTTGGGGAAGATAACAAGTCATATTTCGTAAACGAAAAGTAAACCAAACAAATCAAAGGAACCAATGTAAAAGCTAAAAACCCGACCATCCACGGCATAATAAATAGATAGCCTGCCCCATTTTCAAACTCCGAACGCACAGCTGTTTTTCTCACTTCTCGTCACCTCATCCGTATTAAAAAAAGGCAGCCGTTAAGCTAGCCTTTTTGGGTATGTCTTATATGCGCAAGTCCGACTTCCTATTTTTTATTCTTATCCAAAATTTTAAGTGATTCGCTCTTCAATGTCGCATAAGCCTGCTCAGGAGTTGTCTTGTTATACAGGATTTGCTGTTCCAAATCCAGCATAAGTTTCTCAATCTCCGTAGAACCAGCAGGCGGCTGAGGATCCATGGGTGAGCTCGCTTTGGCAACCTGATCAATATAAGCAGCCGTTACCTTTTGCTCTGGTGTAAATCCATCCTTAATACCGTCCCTTACTTTTCCGGCAACCGGCATGCCTCTCTCCGCATTGAGTACTTTATTAGCCTCTACATTATTAACGAAGTAGCTGATGAATTTTGCCGCTTCTTCTTTATTTGTTGAGTTAACCGGAATTGAAAAATGATTACCTGGTCGCAAATCCATTGCTTTGGTTGCGTTAGGCCCTGGAAGAGGAATAAGCTTTAGTTCCTTTCCGGCTGCCTTGGAAATGCTTTCAAACTGATTAGTATAGATAACATTGACAGCAGATTTCTTCTTGGCAATATTGGACTCTTCAGGCGACTTGATCGAAAGGATGACATCGATCGGCGGGATCAGTCCCTCTTTACTCCAATTCTTTTTCATCGTATAGAAGTCTACATACGTTTTTTCATCAAAACCGATCCCCGTTTTGTCTGCGTATTGAACCTGCCCCATCTGCCGAGCATAATAGGGGAACATGAAGTTTTCACCAAAAAGGTCGTCAGCGCCGTATGTCCCTGTAACCGCCTTCAACTTCACCAAATCTTTCCCAAGATCTTCCCATGTCGCATAGCCGTTCGTCGGAATCGTCAATCCTGCTTTCTGATAAGCCTCTGGATCTACAACCATGGCTTTGGCATTCACACCTAGAGGTATACCATACAGCTTCCCTCCAAGCTTTCCACTTGATAATGCACTCTCACTTATATCACTAACATCGATAAGTTTATTTGCCACCAGATCATCAAGAGGTGCAATTAAATTTTTGTCCATGAATTGCTGCGTGTCAGCAGAACCTACATAATATTGCAGCACATCCGGCATATTGTTGGTTGCAGCCTGAAGGGTAACTTTCTGCCAATAGCCGTCAAATCCCTGAAATTCAGGTTGGAAAGAAATATTGGGATTGTCTTTTTTATACATGTCTAACACTTTATTGGTTGCATCGTGTCTTGGCTGAGAACCCCACCACAGCACGCGCAAAGTGCTTGCTTTCATACTTGCCGTTTGGCTCGGCGAGTTTGATGTTGTTCCTGCAGTTGCTGTAGCCGTATCTGTATTTTTCGTTCCGCTAGAGCAACCTGTTAGTGCCATCGTAACGGCTAAACTTGCCACTATCGGCGTTATCGCTTTATATTTCATCTCCATAAACCCTCCTGTCATATCCATTCCTGTGGGAAAATATGTGATCGATAACCAATGGTTATTTTCGGGCCCTGAGAATACCACTCGTCTTGCTATCATCGTACCTCTGCGAGGCTTTGGGAACAATGCAATAACTCGATGACCTCTATGCAAAAATTCGACTTTTTACATGACCAGGCTACTTGCTTGAGCCTTCATCGAAATTCCGTTTATACTCGGAAGGCGTGAATCCCGTATATTTTTTAAATACTTTACTGAAATACTGCGTGTCTTCTCTGAAGCCGGTTAATCGGGAGATTTCGTATATTTTCAAATCTCCCGCTTGTACAATCAAACGGATGGCCTGATCCATTCTTCGTTCCAGGACATACTGCGAGAATTTAACACCGGTTTCTTTCGAAAATAATCTTCCTAAATAGTCCACGTTCATATACAGAAGCTCTTTCCCAATCCACGTTAAAGATAACTCCGGGTTTCCGATATGTTCATCGACGATTCGTAGGACAGTCGAGATCATCTTATTCTGATTGCTGGACGATTCTTGATAATTGGAGCTAGCTACTTCTTCAGATACCGAACTCAGAAATGCAAATGTCCCGTGCAAGGTATCTAATTCTTGAAATTTAACGACTTGAAACATCTTCTCGGAGGTCGGTGGGTTAAGTCCTTGGCGAATAACAATCATGTACAATTCCATACAGTGAGATTTCACCTCGTTGATCTCCATCCGATGATTTTCGAAGATATGGAAGAGAGATTGGAGTCTCTGAGTGACATCCTTCACATCTCCCGCCTTGACGGAAGAGGCAATTGCTTCGAAAAGCGCGTTGAAATCAACCCGCCAAGTAACTTTTGAAGTAACGTGAACATCATCACGGGTGAGAATACATCCTTCCGTAAAGTAGAATCGATACCGAAGTACGTCATGTACCTCTTTATACATACTACGAATATCTTTGAAGCCCCCGATTCCGCTAACACCCATAAACAGTTCTAATTTGTAATAGGACTTATAGATATCTCTAACTTGATTTACAACATCGGCTAGCTCGTTAAAGTCCATAGATTGTACTAATAAAAGTACACAGTCTTCAACAACCGTACTTAAGTAAAGCTTCTCCGGCGTAAACAAATCTTCGGCAATGTTTTTCAAAGCAAACTTTTCCAAATAACCGCAGCTCTCCCCAAACTGAACAAGAACAAGCTGAAACGATTGAACGTTGATATGAAACATCGCCATAAACTCTTCGAAGTCTCGCTGATTATAAGTGCCAGTAAGCGCAATATCTCTTAAAAACTGTTCCTTTACATGAGGGAGTACCCGATTAAAATTGCTGTTTAGCTTCGTGAAGAATTCCCGCTCCGTACTCCTACTAATCATTTCCCGTTTAATTTCGCTCAACACCTCGATGATTTGAACCTCATTACATGGTTTAAGTAGGTAATGCTTAATCCCATAACGCATGGCTTCGCTCATATATTCGTACTCGTCGTATCCGGAAAGCACAACAAATACCGTATCATTTCTTTTTCCCTTAATCTTGCCAATAAGTTCAAGACCACTCATGATCGGCATTTTTATATCGGTGATTACAATATCCGGCAGCTCCTTGTCCACCCAATCCAAAGCTTCAAATCCGTTCTTCGCGGCTCCAATTAGCTGCAATCCGTGCTCATGCCAGTTCACTAAACTTGCTATACTGTCTCTTGATAGCTTCTCATCGTCTACTAATAGAACTTTATACATCTGTTACACGCTCCTTCGGAAACTTAATCGTAACCTGTGTGCCCTGCCCTGACGTACTGCTGAAAAAAAGCCCCGCCGACTCCCCGAACATGAGTTGCAGGCGCTCGTGAATATTTTTGAGTCCAATCCCCGTTCCTTTCGATGGCATTTCAAATTTCCTCAATAATTCTAGGGCTGTTTCGTTCATGCCAGGACCATTATCTGTAACACAGATTTCAATCCGTTCATCCAATTGAACAGCTGTAACCGTAATCGTGCAGTCTCCTAGCATATTTTCCAATCCGTGTTTAATCGCATTCTCAACAATGGGCTGAAGGGACATTTTGGGGATTCGGTACTGATAGAAGCTCTCATCGATATCGAGTACAAACTGCAATTCGTTTTCAAATCTTACCTTTTGAATGTTCATATAATCTTGCAGCAAGCCAATCTCTTCGCCAACGGTAATAACTTGCCCATTATTGTTAATGGCGTTACGGAGCAGTCTGCTGAGCGATTCCACCATGCTAGAGATCGCCGATTGTCCGTTTACCCTCGCCATCCAATTGATTGAGGTCAGTGTGTTGTACAAGAAATGAGGATTAATTTGTGCTTGTAAAGCTCTGAATTCTGTATCCTTCAACATAATTTGCCGGCTGTAGTTTTCTTCGATCAGAGCATCGATTCTTTGGATCATAATGAAAAACCGTTTCTGCAAATAACCAACTTCATCCGAGCGGTCAAACTCTGGCGAATGAGTGACAATCATTCCGAAATCGCCTTTTTCCGCGTGCCTCATCTGTTGCGTCAAGAGTTCAATGGGTTTCGTTATTCCTCTGGCGAAGCGGTAACTAATTGCAATTACAAGCATGCATAAGAGAAGTACGACCACTAGAAGGGCGAATCGCAAATCATTTTTCTTTTTAAAAATATCGTTATAAGATAAGACACTGTAATAGGTCCAACCTGTTTCTCGGGAAGTCGTATAGGCAATGAAAGAGCTTACCCCGCCTATCTTCTGAATCGTATACCCTTGCTTGTTGTCGCGCATATCAACTTGAGGCTCAAAACCCTGACCAGGTGTATAAATAGGCTGATTGCCTTTCCAGATATAAAGTAATCCACTATCTTTGGTTATAATTTGATGCTGCTGGACGACAGACTGCAAATTCACTTGAAAAATAAGCGTACCCAGCGGTTCCAACAAATTCGGACCTGTGGAACGTATTTCTCTGGCCGCTAATAAGTAAGGATGTGCGGCATCCGGATCCACCCAAACGTTGCCTCCTTTTGCTTGTCTCGCTTTCATCATAACCTCTTGTTGTTTGCTTTCCTCCGGCATCTGCGCACTCTGGCCAATCAATAAACTATAACCAGCATCATTCATAAATTGAATGGATGAAATATGTTTCTCGGTCAGCATATAGACAAAAATTTTATTTTTAAAATCGGTTAATGCTTGTGCACGATCATATTCATTGGTCATACCTTTTACCTTGGCAAGCTGATCTTGAATGCGAGGATCTGTTGCAATGGTAAGCGACAGCTTTTCAATATTGCTGACCTCATTCTCTATATCACCGATCGAGTTGTTGATCGTTTGCGCGGATTGCCCATATAACATGTCATCATAAGCATGGAAAATGAACTGCAAGCAGGATATGACAACGATGCAAAAAAATATAATTAAGAGCATCATGACGACGATTAACTTGTGCTTAATCTTCATATCCCGGAAGGATAGCCGTCGAAATCGGTCAGTAAACACGGTGCCAACTCCTTTAGGATGAGTACAAAGAGACACTGACCACAATATCGTCAGTGCCTCTTCTTAGATTATCCCATTATGAACCCAAATCCTATAGAAAAATTCGGTTATTATTATGTAATTATCAGACCTTTACACATTTTAATCATGCAAAATATGTAGAACCCCAAAAAACCAAAAACCGCGACGCCTCAAGGCTTCGCGGTTTTTGGCTTCTTATCTGTGATTGCACGAACTAACGAACTGTATAGAACGGTCAACTCATCAGAAGGGCGAATACCTAGCTCTTGATGAAGCAGCCGAACATAATCTGTATACAGCACGGTCAATCCCTTTTTGTCCCCCGCCATTTCGCATATGATCATCAAATGGTGGATAACCGACTCATCTAACGGATTGTACTCTTTAAGCTTTAGTAATAACTTTGAAGCCGAGCCTGTATCTCCCGACGAAATCAGTACGGCGACAAGGCGTTTGACGAATGAAGTGTACATTTGATGATAACGTTCCGTTTCGTGAATAGCCCATACATACGCTTTATCGCCAAACAAATCACCTGTATAAAGCCGTTCAACGCTTAGAGCAATTTCCACTTGGCTGGCATCGATCGTTTGCAGTTCATTCGCTTTCATTTCGAACTCTACATAATCAATATCTGCGTCCTTCCACTCAAGTGCATAGCCATCGTTCTCAGAACGTATGACCTCGCGCATACCAAGCTGTTCCAGCGACTTGCGCAGTTGGTACACGGTTGTATTCAAATAGCTCTCCGCACCTGCTTGCTCCACACCGCCAAAAATATCCGTAACCAACTTAGAACGTGGAATACGTCTACCTCGGTAAAGCAGGAGATAGGCAAATAGCTCTGCGCATTTTCGCGAGATCCACTTCACTCGGCCCGTTTCATTGCTTACAACAACGTCTCCAAGCACTGTAATAACAATCGCTTTTCTTTCCTGCGCCGCTGGTACCTGGATCGTTGGCGGATGAAAAGCCCGCCAGTTCTGAAGCGCACGGTGCACGGTTCGCTGCAGTCTCTCTTGGGAAACCGGCTTAACCAAATAATCAATCACTGAAAGATCATAAGCTTCTAGGGCAAAATCCTTGTGAGAGGTGACGAACACAATTTGAACAGGAGATCCAGCGTTTCCTAACCTTGCGGCGAATTCCAGCCCATTCTCACCTTTCATGGAGATATCAACGAATGCGAGGCCGATATCTGTATTTTCTTGTAAAAAGAGGGCAGCAGATTTCGCATCCGCGAAGGCGCCAACAACATGAACCTCTGGCAGCTTATGCAGCATTTTGCTCAAAATTAAATGCATGGTCGCGTCATCGTCTACCAAAATAACTTTCATGCCTCTTCGCCTTCCTTCCGATAGTCTATTACACCCATCCCGCCTCTTGAACTGTGTAAAGGTAAAGTAAAATAAACCGTCGTTCCCACTCCAGGCACGCTGTCAAACCACAGATTCCCTCCATGAATCGCAATAAATTCACGAGTTAACATAAGCCCAAATCTAGCATGCCCTGCACCTTGTTCAGGGTCCGGCACTTTGATAAATGTATCGTCACGGCTCAGCATGTCCGCGGTCTCTTCGTCCATTCCTTCTCCATTATCGCTTATAGTCACAACAATCCTATCCTTGTCCAGATCAGCTCCAACTTCAATCCATCCACCAATGCCCGTAAACTTGATTGCATTCGATAGCAAGTTCCGCAGAATGAGATCCAGCATCTCTTTATCCGCGCTAACTGTAAATTGCTCGTCCATTTGCTCTCTCAGCACAATATGCTTCATTCCTGCCTTCGACTCTGCTAGTAACAAGGCTTGACGAACGACTTGCTGTAAATTCCAGCCTAGCGGTCGAAACACGACATTCCCTTTCTGGTTGCGATACCAGTCGAGCAAATTCTCCACAAGATAAAACGTGTTCTGTACTTGTCCTTGGAGTACTCCGAACAATTCGGCATGCTCATTGTTATCCGCAGCAAGCTCTTCACCAAGCAGTTCGGTTATACTGACCAAATGCGCGATCGGATCACGAACGTCGTGTGCCACAACCGTAAACATCTTGTCCTTAAACGCATTTAATTCCAAAAGCTGGTTCGCACTCTCACGCAGCCTTGCCTCGTTTTCTTTCAACTCCGTGATATCATTAAACAGGATCATTTTTCCAATGGGCGTGCCTGAATCATAGATGAACGATACACTGCATTGATAATAGTTATTTTTATGGCCATCAGCTTGGGATCTGTAGAACGAGAACCGCTCGTTTCCGTGATGAGAGTCAAGAATGGGGTGAATCAATTCAGGATTCGATGAGAGAACCTCCCCGACATAGGCAGGGTAATGTTTCGTCCATGTGAGTTCCGGTAAGACGCCTTCGGCCGCTTTGTTGTAACTGACAATTTGATCCTTGTAATCGAGCAGAATAACACCATCGCGGATGGTGTCGAACACTTGAGTCAACGCAAGCGGTGTAAATCGGAGCAAATTGAATCGCAGAATTCCCCAGGCATAGACGATCCCAGACACTGCGAACCCGAAAGGCGTCAAATCGACCACCATTCCAAACCACAAGGTAATATTGAACAGTAGGGGCACTGCGGCTCCCATGGTCAGTATGATAATTTGCTTGCGAACGATTCTTGAAGACCGCCAATACATCGGGATAAACAGAAAAAATCCACACAATAATACGAAGTAATTATACAGCGTATGTGCTTTATACCATGGCCCTTTAACTGTTATATACAACGGAAATGAAGTAGATTCATTGAAGATATATTGCTCATAAAAAAGGTGATGCCACTCATTGGTCAAATGGGAAAAAAAGACCCCTACAGGGATTACGAATAGGGCCGCCGCAAGGCGTTTTCGGTAACGCGAAGCCGTCCCAGAGAATTGGATGACCTGGAAGAGCCAAAGCGTCGTGACGAATGGAATGCCCACATATTCAATTTGAAGCGAAAGCTTAACTTCGTATAAGTTGCGGCTTAACCAGTTGCGTACCAAGCCGCTCCTGTCATAATCAGAATCATCGTTCTAGCGACTGGTAAATGCCGTTGCTGATAGGACAAAAACGCAACGTATATCATGAATCCCGCTGCCAAAAAAAGCAGTACGGACAACCATTGAACTGTGCTCACTACAGCGTCTCTCCTCACTATGGAACTGCCATGCGGGTCAGCCCTAAGTAAACCTCCTTTTCAATATACATGCTTATTCATCGAGTATCTACCCTTCTCCCTTAACATTTCGTCGACTAGCAGACTTAAGAACTTGAGGATATAAAATAAAAAAGCCGCATCCGATGCGACTTTTTCTGTAACCATATTTATTTAACAAAATGTACATACTGCAGGAACCTTTTCAGTATAACTGCTGCCTGTGCCCTCGTTGCATACTCCGTCGGGGCAAAACGCCCGTCTTCCATCCCATTCATAATGCCGACTTCCGAAGCTCGGACTGCCGCTTCTTGCGCCCATGAAGAAATGGATTCTCGATCCGTGAAAACATGTTGGCTGCCGCCCTTTTGCCCTTGCCCTTCGCTGCCAGTTCCATGGCTGGTCAAGGCTAAGGCGCTCGCGATCACAACGGCCATTTCTTCGCGGGTAATCGGGGCATTGGGTGCAAAAAGGCCGGCACCGACGCCGCTAACCAAGCCACTAGCCACTGCCGTATCTACTGCAGATGCATACCATGCAGATGCCGGGACATCCGCAAAACGGGCACTGCCTCCGCTCTCCTTCATGGATAGCCCTAGCCCGCGAACGAGCAAAGCTGAGAATTCCGCTCGTGTGATGGTTCCCTCTGGCGCGAAACGGTCGGCCGCCACTCCGTTCGCCAACAATTTGGACGCCAGATACTCGACATCCGCTTTCGCCCAATGTCCGTTTAAGTCGGCGAACGTTCGTGCTTGCACATCTACAACTGTGTATACACTGTTATGTGGCACTTTCAAAATCGCTTCTGTTCTGCCATCTGGACCGGTTTCCAGCTGTGAGGGAACAAAAACGACGGTGCCGTTTGCCGGGATATACTGAACGGCAACCAGGTTACGGTTCATGTTCTCTCGGTCTAACTTTATGGTCCGAATCGTGTACGATCCGCCAAAGTCATGCACCTCCAACGTTTGCCCTTTTGCTTCTGCCGTCACCTGGTAATCAATGACGTCGGCAAAAACAGTAAAACCTTGGGAAACGCCGATCCGATTAATCTCTTGTCGAACATTCTCGCCGGCCTGCGCCTGTAGGATGTTCACGTTCATATCCGATACTTCCGTGTTGAGACGCTCCGCCAAGCCGGTCAGATCGATACCGCTTAACCGCAATTGATAACTGGAGTCGTTCAGCCTCACCTCGATAACTGCATTAGGATAAGCTTGGGCCATATGCGCAATCCAGTCAGCCGGAAACTGTGTTTGTACCGATTGCTCCCGATTTCCAATTTTAATGCTGACAAACGGTTCCTTCGCATCTTTCAAGAGTTCCAGTACCCTCTCCCTCGTCCGTTCGGAGAGGACGATCTGTTCGACCACCGTGCCGTCCGAACGCGTAATCTTTTTGATGTCGGAAGGATCGACAAGAGCGGTAATCCCGCCGTTCATATTTATCTTTACGGTCGTCCCAGTCGTCACAGCCGTCCCTAATGTCATAGGTCCATCGCCATTATCCGATGAAGACGGGATTGAGATCCCAGTAACAGTGATGGTTTTCACTGTTTCATTACCTGCTTTATCTAGGGCATATACGGTATAGTCGCCGTTGGCCGTAATCGTGAATTGAGATGCAGCCAAAATATCGGTTCCTTTCGTTCCCCTAGCAAAATCAGCCTCGTTGAGGCTTCCAGGCAGCCAACGGAGCTCTGTCAGCGTATTTCCCGCAGTCACGCCGTACACACTTGCGGTTACGTTGATCGCGTTACTTGCCGAACCGTTCAATGCAGCCGTCAGGGCAACATCGGGCGGTATCGCTACGATACGTATTCCACTCGCGTCTGGTGCTACGTAATTCAGCGAAGCCGCAAGTCCGTTGGAGGTGCGAACAATGCTTGCACCGTTCGGGAGGTCCAATGAAGCGGCAACTTTTATTCCGTCAACATCTGCGAGCCCTGCCGGAATTTCATATTCGAAAGTAAGTTTTGTCAATGCTGTGCCGCGCTCTCCTGTATACGGGGCATATACCATCTGATATACCGTCTGAGTGACGGAATCATCTCCAATCATGATTGGAACGGCGGGTGTCCCACTCACGGTTACTTCGTATCCGTAAAATACCGTAAAGCGAAGCGCGCCGTTTGTTCCATACAAATCATTAGCCGATGCGGTTAACACCACTCCCACCCAAGAGGCTTCAAATGCCGCCATAGCTTCGTTCAAACTGACAGTGGCTTCATCTAATCGAGTCTGAGATTGATTCTTCGCATCGTCGGCAATAGCCTGCGCCGCATCTATCGCGGTCTGCAAGGTAGCGCGGTCTTTTGCCGAAGTTTGCCCTACATCCGTGCCTTCCGGATGATCCGTCAACGCCTGCTGCGCAGTAGTAATCGCCGCGCCCAGCGCCGTCGGAATGCCCGCTTGGATAACAGCGGCATTAAACACTTGAACCGCCGAGT
>NZ_JBYTCO010000001.1:0-628340 GCF_058790355.1 Paenibacillus sp. FW101-FHT12H11 | reverse complement strand
GTTTAACTGGTTTACGGCCGTATCCAGTTGATCCTGCGTGTAATTTCCCGCGTTATCGAGAATCTGCTGCGCTGCATTGGACGCTGTCTGCAGTGCGGTGCGCGCTGCTGCCGAAGTATGTCCTACATCCGTACCTTCCGGATGATTCGTCAACGCCTGCTGCGCCGCTGTGATCGCCGCGCCCAGCGCCGTCGGAATGCCCGCTTGGATAACAGCGGCATTAAACACTTGCACCGCCGAGTTTAACTGGTTTACGGCCGTATCCAGTTGATCCTGCGTGTAATTTCCCGCGTTATCGAGAATCTGCTGCGCTGCATTAGACGCTGTCTGCAGTGCGGCGCGCGCTACGGCCGAAGTCTGCCCCACGTTCACCCCTTGCGGATGGTCCGTCAACGCCTGCTGCGCCGCTGTGATCGCCGTGCCCAGCGCCGTCGGAATGCCCGCTTGTATTACGGCGGCATTAAACACTTGAATCGCTGAGTTTAACTGGTTAACAGCTGTATCCAATTGATCTTGCGTGTAATTGCCCGCGTTATCAAGTACCTGCTGCGCCGTATTTGACGCTGTCTGAAGTGCGGCGTGCGCTCCCGCTGACACCTGCCCCACGTTCACTCCTTCTGGATGATCCGTCAACGCCTGCTGCGCCGCTGTGATCGCCGCGCCCAGCGCCGTCGGAATGCCCGCTTGGATAACGGCGGCATTAAACACTTGCACCGCCGAGTTTAACTGGCTAACGGCTGTATCCAATTGATCCTGCGTGTAATTGCCCGCATTATTGAGAATCTGCTGCGCTGCATTGGACGCTGTCTGCAGTGCGGCGCGCGCTACTGCCGAAGTCTGCCCCACGTTCACCCCTTGCGGATGGTCCGTCAACGCCTGCTGCGCCGCTGTGATCGCTGCGCCCAGCGCCGTCGGAATGCCGGCCTGTATAACGGCGGCATTAAACACCTGAACCGCCGAGTTTAACTGGTCTACGGCTGTATCCAGTTGATCCTGCGTGTAATTGCTCGCGTTATTGAGAATCTGCTGCGCTGCATTGGACGCTGTCTGCAGTGCGGCGCGCGCTACTGCCGAAGTCTGTCCCACGTTCACCCCTTGCGGATGATCCGTCAACGCCTGCTGCGCCGCTGTGATCGCTGCGCCCAGCGCCGTCGGATCGCCGGCTGAGATAATCACTTCTTCGAATGTATTTATCGCCATTTCCAAATGTGCCACAGCCACATCTAATTCGCCTTGAAGATATTGGGCGGCTTGATTGAAAATTTGTTGGGCGGCAGTAATTGCGTTTTGCAAAGCGATGCGGTCTGCCGCCGATGTTTGTCCCACATTCACCCCTTGCGGATGATTCGTCATCGCCTGCTGTGCCGCTGTGATTGCTGCCCCCAACGCTGCGGGATTGCCGGCTTGGATAATGTCCCCATTGAATACCGCAATGGAAGAAGTCAGAGGTATAGCGGCGTTTGCCAGGTCGGAGGCGCTGGTCGCATTCCCGATTCCGTCGATAAAAAGCTTAGCTGTGTCATAGGCTGCAGACAAGTTGTTGTACGTATTGGCCGGCACTTGCCCTACGCCGGTGCCCGCCAGATGACTTTTCAACAACGACTTGGCGTTAGCGACCGCTTGAAACAAAGTTGTTCCGTCCACAAACGTATGTCCGTTGCTTGACGCATAAGCAGATACGGGGGAATTCGCAATTCCGAATATTTTCAGATTGCCTGGATTGCCTGCAAATACGCCTGTTCCAAAAGTTGTTGCATCGCCTAACACCGTTATGCTAGTCAAGTTGTTATTATAAAATGAGCTGCTGTCGACTTTCGTTACGCCTGCTGGGATGACTAGTTTCGTAATGTGATTCGTGTCGAAAGCTCCACCGTTAATCGTCTTCAAATTTTCCGATAATTTAATCGATGTCAAATTATTCATATAAAAAGAGTAGTTTCCGATCATCGTCACACTATCTGGAAATACGACGGAAGTTAATGGATTGTTTTCGAATGCGCTGGAACCGATTGTTAACAAGCTGTCAGGAAGGTCTATGGAAGTGAGGCTAGTATAACGAAATCCATACGTTTGAATGACCTTCACGCTGTTCGGAATCACGACGCTCGTAATTTTGGGTTTGCCCGTACCGTACGTATCAAATGCTGATCTCCCGATCTCGGTTACCGTCGTACCCGCATAAGCAGCGGGAATAACCACGTTCAGATCCGTGCCCTTGTAGTCTGTAACCGTCGCACCGTTGGAACCGACTGTAAAAGTAAAATCACTCTCAGCTGCATACACAAGCTGAATCTGCGAAAATGAAGTCCCAAACACAAATAATACAATGAATAGGGATAAGACTAATTTTTTCATGGTTTGCTCCTTTCATATAACGGTTTCTGCAACTAGACGTTCGCTATCATTCATTGTAAAGAAGGCTAATGAAAGAATAATGAAAGAATCATACGATTTCGCTGTCATTACTTCCATAAAGCACTAATCTTTACAATTGATTTTCTTGAAAACATGGAAATGTCAGGATAAGATTTTAGATAATAGGAGTCAGGAGGGACAAATAAATGAACTTTATTTTCTTTTCACCGAATTATCCAAAGTACTGCACGGAATTTTGCTTTCAATTGAAAAAATGCGGAGTGAATGTCCTTGGCATTAGCGATGTGGATTATTACCTACTTGACGAGAAGCTGCAGTATTCGCTGACTGAGTATATCAAAGTAGATCGTCTGGAAGATTATGATGAGGTTCTGCGCGCGGTCGGTTACTATACCCATAAATATGGAAAAATTGATCGTTTCGAATCCCTTAACGAGCATTGGCTAGAGCTTGATGCGCACATTCGAACGGATTTCAACATTTTCGGGACAAAGCTCGATTTCATTTCAAATTTGAAACAAAAATCGAAGATGGAAAAGTTTTTCAAAAAAAGCGGTGTCGAGTCCATACGTTCCATAACGAAATTCGATCGTGCGAAGGCAAAGAAATTTATTGCGAAAATCGGCGGCTATCCCGTCGTTGTAAAACCGAATATAGGCGTGGGAGCGAACATGACTTACAAAATCGCGAACGAATCGGAGCTGGAGCATTTCTTACATACCAAACCGCCAGAAGTCGAATTTATCATGCAAGAGCATATAGACGGCGTACTGCAAACCTACGATGGTCTCGTCAACAAGGATGGAGAAATCCTATTTGCTGCAAGCCACGAATTTCCGCATAGCATCATGGAATCCGTAAATGCTGGAAATCATTTTAGCTACTATTGTTTAAAAGAAGTAAGCGGAGAAATTGAGGAGGCCGGTAGAAAAATCATCCAAACCTACGGGATCAGAGAACGCTTTTTTCATCTCGAGTTTTTTAAATCTAATAGGGACGGAAATATTATTGCGCTTGAAGTCAATATGAGGCCGCCCGGTTCGTGGATGACGGATGCAATCAACTACACTTACGATATAGATATTTATGAGCTATGGGCGAAGATGGTTGTTAATAATCAGGTGGAAGGACCTTTTGCCGGGAAGTATTATACCGGGTTTGCCAGCCATAAAAACCACCTCCCCTACGCCCATGGGCACGAAGAGATCATGCAGCGATATCACCGTGAGATTGTCCATCACTTCAGCATTGAGGATGTGCAAAGCCAGTCAAGGGGAAATTATGCGTATCAATTTCGCTCAAAGGACTTTAATGAAGTGAAACGAATTGAAGCTTTTATCCATGCAGTAGAAAACAAAGTCGAGGTGTATGCATGAAAGTAGCCTACCACAAGGCATATAGTGATAACTTGCATAGGGACATGGAATACAAAACTTACGGACATCAAGGGAAGCCTGTTCTTGTTTTTCCCACCTCCTGCGGACGGTTTTATCAATATGAAGATTCCGGTATGATCGGCACGTTGGGTAGTTATATTGAACAAGGACAAATTCAAGTCTGGACATGCGACAGCATTGACGAAGAGACATTTTATGCCAAGAACTCGACGACCGATGAGAAAATGAAACGCTACGACCAATATGATGCCTATGTGAAAAATGAGCTCATTCCTTCTATTCTGCATCAAAGCAAGGAGAATAACGGAGGACAAACGCAGAAGATTTTGGCGACAGGATGTTCGCTGGGGGCTTATCACAGTGCCAATATGTTTTTCCGGCACCCACAATATTTTGACAGTTTAATTGCTTTAAGCGGTTTGTATTCGACCAATCGTTTTTTTGGAGAAGAGGTCCCTCCTTCAGCTTATTACCATTCTCCCCTTCACTATTTAAAAAACTTGGAAGACGATTCTTATCTGAATCCGTACAGGAACAGCAAAATCTTCATTTGTACAGGCCAAGGCGCTTATGAAGATTTAATGCGATCGGAGACGCAGAAGCTCTTGGAAGTGCTGCAGGAGAAACACATCCCAGCAAACGTGGAATTTTGGGGGCACGATGTCAATCATGATTGGTACTGGTGGAAGAAGCAAATCCTATACTACATGAATCGGTGCTTAAGTTAATCCAGTAGTTAAACAGGCTGCCAATTTGCTGGCAGCCTCTTGTCATTTCAATATAATTTTTTGCTATAATTTCCAATTATAGTGAATTTTGTCTGTGACATTCTTCCATAACGGCAATTTGCTGGCGCACTTGTGATGGTGTAATTTCAAGTTCTTTCCCATGTACGATCGTATTATAAATCATGTTATAGAAGTTTTGGGCCATTGAAGGGAATACATCTTTCCCCTGTTCGGCGGGAATGTCCCAGCTTTCTTCGTACCACTTTAGTTGTTCACGGCAGTAAGCCGGCTCATTTTTTTCGTTGACCATAGGCGTTGTCACTAATTTCAGTTCTCCCGCTTCCTCCTGTTTGAAATATTTCCAGTCCAGATGGGTTGTGCTCCCTTTGATTCCGCCTCTAGTCCCTTGGACATTATAGGTGAAACTCGGATATGCGCAGCAGGAGGAAATTTCTATATCAATGACGGGACGCCCGTGGCCATGCAGGATGATTTTTACATAGTCCTCGGCATCTCCAGCCGTATTCGCGCGATCCATCATGGAAGTGATATGCGGCATTTCCTCGCTTCCGAAAAATTGGAGGGCTTGATCTACCGGATGTGGACCCGTATTTAAGAGATTGCCTCCATCATTCGCTTTTAAAGTCTGCCAATCCCATCTTCTTGCAAAATTGTTGTAGGCAATACTGACCTGAACCACGCGTCCAATCACGCCGGATTTGATAATTTCCTGCACTTGGCGATAAGCGGGTGCGTACCTGGATTGCTGAAAAATAGCAAGCAATTTCCCTGTTTTCTTCGCCGTATCCATCAAAATATCAACCTCATGTGCCGTTCGGGCAAGCGGTTTCTCAGACAGGACATGAAATCCGCTTTCCATAATTTCTTTAGAAATCGTGAAATGATAATGGCTGGGCGAAGCATTTACAATTAAATCAATATCGTTTCTCTTGAACAAATCACGGTAATCACGGTAAACCTCACAATTCAACTCTTTTTTGGCTCGCTCCAACCGCTCCTCCAACATGTCAGCTACTGCAACAATTTCATATTGCTCCTTCATTTGACTTAAGGAATTGGCATGTATATCACGACCGCTGCGTCCTTGTCCTATGATGGCAACTCTAATCTTTTTCATATCGTTACCTCCGACATTAATTTGCGCATGTATTGTACATATTGGGGAAAGGCAATTTCCGGGTTTTCCAATTCAGGATGCCATTTTTTCTCCCACTCTAAGGTGAAATAACCTTGATAACCTTCACGAACTAATAACTTGTAGATGTCTTTCAGCGGGATATCTCCTTCCCCTGTTAAACAGTAACGGAAGTCTTCTCCCCCTCCTTCTCCGGCACGTGAATCCTTCACATGCGTGTACTCGATCCACTGCCCCAGTGTCTTCCAAGTTTCTTCAGGCTGTTCTCCCACCATGCGGTAAGGATGGTGCACATCCCACAGTACCCCCACGGCTTCCGTATCCACCTGTTCCAACACCTTTTTCATATTTACGCATGAAATCCAGTCATCATGTGTTTCAATTAAAAGCTTAACACCGTGTGCCTTTGCGATTTTTGCCATTTCGCTTACATGCTGAGCGACCTGATCAACAGCCATTTCCCGGCTAACATCACCGCTAATTTTACCGCCAAACACACGAATGTAGCGTGTCCCGAAAATACGGCAAAGCTTTGAAAATTCCCTAATCTCCTGCATATTCTTTTCAAAGTTTTCAGCTGAAAATAAATGAACGGAGCTGGAAAAACATGATACATGCAGACCGGCATCCGCAATTTTACGAAGTGTTTGTTCCACCTGCTCGGAAAACTCCGGAAGCTTGTAAATATTCATTTCACCGGTCAAGCCTCTAAAATCAATTGCATCAAATCCATATTCAGTCGCGTTGGAAATAATTTTGTCTAAAGGCCACTCGGGACACCCTAACGTGGTAAAAGATAATTTCATATAGGTTCACTCCAATTTGTTCACATATTTTAGACTTCTTTTCCCATCCTATTGTCAGCTATCAAACTTCCAGTAATGTTCCTTCATATTTATAGTTTCTAAATCTCGGATTTATGCCATGAAGCATTAACCCCTGTCCCCAGTTTACATGTTTATCATTCGTCGGCTGATCCTCGGGATCACGAACCTGGACAAGTATATTTCTGCGCGTCCGGTCGCTGCGGTTAATCGGTGAGCCATGAATCGTTAAATAGTTAAAAAATAATACGTCTCCGGATTCAGCGACACAAGGAATTCCGCTCTCTATAGGATATTCTTTATGATTCAAATAATAGCTTCCTACATGTGGTAATGGCCCCTGTTTATGCGATCCCGGAATAACATGCAAACAACCGTTTTCCTCATTCGTATGATCCAAATGGATGCTGGCGAGCATCATACTGTGCTTGCTGTGCGGGAAATACGGATAATCCTGATGCATGGGGAAGGCTGCCCCCTTCTCCGGAGGTTTGACCATCATCTTGGTATGATGCAGTTGAACATTATCGCCAATCAATTGGGTGAAAATCTTGATCAAATTCCTTTGCGTGATCATGCGCATAAACTGGGCGTCATGATATTGAACATCATGGAAACCTTTAAGCACCAGCTTCTTTAGTTCTTCCGGCGGCAGGTAGCCTCCAGCCCAAGCATGGCTCCGGTCAAATTTCGATGCAGCCGCCCTCTTCAGGAATGTTTCTACCGATTCTCTGAACGTTTCAACTTCCTCTGCGTCATATACACCTTTTACAAGTAAGTAACCATTCTCATGATAAAACTTCACTTGATCCTCAGAGATCATGCCAATCCCTCGTTTCAACTTTAATAAGGGCCTATTTGCTCAACCCTTCACAGCGCCTACCAAAACCCCTTTGGTAAAGTATTTTTGCAAGAAAGGATACACGGCAATGATGGGTAATGTGGCAATAATGATTGTGCAATATTTAATAATTTCGCTAACCGCTTCTTTATCGCTCCCGCCGGAACCGGTAATCATACTGTCGGTACTGCTGTTTATCAAAATCTCACGTAAGAAGAGCTGTAAAGGATAAGCATCTCGATCTCGCAAATAAATCATGGCGCTGAACCACGAGTTCCAATGGGCCACAGCGTAAAACAAAATCATAACGGCGATCACGGCTTGCGATAAAGGCATCACGATTCGAAACAAGATCGTGAGATCATTGGCTCCGTCAATACGAGCGGATTCTTCCAAACTATCCGGAATCGCCGCAAACGAGGTTCGCATGATGATCAAATTATAGGTGCTGATTGCCCCTGGTAAAATGAGTGCCCACATCGTGTCAAACATGCCGAGACTTTTTACAAGCAAATAGTTTGGAATCAAGCCTCCGCTAAAAAACATCGTAAACACAATCATCATCATGATGGAATCCCGCAGCATGACACCTTTTCTCGATAATACATAGGCACCGATCGAGGTAATCACTACGTTGATACTTGTTCCCACTACAACATAAATTAATGTATTGGTGTAACCCGTGATGATATTGGGGTTTTTAAAAACACTTATGTAGCCGTCTACATTAAAACCCAAAGGCCAGAGCAACAAACCGGAATGGCTCGCTAAACTAGAGGGGTTGCTTAAGGACGCCATAGTAACATATAGAAATGGATAAAGTGTAATTAGAGCTAGAAACAGCAAGAAGCATATATTAATAAAACCGAAAATAGCTTCGGCCTTGCTTCGCTTTAGATTCATCGTCATCCCTCCCTACCAAAGACTGGTCTCATTAACTTTTTTACTGATTTTGTTGGTAGCTACCAAGAGCGCAAAATTGATCACCGAGTTAAATAAGCCAACGGCTGCGCTGAAGCTGTAGTTTGCTTCCAGAATCCCCTTACGGTATACATAAGTTGAAATCACATCTGAAGTTTCGTAAGTAACGGGATTGTACAACAGGAAGATTTTATCGAATCCGACATTCATCATGCTTCCCATTCTTAAAATAAACAAAATGATAATGGTGGGCATAATCCCCGGCAGTGTAACATGCAGCATTTGCTTAAAACGTCCCGCCCCGTCAATCGTCGCAGCTTCATACAAGTCCTGATCGATGCCGGCTAAAGCAGCCAAATAGATAATTGAGCCCCAACCCACTTCCTGCCAAATATTAGAGCTCACATAGATGGTTCGGAATAATCCGGGTTCAAGCAGCATCGTTATTCTTTCCATTCCCATGAAGGCGAGTAAATCATTAATAATCCCGTTTCTTGCCGTAAAATCAACAATTAAACCGCATAAAACCAGAACCGAGATAAAATGCGGTAAATACGTCACCGATTGCACAAACCTTTTAAAAACATCATTTCTTCGTACTTCGTTTAATAGCAAGGCCAAAATGATTGGTGCCGGAAAACCGAAAATAATGTAATATACACTAATTAAAAGGGTATTCGTAAGAATTCTGCCGAAATAAACATCGTTGAAAAAATCGGTAAAATGCTGCATTCCCACCCAAGTGCTGCCCCAAATTCCCTTCATTGGAGAGAAGTCTTTAAAAGCAATCGAGGCTCCATACATAGGAATGTATTGAAAAATAATATAGTAAGCGACCACGGGTAAGGCCATGAAATAAATGATTCTGTTTTTATACAAGTCTCTTCGAAGTCTATGGACAAAGCTGCTTTGCTTCGTCGTCTGATAGACACTTCTGGCATGCGCCGCCTCACCAACCGTCATATTCTCCATCGTTTGTCCCCTTTGAGTGAAGAAATTCGCGCAGCAGGCATCCAGCACTGATCTTACCTATGGGAGGCGATCAAGTGCTGGCGCTCTGGCTGCTAGCCAATCCAAATCTGGTCAACGTTAAGGCTTATTGCCTTGCCATGTATCTGTCGTATGCGGCTTGCTGAATTTTGATCGCATCTTCGATTCCCATAGCTTTTAATTTGCTCATATAATTATCAAATTCACTAAGAGGGACTTGTCCCATGATCATTTTAGAGAATATCTCATCCCTATACGTATTAACTGCAGAAGTAATGGATGCCATCTTGGTTGATTCCTCAATGGTTGGCGTTACGCCCGGCGGCATGGTTCTGTCGTAGGAGCCTGCTTTCCATAAGCCAATAATTTGCTGTTGTTCAGGTAAAGCCATGCGCTGCTGCCAAATTTCAGGTGTCATGATAAAGGCCAGCCCGCCGGAACCTCGGGAATATTTAGATAACGCCTCATCAATCGACAAGCCCTGTGGATTATTCGTAATCTCTGGAAGCAATTGAGGCGAACCGTTCACCATTTTGTAGCTCTCGCCTTCAATACCGAAGGTATTGAGCAGTGATCCTTCCGGGCTGTAGCCATAGTCCAGCCACATCGCAGCTTCCTTCGCATATTTACTTTTTGCGGATATCGCGACACCGCCGCCACTGGCAACTTTAATTTCATCAACATTGAAATTGTAGGACTTCGTGCCTGTAACGTAAGGCGGAACCGTTCCGGATAATTTTACCGACGGATCTTTCGCTTTCATCAATTGAACGAATCTGCCGAATGTTCCTGATGTCGATCCCGTCCATGAGCCTGCACGGTTACCCATAACTTTGGTATCGAATTGTTTGGCATCCGTGATTCCAAAATCAGGATCGATTAAGCCTTCTTTATACCACTTTGCCAAGGTTGTTAGCGCTTCCTTATACTCCGGCGTGTAAGGTCCATATTTGACTTTATCGCCGTCATGATAAAACCCGTAGTTGATCCCCCATGCTCTGACCCAGTTCTGCAGGTCCCCCGCTCCCTTAGGCGCCAAAGGAATTTCGTCATTTTTACCGCTACCGCTAGGATTTTTCGTTTTGAACGCTTTTAGCACTTCATACCAATCGTCAATCGTTTCAGGTGACTTTAAATTCAGTTTTTCCAACCAGTCCTGGCGGATCTGCCATCCAAAAGTCTGAAAAGCAGGATTCGGATTCGGGTTTACTTTCGCATATTGATTCGGTGATTGGGCCTCGGGATAAACATAGATCGTACCATCGTCTGTACGCAGCTGTTTATTCGCTTTAGGGTCAGAGTTCATAAACGCTTTAAGATTGGGTGAGTACTTATCTACCAAATCATTCAGCGGCAAAATGACGCCATCCTTGATCGCTTTATTAGGCCCGCCGTTATAATCGCCTATCCAGTTATAATAAATCAGATCAGGTAAATCGCCCGACGCGACCATGAGGTTAAATTGTTCTTTGATCGCTGCCCCATCCATAGATGCAGGATGAATGAACTCGATATGAATCCCTGTCCTTTTTTCCAGTTCTTTAAACACAGCGATTTCATTATAGTTTTTCATCGTTGCCGCTACTTTGGCATCCATGGGCACAAACATTTTTAAGGTGATAGGCTTATTAACGATAGGAAGTGGGATTGAAGATAAACTTGCTTCATTTTTTTCTGACGTACTTGATTGCTTCGAAGCATTAGAGGTGCACCCCGTTAATACACTTGCGAATAATACAACAGAAAGAGATAAAGCTGAAACCATGCCAAGTTTACCCTTCATTGATCGTTCCCCCTAGATATTTTGTGAGTTGATAAGACCTAACCCTGGGAATAGCTGATATCCATAAAAACATCCTGTCTCACTGTCTTCTTGTATTTGGAGCTTCGGATCAGTTCGTCCAGCTTCTTCTCGTATTCGTCGGCATCCAAAGGCAGCCTGATGGTTTGATCTTTGAACGAAGAAAGCATAATCGCGTTCGCAAGGGTTAGTCCATTGATCCCATCAGGACCGTGTGCGATAAGCTCCCCGCCGCCATTTTGTATCGCCTCGATAAATTTCTCTGTCACGACTTGATGCCCTGTAGGCACATTCACGTTCACAGGAATCTCCGTGTACCAATTTTCAACATTGCCCATTCTGCTTTGCGATTCTTTGATAAAACGAAGCATCGACTCACGGGTTCGATAAAACACAATTTGATTATCCTCAAAAACCAATTTTCCGTACTCCCCCACGATCTCCATCCGGTTGGATCCAGGTGTTTCAGCGGTTGTCACGATAAAATGGCCAACCATCCCGTTCTCGTGCTCAAAGTAGGCCGTCACTTCGTCTTCAACTTCGATATCATGATATTTGCCAATATGCGCAAAACCGTTAATCCGTGACGGAAGACCGAATAACCATTGGTAGAGATCCAGATTATGCGGACATTGGTTGGTCAAAATTCCTCCGCCTTCTCCAGCCCAAGTTGCACGCCATTCGCCGCTATCGTAGTAAAGTTGAGATCGGAACCATTTGGTATTAATCCAGGTCGCTCTGATTAATTTACCCAGCTCGCCGCCGTCAAGAATGTCTTTGATTTTTTTATGGTGAGGGTAAGTTCTTTCTTGAAACATAATGCCAAACATCAGATTGGGGTGATGTTCCTTGGCGCTTTCATAGGCGTCAATCGTTTTTTGTGCATCATTGACATGCACTGCAATAGGTTTCTCACATAGAACATGGATGCCCTTATGGAACGCATCAATCGATATAGGTGTATGATCGTAATGGGGAACGGCTATTAATACAGCCTCTATCTCCGATTTGTCAAAAAGCTCCGTATGGCTGTAATAGGCCTTGGTATGGTACAGAACTGCTGCTTTATCAGCCTTTTCATGTACAACATCACAAACGGCTACGACTTCAACTGTCTCCATCCGTGTCAAATACTTGAGATGGCTGCTTCCCATTCCGCCTAGACCAATTACACCTAATTTCACTTTTCTTTTTGGACTCACCCAATACCCCTCCCCGTATATTAAAATGTAGTTAAGCCTGACCGCAGGAAGAAAAACGAAGAATAAAGCGTTTTCTTTTGCTATTCTAAAATAATACTCGAAATAAGTCATAGTTTTTTGTGATGAAAATATCGTTTTTTGTGCAGGAATGGCTACTTGATTCCCTTGACGGTAGTCTGTAAAATAGTTTTGTGTAAACTTCTTTAATATGGAAGTGTAGGAAAGGTTGGGTAGCACCGGAGTTTATAGAACATCAGATTGATTGCGGTCATTATTTCACCGGCTGTCGCTGGATTGTATCCAGCATCAGTAACACTACAATTCACCTGAATCTTCAGGTATTTAAAGTGAGGTAATATGGATGAACTTAGCTTATGAAAGTATAGACGAATGCATCCGTTATGAACGTAGAATCTATAATCCCAATAAATGTAATGTTAACTTTCATTTGCACGAAGAGTTTGAGATTTACTTTTTAATCTCAGGTGATGTGAACTACTTCGTTGAAAAGAACATGTATCCAATTAAATTTGGCGATGTCATGATTACAAATAATCAAGAAATCCATAAACCTTCCTTCAAAAACGATAACGTATACGAACGAATAACGTTACAGTTTGCACCACATATCGTTCGCAAGTTTAATTCTCCAAGTCTCGACCTTCTAAGCTGTTTTCTAAACAAACCCAAAGGCCAACAAAATAAGATTACGCTCCAACCCAGCCAAATCAATGAATTTCTACGTCTTTTTAATCAAATTGAGAATCTTAAACCCCATGCCGGCTATAAGATTTTAAAGCTGAATTATCTCATTGAATTGCTAGTCTTAATCAATATTATATTCAAAGACGTTAATCGTTCGGACAACCTTTCTTCTATGCCGGAATTATTAACTTCTCTATTAGACTACATTGATATGAATTTGGAAAAGGATCTCTCACTTGAATCTCTTTCTACTAAATTTTATGTGGATCGATTCTATATGGGGAGAGTTTTCAAGAAATATATCGGTAGTAACATCCATGAATATATTCTTTTCAAACGAATATCCAAAGCTAAACAGATTCTCTCGGAAGGCTATAGCGTCACAGATACTTGCGAACTGTGTGGATTTAATGATTATTCTAATTTTTTGAAAATGTTTAAACGCACCGTTGGCATCTCTCCCGGCAAATATAAGGGGAATTTAGGTAATATGGACATTGACTAATCGGTTCGAAGAGGAGCGACTACTATATCCATGAAATTATCAAATTCACAATTATTGGCTTTAGAACATATTACAGAGTACGCAAGAAGCCACAAAGATGAAGCTGAGCAGGCAATGAAAGAAATTATTCAAATGTCTAATATCGCGTCTAAACCATTTGAAGAAGCTGTCGCCAAACTCAAGGCGCACGCAAAAATTGCCCTGCATTTTCATCCAGACAGGCCGGATCCGACGATGAAAAGCGTTGCCGAGGCCCTGCTTGAGCAAGGAATTTATAAGAGCCAATTTGAAACATTATTATCAAATGGCAGTGTATCCGCTTATCCTGGCGGTCAACGCGACCTTTGGGAAAAAAAGATCTTTGGAGGCGCCTATCAACGAATGGGCTCAACCAATAGCCAGCGTCCCAAGTATGGCGCACTGGATTTGATGTTCCATCCCGATGGTCCAGCACCACGTTTCGGATCTTGCTATTTCCTTCTATCCCCGGAGGTCTCACATCGTAGTACATTCACTTATTTGGATTCTCATCAAGACCCGAAAGAAAAGGGTACTTATGAGGAGTTCGATATCATTATGGCTGCTCTCCTGAAAGAGGCATTCTTAAGAGATTTTGCTATCGGGGAAAAAAATCTGACACCACAGAAATTAATCAATCATCTGTTGGTTAACTTGGAGAGGCCATTCTCTGACCCAGGAACCAAAGAGCCAAGCCGCAATCTTAACCATTATATTGAGGCCCAGATACATGGGGATATTTCACTTAAGGAAGACGTGGAAGTGCTCGTTGCAGATCCTTCATTTAAAGGTACTCCTACGGGCCGGACTCTGGAGCAAATATGCCTCAAGTATTCAATTGATCTCTATTGGCATATGGGCTTTGCGCTTTTGGCAAACGAAGTTCCCTCCGATTTTAGAGGTCCCTCGATGCCTTCCTTGGCCAAACGCATTGCACGAAATGATTTTATCGATGTGAGCATGATTGGATCGGCTGTAATGGACTTGAAACGCAATCCCGCTTCATGGAGCGATCGCGGAACCTATAAAGAGGTACTTCAAGAGTTGAAACTTATGTGGCATGTTCTAGTGAGATATGGAAAGCCACTTTCGAAGTTTTAACTATACATAATGGCAAAAGAAAAAAGAGACAGCCGCTAGACGAGGCCGTCTCTTTTCACTGTATCAGAACTTGGCCGTTTTATTGATCACTATTTTTATCTAATTTAAATACTTTGGCAATCGTTCCAACTGAGCCTAATGTACTAACTACATCCGTTGGGATGAAGATTGTTGATGCTGCTCCATTGGCCATCTCAGAAAGTGCCTCAAAAGACTTGTAAGTAAGGATCTCCGAATTTAGACCGGCTTCATTCAGTGCTTCTATGCGTGAACGCTCTGCATTCGCAACAAGCTTAATTGCTTCTGCCCGTCCTAAAGCTTCTAGTTCCTGTGATTTTTGCTTGGCTTCAGCGTCAAGAATTTGACGTCGTTTCTCCGCTTCCGCTGCAAGTATAACAGCGGACTGCTGCGCTTCTGCACGAAGAACGGTAGCTTGTTTTTCACCTTCTGCCTGTAAGATATTCGCCCGTTTTTCTCGTTCCGCTCTCATTTGTTTTTCCATGGAAGTTTGGATATCAATTGGAATCTCCAGTTGTAAAATTTCTACCCGGTCAATTCTCACTCCCCAGTTCTCCGAAGCATTATCCAGGGCTTGACGCAGTTCAGCCTGAATGCGGTCGCGATTCGAAAGAATTTCATCAAGTTCCATTTTACCTATCGTGGAGCGTAAGGCCGAAGCTACAATATTGTGAATGCCTTGCACATAATTGGCTATGCCATATGTAGCTAATTTAGGATCAACAACGGAGAAGAATGTTGCAAGCTCGACGCCAATGGCTACGTTATCTTTGGTAATAACGGATTGGGAAGGAACTTTCTCCTGCTGAATCCTTAAATCATGCCGACTGCGAACATTATCAATAATTGGGATGATGATGTTAATACCTGCATGCAGTGTTTTATAAAACTTCCCTACTCTTTCAACAATCGCTACGGTTTGTTGAGGAACAATCCTAATGCCTTTAATGATAACAACAACAATGAGAATAATAAGAAAAAGAAAGACGATAACTCCTACCATATTACACCTGCCCCTTTTTTACATACAGTTTCGTGACTTTAACATCTATGACAATTGCTTCTTCACCTACTTGAATCAGCTCATCTGCGTATGCACTCCACATGTCGGAGTTCACCTTAACTAAACCGCCTTCACCGGGTTTGATATCACTTATTACGAATGCCTTTTGACCTATTAATTGATTTGGTGATGGCAGCAATTCTTTGGATGAAGGTATCAGCTTGCGTACAATAGGCAACAAAAAAGCATAAATCAAGAACGCACCAACCGTAAACACACATAACTGTATCAGGAAAGAAAGATGGACGAGTGCAGTGATCATTGAAAGAAAAGCACTGGCTGCTAGAACTAACATGTAAAAAGTGCCTGTATAAAGTTCAAAAATCACAAATAACACGGCCAAAATAAGCCACAGTAACCAAAGCAATTTGTTTCCACACCTCCCTTTCAGCATCAATTCCTTGTTAAGTTTTATGTGAAATCCGGCTTGACTATGTCATTAAAAAGTACAATGGAAGCAGTTACGTATGAAAACGAAACATATAAAAAAACCAGTAAACTCAAGGTTTACTGGTTTTTTTATAAACTTTGCCCCTTAACCTCATTGTTAGCTGCAAAAGCTAGGCATCAAGCTCCGTGTAATCAAAAAAGTCGAAGTCCGCATGCAGGCGAGTTCCGCGCAAATCCTGTGCGCAAAGACCAACGAAAGCGCCGGTAAAGGATAATTTACTTTGGTAGCTGTCGGCAAGATTACCTGAGTACAACGTCGGACCCATTGGCTGCCACGACTGGCCGTCTAAACCATAAAAGAAATGAATTTGATCGAAATTCATTGCGGCTTTGAGATATACCCGCCCTTCAGGAATCGGCACATACGTGTCCAATTCATCATATTGCCCCTGATCGCTAACGATAATCGCCAGATGCTTGCCAAGCTGGTCATCGTGGGAGATGCGCAAATAGTAATGATCGGACTCATCATAATAAAGCACAAGACCTGCCATTTGTGTAAAAGCTTGCGGCTCATACTCCACACATGTCACGATCTCACAAGTGAAGCTTTGAATGCGTCTTGCCACTAGGCTTTGGTGGTGCAAAGAGGTAAGCGACTCTCTCCCCTTGAGCCGCAAATAGCCAGGACGCTCGGATAAGCTTAACCACGACTCGTCAGCCGGGACGCGCAGTGTGTGCCAATGCACGCTGAGCTTCCGTTCGTCAAAATCATCGCGGATCGGATCCGGAGCAAACGGATGCGGCGTCAGCTCTGTTTCCGGAATGTGCAGCTGCGGCTGCTTTCCGCCTGAGGCCAGCCGCAGCCAGCCTTCCGGCGTCCACGTTACTTTCTGCAGGGAGGTTTCTCTTCCTAGTGGACTGAGTTTGCTGCCGTCCGGAAGAGGACGAGAACAAATGAACACCATGTACCAGTCTCCTAGCTGCGTTTCCACCAAGGAACCGTGGCCTGCATTTTGCAGCGGATGATCCGGCGTGTTTCTTGTTGTGATCATCGGGTAGTCCGGATCAACTTCATAGGGACCTCCTACGGAAGTTGCGCGCATAAGGGTGGCGGCGTGCATCGGACCCGTTCCCCCTTCAGCTATCAGTAAATAGTAGCAGCCATCCTTTTTATACACCATCGGCCCTTCTGTCACACCCAAATCTGTCCCTTCAGTAATCAGCTTGATCTCCCCGATCAACTTGCTTTCATTTGGACAGAACTCCTGCATGATAATGCCAGCAAACCGTTTTTTGTTTTTGCGAAAATCCCACTGCATATTAAACAGATACTTGCGGCCATCCGTGTCGTGGAACAAAAAGTGATCGAAACCGCTGGAATTCAGATAGATCGGTTCCGACCAAGGTCCCTCTATCGAAGGCGCCGTCACGATATAGTTGTGCAGATCTTTATATACACCTTTTCTACCAACTACATTCGTAAAGCACAAGTAAAACGTACCGTCGCAGTAGCTTAAGGAAGGCGCCCAAATGCCGCCTGAACTTGGCACACCGCGCAGATCCAGCTGACTCACCCGATCCAAAGGACGCGTCAGCGGTTTCCAGTTCATTAAATCTTTGGAATGATGAATGAGCACGCCAGGGAACCATTCGAAGGTAGATGTTGCAATATAATAATCATCTTCAACCCGAATGATCGACGCATCCGGATTAAAGCCGCGTAAAATTGGATTCTGAATCATGAGGTTCGTGCTCCTTTTCGCTACCACAAATACAAATCGTTCCCTTTAAGCTTGAAAATCGCTTCCATGAAATAATAATCGCCATAAATAATGGCCTGATGATGGTTTGCCGAATGATAGGCGGCCGAACCGAATTGAATCAGGCTATCACTATCCGCTGACCAATCAATTCGGGTACTATCCAACGTTTTGAGCAACTTCAACGCTGCACCGAGGTAAAGATCCTTTTCATGCTCGCCTACGGCTTTCGCAATTTCGATCAGACCACACGCCGCAATGGCTGCAGCTGTATCATCCTTAAGCTTCGGTTCCTTAGGTTGTCGGAAATCAACGGGAATCACGCCATCCGCAGGAATGTTCGCGATAAAATAGTTGGCAATCCGTTTCGCGGTTTGCAAATAGTCATCCTTTTGCGTATGAATGTAGCTCATCATGTACCCATACAAAGCCCAGGTCTGCCCTCTCGTCCAGGAGGAGCCTTCTTCATAGCCTTGTCCGCCATATGATCTGATCACACCGCCTTCGAATGGATCAAATTCCACGATGTGGTTCACAGATCCATCTGCTCGAACAAACGCCGTCATCGCCGTATCGGCATGCTTCATCGCGATTTGCTTGAACCGCGGATCTCCCGTTTCTTCCGAAGCCCAGTACAGCAGCGGAATATTGAACATGCAATCAATAATTGCCCAACCTCTCGTATCGGAGCCCTCTAGATCGTTCCAAGCGCGAATAAAACCCCCTGCCAAATTAAAACGGCCCGCGAGCAGGACAGCGGCATGCATCGCTCTCTTGCGAGATTCCGGATTCTGCGTCACTTTATAATTAGCCACACTCGTCGGCAACCACATAAATCCAACATCATGATGCAGTCCATAAAATTCATCAAAACAACGATCTAATTCATTTTCGGAGATTTGCGCAATTTCTTTATATTTCTCGTTGCCGGTTTCATGATACATGAGCCACATCATGCCGCCCCAGAAGCCGTTCGTCCACCAATTAATTTCATCTGTCTCCGTGCCTGTAGGATTATCGACGATACGATTATCATGTGTTCCGTTAATGGTTGTATACGGAATTTTATGTTTTGACTTCTCGCTGACCCAGTCCATTTTCGTTGAAATCCTATCAATAACGTCATTCAACCAACCTTGTTCCTGTTCTTTTAACATATGCTTCTGCCCACTTTCCCCATTGTTTAGTGATTAGCCTTTGGTTGCACCTGCTGCAATCCCTTTGACAAAGTACTTCTGAAGCGCGATGAAAGCGATTAAAACAGGGATAATTGAAATCGCCGTGCCTGCGAAAACCATGTCCCACTGAGAAGCATATTCGCCGACGAAGCCGAAGATTTCGACGATCATCGTTTTGGGCTTATCCGAAGGCAGCACCAAGCTTGGCATCAGGAAATCGTTCCAAATCCCGAGACCGTTCAGCACGACCAAGCTCGCCGTACACGGCCCAAGCAGCGGGAATACGATCCGCCAGAAAATGCCGTACTTGGAGCAGCCGTCAATTTCAGCCGCTTCCTCAATTTCACGCGGCACCCCTTTCAGAAAGCTTGTATATAGCAACACGCCGAACCCGACCGAGCCGGAGATATAGATGAGAATCGGTGCGCTTAATGTGCCGTATAAACCTATCATTTTCATCTCTTTGAACAGCGGAATCATATAGACTTGAAATGGAATCATCATCCCTGCTAGAAAGTAGACATATACCATATTCGTCCATCTTTTATTCGTCCGTTCAATGGCGTATGCCGCCATGGGGATGACCGCAATCATCGCGATAATCGAGCATAGTGTTAAAATGATAGAGTTGACCATCGCTCTAGGGAAATCCGTTTTGGTCCACAGATACACGAAGCTGTCCACGTACCAGCTGGTTGGAAATGAGATCGCATCCCGCAGAATGGCTCCATTGCTTTTAAAGGCGGAAATTAAGCTGAAGTAGATGGGAAAAAAGAAGATAATAGCAAGGACCAGTGTCAGGACAAAGAGGAGAATCTCCAGTATACTTTTCTGCTTTCTCATCTTATAGCTGCACCTCCCTGCTGCGAAGCAGCTTAATTTGAATCAGCGATACGATCAAAATGAGAATAAATAAGACAAGCGATAGCGCTGTTCCGAAGCCTTGCCGCAGCTCGCCAAAGCCGACTTTGTAAATAATGTACGTCAGTGTTTCTGTTGCAAATCCAGGTCCGCCGTCCGTCATGACGGCGATCTGATCGAATATTTTGAGGGATGCAATCATCGACAACATCATGCAGACCGTAAAGGCTCCTGCCAGCAATGGGAACGTGATATGGCGGAATTGCTGCCATCGGTTCGCTCCGTCAATGCTTGCCGCTTCCGTCAACTCTGGCGGAATCCCTTGCAGACCAGCCAAATAAATAATCATATAATAGCCGGCGCCTTTCCATACCGTTGCAAAAATGATGGAGATCAAGGCATAATCCGGATTTCCAAGCCAATCGACGTTCAAGAAGGAAAGATGCAGCTTAGCAAGCAATTGTGTAATCACGCCAAAGTTGTAATTCAGAATAATTGTCCAGACAAACCCCATGACAATCCCGCTGAGTAACGTTGGGAAGTAAAAAATGCTGCGAAACAAATTGCGGAACCATTTCACCTGATCTACGAGCATCGCCAGCATCAAGGCCACGACATTTTCAACAATAACTAAGACAACAGATAAAATTAACGTATTCTTCAGCGCATTATGCACGCGCTCACTATGCCACATCTCTACGAAGTTATCGAAGCCGATGAAGCGAATATCCGGACTAACACCGTCCCAGGAAGTAAAGCTAAGGTAAACACTGCTTGCTGTTGGGACCATGACGAATAAGGTATAGAGGATCAGTGCAGGAACAAGAAACACGATGGAAAAGTTTAGCCATTTTCTTTTTCTCTTAACAGGCTGTATGCTTGTCATTCTCTTATGCCTCCTATATGAATTTGAAGGCAGTAGCAGGAAAACCTCCGCAAGTGACGCAGAGGTTCTCCGTTTGCAGCCTTTTCGCTTTTATTTTTTCATTGCCTTCACTTCGGTATCCCACTCAGCATCCGCTTTTTTCAAGTAATCTGCGCTGAAATCACCTTTCACTAACCAATCTTGAACGGATTTATAGAACCAGTTACGGAATTGCGGCGGGATTTGGTTAGCTCCCCAGAAGTTGTTGATTTGAAGTGATTTTTTAACATTTGGATCCGCCATCATCGTCAACACTTCTTGCAATTGCGGAGAAGCTTCATAGTTCATTTTTTCCTTTGTAGATGGGATTGCGCTTGCTACTTTCAAGTATTTCGGATATTGCTCTTTGCTGAAGAAGAACTTAATGAAGTCCGAGATCGCCGCTGTTTTATCGGCATCTTTCGCTGCATTAGCTGACAGGGACCAACCTGCAGGCTGAGCAAGACCAACAACGTTTACTGCACCTGTTTGATCCGGTACCGGGTACCAGCCGAAATCAAATTTCGGATCTGCTTGTGCAATCGTCGGGAACATCCAAGGGCCGGAGAATAAGCTTGCTGCTTTACCTGTCACGAGCATGGAAGCCGTTTGGTTGTCCGCCGTACTCATGTAACCTTTATCTACGTAGCCTTTCGTAAATAGATCCGTCAATAGCTGCATCGCTTTCGCCGGACCTGGATCCGTAAAGCTCACTGTGCCTTCGGAACGCTTGGAATTCCAATCCGCATCTTTGATGAACACTTCGTCGATCAAAAATTTATTGACCCAGAAGCCCCAGTGAAAAATGTCTTTACCGCCGACAACGATCGGTGAAATACCTTTGGCTTTCAGCTTTTCCTGCGCAGCGATGAAATCCGCATACGTTTTGGGCTCTTCGGTAATGCCTGCATCCGCATACGCTTTTTTGCTATAAATGATCCCTTGTGGAGCAGGCAGCGCGATAGGCGCATTGTATACTTTGCCGTTAACTTGTGGAACGTTTTCAAACAAGCTTTGTAGATCTTTTGGAAGTTCAGCCAGCTTGCCGGCATCCGCGAACAATTGCGTGTCACGCATTTCAACTAAATCCGGGAATTCACCAACGGCATCTTTGGTTTTTAAGAAGTCCAGATAAGCCGCTGTCGTTGTTTCGCTCAAATCTTTGATTTTAACGTTCGGGTTCGCTTTCGTGTAAGCGGCAATGGAATCAGCTACCGCTTGCTTGGTCGCCGGGTCGCCTGTCGCATAAATGACGCTGAAGGTTACCTCTTTCTTCGGAGCTGCAGTCGCTGCAGCTGTGCCAGCCGGAGCTGCGCTTGATGCTGGAGTTGCGGAATCACTTTTGCTGCCGCAACCTGCCACAATGAGTGCTAATGCTGTCGATCCTACGAGTACTTTGGAAAAAGTTTTAACCATGGTTGAAAGTAACCTCCCTTTAGTTGTAGCTTCTTTTGAACAACCCTTGCTTTGTGCTTTGTTCGTTTGAATTAAGACTAACATACGCCCAAATCGTTTAGAATGAAGTTTTTTAAGCTTGATGTGCATGAATTTAAGAAGGTGAAAACGGAGGCAACAACTTTCATCTACATGGAAAAACAGCCTCCGCTTAGGCTCCGAAACGAAGCTATGGCAGAAGCTGTCTTTAGAAAAACAGATTGACTACGATTTATCCTTTAATTTGACTCTTATATTCATGCGGAAGCTTGCCATAGCTTTTCTTGAACATATCGCTGAATTGCCGTGGATTATGATAGCCAACCTGCTCAGCAATTTCATAAACGAGCAAATCTGTTTGCAAGAGCAGCCGGACTGCATTTTTCATCCGAACGTTCGTGACGTACTGCTTAAAATTCTCATTCGTGTGCTTTTTAAAGAAGCTGCTAAAATAATACGGATTCATAAAAACTTGGGAAGCCATGCTTTCCAACGTTATATTCTCGCTATAGTGCTCCTCAATGTATTCTTTAATCATCTTCATTTGCTGCGCTTCGCGGCTGCCGCCTGCGGTGCTTACTTGCTCCAGTATGTCCAAAATACGGGCATTTATAAAAGCAATAAGATCACCAAAACAGTAAAATTGATGCATCCGCTGCTGCCAGTCTTTCCGCTGCTCCGATGACACCTGATGGTCAATCCCCACAGCCGACATCTCCTCCATTAAGTCCGTCAGCATGGCGTATACGATTAAGATCGCCGATTCTTTGCGACCGTTGGCGCCCGCTGCAGCATGCTCAAAGAAGCTGCCCAACAGCTCCTGCACCTGCTGCTTTTCCTTGGCGATGACCGCTTTAATCACAGCTTGCTTGGCATCTGCCAAGAGTTGATCTGAGCCGCCTCGCCGTTCATTCTGTGACCAAGAAAGAATCGTCCCATCCTTTTCAAAATAGCTATAGTTCATCGTCTCAACGGCCGACATGTAGGATTGCCTTATGTCCTGTAGACTGTGAGCCGGCATTCCGATACAGATCGTCACATGAATTTTCAAATAAAATAAAATCTTATCCCGCATTTCGCTCACAAGCCGCTGCAAATCATCCTCTACATGCATGTGGTTCACAATGACGCATAAATTTTCACCTTTACGAAAGACGAGACCGCTGCCATAAAGTTGGAGCAGCTCATCAACCAGATTGGATACCGCAAACACGAGTAGACGCTTCTCATGCTCCCCCCACCTGCCATCCTGCAACTGTACATGCGCAAGCTTCACATACAACACACTGAAACAGGGGCCGGTAAACTGTGTGTTCAATGCCTGAAGCTTACGCTGCGCTTCCTCCCACCGAATATCGCCTTGGGTAAGCCTGTCGAACAGCTCCTCGAGCTGTGTCTTTTTATCTTTTTGTTCATAAACAGCGAGCTTCCCCTTGGAGGATTGATCTTCATTCGCCTCCTGCAGCAACGTCATCGCTTTGCCCACTGCCTCGAGCAGCAGCCTCTTCTCAATCGGCTTCACCAAATAATCGACCGCACCGAAGGCTAGCGCGTCCTTAGCATAAGAGAACTCTTGATATGCGCTGATGAAAATAATTTTCGTCCGCAGCTGCCGTCTTTGCACCTCTTTAATGACATCGATGCCTGATCCGTCCGGCATACTAATATCCGTGATGACCAGATCAGGCTGAGTGAGTTCAATCTGTTCCATCAAACCTCTCCCCGTCATCGCCTCACCTACGATTGCAATGCCGAGCTCTTCCCACGGAATGAGTTTTTTTAACCCTTTGATAATGATCGGTTCATCATCAGCTAGAATGGCGTTCAACACGGACGCTCACCTCTTTCGTTAAAGGAATGACAAGACGGACGGTTGTTCCAATATGTTGACTGCTATTGATCTCTACACCGAAACCTTGCCCATACAGCGCCACAATTCGCTCATGGACATTAATGAGCCCGATACTGCTGCCCGTATCCAGTGAGCTGCCCTTAGCCAACTTCTGACGAACAAGTTCAAGCGCATCCTCGTTCATCCCTACACCGTCGTCGTCCACCGTGACACTAAGCAAGTTGTCCGGCAGCTTTTCAATCGATATACGAATTGTACCTTTCCCTGGTTTAGGCATAATGCCATGATAAATGGCGTTTTCGACGATCGGCTGCAGCGATAACTTCGGAATCGCATAGTCCATTAAGTCCGCATCGAACCGGAAGTCAAGGCCCAGCTTATGCTCGCCGTACCTGATGACCATCAATTGAAAATATTGCTCCACATTCGCTTTCTCAGCCCGGATCGCAACCGATTCTTCGCCATAATCGAGGACATACTTAAGCTGATGCGATAACGATAGAATCATATCCCCAACCTCGTTCGCATCTTCCGCAACGGCGTTCATCCGAATTACTTCCAGTGTATTGTACAAATAATGCGGTCTGATCTGGCTTTTCAGTGCATTAAGCTCCGCCTGCTTTTGCTTAATTTGCGCTACATACACAACATCAATGTATTCCTTCAGCCGTCCCACCATTTTATTAAAACCATGGGAAAGTAAACCCAGCTCATCCGCCGTCTTGACGGTCACCTTCGTATCGAAATTACCGGATTCTACTTTTGCCATTTCTCGCGTAATGCTGCGAATCGGGTTGGAGAAGCGATTGGAGAACCAGACAGCTACCACAATCAACGAAACCATACACAGGCCAATGACGATCGTAATCGTCTTGATGAGCTGCTCGACTTTGAGAAACAATTCTTTTTTATAAAACTCGCCAACAATCTTAATGTTATTCTCGGCTGTTTCCTGTTGTAGATGCAAAAAATCATCCGATGGATTCGCATGAAAAACAGAACCGATTAGCTCTGTCTGATTGCTATAAAGGATAATCCCCTGTTTATCAACGACATAGACGGTATCCCGGTTATTCAGAACCATTTGCTTAAAAATCTCATTAAACACGCCAAGCCCAACATCCATATAAAAGCTCCCGACGATCTCGCCTTCGACCTTCGAAGACCCCAGGACATCCGTTAGGTTGCGACCGAACGTCATCACTTGATCCGATGCCCCAAGAAAATAATCTTGCTTATGGGTCGAAAAAAAGCCAAGACCGTTACGATTAAGCTTCATCTGCTCTTGCCATTCCACCCTCGGATATTGATATTGGTAATCCAGGGCAACGTTGTTCTTAGATAAGCTTTGAAAGGTTCCGTCCGGCAAAACAAAAAAGACACTTTGCAGGTTACGTTCTGTATACAACACCGTTTGCAAGAAATCATTGATCGTCATCGTCAAGCGAATGTCTTTCTCCTTGCTTTGCGCTGCAATCGCTTGTCCCAATTGGCCATAGAGGCCGCCAACTCCGTAGGAGTACATGAGTTTGGAAATGTTGTTGTATTTGACAAACATATCATCGACATTTCGGCTCGCAAACAGCAGCATTTGCTCATAATTGTTCGTCGCATAACGCTCCATAAAGCCGCTGAACGTCTGCAGTGAAATATAACTGAGAATGAGCAGCGGGATGAGACCGACGGAAATGAAAGAGAGTGTAAATTTGGCAAAAATGCTTTTGTGCAGCCGAAAAGGGTTCGATGCCATCTGGGAGCCGCCTCATGCTTTCGATTTAGAATAAGTCTATTTTAACAGAATTCGCCCGTTAAACGAGCGATGATATTTCATGTGAAGGTGCGCTTTTTTAAGAACTTATTCATGGGACTGATCCACAGGAAAATAAACGGTATAGGTCTCATCCTTGAACTACAGTTACGTATCGGCAACCTTCAAAACACAAACAGGACTTAGCATTATTGAAGCGCATACGAAATTAAGAATAAACAAAGCGATCGATTGGATGCGAAACACTTCTCTCAATGTATCTGAGATAAGCGAGAGGTTAGGTTATAAGAATCCTTATTATTTCAGTCGCGTTTTCAAAAAAGTAATAGGGGAATCTCCTTCTTCTTATATGAGTAATTTCTATAGGAATAAGTAGGGTCAAAAATAAAGAGCTGCTTCTAGAACATTGCGCTACTCTGCTTAAAAACAAATAACCGAGGCCCTTTCGGGTCCCGGTCACATGTGTAATAGAAACTTCCGTCCTGTCTTACTGATTCGAACCCTTAAAAATCTTCAAAATCTCAACACCAGTGTTCGTATAAGCTGCTCACTCGCTTGCTCCAGCAATTCAGGTGCTTGCTTCATGGCGTCTTCTAATAGCATAGGACCTGTCATAATGCTATGAACACTATGAATACCAACATCGTACAAGCGTTCGATCCCTTGACCTACCGAACCAGCGAAGGCAATGGTAGGAACATTGAATTTTTGTGCCTCTTGAGCAATACCCATCGGTGTCTTGCCAGATGCCGTTTGGTTGTCGATCCGGCCTTCTCCACGCCTCCACATTGAGAAAGGAGAAATGACGAACTTAAGCAGATTAGGATGACTAAATGCGTTTCATCTTGATCAACTATCCTCCCGTACCTTTAACGAAACCAGGGAGCAGCTACCGCGTGACGAGCTGCATGCCATGCAATCCATCCATGTTAGTCTAACGAGTAATATAATTGGCTTATGAATATTTTAATTAGCACAATGACAAAAGCTGCGAGCCAACCGAAAAAGAAAAGACCTAAACACGCACTAAACATTTGTTTCCCGAAACTTCTTTTATCTGATATCTTAATCGTTAAGATATAACCTATAAATATTAAAAAGAATAAAGTCCAAAAGATACTCTGGAATAGATAGATGGCTCCACCGAATAAAAATGATGCTAGGATAAAATAAATTATCGATTTTTTCTTGTTCAATGTTCACCCTTTGATGTTTTTATGGCTAAATCTCCCACGGTATATCTCATTAACTAGGATTGCTCAGTCGGAAATAGCTCAATTGATTTATATAAGTTTTTGTTTATTTGGTAATTCCATATCTCTATGAAAGTGACCAAAATACCACTTTTTATAAGATAACCGCTCTTGTATTTGCTCAAAATAATCACTTAACTGATCCTTATGAATACCCGAATGTTTAGATTCATTCAGTGCATGCAAGGTCGATGTAGGGCCATTCCAACACTCCACAGGATAAGTATTAAGTAACTGGAAATTCTCATGATTTCCGCAGGGAGTAACTACATGTCATCTGCTTCCTGTGCTATATAACTCAACTATCGTACACCACTGGTTCAATCTTCTTTTTCTTCTGTAACCCTTTGGGATTCTCTAAATGTACCGAGAACGCCTGTAATAAAGCCGATTAACCCAAATGTAAATCCATATCCAGAAGAATCTTCAAAAGACAGCAAAACAATTACTCCGAACAGTATAATAATGACACCTAAAAGTTGAGCTTGAAGTGCGTTTGGGTTAATAAAGTCCAAAAATACACATCCATAAAAGATCGCAACAGCTATTAGAGTTAGGACGATTAAACAGATTAAGGCAAAACTCCCCATCTTGACCTCCTCAAGATTCAAACAAATGCTTTTGCACACACAGTTTCCTTAAATAACTCGGCTGACGATCCATGCTTGTAGCTCTTTCTAAGATGCTTATTAAACTAAAGTTCTCTGATCACTTAATGTATTGCCAACTCCTTACCCTGTATTACAATATGCGGTGTCTTATGATTGTCTGACTGCGCTACACGATATGAAACAATTAATTTTTTATCTTCTGAAACAATACTAAGATTAATTCTCCCATAATCCTCGTCATCTTCTTGGACATTCCAATAATACATCTTGCCGTTATACGGTTTTAATCTGCTATATTGAACTAACGTTCTATTCGCTTTGAGCGTATTTCTCTCTGTTGTTTTCATATTACCAGATAAATTCCAGAATATCTCACATATGTTTATTCAACGGTTGACTTCGTTATCCTTCCCTTTTGATCAACTATAATGATGTTATATCCTAGATAAACCTTTCTAAAATAGCTTCCGGGGTATGCTCTTATTCATTCAAAGGGTATCTTATTAGCGTACTAGCATTATTTCATCTTTACTAAAAAACTGAAATATTGATATTCTACCACGTAAAAGGGCTGCCATGCGGCAGCCCTTCCTCATACCTATTAACCAATTTTATCCACTACAATAGATAGCGGTAATCTAACCGCCAACAACTATGCGTTATTTTCCAAAAATTGTTTCAAACGCTCCAACTGCGATAAATGATGCCTGTAATGCATCTCTATAAGTAAAAACCACTCATTGGCGTTTAGAGCACCGAATCCGGGATGAAGAATTCTTCTGTTTTTTCTGCTCTCGGGTACCTTACTCAAAGTGGATTCCGTATTTTTCATCCGCTCCACGATCCCGTGAAAACTCTCCTTCAGCTGCTCCTTACTTTCCGGTTGTTTTGGAGTGTATTGCGGTGAAGCAGGTACCCGAATCCGCACGGGAGGAAAACTCCCCAGTTCGAAGGCTCCCTTGCCCCTCTCTGTTTTTTCCTCCATAGCGTCTACTGTCGCTACACTTCCAGCCAAACATTGATCAACATTGTGCAAATGCATGAATTGTGCCGATTGAATTAGATGCATATACATTTCACCAATCGACCATTCCTCCTCGTTCGGTTTTTTTATCAGCTGCTCCATATCGAGGCTTTCCAGTTCTATTAAATAACGCCCTACTGTTGTCTCAAATGCCTTTAGTGCTTCCGCTGTACTTCTCATGAATCAAACAACTCCTCATCATTCATTCTTGGATATGATCCAAATATAACAAAACGCTACTGACAATAGCGTGTCAGTAGCGTTTTAAGATTTTTTCGGCCTCTTCCTGAATCCGATGTCGGAGAGACTCCGGTTCCAACACCTCGACATTCCCGCCCCAGCCGAGGATATAAGACAGCAGCTCCTCCGGCTGTCGGACAAGAAAGTTGACGAGAAGACCGTCCTTCCGCTCCTCAGTCGATTCCATATAATAATGACAAGTCTCAGCGATTTTGTCCGCAATTTCAGGATGAGCCAGAACCAGCACCCGTTCGTTACGGTCGTCCGACGGACGGTAGTTGTTAAGGTTAAATCCATTTGGAATGAGAAAGCGATCCTCCAATACGGTTAGCCCCGTCATCCGCGACAACCGGAAATGCCGAATTTCTTGCCGCAAGTCACAATGTGCAATCAAAATCCAATTTCCCTGAACAAGCGCCAATCCGTATGGAGCGATCTCACGCGTGCTCTTCCGATTGCCGTCCGCTTCCGGCATTTTTTTCAGATAGGTCATACGTAATTTACGGCGCTCCATAATTGCCCGCCTCGCTTGTCCGAGATAGTCCTTTTCCCTCGAGCTAGTTACCGGCTCGCCGGCCTGAAGAAGCCGCATCGTTTCCCGAACGCGCCTCGACTCGTCTTGCACTGTTTCTGGCAGAATAGCTTCAATTTTGCGCCGGGCCGCCTTAGCTGCATGTGCGTAATCGCCATCCAGCCTCTGTTCGATAAAGTCAGTACCCATAAGCATGGCTACTGCCTCTTCAGCAGTAAACCCGACTGGTGGAAGAAAATAACCTTCCATTAGGGAGTAACCCTGCCCGGGAGCCCCAAGGATCGGAACCCCCATTTCACTTAGAGCTTGTATGTCCCGATATATTGTCCGCACGCTAGTCTCAAATATAGATGCCAAATCTTCTGCTCTTAATACTTTACTCCGTTGTAGTTCAAGCATTATGGCGAGCTGCCGATCGGTCTTGTTCATTACTGTTCCCCCCGTGTCCGTCCTCTCACTCCATCTACTTATTCTACCACAACAAATTACACGTTAGCATGGACTTGACAGCCGATCGCGAACTCCCACAAAATTATTTTGATTTAAATATTAAAAAGCCCGCGAAATCTCGCCGGCTTCATAAACCCTTACTCGCATCCAAGACATTACTTGGCGACGTTGCTAAGACATAGGTTGGAGCTAATTGATCTCTCACCTATCGCTATCCCAAGTTGACAGGATCCTGTCTAAAATAAAACCGACTATTTTCTCAATTCTTCCTCGAATCTTTCGCCAGCCGCATTTTTAACTCTATGAATCGTTCCGTCGGGCTTCTCCTCCAAACTGTATAGACCGAAGGTAGCCAGATTCTCTTGAAACGATAACCCATTGGTCCGATAAGGCCAATCCACCATATCCAGAAAAGGAAACCACGTTACACCATAAAGCTCAATTCCCTCCTCACTCATCTTCCAGCTTGCACGAATGAGTTCCTCCAACCAAGAAACGCGTTGTTCTACGCTGCCATTAAAACTGGTTTCCGTAATGAAAATGGGCTTCTTGTATCGTTGATACAGATCCCTGGCAATATCGATCATATCCTCAGCTGAACCCATCACCGCACGTGGGATTTGTCCTTGTTCGGCCGTCTCTTGGCCAATCACATTCAAGGAGAATTGCGGATAATAATTGACTCCGACAATATCTAATTCAATCCGATTCTCTGCGTACCATTCTAAATCACGATGGCTAAAATGATGATCCAATACCCACGTGTATAAAGGATGTGCCTGCTGAATGCGACCCTGTATAAGCTCCCACATGATAAACCTGATTTCATTCCATAAATGGGTTTCTTCGATATAGGATTCATCTGCGGCTATATACTTCTTTGAAGCCTCCACATGCACCATCACCGCATCTGGGTCAACTTGTTTTAATTGCTGAACCGTTAGGATGATTCCCTTACATAGTTGATTCATAAGTAAGCCAAAGCCCAGCAAGCCTGTTAGATATGGCGGCCAAGTTCCGCTCCATCCACACCATTCCGCATTAACGAATGGCTCATTTAGCGGCGTGTAGTAAGAAGTTATTCCTTTGTATCTTTCCGCAAATGCCTTAGCATATCTAGCAACGAATTGCGGATACTCCGCATTCATGAATTCATTCTTAAGCCATAGGGGCGTACCATAATGCATCAAGTCAATGATGGGCACTAATTCTCGATGCCGATCAAAATAAGCCATTACCTTATCTGTCCATGACCAATCGAATACGCCCTCGCTCGTTTCAATCCGATACCAGGGAACGCCATAACGAATCATGGTAGCTCCAGATGCCCTCACTCGATCTAAGTCTTCTTCCCAGAATTGATAATGCTGCGTAATCTCGAATTCATCTAGTACCCTCTCGCCTCTCGCCGTTTGACCGATGAAAGTATTCTCGATTCCTACAGCCCAAACCCAAGGATGTAATTTGCCCATACAGTCGTTCTCTCCTTTTCCGTCAAATCTTTTCTCTATTCTTTCATGCCGGTAAATGCAACACCTTGAATGAAATACTTTTGTGCAAATAAAAAAGCAATAACAAGCGGTGCGGTAGCAATCGCTGCCCCAGCAGTTAAAATGCCATACTCCACAACATGCTGCCCCATAAATAAGGCAAGTCCAGCCGGCAGCGTTCTCATATCCTCGGTACTTGTAATTATTAGTGGCCACAATAAATCATTCCAGTTGTACATCAAGTGGAACAGCGCCAGACTCGCAATAGCGGGCTTGGCAAGGGGCAAAATGATTTGCCAATATAATCTAAATTCAGAGCATCCGTCTATTCTTGCTGCTTCATCCAACTCTTTGGGCAAACCCACAAGAAACTGTCTTAACATAAAAATGCCAAATGCATTCGTTGCACGCGGAACAATTAAACCCACAAACGTGTTAAGCCAGCCCAAATGGCTAAGCATGATAAACAACGGAATAATGGTTACTTGGACGGGAATCATTAATGCAACAAGCACAAGAAGAAACAACTTATTTCTTCCTCTAAACGAAAGTCTGGCAAACGCATAACCGGCCATGGAGTCAAACAGGAGAGAGACCAAGGTAACACTGAACGAGAAAATAACGCTGTTTTTGAAAAACACCAGAAAAGGAATCCTACTCCATACATGGATATAGGAGTCTAAGATCATCTTGGATGGAAACAAAGCAGGTGGAAAATGTACAATTTCGTTCTCTGGCTTAAATGATGTTAGCACCATCCATACAAAAGGAAAGGCGATGACAATCGCTGCCGCAATGAGCATAAGATACTGGAAATTGCGGGTTAAAGTTACCTTCATATCCAATACCTCCTAATCCGTTTCATTGTAGTTAAACAACTTAAGTTGAGTTAGTGTAATTAAAAATACAAAAATAAACAAAATCCAAGCCGCTGACGAGGCATATCCCATATCGAGCAATTCAAAGCCTTGATGGTAAATGTAATAAACAATGGTTTCCGTACTGAACAAGGGACCTCCGTGCGTCATAACAAACACCTGATCAAATACTTGAAATGAGGCAATGAGGGAGATAATGATCACAAACAGCGTAGTATGTCTTAAGGACGGCAATGTAATATGCCAAAATTTTTGGAACGTATTAGCGCCGTCAATTTTTGCAGCTTCATATAAGGAAACAGAAATCCCTTGCAAGCCTGCCATGAAAATGACCATATTGAAACCGACATTTTTCCAAATAGCAATTAGAATAACAACCGGCATCGCCCATGTGGTATCCCGCAGCCAACCGGTCACGGAAAAGCCAATGAGATGAAAATAATAAGAGAGTAATCCTATATCCGGATCCATCAAAAAGGACCAAATAATCGAAAGCACGGCAAACGAAGAGATCACGGGCAGGAAATAAATCGCTTTAAAGAAACTCATACCTTTAAGCGTTAAATTGCACAATAGAGCGAGCAGCAGCGAACAAATAATACCCAGAGGAACAGATCCAACTGTAAAATAAACGGTATTTCTCACGGAGTTCCAGAAGCGCTCATCCTGCATCAATTTCATGTAATTACTTAATCCTATAAATGGGTGGTCTGGTTCCAGCAGACTCCATTGATGAAGGCTTAACCAAAACGAATTCATGATTGGCCAAAATACAAATAATGATAATATCAGTCCAGTTGGCAACAAGAAGAAAAAGGCTGCCCGGCTTTGTTTTATCAAAGGCTTTCTGATCGTGCGTGTGCTTGTCATAACTACCTCCTGAACCGGGTTACTCTTAAACATAAGCGGCATGAGAAGCACCCTATCAAAATGGTATTTTCGCCCACAGTCCGTAGGGTGCTTTTTCACACCGTTATGAACTATTTGCCTGATAAAAGGGCATCCAATTTCTTGCTTGCATCTGCCATTGTAGCTTCTACGGTACCTTTATTGTTGGTAATCGCTTGAATAGCCGGAGTAAAGATATCGCTGTCAATTTTGCTAAACTGTTCTAAGCCTGCTAGGTAAAATCTAGAATCATTTGCGACCGCTGCAAATTGAGGAATGAGTGGATTCGATTTTACCTGCGCATTGTCATTTAGATCGGTTCGCGTTGGTGGGAATCCGCTTTTTGAAGATAGATAAGCTTGTGCATCCGCACTGTTCCAGAACTTCATGAACTCGTAAACCTCATTTTTGTGCTTCGTGTTTTTCCCGATAACCATGGCAACGGCATTCGCAAGCGTAGCCTTACCTGCTGGGCCTGCCGGAACCGGCGCAACGCCAAAGTTCACGCCGCTTAATCCACCAGCCATCCAAGGACCATTAATTTCCATGGCCGCTTTGCCGGATGCGAAGATTTTATCAGCATCTCCCCCCGTAAGATTAACGGGAGAAATCCCCTTGTTTGCGACTAGGTCAGCCCATATTTTAAGCGCTTCCACAGTTTTACTGTCGTTTAACATGGATTTCTTGTGATCGGTAGAAAGAATATCTCCGCCGTTACCCCAAAGAAGAATTGGCCACATCGGAATTGTTGCATGGTCAGCGAGCACCAGCCCATATTGTTTATCAGAGCCGTTCGTTTTCGTTGTTTTAAGAATGTCATCCTGCCATTCGGCCCACGTCGTGGGAGGAGCGGTAATCCCTGCAGCTTTGAATAGGTCCTTGTTATAGTACATTAATAACGTTGCTGTATTGGCGGGCACTGCGTATAACTTGTCATTATATTTCATTGCATCAACTAAGCTCTTCGCCATAACATTTTGGTCGATCCCCTTTCCGTAAATATCATCTACCGGAAGAATCAAGTTGCCTTTAGCATATTGCGGAATCAGCGACGAATCGAAGGAGGCGATATCAGGACCTTGCCCCGAAGCTAATGATGTAGGTAATTTGGCAAGAAGTGCATCCCATGGAGAAATGTCCATCGTAACTTGAATATTGGGGTGTTTATCATTAAATTGTTTGACTAGTTCCTCATAGGCCGGACGATCCGGGCCCGTGAATCCATTCCAATAGGTTAACGTTACTTTTTGTCCAGAAGCTTCTTTACTTCCTCCACATGCTGTCAGAACAACGGATAAAGTCAAAACGGATACGAACGAATTCACCCATGATTTTTTCATTAAAAGGTTGCTCATTGTAATCCTCCTTTGGTTAAATGTAAGACCCCTGTTTTTGACACCTCGGACAGCCATTTCGCGTTACATCGCTATCACTTCCTTTCTAATTTAAATCGATTTAAATTTATTTTAAAAAAACGCTTATGTCCTATCTGCACCGCATGATTCGCGAATGATAAGATGTGTAGACATAATCGTTCTTTTTTCCTTTACTTCTTGGTTATTTAGGAAGGCGATTAATTTCTCCGCAGCCGCATACCCAATCTCTCTCATGGGCTGATGAATCGTCGTTAGCTCGGGACTGACAACTGTTGCCATATCAATATCATCAAAACCTACAACGGACACATCACCTGGAACCGAAATCTTGTTTTCTTTGTAAAATTTCAACGCGCCAATTGCCATAAGATCATTTCCTGCGAACACTGCATCATAATCCACTTGTTTATCCATTAATTCTGCTGCAGCTTCGTATCCAGACTCTCTAGAGAAATCCTTTTCAATGATTAAAGCTTCATCGTAGTGGATTTTATTATCTGAAAGAGCTTGCTTATACCCTTCTAACCGATCAATGCCTTCTTGATGGTCTAATGGACCTGTAATATGTACAATTCTCCTTCGGCCAATCCGTATGAGATGCTCTGTAGCTGTATAAGCTCCCCCCTTATCATCTCTTTCGACCGTTAGCACATTGTCATGGTGCCATTTCCCCAGATATACAACAGGAAAGCCTGATTCGACCATTCTTAGAATATTTCTATCATGTATGGAAGCCGATGAAAGTATGATCCCATCTGTACGGCGATTCTTCAATATTTTGTTGTACGCGGCAGATTCATCCTTTTCCGACGGGCTTGTCGATAGCATCAAATTATAATTATGATTATCGAGCACTTCGTTAATTCCTTCTAGTAGCTGAGCAAAGTAAGGATGAGTGAACACATGATGAGAGGTATTGGGGATGATAAATGAGATGGTTTCCGTTTTCTTAGCTCTGAGACTGCGGCCAATCTCATTCGGAATATAATTCAGCTTCAAAGCTGCTTCTTCTACCAATTTCTTCGTTTTCACGTTTACCCTTGGATCTCCGGAGAGAGCTAAGGATACGGTCGCCGTTGAAACATTGGCAAGATTAGCAACGTCTTTTATTGTTACTGTAAAATTTTTCACTTGTTACCCCTTATCGTTTAAATCGATTTAAATTGTATAACCGAATAATAAAGCGTTCTCATTGTTTTGTCAATACTTTCTATTACAAAGCCCCCCCCCATTCCTTAATGAGAAATTAAATGTCGATAAATCAAAAACCGGAACCCCAACGGAGTCCCGGTCCTCATCCTATCCAATCTCGCTCAACTTCCCTTCGCGAAAATGCACTACCCGGTTCGCATTCAGCCTTTGCCTTAATCAATTTATCAATGCAACTAATCTAACCGCCATATATTGACGCCCAGGAAGTTCAACACGGAACGCCCCTTCGAAAATGCCTGGCACCTGGGTTATCGTCATATTCCAGGTATCAATGACTTCTACACGATAGGAGACACCGGCCTCTTGTTTGAAATGCCGGTAACGCGGCTGATTGAAACCAAAGTAGTACAAGTAGTATTCATCCTTCATGCCTGCGCAAGGCAAATCCCAGGAAGAAGGCAGCGGATTCAGTATGCCACCAGGGCTTTGTTCAATGATTCGGCGAAGGAATGCGATTCTCTCAGGACTCGTCCCCGTAAGTTCGCCTCCTTTTGACCACCATAGAACTTCCCTCTCATTGTAATAGGTCTCTCCATGGCCAACATAACCGCCACGTACTGCACCTTCCCAGAATCGACGGGTTAATTCTTCCCCTGTGATGTTTCCCCACCCGTGTTCGATGTCTCCTTCATACGCACATTCGTCTACGATAATCGGCTTATTCCACTTTTCACGCCATGCATTTGTTTCTTCTGCCGTTTTATACATGTCAATACGTTGTATACTACAATGAGTTACCCAAGGTTTGCTGTAATCGTAGAATCGAAGGCAATTATGATTGGAAATGAGATGGCCTACCGGATCGGTTGATGTCACGATTTCAGCAAAGTACTCCCAGTCATCCTCTTTTTTAGCATTCATTAAATCAAATTCATTGGCTAATGACCACCATACATTCCGGTATGCAGCAAGACGGGCTGTAAGATATCGAAGATATCTTTCATCAACTTCCAGCGGCATCTGTGAGAACCCCCATCGATCATACGGATGGAATAGAATGAGATCTGCCTCTATGCCGAGCTTGCCAAGATCAGCAATCCTCATTTCAAGATGCTGGAAAAATACCGGATTAAACCGGCTATAATCCCATCCGTCCTCCAGTGATCCCTCGAAAGGATAATAAATGGGCTCGTTTACATTAAACTGATAAGATTTTGGGAATACGCACATTCTCAGCTTATTGAACGGGGAAGCTTTCAACGTCGACAGCGTTTGTTCTTCAAGATTAGCCGGCTGATGCGTCCAGGCGTAGCACGTTGTACCTACCGGCAGATATCGGAGGCCGTCTGCGTATGCAAAGTGAGATGTATCACTTACTCGAACCGGACCGTGATTATCTGGAGATGATTCTACACAGACAAAGCTGCCAACCTGACCATCGAGCACTGCTACATTACTAGATGTACGATAACTCCAATCTCCCAAGGTTGTCGGCATGAATCGAATACGAAATGTGCCTTCGCCATCATAAAATCCCATCACATTTACTGAGTGGTCACCTGAGTAGAACTCTGCGGATAGAGATACTTCAATAAAAGGATTTCCATCATATGAAGCAAAAAACACAAGCTCAAAGATATCCCATTGTTCAACTTGTTCGCTTGATGTCCTGTTTTGAGCGAAAGCCATAGGTCTTCCTCTCCTTTAAATATTACTTTCAACCTTATTAAATCGAAAAAAGTCAAAATCAGCATGCCCGCCAACAGACTTGGTCGCATAATTAAACAACCCGATCCGGTAGCCCATAAAATGATCAAGCGTATACTTCATCTTCAAAGGGACCCCGATTTGCTTCCATGCTTCACAGTCAGTCGAGTAGTAAAAGCTTGCAAGATCCGTACTATTTTCAAAATCGAAATGAATTTTCAAGTAAATCAAATTGTCCTCGTAGGGAAGCCGCTCGACCGTTTCTTCACTACCTTCGCCTCGATTGATACACATCGCAACATATCGTTCGCCGTTTGCAGCGATTTGAATACCGACTGTTCCAAAATGATTTTGAAGTGCAACCATTCCAGCATGATCACCCGGCTTCATATGGGAAACATCCATTGCCGTAATGCCGATGCATACAGGCCCTTCCGTCCGCTGCGTCAATGTATTGCGTGCAAATAAGACACTGTCGGTAATATTCCCCGTCTCTAATCGCAACCAGCCAGGACGCGCGGTAGCAGACCACAGCCGGTTATCCGGATTATGATTCCATTGCCAATTAAGCAGCAATTTATTTTCGTTATAGTCGAACTCATCGCTAATGACCAATTGGGTAGACGCCGTAGGTGCGGTGTTCGGCAATTGCGCTTGGAATGAAACTTGCGCTTTACCTTCCATCCCAATGACCGGCCAGTCCTCCACCCAAGTAACTTGAAGCACAATGGGAATTCTCCCCACAGCATCATGATCTTGAAAGAATAAGGCATACCACTCATCCTGCGGTGTATCTACGATGCCTCCCTGAGCGATCCCATGATTGCGGTACCCCATGTCGTCATCAAGAATCACTCTATGTTCATAAACACCGAGCAACTCTCTTGAACGATAACAAAGTTGCCTACGGCGTTGATTTCCGGTATTTGGCCACTCAATGAAAAACAAATAATAATAACCGTTCAGCTTATACGCATGGCATCCCTCGCAGCGCAGCATGATGCCGTCACGTTCCGTCTCGAAGAGCCGTTGATCGATACCTCCAGATTTTACCGTCATCACATCAGACGTAAGTTCCGTAATTCGAATACTACCGTTGCCATGAATGACATAAACGCGGCCGTCGTCAAACAGAAGACTTGGATCATGATGGATGCCTGAAAGGACAGATCGCTCCCATTTCCCGTTCTCGATATCATCTGTCCGGTATATGTAGAACCGGTTCATATCATTACTTGAGAAACACACATAGAACATGCCATTATGATGACGCAAGCTTGCCGCCCATGACCCTTTACCGTAAACGCCTCTCCCATCCAGCAAATTATAGGCGTCGCTATCCTCTAAGGTGTCATAAACGTAGTTCACAATTCTCCAATCCATCAAATTCTCAGACTTCATAATCGGGCATCCAGGCATTGCATGCATGCTTGTGCTTACCATATAGTAAGCGGTTCCTACTCTAATAACGCAAGGGTCCGGAACATCCGCCCAGATAATGGGGTTCGTTATCGTCACATTCTCCATCACTAACTCTCCTAATACTTAAAATGCTAATTCCACTACTCTTACTTCCTTACAATCTCACGATACTCCGCAGGAGTCATTCTGGTTGATTTTTTGAAAAACCGAGTAAAAGAGTGGGGAGTTTCATACCCTACCTGAGCACCCACCTCAGCAATTTTAAGTTCGTCCTTTTTGAGCAAATTTTTGGCTTTCTCCATTCTAACTTCATCAATATATTCAGATAGATTAATGCCACTTTCCTGCTTAAAAAGCCGAGATAAATAGGACGGATTGAAGTGTATCACACTAGCCAAACGTACGAGAGATAAGTCTTCGCATAGATGCTCCTCTATATACAACCGTATCTTTTCTATCACCGCTGCTGCTCTATTACGTTCTACACTTAATCGAAGATCAAACAAAGACTCTGCGGTCTGTTTCAAAAACTCATAGCTATCTTGCCAGGATGAATGCCTGTCTCTTTGCATAAGCCCGGTTGTTCCAACCTTATCGTGCAGCTCCCAACGGTTAATATAGGATAATAGACAGAGAGCAATCGTATAATACAATTCCAGGGCAAAAGGTCCGCCATTTCCTCGTTCATCGTATGCTGTTTTCATTAGTTCGTTGAACAGATGGAGATATCCCTCTCTATTTCCACCTTCTAGATGAATCGCCAAGGACTCTGCTTTTTCTCTCAGCGTTCTTGAGTTGGCCGCAGTTCCAATGGTTTCCAAGGTGACTGTTTGCACCATCTGGGCGCCGTCGCCCGCTCGCCAGTACTGTTCACTTCTCATTCGATCGTATATCTCAGAAAGCTGCTTCCATTCGCAGGTATCGGCACAAAGCGTGATGGCAAAAGAAATTCCCAAAGATTCATGACAAGCTTGCTGCATAAGCTCAAATTGTCCCTCTAGATATTTTACCGTGCGGGGGTAGGCTTCATCCTTGGGTTGAACAAGCCAGACGAGGTCGCCATAATGATCGATGACTCCAAGGTGGTTTGTGCGTTCTTCCAAAAATGTCTCTGCCAAAAATTTGACTGCAAGTGCTGCATTCTGACTTTCCGCAAAGGAAGGGTGCGTATTCGTTCGTTGCAGGTCAGCTAGCGCCACAAGAATGGGCCTAGTTGGATCAAGAGTTATGCCAAGATTACGGAAATCAACGACGAACTCTTCCGTTGTTCGTGTCCCTTGAAGTAAATAACGGAAATAATTCCCTTGAGCGAGAGTTTCGAGCGTAGTTAACTTCTCTCTTGATTGCTTGACTAGATCATGGAACTTTAGACTGTTTTCCAATTCATGTATCGCATCCGTTACGGCCTTGATGATCTTATCGTATTCCTCACTCTTTAGGAGATAACTGACTCCGGGTGATTGAATCGCTTGGTAGACATAATCAAAGTCATTATATCCAGTCAAAAAAATGATTTTGCAATGCGGCCAACTCCTGCGTATGTTTCTCATTAGCTCGAGCCCATCCATCCCGGGCATACGAATATCGGACAACACGATGTCCACTCTCGTCGTATTCATCCAATCCAGCGCTTCTTCACCGGAATAGGCTTTATACAAATCAAGATTGAGATTCAGTTGGCTAAATATGTCAAACAGCCCGTCTGTTATGATCTCCTCATCGTCAACGATCAGCATTCTAATCATGAGCATCACCACCTTGAAAAGGAATAGTAATGATAACTTTCAATCCCCCGAGCTCACTTCGGCTTATTCGTAGACCGTATGCTTCACCGAATGTCATTTTGACCCGGCGGTGAATATTCACTAAGCCCGTCGTCTCCGCATGTTCGTCACCGTTATCCAGCGTGTCCGAGATACGTTCCAGTGTCTCATCCGTCAAACTATCACCATTATCCTCCACAATGATTCGTATCTCACTCTCTGCCAACTCGAAGCGTATCATAATACAGCCACTGCGTTTCATTTGTTCCAAACTGTGTTCAAAGGCATTCTCGATAATCGGCTGTACAATTAAACGTGGAACTGACAACTGTTCAATTTCCCGCGGGAGAGCGTCGAATTGTACCCGGATACGTCGAGAAAAGCGTAATTCCTGAATCTCCGTGTACATTCTGGCATGGTGAATTTCCTGTTTCAGCAGCACTTCGTCAGAAGCATTTCTGGTGACAAATTGAAAATATTCGCCAAGCTGTGTGACGAACTGTCCGATTCGTTCAAGATCTCCGATCCTGGCCATCGTCCTTAGGATAAAGAAACTGTTGTATAGAAAATGCGGATTGATTTGGGATTGAAGCTGCTTCAGCTCCGCCCGTTGTGTCATAATTTTCTGCTTATACACCTGATCGATTAAAGAGCTAAGATTGGTGACCATTTGGTTAAATCGGCCATACAAGTAACCGAGCTCATCCTTAGACTCGTGTTGGATGTTTACATCCAGATCCCCATTTTCCATACGCCGAAAGCTTTTAACTAGCGTTAACAAAGGTTTATGAATAAATTTGTAGGTGGAGAATGCATAAATGGCAATGATGACAATAGCAACGAAAATAAATAACCAGGCCCACAGATAAAACTTGTCTAGCGGCTTTTTAATAATTTGCTCTGGAATAAACCGGTAAATCGACATATTTAAATAATCAGAACTTGCAATTGCGGTATAATAGCGGTTTCCCGAGATGGTGAAGGTCCCTGTGCTGTGAACCGGGTTTTGATTTATTTGTGCAATGGTGGCCGGTATATCCTGCCATAAATGCTCCAAAGATCCACTCGTCAGAATAACACTGGTATTCTCCTTGGTCATCAATGTTCCACTTCCAGGATAGGTGTTAAACTGGCCTAACGCTTCCTGCAGTCTCTCTTGATCCAGTTCAATTTCAATAATGAACAACGGTTGATTCCCTTTGGCTACTCCCTGCTTCGCGGCACTTAGAAACAATCCGCCATTCCACTCGATGATCTGGTTATTCCTACTGCTTAAAGCTGAGCGCAAGCCATTGTACCGTTCGGTATCAAATTCACTTGGGCCATTGGCGGATGAAATCGTTTTCGATATCGGATAAATATGAGCACTTACATTTTTAATATAAGGAGAGCTGTTTTGAATGGCATACAGCCGTTTTCGCAGTGAGTTAATTTTTTCCGTGCGTTTAAACACATCCATCGTGTCCCAAGTCAGTGTCAGTTCATTGAGATCTTCATCATCGATAACGCCAAACTGCAGCAGCTTCATCCGTTCTATCTCTTTTTCGAGATCGTTGATATAGAAGGTTAGTTGGGATACCGCTGTTTTGGAGATGTCTTCACTTGCCGTTTGGACGATCCAGTTATACAGGTAAACGCCAAATAATAAAATGGGCAGCATGATAAGCAAAAAAGTGCTGAGCAGCCGGAGGAATATCGTGTTTCGCAAAGTGAATGGTTGACGGTTGATCAAGGTACAAGCCCCCAACTTTTTTCTTCCATTATAGCCTGAAGCTTGTAAGTTTCCTAAGCATTTTCATTAGGGAGCCATCTATCATGCACTACCCCTTAACGCTGCCAAGGACAATCCCTTTAACGAAATACTTCTGCAAGAAAGGATACGCCAAGATAATGGGAAGGGAGCCCAAAAAGATCTGTGAAGCTTTCAGCGTCCGATCAGAAATGAGGGCCATATTTACGGCTTCGTCACGTGATATATTCGTTAAATTTTGTTGAATGACGATCGTTTGAATATAGCTCTGCAGCGGATAGTGACTAGGGTCTCCCATAAGCAGGAGGCCGTCAAACCAACTGTTCCAATGTTCGACCATGGAGAATAAGGCAAGCGTTGCAAGAGCAGGCATGGATATCGGCACATAGATTTTCCAGAGTGTCGTCCAATAGCTCGCACCGTCCACGACGGCTGCCTCCTCCAGCTCCTTCGGCACCTCACGGAAAAAGTTAAGCAGAAGGACCACGCTGAATACGGGAACCGCACCGGGCAGCACGAGCGCCCAAATCGTATCAAGCATATTGTACTGCTTAAGTGTAGAATACCAAGGGATCAAACCACCATGAAAGAGCATCGTGATGAAGAAAATCCAAGCATAAACCATTCGCATGCGAAACGCCTTCGTTTCCTTGGATAAAGGAAATGCGACGAGAATGGTTAAAATTAAATTTAACGGCGTCCCGATCGCGATGCGCTCCAAGGATACAAGCATGGATTGCCAAAATGCTGCTCGACTAGCCGTAAACTTGTAAGAGGCTAATGTAAAGTCAACCGGCCACAGCTTTACATGACCTGCTGCTGCTGCGGTACTTGAACTAAACGAGATTGCAATGATATGAATTAACGGGAGGACGCAAATTAACGATACAATAATTAGAAAAGAAACATTCAGAACGGAAAACCACTCGAATCGGAATCGACTGTTGGGTACCCGGATATAAGTATCAGACACAGAACTGGATGATGGTTGTACCACGGTTCTCCCTCCTCCTAGAAGATTCTATATTTTGCAAACCGATACGCCACAAAGTAAGAACTTGAAATTAAAATAAGCGAAACTAGCGATTTAAATAATCCGACGGCCGTTGCAACACCGTACTGAGCATCCAATAATCCGATCCGATATACAAAAGTATCCAGAATATCCCCGCTTTCATACACCTGAGGGCTATATAAATTGAACACTTGATCGAAGCCTGCGTTCAAAAGCTGTCCTAAACTGAGAACTGACAACAAGACAATGACCATTCGCATCCCTGGAATCGTGATATGCCATATCTTATGCCAGCGGTTGGCGCCGTCAATCGTTGCAGATTCGTATAAGCCAGGGTCAATGCCTGTGATAGCCGCCAAATAAACGATAGTCCCATAACCAAAATTTTTCCATATATCCGATGAAATGAGTGTAAACGGAAACCAATGATTGTCTCCAAGGAAAAATATCTTATTCAAACCGAAAGCACCCAACAATTGGTTAACGATACCCGTAGAAGGCGATAGAATATCAATAAGTATCCCCCCGAGAACTACCCAAGAGAGGAAATAGGGTAAATAAATGGTCGTTTGCACGCTTCTTTTAATGACCTCATTCTTCAATTCGTTAAGAAGAATGGCGAAAATAATCGGTACGATTAAGCCTAGTATAAGCTTAAGACTTGAGATAAAGAGGGTATTCCACAGGACCTGATTAAAGCTGGGCAGATTCATGACATATCTGAAATTATCCAACCCGACCCATCGCTGGTCACCAAATAATCCCTTTGCAGGGATAAATTTTTGAAATGCAATGATAATTCCCGCCATTGGGACATATGAGAATAGCACAATCAGCACTAATCCCGGTAACATCATCAGATGCAGCGGAAGCTCTCTCCACATTTTCCCGATACCCATACAATAACCTCCATTATTTAATGCATAAAAAGCAGAGGAAGGATGGTGAACCCGTCCTCTGCCCGCATCTACTTCTTCGTTGCCGCATACCATTCATTGACTTCTTTTGTAATTTGCTCGCCGCCCAGCTTCGTCCAGTCTTTCACAAACTTATCGAACTCATCTACAGAGCCGCCCATAATAATTTTGGTGTAAGTCTCATTCATCAGCTTCTCTAAAGTTGATTTCCGCTCAACCATCGTTGGCGTAGGTGCGCCTACGAATTTATCCATCAGGAATTGACTATTTTTATCGTACAGGTCAACGACGCCTTCAGAGCCTTCCGGACCATAAATGCGTTCCCATCCCCACAAAGCAAACCCTTCTTTTGAACCCGAATTGAAAGCTTCTATCTTTCCTTGAATCGTTTTGGCTTCTCCCTTCAGGGTCGAGAAGTTGTTCGCTTTACGCGCCGCATCGATTGCTCTGAATGCCTCTACATTTTTCTTTACTGGGCTCGGAGTTACCGGCGACAGCTGCCATACGCTTTCTGCTTCTGGCGGTGCATAATATTTGTCAAACTCCGCTGTTTGCCCAAAGTTTTTCTCCAGATGCATATTAAACAGCTTGATAACCGCCTCAGGATGTTTGAATCCCTTTTTAACCGCAAAAAACTTACTTGTACTGAACCTCAAAGGAACTTTAGGTGTATCGCCGGACTCCGAAACGATCGGGAATGCCTGCCATTGTGCACTCGGGTCATTGTTACGGTTCAATTGAAGCGGCCAGATGGAATTCCACTGTTCACCATACTCCATTCCAATCTTGCCAGCAGCTATTTGCTCAGCTACCTTACCACCGTCTTTGATCCCGAATTCCTGATCAATTTCTCCGTTCTTAAACATCCCTTGAAGGGCTTGAAGCGCTTTCTTAACTTCCGGCTGAATACCGCCAAACATCAGCTTTCCGGAAGCATCGGTGATCCACATATTCGGATAAGCCTTATATCCCGCCATGAACCCCTCTAAGCCTACAGCTCCTCCCCACAAGGCTTTGTTTAAACCGAGTCCAAATGTATCTTTTTTTCCATTGCCATCCGGGTCTTTCTCGGCAAACGCTTTGGAAATGGTTTGTACATCAGCCATCGTCTTCGGCGGCTGCAGGTCTAATTTCTTAAGCCAATCCGTGCGAATCCAGATAAACATAGCACGTTCAAGCGAGGAGTCGACCTGCGGGATTGCCATCAGTTTGCCATCAATCGTTGCAGCATCGAAGGGACTTTTTCCCTCTTGCGATAAAATCTCTTTGGTGAGAGGAGCCGCATATTTCTCATACAAAGCTGTCATATCTTCAATTTGGCCGGAATCTGCTAATTGTTTTAATTGAGTTGCGTTCACAGGAATAATATCAGGCAGATCGCCGGAGGCTAACGTTACATTCAGTTTTTGTAAATACTGATCAGAAGTATCGCTTCCTTTGACGACCCAATTATTTTTAATTGTGATCCCGAGCTGTTCCTTATATAGACGTGTCCATCGGTTGTCTTCAAACGATTCGCCTTTTAACACACCGAGTACGTTATTCTCAACAACATCACTGAGGTTTCGGACAAACGACACCTCAATTGGTGGGTCATACTTGCCAAGCGGTTCTGTATTTGCACTTTTCACATCGGTATTACCGGCGGTGCTCACTGCTTCTTTCTGTTCAGTATTCGTTGTATTGTTCTGGCTGGTGCATGCCGATACGAGCGTTGTTATAGCGAGCAAGGAAACGGATAACGCTTTCATTTTGTGCTGGTTTAGCTTCATGTACATCCCCCTATATTGAGTATTTCAAGCTATCACTGCAGTGATGTGGTTATGTTTTCATTATAGGGTTAGTATAACGTCTAAACAATGTACATCTCTTTACTTTACTTACCAGATCTTGTTGTGTTGTAAGCGTAATCATTGTGTGTAGTCCTATAAAATCAACGGGTACTACTCAGCATTCTTTTCCCTTTTTTCTAACATCGTAAGCAGCCTCCCTATACTCTACTGGCTTCTCCATTACCCGCTTCTCAAACTCTCTCAGAAAATGATGGTAATGCACGTAACCGACTCCCTCTGCAATGGAACGGATCGTGGCAGCAGATTCCGTCAGCAATTTCTTGGCCTCATTAATTCGAAGATCATGGATATATTCAATAATACCAACACCATACTTCTTCACGAACGCATGACCCAGATAGACGGGATTCATATAAAAGCGTTTTCCGATTTCCTTGATCGTTAGCGGAGACTTATAATTCTCTTGGATATAGCGTTCGATTCCAAACAGTGGATGGCCCGAGCTGGATTCCCTCCGGTCTCTTAATCTTCGCATATATTCGTTCAGATAACTCCACACAGATTGCTCCAATGTCGTCAGGGATTTAGGCCCGTTTTGCAGCTCATTGCGGAACAACGGCCACATATCCATGGATACTACTTCCAACTCCCGCAGCACATCCATACTCTTCAGGACCACATGTACACAGAGCATGCGCACCATTTCCGGAGCTATCTTGTTGTTCTGGAACAAAGCGAAGACTTGTTTTAAGTAACCGGCTGCCTCCTGTTCCTGTAGCCGTTCCGCAGCGCCAAGCAGTTCCTCCAACTTTGCCATTATTCCGAGATTATAACCAAACTCCAACCTATCGGCATTCTCATAATCAACAAGCCCCTTATTATCATAAAAAAAGTGGTGGACAGATGCCTCCACCGCCCCCGAATAGGATACATGCAATTCCCTAAGAGACCGAACGGGAGGCCCCATCGATACGTATATCGCCACGTCTTGCTGTCGAAACCTTTCATAAACCTTACCGGCCAGTCCCCGAACGTCTTCCGCACAATCTACCACTAGACAAACTTGGCCAGGCATAAGGTCGACAAACATTGCTTTTTTGGCACTTACATAGGAGCTGCAAGATGCCAGTTCCTCTTCATTCAACCCTTCTATCAGGATACACTTCCAGCCTTCAGCCTCCTGATCCAATTCTCCGATCCGCTTAGATACGCATTCATCCAACTCTTCCAGCTCTCCCCGGAGAATGGGAGCAATCATCATTGGAAGGAGTTGACTGATTGTCATTTCCTGTTGATGAAACACCTGTTGTCGGGACGTAAGTTCCTCCATAACATCCCCCAAAGTGCTTTCCCATTCTTCATCCATAACAGGTTTGAGCAGATAATGACGCACCCCGTATCGCAGTGCTGACTGTGCATACTTGAAGTCGCTGTAGCCACTCATGATAATGAAAATCGGCTTATACGTCTCCGACAATAGCTGAACCTGACGAATCAGTTCCAGTCCGTCCATCACAGACATCCGAATATCCGTAATGACAAGTGAAGGTCGGCATTCCATCATTACTTTCAGAGCTTCTTCCCCGTCGGAGCACATGCCGCATACCTCGAACCCTAGCCCTTCCCAATCAGCTAACATTCGGATTCCTTCGAGTGCAATCGGCTCATCATCGACAAACAATACTTTACACATATTCAGCTGCCTCCTCCTGTGACAAGATTAGATGAATAGGGATTTGGATTGTTACAGATGTCTGTTCATATGCTTTGCTTTCTATTAAAAACAAGGAACGATCCTTGTAAAAAAGATTCAGCCGTTTATACACGTTTCTCAGGCCGATGCCTTTCCCTGCTTCTTCTTCCACATGCAAGTTCTGGAGAATGCTGTTCAGCTTGGCAGTGTCCATACCAATCCCGTTATCTTTGACCCTAATTATCAGGTAGCGGTCATCCAACCCTGCTGAAATATGAATCCTCCGGTCTCCCTTCACCGATTGAAGCCCGTGCTTGCACGCATTCTCTACCAGAGTTTGGATACTCATCTTGGGAATCCGGCAGGATAATATCCTCGGATCAATATCGATCTCATAGGTAAACCGATCCTGAAACCTGAATTTCTCAATCTGCAGATACATCTTAATGAAGCTAATTTCCTCTTCAATCGTCACGAGATCATCCTTCCAGCTGAGCAGCCTTCGCAAAATTTGCGAGAGGCTACGAATAATATCCGTAACATGCTCATACCGATGCTTCTTGCATACCACCAGAATAGCGTTAAGAGTATTAAACAGAAAATGCGGATCTACTTGGCTCTGCAGAAAATTCAACTCCGCCCGTACTCTTTCCAATTCCAAGTCCTTCTTCTGGATCTCCAGCTTATAGACATCATTAATCAGATTGCGGATTTTCACCGTCATCAGATTAAAGCTGCGCAGTAATCCTCCAATCTCATCCTTGCCTTCATACATGTTAATAGGTTCAAACCGCTCATTCTTCACCCATTGCATATGTTTGGAAAGCCTTCTGACTCTCAAATTGTAGGATTGAAGAATAGTAAAAACAAGTACCGTCGGGATTACTGTGCTACACAAGGTGAGTATTATACCGAATTTTATGACCGCATTTTGCTTTTGTTGAAATCGAGCTTGTTCCGGAATCCCAATTAACTTCCAGCCGCTAAGGTAACTGGCAGTTCCCAAGCTGCTGATAAAATTGCCATCTGCCTTGTTATTCGATGCTAAGTAGTCTTTGGCTATTGGGAGCAAAAGGTTATCCTCCGCAATGTATGAGAGGTTCGAATCCAGAACAACCCGATTGTTAGCATCTACAAGTTTGAATTGCAGATAGTTCTGCTCCTTGTTAAAAAGCTCCTGCAGCTTATCCAGTTGCAAATCCACTCGTAAATACTTGGTGTAAGTCATCAAATCCGGAAAATTCTCCAGCTTGCGAATAATGCTCACATACACCCTCTGTTGCTGAGGATTCATTGGATTCATATCCAAGTAAGAGGCGACGACCACCTTCTCTTTCGTATCCGTCAGTTTCCGGTACCATTCGCTCTGCTTATCGCTATCCTTCAGTACAAAATAGCTTCCTCCGCTTCCAATTGTCGGGTTCGTGGTAAACACGCCTAGCCAGGAAATGTACGGATACTGATCCGTATATGGGCGCAGCTTGTCACGCAAGTAGCTGTCATAAGTTTCATAGTAGTTAGACAAGTCGGAATAGGAGGCTTCCAGCTTCCCGTTGAAAGTTCGATCTGCCGCTACCGTGTTACCGATCGCTACACTTTCGTTTACGATCTGGGTGAGCTCATAAGCTGCCCGATCCAAAGAAATCTGCAGATTTTCCCTCTCCCGACTTTGCGTATCCCGGCTATTTTGCATGTAGAACAGGATATTGATACTCATAATTGGAAGTAAGACGCACAAAAGATAGATAAATAGAAACTTGTATTTTAGCGGTATGTCATTGACGATATGGCTGAAAAGCTTCCATTTCCGGTTCATTGTCGATCTCCTATCCGTTCTCAGCCTTTTTTGTACGATGAAGGGATTACGCCGGTCAAGGCTTTGAACTTCGCACCAAACTGCTCAGGATCTGAATACCCTACCATGTGAGCGATTTCGGTTATTTTCATCTCGGTACGGAGCAGGAGCTTCTTAGCCTCCGTAATGCGAACGGTGTGCACGTACTCATTGAATGCGAGCCCACGCTGCTTTTTAAAGCGTTGCCCCAAGTGAGCCGCATTCACATGAAGATGTTCTGCCACGTGTTGAAGCTGCAGCTTTCCTTGGTAATGCTGTTTAACGTATGCTTCAGCGGCAGAAACAATGTCGTCGATACGAGCACCTTTCTCCCTTGCGATCCACTCTGCCGCTTCCATAAACTCTTTCAACATGCTGTTTTTCAGTTCTCCCACATGCTTAGGAAGAGGCGATGCAAACCATCTCCGGGTCCAATTTTCCATGTTTGCCCCTTGTTTGGCCAATTCCTGAAGAATCTCCAGCTTCAGCGTAGACAAGTTTGCCGCCGCCCATGCTTCCGAAGAAGATAAAGTCATAAATAAATCAAGCGTAAGAGTACGAACAGCATCTACATGGCCATTGTTAACGGCATGGATCAGCGATGTCTTGGTTACCTCAGGGATCGATGGAGATTCCTCTGACATTTTATCCTGATAGTAGTAGACACCAGGAAGATTAGAGGGGAATTTGCACACCTCAGCTGTAAGCGCCTCCTGATAGGCTCTACTTAATGAAATAGCTCCTCTAACCTCACTACTGATTGCAAAAGTAACGGTTTCTCCGTATTCTTTTCGCATATACAATACGAATTGATCTATGAGAGGGACCGTTAATACAGCTTCCTTTGAGTCCACGGCAAGAATAAAACCACTCCTGTTAATGCCTAGTACGAACGGATGCACGCTCACATCGGTCAAGGCATTCGAATCCACTGCTTCCCTAAGACGCTGGAACAGGCTGATGCGCTCTTGTTCGCTATATTTCGAATGGCTACAAGCAAGGTAGATACAGCGGATTCTCGATTGTTCGTTTAGTTTCAACAAGCTTCGTGCCTTGTCTACCCATTCCTTTCTGACGTCTCCCATCAAAAGCCGTGAAACCGTTTCAGCACGGCTGCGATCAAGGATAGAGCGCTGCAGAGCACGCCGCTCTTCCTCCGCACGAATATCCTCCGCAACCGCAAGAACGGCACTCTCTAATTCCGTCTCGTCTAGAGGCTTTGTCAAGTAATTGGAAACACCAAATTTCATAGCCTGCTGCGCATATTGAAAGTCAGCGTAACCGCTTAACACGATAAATTTCGTATCAGGAAAGCGCATATAAACCTTTTCAATTAATGCCAAGCCATCAATAACGGGCATCCGAATATCCGTGATGATCAGATGAGGGCAGTTTTCCTCTACTAGCTGTAGAGCATCCTCTCCGTCTAGCGCTTCTGCATATATTTCAAATCCAAGCTTGTGCCAATCAACCAGGAAACGTAACCCTTCCAGCATGATCGGCTCATCATCGGCAATCAGAACCTTCAACATTCGCGTTTCACCTGATTTCCCTCTTGATATGAAATTATTATACGGTCCCACCCATAGATCCAGCAACGAAAAAGCCATTTTAGTCCTCGGACTAAAACGGCTTTTCCAAATGCCCGAACTCTTATTCTTTAACACTTCCCAAATTTAAACCTACTACAAAGAAGCGCTGCAGGAAAGGGTAAACTAACAAAATCGGCACAGCAGTTACAATTGTAATGGCAGCACGTACAGAAGCAGGTGTAACCATCCCTTTGGCTTGGCCCGTGTTGACGCCATTTAAGAGCGCGGGATCACTGTTGCTGCTCATCGTAGAGCCTAGAAGCTTCATCATCTCGTACTGCAGCGTACTTAATTTAATATCGGAAGAAGCGTACAAGAACGTGTCGAACCAAGAGTTCCAGGAGCCAACCGCGATGAATAACGCAATAGTTGCCAAGACTGGCGTGCAGAGAGGAAAGATAATACGCAGAAAAATGGTAAAATCTCCTGCACCGTCTATCTTCGCCGATTCAACTAAACTACCTGGGAGAGACTTGATATAGGTTCGGATAACGATCAGGTTAAACGCACTGACCATCCCTGGCAGGATGTACACCCAGAAGCTGTTCAGCAATCCCAGTTGCTTAATCAGGAAATAATTCGGGATCAAGCCAGCATTGAAATACATGGTCAGCACGAATAATAGACCAATGATTTTACGAAATAAATAGTGAGGCTGAGCCAGCGTATAAGCTAGCATCGAAGTCAGAAACACGCCTAACACAGTAAGCATTACAGTTCGAGCGACCGAGATCCAGGCAGCATGATAAATCGTTCCCGAGATAAAAATCGCCCGATAATTTTGCAAGCTCCAAATCCTCGGCCATAAATAAAGTCCGCCTCGCAGCGTATCGTTGCCTTCGTTAAAAGATACCGTCAATGTATGAAGAAAAGGATACAGGGTAACGATGACCAGGAAAAGCATAAAAAATCCATTTAGTGTGTTGAATAGAATCGCTTCCAAGCGATTATTCTGCAAAGTAGCCGTTTTCATATCCAACCCCCTTATAACAATCGTTCTTCGCCGAGGCGTTTCGCGATATAATTCGCGCTCAAAACCATTACAATGCTGACGATCGTCTTAAATATGCCCGCCGCTGTCGCCAAGGAGTAGTTGCCAAGTGCAATTCCATATTTCAACACGAAAATATCAATGGTTTGCGACCAGTCCACAACCAGACCATTCCCCAACAAGTACTGCACTTCAAAGCCCGCATCCAGGATATGGCCGACATTCATAATTAAAAGGATAATAAAGGTCGCTTTAATGCCCGGCAGGGTCACATAGCGCATTTTCTGGTACCGGTTGGCTCCATCCATGGAGGCGGCTTCATAAAGCGAAGGATCTATGGAAGTAATCGCAGCCAAGTAAATGATCGTATTCCAGCCTACTTCCTTCCACACGTTTGCGGCACCAACAATGCCCCAGAAATAATGTCCGAAGCTTAGCCACATTATCGGCTCTCTGATTAAATGAAGCTTCATTAATATGACATTGACGATCCCATCCTCTACGGACAGTGTGGAAGCCACAATACCAGCCGCAATAACCCATGACAAGAAGTGGGGTAAGTAGGAAATCGTCTGGACTGTGCTTTTAAATATTTTTGTTTTGATTTCGTTAAGAAGAAGCGCCAGCACGATCGCTGTTACAAATCCCAGTACTAAATTGATCAAGCTCATGCCTAGTGTATTACGAAGCACCTGAAGGAAGACATCATCACCCATCAGAAATTTAAACTGATCTAAGCCAACCCATTTCTGCTTGAGAAATGGCAAGGCCGGACGATAATTTTGAAAGGCCATTAACCATCCCCAAATAGGGACATAATTAAAAATAACCAAATAAATTAGAATCGGTACCGACATCAGAATTAACTGCTTTTGACTTTTTATCGTTTTCCAACTGAATTCTACGCCAATTTCCGGATCGATCCATCTCTTTCTCCTGACCGCTGCTTTCGCATCTTGTTTCTTCAATATAGCTTCTTCCATTATGATCCCTCCCAAACCGAAACTTGTCGTCTATAAACGGAGAAGACCTATTCGTCTTCTCCGCTCCTCGGTAAGTGAATATGAATTATTTACTGCTCCAATTCTTGATCCGCCATTGAATCTGATCGTTGATTCGATCTTCGTAGGCTTTGACGTTCGCTTTGGAAAGCTGATCGGTATACTCTTTCCATACTTTTTCGAAATCCGCTTCGCTCGCCAAGACGGCTTTCGGTAAATACTTCACAGCCAGATCGTTCATCTTGGTTTGGGCTACTTTCGCTGGGGAACCATCAATCAAGTCGATGGACCACGCTGGATAATAAACCGGGTTATCAACAGGAGTTTTGAAGAACTCGGCCCAAGTCTTATGATTGTAAGCCTTCAATACTTCTTGATCCACTGGCTTCAAGCTGTCATAGAACTCCTGCGGCTGCGTATTCGGGTCAGTCGCGTTCCCATCGATGTAAGTACCCTGCATTTTGGGCAAATTAAAGAAGAACGCTTCTGCTTTATTGGCTAATTTCCAGGTATTATCATTTTGCTGGTCACGCTGTTCAGGAGTGCGATAATATTTGCCATCTTTCACTTGATAGTCCTGACCTTGAACACCCCATTGCAGCGTTTTCTGCCAATCTTCCGTCATCAAGCTATCAAGGAATTTTATGATTGCGACCGGATCTTTGGCCTTAACTGAAATGCCATAACCGCGATTGATGGTTAAAGCGGGACGATCCCGGTAGTATTCCGTCGCACCCGGATAGAGCAATGGGAAACCTACGTAGGTGCTGCCAAAGTTCCCCTGAGAAATCAACGACTTTTCGCCATCACTGAAGTTCCAATGCTGGTCAAACATACCGATAACACGACCGCTGGCGATCTTGGCCAAATACTGATCATAATTCTGCACAAGTGCTTCCTTGTCCAACAGTCCTTTACTGTTTATCTCATTCAGCTTCTTGTAATAGTTCTTAGCTATATCCTTGTCAGCAAAAATAGATGCCTTGCCGTTATCTACAATTACCCCGCCATCGTTCGGATGGCCTGCCAAATGCTCTGGAGGATTCTGCAAAGGGAAGGTTCTCCAGTCAAAATTCAGCGTCTCGAAACCGATCCTGTCCGGGTGCTGCTGTTTGGCCTTTTCAATAATGGCAAAGTAATCCTCCAGCGTCTTCGGAGTCGGCCATCCCTGCTCCTTCAGAATGTCTTTTTGTAACCAGAAACCAGGACCCTCGTAAGTCGTTTCGGTAAATGTTCCAGTGAAGGCATTGTAACCCGGAAGTGCGTAGATATGACCGCTTGCCGGATCCTTAATCTGGTTCCAAACATCCGCGTAATGCTTCTTCAGGTTCGGTGCGTACTTCTCGATCAAGTCTTCCAGAGGTACGAATGCGCCTGCAGCAATCAGCTTGTCATCGCCCGTAATCACATCCGGATAATCACCGCCGGCAATCATAACACCTAGTTTCTGCGTCAGGTCGCCGACCAGAAATTCCATTTTTAAACTGACGCCTGTTTTATCTTTAATCATCTTATAAATGCGATTGTCTGCCGTAGGTTGCTGATAGGAGTTGCCAATGAACATAGAAATCGTCATCGGTTTAATAGCTTCCGTACCCTGCGTAGCTACCGCGCTTCCTGTGGTAGTTGGAGAAGTGCTAGAAACAGTTGACCCGCTGCCTGCGTCATTGCATCCTGATAAGATGACACCGAAAGTCAAAACAGGAACGATCAACCGTAGTGTAGTACGCTTCATTAGTAATGCCATTTTCTTTTTCCTCCCTTTCATATCTCCCTTTAAACGCTTACATATTGATATATCTAATTATATCGACTTGGAATGCGCTTACAATTCATAAAATAAAGGTCTTCCCCCTATAAATTAAAGGTATTCATGAGAAAAGCAGCCGATTAGGTCGGCTGCTTCAGTGTCAATATTTATTTCAGGTAGAGCTAGCAACATCCAACGTTAATAATACTACAGATGCTTTAGGAACTGTAACCGTAAGTTCGAATCCTTCGGATGAAATGGCCTGTTCCACCGGTGTAACTTTATAGGGTTCCTCAATAGAATTGCCATCCTGATGATGGTTAGAAGCTAATACGACCATTCTCCCGTTGCCCGTATATTGGCCACCGATCGGATTCAACATGATCTCTTGATCTTCATCCACGGATAAGTTCGCAAGTGTAACTGCTAGTATACCGTCCTTGACCGATGCTGAGCAGGAGATGCTTGGGATATCATACGAGTTTCCTTCTAGAGTATAGGTAATGTTTTTACAATTGACTACCGTTTTAAGGCCTATTGCATGCTGGTGGATTTTAAACATATCGAACACGTAGTAGCTTGTAGTTGCCACACAGGCGTTCCCCTTGGCAAGAAATAGGGAATGGATACAGTTGACAAGCTGAGCCACATTAGCCATAACCACTTTATCACAGTGATTGTTGAAAATATTTAACGAAAGCGCAGCCAGGACTGCCTCTCTCATTGTGCTCATCTGCTCAAATAAGTATTTGCCCGGCAACGGGTGCCTGCCATTCTGCTGATGCCACACCCCCCACTCATCAACGACGAGTCCAATCGAGGTTTCGGGCATCGCAGCGCGAATCATTTCAAACTGGGATTGGATGAACGGTTCCATGTCCAGTCCGACTCGCATCATTTCATACCACTGCGCATCATTATACGCCAGCTCCGTACCCATTCTTCCCGTATTCGTCACATAGTAATGAAGTGAGTATCCGAACATGGGAGCAACTCGCCCCACCGTGTACATCTGTTTGTACTTGTCAAAAAATTTAGCTGTCCATTCGGGAATATCTTCATAAGGTCCGCATGCGATGAACTGAAGATCCTGCCCTGCACTTTTGCTGATGATGCCGTACTTTCTGTAAATATGGCAGTAATCCTCAGGTGTCATGCAGCCGCCGCCACCCCAATTTTCGTTGCCAAGCCCCCAATATTTAACGTTAAAAGGCTCCGGGCTTCCGTTCTCCTCCCGCTCCTGCGCCAGTGTAGTCGTACCTTGCATCATATTACAGTATTCAATCCAATTTCTAGCTTCTAGAACAGTTGTTGTCGTTGCATTAACTGCAAAATACGGCTCTGCATTTACTAGATTGCAAAAATCAATAAACTCATGGGTACCCACCTGGTTAGATTCTAGCTTCCCGTCGTTCATATACCACCAATTAACGGTTGTGGGTCGCTTCTCTCTTGGGCCGATGCCGTCTCTCCAGTTGTACGTCTCCGCAAAGCAGCCGCCCGGCCAGCGGATAACAGATGGGTGAATTGCTTTTAATTTATCAATAAGCTCCTGTCTGAATCCCTTTATATGAGGAATATCGGAGTCCTCGCCTACCCAAATCCCATCGTATACAACTCCGCCTAAGTGCTCAATAAAGTGTCCATAAATATTGGGATTAATCTGCCCTATTTCTTCATTCAGCCAAATGTCGATTATGGTCATCATTTTTCTCCCGCTCTTACCATTTGGGAAATAAAGGATAGGGGCATGCCCTATCCTTTATTTTAGTCCGTATTTGTACAAGACAACCGCAATATTTACACGTTCCTCCATGTATATAACCCGTGCAGCCCTTACACTCAGCTAGCCGACTATGCCATGTTTCTTCATCTACAAGCTCAATGTGCCTTGAATGAATCAGCAATTGCAGCATTGCCTCAACCTTTTCCGGTGAGACATCTATCGTCTCCGAGCAGTCCTTGCAGGGACCCTGTTTATTAGCCATCGGATAGCTCCCTCCGATTTAATGGATCGTCAGGACTACAACAGACATCGGTGGGATATCCGTATGGAATCCTTCTTGATTCAGCTCTACACTTATAAATGGCTCGGGCTTAACTTGAGTAGGATTTTCAAAAGAATTATGGCTGCTCATCGTAGACGAAACTAAAATTCTTCCCGTTACTTGTTTACCGCTCAATCCTCCAATATTGCAATCAAGGGGAGCAGCATTGTGGGGATCGGTATTGCAAATGGTAATATTCAGCTTGCCCTCAGCATCTACGGAAGCGGACGCGCTAAGCTGCGGCACCTCTTCCCCATTGCACTTGTAAGTGCCGCACTGAATGTCAAGCGGCTGCAGGATGGCATCCTGGTGTACCTTAAACATTTCGAAGACATGATAGGTAGGGGTCAGAATCATTTTTTCCCCTTCTGTTAGAATCACGGCCTGGAGTACATTAATTGTCTGAGCAATATTCGCCATTCTTACGCGATCAGCGTGATTGTTAAAGATATTTAAGCTAATCGCTGCAGAAACCGCATCTCTCATTGTATTTTGCTGAAAGAGGAAGCCCGGATTGGTTCCCGGCTCAACATCAAACCATGTGCCCCACTCGTCAATAATAAGCGCAACCTTCTTCTCGGGATCATATTTATCCATAATCGCCGAGTGCTTTGTCACAAGCTCTTCTGTGAAATACGCCGCCTTCATGATGCCAAACCATTCACTTTCCTCGAAGTCGACGGCCTGGCCTCTTACTGCATTCGGATCTTTTAAGTAAATTCGGTTACCGTCAGGATTTTGGATAACGATGCTGTGATCCTTCAGCCTCGTGTAGTAGTGGAGCGCCAGTCCGTCCATGAAATGGCCAGCTTCCCGCATCATCACTTCCGTCCAGTGGTAATTGTCCCCTCTTGGGCCGGCAGCAATTTTATAAATCGCATTCTCCCCATAATCTCTAACATATGTGCTGTATTGTCTATAAAGGTCTGCATAAAATTCCGCTCTCATCCGGCCACCGCAGCCCCAATTCTCATTGCCGATGCCGAAATAAGTCAAATTCCACGGCAATTCCCTGCCGTTCGCTTTCCGCAGATCGGCCATCGGCGATTCGCCGTCGAAGGTCATATATTCGACCCACTGTTGCATCTCATAGACCGTTCCGCTGCCAACATTCCCGCATATGTAAGGCTCAGTCTCCAGCATTTCGCACAAGTCGAAAAATTCATGGGTCCCGAAATGGTTATTCTCAACCACGCCGCCCCAATGCGTGTTAATCATTCGCGCTCTGGATTCCTTAGAACCGATGCCGTCCTTCCAGTGATATTCATCCGCAAAGCATCCGCCTGGCCAGCGCAGGATTGGGATTTTCATATCTTTTAACGCCTGAACGACATCATTGCGGATACCTCGTGTGTTGGGGATGTCAGAGTCCTCGCCGACCCAAATCCCTTCGTATATACAACGGCCCAGATGCTCGGCGAAATGCCCGTAAATGTTTCTGTCAATTTTGTGAACCGCTGCTTCTGGATTAATCTTCATACTGCTTTTCATACTTATCTGCCTCCTGAGTAGATTGATTTATTTGGTTCTAGCCTTTAACACCGCCACTGGACAAGCCTGAAATAAAAGCCCTCTGATTGACCAGAAACAAAAGAATAACAGGAATAATAGCAAGCACGGCTCCAGCGATCAGCATATCGTAATTGTTGCCATAAGGTGACATCAACGAAGCAAGACCTATAGGAATCGTGAACATCTTATTCGTACGCAGCACAATTAATGGCCATATAAAACTGTTCCAGTTCTGCATCGCCAGCAGGATCCCCATTGCACCGAAAGCCGGCTTCATCAAGGGCGCCATAATTCGGATAAAAATCCCAAACTCCGAGCATCCGTCGATTCTTCCCGCGTCCATATAATCTTTGGAAATGCCCGTTATGTACTGCCGAAAGAAGAAGATCGCCATAGGTGATACGACAAAAGGTAAAATAACTCCGTAATACGTGTTAATGACGCCCATTTTCACAATAAGTTTATAGAGAGGAAGCATGAGTATTTCAAGTGGTACCATCATGACAAACAGGACCAGCATAAAAACAATATTTTTCCCTCTAAAATTATATGCACCTAAGCCATAGCCAACTAACGAGGATAGAAATAGTGAAACTACAGTATGAAGGGCTGTGATGCCAAGGCTGTTTCTATACCAGTACAAATAAATACTGCCTTTACCCGAAAACAGTAGCTTGTAGTTGTCAAGACTCATAAGGCTCGGGATGATTCTGAAATCCATACCATTACGAAATAACTCTTTGGAGCTCTTAAAAGAAGCCATAAACATGTAGTACAGCGGAAACAGGACAATAAAGCATACGATGAGAAAGAAAATGATGATGAGTGCCGTCAACAGCTTTCTTCTTAGCTTAGTATTCATTGATCCGTTCACTCCTTATTGAAGAGCCCGAACAATTTCAGTTGCACCAGATTAACGGTGAGTACGATCACGAGGAGGGTAATGCCGATGGCCGATCCCATACCCATATCATTTCGCTGAAATGCCTGCTGGTAAATTAACCTCACGATGGTAAGCCCGATATCCCCCGGCATTCCTTCATTCCAGAATACATAGCTTTCTCCAAACATTCTGTATCCTTCAAAAATGCCTATCGTTAACGTATAGATAATAATTGGCTTTAAAAGCGGCAGCGTAATCCAATAAAACTTGCGAAAGACATTAGCCCCGTCCATTTCAGCAGATTCATATAATTCTTCGGGGATACTTTGTAGACCGGCAAGGTAATAAATCATATTAATCCCTGCGACTCTCCACGTATTGAGAATGACCATCAGCATCATGCCTGTACTATAATTCAGAATCCAATTCTGCGGCGAAATACCGAGTTTAGAGATAAAGGAATTAATCAAAGCCGTATCCGCTTCTCCGAACATAAGCCTGAAAGAAACACCGGCTACAATCACAGACGTTAAGGCTGGAATGAAAATAACCGACTTAAAAAACGATTTTCCCTTAGCCAATTTTGTATTCAGAAGAACAGCGAAGATGATCGGTATCGGTATTAACAATAACAGCGACAGAACGGTGTAGATCGTATTGGTTTGCAGCGCATTGAAAAAATGCTCATCAAACATTCTCCTATAGTTGTCAAAACCTATAAATTTACTGCTGCTAAGCCCAAGTACCTCGTGAAAGCTCATATTGATTGTGGATGCCGTAGGGTACAGAAAAAAGATGAGAAATGCTAACACAAATGGAGATACAAAAAAGTAAGGAGCCCACTTTTCTGAATAAAATAACCGATGATTCAAATCGTATACCTCCCTGCTTGACGGCTGCCGAAACCGTTTTCATTCCTTTGTTTCTGCAGCCGTCATTCCTACATTCTGCCCATTTGCTATTTCTTCTGCTTACGAAGCTCGTCAGCAGCAGCCTTTAATGCCTGTTCTGGCGTTTGCGACTGATCCTTTAACGACTTGAACATCACATTGGAATTGACCAAATCTTGGGAAGCCGAGCTCAACTCACTCATATTCGGAGATTTGATTTCCTCTTTCATGTCTAGTAGCACATTGAATATTTTCTCATTATTGAAATAAGGATCGGGCTTCTGCAGCTCCGGGTCACTCCAAACATCCCACCTGATTGGATCAAATTTCAGCTCCTGCCAAATTCTTATATTCGACTCTTTGCTTAACTTCGCATAGGCGAGGAACTTCATAGCGGTATCTTGGTTCTTACTTTGCTTGGTAACGGCTGTACCTGTTCCACCCATACCTGCGGATCTTACGTCACCCTTTTCCCATACCGGCATTGGCCGCACCAATATTTTCCCTTTTAAATCAGGCATATACTCCAGGAATCTGCTCATATACCACATTGGCATGATAAGTGAAGCCGCTTCTCCTTTGTTCATATAAGTGAAAAATTCTTCAGCCCCGGTATTGCCTCCAGGCATAGGAACCGCAATTTTATCCTTGTAAATCATATCCTTCATTGCCTGAAGGGTCTTAATATTTGTATCGTTATCCAGCGTAACGTTGCCGTCTTTATCTAAATAATCGGAACCTCTTTGCACAATCATTGGCCAGAAGGGCCTTTGTCCGGTAACCTCAAAAGCGGTCATCACCTTTCCTGTCGCAGCGACAACTTTTTTCCCAGCCTCGGTATAATCAGCCCAAGTTTTAATGTTATCCACGTTCACGCCGGCTTTGTCCATAAGATCCTTATTGTAGTAAACAACCGTTGCGCCTACATGAAAATCAATGCCGTAATATTTTCCGCCTTTGCTATAGATATCGAATCTGGACTGAATGAATTTGTCCTTCTCGGGCTCGATCACTTTGTTTAATTCCACAAGCTGAATATCGCCTTTAAGAAAGTTCTGAAAGAAGTTGATGTTAATGTCGGCAATATCAGGCGCACCCACGCCGGATTGCAACGCAATTAAAAGTTTATTGTGCATTTCTGCGTTGGGATAGGTGTCAATCGACAATTCAATGGGCTGATCGGGGTTGTTTTTATTCCAGAGCTCAGCTGTTTTTTCGTAATACTTCTTATGTAGGTCCTGGAATGTCCACAGCGATAACTTAACCGCGCTTTTAGCATTTGGTGTGTCTCCTTTTGACGGCCCCGTTTCATCGCTGCTGCAGCCCGACAATAAGGAAGTCAACAGGAACATTGAAGCTACAGCTGTACATAAAGCTTTTTTCATACACTCTTGCCCCCTTCATCATTATTTCTTGGTGACAGCTACTAATTGGGCAGCGCCACTCACCTGTTACCTATTATACAAATAGCGTTTCATGGCCGAACTCCAATATTTTGCACTCCACTACAACATTTTGCTATCCATAAAAAACGCATTCGCTCGTTTATTTCCTGCACGCCTGCTCATATTCCAGAGGAGTCATGCCCGTCATTTCTTTAAATACCTTAAAGAAGTAGTTATAATTGTTAAATCCTACATCATTTACAATATCTTTCAGTTTTAAATCGCCATACTCCATATATTGTTTAGCGTGTTCAACGCGCACATGATTTAAATATTCGGTTATTCCCATCTGACACTCTTCCTTAAAAACCCTGCTGATATATGAGCTGCTAACACCGGCGAATTCGGCCACATCCTGGAGCGAAACATCGTTTTTGTAATTATTCTGGATGTATTCCATCGCCTTATGGGTAATGCCGCTAAGTGAATCTCGGTATTTCATCCGTTTCAGGATTTCAATAAGCTTAAGATATAGATCCATAATCCAGGATTTAATATCCTGAAGAACCTCATATTTCTGCATTAAATTGTATGGAATGTCCCCCGCCGTATACAATTTCGACATCTCAATGCCGGCGTCTTTAGACGTTTTATTCACAATATTAATCAATTCCGCGCAGATAATTTGGGTTGATTTACTGCTAAGCCGTAAGCTCGAAATTTTGTTAAAAACGGTATCAATTAAGCTTTTCACCGTTTCGAAATCCTGATTTTTCAGGGCTGCGTAAATGGCTTTCTCATCCTTAATGTCCAGGCAGAAAAATCCTTGTTCATGCTTGTTAATTGTGCTTTCCATAAAAATTCCATTCTTCCCTTTATGAAATTTGTCCTCCAGGATTAATGCGGCTTCGGAATATGCGTGGTGGAGCTGCTTTATATCATGGCATACCTTGCTTACACCAAAGCTGGCCGTGATATTCAAATATTTTTTAATCTCCGATTTGATTCGGTTGAGAAAGGTATACACCTGATTGTGGATATACATCCAGCTATGGTTATGTCCCAGTGAAAAAATCAACGCAAACTTTCCTCTGCTTGTATGGACAATAACCGATTTGTCCCAATCGCTAAGAATCTCTTTCGAAATATCGAGAAAGGTTTGAATGAACACATCGACTTCTTTTATAGTAAATCTCTCTTCAATGAAACGAAAATCGTCGATCTCCACAGCTGTCACGATCAAGTTTTCCGTGTCCATCGTTATGTCTAACAGGTTGATCTCGCTTAATATTTCCTCCCGTCCCGAATGGCTGCCCTCTAGGAGCTTTCTAATAAATTCATGGCGAGAACGATCTTTGCCGATCAAAAGTTCGTGATACATCTCATTTTGCTTGTCACGTTCATTTCGATAGGCAAGAATCGAGCCTTCTGCCGTTTTTAAAATATCGAGCAATACGGAAGCATTCAGCCTATGCTTCAGCACATAATCCATTGCTCCCCGCTTCATGCTCTGCCGGACATAATCAAAATCGTCGTAAGCGCTTAGCACAACAATTCTAACCTGTGGATACTCAGTTTCCAGCTGCTGGATCAATCCGAGCCCATTCATTCCAGGCATGTTGATGTCCGTAATAACGATATCCGGAACATCCTCTTCCATAAGCTGCATGGCATGCATCCCGTTATACGCTTCACCGGAAATATAAAACCCGCAATTCTCCCAATCGAGCATCGTCTTTAAATCCGTTCTTGAAACCGCATGATCATCGACTATAAGTACCTTCAGCATATTTCCCCAGATTCTCCTCTCCCACAGCAGGCAAAGTAACTTCTACGGTTGTGTACAGATTCGGAATGCTTTGAATGGCAATTCCATATTTTTCTCCGAAGTACAGCTTGATTCTTTCATCCACATTTCGAATGCCTATCCCACTTAGTCCATTTTTTTTGTTGGATGACGGTTCCCCCATGAGATCGGTTAACGTTATGTTTTTTATGCCGATGCCCGTATCGGTGACGATAATTTTTAAATCCTCTCCGATTCTGTAGCCTTTAATGATAATCAGTCCTTGGCCTTCCTTCGGCTCAAGCCCGTGAAGCAAACAGTTTTCCACGATCGGTTGGAGAATAAATTTGGGGACATGAAAGTCCATAATGCTTTCTTCCATTTCGTAATGTACCCTAAACTTATCATAATCCCGGAAGGCCATTATATTTAGATAGTCTTTTACATATTCGATTTCTTCCTGCAGGCTGATCAGAACGCTTCCTTTTCCCATACATCCATGAAGCAGCTGGATCAAGGAAGTGATAATGCTCGAAATGCTCTCTGCCTTCTGAATATTGGCCATCCACCGGACAGTGTTCAGTGAATTGGAGAGAAAATGCGGATTAATCTGGGCTTGCAGTGTTTTCAGCTCTGCAACCCTTTTCAATTTTTCTTTTTTAGTCACCTCATCGATCAGATATTTAATTTCAGCCACCATATGATTAAAATTTGTCGCAACCTTTCCTAGCTCATCGCTGCTGTTGTCTTCAATCCGAGTAACTAAATTGCCGATTTTCACGTTATTCATTGAATTTAATAGATGCTTTAGAGGCTTCGAAATACTTTTGGAAACGTAGTAAGACAGAATCAACGCAAGCAAAAAACAGAAGATTCCCAAAAATATAATATAGATACTTGTCTTTATGGACTCAGCATTTAAATACGTAAACGGAATGATACTGATCACGTACCAGTCGGCACTGGGTATATAGTTATAAGCGATCAGATTTCGTTTTCCTGAAATTGTGCCGGTGAAGGAATATGAATCATCTTCTTTGTTCTTTTTAAGCTCCTCAATCAACGATTGATCGAGATAAGGCTTAGCTGCTTTCATTTCCGGGTTTTGGCCCGAAATAACGGTTCCCTTACCATTTACTATGAATATATCTGACCCTTGTCCAAGATTTATATCTTTAAATTTCTTTAAGATATGCTTTTCATCAATCCTCATAATCATATATCCGATCGGAATTCCATCAAAAGATTTAAAGCTTCGAGTCAACAATATGCCTACACTGCCGTAATTGGTAATCCGGTAGTTCGACTCCCTTACTTCGTCTTCACTGCTTTCGATTGTCCATAGCGGAACACCGTTATTCGTTGCCGTTTGGACAAAGATACCGTTCAAAAAATCCGAGGTAAGATTAAATTTGAAGCTAACGTCGCCATAAGCGATGATTTTTTCTTTCAGCATTGTATATACAAGAACATCCGAAACACTATGATTGAATGAAAACCTTTTTGCTAACATACTTTGCATTTTTAGCTCCGCGTCATTCCTCTTCCACTCATCCATTGTATGAAAATCAATTAACGTATTTTGGATGATGTCGGAAAATGCAATATCCACACTGTCATTTTCAAGCTTCGTGAGTTCATTTTGGATATTTTCACTGACCTGATTCATTAGCTGGATGGAAGAAGTGCTAATTTTCGTTTTTATAGCCTGGCTTGAAGTGTAGTATGCAAAATAACCTGTAACTAGTAGGGGTATCAAGGAAAGTATCGCGAAAGAGATTACAAGTCTGTTTTGAATATTCATTTTACGAATGAAACGGTTCAAGCTAATCCCCATATTCTCCCCCTTGTGTAGACTAATTTTATTTTATTGTATTTTTGTTGGACACATTCCTGAATTGTAGATACCCGCGGGCAGCGAAGGCGGCCAACATGTTGCTTTTATGAAGCCATCCAATTCCGTTGCAAGCAATATAATCGCCGACTTAAAATGGAAACGCTTACAAAATAATGTGACATCCGGCTTTCTGCCGGATTATTTCAGCTGATGTTATTTGGGTTGCTGCTACATCCATGAACATGAACCCAGATGGCCCAAGCAATTTAAGTCATCGCGGCCTGAAGGTTATATACGCCTCCAACAACAGTCTCAAAAACGATGACCCCATCCTTCTGCAAAATATCAATTGGTGCACCATTTGCCGTCACCGTTACTGGAATGCCGCTACGCACTTTGCAGAGAGCAGTGCCTTTATCAGAAACTAAACGAGCGGATTTCAAAACTCCTTCCGCCCACTCCATGTCGACTATAAAGCCGCCTCTTGCGCGAAGACCAGCCACTCTCCCTGAGCGCCATGCTTCAGGTAACGCAGGCAACAGATGGATCTCCCCTGCATGGCTCTGAAGAAGCATTTCAGCAATCGCAGCCGCACCGCCAAAATTTCCATCGATCTGGAAGGGCGGATGATTGTCAAAAAAGTTCGGCAGCGTCGAGTGGGTGAGAAGCGCATGCAGATTGTTCATCGCTTCCTCGCCTTTCCTAAGCCTAGCCCAGAAATTAATGATCCACGCTCGACTCCAGCCCGTATGGCCTCCGCCATTTGCCAAACGCCGCTCCAGCGTGCACAGTGCAGCTGCCGCTAGTTCAGGCGTGCCGTCGGGCGTGATTTGGCTCCCCGGATGCAAGGCAAATAAATGGGAGATGTGGCGATGACCGGGCTCCGCCTCTTCGTAATCCTCATACCACTCCTGAAGTTGCCCATACCTTCCAATTTCCGGCTGAGGAAGCTTCTTCAGTACCAATTGTAGCTCAGGTCCTAGTGTCTCACTTTTCTGGATGCCGAGTATCAGCTCTGTCTCTAGCACTGCTGTGAACAGCTCTCGAATGATCTGTGTGTCCATCGATGGTCCGGCACATAATACGCCGGATTCTCCAGTTGGAAGGATATATGTATTCTCTGGTGACACAGATGGGCACGTAACCAGCTCACCGCCCGGAGTTTCCACAACATAATCAATCAAGAATAACGCCGCTTCCCTCATGGTGTGGTATGCCCTACCGAGGAATTCCACATCCATTGTAAATTGGTAATGCTCCCATAGATGCAGCGAAAGCCATGCGGCTCCCATCGGCCAGTAAGTAGAGGGCAGCCATGTATCCTGCGGCGCAGTATCCGCCCAAATGTCGGTATTATGATGAGCAGTGAATCCCCTGCAGCCGTACATGACAGATGCCGTATGGCGGCCAGGCTCGCGCATCCGTTCCAGCAACTCAAAGAGAGGTTCGTGGCATTCAGAAAGCGCGCACGATTCCGCCGGCCAATAATTCATCTGCGCATTGATGTTGATCGTATATTTACTGTCCCACGGCGGAAGGAAGTGCTCGTTCCAGATGCCCTGCAAATTGGCGGGCAGCGAGCCAGGTCGGCTGGAGGAGATGAGCAGGTAACGGCCGAACTGAAAATAAAGCGCAAAAAGTGCCGGGTCGGACTCTCCAACACTAAGCCTGTCCATGCGATCTGATAGACTCATACGTCCGATTTCCAAGTTTTCCGTCAAAGACAACGACACTCGTCCGAATAATTCGGTATAGTCATCTAAGTGTCTCCGATAGAGCGCATGATAACCCAGATTGGCGGCACTCTCCGTTTTCTCCTTTGCTTCCGTCAAAGGATCATGGAACCGGAATGTCGTTGCAGCGGACAGAACAAGTGTCACGCTATTTGCATTCTCCACGACCAAGTGCTCGCCAATCGCTTTCACCGTGCCGCCTTCAGCTGTTGCTCTCAGCACTGTACCGTATCGGCTGCCTCCCTCACCGCCACAATTACCGCTCATCCAAATCGTGTTATTTCCCTCTCTTCCGGCATAGTCGGCGTAGCGCCAACGGCCACGCTCGAGACGTGAAGTGAAACCGATTTCACCAGAGCGGTTTGCTGTAAGCCTCAGGATGATTGCCTGATCTACGTAACTCGCAAAAATCTCACGTTTAAATGAAACACCGCCTTGACTGAAAGTGACGGTAACAGTGCCGTTTTCCAAATCTAGCGTACGCTCGTAATGGTCCGGTTCACCCTCTGGAAGCGAGAAGTCAAGTAAAAGATGGCCTAGAGGCATATAATGCCTCTGCGATTCCGGCAAACCGGACAACGCCATGACAGCGAGCTTCTCTGCTTCCTTCAACTTGCCTTCAAATATTAAGCGGCGAATTTCCGGAAGATTTGCTTTTGCATCCGGATTATTACGGTCACGGGATCCCCCGTACCAGACGGAATCCTCGTTTAATTGCAATCGTTCCTGTTGCGTCTGTCCATATACCATCGCTCCCAGCCTGCCGTTACCGATTGGCAATGCCTCATTCCATTTCGTTGCTGGACTCTTAAATAACAGCTTAAGATCTGTCAACTGCTTCCCCTCCATCGCTAAGTTCAGTTACTCCAGCCTCACAGAGTGAAGCCGTTCTTTTGAAAACCCTTCGTGAAGTAATGCTTGTTGTCAAACCAAACTCTCATATCTCTAAACCTATCATAAGTAAACAAAACCCGGTAGAGACATATTTGTCCCTACCGGTTGCCATTTACTTAATTAGAAAAATTCCCCTTTTTAAGCTGTCTCTTTTGCCTGTTGTAAACCGTTGCTTTCTCTTCTGTTTGGTTGTGTAAGTTAAGTTCGAGCGGTCCTCTCAACAGACGCGCCTTCCAGCTGCTTGTGAAATTTTCTTGGTGTAGAGCCCGTAATCTGCTTAAATTGACGGCAAAAATGTTCCACGTTGTTGTACCCACAGCGTAAAGAGACCTCCGCGATGGATAGCGAGCCGTGCAACAAATACTCCTTGGCTTGGCGGATCCGGCTTGTAATTACGTCATCCATACAAGAAATCCCGAATGTCTTCTTGTATATGGTCTGCAAATACCCAGGACTGATTCGAATCGAGTCAGCCATTCTCGGAACCGCCCAATCCTGGCTAGGATTACTGTAAATGGCGGTCCGAAGCGTCAACAAATTGTAGTATTGAGGCGTAATGACTTCTTGAAAGTAAGATTCCAGCAACTTGTTAAACAGGGTTCTCAGTAAGCAGTCAATGGATGATTCTTTATAATTTTTTTGAAAAGAGTGTTCGCTGACGAGAAGTTGGAAAATTTTATGGATATATTCAGGGTCATTTAACGAAAAGGGCACTCCGAATGGAAGCGAAGTTTCCATGACATAGGATTCTTTGGATTCAAAACGAATCCAGTCGTTCTTATATTGTTCCGCACATGCCCGGTAATAAATTTTTTGGTGGGGATGGTATAGAACCCCGCTGTGAGCCGGGTACTCTTTCAATTCTCCGTTAACCCAAAACAGGGCAGGCGTATGGGTCACGACAAGCAGCCAGCAATGATGGCCCTCTGGGATATCGAACACAAAATTGCTTGCGTGAGCGGCATCATACTCAACATAAAAAATGTTGGTCATCATGATCCTCCAGTATCCAAAAAATAACATTGCATCAATTATTTATTAGCATATATGACTGATTGAAAACAGTCAACGAAGCAAAGGAACAACGCTTTATTGGCGTTGTGCTGGTCAATGTGTCAAGAAAGAACGCCCCTTGTAAAGGTTTCATAAATGCGGTTTTTCTTCGCCCGCTCCTCTGTGCTGAGCTTTTGCGCATCCGCAATTTCATAGCCTCCGAAGGTGTGATTGGCTCGTGGATATTCAGAATGAAGATGGCAGCTATTACCGGGCTTATCATACCGACAGTTCCATCCGCATGGAATCGAAGGCCAACACGCCCAGCGTGATTCGTTTCCTGGTCCAATTCTATCTTGTGTCCGGAGACGAGAGATATAAGGCTGCAGCGATCCGTGCCGGAGATTGGTCCTTTGATTGTAATTACCGCAATATGGAGTATCGGGGCGGTACCTGCGACAACTCCGACATTCAGGATAAAGAGGCTGGCATTTATGCTTTATTCGGATTCCTTGCCCTATATGATCTGACCGGCGAGGATAAGTGGCTGGAAGGAGCGATCGGCGCTGCTGATTATACCGAGACGTGGACTTATGCTTGGTCATTCCCGGTACGCACACCCTGGCCGAAACATCCGTTCAACCGCTATTCGATCAGCGGCCAGAGCATTATCACGATCGGAGGGGGGGCCGACGTATATATGGCCGCTTGCTCATACACCTATTATAGGTTGTATATCATTACAGGGGATGAACATTACCTCGATTTCGCCGAATTCATCCATAAAAATACCAGGCAGTCGAGCGACGTGGATGGCAGCGTCGGATACGCCATGCCCGGCTTGGGTCATGAAAGCGGCAACTTTACGACGCAAACCCTGCAAAGCCACTACCACTGGCTGCCCTGGTGTACCTATGTGGAAGTCGATCCCTCATCGAGGCTGAATCGGCTGTTCTTTTGCAAAATTCCAGCCAAGATGGACGCAGGTCTCCTTTTCCGCGCAGGTAGAGAAAGGCGTCCAGAATCGGCTCAATCCCATCGGCCAGCATCCGGATGTAGTGGGGATACGGCTCGAATCCGCTGATGTTCGGGTTATAGCACATTTGCGGCAGGCCCGAATCCGTCATAGCCGTTCTCACCCAGAAGTCGATGACATTTACGCCTTTCTCAAACGCCTCAGGCACGCCGTCTTTATCACCGTAACGAAGCATCTGATAGCCGATCCCGGGCTGCTGCCCAACGAAGCCGAACTGGAAAGAAACGCTAGAGATATCCATGTTTGGCAATTGGCAGGAAAAAGGCAAACCATACGAATCCCCGTATTGACGCGTAAATTTAGTCAGAATATTCATGCAATTATGAAAATGGAGTTTGTTATCTACCTCGAATAACTTGTCGCGCAGCCGGGAATAGGTGTCCCGCCAAATTTCTCTCATCATCGACTGGAAGCTGCCGTAATGACCGAATTGAATGCCTACGGCATAATGTTGCTCAAAGCCAACCTCTACGGGATGGTTAATGCGTTGAAACCTTTTTGTTCTCTGACTGTAGTCCAGACCCTCATATTGATTTCTTCTAGGCATCTCGCCATCGCAGCCCGGATACACATAATCGATTGACAAGCCATCAATCTCTATCTCTAGCGCCTTGCGTACGCCAAAACCATAATACAAATAGTTCAGCGTCTTGTTCTCCGGCTTGCTCATTCCAATGGCTCCGATGGTACACTTCAGGTCCGTGTTATTCTCGGACCTTACGATGTCCGAAGACTGCAAGGTTGCGTCCGCAGCCCAACGAGAGAGAGCCGCAGCTTCTCCTGAAGCGATGTGCTGCATTGCGAACAACGGCAAGGCGTAATTGGTTTCCATCCGCCAGAAATATTCGTTGTCCAGGTCTTTGCCCATTGCGTAATCAGGCGCGAATTCGTTCTGCTTATACCAAACACCGGGTGCGAAGCAGTGATAGTCATGAACGTCATCCGATTCCGCAATCGTCAAAGAGATCTTAGTAGAAAAGCCAAGGTCGTCTCCCGCTTTCAACACCTTGACGTTCCTGCTTACCTTGAACCCTGTGTTGACCGCTTCATATACGTCAGAGAAAAAGAATTCTGAGCCTGTCGGGACAATTATCGTACCTTCAGCCACGATTTTATCACCGTAAGCGGTGATTTTGGCGTATGCTTGGTCGTAAAACTCGTTGACGGCAAAGGCGGTCTTTACCGTTACGAACATCGGCCGTTTGTTATAATAGAGCCGCTTGCCGTTTTTCTGAACCTCAATGCCACCTTCTTTGGAGATCAGGATATAATTGCCGAATTCCAGCTTCATAAAACTTCCTCCTTAGAATTAGAAAATGAATAAGGGATATATAAAATCATACATATCCCTCACTCATTTAAAATTAGATTTTTTACTTTTTAGCTAGTGCATCAGCACGCATTTTAACAATCTTTTGCGCTTTTTCCGTATCTGAGGCAAAGACATCATTCCAACCTAGGCCTATTACATCTTTCTTCATCATTTCCCAAAGTTTATCGAACTCTGCTTGATTTTTTGCAAATACCATTTTCCAAGATGTGTTCTTTACATAGTCAGAAATCTGGCTGCGTTTATTTTTAATCTCTGATAAATCGCTGCCCAGACTAGTATTGATATTGGGGACGATATCGATCATCTTATTTTTCAGGTAGTAGTCTGTGGCGTTTTCTGCTTTATAGGTGTTTTGCCAATCTGTCGTTAGCGCTGTCTTATTCGCTTCAATGGTTGCAGCCCAGTAATTGCTATTATAGAACTCCCCTGTCAATGGATCTTTGGCAAAATCGCTGATGATCATTGTATTGAGTTTGCTTTGTCCGTCCTGATATCCGCCGCCTCCATACTGATCCGGAACAGGTGTATTTTTCTGGAATGCGGTTTGACCTACTTCGGTCAGCTTAAATTTGCCATCTGCCGTCTTTTCATAGTTGAAGCCTTCAAATCCATTCACATAGTAGCGCAAGCCTTCAGGAGAGGCTAACCAATCCATGAATTCCATGATCCGATCGGGATCATTGGCTTTGGAACCGATAGCAAACGCTCTTCCATTGCCGTAATAGGCATCGCTTGACTGAATGATGTGCGTGTCAGCGATTGGAATAGCCACATTCCCGTCCCCCTGTTTACCTCTTTCAATCGTATTGTAGAACCCTGTTTCCCATGAGTACCACAAAAGAAGTACCTGCTTGTTGGTCAGCTTCTCCGATACTTTATTCCAATCCTGGGTCGGCGAGTCAGGGTCAACCAGACCCATCTGATTGGCTTTATAGTAAAATTGCAGAATTTTCTTGTACATACTGTTGTCATCGATGAGGGGAACGACGTCGCCTTTTGCATTCAACTGCATAGTCGTGGTTCCTTCTGGCTGCTCGTAACCATACCAATTGCTCAACCAGCGTGCATTTTCCATAGTCCCTCTGCTGTCCCAATCCTTCCACAGCGTGATTGGAGCGATCGGCTTACCGTCCGGAGTCTTCGGATATTTCTCATGCATTTGTTTCAGTACATTCAGAAGGTCATCCAGATTGTTCAGCTTGGGAGCCCCGACGCCCTTATAATAATCCCAAGGCATAATTGGGCTTGAGTAAGGAATTTGTTCCGAGTATGTCGTTGGTGAAGTATCGGCCTCAAAGGTCGGCAAAGCATAAATCTTGCCACTAGGATTTACTTTTTCGAATGCAGCATTGAAAGGTTTGAAATGATTGTCCACATATTTGGACAGGTTCGGCGTACTCTTGATCTTATCCGAGAGGTCCATAATCAAACCGGCTGGAATTAATTCTTCCAGTTGATTGTTGTTGACGATCAGGAGATCTCCTAAATTACCTGCTGCCGATCTTGTCTTGTATAGCTGATCGCCGGCAATCTGCGGAGCAAGAATGTTCAGAGTGATATTGAACTTATCCTTAATAAGCTTTCCATACCACCCTTTCTGCTCTCCTTGATAATTGGCTGCATTGTCAAAAACAGTGATGGTCAGCGGTTTACTGTGATCTAGTGCCTTGGATGTAGCTTCAGTACCGGAGTTCGGCGACTTGCTTGGTTCCGTTGATGCCGTCTTATTGCTAGATTCATCTCCACAGCCGGTTAATGCGACCGACACCATGAAGAGGCTAGCAAACAATAACAACGCCGATTTTTTTATTGCTTTACCAGGTTTACGCATACTCAACCCCCATAATTATTCAATTTATTAATCCGGCGCAATTATCCTTTCACTGCACCGATCATAATCCCCTTGACAAAAAACCTTTGGAAAATCGGATAAACCAACAAAATAGGCGCAACAACAATAACAGTCACCGTCATCCGAATGGAAGTCGTCGTTTGCTTCGTTGCCAGACTTGACATCGCTGTGGAGCCGGCATTCTGCAGGTTTACCATGCTGGATAAGGAACTTGCCTGATTCATATAGTTATAGAGAATAAACTGTAAGCTATAAAGTTTGCTCTCCGTGACTAACAACAACGTGTCCTGGAAGGAATTCCACTGATCCACTGCTGCGAATATCGCAACTGTAGCTAATATGGGCTTACAAATAGGCAACATGATTTTGAAAAAAAGAGTCATGGTCCCGGCGCCGTCGATACTTGCCGCATGCTGCAATTCCTTCGGCGTTGATTCCACGAAAGTTTTAACAAGAATGATGAAAAACGGAGCTACAATCGTCGGCAGAATGTAGGCCAAAAAATTGTTTGTCAGATGCAAAGACCTCATGGTCAAATACCAAGGAATAACGCCGGCATTAAAAAACATGGTTAAAACCGTGTAGCGATACCAAAATTTTCTCTTCCACATATCCTCCTGGGTAAACATGAATCCCAGAAAGGCGGAAGCTCCTACCGTCAAAGTGGTTCCAATCACGGTCCTTGCTATAGAAATAATGGCTGCATCCCACAATCCCGGTATTTTAAACGCATCCACGTAGTTATGGAATTGGATATTAATCGGGTAGAAGATAACATCACCTTTGGCACTGATATCATTAGCGCTTATGGTATTAATAATGATCGAGTAAAATGGATATACACATATAAGCGCATACAGAGAAAACAACCCATATATTAAAACAGTCATCATCTTGTCTGTTGCGCTGACTTGGACTTTCATTTTTCTGGTGAGATGACTGCCGGGCACTTTATCATTCGACGCCAACCCTGCTGCTGTATGACTCATACAATACTCTCTCCCCTTAGTCTTTTTGATAGTCCGTTTACAGAAAAGAGAAGCACAACACTGATCAAGCTCTTAAGCACACTAATCGCAACCGACACCGAATAGCTTCCGCCCCCCATTGCAAGGTTGTAAACATATAAGTCTAAAACCTGTATGGAATCCTTGTTAAATGCATTTTGAAATACAAAATATTGCTCTAATCCATTATTCAGAAAACTCGCAATTTGCAGCATCAACAAGACGAAATAGGTTGGCACCATGCTTGGCAAAACGACATGCCAGATCACCCTCATTCTTGTCGCACCGTCTACATAGGCCGCTTCATATAGAGCATCATCTATACCCATAATTGCTGCTATATACAAAATGGCTGACCAACCCAATGTTTTCCAAGTTGTCCATATCCACATCATCACCCAAACATGGTCGGAATTTTGAAGAAGTAAAATCGGGGAATCAATAAGTCCAATTTGTTTCAAAAGACCGTTGATTATACCGTCACTAGAGAACATTGAAAATGCCAGTGAATAGACCAATACCCAGCTGATAAAGTTCGGCAAGGTTGTTACCGTCTGAATGAACCTCCGGAACCGTACGGACTTGATTTCCGTCAGGAATATGGCAAAAATCATTGGAAGCCAGGAGAATAGCAGATTTAGGCCACTCATCCCGAATGTGTTTTTGAGGATTTGAAGGGTTTGATCGATCTTTACTTGGTTTTCGACCAAGGTATGAAACCATTTCAAACCGACAAATGGCGATTGGGATAGCGGAATTGGCGGCGTGTAGTCAAAGAATGCATAAACCCAACCATATAACGGGTAATAGGCAAAGATACCAAGCAAGATCATAAAAGGGAGAATAAAAAGAAATTTTCTTATTGAACTGCTTGTCAGGCTGTTTTTTTGTATTTGCACCATGTAACACTCCCTTTTTAATGGTATATTCAATGAGTTTATTGACACATTACGATATCTATAAATATATATCGAATACCGAGATAGCCATTTCCGCTACTGTAGTACAATAGGTCATAGCGCAACAGGTCAATCGATAGATGAAAGGATGCGCCTTCCGTTGACAGCGTTTTCATCCCGTTTCATTACAGCAATTATAAAATATCAATTTTTTCAAAACAATGACCTATCCTCATCGATTATTGATCTATTCTCATATCGCTCGGATTAGGTCTCCCACAACAAATAGGAAGCACAAAAAAAGAAATGGCGGCTCAAGTTAATTTCAACTAGAGCCACCATTTCTTTTTTACATGTTATTAATTCAGAATTTTACGAGCCAGAATCGAGATATCAACGATGTCAATCTTACCGTCGTTATTCAAATCCAACGCTTTGTACTGATTCCAATCTGATTCTTGATCATTTTTACCATAAGCAGAAGCAATCATCGCAAGGTCACCAATACTGACTTTATTATCGTTATTGAAATCTCCATCGATACCTTTAATTACTGAATCATTAAAGCTTTGCAGTGCTGCATTCAGGCTCAGGATCGCCTCTTCAATTTCAGCCTGGCTTACTCCCTGAGTCGATGCCACAACTTGAGCGGCATTGATTGCTGCTTGCAGAGTTGCTTTCGAACCTGATGGATATTGGCCAGGATATGCGCCTTCCGTTGCCGCATCATGCGCGCTTTGCGCTTCCGCAATCAGACGCAGTAAGCCCGATTTATCAAGTTTATTAATTTGGACTGTGTGAGTTGCACCAGCCCATTCTGCCTCTTGGCCCACGCCATTAGCAACCGTTAACTGAGTGACGCGAATTGAAGCGATTTGCGAATTATCCGATGCAATAGCTTTAAACTTAAGCCTGATCAATCCATTCGCCATATCCGTTTTTCCAATATTAGCCGCGATGGTTCTGATCTTGCCATCAGATTTAACTTCCCCAACCAGATTGAAATCATCTTTCTGGAGCGAGTCCATAGATACCAGCTCCAGCTTATCTGAATCATAATTAAACGTAGTATCTAGCGCGATAACATCTTTCCCAGAACCCGCCAAGCTGAAATCTACATCAAAGGTTTTGCCGCCATCAACGCTCGATGGTCCTGTCAGCACCGCGCCTTCTTGACCGCTGATTGAGATCAGCGCGCTGCCTTTCAGACTGGAACCGATGGCTTGCGCCGTTACTCTCACGACGCCATTCTTTTTGGCCGATAGCAATCCCGTCTCACTGATGATCGCCGCATTCGTCTCCGAACCGTCTTCTGCGGTTACCGACCATATGACGGGCACTCCCGCCAACATTTGCAGCGTGCCGTCTTTGGTTGTGATGGAGGTCGCTCCGTCCGCTCCGGTCACCGTCAGCTTCTGTTCGCCCAGAAGAGTAACCACACCCCATTGTGAACCGTTGGCATAGGACTGTCCGGTCACGTCGTTCCACATGATAATGTCCTGACGGCCGCCTGTTGCTTTCGCATCATTGATCTGTAAATCAAATCCAATGACACGATTAGCCGCAGGAACACTTGCCTTAAAAGGAATTTTAGTCTCAATGTAATAGCCGCCATCCACGACTTTGGCAAAAGACTCAACCCCCGCACTGATACTGCCTGGATTAAAGCTCTTCTCATTGAGATAGTTAACACGGTATTGTCCCATACCTGTGCCGTAAGTGGTTTGTTTACTGTTAGTCTCATCCACAAAGATTTCGACAGAGTCTTTCTCATAAGCGTTGCTGCTGCTGTTGTTCAGAACAGGGTCTTTTACACGTACCAGTACATACAGGTTATTATTGTCCCATAGCACTTTACCTGAGCCGTCCGTCGGACCGTTCGCCATGGTCAGATGCTTAAGAATCGGCAGCGTGGCTGTCGTATTCCAGAGTGGGTCGAGCTCGGAGCCGCCGATAACAGGCGTTCCGTATACGGCGGTACTAACTCCGCTTGGTATCAATTGAAGCTCTTTAATCGCGTTACGCAGCGCATAATAGGCATTGTCTACTACTGCCTGCCCGATCTCACCATTTGAGGCGGCAGTTTTGGCATCATTTAATGCGCTTGCAAAAGCATTCCATGAATTGCTTGTATAGATGCTAGAGTCCTTTTTATTGGCGGCCTCAATCAAGGCTGTCAGCAGGGTTTTGTCGACCGTTGAGACAATTGGGTTCGCAGGTCCACCACGGCCCGCTTTGAAATTGTTAAAATATGTTTCAACTTTCGTAATTTCGTCAGCTGTCAGCACCCTGTCGTAGATGAGAATCTGCGAGACTCCGCCCAGGAAGCGATAGGGGGTTACAGCCGCCATCGTGTAACCTACGCCCAGATCCGAGCTGTTCCCTAAAAGCGCCTTAGCGTTGGTTCCAGTGCCGATGACATTGTTATTAACAAAAACGGCTCTATTGGTTCCATTTAACTGGGCCCGAACGCTGGCCAAACCGTCAGGGGCTGTTGTTGTCATTTGTTGCCCGCCGCCCGATACGCTGCCATCCGTGTTACCAAAGCGGACATTAACTCTGTTTGTTCCTACACCCAAATTAATACCACTCCAACCGCTGTTAGCCGCCCAAGTTTGGTAAGCCTCGTTCATTCCGAAATAAACAAGACCATTTTGGTCACTGGAGTTGTTGGCTGTGGTTGTTGGTTTAACCAACGCATATATCGTCATCTGCGTACTGCCGTTATAATTTTTAAAACCTGCAGCTTTTAGCGGCCTTGACATTGCTGCGAAATCTACATAGTCGTATCCATCGTTCTTTAGCGTAGGGTTGCCGGTTGGTGTTCCAAGATTATCGCCACCGCTACCGGGGACGTTCGCTGGAACAAGCTTCGCCTGAACGCTTCCCATATTTGTCCATCCAGTCACATTGCCATTGCTATCTTTTTCCACGCCCTCATCAGCCTTGAGCCATAAGTCAAGACCATTTCTAGGAATATCGACAGGCGTCATATCGCGCACCACTATACGAGCGTGCGACAGGCTGAGAACATCGCCTTCTTTCGACCGTACATAAATAATGTATGGACCTGGCAACTTTGGCGCGGTTATTTCTATCATGTTGCCGGAGGCCATTGTTTCTTTGTCGCTTTCAATAAAATTACCGTCGCTCGATGAGGAAATCCATATCTGTTTTGTGGCATCGTCCAAATCGTACGCTAACCTGACTTTCCCGCCGGGGGCTACCGACACGTCAGCCGGTAGCAACCTATTCGCCTCCGATACTGTGGTGGTAAAGTTGAGAGTTATTGCAGGAGTTGAAGTGCTGCCTACCAAGGTCCAACTTCCTTCAGTGCTTATTTCGTACCCATTCGCTACGGGCTTGCCGTTAAGCGTAAAGGTGTAATCGTTACTCAATGTCAGTTTAAGCGGACGTACCGCTGAAACTTCGTAGTTTTTCCCATTTTCCACATTGGTTGCTGAACCGCTCGCGTCGACATATACCGTATACTTGGAAGTGGCTGTTTCTCTGCCGTCTCCATATTTAATATATAATTTGTATTCTCCTGCGACAGACGGAGCGTTGATTGACTTTACGTCGCCGGCAGCTTTTGTCATCGTATTGCCTTCATTAAAGACAGTTGTATTCGCTGGTGCGAGCCAAACTGTGTCTTGAGCTTGGAGCAGACCCCTGCGGCTCAGCTTTTCACCTTTACCCATGATGACGTTGGAAGCCAACTCAAACTCTGTATCAGCAATGAGGCTCCTTGGGATCATCTTCGTGTATTCGTTCGTAAGGCCCGAGTTCAAAACGATTTCGTTACCCTTAAGTGGCCAAATGCGGCTTGTGCTTTTGTAATTGTCATAAGTAGTCCTCGGGGCGCCATTCTGGTTGTTATCCCCGTCTACGTAACCTTGGACCATAATCATATCGCTTTTGCGCTTCCAGTTGTTAAACTCAATAAGACGGCTTTGCCCCACGGCATAGGAGAGCTTTGCCTGCACAACGTTACCTATCATCTTGATGAACGTGCTGCCTTCGTCAGGATGGAACCCGTTCATCCAGTTGTTAGAGTCCGTAGGTTTGTCAGTTGGATTCGGGTTAAGGAAGTTGTAGTTCATCTCCGTGAAATTCGTCCAGTTGTCGGAATTCCAGTTACTATTCTTGTTCGTGACGGGGTCGTTTGTTAACGGGTAGACGGTGTTGATGGTGTCCCATGTCCCTCCGCCCGGCAAATTACCCGGATCGCCCTGCCGGCCCAGTGAGTAAATGGCTCCGGAGTCGTTAACTACCGTGCAAATTTGCTCTATCCGGTTATAGTTTATTTTGTTATTCCTGGAGGTCGTAGATATGGCTGGAGACCTTGCGATGCTCGTTTCATTCGTACCATTGTAAGGGCCGCCGGTCTTGTTGGTACCTTGAGCAGTAAAGCCGAACCCATCATACTCGTCCCAACCCCAGCCGATGCTCATGGCGCCGTAAGTAGTGTCATAAATGTAGTTGTGCAGTACCTGCATATTCGTTGTGTAGAAAGAAGCCAGTGCGTTAGCGCCCGGGAATCCGTAGCAGGTCCTATACAAAAAGTTATTCGTTATATAAATATTCTCAGGCACGGCTTCCGTACCCGCCGTAAATTTTTCCTTATCGACGCCAGCCCAATTCCTTATTGGTGTGCCAGAGACCGAAGCACTGGATTCATGCGTAATCGCCACATCGTTTTCATAGATATGCTGCGGATGTCCGATTACAATGCCGGAAGCAAGCGTATCTACGATATAGTTGCCCGAGATTTCAATATCCTTGGCATCGTTTTCTACATGGATGCCATTAAATCCGGTAAGCCCGATCTCGCCGTTCAGCACTTTGATGTTCCTCGCCGCGTTGATGATTATCGCTGCTGGCGGTATGTCATACCCTCTGTAGAAAGTCTCATGCCAGTTTATGCTGCTGGGGAAGTAAACTTTGTTCACGATAGAGCCCTGAACGGACGCATAGCCACGGGAACTGGTCGTTACCGGACCGGATCCGTCGCTAAGTGTATATGTGCCCGTCAGTTCAGTCAGTTTGTAGTCGGTATGGGCAAACTTCAGGCCGCTAAAGGTTATGTATTTGACACGTCCATCATCCGAGCCTGCAACAGGGTTCAACCGATCTCCTACAGGAATCCCTCTGATATCGAGAACCGTCTCAAGCTTTGGAATAACCACGTCGGCGGTATTGATATTCTCGCCTTCAAGCGGGATGTAATAAAGCGTACTTTCCGCCTGGTCGAAATAGAAATCTCCGCGTTTGTTGAAGAACTCGAAAGCGTTGCGGATGACTTGATTGTTACCTGGATTGTATTGCGTATTATTACTTAAAGACTGTGAAATCGCCGCATATGGCATCTGGAACCGGAGCATGACACCACCGGGCTTGTTGCTGGCTGCCGGCGCCTGTTCAATTGACGCGAAGGTGACAAAAGGCCTCGCCCATCTGGCGGTGGAGCCGCCCATGCTTTCAGCTTCGATGTTCTGAGGATTTTTCGTTGCCGTTGTCAGACCCACGCTGGCATCGAATACGATACCCGCCCGGATGTTGCTGCCGTTCTGCCACGCCCAAGGGTTATTGGCAGTGGTAAAGCTGGCTGTGGGAGTGCCGGTGACGGTTCTGTTGGCCGAAGCGACTTGCGGGCTCAGCGTCATGTTGGCTCTCTTATCGTTGACATAAATCGCCCGCAACTTATCGCTTCGGTTGAGGGTCGTTTTATACGCCTTCAAACCGCCAGTCTGGGTAAGGCCAACAGCTTCTGTCCATACGCCTTTGCCCAACATTTCACCCGCGCTGATTACCGGCTTCGCACCCGGCGCCGCCTCATAGCGAATCGTGCTGCTTGCACTTCCGGAATCATCCTTGTTGAATACCAGGGTCTCATCAAGGGAATAAAATCCATCCGCAATTTGAACGACGATATCCCCGCCGGTCTTAGGCAGAGTCCTTACGACTGCTTTTGCCTTGGCAACCGTTTTGTACGGCTTTCCTTGCGTTCCGTCACCTGTGGTATCATTGCCATTTGTAGCAACATAGATAGTTGCACTTGGCGTACCGCCAGCCGCAGTTGCATTTGCCGCACTGTCAGCTGCGAGTACCGACCCTGAAAATGGTAGCATGCAAAATACCGTTACCAAAGTCAGAATCCAAATGAATGATCTTTTTCTCACTTTCATAAAACCTCCTTGGATATAAGTAAACTGCTATACACATTACCGCCTGGGCGGTATTAGTGCCGTCTTCTTCTCTCTGCAGATTCCGACTAAGCTGTTCGAACCCCAACAATGGAAGCGCTGTCAATTAATGCTTTCATGATACCAGTCTGTACGAATATTCCCAGAGACTATTATTGGACCGTAAGGAAAATTCTCGGGTAAATTAGAAAAGATAGTCGGCTGCGTTAGCCTGCAGATACGGAGAAGGGACACCTTAGCTGGCATCCCTTCCTCCCCTTCACATTCGTTACTTCAAAATTGCACCTGCAGTCAATGCATTCTCGATCTTTTCGTTCCCAATTAAATAAACGATAATCATAGGCAAGCTGGATAACAGCATACTCGCGCCAATGAGCCCCCAATCCGCAACTCCCACATTGACAAAGAATCCAAGCAACCCCACCGTAAGCGGCCGTAATTGATCCTTGGAAGCAATAATAAAAGCAAGCGGAAATTCGTTCCAGATTCTAATGAATATAAGAACGCATTGCGTCATAAGCGCCGGCATTACGATTGGGAAAATGATTTTCATGTACGTTTGATAGACATTCGCTCCATCGATGCATGCCGCTTCTTCCAGCTCATTAGGCAAAGACCGGAGAAAGGCATACAACATCAATACGCAGGATGCAATGGCGAAGCCGGAATACGGCAAGATAAGGCCCAAATAACTATTTTTGATATGCAGCCATTTAACCAGTTGGAATAAAGGAATAACGACGACTTCGATTGGGACAATTAAACCCATAGATACATATAGCAACATCGCGGAGTTGAATCTCCATTGCATACGGCTGAGGCAATAAGCAAGCATACTGCCGGTTATCAACGTAATGACGATTGTGCCTGCGGTATAAATTACGCTGTTCTCGAAATACGTATAAAAATGATATTTGGACAACGCTTCGCTAAAGTTCAACCAGTCCCAGGAAGACGGTATCCCAAAAGGATTTCTGTAAGCTTCGCTTTTGGACTTCAACGACATTGTTACCATCCAATACAAAGGAAACAAAAACGTGCATCCCACAACTACCCAAAACACTCGACTTAATAATTTCAGAAAGCTCCCCTCCAGCTTAAAACTCCAGTTTTTCTCTGGCAACGAACCTTTGAATGAAAAAGGAGATCAAAAGGCATTCCAGAATAAAAATGACGGCGATCGCAGTGCCTTTGCCAAATTCGGAAGTATCAAATGCCGTGTAATACATCTGGTAGATGACCGTTCTGGACTGATCTCCCGGGCCACCTGCCGTCATGACTCGTACATGCGAATAAAATGCCATTGAGCCTAATGTAGACAGGATAAGCACGTATTTGATTACATTCTGCAGCAAAGGGATCGTAATTCGTAAGCTAACTTGAAAAAAATTAGCTCCATCAATCAATGCCGCCTCATAGTAACTCTTGGGAATGGTCTTGATTCCTGTATAAAACAGCATCGCGTTCAGTCCAATATATTGCCACAGGAATGTCAAACCGATGCTGGGCATGACCGTTTTCTTTTCCGTCAACCACGAATGTGTCCAAGAACTCAACCCTAAAGAGTTGAGAATCGCATTAAATAAGCCCCAATTGGGTTCGTAGAACGCCAACCAAATCTGAGATACAACGGTGACCGACAAGATCGCAGGGAACATCGCCACCGTCTTGAAGAATCGACGAAACTTCGGTGTCTGAGCATCCATAAAAAGCGAAAGCATCATGGATAGGGGGAGCCCCAGTAACAATGAGATGGCTACAATGAGATACGTATTTTTATGAGCGGTCCAAAAGGATGGGGATAATATCACTTCTTTGTAATTATTTAAACCAACAAAACCCAAATTTCTAAACCCGTCATGCTTATGCAAGCTCATCCAGATCTCCGGCAGCAAAGGGTATACGCAGAATAAGGTAAACAGCAGCAATGCCGGGAAAGCAAACACAAAGATAGACACTTTGGTGCTAAAGTACTTGTTCATCGCTCTCTCCACCATTTAATTTGTGTCTAAACCCCCTTGGATCTATCCCAAGGGGATTTAGCGATTCAATTATTTTTTATTTGGCAAACCACGTATTCTGGCTCCAGATCTTGTTCATCGCATCATTAAATTTATCCGCTGAGTACTCGCCCGTTAATAAATTCGCTCCTTGCGTAGATATTTCAGCAGACGTCTTTGCATCTAGCGAATTAAGAGCCCAGGAAGGGATTTTATTAGGAATCGGATTGTACCAGTCAACGAACTTCTGCATTAGCGGGCTCCGATCCATTGCCTTGTTTCCTGTTTTCAAAGATATAGGAGCGCCGGTAGATTCAAAGTATAATGCATCCGCCATGGCTAGAAATTCGGCAAGTTTGACGGCCTCTTCCGGATTCTTGGTTTTGCCGTTGACCGCATAACCGTTAACCGGAGAACCCCAGAATTGTACATTCTTTGTAGGGTTATACTTATCACTTGCGCTTGGAAATGGGAAGAAATCAACCGTTTCGTCTTTTGCGAGATTTGGCAACTCCCAAGTAAACTGCCATAACATAGCCGCCTTTTTGGATGTAAACATTTCCATCGCTGGACCGTAATCTATATTGGCTATTCCGTCTGGGAACACGCCTTCCTTGACCAGCTTTTCGATGCGAGCCGCTCCTTCCTTGACGGATGGATTGTTGAAGTCCGTTTTGTTGCTGACAAGGTCTGCCATCGCCTGCGGATCTCCGGTTTGAATCATTTGCTGCAGCATGAATAGCTTCGGTCCCCACCCGTCCTTGCCAGGAGTTACAGCCGGTACCATGCCTTTGCTCTTGAGCGTCTTCGAGATTTGAATCAACTCATCAAACGTGGTTGGCACTTTAACCCCGGCTTTCTCGAACATATCTTTATGATAGAAGATGACAGGGGTGAAATAGGTGTCCGCTCCGGAAGACAAGCTGTAAATCCCGTTATCTACATGCTTTAACGCATCTGGTACCGCGTATTTACCTAAGAAACCGTCTTTGGAAATATAAGGTGTCAAATCCAGAATGCTGCCTGTGCTCTTCAACGGCGTAAAATAACCTGCATCATTCCAGAATACGTCCGGCATATCCCCAGATGCGTTCAACGTCTTCAATTTGTTTGCCATATCCTCGCCGCCGCCGCCGGGCTCAAACTCGACTTCAAGATTGGGAAGCGCTGTAGCAATATTAGGTTTAATGAATTTTTCCATAATTTTATTGCGATTTTCGTCCGTCGTAATCGTTATGACTTTCATCTTGATTTTTTTGCTGTCCGTCTTCGCTGTATTCTTGTTATCCTCCTTGCTTGTTGCCGAGGGTGACGGATTGTCGGACGGCTGGCTGGATTTTGTTTCATCCCCACTGCTGCATGCCGTTGCAGCCAGAAGCGTACTTGCCATAAGGAACATAGCTGCTGCCTTTGATTTCGTTTTCATTGTTTACCTCCCCTATTTGTGAAAGCGGATATCAGATTGACTTCAGATCCTGAAAGCGGTATCAACCTTGAGTTAATTTTACGAATATTGCCAATTTTAGTACAGAGATTATTCTCGGACCAGTAGTAAAATTAACGGTAAAAAAATAGACGTTATAGGCAAAGTTTTCACTTTCCCCCTAACGTCTGCATGGAAGTATATAGTCTAACTGATTTGATTCACATATTTGCTAGGTGTGATTCCCATCTGTTTTTTGAAGCATTTGCTGAAATAGTTGGCGTCCGCATATCCCACCTGATTCGCTACGTTTTGGATAACCTTTTCTCCCTGATCAAAAAGTTCTTTTGCTTTAATAATCCGTATTTCAGTCAGGTAGTCATTGATTGTACAAGTCGTTTCTTTCTTGAACACGAAGCAAAGATGATTGTAATTCATATGAACGCTCTTTGCGATATCTTCGATTCGCAGTTCTTCATTGCCGTAATGCCTCGAAATATAGGTTTTGACCTCCTCTATAACTTTTACGGCTCTATTGGTTTTGCGGCTATGCACATGATCCATGGCCTTTAGAATGAAAGCACGGATCCAAACCTCCAACTCGTGGAAGGTTTTTATGCGTTGAACATGTTGTATCAAATCGGGATGTGTCATGTTTCGGAAGACATCTTCAGAGCTTTGCGACGCTTCGGCCAAAAATTCCAGACATGTGGCTACGATTTCGATTCCAGCGAGAAGCAGCATTTCCATTGAAGCTTTTCGGAGGCGAGTATCATGAAAAAAGCGCGAAAGCCATTCTTCCGTCTCGGAGATGTTCCCGATTCGCATCGACATTAACAAACCGCTTCTTTTTTCCACCGAAAACAATCCGACCTTCATCCCGGTTTCCGCAATCATGGAATATGCGAACACCTTGTTGCCGCCCCATACAAACCGCTGCTTCAATGCGATTAACGCTTCCTTATACGATGCTGAAATCGACTCAAACGTTTCGCAGCCATTCCCTAAACCAATTGTTACCGTACAGCCCAAGTCGTTCTCTATGTTCAATCGAATCCGTTCGCAAATTGTTTCCAACTTATTGAAATTGCCGTCAGGCGAGCCTATGATCAGAACCAGGTGAGCCTCATGATCATGACAGCCGACACACTGAAAGGCGCTCTGCATATTATTTTGAGCGATTTCTTGTACTTTGGCTTTGCGTATCCGCATATCCTCCTCAAGATTCCTTTCATCACTTGAATCCAGATCAACGACAATCGCGCTGTAATGCAACCCTTCCAACTTTATTCCCAAATCGCTTAATCGACCCCTTTCGGAACCGGATCTAGAGATACCATTGCCCTGCAGCAAACCGTTCAGCACTTGCTCCTTCAGGACAGATAAGCCTTCACTTGCCTGCTTTCTTAAATCATCCAACTCAAGTTCGCCAAGACGCTCCGATCGTATCAGTTCTTTTATATCAAGTAAGGAACTTTGGAGTTCTTCTTCGTTAATAGGTTTCAGCACGTAATTTATAACCCCTAATTGCACAGCCTGTCTGGCATACGCGAATTCGCTGTGGCCTGACAACACCAGAAATTTTGATTTCCGGTCGCGCTCCTTGGCTTTGTGTATAAACTCCAATCCATCCATAATCGGCATATTCATATCCACCAACACGACATCAGGCTCTATTTCGGCCATCAGTTCCAGAGCTTCCGCCCCGTTTTTTGCTTCCCCCGCGATTTGAAAACCCAACTCACTCCACGGCAGCGAAATCTTCAAGGCTTGCCTGAAGTAATATTCATCATCGACAATAAGCACTCTGTACATGGTCTTTCCCCCTATTCTATTCAATCCTTTATCTTGCGGATAATAGAAATGCCACCCTCATGGATGCGAGCAGGAGCTAATGATGTCGAAGAGGCAATACGATTTTAATTTTAGTATAAACGCCGTATTCGCTTTCAACCTGGAGTCCGTATCTATCCCCATACAGCATTCGGATTCGATTGGATACGCTGCTAATCCCAAAACCTCCAGCTTCATCAAGAACACTGGATCCCGCCAATATCACCTTGGTTTGATTATTATGCATACCCGCCCCGTTATCGTAAATTTCAATTTCCACATTGCTGCCGCTTCGCCTTCCGGTAATACGTATGATTCCTTTTTCTTTTTTGAGCTTTAATCCGTGATAGATGGCATTTTCCACAATGGGCTGCAAGGTCAACTTCGGAATCGAATACGCCAGAATTTCATTATCAATTTCCATCGTATACGACATATATTCCACATAACGCAGCTGCTGAATTTCCAAATAACTTTCCGTTAAACGCATCTCTTCGCCTATCGATATGATGTCGTTACCTTTGCTTAACGAAATCTTATAGAAATTCGCCATGTATTGGGCTGCCTGTATGGCTTGCTTCCCTAAGCCCAACTTAATGAGCGAAATAATGGTTTCAACCGTGTTGTATAAAAAATGGGGCTTTACTTGCGATTGCAGCAATTTAAATTCGATCTCGGCCTTTGTCCTTTGTTTCTCGACATTTTCAGCCATAAGCGCTTCAATGCGATTCATTAAGTTATTAAAGCCCTCGCTTAAATATCCGATCTCATCTTTGGATTGGTAAGTACTTCTAACTTGCATCTTCCCCGTCCGGATTTCTCGCATAGTCTTAGCAAGCTGGAAGATGGGTCGCGTAATCGATCCCGACAATAGAAAGGACACAATTAATGCTAATAGCAGGCATGCTGCGCCAATCCCGATCATCAATTGATTGATTTGTTTCCGATCTGAAGAAATATCATCCATAGGGATAACGCTTACAATTGTCCATTTCAACGGTTCGAAGCGCTGGGTGAATATCAACATTTCTTGGCTTCCGCTGCCCTGGGTAAATGCTGTATCCTTACCATTCTCGGGAATAGTTATGGAGACGGCTTCCTTGAAATCCCGGTATAACATGGCTTTATTCTGCGAGGAAATAATTCGGCCCGCGGAATCGACGATATAAAATTCCCCTCCCTTATGTTCCCCTTCGTAAATGGAAGCAATCGTCGCTTCTTTCACATATAAAAAAACTCTGCCAACCATTTTACCGGTATCTTTATGAATGACCGATTTGGAAACCGCAATTACGTTGTGCTCACCTTCATACAAGAATCCGAATTTGATCAAGCTCGTCCAAGTGGGTAAGTAGTAACGATCATCCGCTCCATAATCATCACCGAATATACGGGAAGCATATGCATTATCGGCAAACCCGACGTCCACCCAGTGATGATTCGAGGTGAGAATGCTTACCGCTTTAATTTTTGTGTTAGGCTCCACAATATTGCTGATCGTTTCTGAAAGGGTCTTTTTCATGGAAAGGTTATTTAATCCTTCAACCGGCCTGCTTGCATGAAACTCACTATTTAATAATAAATCGTTATAAAGGACGTTCTGCAATCGATAATCGCTGGCCAAGATTTTGGAATAGTCTTCAATTGTGGCTACCAAAGTTTGAAGGTTGTTTTTGATGAGCACAAGCTCTCGGGATGAATTATTGATTTCTTTCTCGATAAGAGCTTTCTGTGAAATCGTGTTGGCAAAGTATGACTGAGTGGAAATAAATACGACAATGATTAATATATTCGCTATGAATATTTTGTTTTTAATGGAAATCCCGGCTATATACTTCGAGAAACCACTCATCACGTGATTACTTCCTTTCTTTTTAAGTGGATACATTTATTATGCAAAAAGTTAGATCTGAAGTTCGTGGAGAGAGACATACATATAAGAAATCAATGTGGGGGTTCTCTATTAAGAATAGCATAGGTTTAAAACGTGTCAATTTGAAATGTTTTGAGGCTATACTAACAAAAGCAAAAACCGGAACCCCTGCAGGTCCCGGCCCTCATCCTATCCAATCTCACTCAACTTCCCATCCCGAAAATGCACTACCCGCTTCGCCTGCTGCGCAATCTGCCGTTCAGAATGTCACTGGCCAGCCATCTGCTTGCGGTATTCCTTGGGGGAGACCCCAGCTATTTTGTTGAATATGTGTGTGAAATAATTAGAATCGTTGAACCCGGTGGCCTCGGAAATTTCGAATATTCTCATTTCTGTGCTTTTCAGCAGAAGCTTCGCTTTCTGTACGCGCAGGTTCTGGACATAGACGGTTACACTTTCCCCAGTTTCCTTTTTAAACAGATTGCTAAAATAGCTAGGGTTGAGATGCACATGGGCTGCCACTTCAGCCAAGCCACATACCCCCATGTATGATTCTTCAATAAACCGAATGGCCTGCTTGACCGGATTATCATTCTTGCTAGCAAGCCAGTTATTGTAGGACTGCAAGAATTCATGGATATATCCATTCAGCCATGCAGCAATTTCCTCGGGCGTCGCACATTTGTAGACAGAATCCCACTTTATAGGCCCAACAGTCATTTTCCATTCGGGAAACCGGACCTGCACCAGCCGGAGAATGGCAGCAGCCAACAATAGCGCTTCGATTTTTGCGGTTTGCGGGGGTAAATAGCTAATCCGGACGGCTTGCCCCTGCATCTCCCTGCTCAGCAGACTGTTATCCTCCGACATAAGCCAAGTTACAATTTCCTTCTCCTTCTCGTAAAGCGCTGTCTGGTTGAGAAGTGAATCATTGGCAGAACCATGGTCCCTATCCCCATCCCGGCAATATCGTCTGTAGCCCTGATGTAATTCCTCCGTACTAGCGCATAGCCCTTGTCCGTTGCATTCAAGAGCCAGCCTCAGATAATGATGGATTGAATCGGTGATTAACTGCAGCCAAGAGGAGGGTGCATCCGGCCGGTAAGCACTCCGATCCACCAATAAAGCCCACTCCGAAGCGTTCAAGGGAAACAGGCGAAAGCCATCAGGAAACCATTTATTCAAGTGCTCCCCAGCTATATTTGCAAAAGCAAACTGCAAAAGCGGCACATCCTGATCTGAATAATGTTTCTCTGGCGGGAAATAGGTAGGAATATGGAGAAAGTGCAGCTCACATTGCTTCATCCGTTTCAACAGAGCCTCCACCTCTTCACCGTTGCAGGGCATACCCATGATCGCCGAGCGTAGCTCGCTGTCTTCATGCTGGCGCTTCCATCCCTCCACCAAGAGCTGGGACTGGCTTTCTTCAATCAGCTGCACATAAATTCGGTCGAGTACGCTTAAGATATCCGATTCCACACAGGGCTTCGTGATAAAGTCCAGTACCCCGAACTTGACGGCGGACTGGGCATAGGAGAAATCCTTGAATCCGGTTACAATCACAATTTTCGTTAGCCAACCGCGGTTTCTGATTTCTTCTGCCAGCCGCAGACCATCTATATGGGGCATCCGGATATCGGTTAACAAGAGATCCGGGACACATTTCTCCATCATTAACAAGGCGTCCCGGCCATTTCCCGCTTCCCCCATTACCACCCACTCAGCAGACCGCTTCCCCACCAGTCTCTGCAATCCCTTACGAAAGTTGGGCTGGTCCTCTGCAATAAACATCTTACCCTTCATCCGTTCCCTCCTCATGACTCTCCAGTGTCCCAGACTTAATAGGGAGCGACATGTGAACAAGCGTTCCTTTACCTTTACTGCTGGTAATTTCCACTCCATAAGCAGGTCCGTATACCAGTTGAATGCGCCGCAACACACTATTGTAGCCGATTCCCGTCTTATTGCCGTCCGGTAGATCAGTCTTCTCCTCTGTCAAAATTCTGAGGGTTTCTTTATCCATGCCACATCCATTATCGGCTACCTCGATATGCAGCGCCTCATGTAATAGGAACGCTTTAATCCGCAGTACTCGGTCACTCTCCATGTCACGAAAAGCGTGCACAAAAACATTTTCCACCACCGGCAGCAAAAGGGATCGCATCATTCGCAAATTCAGCAAAGACTCCTCCGCTTGAATAATGGTTTCAATCTCGCCGGTGAACAGCTCTGTCTGGATTTTGATGTAATTGCGAATTTGATGCAGTTCTTCGCCAAGAGTCGTATCCGTCTGAATAGATTTAAGGGAATACTTCAGCATCTCCGAGATGGCGTTGATCAGAAGAGCCGCCTCCTCTTGGTCGTCGCTGTACAACTTCCAATACAACTCATTGAACAAGTTGTGCAGATAATGAGGATTCAGCTGTGCCTGAATGGCCTTCAACTCTGATTCCCTCTGGCTGATTTGCGCCAAATATACCTTATTGATCAGCTCGCTCACTTGCTCCGCCATGCTGTTGAAGCTGTCTCCGATATAGCCCAACTCATCACCGGAATCCACTCTGACACGGACCGTGAAATCACCGGAACGCAGTAACCTCAGTCCCTGCATCAGATGGGCCAGAGGAGTCAGGAGTGTCCGGGTGGAAATCGTAATCAGCAGAGCACTTAGCAGGATCACACCGATTCCGGCAAATGCCAATACCTGAATGATGTCTTTATTTTTCCGCTGTATCTCTTGCAAGGAAGCCCCTCCATATAGGGTAAATCCTGCCGGAATCAACTCATGGCGGACAAACAGATAGCTGATGCCATTCATTTTGACATAACGGGGATAATTCGCTTCTGTCAGTTGCAAGAGTTGCTCCTTCTCGCTCTGGTCGGTATTGGAGTAAAGTATGCCGCCCATAGGCTCCAGTAGCAGCACCTTGCCACTGCCGTTCTCCGTAAGATCTCGCAGCACCTTGGATACCAAGCTCTCCTCCATCACCAATACCATAGTGCCATACGGGATCAGCTTCTCATTAAGCATTCGTCTTGCAGCAACCAGAACCGTTCTGCGGCCGTCGGGATCAATGGTGCTGGCCGCCTCGGCCCGGCCCCAGACCATATTCCCTCGATTGGGCTTAAGCTTTTCCATCATTCTGGTCAAGTCTTCCGTTCCCGGCTCTCCCGACGCACCGGTTTTGGAGAGAACCGTCATTTCCCCGTTCTCATTATATAAGAAAACGGAACGGATGGACGGTGCATCCACCAGCAGCATATTCAACTGCTCTTCCACATACTTACGGTTCTTGAATTGGGTGTAAGAATCGCTTGCGGGAACGGTGTTCTCCCTGAGGAATAGTTCGATGTTCGGATTCAGGATAATGGATTGGGATACTCGGTTGATTTCCTGGAAGGACATCTCCAATCGGGCCAATGCCTGTTCGTTGGCGATGGAGAACTGCCTGCTGATTTCCCCCTCCATTAACTGGATATTTGACCGGTAAACCATCCAGCCTGCCAAGGCGAAGGCAAGTGTTACCATACACGAGAGCAGCACGATCAGTTTAAACTTGAAGCTGCCCTTTATTTTTCCGGTTATATTACCAGGCCAGCTTGTTGGATGCAGTCGGCTCCCCTCCCCCTTGAATTTCATCTTGTATTATAAAACGCTTCCTTCCAAGCAAACAAGGTTTTCATTTCACCTGTCTGCGTAGGAAGAAAGCGCATCACGCTCCGGTCCGGTTTACCCCTATTATGTTAAGGCTTCATACAACGCAATAAGAGCAAGGGACTGCCCGTATGCCATCGGCATGATGGTAATATTTTTATAATGATCTTTATCCATGCCCATACCGGTTCCAGCCGACACATTCAGCACGGTTCCATCCCCGCTGATATTTAGACAAACAGCCTGAATAGCCTTGTCTGCAACAGCCTGATAGGTGGATTCCAGAATACCCGCTTTTATGCCTTTTAGGATACCCGCAGCAATTGCGGCCGAACCGGATACCTCTTCATAGCTGGTAGTGTCTTGCAGGACTGTGTGCCAGAGACCGGACGCAGCTTGGAGCGGAACGAGAGCATTGATCTGAGCTTTGTACGTGTCAACCAGAAATTGACGGATTCCCGGGTTCATCGTATCCTGGCAGGTTTCCAGATAATCCACGAGGCCGTAGGTGAACCAGGAATTGCCACGGCACCAGAAGATGCTGCCGAAATTATCATTGCGCTCGAAACTCCAGCCATGAAAGAACAGTCCGGTATGTTTGTCGAACAAGTACTTGATATGGAGCAGAATCTGGTGAAGGGCTTCTTGCTCCCACTCCGGCCGGTTGAACTTTCGCCCAGCCTGGTTCAGAAACAGAACCGCCATAAAGAGCGTATCAATCCATAACTGCCCATTGTGCAAGTGGATTCCATCACGATTGCCAATGGCAGTGACGGTATGCTGGAACCCTCCTTCTTTGGTTTTGGGGAGCTCATGAATGAGCCAGTCCGCATGATCCTTGCATAGCTGTTCCAGCTGGTTGGAAGGCTCAAGCTGATCTAGAAGCAGAACCAGAGCCAGATAAGGAGCGGTCGTATTAATGTTTTTTGACGGCAGACCAACCTCCAAATTGCGGGAATACCAGTTCTGTAAAAACGGCAGATAGCGATGATCGCTGTAATACTTTTGCAGCTTGTACAGACCATAAAGACCAACACCCTGTGGCCAGTCCCATTCCTCAATTCCGAAATCCCGTTGGACAATTCCTTTTCTTGTATCAGCCTGGACCACGGTTTTATCTTTTTCATAGTCGCTGCCGCCCAGATTCATAAGTTTGTCTACTACCAATGCAATTTTTTGAAGCAGCACTTCATTTGTCATGATTCATATACTCCTTCTCATATACAATGTTCCGAAAGCAAACTTAGCCCGGCCTTTGCCGGACCAAGTCCGCATTCATCTTATTATTCTAGGCACTTCAGCTCTTATTTGTGTTGGGAGCGGACCATTTCCAGGATATCCTTACCCAGAAAAGCTCTGTCCTTATTTTCTTTGTACCAGGTATTCATGAATTCCTCGATCTGTTTGCCTCCGCCTCTCTCCCAGGCAGCCTTGGCATCTGCGGCGGCCTGCTCAGGGGTATATTTGGCCCCGCCGATAATGCCTTTGGCATAGATGTCCTTCATTTCCTTGTCGATATTGGTATTGATCACGACCAAATCGCTCGGTAAGTTAGGCATATGTTCGTAGTGACTTAGCGCCGGATACTGGGCCTCGGGATTAAGCAGAAACTCGTCGGCTTTCTTCAGCATGTCCAGACCTGCCTTTTGGTCAGGATCACTCACGTCGAACGCAGTGGTAGAAATAAGAAGCGGATTCTCGGGGATCGAGTAGAACATAGTGTAGTCCATGGCCCAATCCAGTTCCTTGGCATTCTTCGCAGGATCAATGACCTTAGGAAAGCCGTCCGCACCTTTTTTCCAATGCTCTCCCTCCACTCCTTTTTTTAGAATCAGGCTGTTCTCCGGCTTTATCATGAAGTTAATATATTCCATAGCGGCTTTCGGATCTTTAGCATCAGCATTGATTACCGTGGTCATCTGAACCGGATTTACCACATGATGAACGAATTGCCCCATGGGTGACTTAGGTTCTGCCATCGGCGCGATCTCCGCTCCCGGAACAACCTTGCGGAGCGTTTGGAGGTCCGTTACCGTACTCTCAAACCAGTTGCTGACAACAGGAGGAAGATAAACACCTATTTTCCCATTCAGATAATCCTGCTTGGCTTTGGCCCCATTCTTGTCCGCTAGGTAATCTTTATCGATAAGCCCTTCCTCAAATAACCTTTTCTTGAATCTAAGAGACTCCAGCGTATTTTCCCAAGTCCTGATAATTTTATCATCATTGGAGATTTTCCAGCCGTACGAGCCGAACATGGAATCCACCATGCCGTCCGAAGTATAGCTCATATTGGTTCCGTAAGTATCCTTCTTCCCATTGCCGTCAGGGTCCTGCTCAACGAATGCTTTCAAAACGACAAGCAATTCGTCGGTGGTCTTCGGAACCTCCATATTCAGCTTTTTCAGCCAATCCATCCGGATAAAGGCCACACTTTGCAAATGGGGCTCATTAATTTTACCGATTTCGTAAAGCTTGCCGTCCGGCTTGGTGCCTATCTTGCGAAGCTGCGGGTACTTTTCCAGCAGCTTCTGGTATTCAGGCGCATATTGCAAGTAATCGTCCAGAGGCAGCAATTGCTTCTGCTGGTACAGGGAATTCCGGAATCCCGTATCAAAGTCATTGACAATATCCGGTGCACTGCCCGATGCGAACAGCACATTCAGCTTCTTGACCGACTCTGCCCGGGCCACTGGCACATACTTGGCCGTAACGGGAGAATGTTCATTGATCCACTTGGTCCAACGGTTCTCCTCAACCGTTCCCTCCGCTGCGGGAATATTGCCTCTGTCATAGTTGGAAACGGTAATTGTCGCTTTTCTTTCGGCTTGTCCCTTTGTCCCCTCTTCCTTCTGACTGCAACCAGCTGCCCCTGCTGCCATAACCGCCGTCAGTCCCAGTGCCAACGTGATCTTCATTCTTGGTGCGGATGTTTGTCTAAACATGTGGAATCCCCCTCAATCTATGATTGATTTCGTTGTTGCTGCTAACCTTTGATAGAGCCAAGCATAATACCTTTGACAAAATACTTCTGCAGGAACGGGTATACCACCAGCATGGGCACAACCATAACCATAACCCCAACTGCTTTCAGCTTTTCGGAAACCATTTCCTGCTGCTGCATCATATCCATTGCCGACATATTAAAGTTCCCCTGAATTTGCAGCATCCCCTGTACGATGACAGTAAGATTTTGCAAATTCGTCTTACTGATGTAAAGAATAACGCTCATGAACATGTTCCAGTAGCCCACCCCGTAGAATAACGTCAGCGTAGCCAGCATGGGAAGAGACAGAGGCAATAGGATGCGCAACAGCAGCTGGACCTCGCCGCAACCGTCAATTTGGGCGGAATCCATCACTTCTCCCGGGGTGCTCTCAAAATAGCTTTTCATAATCAGCATGTTATAGGTGCTAATCAGCCCACCAAGCCAAAGCGACCAGTACGTATTGGTCAAATGCAGGCTATTCATGACCAGATAAGTCGGGATCATGCCTCCGCTAAAGAGCATGGTGAACAATGCGGCCGTTGTGATCGGCTTGCGAGCGTACAGGTAACGGCGAGATAAGGGATAGGCCGTCAGCACTGTGGCCAGCATGCTCAAGGCCGTGCCGCATAAGGTAATGATCACGCTGTTGGTAAAGGCTCGCAAGGCCGGTGTGTTCTCAAAAAAGTATCTATAAACAGTGAAGTCAAGCCCCACCGGCCAGAACCACACCTGACCCAAGTCAACCGCATGCCCCGAGCTCACGGACAGCGCAATCAAATGCAGGAAAGGCAGGATGCAGGTGAGCGAAATAATGATTAATACCACGTAAATAAAACTTACAAAAATTTTCCCGCCTGTGGATTCCTTCAAGAGGAATTCCCTCCTTTCTTCAGAATAACCCCTGATCAAATTTACGGGCCAATGCATTGGCCGACAGCACAAGCACCAGGCCGACAAAGGATTCAAACAAGCCCATGGCTGTGGTCAGACCAAACTGCGCCTGCTGCAGACCCACTTTGTACACATAGGTGCTGATTACTTCCGCATTCTGCATGACAGTGGGATTCTGCAAATTGTAAACCTGATCAAACCCAACCTCCATCAGGCGACCCATTCCAAGAATCAGCAGCAGGATAATCGTAGAACGAATGCCCGGCAGGGTGATATGCCAAATCTGCCTAAGCTTGCCTGCCCCATCCAGCCCCGCGGATTCGTACAAGCTGGGGTCAATGCCAGAGAGAGCAGCGAGATAGATAATAGCGCCGAAGCCCATCTCCTTCCACATGCCAGAGCCGATAAAGATGGAGATCCATGAGTTTGAGCGGTATAGGAAAGGCACCGGCTCCATCCCCCAATGGCCCAACAGCTTGTTGATGGTGCCCCCATCGATGGAGAACAGGGTCAGGATAATACCTGCAACGATCACCCAGGACAAAAAATGCGGCAGATAAATAATGGTTTGGATCCAGCGTTTTAGCCAGCTCTTCCGTACCTCATTCAAGGCAATGGCAATAATAATCGGCGCAGGGAATCCAAAGACCAGATTCAGAACGCTCAGGGTAAGGGTATTCCAGATAATTTGCAGCGTGACGCGGGACTGGAATAAAATCTCGAAATATTTCCACCCTACCCACGGACTTGACCATATGCCATCGTGAAAATTGTAGTTCTTGAAAGCAATCACAAGACCGCCCATTGGCAAGTAACGGAATATCAAATAATAAAGAACTCCCGGTATAAGCATGACAAATAGCGGAATATTTTGCCGAAACCGTTTTGTCTGGTAAAAAGCCTCTTTGGCCGCCGGTGTTCTAACCGTTCCTACGGCGGCAGGCGTAGTTTTCATGGCTCCCCCTCTTTCCTGCTGAAAGTTTTTGTTCGATGTGATGCTTATAATGTACCGCGGTTTGTCTATTCCGAGCCTTAAGAATCTTTAGGTCTTTCTGTACGATTTTTGTTAATAGTGAGAATCTACCCAACACATCCACCAGCACTGGATGCAAAAAACCAAGGGGCCGGGCGGAGGTTCCCGCTTGCCCCTTGGTCTTTTTTACCTGTGATCCACTCAACCGCGTTAGTTGCTGCGCCACGCTATGAAGCGTGCAAGCATGGCGGATACTTCCGCCCGGGAAACAGTACCGGCAGGCTCCAGAAGGTTCCCCGGTTTACCGTTAAGAATACCTGTCGATACAGCCCAATCGATGGCATTAGTCGCCCAGGCGGACACATCGCCGCTGTCCGCAAAGCTCTTGCCATTGCTACTTGCAGCAGGCTGTCCGGCGTAACGGTACAGGACAGTAATCAGTTGTTCCCGTGTAATCGAAGCTTCTGGGGTACTGCCATCGCTGAATCCGTATGTGGTAGTCCAGTCTCTCGCCTTGCTGTACCAATATTCCCCACCTTCGGTTTCAACGCCATGCAGGCGGGCCAGCACGGTAAATAACATAGCTCGGCTCAAGGAAACCTCGGGAGCGAAGACTCCCTGCTCCGTTCCGAGCAGCCATTCCCGGCTTGCTGTGAAGGCAATCGCCTCCGCAGCCCAATGACTGTTTGGCACATCCCGGAAAATAACTTTGTTGTCGACCAGCTTCACAGTCATATTCCCCTTGGCAGTAAAGCTCAATCCTGCTTCAGTAATGACCGTTCCGATCACTTCCTTAGTTCCGTTATCCCGAACCGCAAAGGCTACCGTGGATGCAGAAGCATTCTTGAACGGAATCGTGACTCGCGCTTGTGCTACGCCTTCAGGTATATAGATAGTGGAAGCTACTCCCCCTAGAGAAGTCGTGACGGTCTCTACCTTGACTCCCTGCGTATCCGTGGTGACCAGGCGGCTGCTTCCACCCGGCATGTTCACGGTCTCGCGCTTGCTGCCATTCGGCCAGACCGTAGTCTCCGTCAATGCACCGGTTGTCTGATCGGTTATGGTGGTAGTCGTGCTGCCATCCGCGTTTTTGACCCCAGCAGATGGCGCAGTTGGGACGGCGGAATTGCTGCCGCCTCGGCCGCTATCCTCTCTGTCGTTATCATATACACCCACAGTGACAATACAAGAAGCTGTAGAGCCGCCGTCTTCAGCGATTACCGTAATAACGGATTTACCCGAGGCATGAACCGTCACAAGCCCATGTTGATCCACGGTAGCTACAGCCGGATTGGAACTGCTCCAAGTCACCGTCTTATTGGCTGCATCAACAGGCTCCACATTTGCGGTGAGCTGGACATACGAGTCTCCATGGTTGGTATACAGTTGAACGATGGTCTGATTCAGGCTCACCCCGGTGACTTGCACCGACTGAGTGTAGACCGTAATGTCCAAGACCACATGTGGACTGGCTTTATGGGTAACAGTCTCAGCGTAACGAACCCAATACGTCCCGGGTGAGAGATTCGCGATGGCATCCCCTTCGACACTTAACCAGGTGCTCCCATTGTCGGAGGACCATTCCATGGAGGACGTGACCCCCGTGATGCGTCCATCCTTAGCCCCAACCGCTGATTCATTGGTGATCTTGAGTCCCTCGGGCGCAGTCTTCGGCCCACCAGTAACCATCGCTTTAAAATCATCAAAATCGATGGAGGCGTTGGCATAGCCATCGATACCGAACCGCTGGCCGGTCAGCTTGTCGCCGCCTGTATGGCGGAAGTTGTAGTCAGTGGCCACCTCAACGTCGTCAACATAGACGGTATAAGTCTTGGCGTCCCCGTTCGCCACCATTTTGATTTTGTACCATGTATTGTTCTGAAAATCTTTGACTTTGACCTTCGCAGACGGTCCGTTTTGGACTATAATTTTACCCGTATCAAAAGCCGTGACCATGGAATAATTGCCCGTACCGCTGTCATTTCGCATCATGGCGCCATTGGCGTACGGGAAGCTGGTGTTTAGTCTGGCGCGATATTCAATGACGATGCGTTGATCTGCCTCAGCCTTTACCTCGCCTGCATACGGCAGAAACAAGTTTGCCTTGCCTGAAGTAGCGGTTGTGGTCAGACGAAGGAATTTATTCCCTGCCTCTTCCTGCACAGTTGCGGCAGCCCCGTTGGTCAAATCTTCGGTGGTAATGCCATAAGGGTACTTGCCAACCGTATCGCCGCTGAAATCCCGGTAAGCGTTATAGAGTACTCCTTCCTGAATGCTGTTCAGCGAGCTTAACAATGCTGCTTCCGCTTGAGTAAGCTTATCCAGTTCCTCGTCAAATTCTTCTTTGCTCAAATCGGCGTTTACGGCCATCTCTTCCGCCTTGTTGACTTCGGCCACGAAGGCATCATACTTGGATTGGCTATAGTTGCCCAGCCCATTGCCCAAAGGATAAGAGAAATTAGTTAGCTTGTCGCGGAGCTGATTCACAATCTCGTCAAGGCCCCATCCCGGAATAACATTTACGGCAATGGTGGAAGGAACATCACGGCCATCCAGCTTTAGGGTGACAGGCACCTGAACGGTGCCAAGCGTGCTGAAATCAAGTCCCTCCAGCTCCCAACTGGCAACCTCGGCTTTCTTCGACTGGCTGTTGTAGACAACATCAACAACGCTAGGCAGCTTAGGAGCCACTCCGGAAGGAATCTTTACTACAGAGGTAACCTGAACCGCATCGGAAGCGGCAATAACGTTCAAGTTGAGCGCTGCTTTTTTGCCGTTGTATTCGGCTGTAAGAAGCGCTGTGCCCGGTCTAACTGCATATACCCATTGGGTTACAGAATCTGAATCAATCCTGGCCACCCCAGGATCGCTGCTGGTAAATTGGGTAGCCGCTGTCACATTCTGAACCTCATAGTTGTTATAGCGTGCCGTTACCTGCACTGACCCGCTTGTCTGCCCGCTGGTCAGGATGCTGTCCAATCCGCTGATGACAACGGACTGCACAGCTTTAGGCTCCGCAACAACGGTAACCGTAGCTGTGGCCGCTTTTCCATTATATGTGGCGGTGATTGTTGCACTGCCCGCACTTACAGCCTTGACTCTAACGCCTCCGTCAATCACGGCGACCTTCGTATCGGAAGAACTGAAGATTGCTCCTGTGTCAACAGTGGTATAGGTAGTGCCTGTTACGGTATACAGGGGCAAGCTGCGTGTTTCACCCAACCCCAACGTGTAACCTGGGGCATCAAATAACATTTCCGATGCATCCAATTTACATATATCCATGCTGTCAATTTCGGCAAAGTTGTTCCCCTTCGAGAAGCGGAGGATATTGTTGCCTTCTCTAAGATAGACTTTCGCTGTGGAGAGTCCCCAACGATTCAGGCCGGAATAGACGATGTTCAAATTGGCGCCGGAACTCCCGTTGATCGACAAGATATGGGAAGCATCGGCAGCATTGGGTGAGCTGTTGGCATTGCGCACGGACAGCAGATAAAATCCTGCCTCCGGCACGTTTACGGTAAACTGGGCATAATCGTTAGCGTTCTTTAGATTGGCGATCTTCATCCCGCCGGAAGCGGTGCTTTCCAACCGGACAGCAGGAGAAGTTTCACCGTTCAGAGCTTTCACCAACAGTGCGTTTTCCGCTTCATAGCGCTTCCGAACCGGCTCTCCTGAAGGTTTGGCAATCGGTTTGTTCGGATCGGCAGGCTCTCCCAGGTTCGGCGTATGGTCTGCGTTCCAAGTAAATTTCTGCGTGTGAACTTTGCGAGTCCATCCCGATCCCGACCAGCGGGCGGCATGGTAGATGATCCAGTCCTCTGTGCCATCAGGAGACGTGACGATGCTGTGATGGCCAGGGCCATAAACGCCATTGGCGCTGGAAAAGATCGGTGTGTCTTTCTTCACCCACGAGTCGGGATTCATCAAATCGTCGCCGATCTTGGCCGTGATCAGCCCGAGACAATAACTGTCTGTCCAGCTTCCGTTTGCAGAATAGACCAGATTGATGGTGTCGCCCTTGATCGTGACTTCCGGACCTTCATTTATTCTGGCCGGGGACGATTCCCAATCATACTCAGACGTCGAGAGCAATACCCGCTCTGAACTGATAGTCCGAGGATCACTCATCTGCGCAATATATAAATTCTGGAAGCTTCCGTCTGTTTCTTCCCAACCGGACCAGATGAAATAGTGCTTCTCATTTACGGTCAGCACAGTGCCGTCAATCGCCCAACGGTCGGTAGAATCAGTAATCTTCCCTTTAAATTCCCAGATGCCGGTTAACGGATTTTCACTGTCGTTCTCCAGCACGTACATACGGTGGTTTGCGTTAGTTCCGTTGTCAGCCGCAAAGTAAATATACCATTTGGATTTGCCGTCAGTATCCTTGAGATAGTGCATTTCAGGCGCCCAAACATTGGAGCTGTACATGCTGCCCTTAACCGGCGTCCAGGCCAAGCTCCTCTCACCAGCCTCAATGCCGGTGATCGTTTTCGCTCTGCGGATCACGATACCACTGGAGTTCGAAAATACGTTGTAATAGTAGCCGTCTGTGTGCTTATAAACCCACGGATCGGCTCCTGTCTGCATGATTACATTGTAGAAATCCGACACATTCTTTCCCTCCTGCGCGAATGTCGAATCCATCTTGGCTGTCTTCGGTTCTGCCGCCGCAGCCATTCCGCTCCATTGTGGCAGCATTAGCAGTACTGCAAGAAAAAGCAGCAGATGTCTGAACTTATTTTTGACCATGTACAATCCTCCTTGGAATCATATCATCGTGTTGTGACCCTTCAGCCCTGATGGGTTGTATTGGTTTTTTTCCTTTTTTCTCATTCTATCTTTTGAAGAATCTTATAAAAATGTACAATCTTTATTTTTTTGTAACCGCTTTAAAAAATAGTTACTCAACACAAAATGATTGTTCAAACAAGAGCGTAATTACCGCCGTAAGCCTGTGGGACTGTAGCGCGAGTCATTATTTTTGTCCTTATTGCAACAATTTCCTCCTTTAGAAATTTTATTTGGAGTTTTTTGCTGACAGGGAATGATCGCTCAAAATTAATCGCTTTCATTTCTTGTAAAAGCTTTGCTCCATGGATGCTTTCACTGTACTGCGATTCCTCCATTCCAGGCCTTAAGGATCTTTAGGTCTTTCTGTACGATTTTTGTTATTTAATCAAATCTGCTTTTTAACCGAATTATGAGACTGCGACACATATGTTCACGTGGAATTTTACAAGAAAAAATTAAAAACCGGAAACCCAACGGGTCCCGGTCCCTATTCATCTCACTCAGATTAAAGAAGACCCATTCTTACATATTGGCTTGCTGGCGCATCATATCTCATCAGAAGCTCCTTCATTTTGCTCCTCATTGTTTCCTCCAACTCTTGGTCGCATATAGGAGATTGCTGATCCGGATCTTTAATCAAATCATAAAGAAGTGCAGAACCAGTAGCATTATGATGCCTGCGTGATGTTTCCGTAAAGCGATAAACCGGTAGTGGCGATTGCTTAAGAAAACTTCCTACTTCTACATGGGCGAAACGTTCGGGGTCAGATCTGAATCCAACCGGCATAGCCGTATGGTGATGAACGATACTTCCTTCTATAGGCTGCAGGCAATAGGTATACCTGCCGTCCGTAAGGTTGACATCCTTACCGAAATATCCGTATAGCACAGCATCATGGTGGCATTGATATTGATCGTCATTAAGCAAATGTACAAGTGACTTGCCTTGCATCATGCGGGTTGGCTCGGCTCTATGAAACTCCATCACCGTAGGCATTAGGTCAATCGTCGTAGTAAGGGCATCCACTCGCTTGCCATTGTTCGCTGCATGAGGGGAATAAACGATAAGTGGGATGTGTGCCAATTTAGCATAATCAAACATATAATTTTTGGCCCAGTAACCATTCTCGCCTAACAAATGCCCATGATCGGTTGTTAAAATAACGGCAGTGTCTTTCCATAGGTCCAACTCATCCATCGTATCCATCAATTGACCCAGCCAAGAATCTGCCATCGTCAATGTGCCTGCATAGCATTTGCGGATGTGCTGAATCGCATCTTCTCCTTCGTGATCGTGATCAACAGGCCCATAACTTGGCCAATCAAAATGATACCTATCGTCCCAAGTATCCTCATACATATCTACATATTTTTGTGGGCATATAAAAGGCTCATGAGGATCAAATACCTCTACATGTAAATGCCAGTTATCCTGATCATGGTTGTGTCTAAGAAAATCGATTGCTCTCATAAACGATTTGGGTGTTGGATAATCTTCTTCCCGCTCCAAGTTCATGGCAGAACGGTTTACCCAATCCTGCCTTCTGTTCTTCCCGCGATATACCGGGATAACCGGATCCTGAACTCTGGGATGCCAATGATCGCCTTCTTGCCCCCTAATAAATTCCCAAGTATTAAAACCAGTATGATAACCCATACCGTTCCACTCGAAATAATGAAAGTGGTCGGTAATCATATGACAGTATGTGCTGCACTGCTTCCGCAGCTCGCGCACCAAACATTCATCGAAGGGTTGAAGCGGACTCCATGGTGTTTCAAGAAAGTTAAGTCTGCTAGTAAAGATATCCCGACGGGCGGGCATACAGGGCAGTGATCCGGCAAAATGTTTATCGAACACTGCCCCTCGCTCTGCCAACCGATCGATGTTTGGCGTCTGCACCCATGTCTCGCCATAGCAATTTAAGTAATGTCTGTTCAGAGAATCCATCAGAATGATAATGGTCTTCATCACGGCACCTCCTAATGAAAAAGGATGGAGGATTCCCCCATCCTTTCATGCTTTTATTTAGCGAAAGTTAGGCGAGATTGAAACTCCCCTCTGTATCTTTCGCTCCTTCATTATAAAACAGAGTATTTGAATTAAACCTTCAATCTTTACGGACATATCTTGAATATCTACAGAGTTTTAATACTCCACAATAACAGCTTTCAGCTCTTCGTAAGTTTTTCTGTATTGCGAAGGGGTTAGTTTCGAAACTCGTTTGAAGGCATTCCCAAAATACGAAACATCTGTATATCCTAATCGATCTGAGATTTCAGTAATTCGCAGCGATGTTTGACTCAATAATTTTTTGGCTTCTTCCATCCGGAGATTTAGCACGTAGTCCCCGAAATTAACCTTTGTTTTCTGTTTAAACATTTGACTTAGATAGCTTGGATTCAAATGAACCTTAGCTGCTGCTTCGTTAAGCGTCACATCTCTTGGCATACTTTTTTCAACGAATTGAATAACTTGTTCGATTGAAGTCAGTTCAGATAAACTACGCGATTCGTTTGTAACATCTTGTTTAGATTCCTTCTTTATCCGTTCTAGTATTTTGCTTAAACACGCATTCATATCCTCAATACCGACAGGCTTTAGTAAATAGTCTCTAACTTCAAACCTTATGGCCGCTTGGGCAAATACAAAATCATCATAACCGCTAACAACAACCATTGCCTGACCCTTGTTACCGTCATACAACTCCCTTACCAACGTTAGCCCATCCATAACAGGCATGTGAACATCCGTAATAACCAAATCCACTTCATTTTCTTTTAACCAATCTAGTGCTTCAAGCCCATTGGCACATTCACAAATTACACAGAACGGCAGTCCGGTACGTTCAATACAGTGCTTCAATGCGGTCCGTATCCATTTTTCATCATCTACGACCAAAATTGTGTGCATGGTCTCTCCCCTTCACAATCACTTTTTTCGGAATCGATTAAGGAGAAATTTCATCGGATCCGAATAATCTTTTACATAATAGCGCTTTCATAATTATCTAATCAACTTATTGTAACACCCCAAACAATATGATTTCCTTTGTAAATCATCGAACTTTATTGAATTTCTACAGTTGTAGCACATTCCTTATTATTCAAGCGGTCCCAATATTCGCTTTTAGGCAACTTTATGTTCACCGAGGTACCTTTCCCCTGTTTGCTTTCAATAAATAATCCGTACCCTTCGCCGCACAACAATTCAATTCGCCGATGTACATTGATAATGCCAATATGGGATCCTCCAGATAAAATATCTTTTTGCTGCAAATCTTCGTTTATGGATCTAAGTAACTCCTGCTCAATTCCCGCCCCAGAATCGCTCACTGTGATATGAAAGCTATGATCCAATTGGCTTGTAGCTGAGATCGAAATTTTTGCTGTACCCAGATTAGGCTCAATACCATGAATTACACAATTTTCCACAATTGGCTGTAGAGAAAACTTTACAATTTTCTGCTCCAGGACCCAGTCGGGCATATTAAAATCATATTCCAACTTATTGTCAAAACGATACTTTTGAATACGTAAATACCTTTTACAAACCGATAGTTCTTCTTTGACCGTGACTAGCTGGGATGTTTCTTTCAAATTATAGCGTAGTAATTTTGCAAGTGATAATGCCATATCCGCAATATCTTCCTTTTCATATTCTAAGGACATGCCACGTATTGTTTCCAGCGAATTAAAGAGAAAATGGGGATTTACTTGTGATTGAAGCACCTTAAGTTCAGTTTCCTTCTGTCGCAGAGACATCTCTGTTTCTTTGAGCTTCGAAAAATAAATCTCCTCCAACAGGTTCTTCAGCTTTTCGACCATTTTATTAAAACCATTTGTTAACATCCCGATCTCATCTCTGGATTCGACAGCAACCTTTTGTGAGAAAACACCGATCTCCACTTTTTTCATGAAATGCTGCAAATTACGAATAGGTCGAATGATGCTGGATGCAAAGCCTACCCCAAATATGTAAGCTATACATAGCGTGATTACGGTTGTCCATACAATCGTATTCCCTATATACCCCGTACCTTGACTGAGTTCTGAATAAGGCACAGCCATATACAAGGTCCACCCGAGAAATTGTGATTTACTATAAGTCACAAACTCGTCCTTTTTTTCATTTATCAGAGTGCCTTTACCCTGCTTCAGCATTTCAGTCAAGTTGTCAATACTTGCCTTCTTGCCTATTTCATTAACATCTGGGTGATAAACATAATGCCCTTGCGAATCTAGAATATACATAGCTCCCGTCCGCCCGATAATCACTTTTTCAGCAATATCCTTCAGCCTTCTGAAGTTAACATCCGTTATAATTAAGCCAAATGATTCCAGTGTATACGGATTTACAAGTTTTTTGATGATAGAAATAACAGGTTCATTCCTGTCCTGTAGTTTAACAAATCGACTGACTAGCAAATCTTCTCCGTTAGTGGGAACCGACTTGTACCAATACTCTTGTGACAGATCGGCCATCGGCTCTATACTCTTCCCAAAAGAAGTAGCTACAGGTTCCATATTATCAAGTATTATTGTGATCCCGGAAATGTCCGATCTTGAATAAGAAGTATTGTTAAGTAGAGTTTGTAGCGAGTTACGAATGCTTGTTTTTTTCCCCTTCTTCCCATATCCCTTTTCTCATGAAAGATCCCATATCTGGATGATTAATCATTTTCAACGTACCGATTTCAAAGTCTAAAACGTAATATTCGATATGTGATTTTACTTGCTCAATAATTTGCCAACTATAATCTCCGGCTTCTCGCTCTAACACTTGAGATGAACGGAGATAAGAAATACTACCTACTGTAACCATTTGAACAACGACCAATAACCCTGAGAATACAAGTAGCTTCGTAATTAAGGATTGATCTTTTAAAAACAAATAACGCAGTACGATGTTCATTCCGATCTGCCATTTTATTTGCATAGTTCCACCTTTATCATCCTTTACAGTTCACCTGTTCTTAAGTGTTAGCTCAACATCTAGAAAGAGGCTTCACTAGGAAGCCCCTACTACTTTTACTCATAACAGTAAAATGCGCTTTGATGCCGAGTATCTTATTTCGCTGTACGAGCTTTATCAATGGCATCAAGGACATCCTTATACTCCGGACGGTACTTGTCGATAACCGGCTTTACTGCTGCCTGCCATGGCTTTAAATCCTTGACTTCCACGACATTCGTACCCGCAGCTCTCACTTTATCTTCCGATTTCTTCTCATATTGCTTCCATTGGTCGCGTTGGTAGCTTACTGATTCCATGGCTGCTTCTTTAATAATCTTCTTGTCTTCTTCAGACAATTTATCATTCACTACTTTACTCATCATCAGGACTTCCGGTACGCGTTGATGTCCATCAAGAACAATATTTTTGGCAACCTGATAATGATTGGAAGTATCGAAGCTTGGCCAGTTGTTTTCCGCTGCATCAATAACCCCTGTTTGCAGTGCATTGAATACGTCTCCAAATGGCATTGGCGTTGCACTGCCTCCAAGAGCTTCGATTAAATCAATATTAATTTTGTTTTGCTGAACACGAATTTTTTGCCCCTTAAGGTCGCTAACATTGGTGATCGGTTTCCGCGAATAAAAGTGGCGCGCACCGGAGTCGTAATAAGCAAGTCCAACAAACTTAGATGCCGAAAGTCCGTCAAGTAGCTTTTGACCATCAGCGCCCTGCAGGAATTTCCACTCATGCTCATCATTGTCGAAGATATAAGGCAAGCTAAATACGCCGAGCGATTTATTAAACTCTGCCATTGGTCCTGTACTTACACGGGTGAAATCGAGCGCACCCAATTGTACTTGCTCGATAACCGCCTTCTCCTCGCCTAATTGAGCGGATGGAAATACGTCAATCTTGATTCGCCCGTCCGATTTCTGATTCACCAATTCAGCAAATTTTTTATCACCCATTGTTGTTGGATAATCAGGTGGTTGTGAGTCAGCCAGTCGGAATGTATAGCTCTTCTTGGTCTCCCCTGTACTTCCCTGGGCATTGCTTTTGGCATCTTGGTTCGCACTGCACCCGGAAATTATGGTTCCCGTCATTAACGCCATAGCTGTAACGCCTAAAACAAATTTACCTTTCTTCACTGTAAGTCTCCCCTTTAATCCATAATTTGTTTTATGTGGAACGCATTTAAGCGTTTACATACCAGAGGTAAAACTATCTTCCGGGATCTCATTTAAGTACTAGATTCGGCAGCCAAAGTGTAATCTGGGGCACATAGGTGATGAGCAGCAATACCGCAATCATCGCAAAGAAGAATGGCAATGACGCTTTCGTAGCTCGATCTACAGATACTTTGCCTATGGCACATCCAATGAATAAGACGGTTCCGACAGGTGGCGTAATTAATCCAATGCCGCAATTTAGAATCAAGATCAGACCAAAGTGAACCGGATCGATGCCAAGCGACGTAACAATTGGAAGCAGGATCGGTGTCATAATTAAAATCATAGGTGCCATGTCCATAGGAAAACCGAGCAGCAACAGCAGCACGTTGATCATCATCAAAATGATGATTGGGTTTGTTGATACACTCAGGAATAGATCCGTTACCAATGCTGGTACTTTCAGAAACGCTAACACATACCCGAATGATGCGGATGCCGCGATTAAGAACAGCACCATTGAAACGGTACGAAGCGTTCTTTTCATGACAACCCAGAATTGGGACAACGGTACGTCACGGTATACGAAGAACGTAAGAATAAATGCATAGGCACAGGCAATCGCTCCCGCCTCCGTAGCGGTAAACCATCCGGATAAAATTCCTCCTAGAATAATAACGCCTGTAAGCAACGATAGGAAACCATCACGCAGAATTTTGGGAACATCCTTTAACTTGACCGGCTCCCCTTTAACATATTGGCGTTTTCTTGCTATTACGTAGGAAACAACCATCAAGGTAAAGAGAAGAATCAAGCCAGGAACAATCCCGCCTAAGAACAGGGCCGAAACAGAAATGCCGCCAGCAGCAAGCGAATACATAACGAGGTTGTGGCTCGGCGGTACAATGACTCCTTGAATGGATGCCGATGTGGTGACAGCTACGGCAAAGTCAGCGTCGTATCCCTTTTTCTTCATCGCCGGTATGAGGACAGACCCGACAGAAGAGACGTCTGCTGCAGCAGAACCCGAAATGTTGCCGAAAAACATGCAAGCTACGCAGCTCACGAGTGCTAGACCGCCTCGTACCGCGCCGACAAATATTTGTGCCAGATTAACGATCCGAAGCGCCATACCGCCTACGCTCATAATTTGTCCTGCCAGGATAAAGAATGGTATGGCCAGCAGCGGAAAGGAATTAATGCCTTGAACCATCGTTTGTCCAACAACTATCCAAGGTACATTCAAATACATTAGTGTAATTAGTGTCGAACCTGCCAGCGTAATGGCGATCGGAAACCTCAGTACAATGAGGCCTACAAAGCTAATTACCAAAATAAGTATGGCCAACGTTGTACTCATTACTGAACTTCCTCCTCAATACCTTTATGACGAATCGTTTGAATACCGAGTAATTGTAGTGTCGAGTAAATACAAATCATAATCCCGGAGATCGGCATCACGACATACATGAAACTTGTTGGTAATTTCGTAGCAGGCAAAGTGGATTGATTCATTAACTCAGTAAACTGCCACCCATTCATAACCAAGTAAAGTCCAAACCCAAAGATACAAATATCGATAATCTTCCCCAGCACTTTATTAACTCTTTTTGGGAAATGCTGAGTTACACTATCCATCGCAATATGCAGCTTCTCACGAAAGCCGAGTGCAAACCCCATAAACGAGAACCAAACCATTAATAGTAAGGTCACTTCTTCCGACCAGAAAAACACAAAATTGAACAGCTTTCGCGTAACAACCTGAACAAAAACAATGAGTGTCATGGAGGTTAGCGCCACTAAAGCCAAATTTTCAAATAAGGTGTCGATGGCCAGCGCTGCTTTTCTTAGCATGGTTTTTTCTCCTTTCTTTAATGTAAGTGTTTTCAAATCCTATCATGTTTTAATTGTAAACCGTTATCTATAAATTGATAACCTTTGTACGATTATTATCTTTCATTTATTTAGGTGTCAGCATTAAGCCTACGCCTGCTCTTTGGCACAAATACAAAGACTGTCCCAAGCCATTTTCATGGTTTTTGGGACAGCCCTCGCTAACATTATAAATAGAACTTTACTGTTTTATTTCTTCATGCCAAGAGCTCTCAGAATGACCGTTGCGGCTTCTGCACGGGTAGTCTGCCCCTGCGGCTTGAACGTACCGTCCGGGTAACCTTCCATTAGTTCATTCGCTGTAGCAGCAGCGACGGCAGCTTTCGCCCATTCGGATACGGATGCACCATCCGCATAGGATAATCCTGCCTCTACAGCGCTGATTTGCGCAGCACGGACAATGATGACGGCCATCTGCTCGCGAGTAATGTCATCATCCGGTCCGAATGTTGTTTCCGTATAGCCTGAAACGATACCTAGCGAAGCTGCTATGGCAATCGACTCGCTAGCCCAGTGACTGCCGGTATCTGCAAAGACGGTGCTGTTCTGCCCTTTGAGCTTGAAAGCCTTAACGATGATGGACACAAATTCCGCCCTTGAAATCGGACGATCCGGTTTGAACGTATGATCCGGATAGCCTTCAATGGCTCCAGTTTTGATCAGTTCTTGAACGTTTTTCTCCGCCCAATGCCCTTTTAAATCCGTCAGATCTCCTTTACTCTCCGTTGGCTGCTCCTGTGCGCCATCGGGCGTAGCGGGCGGGTTGACCGGCGGGTTGACCGGTGGGTTAACTGGCGGATTGGCTGGCTTACCTTCTCCATTGCTGTGGTTGCCCTCATGACCGCCTCCGCTGCTTAATGCCGTATAGGTAATGTACGAGGTAAAGTGTTTCGTCCAAAGCACCAGATCATTTCCTACGGTAATGATTGCGGACCCTCCAGCCGGAATTTCATAGTCAGCGGCCATCTGATTGTCTGCGCTGATTGTGGTTGTAATCGGAACAATCACTCCTTGCGCAACGTAGCCTGCCAACTGGCCTCCTTTTCCTGGAAACACCATTCTTGCCGCTTTATCCAACGTGAGGGACACTTCCTGTGAACCCGCCTTGATAACGGCGCTAACGACACCCTGCGGAACCGAAACGGTACGATTGTCTTCTACTTGCGGTAATTCAAACTTGCCGTTCCAGCTTGCCGGTGCCTGAACTTGCGTGTTGGCCGGAATGTCCAAAGTCACATTGCCAAGCGCTGTACTTGCATGAACCGCGATGGACGGAAGTATAACCTTCGCTGTCGTTCCTTCAATAACAGGCGCCAATTGAATCGCGGCATTCGTTACTTCTTGCGGAACCGTAATACTTACCGGAACCGTACCATTCACCGGAAGATCCAGGACGGGCTCGTTGACTGTCGGCCTTAATTGAACGGCGCCGGTAACCGTAATGCTGGCACTCGCGCTTTGCCCGCCGTAAGTGACGGTTAGAACCGTCGAGCCTTGAGCCAAGCCCGTAACCAACCCATGATTTGTCACCGTTGCAAATAACGGATTGGACATGACGTATCTGGCATCATTCGTCACATCAAGGTATTTCCCATTCGAATACACAGCCGTTACAACAGTGTCATGCCCTGTGCCGACCAGTAAGCTGTAGCTGAGGCTATCCAGCAAGATAGAGGTCAGTTCAGGCGCAGTCGTGCCGCCATCCCCTTCACGTGTTACGTTGACCGTGTAGGTCTTGGTTGTGCCGTTTTCTGCCGTAACCACGACCGTAATCGTATTGCTCCCCACTTGAAGTGCAACAGGGCTGCTTGGTTGACCGCTGGCAGTTGACTCTCCATTGATATTCAGATTCGCATGAATCTCAGCAACTTCCGCCATAATTGTTAGATTCTCTACATTTGTCGCTACGCTCACATGATAATTTGTCGTATTTGGCGTAAATACGAGGCTTCCACTTGACAAATTCAAGCTCGCCAAGTCTGCGTTGCTGCTGAGGTTCCGAATTATTCCATCGACAGCTTGCGCTAATCGTGTAAGTGCCTCATCCACTTCGGATTGCATGGTATAGCTACCTTTTTCAGCATAAATCGTTTGCATTAGACTGCTCAATGCAGCTCTGGATTCCACCGTATAAGCCATGTCTTCTACTAATTTTGCAGCTTCCGCAAGTTTAAACTCCAAGCTTGCCAAATTTACAGCTGTAGTTCCCTCGCGATAGACACGAACATAGTCCAGATAACCAACGGCATTGGCACGAGATGTTGTACTATCATCGCTGTAGAATCTAAGTTTGCCAACTGTTGAGAATGGATTACGCATTGCTAAATCTTGTTTCTGCAGAATTCCATTCAGATAGACTTGCATTTTCTGTGTGTTGGAATCGATGATTAAACTAATCGTATTCCATTCTCCACTATTAAAGGTTCCAACTTGAGTTGTACTCGAATTGTTATTACCCAAATATGAAGTTCGGATTAAGCCATTATCGCGTAAGGAGACAGATCCAAGAATCGTTGTTGAATTATCGTTTTGATAAAGGAATGGTGCACCAACAAAACTCTCAGGCGTATCCGAGCGCACTTTCATCTCCAAATACAGTTTTCCGCTGGATTCCGGGAAATTTCTAATGGCTTCAACCGAAAGCCCAGCTCCCTTTTTCGTTTGGACAAACTTCAGATATTTGTTGCCATTATCGTTTTCCAACGTCACATTTCCGCCTGTTTCAACCATTCTCCAATCATTCAAAAGGTCATTCCGTGAGTTGACGTTGTCAAAGTTATCATTAATGATATAGGTTCTGCCCTTCAGCCCATCAACAGCAGCTTTAATATTCTGCTCAGCCCCTAACAAGGCTTCATTACTTCCGCCATCCGCAACAAGCTTGTCTCCTGCGAGAATTGCAACCATTAAAGCACCATAACTGTCTGCCGTGTAGGTATCTCCCTGCAGCTTTTTCGCATTAACTAATGAGCTTTGCAGCTTAGTCATTGCTTCTCCGCCCGCTTCGCGAGTTAAGTGAACCGAATACGTCTTGCTCAAGCCGTTTGCTGCCGTTACGATAATGTTGATGGTATTATTACCAACCGCTAGCGTAATGGGACTGCTTGCTTGAGCGCTTGCTGTTACAATGCCATTGATGCTCAGCGTTGCTTGACTATCAACTGTACCAGCCGTTACCGTCACGCTAGTCACATCGTTCGCAACGCTGACATTATAGCTCGTCGTAGTCGAGTTGAACGCTAAACTACCGCTTGAAAGACTCAAGCTTTCCAAATCCGCGTTGGCACTAGCATTCAGAGCTAATCCAGCAATGGCTTGCGTTAATCTAATTACTGCTGCGTCAACTTGGGACTGCAGCGAATAATCTGCTCTCTCAGCGCTGATTGTTTGAATCACATCGCTCAACACTTCACGAGATTCAACCGTGTACGCTTCATCATCGACGAATACCGCTGCTTCCTCAAGTTTAGAATTTAAGCTGTCCAGATTTATAGCTGTCGCTCCTTCTCGGTATACCCGAACGAAGTCGACATATCCGATGGCAAGCGGATTGCTCGAATTGTTGTCATCACTATAAAATCTCAGTTTACCAAGTGTCGTTATTGGATTGCGTAAAGGTAAATTTTGCTGCTGAAGAACTCCATTGACATAGACATTCATTTTTTGACTACTGGAATCTACAATTAAACCGATCGTATTCCAATCTCCAGGATTAAACTTTCCTACTTCAACTGTCGTCGTACTATTATTTCCCGTACTAGATGCTTTGATTGAGCCATTATCGCGTAAGGCTGCAGTAGCGATAATTGTTGTTGAACTATCATTTTTGTAAAGGAATGGCGAGCCGAAGAAAGTGGCTGGAGCGTCGGAACGCACTCTCGTCTCGATATACATTTTCCCGCTCATCTCTGGGAAAATTTTATTCGCTTCTACCGATAGTCCACTTCCCTTTTTGGTCTGAGCAAGCTTCAGAAACTTATTGCCGTTATCATTTTCCAAAGATACACTACCACCGGTTTGGATCAGCTTCCAATCGCTTGGAAGATCCGTTATCGCGTTCAAATTGTCAAAGTTGTCGTTAAGGATATAAGCCCTGAGCTTTAGGTTGTCGACTGCTGTTTTTATTTTCTCCACGGTGCTTAGATAAGCTTCATCTGTTCCATTAGTTGCGACAAGCTTATCACCTTCAATTATCGCACTCATCAGAACGCCATAGCTGTCTGCCGTGTAGCTTTCTCCCTGAAGTTTTTTAGCTTCATTCAACGTATCTTGAAGCTTCGCTTTAGATTGCTCGCTGCCGGTTTCCTGAATAATGGTATATACCTTTACATTATCTATATATACCGAACCCGTTTTCCCTGCATTGGATCCATCGTTATTGGTATAGAAGCTAAGCATATTCGCGGTTGTCATAGCCACACGAAGCGGCAAGTTCGACTTCACCTTTACGTCATCCACATAAAAGTCGCAGGTCTGCTTAGCACTATCCAGCACAATCTTCAAGTTATACCATGTGCCGCTTGTAAACTTGCCTGCATCTCCGTTATTGACCAGGAATGTGCCATTGTTGCGCATCGCATTGCTGAAGAGGTTATTGTTGTTATCCCTGGTCGCCCCATAGATATAAGGCATTCCGAAGAAGGTATCCGACGCATCGGAACGAACTCTCATCTCGAAGAATACTTGACCGGTCGCTTCCGAGAATGCAGCTGTAAGTCCCGTTTCACCGGCAGCATTGTTCTTCGTCACCTTCAAATATTTGTTGGTGCTCTCAACAGGATCTGTTTCCAGTGCTACGGTCCCACCGGACTGCATGATATTCCATTGTATGTTCAGGTCATTGATCGAGCCGATATCGTTGAAATCATCGTATACCAGCATTTTTTTGTTTCCGTTAATCTTAATCTGTTTACTATCTAGCGCGTTGATCGCTGCCACAAGCTCGCCATACCCGGATTGCTTAACTGTCCAGTCTTGGCTTCCATTCAATTTAACAAGTACCGCAGCGTATTGTGTCTTGAATGTCGCCAGTGCGTCTGCTGGATAATTTAGAAAATCAGTTCCCGCGACGCCCTTCTTCTTAATCCACTCTGCCCTCGCTACCGCTTTTTCAAGCAAGCCCTGAAGATTCTTGAGGGAGTCCACCTCGCTCATGGCTTTGATCAGCCGGACATATCCGTCGTGCACGGTATCAGCCTTCAGATCACTCAACGATGCTATAACCTCATCACGTGTATTTTTTAGAAATACCAATGCATCCTGAATAGTCGGATCACCGCTCGTATCATTTTGCAGTTCAGAAATCTTGGCGTTTACTGTTGGAATATAGGCATCCAAGACCTCTCGGGACATACTCAGGATCCTTGGGACGAATGACGGATTCGCATTGTAAACGGAGTTATAGCTTTCCTGCGGACCTTGATTAGACGGTTTTTCGCCTCCCGTATTAACAACGATCTTATCAATTGCCACACCTGCATCTATCATGTACAGCTCAATCGTATGGTATCCTGGCGTAGGAATATTGATGCTCACTTGCATCTTCTCAATTGCATTGGTCACATTGGTTTGCCAGTTGCCTTCCTCAGCCGTTTTTTGACCCGATAGGACGATCGGAGTTTTCCCATCCACCCCAATGGCAAATCTTTGGCCCTCCGCACCTAAAGTCGGCACACGATATACGGTCGTGGAGAAACTTCCCGCATTGGCAAAATATACATCGTAGCTTAGCTTAGGAGCATTGCTCAAATTATTCATATAGCTTGGTGTATTCATCGGATACGCCGCTACGGAGCCTCCGGAGCGGCCTAGTCCGTTAAATACTTGAAACCCGATAGCTCCATTCTTACTTTCTCGAGTAAAGTGTTCTGCTTCAATAGATACATAACCGTTAGCTTCGGCGAATCCGGTAATCTGATCCCTGGTCAGCGCAGGCTTGCTCGCATTTACTGTAATCTTCTTCTCGCTGCCTGCACCGATTACGGTAATAACAGCACTCTGAGTGCCAGTAGGGACTTGATCCCAATCGATGGACACCAATAGACGAGTGTCATCTATAATGGTACCGGTACTTTTCGAAATTTTCACCCATGGTTTATCCGCTGTTACTTGATAGACAAACGACTCGCTTCCTTTATTAAAGACGTCAATAAAATGCGTTTCTTTTAAATAGGATGAGAAATTGAGCACGCTGCTCGTAGTGCTATTCGTTTCACTTTCAACGACGACTCCCAAGCTCGCTCCATTTGGAACATTAACCTTACTTACGGAAGGCATGCCCGGAGCGTTAGGTCGAAGTGGCGACAAATAGGGATTCATCATCATTTTCCACTTCCCGCCGGACATCGTATTATTGTAATAGGCGGTTTCTTGCGCTTCTTTATTGTGCGCCCATTGCGCCAGATCTGCAGCCAAATTGGCAGCCAGGGCTCTCCCCTGAGAGCTATACAGTTTGTTCTTTTGAGCATAATAATATTTTAAGTTCATATAGTAAGATCCCTTAATAGGGTAAGAAATAAGCTGATAGAAGGAATCTTTCTGCTCATTAGGGAGCGTCTGATAAACGGCGTCAGCCCTGTTCATCAAGTTTTGATAATCCACAACTCTTTGTTGAGACTCATCGCCATAATTTACTGCGTTAAATTCTGCAGCGTTGGTGTGCTCAGGCTTTCTGGCATAATTCAGGCGGTAATACTCCGCTAAGATTTCACCTATTTCCTTTTTGTTCGCTTGAGGAAACGCTTTTTTAGCAAATTCGGATAGATATCCGTTGTCTCCGCTCAAGTTTTCTTTGTTCCACTTATTTATATTCCATGCCATATCCAGGAAAAAATCCATACCGATTTCATTTGGCTTGATGTCGCCTACGTTGAGAACCCAAAGCTCTCTCGCTCCACTTTCATAGGCTTTTCCCATTTCGCTTAACATAAGAGCAGGAGGGGTAGAATCAAGCCAGATGTAAGTCATGCTCCCTACATAAGACAGATGGTAGTATACACCGCTTCCACCCAAGCGAGCATTCTCAGCCACGGTAGGAAACCGCCGGATGAAACCATGATTGTCTTCCGCCCATACAATGGTTGCGTTATCAGGAAGCTTTAAACCTGCTTCATAAAGAGGCAAAACTTCTTTGTATGGAATAAAGATAGGGAATGCTTCGGAATTGATGTTATGATCACTCATCATTTTTGTCTGGCTGTCAACGATATCCTGAAGCACCTTAAGTTTTTGTGAAGTTGTCGATGCATTGGCAGTGACAAATGGCTTGTCATGCAGTCCGCGCATGCCAAGCGTATAAGAGACCTCATAATCTTTGTAAGCCGTGACGCTTTCATCCCAGTATTTGTTGACGAGTGTTGGATTCACTGTATAGTCATATGGCGCTGAGTTAGGATATTTCGTTAGGTTGTTCAAATCATCTATTGCATTTACTGTTTTGAGATCAACGCCTTGCAAATATCCCTGACTTTGAAGAAACGGACCCCACTCACCGGTACCATTGCGCATCATCGGCTCAGCGTGGCTAGTTCCCACGACGATACCATAGGCATCGGCATTTACACGGTTCTCAGGATATTTATTGAAATAGTCCGTCGGTCCCAACCGAATTTCGGAATGCATGGCTGGCCAAATGTAATTTGCTTTCAGCCTTAGCAGTAACTCGAATATTTTCTTATACGTTTCAGGACCTATATTGCCGCCCTGTGCTCCTACAGGGTCATTGAGCGCCGCCCACTTGGCAAGGTTTTGCTCATCATTCAGGAAGATCCCGCGATATTTCACAGAAGGCTCTCCCACTTCTTTCAACGGCTGCGTAAGGACGATTTCACTCTTTACTTGTGGGACAATATCCGCCCAATAATACCAAGGGGAAACTCCAATTTGTTCGGAGACGTCGTATACACCATATACGGCACCTCGTTTATCGCTGCCGGCGATAACCAATGACTTCTTCACGCCGGGAAGTGGATCATCTACCATTTTAATGATGTAGGATTCCCATTTGCCTTTCAGGTCCTTGGCTTCATCCAATTTTCCCTCTGTTATCAGTTGTTGAATAATATCACTTTTATCAACTGAACCAACGATGATGGAATACTGGTTCAAACCATTAGCACTAATTTTAATTCCAGGTGTCTTTGTTGTAACAGTAAGTATATCTTTTTGCAGATCTCCTACTGCTCGTACAATTTGCTTATCATCCGAGTTCGATACATAGATATCCGCTACCGAGCCATTCTTAAATAGCGGAAAGCCTGATTCATTTCCGTCAGGTGCATTGTCTACAGCAAGCACATTCATCGGAACAACGGCCGAAAGCATTAATGATAAGACTAGAAATAACATAACAAGTATTTTCATATTTCGATTTCGCAGTTTTGCCATGTGCAGGCTCACTCTCCTTTCATAGATTACATGTAAGCACTTTCAAAATAGTGCCATTTCTAATTGTAAACGCTATATTTTCGATTGATAACCTTTCTATGATTAGTTTTATCTGTTATTTATTTAGATCATCCTACTTTTTGGGCATCTCTAATTCGCCTAACTGCATGAAGAATAGAGCGACTTATCAGTATGCCTTCACACTTGAAAAGTCGCTCTATGAACTGTTAACGATTCATGCGGAACTGAGGTTTGATTCGCAATAGGACTAATTTAAAAGGACAACAACATTTGACAAGGGAATCATGCTTGCATCTTGAATATCTGTTCCTTCCCAAACGACTACTTTCGCTTTGAAACCGTCGACAGCACCAGGCAGCTTGAATCCAGCAACAATCTGATCACTTTGTCCCGCTGCCAGCTTCTTGGATGAATAGGACAGATTAACGACTTCATCGTTCTGATTATAAAGCGCTACGACAACAAGCACTTCTTTCTCAACCTCGCCAATATTAGCTGCCGTTACATTCGCGTTAAGGGTTTTTAACGGTTCAAGTTTGCTCATATTGAAAGTAACATTTACTGTAAATTTATTCCCCTCGTTTACTGCACCTATTGCAACAACTACCGCACTCTGCTTAGTCTCCCCTGCCAGACCTTTAGCGTCTACAGGAGTAATTTCAAATTTGATAAATTTTCCAACATGAGCGGAAGTAAGCTGCAGCGTTTTCTGTGTCTGGCCGACCAGAGCGCTGTACACACCATTCTCTGTATCCGCCATAAGCCAGCTGTAGGAAGAGGTTCCTTCTGCATCGCCATCTGCATCCGTAAACGTATACGTTCCAGTTAGTGTTTCTCCGGGCTTTGCCACACCGCTTATGCCTACATTGGATGCAACAGGTGCCGTGTTCGTCGATACAGGAGGACGGCTATCTAACACTAATTCAGGTTTATTGTCCGTTGCTTCATTACTTGCAAAAACTACTTTCGATTTTTCATCGGCTGTTGTGACAACCAGTTTAAAGGAAAACTGTTTCGTCCCCATTTGACTTTTCATATAATTGGTTACATCAATTTCATACCATTTAGGCACTTCACTCTTCTTTACAGAGAAGCCCTTGATTTCAGTTCCATTAGCAGGGATCGCTGCCAGTGAGGCAATATCTTCTTGCCATGAATCATACGGAACCCCATACAGCATCAGATCCCTATTCTCCAACGAATCCGTGTCTGCCGTCGCATACAAACGGAGAATCGCTTGCCCCACCTGATTTCCATCATACTGGCTGGTGTCGAATTTTAATAATGCCACGCGTGTCGTATTTGCTGCTTCACTTGTACCCTTTAATTTAACTACAAGATCCTTTTCGTTCTTTTTGACAGAAGTGCTGTTTCCCTGAACATACGTATCGAGCGCCGGATGATAAACTTCATGGACAGGAACAGCTTCAATAGCGACTGCCGCACTCATCTTCGCTGCTCCAGCCAGCCCCTTGGCATCAACCGGCGTAACTTCAAATTTGATGTACTTGCCGCTTAGCGCTGAAGTGAGCTGTAACGTTTGGTATGTCGCACCGAGAACTGAGCTGTATGTTCCACTCTCCGAGTCCGCCATGAGCCACTTGTACGTGGACATTCCATCCGCATCGCCGTCCGCATCCGTAAATGTGTAAAGCCCCGTTAACGTTCCACCAACTTTGGCCTGGCCGTCAATGGCAACATCGGACGCAGCTGGCGCCGTGTTCACCTGCTCAACTTCGGATTTGTAGAGCACTAATTCCGGCTTGTTGCTTGCCGCTTCATTACTTGCAAAAGTAACTTTGGATTTATCATTAGCTACCGTTACTTCCAGTTTAAAAGATGCCTGTTTGGCAGCCAATTGGCTTTTTAAATAATCAGTCACGTCCACTTCATACCATTTGGGAAGACCACTGGTCGACACCGAGAATCTGCCGATTTCCGTTGCATTATTGGTTGGGACACTAGTCAAAGCATTGATGTCATCTACCCACGAACCGTAAGGAATCCCGGACAGTTTCAACTCTCTGGTCGGCGAGCTATCCGCCGTCGTTGCATATAATCTGATTTTAGCTTGCTCTATTGTAGTTCCCGCAAAGTCATTGAAGTCGAACTTAAACAGTGCTACTCTGGTCGTATTTGCCCCTTCATTATCGCCCTTTAGCTTAACATCAATAATTTGATCATTCTTTTTGACCGTTGTGCTGTTTCCCTGTACATAGGTATCAATCGTAGGATGATACACAACCGGTTGAGCATCCGCGGCGTATGCTGGTACCGAAGTAATTTGCGAGAGTCCTGCAGACATAAGGACGACGATAGCAATAAGGAGCATTTTGGATAGCAGCTTCATCTCGTGTTTTGCCCACCTTCCTATTTCAATCTAGTTTTAATCTGCTATATACTTAAACTTAACCAACATCGGTGCAGCCATTTCAGTTGTTCCCAACGCTGCTGTGAATTCCCCTTGAATCTTGCTACTCGGTGTGAACGTGAAACCGAACTTTCCTTCTGGGCCGCTTAATGTCTGACCAATCCAGTCCACATTTCCTTCAGGATCTATCACTCTGAACGTAACTGTTTCCGCACTGCTGCTAGCGACATAGCCCTCAAGAGTAACCTGCTGATTCGCTGCGTTGACAGTAGTCGTAACATTGTAGATCCCCTCGTGAATATCCTGCTGCGTTACGGTGACCATGCAGCTTGCCGAATAACTTCCATCAGACGTCGTTACCGTGATCACTGCGCTTCCTGCTGCTTGTGCAGTTATTTGGCCGTTCGCTACAGTCGCTATTGCCTCATTGCTCGAGGACCAATGCACATTTTTATTATCCGCATTCGCCGGTGCAATTGAAGCCGTTAATGTAAGCGCTTCGCCCACCTTCAACGAAACTGCTTGCTGGCTCAAGCTTACACCTGTTACGTGTACAGTTGAGCCCCCGCCCGATGACGAGTCCGTTGAGCCGGTTGGTCCCGTTGAATTCGATGGAGTCGATGGAGTCGTCGGATTTGTCGGATTTGTCGGGTTCGTTGGCTTTGTTATGACAGTAACTTTTCCATCTTCAAATTTCACAACACTTCCCATATCTATGATTTGCCCGTTTATCTTCACGCCCTCGGCAGCAATTTGGATGCTTTTAATCGACGTTTTGCCGGAAATGGTCAAGGAGATGTCTTTACCAGTAATGACAACCTCTCCTGCAACCATCGTGTCATCCAGTTGAGCATTGCCCTCACCAACTCCTGCGGTGATATACAAATTTCCTTTGATCTTTACATTTTTCAGTGTAACGCCTTTTTTATTGATTAGTGCATTTCCTAAAATTTCCAAATCCGCGTACGTCTCTGAACGCACGAACAGTTCCCCCGCCAGATTGTCAAACATTTTGACGCTCTCCGCGCGAGTAATCTGTTGAGTTGGTTTGAAAGATTGGTCTTCATAACCCGCAATATATCCAGCTTGCGCCAACCCGCCAACATACCCTCTGCTCCATTCAGCAATGTCTCTCGCATCTTTAAAGTTATTTAATCCCGTTGCAGCCGTTTGTACATGAAAAGCTAGAGATAGCACTTTCGCAACTTCTTGACGTGTGATTGGATCATTGGGTCTTACTTGAAGATCGCCATCCCCTTGCACATACCCCGCTGCAACTGTCTTCGCAATATAGTCTGCATACCAGGCATCCGCCTCAACATCCTTGAAATGAGTCTCCACAGTTGTGGTTAGTCCCATCGTTTCAGCAATTAATTTGAAAAATTCCGCTCGTGTAATGGGGGCATCCGGTCTAAAATTCCCGTCTGGATAGCCGCTGACGATCCCGGAAGACTGCCACTTGGAAATTTCCTTGGATGCCCAATTCGTTTGATAGTCTGGTGACTCCGCATATGCATTGCTGCACATCATTAATCCAATAACTACGAATAGCATCAGTACTTGTTTTCTTAACATAGACTCACCACCTCTTCCTGATCGTAGATACAAAACATGTTGGATGGAGACAGAAGGTATCCGTTTATGGAATACGCAAAGCCCGTGAGAGCACTATCCGCCCCCATCCTCTCCAAACTATCTCAACGTAGTAGTACCATTTGCCAGTGGGATCATGCTGGATGATTCTATATCAGTACCCTTCCATACAAATATTCGTGCAACATAACCCTCTACATTGGCAGGAAGCTTAAAACCGGCACTGAGATATTCGCTGCTTCGTTGTGCAACGACTTTAGAAATGAAAGACACATTCACCATCCGTTCGTTGCCGTCATACAAGGCGACAATGACCAGCACTGGTTGTCCGCTTGCATCTACATTGGTAACTTTCACTTTTCCGGTAAGCGTCTCGCCTGGCTGCAAAGAATTTAGGTTGAAGCCGGCTTCTATGGTGTAGGCCTCTGCTTCTCTTCCAATCTTATACATAAATTCAGCGACATTACTATCAGCCAGTCCGTCTTTCACTGCTATCGCTTTAATCGTTGTGCTTTCCCGAACATCAATTTCGCCTATGTACAAGGTGCTGCCCGTCGTAGGTGTGGTTCCATCTGTTGTGTAATAGATCTCTGCACCTGCCGTATCGCTTGCCAATGCTACTTTTTGTGCGTCAACATAGGTGCCTGGCATCGGATTCGCAGTAGGTATAGCAAGCTTATTCGCCGCTTCTATAAGTACTGTAATTGGTGCAGACACTGCCGTTGTGCCATCATTAAGCTTGGTAACTTTGATCGTCACAGTGACTTCCTCGTCATTTTTCTGAGGGGTTACTATGCCACTGGTTGAAATGATTTCAGGCTGACTTGAGCTAGCAATCTCCAATTTGTAGTCAGAATTATTCGGAAGAATAAGAGTATTGTTGCGATAGGTTAACGTTGTAAGAGCATAAGCGACTTCTTCTGCAGTTGGTGCCACATATACCTGCATGTCGTCGATATCAAAAATGCCGTTCGGCTGATTATCCAAACCAAATTGTTGATAATTCAGCGTTTCACGGTCCAGCGCTCTATACGTAAAATTGTCAGCTACCAGCTGATTATTAAAATACCCGCTGTATTTCTTGTTAGCCGTATTTACAACAAATTTAACATCCTGCCACTTATTTTCTTCATAAATGCCAACCATTTTTTTATTACTAGCATCTTGCATCATGACATTCTTCTGTTGTTGAGCATTATTTCGATCAAGACCTGATGCGATTGCATATTTACCATCCGGAGCGTTGGAAATATAAGCCAGATTGGTGAATGGTGCGCTCTGAGGCACTCTTACCTTCATCTTAACAATCAGCTCTTTTCCAGCTGCACCTCCGTTTTCCCCAAACGGCAATTGAAGTAAGGCCTTAGATCCACTTGTACTCGAAGTTGTAAGTCGCAAAAATCGCTTTCCATCCTCTTCGACTACAGCAGCCGTTCCTCCATTTGTAATACTTTCTACATTAAGGCCAAATGGCAGTTTACCTATTTCATTGTTCTCAAAATTTTGATAGGCAATATAACTGAAAGGACCATCTTGTAATTTTTGATTCTTTCTTTGCTTACTTTCTGCATCGATTAGCTTAGTAATAGCCGCATTAATGACTGTCATATCTTTGGAACCACTATTTCTAAGGTTTTTCAATTCTTGTAAAGCAAAAAACCAAAGATCATAATCCGCTTTTTCATAAGAACCAACATCCGTACCTACAGGTACAGGTGCATCCTGCAATTTCTTTTCAGTGACGGCAATCGTATTCGACATGATCGTATCAGGGTTTGCTTGTTCTCTTTCAGAAACAACCCAGCTTGCATCATTAGGGGTCTCTGATCCCGTCGTAAGATAAATTCTGTCAACTGAAATACCGTCTTCCCGCATCCAAACATTGATGGTATGCTCACCCGCTGCAGTTACGGTAATAACGCCATTTCTTCTCGGCCACAACCACTTTTCATCTCTGTCATAGCTAAACAGTTGAGAAGTATCGAAACTCGCTGTTGTATATTTACCATCAATACCACCATAGATAGAGTCGCTAGCATCATCAATAACCCTAGTTCTCATCCAAACGTTATAGGTCCCTGGCGTTGAGAATTTGACTTTAAATTGCATTTCAGGACTCTTGCTTACCAAATCTGCCGCATTGCTCACCTGGCCGCCTAGGTCTGGAAGTCTCATTGCATAACCTGTATCCGACTGTGTGATCCTCCACGAATTCCCACTTTTTGCGATGACTTTTGCATAATCACTATTCTCTGAGGCCATTTCTGCTTCGATCGATACTTTACCATTCTTTTCAAGAACGGCACCACTTCCCCACTGAGCGAGTTCATCTTTCTCGGTTTGTGCGACAGGAGCAGTGCGAGGCAGCATCTCATATCCACTTGAAAACGCTTTGTTATACGTGCTGTTATAACTTTCAGGAGGTCCGTTGTCAGCATACAAAATCCCTTGCGGACTTGTATAAATGACCATCTTATCAATCATGATGTAATTATCGACCATCCAAACTTTCACAGTGTGCTTACCTGCTGTTGGGATAGTAACGTTTGTCAGATGCTTTTCAATATGCCGGAAGAAATTTTTCACCCAGTCTGTGCCTTGGCCTTCATCTGCTACTGCGCTGGAGATAACAGTTGGTTCTCCATCATCAATGGAAACTGCAAATTTAATTGTTCCCATTGAATCTAAAGTAGGTACTCTATAGATTTCCAATGGAAAAGTTCCTGCCGTTTCAAACTGTACATCATATTCCATTGAAGGTGCAGAAGCCTTGATTTGATTTTCTGGAACTCTTGCAAGAGTCGGGTTATAGGTTCTCATAACATCTCCCGTATTTCTTCCAAGATTATAAATCGGTTGCCACAGTACCTGACCAACATCATTTTTTCTGCTGTAATGCTCTGCTTCTATGGAGACGTAACCATCCGCTTCAGCGTAACCTTGCACTTGACTTAAAGAAATCGAAGTTGCCTTTATTTTTACGGTAATGATTTTTTGTATGGCTCCACTTTGTAAAGTTATTGTCCCAGATTCACCAGCATGGCTGGAAATATTACTCATGTTTACCCAAATACGATCTTCATCTACAATCATTCCGCTTGTTTTGGAAAGATTAATCCAGCTTTTATCTGCAGAAGCGCTCCAACTAAAGCTTCCCGCTCCCTTATTAAATATATCTACATATTTGCCGCCTTGATTGAATTCAGAAAATTCAATAACGGAATTAGCACTTACTTTTTCTTCCCCTTGCACAATTGCGCCCATTTCAGGATTTCCCAATTTCAGAGCCGGTGATCCTGCTGGCAGCTGAGATATTGGTGGCGGCGGATGAATCTCAGGATCCAGTATTTTATCCCATTTACCTGCAGCTAACGTCTTGTTGTAATAATTTATTTCCGTTTTCTTTTGCTGATCCGCCTCTTGAGACAGAGCCAAGAAATTATTCGCGGAAGAAAGTCTTCCCTGATCATAAGCCATGTTGCTTCTATCGGCATAATAGTAGGACTTAAATACATAATAGGACCAACGAACTTTACTTAGGACCTGTTCATAAAAACCGTCTTTCATATTCGCCGGCAAGCTGTCATAAATGGCATTGGCTCGATCAAAAATATTTTGAAGGGTGAGCATTCTCTTGGTTGATTCATCCCCATAATGTAATTGATCAAAGAAATCAACTCTCATTTGCTCGGGTCTTCTATTATAAGACAGTTGATAATTCGTGTTGATAATATCCGTAACTTCATCTGCATACTGAGAGCCAAAGTCTCTGCTCATCCAGTCATACAGGAATTTCTTCGAATTATTCTCATATTTATGAACATCCCAGCCGTAGCTCAGGAAGAATTCCATTTCGCCTTCCAATGGTTTCAAATCACCAACATTTAATATCCAAGCTTTTTGAATCCCTGACTCATATGATTTCTGCAATTGTTCTCCCATTAAAGATAGTGGCGTATTTCCATACCACAAATAGCTTTGATCGGCGGGTGCCCAATAGGAAACGTGATAGTATAGACCATGTCCACCACTTCTTTGTCTTTCCGCTGCATTAGGCAGTCTTCGCATGTAGCCTTGATTATCATCGACCCACATGATCGTTAATTCATCCGGAACCGCTAAGCCCGCGTTATATAAAGGCAATACTTCTTTATAAGGAATGAACATTTTGAAGGCGTTGTCATATCCCTGTTGCCCCAATACATCTTTCATCATATTCTTTTGATCTTGTATAATCTTGCCAAGCAGGTTAACTTTTCTTTCTTGTTCAGTTGCGCCAGGAAAAGTTCCATTATTGATATTTGCCGTGGTAAAAGGTTCATCATGGGCACCTCGCATACCAAGTGTCCACTGTGATTCATAGTTCTTATTTCTCATAAGCGCATCTTTCCAAAATTGCAATACGGCAACAGGGCTTACGGTATAGTCATATACAGAGCTTGTTCCGTGAGCGGCATCGTAAGCGGTATGCCACTGCGGCCACTCCATATTATTGTTTCTTAAGAACATTTCGGGGTGACTTGACCCCATTACAATTCCATATTCCTCAGCTAGCCTTGCATTGTTCGGATCATTATTAAATCCGTTGACATGCATCGCAGGCCACATGTAATTGGCTTTTAATCTCAACATTAATTCATAGATATGAACATATATATCCGGTCCGATTGTCCCGTTACTTGTATGTGCTTTTGCCCAATCATTCAGATTCTCTTCGTCGTTGAGAAAGATTCCTCTATACTGAACATCTGGTGAATCTGTAATGTTCGTATCCCCTTTTATGTATACGCTTTCTTTATGGTTAATGGCGACATCCGCAAAATAATACCACGGAGAGACCCCCATTTTCTCAGAGATATCATAAAGTCCAAAAATGGTTCCTCTTCGATCTGTTCCAGCGACAACCAGCGCCTGATCTACGCCTGGAACCGGGTTTTCGACAACATCAATAATAAAGCCTTCCCATTTATACGACCCATCGTCTTTTTTCAATTGGGCTACATTTAGCTTGCCGTTGGCAATCAACATATCTACAGCTGCGCTGCTGCCAATCGTGCCGAAAATGACAACATTTCCGCTTGTCGGAACTGTATTGACGACCTGCGCATCAGCATTCGTAACACCTTTAACATCTTTTTTGAAATCTCCAACCGCTCTTATTACGCTTACAGAATCATTTTTGTCCACGTATAGTTTTGCTGAAACACCATTCTCCACTAATTTGAAATTATTTCCTGCATTTACTGTGGAGACATAGCTGCTAGAAATATTACTTTGTTGTGTCAATTCTTGTGCTTTTGCAGTAGTTACGTTTACAGTCGCGACTTCAAAGCATATCTGGAAAAATAGTACACAAACTAATCCCCTTGCAAGCCATCGTTGTATGCGATGATTCATTTTTCACTTCCCCTTTCTCTTGACATATAGTCAACACGCTTCCTATTTTAGGTGTAAACGAAATTAAAGCGAATACAAAAAAAGCATCAAACTGTTAAAAATACGAAGCAATTCTCTTAAGTGCTCATGCGGCTCCCGTTCCGATAATCCGTTGGTGTGAAGCCTGTATACTTTTTAAAGCAGACGCTAAAATATTGAGGATTGCTGAATCCAACCCTGTATGCAACCTCATAGGATTTGCAGTCTTCCCGACTCATTAAACTCAGTGCTGATTTCATGCGAACTTCCAACAAATAATCGGAGAAGACCTTATTGCCCACTTTTTTAAAAATGGAACTCAAATGGCCGGCGCTTACATTTACATAATCAGCAACTTCCTGCAAGGATAATTCTTCACGGTTATAATTATCTTCAATATATTTGTGTGCTTTATTCAGCAGTTGCTTTTGATGGCTATCGCGCCGGGAACAAATTTCTGCTAGTAACTCGAGCAAAAACTCTTGAATCGTAGAGAATACTTCTTTCGAGGTTGTCAATGTTTGAAGATTCGTACAAAAGTGGGTGAACCCGCCGAACTTCAACTCCATCTTCCATGTATGAATCCACTCCCAGAACTCACGATACAGCAATAGTGCAATCTCTGTCCCCAGTATATGTATATCCTGCAGAGGCACGATCTTCCGGTTAACAATGTCTTGTTCCAATTCTCTAATAATTGCAAGTGATTCCTCTTTCATACCCAATTTTACTCTCACAAGAAGTTCATCCTTCCAGCCTTCCAGAACAGTCGTTTCAACTGGGGGTTGAAGATCAATATCCCTCGCAATCAACACCTGATTCGTGCCGACAATGTGCCGGTACTCCAGTATCATTTTCGCTTCCAAATAAGAGCGCCGAAGCGAAATCGGATTCTCGTAGATAGGTCCGACACCGATCGTAACCGTTGTTTTCAAATATCTTTCAACATTTTTACAAATTTCCTCCATCATCTCTCGAATTAGTTGTTTCTTCATCTCCGTATCAGCTGAAACCCCGAAAGCGATTACAATTTCTTCGCCGTCATAATGAAAAATATGGCATTGTTCTAGATCTGCCGTCATTTCCTGAATAATATTGCTTACGCAGTACCTTAACATCTCTTGCCCATATCGATTCCGAACTTTAGGAAAATGGTAATCGTCCAATTTAACAATACATGTCAAATAAGTAGCTGCCTGCAAGTTAATTTCCAGAAATTGCGCTTCTGCCATAAGCTCGTTTTCATGGAAGCGCCCTGAAATCAGATGCTCCCAGAACAATTGCCGCATCAGCGGCATGCTGTCAGAGATTTGCTTTCGCACCTTGCTCTCGCGTTGATATTCGGCAACAGCCCGTTGCATTGTCTCAAGTAATACTTCATTCTCAAAGGGCTTAAGCACATAGTCGAACACCTTAAGTTTAAGTGCTTTCTGGGCAAACTTAAATTCATCATAGCTTGTCATTAAAACGATTTTCACATCAGGATATTTTGCCAGCAATTGTTCAGCAAGTTCCAGCCCATCGATATGAGGCATTCGAATATCGCTTAGAACAATATCCGGCTTCAGTTCTTCGGCGAATTGGAGCGCTTCTCTGCCGTTTCCTGCCGCCCCAATGAGATGCAACCCATAACTTGCCCAATCGATAGTTTTGCTTAGTCCCCTTCGAATAATAACGTCATCGTCGGCAATAATCAGGTTACGCATAACCATTCCCCTCCCCATCAGCTTTACCTTCATCCTTGCTTTTACGGATTCTGATGGTTACAATTGTTCCTTTGTCGGGATCGCTATCATATTGCAACCCATATTCCGGTCCATACATCATTTGGAGTCTTCTGTGAACGTTGACGATGCCGAAACCAACTTGAACCGGTCTTTTTAGGAGCAATCCTTCCCTGATTTCATTCAATTTCCACGGTTCAATCCCCGCTCCATTATCCTCTACATATAAATAAATATCTTCGTCTGAACTATAGCCCTTGATGCGAATTACCCCCGGCTGCTCACCCTTCTTGATCCCATGGTAAATTGCGTTCTCAACAATAGGTTGCAAAGTCAACTTTACAATGGATTGACTCAAAATTTCATGATCGACATCAACCTTATATTGAAATAAATCCCCGTATCTCATTTGCTGTATAAACAAATACATTTGGACTTGTTCCAATTCCTGATCGATGGTAATAACTTCTTCTCCTTTGCTGATGGAGATTCGAAAGAAGGTCGACAAGGCTGAGATCATCCTGCTGGCATCCCTTGATTCGCCCATATCACAAAGCTGTTTGATAGAAAACAACGTATTATACAAAAAATGCGGTTGTATTTGCGCTTGCAATAAGGAGATTTCAATCTGTCTCTTCACTTCTTGTTCGACCTCAACCTGATGTAAGAGAGTTTTGATTCTTTCAACCATTTCTTGCAACCCGTGATTTAGCGTATCCATTTCGTATTGCGGCCAACGTTGTACATTCACATTCAGATTGCCTTCCCGAATGTGATTGATTTGCTTTGTTAAATGTTTGATCGGCCTTGAAATGTATCTGGCTAGAAGATTGGAGTACATGATTGCAAATATGAGTGTGGCCAACATCACTACAATGCTGACATATTTGATATAATTCACCTTGCTGAGCAGTTCTTCTTCGGGATAAACGGCAGCAATCTTCCAACGATTCACACCTACTGTTTCGTAAATCACAACCATGTTCGAGCCGTTGTTATTTTTGACATCCATTCGGCCTCTTGCATTTGGCGCATGCAGCAGTTTTTCCTGAAGCTCATCTTTATCGAGATCATATTTATCCGCTACCGGCTTAAACCGCATAATGCCATCAGGACTTTGCAGAAATAAATAGCCGTTATCACTAATTTTAGGTGAGTTCAAAATTTTATAAAAAAAGCTTTCTTTGATGTTAACAATAAACACGCCCTGCGGTGCTGTCCCCTTTATGCCCAACCATGTATAAAAGCTGGCAACCATCGGGCTGCTGAAGTCTCCTGATGGAAGGTCCCTTGTATGTATATTTTTCCAAAAGACTGTTTCAAAGGAGCTTTCGCTGCTTCGCTTTAAATAAGATGCACCAGGAAAGTTCTGAAGTGGAAAGAAACGATCTGTTCTAGCAAAGGAAATGGACTCATTGTTATACCATAGAACAACAGAGTCGACCATGTCATAGTAATCATTTGTAAAAATTTGATTCGTTGCCTGGTTCAACGCAATATAATCCGACGGACCCAGAGTAAAATCTGGCTCCTCGGATGCAATTAAGGTTTGAGTCAGCTCCTTACTGCCTGATAAGTTGACAACCGCTGCTAATAATACGCCAAGTCGGTCGTCCAGGTAGTTTTTCGTTTGGAAAACGGTATCATAAATGTTGTCGTAAGCATTCGACTTCAACTGCTCTGCGGATAAAATGTAGGAGACAACGCTGGAGGAAACAACTAAAAAGATAAGACCTGGAATTAGTCTCCATAGAATGGTAGATGTAATAGACCGTACCTTTTTCATGTTATCGCCTCCACCGTTAGTAATCTCATTCAAAGACTTCTAGCACGATTACAAGACTTTCCTTTATTTTTTTATCATTTTATCATAATCTTGCTTTGATTTTTCTATAGCTTTCGCCCAACCGTTTAAAAACTCTTCCGCTGTCATCGTTCCTGAGAGTACCTTTTGAAAGTTTGGCTCCAGTTGCTGCGTGAGCAATCCTGCATAATCAGGTAAATAAACAGGAACATCCAGTACTTTGGTGCTGCTGTCCGCCAGAATTTTGGAACCTTCTTGAAGATGCTTAGAGTTCTTTACATAATCGCTGGTCATGGAATCCTGATTCGTCGGCATTTGTCCAATGTTTTGATTCCAATAGGTCTGCATGTCGCTGGAAGCCAGGTAGCTTAACAGTTGGAACGCTTCCGCCGGATGCTTCGAATTCTTGAAAATGCTGTATCCGTTAGGCTGCGTAATCACAACTTGTTTGCCATCCACCGATTTGGGCAGCAGCACGCCTGCTAGTTTATCTTCTCCAAGTGCCTTCAGATTGTCGTTGTAGGAACCGAAATTATGTTGCACGATAGCCGTTGCACCGCTTCCAAATTCCGCAACCATTTCTTTGTATCCATTGGTAATGTCGCTAGTAGGCGTGTTCTTCTTATACAATGCTGCATATTTCTTCAAGAATTCGACGTTTTTCGGATCGTTAACTGTGGATTTGCCATTCTGATCAAAATAATTAGGTATACCGGAGTATGAATACATAACCGTTGTTAATTGGTTGATACTACCTGTCCCGCCGCGCATCGAATAGCCAAACTGACTTTTCCCTGCATCCGTCAGCTTTTCGACATCCTTGAAAAAATCATCCCACGTTCCAGGAGGATTTAATCCGGCTTGTTTGAGCAAATCCGGCCGATACCAGAACAAATCCATATAGAGCGTATTCGGCAGCATATACAGCTTTTTATCCGGCACCAGCGTACGAATAAAATTGACAACGGAAGGAATCATCTTATCCTTATCCGACCATTTATCAAAATACGGATCGAGCGCAAGCAGTGCGCCTTTAGCTGTGAAATCAGATACATAATTATTAGCTACGGCGCCAACATCGGGCGTATCATTCGAAGCAATGGCGACATCAAATTTCTGTTTATAGGATTGCTGTGGAACTCCGACATATTCAACGTGTATGTTCGGATATTTTTCTTCGAATTTCTTAAACATTTCCTGATAAAACGGCGTTCGGTTCGGCCCTGCATTATCATCCCAGAAGGTTAACGTAACTTTCTCTTTGCTCGCAGGTGCTGCACTTTCAACTGGCTTAGCTTGAGAATCTGTTCCGTTACCTGCTGTATCCTGTTTTGTCCCGCACCCAGCAATCGTCATAGAAATGCAAGTCATGGCCAAAGCTATCTTCATCCATTTCAAAGTAAATCCCACCTTCTATATTTTTGGGTTATATGATGAATCCCCGTTTAAAGGAGTACATCCGAAATATTAGCCTTTGACAGCGCCCGCCGCCATTCCCTGAACCATATATTTCTGAACAAAGGCGAACAACACAACGACCGGGAGCAAGGAAATGACACTGCCTGCCGCAAGTGCGCCGTAGGCCATGTTAAATTCGCCCTGCATATAACGCAAACCGATTGGCAGGGTAAAAAACTGCGGTTTGTTAATGAGCATCAATCCGAAAAGAAATTCGTTCCATGCCCCGATAAACGTAAATACCGTGGTGGCAACAATACCGGGCAGCAGAATGGGGAAGATGACCAAAAATACCGCTTTCAATCGGCTGCAGCCGTCTACCATTGCCGCTTCCTCCAATTGCTCCGGGATGTTCGTAATAAATCCGCTCATCAGGATGGAGTTAAATGGAAGCTGAAATACACTATAAGTGATAATCAAACTAAACGGGTTGCTCGTCATACCTAGCGTTTTGAAAATGAGGAAAAGCGGTATGAGCAGCATGGCACCTGGGATAAACTGAGTACAAAGCAGCATAAGAAGAAAGGCGTTTTTGCCATAGAATCTGAATCGACTTATGGCATAACCGGTAAGCACAGAGAGAAGAAGTACAATAAGCACGGTAAACATGGAGACGAACAAGCTATTTTGGAAAAATTTCGAGAAGCCGACTGCATTCCAGGAAATCCCGTAGTTCTCCAGAGTAAAAGTTTTGGGCCAATACACAATAGGCCGTTTGATGATATCTGTTTCCCGTTTAAAGGAGGTTACGATCGTCCAATAAAAAGGGAGCAAGGTAAACAGCATGGCCACCAACAGGGGCACATACAGCGTAAACGTGCGGTCCAATTGTCTAAGCATCATACTCTTCATTTACTTATCTTCCTTTCCAAAACCGCTCAACTTCAGATAACTGCTTGCAAAAATCATTAAAATAAGGAATCCAATTACCGTCAAAGCAGATCCATAACCAAAGTTTTGGGCGACAATGGCTTGATTGGCTACATACATGGTCATGGTCATCGTATGATTCGCAGGTCCACCATTCGTCATAGTGAAAATCAAATCGACATTATTAAACTCCCAGACTGCTCGTAGCAGCGTCGATAAAATAATAGAATTCTTTAGAAATGGCAAGGTAATCTGAGTAAATGCTCTCCAGCGACCTCCACCATCCACCTTGCACGACTCGTATAATTCAGAGGGAATGGTCTGCAACGCTGCAAGCATGGTGATGGTAAAAAACGGAATACCTCTCCACAACTCCGCTAGAACAATGGAGAAAAACACCCAATTCGTGTCTCCTAACCAAGCAATCGGGCTGTGAATGAGATGCAAGCGCGTCAGCAAGTCATTCATCATGCCATTGTGCTCGCTGTAGAGGAATGACCACATGGTGGCTGTGATGACGCCTGAAATGGCCCAGGGAATGATAGCAGCCGTTCTGAAGAAAGCGCGAAGACGAAATGCTTGATTAAGTACCAATGCAACTAATAAGCCAAAGACGAGTTGGAGCGTCACTTCCACAAGCACCCATTTTGCAGAAATCCATAAACTTTGCAGAAATAGCGGATCATCCGTAAATACTTTCACAAAATTATCCAAGCCAGCGAAGCTATTATAAAAAGGCTTACTTGGATTGTAGTTCAGGAAACTGAAATAAAAAACGTTAAGCATCGGATAAAACAAAAACGATACGATCAGCAACACGGTAGGTGCGATAAACAGATAGGGAATCCATTGAATGCGCTCCCTTCTTCGCACAGATGCATGGGGGTAATTGGATACCACGTCTGCCTTTGCTTTCATCATCCTGTACATTCACTCCTTTTCATGACCTTATTGTAGTAGATTGATGGCCCTGAAAGGAATGTAATATACTCATCATATTGTTTAAAATTATCTGCATTGACAAATTCGAAATCACCGCATTCGATGCTCAAAAGGATGGAGGAATCCCCCATCCTAATTGAATTTTCACTTTTCGTTATGCCTCACGCTTTATACCTTTGATTTGGTTCGAGGCTTTACTTCAAGCTTCCAACCATCTTCTTATAATCCTCGTATTGCTTTTTGGAAATTTCGATTGCATCCTTGCCTAAGAACGCTTTATCCTTATTCGTTTCGTACCAATTCTTATACCACTCTTCTACCTGGGCACCGCCAGCTTTGCTCCAAGCATCTTGTGCATCTTTCAACGCTTGGTTGATCGAATATTTCTCGCCGCTCACAATCGCCTTCAGCCAAATATCGCCAATTGCCTTGTCTGTGTTTGTTTCAATGATATTAAGATCCTTCGATGGTGTCGGCATATGTTCGGAAATGGTCAATTCCGGGTAAGAACGGTCAAAATTCAAATACGTTTTAAAGAAATCATCCTGGAACTTCTGATACTCTTCCTTCCGCGGATCACTCTTGAACTTGATCAGTGGTGCATCGCATTTGGTGTAAGGGGCTGCACTCTGCAGCATCCGCATATCAACGGTCAGATCCGTCACTTCTTTTTTCTGCTTAGCCGCATCCAAAACTTCGGGACACCCTTCCGTGACCTTGTAATTCGTTCCCTCGATGCCAAGTTCGAGTGTTTTCCCTGTCGTTTCCTTACTTAAGAAATCGACATACTTGATCACGGCATCCGGATTTTTGGCCGTTGCGCTAATGGCTGCCGTCATTTGTACAGGGTTCGAAAGTGTCGGCATGAAAGCGCCAAACGGACTTGTTGGATATGGGAGGAAGTCAACCTCCGCTGTCGAAACGTTTTTCTTTAATGGATCAATAACCCCGATTTTCTCAGTGATCGGATCCGGGTTTAAGAATCCGTAAATGCCGGTCTTGCCGTTAATGAAATCCTGTTTGGCTTTGGCGCCATTCGTATCGTTAACGAAGTCTTTATCGATCAGACCTTCATCAAACAATCGCTTAGCTAACGTATAGTATTCTGTGGAGCGATCCCAATTCAGTACTAGTTGGTTATCCTTGACTATCCATTTGGACATGCCGCCGAACATCTGTCTTAAGCTATATGCGGAATTGCCGCTCAGGGAAATACCGTACGTATCTCTCTTTCCATTTCCATCCGGATCTTGCTCCGTGAATGCTTTCAGCACCGTATATAATTCTTCTGTCGTCTTCGGCATAGACAGGTTCAGCTTCTTCAACCAGTCGGTACGAATAAATAACCCCCGGTTTGGCCCGCCACGGTTAATTCGACCGAAATAGTAAAGTTTACCATCATCTTTCGTGCCGGCTTTTTTAAGCAAGGGATTGTCCTTTAGTAATTTTTTATAATCGGTGCTATACTTTTCGATCAAATCATCGAGAGGCATGAACTGCTTTTGCTGCTGCAGCGGATCTCTGGCTTTCGGATTGAATTCGAATAGCAGATCCGGCGCGCTGCCTGAGGCGTACAGGACATTAATCTTTTCCTCTGGCTTCGTCCGCGGAATCGCGACGAATTTCACATTAGCCGGACCGTTATCGTTAATCCATTTGGTCCAAGCGTTGTTTTCGATCGTGCCGGCATCCGGAGATACTGCGCCCCGATCGTAAATCGATACGGTTATATCCTTCTTGGGCGCTTCCGATTTTCCTTCTCCAGCTTTCTTGCCATCGCTCGAGTTCGATGCGCAGGCGGCCAGTACAGTCAGGCCAGATAGCGAAAGCGCCAACAGTGCGGTTAGTTTCAATTGTTTTTTCATTTGGAAACCCCTCTCGATTATGGATGATCTATGATTTCAAGCCTAGCCCTTTACGGACCCTAACATGACACCCTTAACAAAATACTTTTGCAGGAAGGGATAAACGAGCAGCATGGGAAGGACCATGATGAGTACCCCCGCCGCTTTCAGCGATTCCGGCACAACATCCACAGTGACGCCTGAGGTGGCACCGCTGTTGACCAACTCCTGCAGCAGGTTCTGGCTTTGAATCATTTTCTGGATGAGCACGGTCATGTTAAACTTGCTCGTATCGTTAATATAAATCAAAACATTCATAAACATGTTCCAGTAGCTGACACTGTAGAATAACGTTATTGTCGCAATGACCGGCATGGACAGCGGCAAGACGATTCTCATCAGATAAGCCATCTCCGAACAACCATCAATTCTGGCTGCATCATCGACTTCACTCGGAATGTTCTCGAAGAACGTTCGCATGACGAGCAAATTGTAAGTGCTGATAAGCGCCGGCAACCAGAGCGCAAAGTAGGAGTTCATCAATCCGAGCGATTTCACGACTAGGTAAGTCGGAATTAGTCCTCCGGAGAACAGCATCGTAAATACCATGGCTAAGGTAAAGAAGCGACGGCCGTAGAATATGCCTCTGGAGATGGGGTACGCGGTCATAATTGTTACGGTCATACTTAACGTTACACCAACAATCGTAATGATGGTGCTGTTCTGCAATGCGGAAAGAATGCGCGTTCCTTGGATCATAGAAATGTAGGCTTCGATATTCCACCCTATTGGATAAAAGGTTACCTTACCAGAAGCAATCGCATGCGTATCGCTGAGTGAGACGGCAATTGTGTTAATAAGCGGAAATAGACAGGTGATGCCTAGCAGCGCCAGGATGATATAATTAGCTGTATAAAACCACTTTTCTCCTACGGTCGATTTCATTTGTATATTCCCCCTTTACCAAAGCCCCTTGTCGTATTTACGAGCTAATGCATTCGCCGTTAAGACAAGGATCAGACCGATGATGGATTCAAATAGTCCCATTGCCGCCGTCAAGCTGAATTGTGCTCCTTGCAGACCGATTCGGTACATGAAGGTGCTGATGACATCCGCTACATTCGACACCGTCGGATTCTGAAGAATATAGACATGGTCGAAGCCCACTTCCATCAATCGGCCCATGGCCAAAATAAACATCAGAACAATCGTCGTACTAATTCCGGGAAGTGTTACATGACGGATTTGCTGAAACTTGTTTGCCCCTTCCAGACTAGCCGACTCGTATAAGCTAGGATCAATGGAGGTTAATGCCGCCAAATAGATGATTGCGCTGAAGCCCATCTCTTTCCAGATGCCGGAGCCGACATAAATCGTAATCCATGATCCAGCGTTGAACAGGAATGGGAACGGCTCCCCTAACAAGCTTTTTAAGACATGATTGATCGTGCCCGATTCCGTTGAAAACAAAGTTAGTACAAAACCGCCGATAATGACCCAGGAGAAGAAATGGGGCAGGTAGACAATTGTTTGAATGGTCCGTTTGTACCATGTCTTTTTAACTTCGTTTAACATAATTGCCAGGAGAATAGGAAAGGGAAACCCGACAAACACATTCAGTATGCTGAGGATAATCGTATTACGAATGATGCCGACGGTCTGAGGCTGCTTAAAAATCGTATCGAAATTCTTAAAACCGACCCATTCACTTCCAAAAACGCCGTCAAAAAAATTATAATCCTTAAAAGCAATAATCAAACCACCCATTGGCGCATATTTGAAAATCGCAAAAAAGAGGAGGCCCGGGATAAACAGGAGCATTAAGGGAATGTTCGCTTTCCATCTTCGCCGGCGGGATGCCTGCCTCATGCGTCGCTGCAATTCCGCGCTGGATTCGGGTGCTGCTGTAACGGAGTTTGTGGACATTGGTGCGGTTGACATAGATTGCAAAGCTCCTCTCAGGTTGTTGACTTATCTCTATTATATAAGGGCTGTCCTGAGCAAGCCTTCGATATTTACGGCGTTATCTTAGAAATTCACAGAAAAAAAGAGGCATCGGCATTCTGCCGGCCTCTCCATTCTCATTTATTAAGCTGGTGCATCTTGCGGTATTCGGTGGGAGGTTTACTTACTACCTGTTTGAAAGCAGTCGCAAAATAGTTGGAGTCTGTGTACCCTACCGCTTCTGCAATCTCTGAAACCTTCATGTCTGTGTTGGTTAGCAGCATCTTAGCCTTATCAATTCGGAAACGCGTTAAGTACGACGTGAAGCTTTCACCGGTTTGCTTTTTAAACAAGTTGCTAAAATAGTTCGGATTCAAATGCATCTGGGATGCTACGCTAACTAAGCTGCATTCCTGTTCGTAATGCTGTTCAATGTACCGTATCGTCCTTTCGGCCAATCTACTGTTGCGTTCCTCTAGCCAACTAGCCAGCGTTTGCTCCATCACCGCAATGCGTTCCATAACCCATTCGCCGACTTCTTCCCTTGATACCATTAAGCGGAGCTTTTGAATTTCCGTTCCGATATCCCAATCTTGCGCTGCAGCAATCTCTTTGCGCAACACCTCGCGGATTGCCAATGCCAAACAAAGCGCGTCTGCTCGGCACTGTGGCATTGAAGCGTGCGGATCTTCCCAGAACCTTTGACATAAAAAAGCGGACAACTCTGCATGTCGGCCCAATAGCAGGAAAGAGGTAATTTCTGCTTGGACCGTGCGTACCTTGGTTTCATCGACGGTTCCCGGTGCAGGAGTAACCGCCGCGTCTGTACCAGAGGCTGTGACCTCATCTGTTTCCCTTCCTAATGCAAGCGGGCTTCCCGTAAGAGTAGACATGGACGCAGGCGCTTCCAATTCGTGACGTCTGTACATCGAACTGACTTCCTCCGCTGAACTGACAAGTCCTAGTGACAGAGTCGTGAGTGAGATTCCCAGTAAGCGCTGTACTGTTTCACATAATTCTTGAAAGAAACGAACATGATCAGAAGCTGGCTCCGTAAAAAAGGCAAATCGGCCGTACTCGACCGTGATCCAACGACCTAGAGAGCCGCTCGATTCCAGCAGTTCTTCTATAATATTCACCACGGCAAATTGCAGCAGCGTCCCATCCTCGGGTCGATACTCTTTGCCTTCCGGCAGAAAGGTATCGACGCAAACTAACCAGAAGACATGTCCTTCAAGCAATTCCTCGGGCCGCAGAACTTCTCCTCCTGCAAGCGGAGGAAGTCGCAGCAGTGTGGCACGAACAGCATGATCTTCTCGCACGCGAAGCGCCCTGCGCTCCTTTTCCTGGTACTCGGATTTTTCCAGGAACTGTGTGTACGCCTGCCGAAGCACACCACAAATGTCATCTTCAGGGCACGGTTTAAGCAGAAATTCCTTAACGCCATAACGAACCGCAGCCTGCGCGTATTCAAAGTCCCGGTACCCTGTCAAGATGATGACCATCGTGTGCGAACAGTGCTCCCACACATAATTCGCCAGCTCCAAACCGTCCATAATCGGCATTCGGATATCGCTAATAATTAAATCAGGCTTCGCCTGCGCCAGTTTGTGGATGGCTTCCCTTCCATTGCCGGCTTCGCCTGCAACGACCCACCCCAAATCATTGGACTCAATCAGCTTGGTCAATCCTTTGCGGATTAATGGCTCATCGTCGACGATCATGATGGATCCTCTCATTCTACTCCCTCTCCCTCCTAAGACTCTCAATTAGGCAAATCCAACTCATCATCTTTCGTTAGTGGGAGCAGTAACCGGAAAGTTGTACCCGAACCAAGCTTGGATTCAATCTGTACACCGTAAGGCTCCCCGTACAGTAAATTCAGTCGGCGGATAACACTCCGAATGCCGATATGAATGCGCCTTCTTTTTTTCATTCCCTCTTCCGATCGCCACGTACTCCCCAAGGATTCACTTGTAAAACCAGGGTTATCTGCGGATTGCCAAATCGCATTCAGCTGATCTTCGGCGATTCCTTTGCCGTTGTCTATAATTTCTATTACGATAGCTTCTAGTTTGTCCTCTTGTTCCCTATACTTAACTGTACCCCGAAATGCCCGAATAATCAGCGCTTGACCAGTCGCCATTTCCGTAAACGCGTGCATGAACACATTCTCGACAAGCGGCTGTAAAATTAACCGTGGTACCGGCAGTTGTTCAATACTTTCCTCCAGTTGAGCAACTGTTTCTAGCTCGTGTCCGAACCTGTGAGTCTGGATCGTCAAATAGTTGCGAATTTGCGTAAACTCGTCACGTAATGTCGTAGGCAGGTCAACCGGCTCCAAGGCATAGCGCAGCATATCCGAGAGCGATACCACCAGCTTAGCTGTTTCGTGGTCATCTTGTAAGTACAACTTCCAATAAATAGTATCCAACGTGTTATGCAAAAAATGCGGGTTCAGCTGTGCCTGAATCGCCGTAAGTTCCGCTTCACGCTCACTCAATTGACGCTCATATACTTCCTTTACCAACTTATCGAGGTTCTCCGCCATCGCGTTAAAACTATGTGCCATAAAGCCCAGCTCATCATCGCTGCGGGTCTCCAACCGAATCTGAAAATCCCCCTCACGCATTCGCCGCATACCTTGAACTAACCGATGAAGCGGCCTAAACAGTCGATTGCCTGTCCAGAACACCAAGAGCCCTGCCAATGCGACACTGATAATCCCAATGACAACATTAACCTGAAGAATAATTCCGCTTTTCGATTGCAGGTCATCTAGTGAAACACGGCTGACCAGTGTGAAATCGACTTGTCCAGAACGACTTTTCGAATACAGATACGGATTTCCGTCAACAAGATCCACACTTTTATTCGTAATGCTGCCCGGTTCAGGCACACCGGAGAGCAGATTCATATCGCTGTAAACGAGGTTATCCATTTTATCATACAGGAACACATTGGCTTGCTCATCTTTCACAAGTTCATTCAAGTATTCGGAAATCAGGGATTGATCGAACAGCATGACCATCATGCCGTATTGGTCCTGACTAACCGTCTTCATCTGCCGTGCAGCTGCAAAAAGCTGCCTGACGCCAGATGACGTACTATCACTTGGCAGCTGCAATGGGAACCAGATCAGATTACCAAAAGAGCCCTCCAGTTTTTCCTTGATATCAAAATAAATCTCCTTGCTCAGCCTTGTCGAGGGCGCATTAGCTCCCCCGAAAATAAATCCATTATCCTGTACGTCGTAGAGATACATTGAGAACAACTTCGGCTCATCATATTTAACTTGGTACAACAAATTGTTCAGCTCATCTTGGTCAGATAACTGCGTATATGTCTCCCTTTTCTCCGACTGTGCCGATCGTTTCAATACCTGCTCCACATAAGGATGGAACACAATAAAGTTTGAAATTTTATAAATGTTGCGAATTTGTAGATCCAGACGGGCAGCAGCTTGTTCGTTTGTCTTGGAAAATTGCGTGCTGATTTCTTCCGTAAACAAATGCAAATGAATTTTATACGTAATATAACCGGAAACAGCAAACGTAATCATCATGACGACGCCTAAGCTGATAATCAATTTTCGCGAGAAGCTTTTTCGCATAACCAATTTCTATCCTCCCGCTCTCGTATAGAAGACTGAATTGTCTGCCCTAAGTTTACTCTAATTCAATTAAGCGCGCCTCTGTTATTTGTAGAGATATCTTTAAAAATAACAGGATTTCTAAGCTCCTTGCCGAGCAAAACTCCAAAAACTAAAAAAGCCGCATTATAAGCGGCATTAACACATCATTTCTAACATTTTAAATGCATAACGTTTACCCAAAATCCGTTGACTCTCCGAATTAAAATGGGTATTATCACCGATTGAGCCTGTTCCTTCACTGCTTACATAAGCTGAATTTGCAATTTTATCTGAAATTTTAACAATCAAAGTCGTATTAAACAGCTCATATTTGCTGCCGGGAAGCAATTGTCCTGCAATAAATGGCACCTCGCTAGCACCTACACCTAATTCAGACCTTAGATCTTTAACAAACAGTTCCAAATGCTCGATATAATAGTCATTATACCGATCCGCTTCTCCTTGGTGCCATAAAATCCCTTTCATTTGGCCATAATCCATTGCTACCTTGGTTCTTCTTACGGCTTCCTCGAACAATCCCGTGCCAGCTTCCTTCTGCCATTTGGCAATGCTGGTATCTCCTACTGCATTGGAGATAATGCCAATCTCTGCATGAGGGACTCGTTCGGCGATTACCTTTGAAAAGGGTAGTACTAGACTTAAACCGTTTTTTTTGCTCGCAACTTCGACCGTTGAGAAACGATTGAACCCTTGATGTCCTTGAATGCCATATTCCCCTGTTTGCGCAGGCTCCCATTGATCGTTGTTATTCAACAAGTAGACTCTTTCTATGATTCCCTGATCTTCTTCTTCAATTGGAGCTCTGCCTGCCATGTTCGACTGACCGATACACAAGTACAAATGCAAGTCTTTATTGAAGTTGCGGCGATGAACCGGCACCTCTGCAGTCCGCTCGGAAAATGGGCTGTCGATCGTTCCTGGCTTGAGGGTCATCAGTGAAGCGCTGCCTGAAACAACAATACTGGACAAATTCATCACACCTCTTTAACGTCTAATATGCAAGCCTAGGGCAGGCAAACTTCCTTTTGCCTGCCCTAGGCTCACGAAAGCTTAATACACCTTTACTGCATCGACATAGCCTACACTATTGTTGGCACTGTCTTTGTAAAATTTTAACTTACTAATGTTGTTAACCGGTGTACGGAAGGTTTTATTAGTAAGAACCGGGGTGCTCATATCATTCATGTATAGATCGAATTTATCTGTATTCGTATTAAGTACGATTTTAAGAGTATACCATGTTCCGGAAGTATAGGTCTGTATGTTATTGTGCATGCCATCGTAATATACTTTGATTTTGCCATCGGTAGCCATGTTAAGACTAAATGCGATATTATCGTTGTCATCAACAATAAATGGTGCGGAAAAATTCTTTGTCGTAGAATCATTTCGAAGTTTAGCCTCAATCGTCACTATTCCGTATAAAGGAGAAAAAGTTGTTGAGAGCTCGTCCTTCGTTCCCGAGGTCGTGGAGGTCCGGTTTATTTTGACGCTTTTATCCGTTGCACTTGGAACCTCAGCGACTGCAACACTCCCCGTTGTCGAAGTTTCTGCACTCCAGCTTGTTGGAATACTGCCAGTTGCTGTGCCGTCAAATTGCTCATTGAGAACACTACTTTTAAAAGTAATATTCGATGTATTAGAATTTGCTGAAATATTCCCTCCCGACAAGGTGGTAATGGTATTGCCAGCTATTTTAAGCCTTTTAAAGGTTACATTATTTATTTTTGCTGATGCATTTTTGCCATTTATGGATGATCCCTTACTTTGCTCGAAGCTGACACGACTCACTTCAACATCATTCACTGAATTGTAAGCAGTACCAGTAATCTCAAAACGCATATTTTCTTTTAGTACTTTTTCGACTCGAATGTCCACGAAATGAATTTGCTGATACAATCCGGTGCCATCTTCATGCATAATGCTTAATCCAGCATCATCCGCCAAAATAATGTCCATATTCTCAAACCATACATTGCTTAAGAGCGACCTTGACTGTAATCCCGCCTTCACGCCACGTCCTTGATTCGTCCAAGCAATAGAGTTTTTAAAGTGAACGTTATAAATATCGTCTGTAGCAATGTTCGCTTTTGCACAATAAGCATCGTCTCCTGTATAAACAAAAGCTTTATCGACAACGGCATTATAACTTGATGAAATATCAATACCGTCGTTTTGCTTCCAGTCTGTTGCATTGAGTACCTTGACATTCGTTAACACAATATCATGAGACTTCTCCATGTTGACCGTCCATGTCGTTGCATCCTTGATCATTACACCTTCAATTTGAAGATTCGAGGCATTAAATGATTTGAGTGCATTTCTGCGATACTGGCTTTCTACAGCGGTAGCGGCCGCAGGCGCCAGTTCTCTGCCATTCGTGTCGATGATCCCTCGCCCTCTTATATTTACGTTTGAAGCATCTAAAATATAGATAAATGGAAGTATTTTGGCCACTTCCGGAGCATCTGAAGTAGAATAAGGAGCCCAGTCGCCGGTGTAGTCATTAATGTTTCCAGAACCTCTTAACACAGCGCCTCCTTCCAAGTACAACGTGACATTCGATTTTAGGTATACTCCAGTAAGTTTATAGACTCCTGACGGCACATAAACGGTACCGCCTCCGGCAGCTGACGCATTATCTACGGCAAGTTGAATAGCGCTAGTGGATAGAGTATTCCCTGTACTATCCGCATTATAAGGTGAATTCTTAATATTATAGATTCCCGTTCCGGAAGATGAAGGTACATTACTTTCAAGCGGATCTGCTAGTATAACAAGGTTTTCCAAGGAGTTAATCTTGACAATGATATAATAAGGTTGTGCAATGGCTCCCTGTGTCAGAGTGAAGGTCAAATCATTGCCGCTCTTCGTTGCAGATATACCAAAGCTGTGGGGTGAAATATCAAAAGTTGAAATTGTTTGGGTTTTCGAGGTTACCTTGAATACGCCAGTTCCCGAGAAAGAGACATGTGCGTAGTGGTAATCTTTATAATCCGTCACTTCTACCGAAGTAGAATCCACAGCCAAAGAGAATAAGCTGCTCGTCGCCGTGTAACCTGCCTTAGGATAGGTTACCGTAGTGGCAGCACTTGCATTTGTCGGATTGACGATCATCACCACAACGACCGAGAAAAATAAAAGGCAGACTAACATAAGATCCACTGTCCTTCTCATTCCATTCATAACAACGCCTCCTTAGATTTTGTTTATGAAAGGGGTTTTTCTTATGCCCCTGTCCTAATTCTAAAGAGTAAGTTCATTAAAAAATATCCGCAGCTTAACATAAAATGTTGTTTCTATCACTTTATTAAGCGTTTCCAATATGATATATATAGTAATCGGATACAAAATAATTTTAAGAGCAACCGCTTGGAGGTGTCCCCCTTGAAACGTTATCCTGTTTTTCAAAAGTTCAATCTAGATCGAACACCTTATAAATTACATTCGCGTGATATGACCAGCGGTGTTGATGGGATATGGGATAAAAGTCATGCTCACCAAGGCATGGAGTTCGTCTACGTTCAACAAGGCGAGGGCATAGCCATGATTGAACAACACATTATTCCTATTAAACCCGGTACACTATTTTATTTTCAACCCTTTCAACTACATCGCATGACGATTCATTCGTCGATGAATGCCCCCTATATCCGCTCTAAAATCCTCTTTGAACCTGAAACATTTTATCCACTATTTCAGCACTTACCTCTTCTGCAAAAATTTTATGTCAAACTGTGGAAGGAACAACTCCCTATCCAAGCCATCGATTTATCCGAGCAAAGAGATGCGCTAGACTACCTTTTCGAACAATTCAAACCAAATAAAACCTTATCCATCGAGGAGCAACAGGAACGTTTCTCCATCCTGCTGATCTGTTTCTTACAATGGTTACAACGCAATTGGAAACACGTTTCGGCGACTCCTACAGAAGCACCCCGTTCCTTAAATCATACAGAGAAAGCTTTTAATTGGATCGAGATGCATTTCCGTGAACCCTTTGATTTGGGAAAAATGGCTGAATCGCTTTATTTAACTCCTCAACACATATCTCGGTTATTCCGTAACTCTACCGGTAGCACGATTTCTGAATATTTGTTAGCCCGTAGATTGCGAGAGGCATGTTTATTCATTTGTACGACTGAACTTCCTATTCAAGAAATTGCCATGCATATCGGCATTCCCAATGTTTCCCGATTTTGTCAAGTATTTAAGCAAAGATTAGGAATGACACCTTTACAGTATCGAGTCGCCAATAACAAGGGGAGATGACGCTCGTCCTGGGCGTACGTAGAAAAGTTATTTACATTTCACCTGTTAACAATATTAGTAAGAGAAAATGTATAAACCAAAAACCGAACCCCTAGTTATTCCAAATCATTGAGCATAAAAGCGACCCACAGCAACGGGGTGTGGGTCAAATTTTATATATTGCTCAGCGAAGTTTAGTCATTATGCTATGCTAGACTAAATTTTAAACTGTGATACAGACCTGTTCAAGAGATCAGCTTGCTCAGCCAGAGATTGACTTGTCGCAGCCGTCTCTTCGGCAGCGGCAGCGGCTTCTTCGCTTGCCGCCGCAATAGATTGCGCAGAGTTAATGACTTCCGATGATTGCGCAGCTTGTTCTTCGCTAGCGGCAGCGATCTCATTTACCATATTGGAAGTCTCGTTCACTCTCTCGACAATTTCTCGGAAAGCGGTTCCTGTTTGTTGCGTCTGAGTGACACTATCCAGTACCGCTTGGACACTTGCCTTGGTATTTTCCTGCATGGTCTTAATAATCGAAGTAATTTGTTTAGTTGCTTCCCCGCTTCGCTCAGCGAGTTTTCTAACTTCATCCGCAACGACCGCAAAACCTCTTCCTTGCTCTCCAGCTCTTGCGGCTTCAATAGCGGCGTTTAAGGCAAGCAGATTCGTTTGTTGAGCAATATCGTCGATAACTTCAATAATCTCTCCGATTTTTCCGGAATCGATTTCCAGAAGCGTGACTTTCTTATTTACAACTTCCATTCCTTCAATTGACGCTTCTAAAACCTTACTTCCAGCCGTCGCTGTGCGAACCGCTTGCGATGACAATTCTGCAGCACCCTCCGCGCTTACAGCTACAGTATTAATGGCATCGGACAATTCTTTGAATAACTCTGTTATAATTTGCGCATCCCTTGATTGAGACGTACTGCCACTTGCTATTTCCTCTGTGCTTGCGGATATTTGTTCAGATGCAGCAGCAACACTTTGTGTAGTTTGAATGATACCTCCTATCAAACTTTGCAGGTTATCTACCATATGATTAATAGAAGCGGAAAGCTGACCAATTTCATCCTTCGTGTTGATATCCGATTTCTGACGAAGATCTCCTTCTGAAACTAACGCAACTATAGTTACCATCTTTCTAAGCGGCCTAACAATGATTTGGGAAATGACAAGACCTAATATAAGGCTAATTATGACCGCCACAATAATAATCACGATGGTGGCTATGCGAGCAGAAGCATAAATGGTATCGGCGCTGTCATTCGTATCTGCCGCAATCTTAATATTCAAGTTGATTAAATTCACTAAACCCTCTCTAAACTTAGACTCAGCTATGTTAAGCGGACCATTTTTAAATGCAGTGAACTCTTTGGGATCATCCAGGTAAGCAAGTTTCAAGGCGGCATCGAATTGTTTGAAGTATTCTGATGTTGCATCATCCAATACCTTAATTGACTCAAGTTCCGGTTTTGTATGCTTTGTATCTCGGTATGTATCTATTTGATGGATAAGATCTTTTCTAAGATCGTTAATTTCTTGGTTATATGTGTCCATCTCTTCCTTTGATTGGGATAGACTGATATCGCGAAGCCGGACTTTTGATTTTTCATAATCAATTTGAGCCGTAGACAATTCCTTGACAGGCATTAAATTATTGTCATACAGGTTTGACGCGATTTGGTTCATCGTTTGCAGATTCAAGATCGCGTAAATGCCTACAAAAGCCAATATCAGAGAAACGATCAAAAATGAAGAAATTAATTTAACAGATGTTTTCAAATTTAAATACCATTTCATAACTTTCACCTCATGTTGTTAGTTGGTTACGTTATTTGCTAATAAGTTTATTGATAACAGCAGATATTTCAAGGATTAAGGCGACTTTTCCATCCCCCAGAATAGTGGCTCCGGAAATGCAATCGACTTTGCCAATATACGAACCTAATGATTTGATGACCACCTCTTGGTTACCCAAAAGATCGTCCACAGCAAGCGCGATACGTTTCTCGGCAGTCCCGACGATGACTAATTGCGTATGATTCCTGTTATTAGGTTTCTTCTCGATTCGAAATTGATCATGCAGCCATACGATGGGTATGATTTGATTTCTTAACACAATGACAGCCTCGCCTCGCATAGACTGGATCTCTTGTGAGGTTACTCTGACGATTTCGGCGATATTGCTCATCGGGATGATGAAGGTTTGTTCATTCAATTTTACAAGTAACCCTGTAATAATGGCTAAGGTGAGCGGAAGGCGGATTTTGAATTGCGTGCCTTTCCCTATCTCCGTATGGATATCAATAAGTCCATTTAATTTTTCGATATGGCTCTTTACGATATCCATGCCTACTCCGCGTCCAGAGACGTCGCTTACACAAGAAGCCGTTGAGAAACCAGAATGGAAAATAAGGTGGATAGCTTCTTTCTCCGAATACGTTCCAGCGTCTGCTTCTGCGAGAAGTCCTTTCTGGATAGCTGATTTTAAAATTTTGGACGCGTCAATTCCTGAGCCATCGTCTTCCACATAAATAATAACTTGGTTATCTTCATGAGCCGCGCGAATTTTAATCGTGCCTTTCGGACTCTTTCCCTTCGCGATGCGATCCCCGGCGGATTCAATTCCATGGTCAAGCGCATTGCGAATAAGATGAATTAACGGATCCGCAATCTCTTCAATCAAGGTACGATCCAGTTCCGTATCTTTGCCCTCAATGACCAGTTCCACTTCTTTATCTAGTGTAAGAGCAAGGTCGCGTACCATTCTCGGAAACCGATTAAATAATTGTTCAATTGGCAGCATTCTTGCCTTCATGACACTGCCCTGCAATTCACTAATCACTCGCGACAAATGATCCGATATCTGGCCGAGCTCTTCCATAGATTCGCTGAACGACTCACTCTGCCGGAGTAAGTTTCGTTCCACTTGACTAATCCGAGTCTGGTCAATAACTAATTCTCCTACAAGATTCATTAAATCTTCCAAACGTTCCACGCTCACTCTGATCGTCTGGTTTTTATTGCCGCGTGTTTCGTTGCTCACTTGTGGTGACAATTCAGCTGTAATAACAGGATCAGGAACGGTATCTTCTTCGGATGAAGATTTATTTGGAATTAAATCAACCTCAACTCCTACAACCTCTATCATTGAAGCAACATAGTTTTTAATTTCATCCGTTGTTTTGTTGCCGACGAACACATAGCTGATCTCTAAAGACTCGTCCTTACCCTCCTCGATCGTGTCGGGGGATGGGTCCGTGAATAACACCTCGCCCCAATCATTTAAGTTATTAAACACAACATGGGCTCGTGCACCTTTAATCATGCTATCCTTGGATATGGTGACACGCACCCAGCTTACAAGAGCTCCCTCTTCCTGTGCCTCCCCAATTTTAGTTTCCATATAAAGGCTTAATGGATGCTTCGACTTCTTCGTGTCCGGTACCGCGTGTTCGTTGGATTTCTCCGATGCAAAGGCTTGGAGCTCAGCCAGCAAAGGCAAAATATCAGACATTGTCTGATCGGTGCTTTCAATTTCTTTTTTCAGTTCTTTGAGTAAATCCAAAGATTTAAACAACAGATTAATAAGACTTACTGATACTTCTATCCGATCATGACGTACAAGATCCAAGAGATGCTCCATCTCATGAGTCAGTTCTTTCATCGATTCGAACCCCATCGCCGCTGAAGATCCTTTTAGAGTATGAGCAGCTCGGAAAAGGTTCTGTATTACAAGATCCGTTCTTCCGTCTTTCTCCAGTTTCAATATACATTCATCGATAAGCTCTAACTGTTCTTCCAATTCTTCTAGAAAAACTTGTTTGTATTCTGATAAAGACATGGATGTCAACTCCTAATCAATTAGAAAGCAGAACTTCTTCGAGCTTTAAAATACCAACCAATCCATGGCTTGTTATCCCAATTCCCGCGAAATAATTGCCGCTAATGCCCCCAACGCGATCCGGTGGCGGTTGAATGTCAGAGAGATTCGTTACTTTATTAACCCGGTCCACAATAATGCCAACCGTTTCCTCAGCATGGTTAACGACTACAATCCGGGTGAACTTCGTATACTCTTCTTCCATCAAGCCAAACAAATTTCTTAATGAGATGACCGGAATAATCTTGCCGCGAAGATTGATGACTCCTTTTAAATAAGCCATAGCATTTGGAATTTGTGTAATGTCTTGCATTTTGATGATTTCGTGGATTGCTTGGATTCGAATTGCATAGGTTTCATTGCCAATGCCTAATTCAACATATTGCTCTTGTTCAGTTGTCTGCATGTGAGCTGCTCCTTTCTAATTTTGGTTTTACTAAAGTTCCAATTCCTTTACCCTTCAGTTTCTATGGACATATGAGGTATTCCTACAAATTTCGACATTTCCATTTGCCCCATGCGTGGCGCTTATGAAGTTTGGTTATACCGGACGTAAAAAGACCGCCATCCGGCGGTCTTCTGCATGTCGAGGACAAGGCTCCCCGTATTCACTTCCTCGAAATTAACTTCCGATAACCCGCATAACCACTGGGTTTTCAAGAAGCGTGAAGATCGGATTTCTCTTACCCTCAAATGTTCTTCCTAAGTTTACTCACACCCACCCGTCTCGCTCCTCCCTTTTTGGGCGTCTCGCTTCCGTCATGTTGCTCTCATCTAGACTATGAACGTTTAGAGGTTACAGTAGATTGAAGCTACACTCAGACTTAATCATAGTCTACCACCGGATCTACCTTTTCGGTACCCGTGATGTCGAGGATCGCCTGGAATAGATTAGGAGGACATTCAGCGATCCGATGGCATAAATACAGATACCATTCATGGCCATACGTTAAATAAATGCGAACAGGATAACCAGCCTTCTTCAATTGGCTGCTCAAATCCGGCCGAATCCCATATAGCAACTCGAACTCAACACCCGGCTTATAGATCCATCCCCGTTTGATGACCTCATCTACAATAGACTCATCATGGGTAGCAATGGACACGTGATGTCCTATGCCGATAGCCTGCTCCACAAGCTGCAAGTATCGCTCGTTCAAGGCGGTAGAACGTGAAATCGCAAGCTGTTCAGGCTCCTGGTATGCCCCTTTTACGATCCGAATCCGGCTAGGGATGGGCTGTAAACCCTTCAAGTCCTGAGTCGTTCGGTTCAATTGCGCCTGCAGCGTAATACCGATGTTCGCGTATATGTCCAACGCTCTTTTATAAATTGAAAGTATCGCGTCGGTCTTGGCCGATTCTTCCATGCTAATAAACAACTCAATGCCTAGTTTCTTGGCTTGCTCTGCAAGTTCTGTCAGTTGCTTATATGCCAGTTCACCGTCTAGCGATAAACCGATGTGTGAAAGATCAAAAGAAACGCGAGCCGGTTTTCTACACTCTGCCAACGCTTGCATGAGCTGCGATAGTTCCAATGCCGCCCCATCGCAGGCTTGTACTTCTGTCGTATTTTCACCAATAAAATCAAGTGAGATGGCGTACCCTTTATCAGCCAGCCGTCGCGCAACTTCAAGACCATCCTGCCGGTCCACCCCCGTCACATATCTTGCTGCCGCACGCTGCAATAACTCGTAGATGACCGGTGTCTGTTCCACATACATCTTCAAATCGGATCGGCGGGCAATGGATTTCATCGCCTCTGCAAACTTTTTTTCCAAATTTATCGTTGTCACCATCATGTGTTCCCTCCTCTTGTCTGATAAATCTAATGTACAATATAGACATGAGCAGGGGATTGTAAAAAGTTGCTCTTAATCATAAGGATATGGCATAAGTTTGAGGTGTTGCCCCAACGATTTTGGCAAAGGCTTTCGCGAAATGACTCTGATCATAGAAGCCGGTGTCGATAGCAATTTCGGCAATGGGCCGCCGATTTTTTAATTCCTTCTTGGCATGATTGATGCGTAATAGATTTTGATACGCATGAGGAGGTAAATGCGTGCTTTTCTTAAACATGCGAATGAGATGATATCGACTAATACCTGATTCCTGTTCTAGCATTTCGAGTGTAATTCGATCTGTATAATGCGCATGGATATACTCCTTGATCCGTTTGACGTACTTCGGTCCCAGCTTGCCACAAGGTTCATGGTTAAGATCAGATGTAGGTTTATTCACGAGATTGTGCACCAATTCGACTAACGCGGTTTCGATTTCAAGCGGTGAGTCGTTCCGGGTCAATGCCTCCATCATAAGATTAAGCAGCTTGCTGCAAGCTACATTCTTCTCATTTTCGAGTAAGAACGGAATATCAAGGAGGTTGGTATCGGGAAGCTCAAGATGAGCGAACCATTCAGGTTTAATGAAAAGCATTTTGTACTTCCATTTAGCATGTTGCGCAGGCTGACAAGCGTGAAGAATGAGCGGTGGAAAGCTGATCATTCTACCTACCTCTACACGGCACAAGAAGCCATCACACCATGCCTGTGTTTCACCTTCATCGATTAAACCAATGGAGTACTCCTCGTGAAAATGCTTTTGATACGCCAGGTCGCTCTTCTGGCATCGCTTCGCTTCCAAAAAAGGTAGCGCTTCGTCACGATAAAAGGTCACATCATCCATTTACAATCCTCCAAATTAGAATAAGACCTCCGAAATCTATCAGAATTGCCCCATCGTCTATTATTGAAGTGCAGCAACGACTTCATCCGTTGTCCGGACTTTGCCGATCTTAGGGAAGATGGAGTTCACGACATAATCGTGCTCTTCTTTCTCCATAGCTGTCATCGCTTCTTCGACAAATACTTGATTGTATCCATGCTGAAAAGCTTCTCTCGCGGTTGTGTCTACTCCGATAGAGGTGGAGATTCCACACAGTACGATGTTGTTGATCCCGCGACGGCGTAACTGCAAATCGAGGTCCGTTCCGTAGAAAGCTCCCCACTGGCGTTTAGTCACCACGTGGGCATCCTGGAAGCTTGCCAATTCGGGTATCAGGCTGTCCCAGCCTTCAGGCAGCTGATAGACATTGGGGCTGGCATCGGTGTGTGGATGCAGCCTATCTTTACCATCCAGGCTCGAAACTCTGACAAGCACGACGAAAGCACCTTTTTCCGTAAAAGCCTCAACCAACTTGGTGACTTTTCCGATGACTTGCTCAGCCGAGTTCGGAGCTAAGCGAAGCGCCTGATTGGCGATTCCTTTCTGCAGATCAATAACTACTAGTGCGGTTATCTTCACGTCCAATTCAAGAACTGTTTTTACATTTGTCATAGGGTCCTCTCCCATCTAATTGATTTGTGTATAAGACAGACTTATTTATGTTAAGTTTCTTATACACCTTAAAGTACACCCACACAGCGTTGAACAGTAGCACCGCGCTCATGATGAAAAATAGCCAGGGGATGCCTAAACTTGCCGCGATCTGTCCACCAAACACAGAGCCACCAAATGCGCCTAAATACTGAGCTGAAACGTTTAGCCCGAACACTCGGCCGGTAAGGGCTTCGGGAGTGATTTTCTTGACAAGGGCATTCATAGAGGGGAATAACCCTGCTGCGGCAAACCCCAGCAAAAAGCGCAGGGCTGTCAGCTGCCAATGATTGCTTACAAAGGCTTGTGGAACATATAAAATACCCGCCGCAATCATGGCGGCCAGGATGACCTTATGAGGCCCTATGCGATCAGATAGCCTCCCGAGCCGTGGGGCAGCTAAGATACTTGCAAGTCCCGAAGCGGAAAAAGCTAAGCCGGAGATCAGCGCAATGTGGCTGGTATTCCGGGACAGTTGCGTGACATAGACGGTAATGATCGGCTCAATAGCATACATGGCTATCGTCATAACCAAAAAACTAATGAACAGAGTTATCGTCAAGCCCTTTTCAGGTACACTGGCCCAGACTGCTTTTATTCGAAGCACTTTTTTATTCTTGCGCTGAAATGTCTCCTTAACGAGCAGGGCTGTCATGATAAAAGCAACCAGCATCAGTCCACCGGTGACAAAAAAAGAAGCCTGCAGACCAAACTTTTCGGCTATAAAACCCCCGATCATCGGCCCGATAAGCGAGCCTGAAGTGCTGGCGGTGGAAAGAGCTCCTAGTGCCCAGCCGGAATGTTCCTTATCTGTCTGTGTTGCAATCAGCGTCGTACAAGTCGTGGTATAGCCTGTAATGACCCCTTGCAGCAGCCGAAGCCCAATCAAAACATAGATATTGTGGGCAAAGCCCATACAGCCGATTACGATGGCCATGCCTAGGCTGGCCCGGAGCAGCATCGGCTTGCGTCCAATTTTGTCCGCAGCGCTCCCCCATAAAGGAGAAAAAATGGCGGATACAACAAAGGTGATTCCAAATGCGATTCCTGTTAGCACAGCGGCCGATCCGGAGTCTTGAACGCCTAGATGCTTGATAAAAAGCGGTAGGATGGGCGCGATCTGACTCATCCCGATGCCTGTAACAAATACCCCGAACCAGCAAGCGAATAAATTTCTTTTCCAGAGGGGCATGACAAACAAGCCTCCCTTCTGCATCGATACCAAAGTTTGTATTGTGCCCCACCACCTTGATTCACAATAACAGCCTCATCTTAACAGCCGGGACGCTTGTATACCATGCAGGATGTTAATCTCCATGGACATTTTTGCTGTAAAATTCCGAGGGACTGAGCCCTTCCCTTTTCTTGAATACGCGGCTGAAATAAAATTCGTCGGCGTAGCCAAGAGCACCGGCAACCTCCTTAATTTTATTGTTTCCTTCGAGCAGCAGCTCTTTGGCTTTATCCATCTTAATCTTATTGAAGAACTCGATAATGGAGTAGCCGGTTATTTCTTTAAAAGATCTAGACAAATAAGTCGGTGACCATTGCACAAGGTCAGACAATTGCGACAGGGTGATTTTATCGCGTATATGGTGATACATATATTCGATGATTTTCTCTACCTTCAAGGCGGTAGAGAAAGGGTGATTGTCATTTTTCAGGTTGTCTGAAATAGCCGTCAGCAATTGCTGAAGGATAGTTTTGGACCTGAATTCATAACCTGACAATTTTGCATCCCAGACCTCTGTCAGCTTTTTAAATCCTTCCTCAACTTGATAAGCATTGTTCAGCTTCTGCGCAGGCTGGAACGGGAGCACTTTCGGCTCCTCTTTAAGCAGCCAATGTCCTTCATTTATATTCACGGCGGCGTAACTGAAATGGACGGTAAAGCAACTGACGGAATTGTAAGTTCTCTCGAACGTTTGAGGCACGTCAGAGGGGATATACAGCAGCATGCCGTCCTGCAGCTCAAAGGTTTTTTTCGCGATTGTAAACCTGCCTCTGGCTCTGGCGAAATACATCAGCTCGTGATGCTGCAGCGTTCTGCTGAATTTAACAAGGTGATTATCTAATTGGAAGGAATTACAATAATGAATATGGAAGAAGAGATCTTTTAAATTCATGAGCGTCTCCAACGGATATACTGTCTTAAATCAAAATTGTAAGCTTACGTATCATTCTGAATATTCATTAATTGTGTTGAAGCAAAAAAAGTCCTTTTCAATAGATAGGAGAGGTAGACCTTCCTATCTATTGTAAAGGATAACCGTATGGATAAACCTACTCTATCTCTGGACTATTCTAGACTTCTAGACACGAAACCTCGCTTGAAAAATAAGGTCTCTTCAAACGGTAGAAAATCAGGCGAGGAATCCATTGTTTTCTTCATAGACCCTCGCCTTGTATCAAAAATTTGCTTCATTTGTGATACGGTTCACCGCGTTGTAACAAAGGTAATGTGATGCAATCACACTGTTAGTCCGTCCGCATTAATAATCGTTAAAACAATGAGTAACAGAAGAAACACAACAGGTTGCATCGTTTTGCCAACTGAATCCTTGACCCTTAAGTGCACGAGGAGTGCACCTATCATCGAAACTCCAAGCCAAATAGCGCCCCAAGAGATCACATCCATATCCCAATAGCCCCAAACAAGCACTCCCGCTCCGACCAACTGAAAGGCTCCTGTGAAAACGCGAAACCATTGGGGAATCCTCAGATTGTTAAATATATCAACCCAATACTTGACGCCAGCCATCTTAGCAGAACCCGAAAAGACATAGTACAAAATCAATAAGCTCTGAAGCACGATTGAAAATACAGTCATTTGAATTACCTCCCTTTATTTGCCACTGAACAAATGGTAAGTTATAACTTAACTTCTGTCAAGTTATAACTTACCGCATGTAAAATTACAACTTGACGCCTTTTCAGTAACGGCTTAAAATAGGTTTATTAGAATGGATATGGAGGTTCAACTGTATGGGAGTAGTGCGTAATGCGGAACGCACCCAAAAGAGTATTCTCGACGCTGCACAAAAAGAGTTTTTCGACAAGGGATTTAAAGGGGCGAGGATCGAGTCAATCGCAGAAATTGCTGGGGTAAAGAAGCAGTTAATCTATCATTACTTCAAGGGAAAAGCAGAATTGCTTGAAGCCGTTTTAGCTAACTCAGCAACTAGCGAACCAGAGTGGGTCTCGCAAATTCCTGATAACCCGGTTAATATTGCCGAACATCGATACAGGGTCAACAGCCAGGTGAGACCAGACTTTATTAGGTTCGCCGCTTGGGAAGCGCTCGAATCTTGGGCAGAGCCAACATCTTGGAATAAAGGAGGGGAACTTGCCCTTCAATCCTACATGGAGTACTGGAAGGTTCAAAAGGAAAAAGGGCTTGTACCGCCGGAGATCGAGCCTGAACTTTTGACGCTGGCATTAACAGCCTTAACTATTTATCCCATTGTTTTCAGCAATATCACCAAGTTCCTTACCGGATGTGACTCGACCGATCATGATTTTCAAACTAAGTGGTCAACCTTTCTAACCCAAGTAAGCGAGTGCCTCTTAAACAAGCAGCAAGACCGTACGAGTTAATATATATTTATTAGAAAAACTCTCTTGTCCCTTTCGGGCTCACTTTCACGATACGGTAGGATTCATTTTCATTACGGCCTGCAGATTTTGCTTCATCGCGCAAAGCGCGACTTTTCACTGGGCTTCAGCCACCAGATTTCGCTGACGTCTGCCTGCTAGCTACGGGCGACTTGGTCCTTACCCCGACTGAACTTGCATTAGTAAGTTGTTCCTAGCTTGGCTAGGCGCGCACTGCCTGTTAGTTTAGTCCAAAGGTTATAATAACAAAATAAGAAACCGGAACCCCTTCGGGTCCTGGTCCTCATCCTATCCAACCTCACTCAACTTCCCATCCCGAAAATACACAACCCGCTTAGCCTGCTGAGCAATCGCCAGATCATGCGTAATCAAGATTATCGTCCTGCCCTGCTCATTTAGCCTCTTAAAAATCTCCAAAATCTCTACACCTGTCTTCGAATCCAGCGCTCCCGTCGGCTCATCCGCCAGAATAATCGCCGGATCACCTGCCAAAGTCCGAGCTATCGCAACGCGCTGCTGCTGACCGCCTGACAGCTCCGAAGGCAAATGCTTCCTGCGATCCACCAAGTCAACCGCTTCCAAGGCCTGCATGACAACAGGCTCCCTCTCACGCTTACTCAATCCCCGATAAATTAGCGGCAGCTCCACGTTTTCATACGCATTCAACCGTGTCAACAAGTTAAAGTTCTGGAAGACGAAGCCGATCTTCGGGTTCCTTATTTCAGCTAACTGTGCATCTTTGAGCCGATTAATGGCCTTTCCATCCAGCACATAGTCCCCAAGATCCGCAGCATCCAAGCAGCCCAAAATGTTCATCAGCGTCGATTTCCCCGAACCCGACGGTCCCATGATTGCCACGAACTCGCCGTGATCGATCTCTAACGAAACATCATCCAACGCTCGAATCGTTTCCCCGCCCATCACATAGCTCTTACTCACGTGCTCAATCTGGATTAAGGCCATGCACTTCCCCTCCATTATCTGAAGCCACCAAATAAATGAGGAATGCGACTCCTCCGACTGATCGACCTTACCGCTTCGCCTTATAAAACTCATGATACAGCTTCATCAGCGCGCGTTTCTCAATCCGCGATACATAACTGCGGCTAATGCCCAACTCCTTCGCTATCTCCCGTTGCGTCCGCTCTTCCCCGCCAAGCTCCAACCCGAACCGCCCGACGACGACTTCCTTCTCGTGGTCGTCCAAAATCTCTAAGTTCCGATATATTTTACTTTTCTCTATCTTCAATTGAACCTTATCCACGACATCGTCCGCTTCCGTACCGAGGATGTCGATCAAAGTGATTTCATTCCCCTCTTTGTCCGTTCCGATGGGATCATGCAAGGACACGTCCTTGCGTGTTTTCTTCAACGAGCGAAGGTGCATAAGTATTTCATTCTCGATACAGCGAGCCGCAAAAGTCGCAAGCTTTGTCCCTTTGTTCGGGGAGAACGACTCAATGGCTTTGATCAAGCCGATCGTTCCGATCGAAATCAAATCCTCCAGATCTTCACCCGTATTGTCGAATTTTTTGAGGTTGTGGACACGAAGCTATGTTAAATAGTGTATTATCTCCTAGCCTGATTCTTCCATAAAAATGAGGAACTACAGTTGGCGACATAAGGCGTCAGGGCCTGTAACCGCACTCGTTGTAGCTAATTTTTGGATTTTTAAGTAAGCGCACGACAAAAGAAAACCTTGAAAGGCACGAGGCCAATCAAGGTTTTATATATTTCAATTCCCTTAGTAAACAACCAATTCTCCATTGCTTGGATATTCACCATTCCAACCACATGGAAAATATCCATTCTCGTAAACCACGAGTAAATCCATGAAAAATACAGATAGCTTTTTTCAATCAGAATAATCGGATTGATTTTATGAAATACAGAACCAAATAGTTGGATACAATGAACACATCAACATAAAAAAGAGTGGTAACATTATGCTGGCTAGGTCTTAGTAGCTCATATCTAAGAATTGCTCGAATAACCAGCCATCATACATTTGAGTCCTACTTCATTATTATTAGATTCTCATAAAGTAAACAATCGATATGTTTTACTACTATATTCCTTTCTTCATAACTAAATCGGTTAGAAGGCTACCCATTAGTTGAGTAGCCAACCTCGCACACCACAGTCCGTACCGTTCGGTGCAGTTTCTTAGTTTACGCTTACCCTATTTCAAGCTACTGGGTCCTCCTCCATCAACTTCTTCATACTAGGATGAAATCCTGCAGTAGCGCAACGAGGCTGTTACAGTTATTTCATTTCATATAACGATATTCCAGTAGATTTTTCAAATTTGTGATTCTCTGCAGCAGCTTCTCTCCGACATTGGTTTCCCTCACCAACTTCCGCTCCAGTTCTTTATCCATTAGCCTTTTTACAGACAATACATCCGTTCCTTTACATAACACATCTTCTTTTGAATTAAATTTCTGATGGGCAACGAGCTGCATGCCAAAGGAATTATACAACAAAGTATATCCGGCGATGCCCGTTGTGGATTGATAAGCTTTGGAAAAACCGCCATCAATGACAATCATTTTTCCGTTTGCTTTAATTGGGTTCTCTCCACGAATTTCTTTAACTGGCGTGTGGCCGTTAATGATATGTCCTTGATCCGGATTCATATCAAACTCCAGCAGGATTTTCCGGCAGATCTCCTCATTTTCACGCAAATGGTAATACGGATTTTTTCTCTCCTTATAGGTTTCTTTATCTTGGATAAAGTACCGTTCAAAAGTCGTCATTTCTCTCTTTCCAAAGAGTGAAGAACATTTCCCTGTCCAGATGTACCATACCATATCCGTAGCCAAGTCATCCGTCTCTTCCGGATGCGCGAAGGCGTAACGTAAATAATATTCAAAGACATCAAGCAGCTTACGGCCTGAATATGTTTTCTCCTCAATCAGCATTTCTTCCATGTTTCCTTCTTCATCCAAAGGAATACAGCCGTGAAATAACAAATTCCCATTGTATCTTAGATAAAGGCTGCCCTGTTTCATAAATAAATTCATATGTCTGGCCAGCTTCTCGGAATGCTGAATAGAGAACAGCAGTTTTTCCATCACCTGTTGTTCCTCTTCCAATAATTTTGCAGGCTGCTGCGGATTTACGGTTGCGAAACAGGTATTTTCCAATGGGTAAGTTTTACCGCCGATTTTGATTTCATTTTTGTCGTAATCGATTTGCTCAAGCAAAAGTCTTTCAGACATATTAAAATATGGACGTCTCTTGATAATAGGGATTTCAAGCTTAAACTGGATCATTGTAATGGCTTGATGTATTTTGGTAATCTGCAGGATTTCCTCCTCCGAGCCGGTATAGTCTGTCTGTAGCTTCGGTCTAAAGGCAGGATTGTCATCGTAGTATTTCTCCGCTAAGTTCAGCAGTGGGCGAAGATTGATTCCATATACGTCTTCAATGATGTCCAAATTGTCGTATCTTGCGCAAATTCGGATAATATTTGCAAGGCAGACCTGAGAGCCCGCATAGGCTCCTATCCACAGGACATCATGGTTCCCCCACTGGATATCTACTGAATGGTAGTTGATCAGCGTGTCCATAATTTTATGCGGGTCCGGCCCTCGGTCATAGATGTCTCCGACCACATGAAGATGGTCAACCACAACCTGCTGGGTCGTATAAGCAAGGCCGATAATGAGCATGTCCGCCTGACCCAAGGAAATAATTTGCCGATAAATTTCCTCATAATAAGGGTCCTTATTGTTGGTCAAATCCGTCTTGTATAGAAGTTCTTCTACAATATATACAAATTGCTCCGGCAGAGCTTTACGCAATTTTGAGCGCGTATATTTAGAAGAGGCGTAAGAAATGAGCCTAAGCATTTGTTCAATCGTTTGTCTGTACCATCGGTTCAAGGCTTTTTTATTGCACAGGTCTCCTTTAACCATCTGTATTTTTTCTTCTGGATAATAAACTAACGCTGTAAAATCATTTATTTCACGATCCGTCCAAATCTCACTGAACAAGTCTTTGATTTTCTCTTTTACGGTACCCGAACCGTTTCTGAGTACATGCTGAAAAGCATGGAACTCCCCATGCAAATCACTGACAAAATGCTCAGTTCCCTTGGGAAGATTGGAGATTACTTCAAGATTGATGATTTCTGTTACAACTTTTTCTTCCGTATCATATTTCTGTGCCAATAAATCTAGAAACTGCTCATCCAAAACAGATGTCCCCCTTCAAGGAAAGATAGTGGTGTATAAGAGCTTTTTTTAATGGAGCTATCCGTTTTCAATATTCAATTTGAGTACTTCTTCCATTCACTTAATGAACTAAACTTATTATTAAATGACTAAGTTTTTATAGAGTAGATGCTGAATTAGTTCGCAGCATGAAACGTCTTAGACAATCTACATCACTCTGAATAAACAGGGAGTACGTCCCTAAATCTCGATATTGAGATTTAGGGATGTACTCCCACTTTGTTGTTTTAGCCCCTTACTAAGCTCAGACCTTAAATTTATCTACTAATAACTTTAAATCTTCGGCCATGATAGCAAGGCTCTGTGCATAGTTGTTTATTTCCTCTGTGGAAGCTAGCTGTTCTTCCGTTGTCGAAGAAGCTTCTTCGGATTGAATTGCATTAATCTGAGCAAGTTTTGAAATTTCATCTGCTGAAGAAGTGACTTCTGTAACACTTGCCGTAATCTGTTCAGTCGTTGCGGTGATTTCTATAATTTGTGGCGTAACATTTTTTGCACTGTCTAAGATTTTAATGAACTTGCTCGCAGTCTCCTCAGAGACTTCAAGACCTTGTTTCGCGTTTTGCATCACAGTATTCATAATTTCTACAGCTTCAAAACTATCCTGTTGGATTCCTTCTATTAATGTACTGATCGTATGTGTCGCTTTCTTAGATTGTTCGGCTAATTTTCTAACTTCATTTGATACGACAGCAAATCCTTTTCCGTGCTCACCAGCCCTAGCTGCTTCAATCGCTGCATTTAATGCTAATAAGTTCGTTTGCATAGCAATTCCATTAATCACATCCAATATGCTGCTAATTTCTTGAGAACGATTGGACAGAGAGTTTATAACATCATTTGATTGTTTCACAGAATCATAAATAGAATGCATTTGTTTTAAATTCTCTTCAACATATTGATTGCCTTCCTCTGCCTCCATAGATGTTTCTTTTGATAACTCAGATACATTGTTTGTACGTTCAGCAATATAACACATACCTGTCTTTATTTCTTGTAAGGATTGCGTGTTATATGCAATTTTCACTTTAGTATTTTCGGCACTGTTTGCAATCTCCTCGATGACAGAAGCAACAACTTCGGCAGCACAGTTCGTTTGGTTCGCTCCTGCCTTCAGATCTACTGCCGATGTGGCTATCTTCTCAGAATTCAACTTAATTTGGCCTATCATGTCACGGAGATTATCGGTCATTTTTTCAAAAGAATCGTTTAATATATATAATTCATCTCTGCTTTTGATACGCAGCTTGTCAATTGAAAGGTCTCCCTGAGCTACTAATTGAACAACGCGACTTAGTTTTCCGATTGGACGTGATATAAGCATGGAGATGGTCACCCCACAATCAATCGCAATGATCGTAGCAAAAACACTTACAATGAGTACTTTAAAAATTCCGCGACTGGATTCAGCTTTGGTCTGAGTTATTGCGGCATCTACTTGTCCAGTCAACATGGAATATAAATCTTGAGACTTATTGTAGATTTCATAACTTAATGGAAGCACATTCTTTTGTTCTTGTTGTAATGAGAGCTGTTTATTTTTTGTTGTTATATCCATAACTTTATTAGATTCTATCCTAAACTTCTTATTCAAACCTTCAATTTCACTTAATATCTGAATAGTTTCTTGTTGTGAGGTCAAAGATCTGCCTTTATTTATGAGAAGGTCAATATCCGAATTTGCTGTATTTGTATACTCTCTCATATCAGACGTTTCATACATCATGTACCCACGAAGGGAACCATTTTGCATATGTGATGCCGCTTGTATACTTTGTGAAATGGATCTTAGTTCAAGAGCATTACGAATTACATAATCATAGGATTCAGATGTCTTTTTTGCATTTGTATAAGAAAACCAAGACGCAACTCCGAAAATGAGAGAGACAAGAACAAAACTTCCGATAAGTTTTTGTTTAATAGATAATTTCATGATGGAGACAGCTCCCTTATATCGGATAGAATATAGTATTTGAACACATCTCAATATTACGAATTTTATTTTTTATTGTCAAATATAAATTAAAATTTTATTTTATTTAACATTTAATATATTTTTATTTCAATCATTGCTCTTTTAAATTGCGTCGTTTTCTTAATGCTAAGATACCATCCGATATGATAACGATAACTAGCATCCCCCCAATTACGACGTTTTGCCACTGCGGTTGAACTTCAAACAAATTAAAGCAGTTACTGAGTAAGGAAGTAAAAATAACACCAGACATGGCTCCAATAATAGAACCTCTTCCACCGGCCAGGCTTGCTCCACCAATGATGCAGCTTATAATAATACTCATATGCATTCCTTGCCCCATATACCTGTTTGCCATTTCATATCGAGCTGTGGATAAAATCCCTGCAAATGCGGATAATGTTCCGCTTAGTATAAAAGCCGTCATTTTTATTCTTTTCACATTTAAACCCAATAGACCCGCCGCTTCGGAATTTCCTCCCAAATAATACAAGTTTCTACCCATTGGCGTGTAACGAAGCAATAACTGAGTAACAATTACAAACACAATCATTATCCAGAAGATGTAGTAAATTCCAAATAATTGACCGGTTCCCAATTGGATAAATCCTTCTGGGAAATTTCTATATCCTTCTCTTCCCTTCCCCACCAGTAAAATTTCTGAAACCCCACGAACCATATACATCATTCCAATGGTAACTATTAAATGATTGATTTTGGCATATGCCACTAAATATCCATTTATTAAACCTATAAAAACTCCAGCTAAAATGCCAATTAGAATGGATAGCGCGACCGAAATACCTTTATCAAGCAGCATAGCGGTGATGACGCCGCTTATACTCATAATAGATCCAACTGAAAGATCAAACCCTCCTGTTATTAACAGAACCATCATACCAATGGCTATAATGGCTGTCGGTGCAATTGCAGTCTGTAAAGAATCTAAGTTAGCGGTAGTAAAGAAAAAGGGACTGAACACTACAAGGACGATTATAAGTACGGCATTGATGGCAAATGAAGCAAATTCATATTTTTTATAGATGGCATCCATAAATAGTAATCCTCCTATTCCAACTAATTAACATCTTGTCACTTTGTAATTCTATGAAATTGAGTATCTAAAAAAACGGAAACAATTAAAATTAAACCGACAATTACCTGTTGAATAAAAGGATCAATTTTAAAAATAATCATCGCGTTAAAAATAACAGCCAGGAAAACCAAACCTAAAACAGATTTTAGAATACTGCCTTTTCCGCCGAACAAGCTAGCTCCTCCTACAACGGCTGCGGTTATCATAAGAAATTCCAAATTGACGCCTGTCGTAACATCTGCGTGCATTATTCTTGAAGTAGCAAGAATACCTCCGACCGATGCTGTAAAGCTGGAAACTGCGAAAGTGAGAATTTTAATCTTTTCTGACTTGATACCGTAAATCCGGGCTGTTTCATTATTAGCACCCACATAGTACATTTTTTTGAACAATGTCGATTTTTTAGTAAGAATCTCAAGAATCACGACTAGCACAATCATAGATTGAATGGTCCAATGGATGCTCCCTACTCGAAAAGTAACGAAATGTCTATAACTATCTGGAAAAGAATAACCCTGAAGCGTTCCGATTAGAAGCCAATTAACGCCTTGTATGATTGTCATCATACCAATAGTAACCATCATGGAATTCACTCTAAACTTAGTAACCATAAACCCCGACACTGCTCCTAATAAGCCACAAAAAAGCATAGTTAATATAACTGCAACAATAAACGGCATATTCCATTTGATCATTAAAGCCCCTGCTAAGGTTCCGCTAAATCCATAAACAGCCCCTACTGACATGTCTAATTCGCCCATTATCATTAAATATGTAAAACCGATAATGGCAAAATACTGAATGGATACCCCAAACATTACGGAATAGATATTGTTGTATGACATAAAACTGCTTGTTGTAAAAGTAAGTACTATACAGAGGATAATCGTTAGCAAAACTATAGACAATGCGCCTGCATCAAATTTAGGTTGGACTGTATTAAGTGCCCTTATTGTTTGCTTGTGACTTTCAGTAGTCATTTTTCCCTCTCTCCCATCTTTTTTTACAATGCTGCGTATGACATAATTTCGTTTTCATTAATCTCATTACTCTTGAGTTCACCGCTAATCATCTTTTTCCGCATAATAATAACTCTATCAGCCAGACTAATTAGTTCCGGAAGATCCGAGCTAAAAACTATCATACTCATGCCTTTCTTAGCATGATTAATGATAAATTTATGAATTTCACTTTTCGCCCCAACGTCGATCCCCCTCGTAGGCTCATTAATAATAAAGCATTCTGGTTCATTTCCTAAGCAAATAGACAACATGATTTTTTGTTGATTACCGCCACTCAAAGTTCCTGGCCTCGTCCAAATAGACGAAATAGCAATAGAAAACTCTCTAATGAATCGGGTCGTATGTTCTTTTAATGCCTGAACATCCAAAAATGAATATTTTGAAAATTCCCCTAACACAGGTAATGACATATTATCGATAGCTGGCATTTGTAACAAAAGACCTGCATTCTTTCTATTGCCGTTAAGATACAGGATTTTTTGCTCAATTAATATTTCAGGTGTAACTTTATCTAATTTCTTCCCTTTATAAAAAAGATCTCCATGGTCTCTGACTTCAAGTCCAAAAATCATGCGCGACAATTCGTTAGTCCCTGACCCCTCTAAACCATAAAAACCTAGAATCTCACCTTTCTTTAGATTAAAGCTTACATTTTGGATGGAACCCTTCTTAGTAAAGTCTTTTACTTCGAGTATCGTTTCTTTCGATTCCAGTTCATCCTCATAGACTTTTTTTACATATAAATCCCCACTTAGCTCCCTTCCAACCATCTTGCTTATTAGAGCATTTTCTGTTAGATTCTCATCGTTCTGAAGAGTACATATGTATTCGCCGTCTCTTAATACTGTGATTCTATTACTTAAATCAAGTATTTCATTAATTCTGTGGGAAATATAAATGATGGTTAACCCACTGTCTCTGAGCAATTTCAAAATGGTTACAAGTCGTTCAGCTTCTTCCTTATTCAAACTCGAGGTCGGTTCATCCAGCATGATTATTTTCTTTTTAAGACTTATTGCTCTTAAGATTTCAACCATTTGTTGTTCGCCTAGCGTTAAAGATTCCATCTTTTGGTCGGGCCTAATATTTAATTGAAAAACATCTATTTTTTTTTGAGCTTCAAGTATCAAACGTTTCTTATCAATGATGCCCCATTTGTTTGTGAAATTACTGTTAGGAAAAATATTCTCTGCTACTGTCATATTTTCGAATACAGCCAGTTCTTGATGTACCATGGAAATACCAAGTTTCTGTGCATCCTTCGGTGTAAAGGCATCTACTGGCGTTCCATCAATAATAATGGAACCACTATCCGGTGCTTGCTCTCCCATAATGATTTTGATTAGTGTGCTCTTTCCAGCACCATTTTCACCCAATAAAGTATGTATTTCTCCTTTTCTGATGGAAAATGAAATTCCTTTAAGTGCTTCAACCGCACCGAAACGTTTGGCAACTTGATGTATAACTACAGTTTCTTCATTTGATTCACTCATTTCTATAATCCTCTCCTATTTAAAAGTAAGGGTCAGGGATCTGAATATCTTAGATTCCTGACCCAATTTTTACTGGTAAAGCTTTTCTCCCTTAGGAAAACGAGGCAAGTTATTATAAAGAAATTCTTCTACATTGTTTTTATCAATAACAACCGTATGTTCGTACATAGTCTCTGGTATGATGTTAACCATGGCTTTTGCATTGTCCCTGGAAACAGGAACATTTTTTAATCCGATACTTTGATCATTATAGGCTTCTAGAAGTAAAATGGACATATAAGCATCGGTAGCGGTTTTATTAATAATGGATGAGCGTATTAGACCCTTTTGGATATATTCCACAGTACCCGACTCTCTATCATGAGTCACAACTGCAACATTTTTAGGGTTAATATTTAGTTCTTCCATAGCCGAACCGATTCCAGTTCCTGAACTTGAATCTAGTCCAACAATAGCTGTTAGATACTTAAAGTTATTGAATGCTGATTTAGCAGCTTCTATTGCGCTTTCTGTATTCGCTTTATCATCGACTTTACTTAATAACTGCCAATTTGTATCTTTTAAACCGTCCATCAATCCTCTAAACTTCTCATCCGTATTGGAAGCTCCCCAGTTTCCAAGAGCAACTAGACTACCCGAGTTACCTGCTTGTTTAATTAGCTCTTTTGCTGTATCTATGCCGGATTGATAATTATCAAGTCCAATATATGTCATTACCCCAGCATCCGGGACTGTCGATGTCATTGCGATGACAGGAATTCCTTCTTTCATCGCACGCTTGATGGCAGGTACTTCCGCAGAGTCCCATAAACAGGTAATTATCCCGGCAGGTTTTTTTGCGATTGCTTGCTCTAAGGCTTCTGAAGCAGCCTTGCTATCGAATCCATCCGGTCCCATTTTTACAATCTTTACGCCAAATTTTTCTGCCGCATATTTGAATCCTAGATGCGCATCAATCATATAAGGATGTGCTTGAAACCCTGAAACGAAGTAATATACCCGTTCTTGAGAAGATTTCGGTGCAGATTCTGATTGAACTTCCGTTTTCACTGCTGGACTACTTTCACAGCCTGTCGCAGCCATCAAAACGCCTAGTGTTAATACGATGAGTCTCACATAAAATTTCTGATTTTTCATAGATCAACCATCCACCTCATTTCGATAATTAAGGAAGTATATTTATTGTAATCGCTATCATTTACAATAAAACTAAATATGTTTGATAACTCCTGCATCTATGAGAATATTATTACCATTAAGCCCGCTATTAGCAGCTGTCGATATGACAGTCATGGCAACTTCTTCAACCGTTAGAAACCTTTGTAGTAATGATCCTGAATCTGTTCCATGCTCATAATAATTGATTTGTGCCTGCTCTAGTGTAATCCCTTCTTTTTTTGCAATGGTTTCTAGGTAATCTAAAACACCAGAATTCATCGTTGCTGCTGGCAATATACTATTTACTGTTACTCTAGTACCTTTAGTCATTTCCGCTAATGCTTTAGTCAATCCTAAACAAGCAGACTTCGTTGTGGAATAGTGTGACATATCACTATTAACTCTGATACCAGCCTCGCTGCCAATATTAATAATTCTCCCTGAATTAGCCGCTAACATATCGGGAAGTGCTCTTCTAGATAATCTAACTATGCTCATCACATTCACATTAAAGATATGAAACCACTCTTCGTCACTAATATCAACGAAGGGCACTACGCCATAAATTCCAACATTATTCACTAAAACATCTAAACTCCCATCTTTCGTTGCCTCATCATAAAGGTTATTTGCGCCCTCCAGGGAACTAAGATCAGCTGCAATTCCACTCACTCCCACATTAGGATAAAGCGAGCTCAATTCAGTAACAACCTCGTCAACTCTCTCTTTCCTTCGGCCGTTGATAATTACATTCGCTCCTTCTTCAAGGAACGCTTGAGCGATTGCATGTCCAATACCTAAAGTCGAACCGGTAACTAAGACTCTTTTTCCAAACAAACCCGTTTTCAAAGTAAAACCCTCCCATAAAAGTTGTTTTTTTGATTCAAATTCAGTAAATGCCTAATAATTATTGCAACAGTACCCACTTTCAAGTAAGTTATCTTACTTTCCAGTAACAATTGCTGTTTTAGGGCAACCTTTGACACTTACTTCAAGAGATTTCCTATTAGAAATGTTTTTCCGCCCATTGCTGTATCATATCTAATGCAATAAAAAGCTCCTTGCCCGCTTGTGTAAGACTGAATTCAACCCTTGGCGGAACCTCAGCATAAACTTTCTTTTCAATCAACCCGTCTTCTTCGAGATCTTTTAAGTTGTCATTAATTACTTTCTGAGTAACACCTGTCACGTTCCGCTGCAATTCTAAAAATCGTTTCGGACCATCGTTTAAATGACAAAGAATTACTGCTTTCCACTTGCCGCGGATTAGCTCCATCCCCATGTCGAGATGACATAAATATGCCTTACCCTTATATGTGAGCATCCTTCACTTCCTCCTTGAGCATTAACTTCTTAAAAGATAAAGACGCCTCAATAAAGATGTAAACTGCAGAACAGTATCACCTGAGACGTCACTTCAATAAAATTATAATTTTTTAAGTTTTTAATCGGTTCTTGCTTGCCGGCAATTGCTCTAAACTAGCTATAACAAACCCAACATTTTTAATCCGTTGAATATCCCGTCTTCCTCTACATCTGTTGTAACTAATTTTGCCACATCTTTTACGGCATCCGGCGCATTTCCCATTGCTATGCCGTTACCTACATATTGAAGCATCTCGATATCATTATAAGAATCTCCAAATGCATATGCTTCTTCTTTTGAGAAGCCTAGTCTATCAATACATCTTTCAATTCCATAGGCTTTTGATCTACCAGTAGGAATCGCATCCATGGCAACCTCATGCCAACGTACAAAATGCAGATCTGGAAATTTATTCTTATAGAGCATTTCATCTTCTTTTGTACAAAATAATATGCACTGAAATATGTCCCGATCAATATAATAGTTTGGTTGATGAACTGGAGAAGACATTTTTAGGGATCTAAAACATGTGTCAACATAAACATGCTTATCCATTGTTGATCTTAACTTCTCATGATCTGCATACACCAACGGATGCTGCAGATGGTCAGCATAATTTTTTAAAGTATGAATTATCTCTGATTTTAAAGGGTTACTATATATAACCTCTCCTTCAAGTACAACGTATTGACCATTAATACTGACAAATGAGTTTACACCCAGTTCTATTGCAAGATTTTCAAACATGAAAGGAGAACGAGCCGTTGCGATTGCAACTACATGTCCTGCCTGTTTGAGCAGCTGAACAGCCTTTTTAGTTGAATTTGGAAGCCGTTTCTGATGATCCAGTAGAGTTCCGTCAATATCAAAAAAAATGATTTTATTTTTCATTTCCATTTTCCTTTTTTGGTGAATGATGCTCAATGTGAAACTACTCGAATCTCAAAAAATACTAAAGCATCATCTCGTTAATGCACTTTCTTCCAATACGTCATTATTACTACCATAAACCTTTTTGATATGCAGTTCTCCCCAATGACATAAAGTATCTAATACACTCTTCAAGCTCCATCCATATACACTAAGTTCATACTCTACTTTTGGTGGAATTTGAGTATAACAAATTCGATTAATAATTCCGTCATTCTCCAACTCTCTTAGTTGTTGAGTTAGCATCTTCTGTGTAATACCGGGCATTGCACGCTTTAATTCAATCGTACGCTTCTTTCCATGAGTCAAGTGACAGAGGATGACACATTTCCACTTTCCACCTATCACATCCAGCGTTGCCTCAACAGAAACATTAAATTTTTTTCTAGCCATAACTCCTCTCCTCTCCTCTCACGTCAATTAACTTGTGAACACCTTCGAAGCTAATAAAATAAAACGAGATAAGAGTATACCCAATAAGAGTCTTCAGATTTTGATTAATAGCAATATCTCCTTATCCGTTTATTTCTTTGGTTTGAACCAACTTATTAATGAAAGGATCAATGCAGCCACGATCAATGTACACGGAAGGGTCCACGGATATTGTAGTAAAATACTTGATTCCCAGGGAAAGTGTATTCTCATTAACACTCACCTCTTTTTCAATTTACTAAAGCCTGAAAGCATAAGAATTAATGCGGGTAGAATAATGTATAATGGAACTACAATTATATTGGTTATATCTCCTACCCATACTTGTATGTGGTCAGATAAATTAATTGCCATTGTCATAGCTATTAAATAAGCCGATAATGTCACTACCCAAATTGTTATACGATCATTCACCGAGTAGGTTAAATCACGTATACAAATAACTGCAGCAAGCATGTAAACGGAGATTTTAATAAATGCTGTGCACATAAAGTACATAGCCCCAAAAACCTCCATATTCTCTAAGAAATTGGCGACACTTGTCAGCTTTAGTATTGTGAATGCAGGAAAAATCATTTTTTTAAATAGGCTCTCGCCTAGTGCTGCGATGGAAATCACATCAAAAAAGACAAAAAATAAGCCTGCGAACAGTGCCGAACCTACGCTTACCCTCCCCAAATTTTCTTTTTTGTTTAACAAACACCAAAATACACAGACCGCTAAACTTTCACCATATGTTGTCGTAATCCCAACCGGCCAAACATTTCTCAATATCCTCCCGTAACCTTCAGCAAACATAGGTTTCAGATAATCGCCATGCAAGCTTCCGGAGGCCAAAAGTACAATCGCTTCAACCAAGATAAATATGACTATTGATGGTAATAGAATACCCGCTATTCTTAATAGTACCTCTGGACCTGCGAACAAGAGATACATGATTAACAACATGAGAACACCGATAAAAAACCAATCAGGTGTTTTGGGAAGCAGTGTAAGTGGGAGCAAAAATCTGAGATCACATATAATACGTGAGGCAGTATATACGAAAAAGAGGGGGTAAAGCCATGCTATCGGTGTTCCAACCCATTTACCAAGCCAATTTGGAAACCATTTTACTGGAGATGCATAGGCATTTATTTTGGAGATTAATACATAGCCAGCTATAAGACCTCCACCAATCAAAGATGATATCGATGCGGTTATCCAGGCATCACGTCCTGACTCAGACCCATATCCGAAAATAACTGTTGTTCCAAATTGGAATAAAACCATTAGCGAAAACAGTTGGTAAGACGAGATCGTAGTCATCTCATTCCCCCCTTTGTCCGTCTTTACCAATCAAACCTGTCTGGACAATTTGCACTTTTGCATAAACGTCAACTTGAATGTCAGAGAATAATGTATCCCAATCTGGGGCGTAAGCATTCCAGATTTGCGAATTTTCTTGAAACAACGTTTGACCAAGCCCCAAAATATCGGAATGTTGTTGTTTCTGTATCTTCTTACAAAGCATCTCGACTCTATCCTTAACCTCATTAGCGAATAAGTTGCTGACTATCTTCTTATTATCAATTAAATGCAAGTCAAGATTTGATGTGTTTTCCGAAATTTTAAGCGATGTCGTAAGAGCAACTTCAATTTTCTCTAAAGCCCCATTCTGTATCGTAGGAGAGATTTTACTTTTCAAATTTTCAAATTCCCCACTAACATATCCACCACCAACATCTTGTGGCAGATTTACAGTGACAACTCCATCATGCATATCATTTCGAACCCACAGCAAAGCCATTGCTTCCTTTTCATCAAGCCGACCAACTAATCGATCGCCCTTGAAAACGGCTGTGCTTCTTGAAACAATCAGGTTATTTAAATCTGACTCTTTTCCTGCTGAAGGAACAAACATGATTTGTGGGATATATGCTTCCTGCCCCTCTTCCATGACCATGTTATAGAATCTGCCAAGTGTGATAAAGTTTAAATGGCTCATTTTCAACTCTGCTTTCATGACCTCTGAAGCCAACTTTTCAAATTTAGGCTTAAATTTAAGTACATCAGACGCATCTGATTTAGAAACCATAATATTGCTCCTAATTTGCGATTGCCGATTACGCATAAAGAAATCAAGAGTTGGCAGGGTACCATTTTTCGCAAGCCGCTCACCTAAGACAATAACACGATTATGGGAGAAAAAAATTTTGCGCGGAAGTTTTCTTTGTAATTTGTCAAAAGCCTCCATCACGGATCTAGCCTCTTCTGAGACCACCCAACCCGACGAAGCTTCTAACTTAGAGTCTGCTCCTCCTCCACCGGCTGAATTTCCAATAAGCCGTGGGACGGCTAAAAGCAGAGTCACTTTTATGAAATTACGATCTATCAAGTCAACTCCAATAGCATTCACAATGGCGATATTATCGACTTCTGTTCTTCCCCAACAGCCAGTAAGCAATAGAAGTAAGGTTAATATATTGAAAAGTCGCTTGATATGATTAATCATTCAACATTATCCTTTCCAAAATCCCCTTGAAGCTCACTTCTTATTCTTGTTTGACCACCAGGGCGCACGCAAAATAATATCGCCTATACCAGTAAACGATGCTGAAGGAGATAGATAAGGCACTCCGAATGATTTCAACTTGGACAAGTGAATCAGCATGGCAAGAAAGACGACGAGAATACCATACAGTCCAAGAACACCTGCTACAAGCATCAATGGAAATCGAAGAAAACGGATCGCCATCCCTTGTGTATACGACGGGAATACAAATGACGCAATTCCTGTGAACGACACAACAATAACAAGCGGTGATGATACAAGTCCTGCCTGCACAGCCGCTTGACCGATAACCAGAGCTCCAACGATGCTTACAGCCTGGCCAACTTGCCTAGGCAATCGAATACCTGCCTCTCTCAAACCTTCGAAAGCAAGTTCCATAATTGTTGCTTCGATGATTGCAGGAAAGGGAACAGCTTCCCTCGCGGAAGCTATACTAAGCAATAAATCACTCGGCAGCATTTCTTGATGCATTGTTGTAACCGCGATATAAATGGAGGGGAAAGTAAGCGCAATTATAGACAATGAGAAACGCAGCCATCGTGTCGCTGTCATAATGATGAAATTCTGGCTATAGTCTTCTGCAGATTGAAGCATTTCAAAGGATGAAGTAGGCGCGATAAGACAAAATGGTGTGTTATCAACTAATATGACAACTTTCCCTTCCGATAACGCTGCTGTCGCCCTATCCGGACGTTCTGTTGTCATCATCTGTGGAAAAAGAGAATAACGGTTATCCAATATCAACTCTTCAATATATCCGCTTTCAAGTACAGTCTCTATTTGAATATTTTGAAGTCTTTTTCTCACTTCTTCAATGAGATTTTGCTTAACTATACCCTCTACATACATGACACTTATTTTAGTACGGGATAATGTGCCAATATGAAGCAATTCGCTTTTTAGTTTAGGAGTTAATAGCCTACGCCGTATTAGAGTTGTATTAATCTGTAAACATTCAGTAAATCCATCACGTGGTCCTCGAATCACAGGTTCTGACAGCGGTTCTTCGATAGATCTGGTTTTAAACGAACTCATACCAATCAGAATAAAACTAGGAACTCCATCGACAAGCAGAAGAACATCTCCACTTAAGATTGCTTCAGCTGTAGCATCTTCACTTATTTGTATAGTGATTTTCTCCGTAGGCAAAACTTTGTAAATCAACCATGTTAATTTATCCTTATCCCACTCAACATCTGTATCACTAAAAAATAATAGTGGCTGAAGAATTTGTGCTTCAATGCGCTGTTCATCTACCAAACCTTCTGGAAATACGATGATTCCTTTACCATTATCCTTCAACCTAAAGCTTCGAAATACAATATCGTCACAGTGATTGAAAATAGAACGAATGCGGGCTTCATTAGCAGCTAAACTAGTCAACATTCGATTCCCTTCGTTAAGCTGCTCCACCTGCATCCCTCTTTTCCAATATATATAAATTTTAATATTCCCAATAATACCAATTCAATGCAATCAGCCCAATTCCATTAAATATTTCACTAGTGGTCACCGTTAACTAGAAATTGAAACAACAGAGCCACATCATGAGGATCGTGTGCAATAATCTCTATGTCATTAATTTGAGTATCTGCAAATATTTTACTCAATGCTACGTATTGGCTTAACTTGGATTTAAGATTTAGTCGATCTCCCTCTGATGATATGAGTTCAACAACACCTTGGCATTTGTCCAATACCTCAAAAAAACCATTGATATCTTTGAGATTGTATAATTTCATAACGTAAACCTCTCCCTATACTTTAAATTTACTAATTACGTTTTGAAGGTCCGATGCCATGTCGGCAAGTGATGTTGCAGAAGCATGAATTTCTTCCATTGAAGCAAGCTGCTCTTCCGCCACACCTGATACATTTTGAGTATCAGCCGCCGACTGTTCAGCCAAATTGGCAACATTATCGATTGACCTTGTTATTTGCTCGGCTCCATTCAATAGTTGCAACACTGATACCGATACTTCATTAGTCTGAATTTCTATTGAACCAACAGCCTTATGAATTTGTGCAAAAGATTCTCCTGCTTCATAAATAATGTACATACCGTCTGATACTTCCTTGGCACTAATCTCCATAAATTGTTTAGCACTTTGAGTTTCATGCTGATTGTTTGTAACTAAGTTTGCGATTTGCTTGGCTGATATTCCCGTTTGTTCGGCTAACTTCCGTACTTCATATGCCACAACAGCAAAACCATTGCCTTGCTCTCCTGCTCTAGCAGCTTCAATCGTTGCATTAAGAGCTAGTAAATTCGTTTTTGAAGCAATTTCAGTGATCACACTAATAATTTTACCCACTTCGTTAGAGTTATCGGCCAACTTATTAACGATCTCGTATAATCTTTGAACCGAACTTTGAATGATATCCATTTGCTGTTTTGACGTTTGGATTGCTTCATTCCCAATATGGGATAATTTAGCAGACTCACTAACTGCAGTCGTCGCAAGCTGAACCCTTCTGACAATTTGGTTGATACTCTCGAACATATTGTCAATGATCAATTTGCTCTCTCCTAAATCATGCACTTGATGTTGCGCACCCATCGCAACGTTTTGTGCGTGAATGGCTACACGTTCAGATGCCGAGCTTGTTTGATCAGCACTTGCGGTAAGCTGTTGTGAAGAAGCGGCAACCAATTCAGAATTGATTCCAACTTGAAACATTAGCTCTCGCAAGCTTATCACCATTTCATTGAAAGATTTCGCTAAATCCCCAATCTCGTCTGTGCTGTCGATTGTTAGATTGTGGATTGTCAAATCGCCCTTTGCCATCTCCTTAGCCGCTGCCGTTACTTTGATGAGTGGCCTCGAAATCATCCTGGCAATAAAATAAGCGAGGCCTAAACTGGTAATGACAGTTAGCATACTGACAATAATGACAAAAAGCCTCCCCGACTTGAAGGTTTGAATCGAACGACCTGTCGCCAAATTAGAGCCTGAATCGTTGAGTTTTATTAATTGCTCCAAGTTGCTCATTGCTTGATTAAATTGCGGGAGTGACTGGGAAATTAAAAAATTAGCCGTAATAAAATCATTTCGCTTCCTTGCTTGAATGACTTCCGGGAATGACTTCAAATACTGTTCCTCGGTTTCAACCAACTGTTGATATAGCTTTCTTTCATTATCATTCGAGGTATACACGTCATGATATTTCTTTTGTATCGTTTTCAACTCGGCGATCAAATCGTTCATTTTACTTTGAGCTTGAACTATTTTCTGATCATCGGTTTCGAGAATCATTTCGAATATAGATTGTTGAATCCCGAACATATTTGATTGCATGGCAGCTAGCGTTTTCACACTAGGCATCCATTTATTTTCAATTGATACGGCTTCTTCTCCCATATCGGACATTTGCTTAACACTGAACCCAGCAACCATAACCATCAAACATAATACGATTAAAAATCCGGTCAATATTTTTGTTCCTATGGTAAGTCTCATCCTAACTCCTTTCAACTAACGTCTATAATATGAACTTTGAATATGACAATTTCCGGGCTATAGAGCCCGGTCATTGTTAGTATAAGGCCACGACAAGTAAAGGACTATGAAATATCTTCGTGGGATTTCAGGAAATTCAAAGCCTCTCTAATCGATACATCCAGTTGAGTTTCATCTTTACCGAAAGTAAGATCACGATATAACCCAATGTCCCTTCCGACTTCCCCACCTGTTGTAATAAAGGATTCAATCGTTAAAATACCGTTATAATCAATGCTTTTGAGCGCTCGATATAATTCAACCCAATTCGTTCTCCCTTCCTTATTCGGAAGACTGCGGTCACATTCGCCCACGTGCATGCAGCCCAAGCGATCACCGGCGGTTACAATGGCGCTCTTGAAATTACTTTCTTCGATATTCATATGGAACGTATCGAGAACTAGTTTGCAGTTTGGGCTGCCGACTGCGTCGATAAAAGCCCTGCCTTCAGCGGCTGTATTCATGATCGTCGTCTCGAAGCGATTCACAACCTCGAACAAATACGTAATGCCCAGATCTTCAGCTGTTTTCGCCAACTCTCTCATACTTTTGAGGCTGTTGTCAACATACGAGCTTCTATCGAGTTCTCCGGGCTCAAGCTTCCCGGCCCATGCTGCATAGGTAACTCCTCCAAAGGTGGTACCTCCCATGCTTGCGATAATTTCAAGAACATGTTTTACATATTCGATCGCTTGTCTACGGATACGTTCGTCTTTGGAGGACAGATCATGTTCTTTGGCCAGCCCCGTTGAATACGTCAATTCTACGCCATATTCATCAGCGACTTTTTTTAACTCCTGGTACTCATGCTTAGGTCTGGATAGAAGCGTAGGAACAAAAACTTCTACCACATCGAACCCGTTTTGTGCATGTCTTCTCACTGCTTTAAACAAATTGAAATTCCAATTTTTCTCACCGAATGAACTGTGAACACCGTATTTATACATGGTCTTATCCTCCTCTATTTTGGGCATGCTCTATTTAGATACTCTTCTTCTAAACGTGTCCAGCGCTACTACGCTAATAATAACCAACCCTAAAATGACCTTCTGCCAAAATGCGGATATATCCAAGAAATTCAGTCCGTTACTAAGTGTCCCCATGGTGATGACGCCTATAATCGTTCCACCGATCGCTCCGGCTCCACCAAAAAGACTCGTACCGCCAAGAACGACGGCTGAGATCGATAACAGCTCCATCCCTTCACCCATTAATGCATTCGCCGAGTTAAGTCTACCCAACATAACAATGCTTGCGATTGATGCACAAAATCCTGAGAATGCATAAACGAAAGTTTTGGTCCTATTGACATTGATCCCAGATACCCATGCCGCTTCACGATTTCCACCCAGCGCATAAACATTACGCCCGATCGTCGTATGCCTTAAAATAACCCAGCCAATGATAGCGACAAAAATAAAGACAAGAAATGAAATTGGAATCTTTGCGATGTTACCATTACCAATTACTAACAAGGCTTTCGGAAGTCCTGTAATAGGAAGTCCACCGCTTGTCAACAATGCAAAACCTTGAATTGCTGTTAATGAGCCTAAGGTAGCTATAAAATCCTGAACTTTAATTTTGGTGATAATAAGACCGATTAAGGAACCAGTAAGAATACCGCAAACGATTCCGATGATAACGGCTAAGATGGGATTAACACCGCCATTAATAATAGCTACTGCAATAATGCAACCGGTTAATGCCATTACCGAACCAACAGCCAAATCGATTCCCGCAGCAATAATAACCATCGTCTGGCCAACTGCAAGAATCCCCATAACGGAGGATTGCTTGGCAATATTTAAGAAATTACTTACCGTGAAGAATTCACGATTCGAAATAGCCATATACACAATTAATATGAGCAGTGGGATAATCGGACTGACTTTGTTGACGTATGAGAGGAATGTTTTCTTTTTCGCTACGGCCTTTTCTTTCTGAATGACAGTCATATCAATACTTTGCATGCGTTAGAGCCCTCCTGCCGCTTTATCCATAATTAATTCCTGACTGCACTCTCGTGCATCAAAGCTTGCAACCAATCGGCCTCTGTTCATAACAATAATGTTATCCGACAATCCGATTAATTCCGGCAATTCCGTTGATACAAGCAGAATTGAACCGCCTTGTTTTGTTATTTGATTCAGTAATTTATACACTTCCACTTTGGCCCCGATATCAATGCCGCGAGTGGGATCATCCATAATAAAAACCTTTGTTTGATTGCACAGCCACTTCGCTATGGCGCCCTTTTGCTGATTTCCTCCACTTAATTTTCCGATATGGCTGAAAACACTAGGCGTGCTAATTTTCAACAGCTTTTTATATGCTTCCGAGATTTCCTGCTCTTTTTTCTTATTTCTGAATCCCCATTTACCGAAACCAGCAAAACTTGATACCGTGATGTTGTCAGCAACTGACATGTGCAATAATAAACCCTCTTTACGATTTTTCGTAACCAAACCCAGATTCCGGTCAATTGCTGCCCTAGGACTCCTCGGTGAATAAGGTTCATCATGTAATACAATGCTTCCTTCCACAGGCTTTCTCAGACCAAATAAGCTTTCCACCAACTCGGTAATGCCTGAACCAACCAGACCTGCAATACCCAAGATCTCGCCTTCATGCAAAGAGAAAGAAATATCTTGGATTGCTTTTCCGTCACTCAGACCATGCACTTCCAATATTTTTTTCGAAGTACAGTGATTATATTTGGGGAATTGCTCATCGATGGAACGACCAACCATCATACTTACCAGTTTGTCTTGTGAAACACTTGTAATATCATGAATTGTATCGATTGAATGGCCATCTCTCAGTACCGTTACAGTATCACCAATTTCAAAGACCTCATCGAGCTTATGCGTTATGTAAACAAAGGAGATTCCTTGCTGTTTCAAGCGTCTAATCGCTTGAAACAGAGATTTCACCTCTTTATCCGTTAGAGCAGAAGTAGGCTCATCCAAAATAATTAATTTCGCATTCCGTGAAATCGCCCGTGCAATTTCGACCAGTTGCTGGACGCCCAAGTCATAATGTGATATTTTCTCATGTAAATCTATATCTAATCCCAGAGTACTCAGAACCTTCTCCGTGTTATGGGTGACCTTATTCCAATCAACTAGAGGAAGCATTTTACGTTTTGGCATTCGACCTAGAAAAATGTTTTCCATGACGCTCATGTCTTTGATCATATTCAATTCCTGATATACCATGCCAATCCCTAATGCGAGAGAGTCTGAAGGACTTTTAAACGCTACAGGACTACCTTCCCAGTAAATCTGACCATCGTCAGGAACATAAGATCCCGATAAAATTTTCATTAGTGTCGATTTGCCTGCGCCATTTTCACCTAATAGCATGTGAACTTCACCTTTTTTAATCTCTAAATCCACATCTGCTAATGCTATCGTTTCATAAAAGCGCTTTTTAATTTTGTTCATTTTCAAAAGTGTATTCGTCATTTAAGTCATCATCTCCACCCATCTTGTTTCAGGAACGATTGGAATACCTTTGTGCTCAAAGAGTTATTAACTGCGTTTGAGCACAAAGGAGATAAAACGATGAATCTTACAAACCTATGATTATTTCACTTTTGCTTTGCTAATAATATCCTTCCAATCAATTGGGTCAAGTACTGGATTTGGATAAAAGTCATTCGCATTGGTCTTAAACTCTGTCCGCGGTCTAATGTCGTAAATTTGCGGTACTTGCTCTCCCAGATGGAGCATTACCCCGAATTTGACACCGTACCAACCCCACTCTGGGAAACCATGCCATGTTTCACTTAGAATCTTATCCTCTCTAATTCGGTCAACACTCTCCGACGTTCCATCGTTCGTTGTGACGAATACTTTACCAGTAAGCCCAGCGTTTTCAACGGCATTGATGGCACCTAATCCCATTTCATTTGATGCAGCCCAAATACCATTAATATCTTTATACTTCTGCAAAATGTTCTCGGTGACAGATACGCCTTTTTGACGATTCCAATCCGCCGGCAATTTGGTGACAACTTGAACGTTCGGATACTTTTTCAATACATTTTCAAAGCCCTTTTGACGCTCGTTATCGTAGAAACTTCCAGGAACCCCTGAAAGAATGGCAATTTTTCCTTTAATCGAATTCGGGTCAACGTCTTTATATACGTTCTGCCACCATTTTAAATCCAATTCTTGGCGTGCTTGAACATCCACCTTTTTCCCTTTACCATCCAATACACCTGGACCCCCAAGTGCATTCAGCATCGCATATGCGGAAACTTCTGCTGCCTGCGCATTATCAAATCCTATGTAAGAATCGACATGAACCCCTTCGATCGGAGTCAGCAGGTTTACGATAATAACAGGAATTTTCGCTTCTTCCGCTTGTTTCAGCACCGGTTTCAGCGGTTCTACATCAGCTGGTGAAATTATGATTGCGCTTACTTTTCTTTGAATCATGTCTTCAATGTTATGGATTTGAGCATTCGCATCGCCATGATTATTGCTGGCCTTCGTCAGGATTTCTACATCTAAACCGGCTTTCTTTGCATCTTCAGCCGACTTCTCCATGTAAGAAGTTGCTATTTTATACACGCCAGTAATATCAGGTGGAACCCAACCAATGACGATCTTCCCAAGCTTTTTAGCCGAATCATCGTTTACTGCAGGCGCTTGAGGTTGACTCCCCTGCTGCTCTGATTTTGACGAAGGGGCCGTTTGACTGGAACAAGCAGCCATTAAACTTACAGCCAGTGTGAAAAGCAGAAACAAGTTCGATTTCCTTAGAACAACCTTTTTCATATGCAGTTCCCCCTTATTCATACGAGAATAATAAAGCGCTTACAAACCTTGTAAAATAGAAACTGACTTCATCGACAATTCAGCGTATTCCTTTATACAACCCCCTTCCTCCTGACTAAGATGACTGAATAATCTGTTTGTAGGTTTTAGACAATTTCCCCCCAAATAAAGGGTGGGCCTGAACATCAGTACAAACATTCAGGCCCAATAATTCAATAAGATTTATTATTTACCCCATCTGGGATTGTCCACTAGTTCTACCTTGCCGTCTTTGTCCACAATCAGTTTTCTATAGCCTTTCGTTTCAATCGTTCCGTAATCATGGCCTGCATCTGCTCTGAAAACGAAGAATGTGATCATAGGCTCATCACCGACATTAACGCTTCGATGCGCATAACGGCCAGGTACATATACAGCTCTTCCAGGCGTCATTTCTTCAGCTACTACATCCCCTTCAGGATTTTCCATCAGCATATAGCCTTTACCTTTCAAACAGTAGTAGACCTCGGCCGTGTCCAGAATCGTATGAAAATGCCCTTTGGTCATGTAATACTCATCACCGACTTTTCCTGGGTAGACGATACTTGTACCGAACAACAGGTGGCCGTCTTTTTCGGGCATCTCAAGTTCAAAAAATTCATACATCAGCGAATTCTCTTTAGCAATCATGGCTTCAAGAGCTTCACCATCAGCGAACATGCCTCTCATATTAGACAGATAGCGTTTTGTTGTACTTTTCTCGCCAGACATCCCGTTTAACAAATCGAAATACATAGAAAATGGCTTTACACTAACTTCTTGACTCATTTAAAACACCCCTTAATCATTTATTGGTTATTTAATCGATTCAGCAATTTTAGCGCATTTGTTCAGTACTTCGCCTTTAATCTCAATATGAAATACCTCTGCAATAACCTGAGTCCATCCATGGATAAAATAAATCCATCCGTCTTCAACATGCAGGTTCCGTTGTTCTTTTTGTTTTAATGCTTGATGCATAAAATCGAGTTCTCCCCGGTAGTTCAGCTCCCACACCAAGCCGTTTTGCGGATAGTTTCCTTGATCCGTTAGCGGTGATCCCGGACGGTCCTTACCGAGACCAGTCGCGTTGATGACTAACGAATTTGGTTTCAAATTCGCCATGACATCATCATTCTGCGATGGATCAGGACACAGATGATATTCGAAAGGCACTTTCGTATCTAACTGCGAGAGCAGTTCTCTGGCTGAATCTAGTCTTGGCCTGCTGCGATTTGTCAAGATGATTTTAGATGGTAAGTGGTCACCGTGCTCTTTTTCCGTTAAATAAGAGCTGATCGCCAGAGCACTTCCACCGCAACCGAGAATTAATACTTCACCGCCATGGTTCCAGTAATCGTTCGGAATAAATGCTTCCATAGCCAATCCACTAGAAATAGGATCTTTCGCGTAACCTTCTAACTTGCCATTTTTCTTTGAAATGGAGGAAAGCTCTTTGAACATTTGCGCATGGGGGTCCAAGTAGTCGAACAGGTCACTGGCAGCGTCGTAGAGATCAATTTTGTGAGTTGTGACTAAAGCTCCAAGGGACAATTCATCATTCTTAATAAACTCTACAACTTCTCTATAAACTTCCGGTTTAGCGTGGATATCGATGTCTATGCCTTTAATAACGGCATCCTTCAGTCCAAGCGCTTCCGCCCATAACGGGAAAAGCTTCATGATTGACGATTTTGTAGTCGTAACGCCTATAAAGTACATCGTTGGTTGAGTTGCTTTAGAAGGAAGTATCATATGAATTCTCCTAATATGATTTTTTTAAATCTCGTAAATGACTTTTGTAAAAGGATATTTTCGTTCTACTAAGTCTACAAATACAGCGGGTGCATCCCCTAGTGTGAACTTGTGGGTAACGAGTGGCTGAAGTTTTAGCGCTCCGCTTTTTACATAATCGATAGTCGCTTGCCATTCAACACCTGGAAATGGAGCACTGTAAGAATTCCAGGAACCAACCAAGGTAAGCTCGTTTCTTACGATACACTCGAAACTTTTTGGTGGTAATACAACATCTCTATGTGCGGTTCCAAGGTAAAGAACGCGTCCCTTTTTCTTGGTAATTCTTAAACATTGTTCTTGTGTTTGAACGACACCGGCAGTTTCTACAGCTACATTTACTCCTCTTCCACCGGTTAGTTCCTTGATCTTCACTGCTGCGTCAATTTCACCTGAATGAATAACAACATCGGCTCCCAATTGTTTGGCTAATTCAAGCTTGTCCGCAGCGACGTCCGAAGCTATGACCTGAGTTGCCCCCATAATCTTGGCAAACTGAATGGCGAATAGTCCGATTGTACCGCATCCAAGAACGGCTACTGTATCGCCAACGTTGACACCAACCCTGATCATGCCGTGGAGTGTAACGGCAGCCGGTTCAACCATGGCTCCTTCAATAAATGACATGCTATCCGGTAGTCGAACCAAGTTCCTCGAAGGAGCAACCGTATACTCGGCGTAACCGCCGTGAGTACGGGAACCTAGATAGTTATAGTTATCACATAACCCATAATCTCCAGACTCGCAGAACTCACATGTTCCACAAGGAAGAATAGGAGCTACGGCAACCCGATCTCCAGGCTTATAATCTTTCACAAGTGAACCTACTGCAGCTATTTCTCCACAAAATTCATGACCAGGTATCGTTGGAAAGCTGTATGTCCCCGTCTTCATAACGCGTCCAAGATCGGAGCCGCATACACCAGCAGCTCGCACTCGTACCAAGACTTGATCGTCTTTAAAGGATGGAACCGCAACCTGTTCGTAGCGAAGATCTGCCGGCGCATGCAAAACTGCCGCGTTCATAAGTTTATTCATGATGATACCTCCATAATTAGAGTTCTGATGTGATAAGTGCCTTCATGCCAGCTCCTGAAGCTGCGTAATCTAAAGCGTCAACTGTATCTTCGATCGAAAACTTCGCCGTAATGAGTGATTTCACATCAATCTTTCCTGTAGAGATCATATCCATAGCTTTGTGTACATCCAACAAACTGGAGCCTGTAGTCGCCGTAACGAGAAGCTCCTTATAGTGAATAAGGTTGGTATTCAACGTAACGAATTCTTTGCCTTTAGGAAGGCCACCGAAGAGTGACACACGTCCGTGATAGCCCGCAACTTCTAACGCAACTTTCTGCATCTCAGGGTCTGAATTTGATGTGATGACAACGTCTACGCCACGTCCATCCGTAATTTTATCTATTTCTTCTTTCAGGTCTTTTTCTTTATTATTAATGACAATATCCGCGCCATATTTCTTGATTTGCTCAAGCCTGGAATCGGAGCGTCCTGCTACGATAATGCGGCCACCCGCCATTTTGTTCATCATGACATGAAGAGCGCCGATTGGGCCTGGACCTATAATGAGTACCGTGTCGCCGGGAACCGTTCTATGAGCTTCGTAGGCGTGGACCACGCATGAAAGCGGTTCTGCAATAGCAGCTTCCTCATAACTCACATGATCTGGAATCTTAATAACGTTATTCACCGCGAAGGAAGGAACCTTTACATATTCAGCAAATCCACCGTCCATACTAATTCCGAATGCTTGATAGTTAGGACATAGCTGATTGTAGCCACGGATACACATATGGCAAGTTCCACATCCTACATTCGGCGGCAGCGCAACACGCTGACCTACGGCCATGTTCTTGATCGCTGAACCAACTTTGACGATTTCTCCAGAAGTTTCATGACCAAGCACACGTTTAATCCCCTCAGGAACTTTAAAATGTCCATGACGATAAATACGATTATCTGTCCCACAAACCGAGCAGGCTTTCACCTTTACAAGCATCTCATTATCTTGAATTTCCGGGATCGGCACATCTTCTACACGAATATCTCCAATTCCGTAATAGTACGCTGCTTTCATTTGCAAGCTCCTCTCTGACCACCAATGTTACTATTCGAATTATAAAGAATTTTATTCTACAAGGTCAATAGTAAAAACGAATTTTATTTTATTTTGGAGATAATAAAACCTGCCAAAGCTTATTTACTTACTTTGACAGAGTCATATCATAGACACTTCCCTCATTTTTCTCTGGAACTGCGAAGGACCTTATACGTCTCTTCCATGTGATTTAAAGTTTCCGTGAAATTTTTAGCTGCATACACAGCGTAGATCAAATCCAGCACCAAGATTTGTGCAGCTTTCGAAGCCGCAGCTTCCCAATAGAGTGCCGAGCCTTCGCTGGATGATTTGGCCGATGTGAAAAGCGTAATATCCGAATACTTCGTTAACGGCGAATCCTCAAAAGAAGTGATTCCTATGGTACGTGTACCTTTGGATTTAGCAAGCCGCATGGAGTCTATGACATCTTTCGAACGACCTGAATTACTAATCCCAATCATAATGTCATCCGGACTTGAAATCGCAGCGCTCATTAACAATGAGCTCTGATCTCCGAGAAACATACACTTTTTACCGGCCCGGGTGAACCTCATGACACCCGAAAGCGCAGCAGCCCTCGATGATCCCATACTGCTGAAAAGGATCGTATTGGCTTGGTCGATGGCGTCTACAGCCTTACTGAGCTCTTCAATGTTTAAACGCTGCTTCGTTTCGGTCATTGTCTGCACATTGCGGTATAAAACCTTCTCCAGTATCATTTCCATCGTGTCAGTTCGTGTAATATCTTCGTAAACGTACGAGTCAGTAGAGAGCATACTGCCGGAAGCATCACTCATCGTTAAAGCTTCGACAATTCCTATTTTCAACTCCTGATAGCTGTCCAAGCCAATTTCTTTGACAAATCGAGTGATTGTGGATTCGGCAACATTGCAAGCGGTTGCCAGTTCTTTGGTCGTAATGCTTTTACATTGGCTCGGATTTTCCAAAATATACTCAGCAATTCGACGAAGAGCGGGGTTTAAATAGGCTATCTTTGTATTAATTAACTTAAATACGTCCTGGTGTTGGGTACGATTTCCTTCTTCCAATGGCAGTGCACCTCGTATCTTGAATATTCACCGGGATTATTGTGAATCCTAACAGGCGATAAAGATATTCTAGTCAAGTAGGATCTTTTTTTCAACACCATTATGCCCAGAAGCTTGGAAAATATCAGGCACGCTTCTTTTTCTTAAGCGAATCAACGTAAACGGCGATAACAATAACTAAACCTTTTATAATCATCTGCCAGTATGACGAGACATGCAATAAATTCAATCCGTTATTCAGAACACCAATAATGAGTGCGCCAATAAATACACCGCCGATCTTACCGATGCCGCCAGAAAAGCTCGTGCCTCCCAATACGACAGCAGCAATGGCATCTAGCTCAAACCCTTCCCCTGAAGTTGGCTGTGCGGAAGACATTCTAGCAGCCAAGATCACACCGCTTAACCCGGCTAATAGACCCGAAATGGTGTAAACCAAGATTTCTATTTTCGAGATGTTAATTCCAGAGAATTTAGCTGCTTCTCGGTTGCCTCCGACGGCATATACGTGTCTTCCAAACTTCGTCTTATTCAACATAAATGACGTTACAATCAAACAGATGACCATAATAATAACAGGTACGGGAATGGGACCGATATAGCCATTTCCGATGAAAGACAGCACCTCATTGCTGAAACTCATTGGTCTACCACCAGTAAATACATACGAGAAACCGCGTGCCATGATCATCATCGACAATGTTACGATAAAGGGAGGAATCTTACCTTTTGTAATGACAAATCCGTTGATCAAACCGAGAACGCCGCCCATGAGTATACCACCAATTAGCGCTGGTACAATGGGTACCCCCATAAATAACAGTCCTATGGTAATTACCTGGGATACTGCCAACAAGGATCCTACAGACAAGTCAATTCCGGTGATCAGAATAGTAAAGGTCATCCCGAATGCGATAATGGCATTAATCGAAATCTGTCTTAAAACGTTAAGCACATTACTTGTCGTCATAAATGTCGACGTGGTAAGTCCAAAGAAAATAATCAAACCAATAAGGGCTAACAATATCCCTGAATTTGAAATGACATAGTCAACTACTGGCCATTTTTTCCAAGCATTCGCCTTTTTCGGATGGCTAAGTCCTTGCGTGTTCACGTTCATTTTTTAAACCTCCAGTTGCATGAGTAAGAATATTCTCTTGGGTAATCTCGCTTTCCATCGTCAATTCGCCACTGATTTCCCCTTGATTCATGGTTATCACACGTGTACTCATATTAATGATTTCTGGAAGCTCAGACGAAACCATAATGATACTGACTCCCGATTGTGCCAAAATGGACATAAAGGCATAGATTTCTTTCTTGGCACCGATATCAATGCCGCGGGTAGGTTCATCAAGAATTAAAATGTCCGGTTTCATCGCAAGCCATTTAGCAATGATCGCTTTTTGCTGATTTCCTCCGCTAAGATTGATTAATTGCTGCTCAGCAGAAGGAGTCCGAATTGATAGTCTTTCAATATATTTATCCACTAACGATTCTTCTTGTCGTCGATTCACTTGAAAGCGCTTAACCATTGTGTCCAGCACACCGAGACTTATATTGAAGGAAACGCTTTGAATGAGGACTGCTCCTTGTTCTTTTCGATTTTCCGGAACAAGTCCTATGCCGTATTTCATTGCATCCTTTGGTCTGCGAATCCGTATTTTTTGCTGGTTTAAATAGATCTCACCACTGTCCGCCTTGTCGATACCAAAGATGGCTCTCATCAATTCCGATCTGCCAGAACCGACCAACCCATAAAAACCAATAATTTCTCCCTTATAAAGACTAAAACTTACGTTCTTCACTCTCGTGCCGCTACTAAGATTTCGCACTTCAAGAATTTTTTCTCCACGTTCGATAACCGGTTTAGCATAAATTTCGGATAATTCCCTGCCTACCATCAATTGAACCATCTCTTGGTAACTTGTTTCCGTCATGTTTCTGGTCGCAACATATGTGCCGTCTCTGATAATCGTGACTTTGTCCGCAATTGCAAACAGTTCTTCCATACGGTGAGAGATATAAATAACAGATACACCCTTCAGTCTCAGTGCCCGTATCGTATCCAGCAGTTTGCTAACTTCCCTCTCAGTCAATGATGAAGTTGGCTCATCCATCACAATGATTCGGTTATCTTTGGACAAGGCTTTAGCAATTTCCACCATCTGCTGCTGTGCGACAGTCAAGTTGCTCACATATTCAGCAGCATCGATATCTAACTCGAATTGATCTAGAATCTGCTGTCCAAACCTAATAGTCTGTTTCATATTGACTAGCTGCAAGGCGCCCTTGGAGGGCTCCCTGCCTAGCATAATATTTTCAGCAACGGTCATATTCGGTGCAAGGCAAAGCTCTTGATGAATGACGCTAATCCCAATGCTTTCTGAAAAACTTACATCCTTAATTTCCACTTTTTGACCGTCAAAGTAGATCTCACCTTCGTCTGGAACCAATACTCCGCCAAGAATCTTGATCAGTGTAGACTTCCCGGCCCCGTTTTCTCCAAGAAGAGCATGCACTTCTCCTGCTTTGACTTCTAGGCGCACACGATCAAGCGCTTTGACTCCAGGAAAACTCTTACTGATATCTTTCATTTGTAAAAGTGGTGTATTGTTGCCCATAAGATACCTTCCTTATCGTGCGGCGTGAAAAACGTATTATTTCAAATACTGTTGATAGTTGGATTGATCTACGAATAGACTCTCAACCTTAACCCATTTTTCAAAAGATTCTTTATTCAAGATTTTATAGACAAGGTCACCTGCAACTTGACCCATTTTGACAGGGAATTGAGCTGAAGTACCGACAATTTTCTTATCTTTAATAAGTTTGATAGCATCTTGCGATCCGTCAATGGAATAAATTTTAATATCATTTCGTTTTGCCGCTTCAATAGCCGCTAACGCTCCAACTGCTGAAGGATCGTTAATTGTAAACACAGCATTGATTTCTGGATTGGACTGCAGGAAATTTTCCATAATCGGTAGTGCGGATTCTGTTGACGCTTTACCATCTTGTCTTGCAACAATTTTAATGCCCGGTGAATCTTTAATGGCAGAGCTGAAACCATCTGTTCTATCCACGACAGCTTGAACAACAGACCAGTCGATAATCGCTACGTTGGCTTTGCCTTCCGTATTTTTGACCATTGCTTCCCCAAGTACCTTGCCGGCCATAAAATTATCTGTCGTCACCATAGCAGTAACGAGATCTGTATCTTGCGGAGGCACGTCCATAATGATAACTGGGATATTCGCTTTCTTTGCTGAGAGCAGTGCAGTTTTAATCCCTTTGCTGTCAACAGGAGCAATGAAGATCGCGTCTACTTTTTGTTGAATGAAGTCTTCAACATCCGATATTTGCTTGTTAATATCAAGTTGTGCATCAACCTCAATTAATTTGTCGCCATGCTTATCAACGATTTCGGATTTCAACCCTTTGCTCCAATCGATAAAGTGCGGATTGTTCAAAGTAAAATATGAGGCCGCAAATACATGTTTTTTGCCATCTTTAGGACTCGCCGTGCCGCTGCTAGTATTGTTCGTCGCCGACTTGCTGCCGCAAGCCGTCATTGCCATCATAATTAGTACCAAACCGATAATGAGAGACATAGCTTTAACATTCTTTTTTGTTTGCATTTGAAAATAAACCCCCTTTGATTTTTTCAAACTTTTAACGTTCTTCCCAATCCTTCGATCTTTCGACAGCTTTTTTCCAACCGGTATATAATTGATTACGCTTACAATCATCGAATGTTGAATCGAATCTGCGATCTAGTTCAAACGTATCTAACAATTGGTTTTGGCTTTCCCAGAATCCGGTTGCCAAACCCGCCAAAAAAGCTGCGCCTCGGGCTGTTGACTCCACAACTTTCGGGCGAATAACCGGGACCCCAAGCATATCGGATTGAAACTGCATAACGAAGTTGTTGTTGCATACTCCGCCATCAACCTTTAGCTCCCGATTTGAGATACCAGAATCTAGCTCCATGCAAGTAATAACATCTCGAATCTGGTACGCGATCGATTCAAGCGTAGCCCTAACGATGTGATTGCGGTTCGCTCCGCGCGTTAAACCCAAAATTGCGCCGCGCGCATACTGATCCCAATAAGGAGCGGATAGCCCAACAAAGGCCGGAACGACATACACACCATTCGTATCCGAAACTTCCTGCGCGAGTTGTTCTGTTTCTGCGGAGCTGGATATCAGTTTAAGTTCATCCCGCAGCCACTGTACGGATGCACCAACGACATACAACAGACCTTCAAGCGCATATTCCACCTTGTTATTCAAGCCCCATGCCACAGTGGTTAGGAGGCCCGACTCTGAGCGGATCGGTTTTGCACCCGTATGCATGAGCAGCGAGCCGCCTGTTCCATAAGTAGCTTTCGCCATCCCCTCATGAAAACACGCTTGTCCAAAGAGTGCTGCCTGTTGATCCCCGACAGCAGCTGCAACCGGAATGCATACGCCAAACAGAGATTCGTCTGTCAGACCGTAAACTTCACTGGATGGTCTAAGTTCAGGCAATATTGCCCGCGGTACATCTAGCTCTCGTAATAATTTATCGTCCCAATCGATGTCATTGATATTAAACAGCATGGTTCGAGATGCATTGGAATAGTCAGTTACATGAACTTTGCCGCCAGTTAAATTCCAGATCAACCAAGTATCCACCGTACCAAAGAGAAGTTCACCTCTTTCAGCTCTCTCTCTTGTTCCTTCAATGTGTTCAAGGATCCATTTGATTTTCGTTCCGGAGAAATAGGAATCAATCAGCAGTCCGGTATTTTCCTTCACGTACTCGCTCAAACCTTGTTCTTTAAGAGATTGGCATACGTCGGCCGTTCGGCGGTCCTGCCACACAATTGCGTTCATGACGGGCTTTCCAGTACCTTTATCCCATAGGATGGTGGTCTCTCTCTGATTGGTTATTCCGATTCCGACAATGTCCTGAGCACTTGCATTTACTTGTTTTAGTGCCTCTTTTGCTGTTTTTAATTGCGCTTTCCAAATATCCATCGGATTATGCTCTACCCAACCCGGCTTCGGATAGATTTGTTCAAAATCTTGATAAGCGACCGAAACGATATTCCCGCTGTGATCGAACAAAATTGTCCTTGTGCTCGTTGTCCCACAATCAAATGACATCACATATTTCCCTGCCACTCCAACCTCCCACTTTCCTGTGCATAATTACTTAGGGTACGCACTACATTAAACGCTTACATATCATTAGAAATATTGCGATTAGCTCGATAAACCTCTGCATCCTACTTATGATATGCAGGACTATCGAGCCAATCGTGTTGTTTTGTTTGCTAAAAACTTCTTATACTTCCATTCCGTACCGATGTACTTTATGAGTCGGATAGAAGGAGAACGATGGAATAGTCACATCAGGTGTTCTTGTTGCTACGAAAAGCGCAGCTTCCGCTACGTTCTCTACATCGATACAGCTATTATAGATTCCCTCTTTCAGCTCTTTTTCATCCAACCAGCCATCGGTGTAAACAGGCAGTTCACCATCGTAAATGCCTGTATCGATAACTTGAGTCATCGGCGTTTTAACGTGAGAAGGATTAATAACCGTTACCCCGATATTCTTATCCTTGCCTTCGAGTAAAATATTTTTGCTTAATCCCATCATGCCATGTTTGGATGCGCGGTAAGGGCTATGACCTGGACAAGATGCAACCTTAGCTGAGGAAGATCCCATATTGATGATTCTTCCGCCGCTTGTTTGTTTTTCCATATATCGGAACGCTTCTCGGCAGCATAAGAATACGGCAGTCAAGTTCGGCCCAAGCGTTTTGTTCCACTCTTCTAGCGTCGTTTGGCTGATTGGCGGAGACAAGGAATCACGTCCAGCGCTATTCACAAGCAGATCAATCTTGCCCCATTTGTCATTCGCTTGCTTGAAGAAGTTAGCAACTTGATCTTCTTCTGTCACATCGGCTACAACCCAATCACAAATTCCGTTGCTAGCCTCAATCTCTGCCGCTACGTTTTTCAATCTTTCCACATCAATGTCTACCAGTAAAACTTTACTAGCATTAGCAGCGAAAATTTTTGCAACAGCTTCTCCGATACCGGATGCAGCTCCTGTGACGATTGCAACTTTGCCTTGTAATTGAATACCTTGAGGATACATATTGTTACTTCCTTTCTGATTTCGAATTCTGTTCGACATAAGTTTGTATTGAATAAGTGCTTACAGTTCTATTATAGAATATTATTCGTTACTGTCAATAATAAAAAAGAATTTTATTCGATTCTTTATTTGGAAAAATTACCTCCCTATACTAGACCCGAAAATATCCTGTATTTGAGGATCATACAGAAAGTCCAATCTCTTATTACCATAGATCTGAAACGACGATCTACCGCCACTTAGCAAGGAAGCTGCCGCTTCTTCGTCTAGTAAAACAGTGACTTCAGGATGCAATTGCAGCAAAGAGGCAGGGCAGCTTGTTGTCACTGGTCCAGTAAATGCCTGCTTAACAACCGTGCTTTTCGTTTCGCCATGTGCAATAAACAGCACTTTTTTCGCCATCATAATTGGCCCTATTCCCATAGTAATCGCATGCCTAGGAATTTGGTTGGCGTTAGAAAACCACATGGCATTAGCGTTGCGTGTTTCTTCCGTTAATGTCACAATGTGCGTTTCGCTAGAAAGCTGCGGACCCGGTTCGTTGAAACCGATGTGCCCGTTATGCCCAATACCAAGCAGCTGAATATCGAGTTTCCCCGCTTCCCGCAGCAGCATTTCATATCTGATCGTTTCTGCAACAGAAGATTCGGCTGTTCCATTAGGAATATGAATACGGCTCGGCAGCATATCAATATGCTGGAACAGATGTTCATACATGTAAGACGCGTAGCTATGAGGATGATCAGCTGGCAGACCGATATACTCGTCTAGATTATAGGCGGAAGCGTGTTTAAAGCTGAACGGATTCTGTTTGAACTTTTTAACTAGTTCCTTGTAAATTCCAACAGGTGACGAACCTGTTGCTAAACCTAATTTCGGATTGGCTTTTGCTCGGACAACCATTTCAATAATTTCCGCGCCTATGCGGTCAGCTTGCTGGGGGTCGCTAAAAACAGCAATTCTCATAGCCGTTACACCCCACGGAATGCTTTCACTTTATCCACGAGTAAACGGCTTTTTTTAGTAATAGAACCGTAATCGCCATCCTTGGCTGAACTGATCAAGGAACCCCCAACACCAACCGCTACGGCTCCAGCTTCGAGCCAGTCCGTAATCGTGTCCTGATTAACACCTCCGGTAGGCATCACATTCACCTGAGGCAACGGACCTTTCAGTGAACGTATCATAGAAGGGCCATACGTTTCCCCTGGAAACAGCTTAATAATATCTGCTCCTGCTTCCATACCTTCAATCGCCTCTTTAACCGTCATAGCCCCTGGCATACACGGAATCCCGTAACGATTGCATAGTCGAATAACCTCCGTATTTACAAAGGGACTGACAACAAATTGCGCACCCGAGAGAATCGAGATACGAGCCGTTTCCGTATCCAATACAGTTCCCGCGCCAATTAAAACTTCCCCTGGAGCGAAGTGCTTCGAAAGTTTCTCAATCACTTGATGTGCATAAGGAACAGTGAACGTAATTTCCAGGCTAGAAATCCCCCCTTGGAGACATGCCTCAGCGATTTTAACTGCTTGTTCACTATCATCCGCACGAATGACTGCCACAATGCCTTCCTCACATAATCTGTTTACGACTTGAATCTTATTCATGAACATATTCCTTTCTACTTGTTGATAATTAAATGCTTCAGGACATTGGCCGCGGCCATTGTTCCCATGTTTTCGATCGCTTGATACGTCGAAGCGGCGCAATGTGATCCGATGACAAGATTGTCCAATTGCAGAAATCCTTTATCTTGTGGAGGCTCCTGCTCGAAAACATCCATCCCTGCTCCCCAAATTTTCTCAGCACGAAGAGCTTCAAGCAGAGCTTGTTCATTTATAAGCCCACCTCTAGCAGTGTTAACAATGACAGCGGTTTCTTTCATAACTTCAAATTGTTCTCTACCTATCAAGTGATGCGTTTGTTCCGTTAATGGCAGGTGTAAGCTGATGAAATCGGAGCTTTGGAGTACTTCGTCCAAACTTACATACTGAATCTGATTCTCCGCAGCATATGCTTCATCTTGAAACAAATCATAAGCAAGAATGTTCATATTGAACCCTTTCGCTCTAGCTGCAACGCCTTTACCAATAGCCCCGAGACCGATGAGACCGAGCGTTTTGCCCCATACATCGACCGATGTTATTTTACTCCAATTTAATTCTCTACACGCCCTATCAATCGGAATCATTCTTCTTGCGGCCGCGAGCATGAGCGCTACTGCATAATCTGCTACCGCATCCTTGTTAGCACCTGTTGTTACTGTAACGGGAATGCCCTTTTCCTGCGCATAACTCATATCAATATTGTCGGTACCAACACCATATTTGGATATAACTCTCAGATTTGATGCACTCTCAATAATCTCTTGATCTATGGGATCAACGCCGACAATGACAGCATCCACATCCTTAATCAATTCCACCATTTCCTGCTTGCTCATGATACGTCCGTACGGATTAAGAACGAGCTCACAGCCCCGCTCTTTAAGCATGTCAATCGGCTCCGAACTACCCTTTCCAAATGAGCGGGGAGTCACTAATACTTTATATACCATTTATTCCACCTCTTCTTTGGCTGCTTTAAGTTTACGTGTAAATGCATGAGCAGGATTATTAATCATCATATCCGTGATAGCAGAGAGCGGTACGCCGCGATGACGTAGAATCGGTAGAAAATTGACTTTCATATGCTCTAGGCCAATTTCTCCTCCATAACTTGTCAACCTCGCCCTAGTCGTATCTAAGCCTAAAAGAAGTGATTTCCCAAATCCCCACTCTAACATTTGAACGATCAATTCGGCTTCTTCCTCATCGCTATGGTATTTAAACCGGCCAATCGTATCGTACTCCAAAAAAACGCCGTATTCGGCTAACTGCCGATGAACGCCAAAATCATTCAACATTCTGTCCAAATGACAAATGATTAAATTGTCAGCAGATACACCTTGTTTCATAAAATGCTCAGCGACAACAATACCTTGACGGTGCGTTTCGGTATGACACATGATCGGGATTCCTGTCGCCAATGAAGCACCCGCTGCTGCATTCAATAATTTCTGCGCCATCACACTTGGTTGTTCCTCGTCTATCGCAGTTTTGATTAAACCTGCCTTGGCAGGAATCCATTTCTCCGGATCATTCTGATCTGCACCAACATACATACCGTTTTCTATTTCGCTGATAAAAAGACGTGACAGACGGTCTTCATCCCATCGAAACAGCCAATGATTGTCATCGTAGAAGCTTGCTTTATGAAACCCCGTAGATGCAATAATGTGGATATTTGTTTGTCTGGAAACTTCCGACAGTAGGTCCGCCATCCGTCCGCAACCGATCGGTTGGGCATCCACGATGGATTTGCCGCCTAAACGCTGATAAAACAACAATTCTTTCTTCGTTTTCTCAAAATCGTCAATCCGCAAGACAGGATTTAATTGCGCAGGTTTTCCATCCGCGATAAACAAATGTTCATGGCTATGACAAAATCCCAGTTGTTCATTTGCAACGTCACCTAAAACAGTACGAATAGTGCCCGTAGCGACCACCTCCCAGCAAAGTTTATTGTCTAATTTTGTAGATAAGCATGATCACATTTACATTATAGAATCATATTCTTTTGTGGTCAATATAAAATAAAATTTTATTTTATATTATATTTCATGAAATTATTCCTCCCTACTTGCAGGTATGACCACAAAATATACCCAGGATATGTCCCCGAGTATTTTGTGGTCATATGTTAAACATCCGTACACGAATAATTTCCACTTCACTAGGAAATATCTAAATTTAATGAAAATCAGGTGGTATGCGCCTGGCCATTCCTGTTAAAATTGCAGCCTCAATGACCGCATGTCTGACTTTAGTTACAACCTGCTCATTAAATATACTCGGTATAATATAAAGCTCATTTAATTCCTTGTCGCCTACGACCGAAGCAATCGCGCGAGCTGCCGCAATTTTCATTGGTTCATTGATTTGACGTGCTCTGCAGTCTAAAGCCCCTCGAAATATACCTGGAAACACAAGCACATTGTTGATTTGATTCGGGTAATCGCTACGGCCCGTTGCAAGCACACGAACGTAGGGTGCAGCTTCTTCCGGATCGATCTCGGGCACAGGATTCGCCATAGCAAATACGATGCTATCAGCCGTCATTTGCTGTATATCCTCGGCACGAAGAAGATCGCCTTTGGACACACCAATGAACACATCAGCACCTCGAATCGCTTCTTTCAAATTAACCGACTGGTTTCCAATTTGCGGCTGATCTGCGAGCCATTGCCACATTGGCTGTTCATACTTTTCACCACGAACAACCGCTCCCTCTCGGTCAATCGGAATTAAATCCATAACCCCTGCTGATAGAAGCATTTTGCAAATGGATACACCAGCAGCTCCAATCCCATTGACTACAACCCGTACCTGATTGATCCGCTTCCCAACAAGCTTTAACGCGTTAAGTAATCCAGCTAAGACGACTATGGCTGTGCCGTGTTGATCGTCATGAAAAACAGGAATATCCAATTGCTCGGATAAGCGAGATTCAATTTCAAAGCAGCGCGGGGAGCTGATATCCTCCAGATTAATTCCACCAAAGATCGGACTGATATTCACAATTGTTTTGATAATTTCTTCCGTATCCTTCGTATCCAAGCATAACGGAAAAGCATCAACGTCTGCCAACTGCTTAAATAGCATTGCCTTGCCTTCCATGACTGGCGCAGCAGCTTGTGGCCCGATATCGCCTAATCCTAAAACGGCAGTTCCGTCCGTAATAACCGCTACCGTATTCCGTTTAATGGTAAGCGAGTACGCTTTGCGGGGATCCTCATGAATTGCGTTGCATACTTTGGCCACCCCAGGCGTGTACACTTGGGATAAATCGTCTCTATTTTTAATCGGCATATTCGGATGGATAGAAATTTTCCCTCCTATATGTGCCAGAAAAGTGCGGTCAGAAACATTTATAATCTTGACGCCTTGCAGTTTATTTAGGCACTCGGAAACCTTAAATTCCTCTTGATTCGAAACTTGTACTGTAATGTCTCGAATGGTGCTTTCCTTTCCACTGCTAATAACATCAATGGATGTGATATCGCCTCCTGCATGACTGATTGCGGTTGCGACCTCGCCGAAATGATTCAGAGCATGAATCAGCTCTAAACGAATGATGATGCTGTTGTACGCCACTTAGACTTCTCCCCCTTCCATTCAACACTTGTCCTCGTATGTTTTAGAGTAATTTAATGCCTATAAATTTGCTTTCCATCATATCTTGTATTGCGTATTTTACACCTTCTTTGCCGATACCGCTTAGTTTAACGCCACCGTATGGGTGATTGTCCTGCCGATATGTGGATATTTCGTTGACCCAAACGCCACCGGTTTCCAGCTGCTCCGCCAAGCGTAAGGCTCGATTAATATTGTTTGTAAAAACACCGGCCTGCAGTCCGAAAACGGAATCGTTGGCCATTTGGACCGCTTCTTCCTCCGTTTCAAACGGAATGATGGACACGATCGGTGCAAACACTTCCTGACACACGACTTTCATTTTCGGATTGACATTCGCTAGCACCGTAGGCTCCATCATCGTACCGATTCGTTTACCGCCCGCTAAAATTTCAGCCCCTTCGCGTGTGGCTTCATTTACCCATTCTTCGGCGCGCCTCGCTTCGTCCTCACTGATCATCGGGCCGATATCCGTCGTCTCCAGTGCCGGGTTACCGATTTGAAGCTTATTCACTTTTTCCACAAATTTGTGAAGAAAATTGCTATAAATGGATGATTGCACGTACACCCTCTGTACCGATATGCACGCTTGTCCTGAAAAAGCAAATGCCCCCCGAACGAGACTATCAATTGCCGTTCCCAACTCGGCATCTTCAAAAATAATGTTAGGGGAATTGGACCCGAGCTCAAGCGTTAACTTTTTAAGACCAGCCCATTTTTGAATCTGAAGACCAATAGGAACGCTTCCTGTAAACGACACTTTTGCAACACGAGGATCTGAAACCAGTGGTTCACCGATTTTCGATCCCCTGCCGAGCACAACGTTTAGTGCCCCTTGTGGAAGACCAGCCTCTTCAAACAAGTGAGCCAGTGCGATTGATGACAATGGTGTCTTATCAGCAGGCTTGAGTACGACGGTATTGCCTGCAGCAAAAGCCGGTGCAAGCTTATGGAGTACCAGATTCAGAGGAAAGTTGAATGGGGTAATCGCAGCTACGACACCAACTGGATATCGACGCACCATCCCAATTCGATTCTCGCCTCCTACTGCAGCATCCATAGGAACGAGCTCGCCACCCAACATTTTGGCTTCATCTGATGCAAATCGAATGACCTGTACGGCACGGCTAACCTCTACCCTTGCATCACGGATCGGTTTACCCGCTTCAAGCACCAATGTTCTGGCAAATTCCTCTTTTCGTGCTTCCAACAAATCAGCTGCTCTCCGTAGAATCTGTTCACGCTGATATGCTGGCATATTACGCATGGTATCTAGGAATACGCGTTCTGCTGTTGCGATTGCGCATTCGAGTTCGCCTTCAGCCACGTACTCGACTAAGCCAACGACTTCGCCGTTATAGGGATTTCGGACTTCTTGCGTCACACGATCTCCGCCTTTAAGCTCCTTCCCGTCAATGATTGAACCGACATGCTTTACATTACTTTCCATGATTTTCTCTCCATTCTCTTTAATGTTTCTTCCTTGCAATAACTTTACGTGCTTTCTCTGCCACATGACCAGAAGTTAACCCAAATTTATTTAATAAGGCATCATTGGAGCCTGATTCTGAATTCTTATCTTGTATGCCGATTCGCTCCATTGGAACCGGGAAAATTTCTGCCAGCACTTCGGCTACTGCGCCACCTAATCCACCAAAGATGCTGTGCTCTTCAGCTGTCACTACAGCTCCCGTTTTGCGAGCAGATAAGGCGATAAGATCAGCATCTATCGGCTTAACGGATGGCAAGTGAAGTAGCTCAGCCGAGATGCCTTCCTTTTTGAGCAGCTCTACAGCCTCCAGGCAACGGCTCGTTTGCGTACCGGTTGATACAATAGTAACGTCCGTGCCTGAAGCGAGTGTAACGCCTTTTCCCAATTGGAATCGGTAGTTTTGCTCTTCGAACAGGACTGGATATGAATCCCGGGCAACGCGAATATAGACTGGACCGTTATACTCGTTGGCAAACTCCATCATTTGCAGCAGTTCAACAGAATCAGCCGGTGCCAATACAACCATTCCCGGCAAGGTTCGCATCATAGCCAAATCTTCCAGCGACTGGTGTGTCTTACCCGTACAGCCGTTCAAAAGGCCACTATAGGCACCAATCATCTTGACATCCATACTCGGCTGTGCAATCGTTACGACGATTTGGTCAAAAGCACGTTTGACGATAAAAGCTGCAAAAGAACATACCCACGGCTGCAACCCGACCGAAGCCAAACCGGCGGCAACGCCTAACATGTTTTGCTCGGCAATACCCATTTGCAGAAATTTCCCTTCATTATTCTCCGCTACCTTGTCCAGTTTAGTCGAGTTAGCCAAATCTCCATCTAGTGCGTATACGCGCTGGTCTGTGAAAGATAGTTCAAGCAGCTTATCGCCAAATACATCGCGCATTGAAACAAGCTTTGGGGAAGTTGTGGTTGGTTTCATTGTCTAATACCTCCTTGAAGTTCACTTAATGCTTGAGCTAACTCTTGATCTGTCGGTATTTTGGAATGCCATAAATAATTATTTTCCATATAATCAACGCCTTTGCCTTTGACAGTATGAGCCACAATAACCGTAGGTTTATCTACAACAGTCTCTGCTTCACGAAGTGCAGATACAATCTGCTCGAAATCATGCCCATCAATCTCGATAACATGAAAGCCAAAGGTTTCCCATCGTAACCCAGGGTTAAAGACTGGAATTTCCCGTGTTCTTCCTTCCGTTCCTTTCCAACCATATTGCTGCAGATTATTGTTATCCAAAATCACGGTTAGATTGTCGAGCTTATATTTTACTGCAGTGTCAACAGCCTCCCACACTTGGCCTTCTTGCGATTCCCCATCGCCAACCATGCAATACGTGCGGAATGGCTGCTGTTTCAACTTGGCTCCTAGTGCCATGCCTACGGCCGCCGAGATGCCTTGCCCAAGCGACCCGGTCGACATGTCCAGACCTGGGAGTAATTTCATATCCGGGTGCGCTTGCAAACGTGAATCAATTTCGTCAAACGTATGAAGCTCTTCTTTCGGAAAATAGCCTCTTTCCGCAAGCGTGCAATATAATGCTATGGCTGAATGCCCTTTTGATAATACAAAGCGGTCCCTATCTTGCCACTCCGGAAAATCCGGCTTAATATTCATCACGTCAAAGTACAAAGCTGTCAAAATATCTGTTGCAGATAGCGGCCCGCCGAGGTGTCCCGCCCCCGCACCATGTACTGTTTTAACTACGTTTTGGCGTATTTCCGCAGCAACTTTTTGCATTTTTTTTTCGATTTCTCTCGTCAGACGTCCCATCATTTTTCACTCCTTGAATGGATTTACAGATATCTAATCGATTAGATGATAAACAAATTTTTTTTAAAAAAGCGAGCCTAGCCTTGAAGGCCCGCTTCTTATCTCTTGGCATTCCACTACAAACAAGCTTTATAAATTTGATATATTTCTTCTTTTGTCACTTTTTTAGGATGATTTTCAATATCAAAATAATATCCTGTTAATGCAATATTGGTGGCTTTGTCAATATCAGACTCCGTCATTCCAAAGGTAGAGAACTTGACGTTTAAATCTATCTCCGACATAAATCTGCTTACTAATTCTGGGCATTTTTCGGCCCTTATCTTTAGAGGTAAGGAATTCACCGATGGGTCAATGATTGATGAGATGGCTGCAAACTTCCCAAAATCCGCCTGCCAACTCACTTCCAATACTTTGACCATGCATGCGGCTATACTGTCTCCATGAGGTACTCCGAACATGCCGCCAACAGGTTGGGCTAAGGAGTGAGGTAAAGTAACACCGATATGTGCGATAGCAGCCCCTGCCAGAGTACTTGCCCAAGACAAGTTTTCTCTTGCTTTTATATTACTGCCATTAGCAACAGCTTCAGGAAGGTGCTTAATGACTATCCCCATCGCCTCCTTACTTACCATCGTCGTGAACGGATTAGCTTTTACGCTGATGAACGATTCCAGCGCATGGGCAAATGCATCAAATCCAGTGGAAGCTGTAATTTTAGAAGGCAAGGAAATCGTTAGAACTGGGTCTACGATTGCAATTTTCGGAAAAATCCTTTCGCTTACAATCGTGCTTTTCTCTTTTAGCGCGGGATTATTGAGAACAGCAAACGGCGTTGATTCAGAGCCAGTTCCAGAAGTTGTCGGAATGGCAATAAGCGGTAGTGTTGCGGTTCCAGGTCGCTGCACCTCATGATCGTTTCGCTCCGTATAGTCCCAGGAAGAGCCTTGGCCGTGAATCATAACAGCCAAGCCCTTGCCAAAATCGATTGCGCTTCCTCCTCCTATCGCGATTACAAAATCGCATTGCTCATCCTTGGCCTGCCGAGCCGCTTCATCCACCTTAAAACAACTTGGATTCGGTTCAATATCAGATATGATTATGCTGTCAATGAAAACTTTTTTCAAATGCTTTGCAATACGATCGCCAAGACCAATTGAATTCAAATAAGGATCAATTGCGATAGCCGCTTTCTTACCTAAATCCTGGGCATACTCGGCAATCCGATTCACTTTACCTGCACCAAACTCCACTTTTGGAAAGAAACTAGTAAACAACGATATTCATCCCTTCCGAATATGATTAATAAAGTTTCAGGCAATTTCTAATGGCCACGCTTTTCGTTTGGGTCACTTCTTCCAGCGCACCGATGAGTCCTTCTCTACCTAGACCGCTCATCTTATAACCGCCGAAGAAGGCAACATCTGGTCGATATGTGCCGGTATTGTTGACAGCAACAATACCCGATTCAATTTGATAAGACACGTTCATCGCACGATTAATATCATTCGTAAAGATGGAAGCATTTAGGCCGTAAATAGAACTGTTCGCAATCTCGACTGCTTCCTCGTCGGTGTTAAAAGATATGATCGGAAAAACAGGGCCGAAAATTTCCAGATCACGCGCCACTTCAAAGGAAGGCAAGACGTTAGTCAGCACCGTCGGCAAGTACCAAGTATTATCAACAATCTCTCCACCCAGAACAGCTTTAGCGCCCTGGTTAATCGTTGTTTGGACTTGGTTATGAACCGTCTGCAGCGATTCATCATCAATTAATGGCCCAATGCCCACACTTCGATTTAATGGATCACCATATTGAATCTTTTTCAAACGCGCTGTTAAAAGATCCGTGAAATCACTAACTTTCGAACGGTGAACGATCATGCGCTTATTTGCACAGCAAGTCTGGCCATTCATTAATGTCCTACCAAAAACAGTCTGCTCGACAGCTAATTCGAGATCGGCGTCTTCAAAAACAATCAACGGGTCGTTACCGCCAAGCTCAAGCTTCAAACGACTCAAGTGCTTTGCAGCGTTCATAGCGGTTCTTATCCCTGTTTCCGTACTACCCGTCAAACTAATCGCATTCACTAGCGGGCTTTGCGTTAACATCTCACCTACAACCCGCCCGGATCCTGTAATAATTTGCAGCGCATTTTCAGGTAAACCTGCTTTGTATAGGAGTTTAGTCAATTCCAAAATAGTTAGTGGCGCAACATTCGCAGGCTTAATAATCACTACATTCCCCGTCACTAAAGCTGGCGCGACTTTTTGGGAAAATAATTCTGCTGGGAAGTTGAAGGGTACTACACCAACAACAACGCCAAGCGGTTCTTTGCGTGTCAAATAGATATCATTTTCGACGCCGGCTTGTTGATCTAGAGGAATGTTTAACCCATACACTGTTTTTGCCTGGCCTACAAAAGCATTAAACAACCGAGCAACCGTTTCGATTTCGGCATCAGATTGAGCGATAGGTTTACCTACCTCCTGACTTAATAACGAAGCCAAGCGCTCCTTATTCTGAAGGACAAGCTCTGAGAAACGGATGATAACTTCCCCACGTTTCCAGAGTGGCGTGCGAGCCCATCCTTTTTTAGCCGACTGCGCAGCCTGAAGAGCGTCTTCAACGTCTTCACTTGTTGCGAAAGGTACTGTATCGATAATCTGCTTCGTGGTTGGATTAAATACCTCAACTACTTTGCCATCTCTACTCGCTCTCCATTTTCCATTTGTATACATTTCCATTGTTTCTTCTCTCCCCGATTGAATATTTTTTAATAAAGAATTGATTCTTCAAAAGTAATGATTATTTTCTTTAAGCCGCTGCTTTTACTGCTCATCTCAAAGGCTTCTAGAATCTGTTCGAAGGGGTACACTTTGGAGATGAACTTCTCCGGCTTCAAAACTCCTAGTTCAATCCAATTCATAACCTGTCGGTGACTCTCTGACTCATCTAGTTTGGAAGGCCATTGATTGAAGTCCAAATGCCAATTATACGGAGCTTTGCTCCAATCGATTTGCATGTTCGTTTCTGGTGAGATGCCATACACGCAAATATGTCCATAAGGTGCGAGCAATTCCATGCTTTGATTGATAATCTCATTCTTGCCGACTGCATCTACAGTAAAGTCTACGCCATCCTTGCAAACATTTCGCACCTCAGCAGTCAAGTCACATAGCTTGCTATTGAAGGCGTAATCCGCTCCAGCCGCAATTGCCTCTTCTACCTTTGCATCGCTCGTCACTGAGGCGATAATCGGTCCCATCCCGAGAAGTTTAGCAAAAGTAATGAACGTAAGTCCGACTGGGCCGCCACCAAAAACGATAATGCTTGCATTCGGTCGAAAATTAAAGCGCTTACACGCTCCGAAAACTTCACGAAAAGTGACCAACATTGGCGCTGCCACAATATCGAAATCTACCGGAAGTACCTGCTGGGCATAGTATGCTTCCGAAAATTCCGGCGCCCCTGGGCCTTTTCCATCCTCAAGCAATGAATCTCTATCTGCTACAACAGCATATTCGGAGAATGCCCCCCAACCGGAATGCACACCGTCTGTTACTCCTTCCAAGAATGGAAGCATTACAAGATCCCCTACTTTTAGATGGCGAGCTTTTGCACCTAACTCTACAACCCGACCGACACCCTCATGACCAAGTGCTGCTGGGTATGTATTGAAGCCTTTAAATTCCCGATGAATGAGCTTTGAATCTGTTCCACGGCAAATCCCGCAACTGACCATTTTCACAAGTGCTTGATACTCGCCGTAAACTGGCTTGGCAATTTCACGGACTGAAAGTTTTCCCTCATTGTCAACAATCAAGCTTTTCATAATGTTGATTAGCCCCTCTCTTCATTTAAGTATTACAAACATATAATCGTCTAAAGTAGCGTAAATACTATGGATCTTGAGAAGATTAGCATTCAACCTACCATCTCCTCTCTTCCTTACTCATCATAAGATAAAAGTACTTTCCCACCAATTTTCTGCTCACAAATATCAAATGCTTCTTCCCACTTACTTAATGGAAGCTTATGTGTGATGATTGGTTGCAAGCGAATTTTGTTTTGCCGCCATATGTTCATGACCCGATCCCACGTTTCGATGGAATGGGCGTAAGAAGCAACTAGTTGCAGCTGTTTATATAAGATAGTGTCATAGTCTATTATGGTTTCTCTGCCTACAATACCAACTTGTATATGTTTCCCTCTCTTCTTCAGCTCACGTAAGCAGCTAGATATAGAAGGTCCTGCTCCCGCACACTCTACCGCCACATCAACGCCATGTCCCCCGGTTTCCCGCACGACAACCTCATGCAAATTTTCTTCACTTACATTAACAATAACATCTGCACCGATTTCCTTTGCAATTTGTAGTCTTGAAGCATCAGCACTAGTACCGACTACGATGACCTTGCATCCTTTCATGACGAGCAATGCTAAGCAAATCAAACCAATTGGACCAGGACCAGAAAGCAGCACTGTATCACCAACAAGGATAGGTGTTAATTCTTCAATCGCCTTTACTGCACAAGCCAACGGTTCAGTTAAAGCGGCTTCCTCGAGTGAGATATGGTCTGGAATATGATAAACCATATCTTCCCTAGCTACGACATATTGCGTAAATGCTCCGTCAATGCCGGATCCCAACGACTTACGACTTGTGCAGAACATATAATTTCCTGTACGGCAATGTTCACAAAACCCACATGTAATTGCTGTCGATGGGAGAGCAGTCACTCGATCACCAACTTGAAAGCGCTGTACATTTGACCCTACTTCCTTAACAACTCCAGAGAATTCATGACCTAAAATAACTGGTGGATTGCTTTTATACGTATCATGATAAATATGTAAATCCGTTCCACAAATACCTGCGTATTTTATTTCAATTTTCACTGAACCCGAATCGCACACAGGTTCTTGTACATCAATCAATGCGACATTGGCGTACCCGGCCTTCTCTTTTACAACTGCTTTCATGTTATCCCTCCACCAACTACATAAGATCTATTTCCATCTAATCGATTAGATAGCGCTTTGGAGAAGGTGCATGAAGCTGCAAACAACATACACACAGAACCGCTATTAGTTCTGATTCCCACAAGTTTTGCGGACAATGAGTTCTACAGGCAGCACAATCTCTCGAATATCGGATTCAAACTTTCCTGAATTTTCTAATTTATCCAAAAGAATTGATGTAGCCAAGTTCCCCATTTCATATCTAGGAATCTTAACAGTCGTCAACTGGACGCTGCGGGTCCCTGAGATAAACAAATCGTCAAAACCAATAACAGCCAAGTCATCCGGTACGGATATGCCGCAATCTGCCGCTGCATCCAATACACCTAATGCTCCAATATCCGTCAGACTCAAAATTGCCGTAGGCCTTCTCTCTTCAGGGAGCTCTAATAATAATTTAGTTGCATTGTAACTTCCGGAATATCGTGCTTCCCCTGAAGTTAGCCATTCAGGATATACCGTCAAACCAGCTTCTTTCATCGCACTTAAATATCCGTTCATTCTGCCTTCAGTGATGGAGGAACCACTAATACCCGGCATAAAGGCAATTTTCCTATGGCCGAGCTGGTAAAGATGATTTGTGGCCATTACTGCGCCATTGTAATTATCAGCAACAACTGAATCTACTTGAAGTCCCCTAATAAAGCGGTTTGCCAATACAATTACATGGCCTTGGTCCATAAATTTTTGAAAGTATTCACGGTCCTGCTCTAAAGCTGAGGTGACAATGATGCCATCGACTTTTCCTTCTCTAACCTGATTTAGAGCAAATTGCGTTCGATCAGGCTTATCATCCGTATTCAAAATGTTGATGGTGTAACCTTTAGTCTGTGCAAGATCTTCACAAGCCTTAGCTAAATCCGGATAAAACGGGTTTGTGATATCAGATACCACAAAACTGATCGCGTTGCTTTTTTGTACTCTGAGCCCTCTTGCAACCGCATTGGGCACATAATTCAATTCGGAAATCGCTTCGAGTACTCTCCTTCGCTTATCCTCGTGTACCCAACGAGTATTATTCAGGACATAAGAAACGGTGGCAACGGAGACTCCTGATTTATGCGCGATATCCTTTATTGTAGCCAACATTCATCCCCCCAAAAACCAACTCATCTAATCGATTAGATAAACCGTAACATAGATATTTAGATTTGTCTAGAGATATAATAACAAGCTGATTAGAGCACTTATTAGTGCCTATATATCATAAAAGTGCGTACTTATCATAAACAACTTTATGGCTATATAATAACTCTCGTAAACTAAACAAGAACAAGCTTAACAGGAGGTCACTATGAACCAATCATATGCACAGTCAGCTTCTCATCAAAGAGGGAAGTCTAAATCAGGTACAATGGCCCTAATCGCCCTAGCCATTAGCGCGTTTGGTATCGGAACAACTGAATTCGTTCCTGTTGGTCTGCTTGCCTCCATTGCGGATGATTTGAAAATCGGCATTACACTTGCAGGCTTACTAATTTCAGGTTATGCAATCGGTGTTGCAGTCGGCGCTCCAATTCTTACTGCACTCACCAATCGAATGAGCCGTAAGTCCTTACTCATGGCACTTATGGTTGTTTTTATCATCGGTAATGCGATCGCTGCAATATCTCCGTCGTTTGAACTCTTGTTAATTGCGCGATTCATCACTGCATTTTCTCATGGCGTCTTTTTCTCGATTGGAGCTACGATCGCTGTTCAACTCGTGCCTCCAGAAAAAAAGGCAAGTGCCATTGCGCTCATGTTCACAGGCCTTACGATCGCAATTGTGACCGGTGTACCGTTAGGAACTTTTATTGGTCAAGCATTCGGTTGGAGAGCAACCTTTGGGGGAGTTGCTTTACTTGGTGTGATTGCGATTATTTCCAGTGCCGCACTGATACCTAGAAATTTGAAACAATCCCCTCCAGCAAAATTCTCAGATATGCTTCATCTTCTAACCAATGGCCGCTTGCTTCTAGGTTTTTTAATAACTGCACTTGGTTATGGAGGAACGTTTGTTACATTTACTTATTTGACACCACTCTTGCACGATGTAACCGGACTTAGCCACGGCGTAATAAATGTCATCTTGATCGGATATGGTATAGCTGTAGCATTCGGGAACTCCGCAGGTGGAAAATTGGCCAACAAGAACCCTATCCGCGCGCTCTTTTGGATGTTTATTATACAAGCAGCAGTACTAATCCTGTTAACTTTTCTTGCTCCATTTAAAATAGCTGGCGTAATTGGCGTTATAGCGATGGGTCTGCTTGCCTTCATGAATGTGCCTGGTCTTCAGTTATATGTTGTACAACTCGCTGAAAAATATGTCCCTTCCGCCGTGGATGTTGCCTCTGCAATCAATATTGCTGCTTTCAACATTGGAATCGCCGTTGGGTCGATCATCGGAGGGATTGTTATCGATTCGATGGGTCTAGTGCATACACCATGGATCGGCGCATTAATGGTTGGACTTGCCATCATTCTGACTGGCATTTCAGCCAAACTGGAAAGAAACTGACACAAGGGGGCATCAGAATGTTTGAACAACATCAAAGCTATCAAAACATGTACAAAGAAGGTCAGTTAACGCTCGGTCTTCACATTCCATTAGAAAACTACCAAATGAAAAAACCAAGCATGGCAAATCAAATTGAACTGTCGCAAGCCGCTGAAGCTTATGGATTTACCGCGCTATGGCTTAGAGACGTGATATTAGAAGATCCCAACTTTGGTGACCCGGCAGTTGGTCAAATTTATGATATTCTGATTTACGGCACACATTTATTAAGTCAAACAAAAAAAATCGCACTTGGAACATCAGCAATGGTACTTCCTCTCCGCCACCCTCTCAGGATGGCAAAAGAAGTTGCCACAATCGAAACACTTTTCCCGGAAAGACTGATAATGGGGATTTCATCGGGAGATAGGCGTGCTGACTTTAAGGGACTTGGAGTTGATCATCCTAGCCGAGGCGCTCAATTTCAGGCGGCATACGCTTATCTCGAAAAAGTACTTTACGAGCAATATCCTACTATCGAGTCGAGTTATGGTCATATTGATCAAGCAACGCTCGTTCCTAAATTAAAACAAAGGATACCTACGATTATCACCGGTTTTGCACAGCAAGATCTCGATTGGCTTGGATTAAACGGCGACGGATGGATGTACTATCCACAATCGCCAATGCGGCAACTAGATGCTATAAACGCATGGCGTCAGTCTTCTGCTCACCAAAACAATCATGCATTTCGGCCATTTTCAATGCCTATGCACCTTGATTTAGCAAATGACCCTGACGAAGAAGCAAGCCCAATCCGGCTTGGTTATCGAGTTGGACGCAATAAATTAATAGAATTACTTAACATGTATAAGAATATTGGTGTTAATCATCTCTTTTTCGCTCTATTCGATGGACTTCGCCCAGCGAATGAGGTTATTCAAGAACTTGGTGAATATGTATTACCACATTTTCCACCACATCATCAAACGTAATTCTTTCAGTGACGAATAGTAAGCATAAATTTAAATAATGATTACAATACTAACTGAAGAGTAATCCTTACAGAAAAAGCCTGACCCTTTAGATACTTCACCAAAGGTCAGGCTTCTTCTGCTATTCATATGCCCGTCTATACTGCTTCGGAACATCTTGATATCCGTAATTGAGCTTCAATGCCGCATGTGCAGCCCAGTAAGGATCACGCAACATGCCGCGTGCCAGAGCTACTAAATCGGCCGATTCACTGCTTACTACAGACTGCGCTAATTCAGGATCTTCCAACATGCCTACGGCGATGACAGGAGCACCTGTAGCTTGTCGAATTTGACGGGCAAAACCCACCTGATAGCCTGGGGCTGTACCCGGTCTTCGGGTGCCTGTAGGCCCCTCCCCTCCTGAGCTTACATGAAATACGTCGACCCCAGCTTCTTGATACAATTTGCACAAAGCAATCGCATGATCAATTCCGTATCCGCCATCCGCATACTCTACAGCTGAAATTCGGAATATCAGAGGCATATGCTTTGGCATCTCTCGTTTCACTGCTTGAATTACTTCTTTTCCAAATCTTGAAAGATCTCTACCATACTCATCTTCCCGCTGATTCGATAGTGGTGAGTGAAACTGATGAATCAAATAGCCGTGTGCTCCATGAATCTCGATCGTGTCGAAACCAGCTTCAACGGCTCTGCGTGCAGCATTTCCAAACAATTGTACCATTTTAACAACTTCTTCTGTTGAGAGCGCACGTGGCATTTTGTACTTGGGTCCTGGTAACCCAATAGCTGAGGGTGCAACAGGTATTTTCGTGTCTTCAGCTTTACGCCCTGCATGTGCAAGTTGAATTCCGATTTTCGCGTCATAACGATGTACACCTTCAACGATCTCAGAAAATGCCGAAATTTGTTCATCAGACCACAGACCAAGATCGTAGTCAGTAATTCTGCCATCCGGCTCAACGTCTGTCATTTCCATAATAATAAGACCAGTTCCCCCTATTGCACGACTAAGATAGTGAATATAATGCCACTCGTTTGGCCTACCGTCTTTTGTTGTAACTGAATATTGGCACATAGGAGCCATAACGATACGATTCTTAAGTTGCATACCACTTAAGCTAAACGAGTCGAATAAATTTGGATTCATTTAACGCTCACCTTTCTCACATTACAGTATTATGTGAAAATAGTATGATTAGAAGCAGAGGAAAATAAAAGTACGCACTTTTTGGTAACATAGGAACAATAAAGTACCTAAATACCATAAAAGTACGTACTTTTCATATTTCTTATAATACTCAATAATACGTTTAGGGATGTCATACACACCTTAATATCTATTAATTACTTAAATACTTAGGAGGAAACAAAAATGCTACTTAATTTACAGGGAAAAACAGCATTAGTAACAGGATCTACAGCTGGAATCGGAAAAGCAATTGCTGCATCTTTAGCTGCGGAAGGTGTCCAAGTACTTGTCAACGGACGTCACGAAGAGAAAGTGGCACAAACCATTCAAGAAATCCAAAACCGTTATCCAGAGGCGAAATTAAAATCTGCAGTTGCAGATTTAGGAACAGCAGAAGGATGCCAACAAATCATCGAAAAATTTGAAAGCGTTGACATACTAATAAACAATTTGGGAATTTTTGAATCAGTTAACTATTTTGAAATTCCAGATGCGGAATGGTTTAAATTTTTTGAAGTAAATGTTATGAGTGGTGTACGTCTCACTCGTCACTACTTGAATAAAATGATCCAAAATGAAGAAGGAAGAATTATTTTCATTGCTAGTGAAGCCGCAATTACGCCCCCCAATGAAATGGCTCACTATAGCGCAACCAAAACAACACAACTATCCATTTCACGAAGCTTGGCGGAATTAGCAACCGGTACCAAGGTTACAGTTAATACTGTAATGCCCGGCTCTACTTTAACGGAAGGCGTGGAAACCTGGCTGAAAACCTTATACCCGAATGAACCACTGACAATTGAGGAAGCAGAAAAAAGATTTATGGCTGAAAGTCGACCAACCTCCATTATCCAAAGACTCATTCGCCCAGATGAAATAGCTAATCTGGTCACTTTCTTAAGCAGTCCTTTATCTTCAGCTATAAACGGTGCTGCCTTACGGGTTGATGGAGGACTAGTTCGGAGTATAATTTAATTTAAATAATTGGCATTGTGGAACAGGCGGCTCGTATTCAACAGAAATACAATCAAATGAGCCGCTTTAAATTAGATTATTATTTATAAATTTTTTTGATTGATGATGTTTCTGCTGCCTCCCTTATCCTTTCTCTATCATTTGTGTGATATTACTCGGAATCATATATATTTAGTGCATCTATCAGCATTCTTATGTTAGGCAAGTTTCGATTTTTCATGTGATAAGCTAAATACAAGTCATTCGTTACCTTTAAAGAGGTGCATATGATTTTCACTTTATTAGATTGCACTGCATTAGACAGCATATAAGTGGGTAAAAGGCTAATGCCAGCACCATGCTCAATTGCATTTAAAATAACATGTAAATCTGGTAATATATGTTCCGGTTTTATTTGTGGTCGCCTTTGAAAATTTTCCCGCCAAAATCTTCGTATGATGGGAAGTTCAAGCCCATAGCTAAGCCATGGTTGGGCTGCCAACCATTGTTCCAATTGCAATTTTTCTGCAATCTCGGGTTCATCAAAATCAATTGGGGATACAACAACAAACTCCTCTTCTACATAATGTAAATACTCCACCCCTGGAGCTATGAATTTTTGAGAAGTGATGATGATATCGACTTTTTCTTCCATTAATAAGTCAAAAATATGCGATGCAATTCCGTACATGGCATATATACGCATGTCGAAATTTCCGAGAAGTGGAGCAACTCTTTCACGAAAGAACTCCGGAGCTGTGCCAATTTTTAGAATTGGAAGCGTCGGAGAGGTAACTACTTTGAAATTTAGCGTCACTTCTTCTAAAGACTCAACTAATGGTGCCAACTGAGAGTATAAATCTTTTCCTCGTTCTGTTGGTATCATTTTCCGAGCGCTTCTTGTAAATAATGGTTCACCAACCTCTGATTCCAAAGCTGCTAAGTGCTGACTCATAGCGGGCTGAGTCATTATTCTCGTTTTAGCCGCTTCAGATACAGAGCTGTGTTTATATATGCTGATGAAACTTCGATACCATTCAAAACTTGCCATGTATTTGATTCCTTTCAATTAACTACTTTTTTGTACTATTATATATCCTTCCTCTGTATTCTTCCTTATTTTCTCATCATACACTCAGTCATAAAAAAACACCTGATCAAATGATCAAGTGTATGCCTTCTGCAAATCAAACCAAGCTATTTTTAATTATTTGTTCTTCGCCACTTTGTCCAGGCTCCATTGATGGCAGTGGCTCTACCCGTTTCTGGACAGGATTTAAATTTTTATAAAAAAATATTATTTCAATTTAGCAATGATTTCACGAGCAACGCTAACTGTTGATTGAGGGTTTTGACCTGTAATTATACTTCCACTCACCTCGACATGATCGCTCCAATCTGCAGCAACAACAAAGACCGCTTTGCTTTGACGGAGTTTAGATTCAAGAAGAAAAGGGATGTATGCATCCATACCTGCGGCTTTTTCTTCAGAATCTGTGAATGCTGTTATGCGTTTACCTTCTACTAAATATTTGCCGTTTGATAATTTAACATTGACTAAACCTGCTGGTCCATGACATACCGCGGAAACAATTTTACCTGCTTCATAAAAATCTCTTAGCAAGGTTTGAAGCTTAGCATTATCCGGCAAATCAAACATAGTACCATGACCGCCAGGCAATAGAATAGCATCATAATCAGAAGCACTGATTTCATCGAGTTTGAGTGTATTTTCAAGATGCTTTTGTGTATCCAGTATTTCTTGATGTAATCCGACTAAACTATTCGCATCGATAGGACTTTTACCACCTAATGGGCTCGCGACTGTAATGTTAAATCCACTCTTGGTAAATTCAATAAACGCTTCTGCAAATTCCGAGAGCCAGAGCCCTGTTTTCTTCTCATTGTTGATGGAACTAGCTGAAGTTACTACGATCAGTACACTTTTACTCATTTTGATTTCCCCCTTTGATTTCATTATGGTAACTTGCAATACGGTTGTAACTCTAAGTAAATTATAAATCCAATTATATTATTTTGAATTTTAAATAAATATATTTATGTATTTTAACCTATATAGGCAGAGTTTTTCAGAGTAAGTGAACGCAACTGAAATAGCTAGGTATTGCTTATCCAAGACTTCGTGTAGGAATAACTCAGTAAAAAGAACCTGTTTTGATTATTGAGTGGGGCAAGCAAAACTTAATCTGACCTAGTATAAATTAGTTAAAACCACCAGTTAGTCATCAACTGTCCCCTAATACTTCAGTTAGTTAGTTATACTTCATTTGGTGGAAGAGTCCATCTCAGTTACCAATAGTTATTTACAAAACAACTAAAGTTATTAATATTTCACCTGTTGGTAATGTTAACACGTGACGAATTGAATTCAACGAAACAGAGCATTTGAAAAAAGATGCAAAAAATTAAAACCGGAACCCCTTTAGAGTCCCGGCCCTAATCCTATCCAACCTCACTCAACTTCCCATCCCGAAAATACACAACCCGCTTCGCCTGACGCGCAATCGCCAAGTCATGCGTAATCAAAACGATTGTCCTGCCTTGCTCATTCAAACCCTTAAAAATATCCAAGATCTCAACCCCCGTCTTGGAGTCCAGTGCCCCCGTCGGTTCATCCGCCAGTATTATCGCTGGGTCTCCGGCCAATGTCCGGGCAATCGCAACCCGTTGCTGCTGACCGCCGGACAGCTCCGAAGGCACATGCTTCCTGCGATTCACCAAGTCCACCACTTCCAATGCCTGCATCACAAGCGGCTCCCTTTCACGCTTACTCATGCCCCGATAAATAAGCGGAAGCTCCACATTCTCATACGCATTCAGCCGTGGCAGCAGGTTAAAGTTCTGGAACACGAAGCCAATTTTCCGATTCCTTATTTCAGCTAGCTGCGCATCCTTGAGCCGATTAATGGCTTTCCCGTCCAACAAATAGTCCCCGCGATCTGCAACATCCAAGCAGCCCAGAATGTTCATCAGCGTCGACTTCCCCGACCCTGACGGGCCCATGATCGCCACGAACTCGCCGTGATCGATATCTAACGAAACATCGTCCAACGCACGAATAGTTTCCCCGCCCATCACATAGCTCTTACTCACATGCTCAATCTTGATTAAGGTCATCCTCTTCGCCTCCATTATCTGATCCCAAATAAATGAAGTATGCGACGACTCCTCCGACTGACCGACAGACCTTACCGCTTCGCCTTATAAAACTCATGATACAGCTTCATCAGCGCCCGCTTCTCAATCCGCGATACATAGCTGCGGCTAATTCCCAGCTCTTTCGCTATCTCTCGTTGCGTTCGCTCTTCCCCGCCTAACTCCAAACCGAACCGCCCGACAACAACTTCCTTCTCGCGGTCGTCCAAGATCTCTAAGTTCCGATAAATCTTGCTTTTCTCTATTTTGAGTTGCACTTTATCTACGACGTCGTCGGCTTCCGTGCCGAGGATGTCGATCAAAGTAATTTCATTCCCCTCTTTGTCCGTTCCGATGGGATCATGCAGGGATACATCTTTCCTCGTTTTCTTCAATGAGCGAAGGTGCATAAGTATTTCGTTCTCGATACAACGAGCCGCAAAAGTCGCAAGCTTCGTACCCTTATTCGGTGAGAAAGACTCAATTGCCTTGATCAAGCCGATCGTTCCAATCGAGATCAAATCCTCCAGATCTTCCCCCGTATTATCGAATTTTTTTACTATATGGGCAACTAACCGTAAATTGTGTTCAATCAGTTTATTCCTTGAATAATCATTGCCTTCGGCCATCAGTCTAAGATGTTTTTCTTCTTCTTCCTCAGTTAAAGGTTGTGGAAACGCGTTATTTTTGACGTAGGATACAAGTAATGTTAACTGCTTGATTAAAACAGCAATTGCACTGAAAATTCCAGGCATTCCAGCCACCCCCTCAATGTTAGCGGATCTTAGTTGTTCGGAAGCCTCCGCTTTAAAGATTAGTATTAGTGTATGTGGGTTTGTGCCTAGAAGTGCATGTACGGAATAAGTTACTTGAATTCGTCTGCCATTAGGAAAGTTCCATTCATACTGAGGTGAGAAAGATACTTTAATCTTCTCTCATTATTTTTTTGCGCATTTAAAAGCCCCGCGTTTATAGCCGCGGGGCTCCTTGTTCATTTTATGTGGAAATAGCTTAATAAGCTAACCACCATTATTTTCGCTGACCGAGAAAAAGAAGGGGCAATCGTTATTGCTACCAGGTTCGCTCCCTTCTTTGAGATATAAATACATCGTATCGTCATCAATCGCCATCAATTCAAGTTTGCATTTTAAAAATATTTACTCTATTGATGTCCAGATGTCTAACGCAAGTGAGCGAATTTCAATGTTTATGTGATCTCTATATAATCTTAAAAGGCGGGTACAATCCGGACTCCATAATAAAACACTGCCAATAACTTCAAGCAGAGAAAGTCCAATAAATTGAGATTCGTAACGGCCCTCAGACCATATCAAGTCCACAATTTCTAATATTGTTTCTGGATTCCAATATCCTTTGCTATCTTTTAAGTTTTGGGCAACCTGTCTATATGCATCTTTTAAAAGATGAGGCTGTTGTGTAATGCAATTAACAACACTGTTTAGATAAGCAACAGATTCCTCTACATTATTCCAATCAATTGATGCTATATACAATTTCATCACAGCATGCTTTAATGTTTCATTTGATGCAAGACAGTTGATAATACCTAGATACAAAGTTGTAAGGTTTAGACGTGTGTTCTTTGGCAAAGATATCAGTCTGTCTGTAAATTTCAAGAGACGTTGTCGATGAGGCAAGTCTCTCTTGGCAGTTGCATTCCACTCATCACTTATTTTAACATTAGCCAAATCCTTAAACACACCAATTACAAATTCATTGACCTTACCATCACGGCATGTTTCTATCAACGTGTTCATTGCCGCATTCCATCTAGTGCTATCTTCTAAATTAACAATAGCTTCTGCAGTGGCATTCGCAATTAGTACTTCATTTCCACTTGTCCAATTTTTCATGCAATTGAAAGCATCTCTTCCAACAGTCGCATCTGTATGACTTGCAATTTTAATGATTAAATCTAAATATCGAGATCTATATTCTACTGGAAGTTCATTAGGTTGTTGGAATAATAAACTTTTTGTAATATCACTTTGTGATGAAGAAGCCATTAAACTTAAAATTTCCCATCCACGTTCATCATCTACATGTTGTCTCGCTGCATGCCCTATTGCAATGATTACATCCTTATGGGAATTTACTTTTCCAAACTCGTTCATCAATAACGAAATGCTTTCGCTACTTTTATAAGCACCCAGTAACCTGATTGCCTCTTTTCTGACCGTGATTTTAAGTATTTCTCGATTTAAAAGCTCTTTAAGCATGGAAGTCAACAAAACCGGATTAACGCGACGTACGCATCTAGGTATCGAGTACATGACTACACGGGCTCTATCTCCATCTAAATTCTCCACTAGAAGTGGAAGTGCCTTTTCAGGCTCTTCTAATAATGAAAGCGCATAAAGTGCAGCTTCTACTACAGCGACTTCCTTATCCTTTAAAAGTTCCAGTATCTTATCTGGGCAAAGATCGGGCATTTTTGCCATTATCTTAATAGCTCTTGAACGCTCAAAAAGACTGCGCTTAGCATTGAATGCAACTTTCTCCAATAGGGAACTCAAAGATTTTTGCTGACGTGGCAACCACCTATTAAACCCATCCATAGCTGGCACAAGATGAATGGTTTTGCCCGTTAAAAATTTACCTTTTATAGCAGCACCAGAAATAAAAGGATCTAACCAATCTTGACGTTTTAGATGCAGATGCAAGAATACTTCATTTATTGTAATAAAAGAGGCATCCAACGTTATTAATTCTTTGACCCTTTCATCACGTGTTTTATTTGGTGCAAGCCAATGTCTGGTCGCTTGTACGGCTACAGAATCTGTTTTCGCCTTCGTCGCTTCCTTTAATAAGTTTTGAAGTTTGTTTAGGTTAAAGCCTCTTTTTCCGAATGAGTTTGCTAAACTAATTACAAGATTGTAGTTTTCTCTTTTGTTCGCCTCCACAACTAATGGATAAATCTCGTCAAAAATTATCGTTTCTATACCCCGAGGTAAACTTTTTTCTAAAGATGGTAGTGTAAGCTGCCCATTTTTCTTAGCTAGTTTTATAATCGTTCTTAAAGCGAACTTAAAAATATCGCTTCTGGGATTCAATGCATGATATCGCATAATAGAAAATGCTAATTTTTGGAGAGCAGCCTGTGTAACATATGAAGTATCTCTAGCTTCAATCACACAATCAACAAGCAAAGTAAGTTCTTTTATATGCTCATCTGTAAACATAGACGAAGGGCTGTTTGAAAGCTCTGTCATCACTGCACTCCGCACAGAATCCTGATCATTTTTGATTCGACCTAAAAATACCAAAGTCTTATCAAATCCTTGTTTCGACAAAGCAGTACTCTTAATCAGTTGCGCAAGTGCCAGTGCGCGTTCGTCTGCATTGGATACATGAGTTGCTTTTTCAAGCATCTCTCTTGAATTATTAATAGAACGGCAAGCAGTAATCCTAATCGTTTTTACCCGATTATCATAGATTTCACGAAGACCAAGCATTCGGGTTGCTTCCTTGTCGCGTAATTCATGCGGTAATTTATACAGTAATGTTTCTGGAAAAATGCGCTCTCTACGCTTATCTTCTTCATATACGGACTCAAAAATCACTTTACGACTTGAAGGAGCAATACAATGAAGTAATTTCGCAAGATGTATTGGATTATCTGCAAGTAATTTTGCTATTTCAATCCACTGATCTATTGTTAAACAATTTCTTCTTTTTAAAATGCCATCAGGTACACCATGAGAAATTAAATCGCTTCGCGACTCATTTCGTGTTAGCAGCTTATACACAGCGCCAGGATTTATGCTAACTAAAGTACCAAGTTGTTTTTTTAGCACAGGATGTATAACACCCATTGAATCATGATTCATAGCACATTCTAGAACCAAATCTGCTTTTAAATTGCTTAAAATTTCGATAGCTGATGAAAACCTCCACCACACGTGTGCCTTTTCCCTAAGTGGCGTGCTTTCTAAAGTTGTTTTAAAGTACTCCGCAACCACTTCAAGATGTCGTCTAGCTAATTTGTACCAATCTTTTATGGCATACCCAATATCTAAAAGCCATTTACCAACTGTTTCCTTACTGCATGCTGGTAGTAAAATGGATGCCTCCTGTGCTCCCCATCGAGCATACACAAATGGCAATAAACGCTCCGCCCATTCTTGTCGATTTATAATTGAAATACTGCGCAATAATTTACGACGACAATCATATGATAAATTTATTATTTCACGTTCAATATCAATATCTGAAGCTACTTTGGCCAAAAGCCCTGCTGCCTGATTTCTAACAGTGGCCATAGGATGCCTTAATGCTAACAAAATAATATTTGCATCTTGTGTCACACTAGCACCAGTTAATGCAAGATGTGCCTCATAGACACCATCCTCCAATAACGAAGAAAGCAATTTTGAATACTCGGTTGATCCAATATTACTACGACCTAGTATTGCTATTTTATTTATTCTGTCTGAATACCCTAGTGAATTTAATTCTTTAAGTAAATTCTTTTTATCCATTGAATCTTTTTTGAAAATCATAAGTCTCCCTCTTTTTCCCGTTTTTATCCAACTTTATTCTCCGCATAGCAAGTTATAAAATCATTATCTCTTATGCAGATGTCGTTGAGTAGGGTATAAGTATTACGAGGAATCCGAGATAGCTTACTAAATACAGATGTTTCATTCAATTGCCGCCTGCAGCTACAACGGTTCCCGGCCATTTAGGCGTCTGATCCAGATAACCCTGCGGCACGTGACGCTGTGCATCATAGCTTACTAATTGATCGCCGTTAAGCGCTTCGGTAAATCCATACGATTGATAATATTGCGCCACGGCTTCCCGGCATTGAAGGCACAGCTCCGGATGCTCCGCTGAGATATCGGCAAACTCCTCCGGATCGTTCTCCATATCGAACAAGTTCATCTTCCCGCCATTGGTATGGTAAATAAATTTGTAATTGCCCCAGCGCAGCATCATCTTCATCACTCGGCCCCGGCCGACCTCAGCGAAGATGCGTTCCCGCAAAGGTTCGTCCGGGTCCGAAGCGGCAGCCAGCAGATTCAATCCCGAAGAAGCTTCCGGCACGTTTCCGCCGGATGCGGTGATGAAGGAAGCATAAATATCCTGAAGCAGCGCCAGCTGATCCCTTCGTTCCCCTTGTGGTATCGACGCCGGCCAGCTGACAATAAGCGGCACTTTGGCTGAAGCTTCATAGAACGTGCGTTTACCGTAGGAATAATGATCACCCAACATCTCACCGTGATCCGATGTAAATACGATTAGGGTATCGTCGATTAACCCGCACGACTCCAGTGTGTCGAGGATGCGCCCGATTTGCTTATCCACCTGCGATACGCTGCCATAATAGTAGGCCCGCATTTTCAATTCATCTTCCAGCGTCAGGCTATCTATACCGTTAACCTTGTAATCGTTCATCACGTCGATGGCGTAATCGTCAGGTGTACGTTCAAATTCCCTGCGTACAGGCAGCGGAACCTGCTCCAGCGCGTACATCGTATCGTACGGAACGCAAGGATCGAATGGAGGATGCGGCTTAATGAATGAAGAAAAGATGAAAAAGGGCCGGTTTTGGTTCTGACGAATGACACGGCATGTCGTATCCCCCGTCCAAGCGGTTGTATGCAAATGCTCCGGCAGTTCTGAAATTTGAGGAACGTAATACATCTCGCTCCGTTTGCCATGGGGTTCGGTCAGATGACCGTAGCCTTGCTCCCTTAAGAACTGCAAATACTCATCATCGGCAAAGTGGGCAGGAATTTCTTCCGACAGCAGCATGCGGTCAAAGCCGTAATGCTTTCTTTCCGGTTGGAAATGCATTTTCCCTACAGCGCATGTGAAATATCCCTGCTCACGAATCAGCTCAGGCAGTGGATATTCGATTTCTTTTGCCAAATTTTCATTTTTAAGCAACCCCAATTCAAATGGGTTGAGACCGGAAATCAGCCCGTGACGGGCGGGGACACAAACCGGCGTTTGGCTGTAAGCTTGATCGAAGCATATCCCCCTCTGAGCAAGCCGGTCGATGTTCGGCGTCTTCACGAGCGGATTGCCGTAGCACCCCAGCACATCAAAACGCAATTGGTCACACATAATGAGCAATAAATTCGGCTTCTTGGCCATGTCGTTACCTCCGAAACTCCCTATATTTATGTTGGATGTGTCACAGACCTAGTCAGTCCAACGTCAGACGCCGCCCTTTTGCAGAATTCCCTCCTGCCCTTCCCACTTCGGAAATTCCGCTTCATCCTGAAAGATGCCCTGCTTAATCCATTCCTTGCACGCAGGGTCCGTCAACGTTAGCGTATAATCCTCGCCATTGCTGCCGATCAGACCCAGATCGCGCTTCGCTCTCAGCGAAACCGCTTCCGGATCGACAATCTCCCTTAGCAAAACTTCAAATTGTTGGAGAAGCTCCCGATAGCTTTCCTCCCCTGCCAGGTCGTTCATTTCCCTGGGATCCTTCTCCAGGTTAAACAACGATGGCCGGTCATTGACGTAGTAAGTAAACTTGTAGCCGTCCTTCACGAGCATATACCAATCCTGTTTAAAGAAATTGCCATGATACTCGGAGAAAGCGTAGTCGTGCCTTCCTTGCTGGCGGCCGTCCTTGATGAGAGGAAGCCAGCTCATTCCGGGACGATCCGGCTCCGTCTCTAAGCCTGCGATATCCATGAGTGTCGGATACAGATCAACCAAGGTGACCGGCTGGTCGATGCGCTGCCCGCTTGGCAGCCCCGGACCTTTGACGATTAGAGGAACTCCGACAGAAGCGTCGTAGCTGCATTGTTTAAAGAAGAGCCCGTGCTCGCCAAGGTTTTCGCCGTGGTCGGACATGTAGACGATATACGTGTTATCGTACAAATTTTGCGCTTTCAGTTCGGCAATAACTCTGCCGATATTGTCATCCAATGCAGTAATCATCCCGTAATACGAAGCAAGGAGGTTGCGCAGATCTGGTTCGGTGATTTCCCCAAGACCGAGAGCATTTTGCATATTACGCACCTGTGGGTGCAACTGATCGTTCGGAAAATGAGCATCATGTGGCATGACCACGTTATTCGGATAATATTTATCGTAATACGACTTCGGCACTCTGTACGGCCAGTGAGGGAACATGAGTCCGACGTACATGGCCCACGGCTTTTGCTCCTCGTTCTCCCCCTTGCGCTTCAAATAATCGATTGCCCAATCGGTGACCACCCGGTCGTGATCGTAAAATCCGAGATCCTTATCGTATCCTGTGTTACCGTCCGTGACGACATCTTCGCGTATACCCGCATTGAGAATGGTCTTGCGCTTATCTTCCCGCACATGGCCGTCGAGTCTGGAATACAGGGGTGTGGTTCTCGGATAAGGGTTAAATGCCGGACGCTTCTTGATAATTTTATACTCGCTGAATCCCCCATCCTGATAATCACCGCAGAAATCCATCTTTCCGAACATCGCTGACGGAATTCCAGCCTGATCCAGCTTTCGTGCCCATGTCATTTCCTCGCGGTCCAGAGGGCAGCCGAGAAACCAGCTATCGATTTGATTGGGATATTTGCCTGTAACAAAGCTCATTCTGCTCGGCGTACATACAGGGCAGTTGCTGTAAGCTCTGCTGAAGTAAGTCCCCTCTGCCGCTAATTGATCGAGATTTGGCGTCTCAATATACGGATGTTCACGGTATCCCGTGATCAGAGGATGATGCTGATCGCTGCAAATGACGACAATATTAGGTTGGCTCATAGGTCGGTGCCCCTTTCACAGTTGATCCTATACTCGTAAGCGAAAATCTTCGGTAATGGGTATGACTGCCTTCCGCATTCGAAAACCCGATCATACCGTTCAAATAAGGGCGGTCGTCATCGGAAAAGTCGATGACAGGTGCGCCATTCACCGATACTTGGAATCGATTGCCTTCAGCCCTCACAGCTAAGGTGGACGCGATTCCCAATTGCCAATCATAACGGCTCTCGGACAGCACCCGGTATCCGTTATCGTTCTTATACAGAACCAGCTTGCCTTCCGGGGCAAATCCTACCGCATAAGAGCGAATGCCTCCCTGCACGCGAAAATTGATCCGATGATGTTCCCCCAGCTGCGGAACGACAACGGTCTCAAACGCATAATCCTCCCAATCCAGTCTGCCTGTATAGCTTTCCGCTGTCTCGCCACAATAGCTTCCGCTCAATTCACCGTTCTCCAGCGTCCATATGCCTCGCAAATAGGTCATTTGGCTGACTTCCATATGCAAGCCATTCCACTTTTCGAGCTTTTCTTGAGCAAAATCGATTGCATAATCCGGCTTCCCTCCAAAAATGACGTCATCGATATAACAGACAAGGCTCGGCCCTTTGTCGCCCTTGCCATCCATCGGAATGAACTCGATCCCCGCCTGCTCCAGGCAGCAATCGTTCAATCGGGGAATTTGAAAGGCAAGCCGTATCCATTGACCGGCGCTCAATAATACGTTGTCACCGTAGTATCGCGTGCCGGTGTTCCCATCTTTGACATAGAGTCGAGCCGTCACACGCTGGTTCGTGGAACCGGGCAGCATGACTTGGGCTTCCACCGTTTGGCCGGGATATAAAATAGGCGAGAAGCTCGGGTCATAACGGCTGTCATTAAAATCATCGGGGCGGTAATATGTTTGATGATACACCCGATAAGCGCAGCCTCCTTGAACGCAGTCAAAAAGCACCTTTAAGGACCTTTCGCCGGAAGCGGCGAACTGATCCGTGTTCACGATCCGTCCCGTCAATGGCAGCGGGTCGTTGTGCTCCAGGCGGAACGCATGCGTAGAACCGGGATACTCGAAGTGGAACCTCATGTTCTTCTCCGCGAAGATCGTAGACCAGCGCTCCGGAGCCTCTTCACCCGCAAGCTTGTAGCCAAGTCTGGCGATATAAGTGGCGCACCATGGAATATCCAATATATTCAGCGACCCAATGACGCTCGAGCAGCACAGGAAATCATTAATCGGCTTCCGCCACTTGTCATCGATGGCTTCAATCCCTCCGCGTACTCCCATAATGGTAGCCACGTTGGCAACGTTACAATCCGTATCCCAGCCGCACATATTGCAAATGTTGATCGTCCTGGAAAAGTCGCCTTCGCCGTACAGCAGCGATAAAATCATGACGGCCGAATTCGGTATGATGTGGCAGTGACCAGGGTACTTGTCGTAGCCATAATGAGCCTTGATGAATTGAAAAGCTTCCCGCCAATCGTGCGGGCTCGCCTTATAAAAGGCGATGACGTCACGTGTCACTCGCGCATATTCACAATCCGCAGGGATATGCGCCAGACCCGTCTCGATGATTCGCTCGATATCCTGCTCCACAAAAGCGGAGGCGATGCAGGCAGCTATGAACATCCCGCCGAATTTGCCGTTCCCATCGTGCGACACCGAAGCGATTTTCTCCGCAAAGTGCGCCGCCATTTGGGGATTTCCAGGGGCGATCAGCCCCCAGCAGTCGATAAAAATCTGTCCGCCAATCTGTTCGGCGACAGCGATTCCGTTTTGTTCGATAGACCCGGAACGCGGGGCCATGATGCCGTTTTTCAAATTAAGATAGGCGGTATGCTCGGTTGATTTCCCGTAGCCTCCCCACCAATAAAAGCCGTGGCCGTCCGGGGCGTAATTCAGCCAGGTCAGCCCCATTTGCTCCGCCGTAATCTCCATACCACATACGTAATCCTCTAGCGCTCTCAGGAAAAACATCGGGCCGTTCGTATCGTCGTCTGCTGCAAAATTTTTAAATTCATGCAAATATTCCGTAATTTCGCCGAACGTCCGCTCGATCCGGTCATAAGTCCAGTTCTCGATGTTTCCTCCATGCCTGACGCCAATCACCTTGGCCAGCCAACCGGCATACACTCTTTCCACGTAATCGTTTGGTATGGTCATGAATCATTTCACCTTCGCTCGTTAGATTTGGGGAAACGCAGGTTCGACCACCGCTATGCGGCAGCCCTACCTCTGTTTGACGGTGGATTCCCTGACAATCAGCCGGGGCTCCAAGGTGATTCTCTCAAAGGCTCTAGCCTCATCATCAATACGGAGCAGTAGACTCTCTACGGCAATACGCCCCATTTCCGCTACTAAATTGGATACCGAACTCACTTTAGGCCTGGTTAAATTACACCATGGGATATTATCGATTCCCACGACAGCGACATCCTCCGGTACGCGCAGCCCCAGATCGATCAGACCTTGAACGACACCGATGGCCACAAGATCATTGGCTGCGAACACCGCATCGGGGATTTCATTCAAATTATAAAAATAACGGGCTGCTTCGAGGCCGGTATCGATGGCCAGTCTTTCGCCGTTGTACACTAAAGCGCTGTCGAACTGCATAAAATGAGAGGCAAGCGACTGCTCGTAGGCTGCATAGCGAGTTCCACGGTGTACCGTCGTGCTGCCGGCATAAGCAATGCGCCTTCTGCCGATGCGGATCAGATGATCCATCGCCATGTATCCTTCGTTTTCTCTCAACCCTACCGTATCTGCCGGCATATTATCCTCGTAATTTCCGATCAGGGTAACGGGAACGCTCGCTTTTTTTATAATCTTGTTTAACGTCTTCGGATGGCTGATCGATAGCAGGACGATCCCGTCCACATGCATATCGCTTGCTTCCTTGATGACGGCCAGCTCCTCGGACGGGTTGCCGTAATGGTTGATCAGCACTACGCGAAAGTTGTTTTGCTTCGCCACTTGTTCGGCGCCCCACGCAAGCTCCGGATAATACGGGTTGCGAATATCGTCAATGGCGAGCGCAATTTGGCGGCGCAGCTTGGTCTTCAAGCTTCGCGCCATCATATTCGGCGTAAAGCCAAGCTCTTCAATCACCCGGTTCACTTTTAACCTTGTGACGGGTTTCACCCCGGGGGCGTTGTTAATAATGCGAGAAACGGTAGATTTGGCCACTCCCGCCGTCCTGGCGACGTCATTAATGGTGACCTTGGGTCTTGTTTCCAATGTCATTCCCCCTCTCGAACCCGCTTTGGAATCGATTCGATTCTCAAATTCATCGTGATGGAGCTATCCCTTGACCGAGCCCATCAGCATCCCTTTGTTGAAATACTTTTGCATAAAGGGATAGCCGACCAATAGCGGTAATGCGGTCAAAACAATCGCAGCCATCTTCACTGCCGGACTGTACTGGAAGGTTGTGGCCATAGTCTCCATGCTGCCGTTAGCTTCGTTCATCATTTGCCGCAAGAATACCTGCAAAGGCCATTTATCCGAATCGTTCAAATACATGACAGCATTGAAGTAGGCGTTCCAGTTCTGCACCGCATAGAAGAGTGTTAACGTAGCTACCGCCGGTAAAGAAAGCGGCAGAATCACTTGCCAGAACAGCCGCAGCTCCCCACAGCCGTCAATACGGGCGGATTCTTCCAGCTCTATCGGTATATTCTGAAAAAAACTGCGCATGACGATTAAGTGAAACGGTGCAATTGCTCCTGATAAGAAAAGCGCCCAATAGCTGTTCAGCAGATGCAAGCTTTTGACAACCAGATATGTCGGGATCATTCCTCCCCCAAATAACATGGTGAACAGCACCATGAAATTGAGTACCCGCCTTCCGCCCAGCCATGGCTTGGAAAGCCCATAGGCCATGAGAGAGGTCAGCACCATGTTCACCGTCGTGCCGACGAGCGTGATATACACCGCATTCTTGAACGAAATAACGAATTGCTCGCTGTTCATCAGATAGCCGTACGCATTGATCGTCCATTGATGAGGGATCAGAAAAAATCCGCGTGTAACGATCTCTTCTCTTGGCGCGAACGAGGTCAGCACCACGTATAAGAACGGAAATATCACGGCTATCAGGCTGATCACCAATATCCCCTTGGATATAAAGGTAAACATGAGATCTTTATCGCGGATATGAAAGCCCTTCATCCTAGTACACCCCCTCATGACCGAACGCTTTGGCCAAGCGGTTGGCCAAGACGATCAACAGCAGCCCGATCACCGATTTAAATATGCCTACCGCTGTGGAATAGCTGAAATTGCCCTGCAGTACGCCATTGCGGTAAACATACGTATCAAATACGTCCGCCACATCCAGATTCACCGGATTTTGCAGCAGCAGAATGTGCTCAAAGCCAAGGTCCATGATCTGGCCAAGCCGCAAAATAAATAGGATGACAATCGTCGATTTTAACGCCGGCAGCGTGATATGCCACACCTGTCTCCAGCGGTTCGCCCCGTCTACGACGGCTGCCTCATAGAGTGTCGGATCTACGGCCGCAAGGGCAGCCAGAAAAATAATGGCATTCCAGCCGCTTTCTTTCCAAATATTTTGGGTCACATACACGCCTCGAAAATAATCCGAGCTCGTCAGCCATTCGATTCGCTCATACCCCATGCCCGCAAGCAAATTGTTGATCGCGCCGTCCTGTGTCGCAAGCAGCAGCGCCGTGATACTGACGACAACAACCCAGGATAAAAAGTGCGGCATATAAATAACGGTCTGCACGATCCTTCGGAACCATGACTTCCTTGCCTCGTTCAACAGAATGGCGAACAAGATCGGTGCCGGAAAAAACAAAAACAAATTCAGCGCGCTCAGCATCAACGTATTTCGGAGCAGCGTCCAAAAGTCCGCATCCGTAAACAAACGCTGGAAATGGTCCAGACCGACCCAGGGACTTTCAATAAAGCCCGCAAACGGATCATATTCCTGAAATGCTATCACCAATCCGCCCATTGGAATGTACTTGAAGATAACAAAGTATAAAAAACCCGGGAAAATCATCAAGTATAGAGGAAAACCGCGTTTCCAATTCACCCGCCGAATCCTATTTGCTTGGGCAGAGACATATGCTTGGGAGGCTCTATTTGTGTGTTTTCCGCTTCTCATTTCATCTACCTCTGAACTATGTCATGTTATTGCTGAGATTTCTGATAAGCTTCGTTATATTCTTGGGTAATCTTGTCGCCGCCGTCCTTCTTCCACTGTTCCACAGCTTGATCCAAAGAATCGACCGGCTGTTCGCCCATAATGACTTTGATTAAAGCAGTCATGAATTTCTGATCAATGGTCGCTCCGTTTTTGACATCGGTCGGTGATTCCAATCCGGCCGCAACATTCGTCCATTTGAACGGTTCGCTGTTTTTGAACCATTGATTGACGTCGTCAGCCGTTTTTTTATCGTCCCAGAGACGAATTTGCGTATTAAGGTCGAATCTGCGCAAATACCACGCTGAAATCAGGATCGGACGGTCCTTATCGAACGCATCCAGCTTCGTATATTTGTCGCCGTCTTTTTTATAGTGGACCCCTTCGATCCCGTTCTTCGTCAAAATATTCCCTTCATCGGACACCAGATAATCAAACAGCTTCAATAGTCTTTCTTGCTTCTTCGGATCAATTTTGGAATTAATAACGATTCTTTGGGTTATTGAATTTGTCGCTGTTCCTTGCAGTCCCGTAGGCCCTTTTGGCGGCAGGAGCTGCACGGTTTCCGCTTTAGGATCGATTTTCTTCACATTCGGAACAATGGTCTGATATAACACATTCGGCACGACATCATCGATACCCACTTTGCCCGCCTCGTATTTGTCCTGCGGGTCCTTCACCTTATTGATGGCAAAATCTTTGTCCATCACGCCCTCTGTATACGCTTTATTCAAAAAGGAGGCAAAGTCCTTGAGCTCTTTATTCTGCGTATGCCAGCTGATCAGCTTGCCATCCTTCAACCCCCAAATATTGACGAGACCGAATGCCGCCTTAATCGGATCAATATGCTTGAAGTCCGTTTTATTCGGTGCCAGCGAAACCGAGAAACCGTACGTATCGTTTTTCCCGTTTCCGTCAGGGTCTTGCTTGGCGAAGGCTTTGGTGACTTCGTAAAATTCATCTACCGTCGCCGGCATTTTGAGTTTAAGTTTATCCAGCCAGTCTTTTCGAATGCCGAACGAGGTCTGGGTTTCGATCTGATAATAAGGAAAGCTGTAATACTTGCCCTTCGGGCTCATAAATTGCAGCTGTTCTTCACCGCCTAGTTGTTTGGCCAAGTTCGGATATTTGCTCAGAAACGGTTTGATGTCAAGAAATACACCCTTATCCCGCCATTTCAAAAAGTCATCTTTCATAAGCAGGAACGAATCCGGAAAATCCCCTGAGGCGGCCAGCACGTTCATCTTCTCTTTATAGTTATCCTGTGAAACCCACTGGAACTTAAGATCCACATTAAATTTCTTATTGAGATAATCGATCATTGGATTGTTTGTCGGCCATCCCCCTCCTTCATAGCTGATTGCCATAATATTAAGTTCCAGCTTATCCTTCAGATCATCCGTCGTGCTTGGACCGGCTGTTGCTTTACTCGTTTCCGGGCTCGTCGTTGTGCCGCTGGAGCACCCTGCAACCGCCCCTGTCGCCAACAGAACAGCTAAAGTGATTGGAATCCACTGTTTCATTTTGAATACGCCTCCCGTGCATTGATTTATAAAATATGCATCCCCCGCTGGCTGCCTCCTTCTCATTCCGCTGCCGATGGCTTAGGCGAAAAGAGCTGCATTCAGAGCGCTGCTGCCCAGAGGTCAAACTCCTTGGAACAAAGCTGCAACATTGGAACCGGTTCGATTTTAATCTATGTAGCAACTTCCTTTTCCATGCCGAAACACAAAAAAGGAGACTACGCCAATTAAACATGCGTGTCTCCGGTGGTCCGGTCAACAAGGATATGTAGATAGCTTATAATTCCAATCCAGTTACTGTGTTTTATTCTAACGAGTTCCCTTTAAATCGTCAATAGTTTTTAGGTCTGAGGAAATTAGTCTTGTGAATCGCCACAATAAAAAACTGCCCCCCAGCCAAAATATCGCTGAAAGAGCAGTTCGAATAAACATTATTTAGGTTCGTTCAAAATATAGTCAACCAATTCGTCCAGCGGCACCGTCGCAAGAGCGATCGCTGTGTCCGTAACACCATAATAAATATATAAAAGTCCGTCTTTCACTACATTGCCTGTTGGGAAAATAACGTTTGGAATTTGGAAACCAAACTTCTCGTAATACGTTTCCGGCTCCATGATGAAATTATGGGTTCTGGCAATAATTTTCTCCGGATTCTCTAGATCGAGCAGCAGCGCCCCAACTCTGTACACGGTATCTTTATCAACACCATGATACAGCGTTAGCCAGCCTTTATCTGTTTTGATCGGAGGTGTGGAGCCGCCGATTTTCTTGAATTCCCAATCGTCGTTTTCCGCTTTGGCGAGCAATTTCGGCTCTTCCCAGTCGATCAGGTTGTCGGAATAGGTGATCCACATCGCCGCTTTTTCCGTGCCGTACTTCTCGCCGATATACTCTTCCGGACGGCGCAGCAGTACATACTTGCCGTTAATTTTCTCAGGGAACAGGATGTTGTCCCGGTCATTAATATCAAGCGGAGTCGTATCGCACAGGTACTCCCAGTTAATGAGATCCTTCGACGTCATGATCCCGGAACGGGTGAGCCAGTGCTCTGGCTTCTCTCCCCAACCGTCCGGATATGTCGGAACTGAACGTTCCGGAATGCCGGCTCCGGTCGGATAGTAGCTCATCGCGCAAGGACGCAATGCATAGTTCAAGTAAAACGTATCGTCGATTTTCACGACACGCGGGTCCTGTACGCTGCCGTACGGAAATCCGAGCATGTCCGGCGTAACGATCGGTTGATCCACCACATGGCGGAAATTAACGCCGTCATCACTTTCCAAGAGTCCTAGGAAGTTTTTGCAAGGCGTCAAAGATTCTGCCGTACGCTCAATCATGTAGAACTTGTCGTTGTCGATAATGACGGCCGGATTAAAGACCGTCACTTTACGCCAGTCGTATATGCCCGGAACCACGATTGGGTTAGCGGGATGTCTTGTGATTTTCATGGTGGTGCCTCCTGATCAATAATTGTCTGTTGTCCATTATGTCTTGCCGTTCACCTCATTATATAACTGTCCAGTGAACGCCTCATATCCGTGAAAGTTTAGAAAATATCCAGATTTTTATGAATGCCGTCCGAAAAACTAACGTGTGATGTGAAGCATCGTTTCGGCCGTGTGCTGCGAGTCGCTTCCGACCCTGATTTTCACATTTCCCGGCTCTACTTTGAATGCCATTCCGGCATCCCAGATGGCCAGTTCCTCGAAACCAAGGTGGAAGATGACGGTCTTCTGCTCACCAGGAGCCAGCTCCACTTTCTGGAATCCTTTGCATTCGATGATACGCCGGGTAACGCTCGCTTCCATGTCTTTGATGTAGAGCTGAACAACCTCAGTTCCTGTCAATGCGCCTGTATTTTCAATGTCAACCTCGATCACAACAGAACATTCGTTCCCTAATTCTGTTGTAGAGACATTCGTTTGAAGGAGGCGAGGTTGTCCGTAATTGAACGTCGTATAGCTGAGACCATATCCGAACGGGTACAGCGGGTCTGAGGTCATATCGCGATAAACGCGCTTTCGACCGGGGTCCTTCTGGTTGTAATATACCGGAAGCTGCGCGGTTGACCGCGGCAGCGATACAGGCAACCGGCCGCTCGGATTGACATCTCCGAACAAGATTTCGCCGATCGCCTGTCCGCCTTCCTGGCCCGGATACCATCCGCAAAGAATGGCATGACAAGCATCCACGATGCCGGTTAACGCATGCGGCCGCCCTTGGATCAAAACGGCGATGACCGGCGTTCCCGTCGCGGCGATCTCCTTCACAAGCTGCTCCTGTACGCCTCCGAGCCGCAGATCGGACAGATCGACGCCTTCCCCGCAGTCCATCTCGGAGGGATTGCCTGCCGTAATGATCGCAGCCCCGTTCGTATCAAACCCCTGATCGAAGCGGCGAGCGCTGCTTCCTCCCAATACAAGAACGGCCACATCCGAATCTTTGGCGGCGTTGATCGCCTCTGCGAAGCCGGCTGTCGACTCGTCGCGAATGCCGCAGCCTTTCGCGTAGACGACCTCCGTCCCGCTTCCAGCGGCCATGCGAATGCCTTCCAGCACCGTTGTACCTGTGCCTTCCCGCTGTGTGGACGTATAATCGCCTAGCTGGTTATACAGCTGATGCGCATTCGGCCCGATGACGGCGATGCGTTTCAACGTTTTACTTAACGGGAGTTGATTCCCCTCATTTTTGAGTAAAACGGCCGACTCCCGGGCAACCTGAAGATTGGTACGGCGAAACGCTTCGTTGCCAATGACGCGTGCAGCCACAGTTTCGTCCGTATAAGGCTGGTCGAACAGTCCCAATAAGAACTTAAGCCGAAGCACACGGCGAACGGCCCGGTCGATTCGCTCTTCATCCGTTACCCCATTCATAACCGCATTCTCTAGTGTAGTGAATGCCTTATCCCACAAGCTGAGATCGACGCCAGCGGCTAACGCGGCGGATGCAGCCGACTCCGAATCGGCCGTCTGTTGGACGAGCCGGTCCACCGCTTCTCCGTCCGCCATGACGATGCCCTCAAAACCCCATTCTTCACGCAGAATGCCGGTCAACAGCTTCGTATTCATATGGCACGGCACACCGTCAATTTCGTTGTAAGCGGCCATACACCCCATCGCTCCCGCTTCGACCCCAGCCTTCATGCCCTGCAGATGAATTTCCCGCAGCTCTCGTTCCCCAATATTCGCCGGACCAGCATTGCGTCCACCAACGCAAGCGCCTTGCGCGCTTAAGTGCTTCAGCAATGCGACAACTTTGTCCGGTCGCGATAACTCTTCCGGCGTCCGGCCTTGTAAGCCCCGTACGACGGCTTCGGTCATGCGTGAAGCATGGTACGGATCTTCGCCGTAGCATTCCTCCGACCGTCCCCAGCGTGGTTCGTACAAAATGTCGAGCGCGGATACCAGCGCAAGATGTGCGCCCCGCGCCCTAATTTCTTCCGCCGCATGAGCATATGCTTGCTCGATCAGCTCAGGATTCCAGGTCGATCCCGCACCGATATTGACAGGCAGCAGTGTTCCGTCCAATGCCTGGTGACCGTGGGGACACTCTTCCGACAGCAGGACAGGAATGCCCAGCCGGGTATTCTCGATGACATACCGCTGCACCTTATTGGCGATTTTCGAGCTTTCGCCTGCCGGAATGCCGTTCTCATAAGTGACCGCGGACCAAGGATCGGCGCGAAACAAACCGTACAATGCGCCCATACCGTCGCCGAATGCCACTTCCTTCTTGAACGCATCCGTCAATTCGATGCCCTGTTCCGTTCGGCGATAAGCTTCCCAACCGTACATCTTCTGATTAAGCTGGCCGACCTTCTCCTTTAACGTCATGCGCGACAACAGATCGTCCACCCGTTCTTCGATGGGAAGTTGCGGGTTTCTATATTTCTCCATCCCCAAATTCACACTCTTTTCTTGTCATAAGTAGCAAGTTGCGAACCGATTCTCAAGTCGTATTTAGATCGCGATATTCTGTCGGCGTCATGCCAGTATACGACTTAAAGATTGAAACAAAGTATTTATACTCCTTATAACCCACTTTGTCGGCGATCTCGTATACCTTGTCATGCGTTTGTAAAAGCAGCTGTTTGGCCTGCTCGATACGAAACTGGTTGACGTACTCCGTGAAGCTTTTTCCAGTGCTCTGTTTGAAAATATAGCTAAAATAGCTGGGCGTAATTTTCAGCCAGGCTGCCACATCAGCCGCCTTCAATGCGCTCCCGTTGTGCTCAAAGATATATTTTTTCGCTTTTTCGATAATCCAATAAGGCTTGGAAATTCCGCTCATCTCGATTAATGTAAGGACGGCCGTCAAATCTTCCTTCGCAATTTGGCTTATAGCCGCATAAGAGTTAAGTGCATCTAAATCCAATGGAGCTCTATTCAAAGCATCCAAATCTTTGATCCCACTCTCCCTAAGCCGCTGCTGCAGCAGAACACGGATTTCGCCGTACGCGATAGCCGTCTCGTCCAACAAATAACCGCGACTTCGGAAAAACCCGAAGATGTCGGCGATCAGCGTTTCAATTTCTGCTAGATCATACCGAAACAGAGCATGCATCAAATTTTGCACCATTTCAGCGCCGGGAAAATGTTCCGGAACCCCATCGCGCTTACGGTCAGCCTGATCTTTAAATTCCACTGTTAATATGGCCTGGTCATCCAACACATGATAATTCAACAGTAGCCTGGCCTCGCCACAGTGTTCTGCCGTGTCGGCAAGCGAGTCATAGGCAGTCGAAATGCTGCCGTACAGCGATTCCGGACCTTGCCAAGCCTGCAACATCTCATCTATTGCTTCGTTCCACGCAAGTTCCGTGGTGAGCCGGTTCGATGTATCCACGCATAGTGTGAAAAGTAAATTGGCATGATCGAATACCGATAAACAATGGATCGCATGCTTTTCAAGCGAGAGGTGAACATGGGTCATCCATGCTTCCTGAAGCGATTTATGCTCGGCAGATGATGTCACCGAAAACCATTGGTAATAACGGTTCATCTGTGTAGCAATTATCCGGAATTGAGCCCCAGGTTGAAGAGCTGGCATGACGCTCGATAAATCGTAAGAAGAGTTGACGCCTCGAACGACATTGGAAAGCCACATCATTCTGTTCTCGTTGTCACGATTGACCTGCTCCGCTTCCTTGCGCACCTTGGCCACAATGTTGCGGACGAGTCTCAGCAATTCGTCTATATCCACCGGCTTGAGCAAGTAATCGGATACACCTAGTCGAACCGCCTGTCTGGCATACGCAAAATCCTCGTATCCGCTTATAATCACGATTCGGACATTAGGCAAGGCTGACATGAGATGCTCAGCAAGCTCCAGGCCGTCCATCCCGTTCATCCGAATGTCGGTCAGCACCAAATTCACCTTGTGCTCCTCAGCAAGCCGAAGCGCTTCCGTACCGTTATATGCCTCCCCGATCACTTGAACGCCAAGCTCCTCCCAAGGGATCGTGTATCTTAAGCCTTCGCAAATTATCGGCTCATCATCGACAATTAACATTTTAACGTTCATGCCATTCACCGCCGTTCTGCGATTCATAAGGAATGATTAAACGAATCCAGGTCCCTTCTACAGAAGCCTCAACAATTTCCAGCCCGTATCCCGCTCCGAATACAATTGACAAACGCTCGTGAATATTCGCCATCGCTCCCCGATGATCACTATAGCCTGATCTTGTGAGCGATTCCCGAATCTCTGCGATCTGCTCGTGGCTGAGTCCTCTGCCGTTATCCTGCACGTCAATCCATATATCCTGATTAACTTGATAGCATTTCACTTTAATGAAATTACGTGGTTGACCGCTATCTAGACCATGCTTCAGGAAATTTTCCACAAGCGGCTGAATGGTCAGCTTCAAAATAGCCGCATCAGCGATATGTGCTTCCGCTAGCAGGGAGTACTCCAGCTTGCCGCCTAAGCGCTTCTGTTGAAGAAACAAATAAGATTGGACGAATTCCAGCTCCTGCTGAATGGTTGATCTGTCTTGTTCCCGGCCCAGGCTGGAGCGAAAAAACTTGGATAACATCTCGATAAGCTGGCTAGTCCGGGAAGCTTTCTCCAGTCGGGCGGTCCAGCGAATCATATCTAAGGTATTGTATAAAAAATGAGGGTCCATCTGTTTTTGCAGCAGCTTCAGCTCGGATTCCCGCTGTCTAAGCTCCAGCTTGTATTTATATTCAATGAGTTCTTGGATCGTCATCACCATACCGTTAAACTGCCTGTTCAGCTCGGAAATTTCATCGTGCGACTCAATCGGTACTCGGACCGTAAAGTCGCCCTGCTTCACACGACCCGTTTCCCGTTTTAACCGCAAAATCGGAAGAATGATCGTGTAGTGGAATCCAATCAACGCCGCTAACCCGAGGATCAGCGTCGCGACGATAATCAGCAGCATGATAAATTTTAAACCGGCTGTATTTTCGTTCATCGTAGCCTCGGGAACCATAGCGACAACTTGCCATCCGGTATTTTCCATCGACTGATGAAACGTGAGATAAGAGGCTCCGTCCAGCTCATAAGTGAACGTATCCCCGCCATGCTTGCGCAGTGTATCGAGCAGCGCCTTGTCTGTATCCCGCTCGCCGGTCACCTTCTCATCCGAAGTGAGGATTAAATTCCCCTCTCTGCCCACAATAAAGATAATTCCGGTTTCTTTGAAAATACCGCTTTTCAGTAAATTCACGATGCTTGACGCATCAAGACGGATAATGAGTTTGCCCAGGGGCTGCGTAATTTCATCGAACGAATTGATAATCCGGAACAAGGAAATGACCTTCGTTGGCCCGTACCAATCACTTGTAACCGGATATGCTTCGCTCCAGACCAAACCGCCTTTGCGCTGCGCTGCGCGCTGAAGCCATTCGTTCTCATTCCCGCTGACCGGCTCCCCCATATGGATTCGATTTTCGTTCAAGCCTTGAATCATGATCGACTTGATATAATTTTTGGACATTAATTGAAACGTAAGAAAACCCTCGATATTCTCCTTATAGAGCTCCGTCTGTTCTCCTGTCATCCATAAACCCGACGGGTGCAAAAAATTGCGGATATCAGGGCTAAATATCATATAATCCGCGATATCCTCCACCATCTTCGTTTCTTCCGTCAGCTGATTCGTAACGGTATCGAGACTCCTTTTGGTGGATTCAACGAATTGCTGGGTCAAGATGCGACTAAACTGATGCTGAACGAGAACTCCGACTCCGAATGTAGGCAAAGTAACAAACAGCAAAAATATGAGGAACGCTTTCCGCTTCAAGCTGAAGTTTCCGAACTTCCACAAACGAGCCCGCATTGTACTTTTCTCCTCATGGCCAAAGTCGGTTGTTACCGCATCTGCTTCTGCTTATCCCTTGACCGCACCTGCTGTCATGCCGTTCACAAGCTGCTTCTGAAGAATCAAATAGAAAAGGATGATCGGAATCAGAGCGATCGTGAGCGCAGCCATCTGCAGTGTAAGGCTCGCCGTTTCAATGCCGACGAAATTAGCGAGTCCGAGCGGCAAAGTTTTCAATTCGCTGGAATTGATCAATACAAGTGCAAACAAGTATTCATTCCAATTATAAACGAAATTCAAGATGATGACCGTTGCCATGGCAGGTCTCGTAATCGGCAGGATGATGTACCAAAAAATACGAAAAACGCCACATCCGTCCATAACGGCGGATTCTTCCATATCTTTTGGAAAACCTCTCATAAACCCTTCAAGTATAAAGATTGTCAGCGATAAATGAAAGGCGGTATACGGCAAAATGAGCGATAGACTCGTATCGAGCAGCCTCAACTTTTGCATAATATGAAAGATCGGAATTAAGGTCGCATGAATCGGAATTAACATGCCGAGCAAGAAAATTCCATAAGTGATTCCCCTCAGCTTAAACTCGAACCGGGATAAAAAATAAGAGGCCAACGCTCCAAGCAAAACCGTGACAATAACGGAGACAGCCGTAATGATGATGCTGTTTTTGTAATATGTCCCCATATTCGCCACTTCCCACGCCTTCGCATAATTGCTGAAGTGTAGTACGGTCGGCAGCGAGAACGGGTTCGCAGCATATTCCTGCTCGCTCTTGAAGGAATCGACCACCATCCAAAAAAGCGGTAATAGATTAATAACGGCAAACAAGATTAAAAACGCGTAAATGATGACATGCTTAATTTTTCCTATCCGTTCCATTCGGCTTCAACTCCTCCTTCTTCAGCTCTTTTTTTCCATGCCTAATTTATTCACGACAGTGACCACAATCAGGCTGAATACAAGGATCAGAATGGATACCGCACTTCCGTAACCGAAACGCATGTTTACGAATGCATTGTTATACATATAGATCGTCATGACTTCTGTATAATGGGCCGGTCCACCGCCCGTCATGACCTGAATCAGGTCGAAGACACGGAAGGAACCGCTGATGCTGTACACAACAGCGACGACAAGCGTATCCCGAATCATTGGAATCGTGATGAGAAATGTTTTCTTCAGGCCGGTAGCTCCGTCCATATGAGCCGCCTCGTTGACTTCGGCCGGTATATTTTGCAAAGCGGCAAGCAAGATAACCATATACAAGCCGCAGTTTTGCCATATATAAGTGATGCTGATCGACAGCATGGACCACTCGGTGCTTCCAAGCCAGTTTTGCTTCAACTTGTCCAAACCAAAGAGTCCGAGAACGGAATTGAGCATGCCGTATTCCGTATTATAGATCATTCCCCAAATCAAGGAAACGATGACGGAAGAGATAACGACGGGTAGAAAACCAACCGTGCGGAAGAAACCTGAACCTTTCAGTTTCTTATTGAGCAGCAGCGCCAGAAGCAACCCGAATGGGATCGTTCCTACGATACCCGCAATCATAATGAAAATATTGTTTTTGAGTGAATTCCAAAAAATCGGATCTTTCATAATTTCGATGAAATTATCAAGCCCGATGAACGTCATGGGCGAAATACCGTCCCAGTTCATGGCGGAGTAGTAAAGCGACAAGCCGATCGGTACGACGGCGATGCCTAAATAAATGACAAGCGCGGGCAGCAGCCCGATGAAAATGGAGAACTTCGTTCCCTTGAGCGTATGCATGGCATTTCCTCCTTTTCCCAAATTTGCCCCTTAAAAAGGGAAGAAAACTCGAACCCTCGAGTTTTCTTGCCTAACTCATTTACTTTTTAAGATTATCAATTGCACTCTGCAGATCTTTAGCCAGTTGCTCCGCGGAACCTTTGCCTACGGTTAGAGCCTGTAGGCCGTTTTGCATGACATCGACCACTTGTGCAGGGATCACGCTGTCGAATACCGGAGCGATTCCTTTACCCGTAAGCGCCATCATCTCTTTTAAATAAGGGCTCGCATCTTGCGGAATTTCAACTTTCGCAGGGACAACGACGCCTTTACTAATCAAAGTCTTGTACAAATCTTCTCCGACGAAAAATTTCAAGAATTCGATGGCTGCCGCTTTCTTTTTCTCATCCAATCCGTTGCTGATGGAGATACCGTATTGAACGACGCCTGCGCTTTTCTCAGGGTTCCCCTTACCGCCAGCAACACTAGGGAACAGGGCGATACCGAATTTATCCCCTTCCTTATTGTTGATACGGACTCTACCGTCAACTGTAGAAGATGAAATATGCATAGCCGCTTTGCCTTGGATAAAATAATCTTGCGCCTGAACCGAATCCATATTGTTCATGTCTGTGTTGAAAGCGGACAGTTTGGTTAGTTCTTCAATGACGCCAAGCGCTTTCACATACTCGGGATCCGTAAATTTAGCTTGCTTATTCAATACCTGATTCAAGAAATCGCTGCCAACAAAACGATCCCCAATGATGGACATATAGGAAGATTGAAGCGGCCATTTCTCTTTATTGCCCATTGCTATCGGAGTCATTCCCGCAGCTTTCAGCTTTTTGATCGCATCGATAAAGTTGTCGTACGTTTTTGGAAACTCGGTATAGCCCACTTTTGCAAACATTTCTTTGTTGTAATAAATAATGTCGACGAATGATTGCTTGGTCGGAATGGCATACTGCTTCCCGTCTACTTTCATGCCGGCTAGCGCATCTTCAGGAAGGACGTTTTTCCAGTTGTCCATAATGGAGTCGATCGGCATTAACAGATTTCCGGCAACAAGAGGCGTAATATCAGCTCCCGGCCACACGACATTAATATCGGACAGGTTGTTTCCAGCTGCAAGCGTGCGAAGCTTTGTCTTATACTGGGCAGACGGCACCCCGTCCTGTTTGATTTTAATATTCGGGAACTTTTTCTCAAATTCTTCGATTCTCGCCTTATAAGCGTCATTATCGACATTCGGCGACGTCCAGGGATGCATCATCGTCAAAGTCACGGTTTCGCCCGCTGCTGCTGTTGCCGATGCTCCTCCAGTAGTTGCTGCGCCTTCCTTTTTACCGCAAGCAACGCCAACCGTCGCAAGCATGGTAACCATGCCGATCAATAATGATTTTTTAATCTTACGACTCTCCATTTTCAACCCTCATCTCTGCGTATTTTGTCCTAGTTTTTAATGCCCATTTACTATTCCTTTAGATTATAGTTCCTATGAAATGAATCTAATATCCTACGAAATTTTGATAATATCCGAAATATGCCACTAAAATGCGGAGCGCTTTCAAATTTGCATGTTCCAACCTTACATGATCCTCAGCTAATCTGCCTGAATCATCGGCGAATCCTCCTAGTTCCAACAGAACGATGCTTCTATACTTATCTTATCAAGGAATGCCAAACCAATATGGAAAGGACGATCGCCATGAAGGAACAGCCATTCGGCCAACACCCGGCAGACCGCTACATCTCTCAGGATCAGATTGAATTTTATCGGGAAAATGGATTTGTTCAAGTCGATGATTTGCTGGATGGGGATGAGCTTGCCGCATTACGCGAATATATGGAGGAGTCGATGAGTGCGAAAGAAGGCTTATCGGTGAAAACAGGCAAAGACAATCCAGCATACGCCAGAGTCCTTAATCAGAAGGTGAACACCTGGAGAGATCACGGCGGCATGGCGACCTTCGCCTTTCACCCCCGATTTGCGGAAATTGCCTTACGTTTGACAGGTGCGAAAGGAATCCGTTTTTTCCACGATCATGCGTTATGGAAAATGCCCGGTGACACGAATGCCACGCCATGGCATCAAGACTCTCCGAAGTGGCCGATGAATGAGGACGGCTGCATGAGCATCTGGATTGCGCTCGATGATGTGGATGAGAATAACGGCTGTATGATGTTCGTGCCGAAATCTCACAAGGTGGGGAAGTTAACGAATATCTCGTTGCATGATCCGGTTAATATTTTCGACTTTGTTCAAGGAACCGAAATAGCTGAACGGAAGCCTGTCGTCGTACCTCTGAAAGCGGGCAGCTGCACATTTCATGACGGACTTACCTTTCATTATGCGCATGCGAATAAAACCGACAAGCCTAGACGCGCTTACGCCATCATCTATATGCCGGACGGTACTACGTTTAATGGGAAACCTCACATGGTTTTGGATGGGCAGACCTATACGCCTGAGGAACCGCTGCGCGGGCCTATGTTCCCGCTGCTTGCCAAAATCCCGGCTCAGAGCTGATCCTTTCGATATTGGCTGGGAGACATGCCGGTCCAATGCCGGAACGTGCGATTGAATAAGCTGACGTCTTCAAAGCCGACCTCTTGGGCGATCGCTATCATTTTGAGTTCCGTCTGGACCAACAGCCGTTTGGCGGCCATAATTCGCATTTCATTGCGGTATTCCAGAAACGTACGTCCTGTATTCGCTTTAAACTTGGCCTTGAAGGTGGAGACACTCATCCCGCACAGACGGCTAACCTCGGCCAGCTTAAGCTGCTTCTCCAGATGACGTTCAATAAAGCGGGCGATTTGTTCCATCGCCTGCTTTTCTGATGGACTCGCAAGCCTTACGCTTTCGTTGTTCTTGCGGTTGCAGCGGCTTAGAAAAACGAAACATTCCACTAGCTTGGATCGGATCATCGATCGGTAACCATGGTCTTTCACCGTAAATTCCCGAACAATTTCGTCGAGCAATGACTTGAATACGCTCTGCTCGACTGGGGACAGCCATAGCGAAGGCTGATCTTTGACCGATTGGCGCATAAAGGGAACGACATAATAAAAATCAAAAAAAGAAGCGTCTTCCTTCAACTTTTCCAACTCATGAAAAATCAGGGACGGATGAAACAAAACATTATAGACAAGAAGCCGTTCATTCTCCCCCACTCTGTAGGAATGTTCCATGCCGGGTTCAATGATGAACGCATCTCCTGTGTGAAGCCTGTGTTCAATCCCTTTATAAGTATGCATGCCGCTACCCTCGACGATGTAGACGAATTCGACAAATTCGTGGCTGTGCGGAGCTACGTACCGTCCTGCCGGGAGGTCGAAGGGGGCTGCGTAGAATGGAAAAACATCGCTTTCCAGAAAGCGGTCATTGGTATGATTAACCATAATTTAGCCCCCTCTACGTCTGTTCGGCTACTCCGCTCTTTTAACCGTGATACCAGGTGGGAAGCTTTCGGTCCACACCCCGTTGTTGTAACTGAGCTGAATCTTTCCGGTTGGAACTTGTACCTGCAGAGAAAACGATGTCCAAGATGCAGGAAGCTGCGGATAAAATGCAATTTCTTCCCAACCCGGCTTGGCAGGCTTGAGTCCTATCATGTCTTCAATCAGCACAGGAACGGGTCCGCTTGCCCAAGGATGGCATAGGCTGGTGTTCCATTTCTGATCCTTCCCCCACGCCTCGAAGCATGTCGTTGCTCCTTCTTTCAGCATATTCCCCCAAGAATGTTCATCCTCAGACGAAAGCAAACCGTAGATCAATTCATACTCTTTCGCCTCTGCAAGTGCCTTCATGACGAAGTAGGAAAAATAAACGCCGCAAGCGAATCGTTTGGTTCGGATCATGTCGACGATAGCCACGACGGATTGATCAGGGGCGATGCCGAATAATAAAGGAAGAACATTGGCGTGCAGAGCATGATGCCTACTTTCCTCGGAATCTTTAAACAAAGCTTTCTTCTCATCATAGAAGGCGTCCAAGAAGCTTTTCTTTAATTTCGGCAGCCGATTCTCATAAGTGACGCCCAGTAAATCCCGCATCTCGTTCACCGTACGCACACAGCCGATATATAAGGCATTGATGACATTATGACAGCCAGGGCCAATCGGCTTGGTTAGTTCGAAATCATAGTTATCTCGCAATCCTTGCGGCCAATCGACAAGATTCCATTTATCCGCAACCCCCTCCAGCAATCCATCTTCACGCTCAAATTTCTCAAAATGCTGCAGCAACCCTTCCGCATACGGGTACATCTCTTGAAGAAAGGCTTTATCGCCACTGTAATTGAAATACGTCATGACTTGCATCGGCCACTGTAAAGAAAAATCAGCTATTTCCTGCATGAAATGTCCCGGCACAACGGCCATAAGCCCGCCACAGACGAAAGAACTGCGTCCAAATTGTTCAATCGCCTTGCGATATAACCGTAAATCCCCGCTCAGCAGCATATGCGAGTGGCCGATAATCGTATTGTCGCCCAAGTATTGGCCTTTCTCCCTGCTGGGACAATCCACGAAATTTTCCTGCGAGCCGTATTGGACACCATTTTTACATATGTCAAAAATTTGATTCATCCGCTCATCCGAGGTATGAAGCAAACAGCTTTGTTCATCAAAGGGATAATGTCTGACGATGGCATGAAACGATTCCGGGTTCAAAGCTTCCTCCGACCCTTGCACTTCCACATAACGGAAAGCCTTGTAATCATACGTTAGGAAGGAGTCGATCTCACCGGATAAGATCCACTGATCATGGTAAAGGCAATTGCAGCGCATTTCGTAACGTACAGCCAGCTCCCCCGGCAGCAGTTCTTCCCCGGACCATATCTGGACTTCTTCTCCTGCCTTACCATGTGCAATCATCGCGAATTGGCCCGTCAGTTCTCCTCCGAAATCGATCAGATAGTGACCGGGTCCCAATTGTCGGACACTCGAAGGCTGCTTCCGATAGACGTCAAGCACCGGAGTCGGCTGTTGAACAAACGTATAATCGATTGTCTCCGCAGCTTTCGCTTGCAGCCAATCGGAATCGTCATACCCGACTTCTGTCCACCCTCTCTCCGATTGCCTTGCGTCCAAATGCTCGGTAAATTGCGTGTCATATCCAAAAGCCGCACCGGGCCGATTATCGTATACCCGCTTCGCTTTCCAAGTACGATCTGTTTTCACCAGCAAATTCTCGCCTGCCCACAGTTCTGCCAGCACACCTTGCCGGTAATCGGCGCTGTTATAAGCACGATTTAACAACCCTTGATAATAAACATGAATGGCAATGACATTTTCCCCGGCCTTTAAACTTGAAGCAACATGGATACTATTGAAATAGTAATGATTCGCATCGCTTTGCGCCGGCCCCTGACAAACGAACTCGCCGTTTATATACAGCTTGTAATAATCATCCGCCGTGAGATGAAGCCAGATTTCCTTCTCATCCAAGCTCTGTTCATCCAGCATAAATACGTTTCTGACATACCAATGGTGATGCTGCAAATCGATCCGATGGGGTTCATCTTCACCTGCTTCCAGCTCTTTATGGTAGAGATAATGCTTATTTAGATTGATAAATGAATCCTCAGTCAACCAATCTGCCTGCCACTGTGCTGACAACCGAACCCTCTCCTCTTCAATTATAGATACACGCTATATTCCGTATTACAGTATTTTGTCAGTGAAACGTTTCTTCCGAAAGTCGCTCGGAGGGAAGCCGGTCAACTTCTTAAACGCCCGGTTAAACGAAAAATAATGCTCATAACCAACGAGTCCGGCGATATCCTGAATCGACGTGCCCGTTTCTTCGAGAAGCTGCTTCGAATGAAAGATACGCAGCGCTGTTAAATAATCGATAAAATTTTCACCTGTCTCCTCTTTAAATAAGCGGCTGACGTAATTTTTACTTAATGAAAATTGTTCGGCAAGCAGCTGCAGGGACAAGTCTGCATTTGCGTAATGGGCGTCAATGTAGGCTTTCACATCGTGAATCAGCAGCCTGTGACTTTTAGTCTCACGCAGCTGCTTCCATAACTCGGCAACGGTGCTGAGCCGTTCCGACAGTACTTTTTTGATATCGTCCATCGTTTCAAATCGGTCAATTGCCTGGGAAATAGGAACGAGTCCCTCCACCCGCCATGACTCGGTATACTCACTGGGAAATTCAGACAGTTCACGCGTGAAAGTAAAGGTCATATAGTAAAGCAGGTTCTTCAACTCATCCCGGGTATACAATTCGCGATTGATCGCTTTGAACAGGAAATCGAACTGGTTATACCATTCTTCGTTTCCGCTTTTATACAACTGAACGATCGTACGGATTAACTGTAAAATATCAAACAACTCGGTTTCCGTCTGCCGCGCAATGACCTCATAGTGAATAACCCGATTATTTCCCAATGAGGAGCGGTATTGTACAGCCTTAACAGCCTGCTCGTAGGACTCACCGATGTCCTCCGAACGCTCCGTCATTTTCCCAACGCCGATCGTTACCGTGAAGGCAAGATTGGCTTCGACCCACGCCCGCATACTCTCACAAATGGCACTAATATCACTCATTGAAAGTTCGCCGTCCGCGCCAAACAGAATACTCATTTTATCCACAGATATCCATTCACTCCAAATGCCTATCCCATACTGCTCAGCGGTTTCTTTCAACACGTTCGACAAGACGAATTTCAGCAGCACCTGATCTCGCGTGGAGTAGTTTTCTGTAAAATCGCTAATTCTATCAATCTCCAATTTGGCCGTATTGAATGAAAGCCAATTACAAGGGTAACCAAAATTATGCATCTCTTCGGTCAATTCGTCTTGACTGATGGGACGATCTCCTGTCAGAAGTTCTTGAAAAAAGTATTTTTGACGATAAGGCAAATTTAAATTACTCTCGGACTGATAACGATCAGCGAAATCAATAATTTTGTCTACAGCCGCATCGACGACCGAAATCAATTCTCCGCCCGGCTGCCTGACGTTTAAATAATCGGATATTCGGCTCATACTCGCATCAATCGGTCTTGCATAACGTTTGGACAAGTAGATAATTAAGGCTGAAGCAATCAGAACCATCACAACTCCAATAATGATCCAACTATAATAGAGCTCGGAAAAAAAGCCATAATGGTAGGATTCTTTTATTCCGCTGTTGAACGTCCACCCTGTCTCCTCAAACTTCAAGTTAAGGATGTCCTTATTCGCTTTCACTTTACTTTGCCCGATTAATTGTCCTGCCTGATCGACTAAGGTAATTGAACTAATTGAGCTTACAGAGATGCTTTGCAGCCAAGAGGCCAGACTCGAAACATCGATATTCACGATAAGGATGCCGCTTGGCTCCGTCAGAAAAGGGACCTTTTTCACGAGGGATACAACTTGAGCGTCATAAGGTTGAGAAGGAAGAACTTTATAGGTTCTTACATTCGTCCAAATGCTTGGAAGCGGCTGCTTCATCTGCTCCTGAACGAAATCGCGATCCCCAAATTCAGCAAGTGGCAGGTACATCTCCGTGCCGAGCACCGTCCTATCGATATTGCGATAAAAGTAAATGGATTGAATGAAGGGAAAACCCGCCTGAACCTGCCTGAAAAGTTCCGCCACCTTGCTGCGCAGCAAATACGGGTTAACATCAGAATCGTGAAGCTGAAACATGTACTGATTAAACTCCCTGTTATTAACGGTTGCCGCATTCACATTCTGATCGATGTTGCCAAGAATCGAGTTAAGCTGAAGCATGGTGTATCGCGTAAATGCTTCATTAGCACTCACAGTTTGCGTTTGGGACTGCTTATTCATTGTCATGAAGAAAACAAAAAACAAGATGAATACAAGCAAATAGACAATTGGCAGGTAGGTGGTGACCAAACGGTAAAACCAAGAATGTTTCTTGAACATGGCATGCTCTCCTCGGGCATCGAAATGAAACGGCGAAACCGTCTATTAGGGACGGTACGAACAAGGCTGTCGGCAGAAATCTACCGACAGCATTCTCCATACTCTTTTAGTTAAAATTCATGGAAAGTAAATCGTTTTGGCTAACCATCGTATCCTTATTTTTCGTATACCAGTCCTGATACCAGGCCTCTAGCTTATCGCCATCTGATTTTTTCCATAGATTGATCGCATCCTGTTTGGCTTGAGCTGAAGTATACGAAGAACCGCTTACAATCGCTTTATTCCATAAGTCCCCAATTGGGTTGCTGGTGGAATCAAGCAAGTTCTTGGAGATGAACTGCATGTCAGCAGGAAGTGCAGGCATGAACCCGCCAAGCGTGATGCTGGCTAACGGGCGGTCCTTTGTAATGTTCAAGCTGAAAACGTCCTTGCCGAGATCGTAAAACTCCTTCTGAAGCGGATTGCTTTGATCAAAGCCCTTCATCGTCGTATCAAACTCGTTATAAACGTATTGGCCGCCTAACATACGGAAGTCGCCTAACCAGTCAAGCTCCTTCTTATTTTTCTCCGCATTAATCGGAACTTCTTTGTTATTTTCAACTTTGTAATGTGTGCCTTCAATGCCGCTATAGGTCGTTTTGACCCATTCCGGTGAGCTCAAATAATCAATCATTTTGATGGCCGCTTCAGGATCTTTCGTTTTGGCGTTCAAGACACCCGTCAACTGCACCGGTGGATTGAAATCTGGCGAAAAGCTGCCAAATTGGCTGGACGGCAGTGCGATGGCCACCAGCTTGGCATCCGGGACATTTTTACGCAAGGTTTCATATTGAGACGTAAACACTTTGTATGAGCCTGCAGCTGTATAGATCCCTATTTTACCTGTTACAAAATCTTGCTCGGCTTTCTTTCCATTCTTATCGGTCAGAAAATCTTTATCGACGATGCCTTCATCGAAAAGTTTCTTGCGGAAAGCGTTCGCAGCCTCGGCCCGATCCCAATCCTTCACCCATTTGCCGTCTTTGAGAATCCAGGTCACATTCTGGAACATAGGATCGATTAAGCTGCCGCCTCCGGCCATATTCAAGCCGTATGTATCCTTTTTGCCGTTGCCGTCAGGATCTTGCGTTGCAAACGCTTTCGCAACTTGAAACAATTCATCCGCCGTTTTTGGCGCCGATAGTTTCATCTTATCGAGCCAATCCTGCCTAATCACCGTATAACTATAGGGCACATAGCCAAGAATACGGCCCAAATCATAAATTTTCCCGTCATCCCTCGTGCTCAGCTTTTTGAGCAGAGGAAATTTATTTAGCAGCTGCTTGTATGTCGTGCTATTTTTTTCAATCAAATCTCCGATGGGCATGATCTGTTTTTGTAAATACAGTTGATTGCGGAACCCGACATCGTATTCTAAAATAACATCCGGCGCTGACCCTGACGCGACAAGAGTATTCAGCTTGTTAACGGATTCTGCACGCGGGACAGGGGATATCTTTAAATTGATTCCGGTTTTATCCTGGATGAATTTCGTCCAAATGTTGTTTTCGGCGGTCCCGAGATCAGGTGCAATCGTTCCCCGATCATAAAACGACATCGAGAGGGACATGGCACGCGCAGATGCCGAAGTAGCAGGTGTCGTTGTTGTTTGTTGAGCTTCTCCCGTCTTACTGTCGGAGCAGCCTGCCAGTGACGTTGCCGCAAGCGTCAACGCAACCGTGGAGATGACTAGCGCTTTTTTGTTCATATAAGAACCCTCCTGTTTAGTATTGTATACAAGCATTCTTCTTTTAGGAAGAGCAGACTTGTCAGAAAATAAGATGTGCAGGCCTATCCTTTAACAGAACCAATCATGACGCCTTTCACAAAATACTTTTGCAGAAAAGGATATAAGATCAGCATGGGTACGATCATGACAAATACCCCTGCCGCTTTAATCGACTCCGGTGTGATGGATGTAAGGTCTTCCGAAGACGTATTTGCAATTTCCTGCAGCAATTGCTGGCTGGAAATCATTTGCTGAATAAGTACAGCAAGCGTATTCTTACTGGAATCGTTGATGTAAATCATGACACTGAAAAAGGAGTTCCAGTAGCCAACACCGTAGAAAAGCGTAAGTGCGGCGAGTACCGGCAAGGAAAGCGGCAAAATAATCTGAAGCATTAGCCTGATCTCTCCACAGCCATCAATGCGGGCGGCCTCTTCAATCTCCTCTGGAAAGCCGTTAAAAAATGAACGCATGACCAGCATGTTATAGACGCTTATGAGTCCAGGCAGCCAAAGTGCACCGTAGGTATTAACCAAACCGAGTGATTTGATAACAAGATACGTGGGAATTAATCCTCCATTGAAAATCATCGTAAACACGATCAGCATGGTGAAAAACTTTCGGCCGTACATAAACTTTCTCGATAAGGGGTATGCCCCTAATAGGGTGAAAAGCATGCTAAGGAACGTTCCGACCGCTGTCAGCTCGACACTATTCCGAGCCGCTTGCAAAATGCGTGTGCCTGTAAAAAGCTTATGGTACGTCTCGAAATTCCATCCGATCGGCCATAAGCTGACAAATCCGGATAAGATGGCATCATTGGTACTGAGAGACAAAGCAAGCATATGCAGCATGGGGAGTAAGCAGCTGACAGCAATAACCCCAAGAAGGACATAATTGGTCAAGTAGAAGATCTTTTCTGTAGACGAAGCTTTAATGAGAATACCCTCCTTTTCTACCAAAGACTGTTGCCTGTTCGTTTGGCAATTACGTTGGCTGCAATGACGAGCAATAAGGCCACCATCGACTCGAAAAAGCCCATTGCCGTAGCCAGACTAAACTGTCCGCCATTAATGCCCACCCGAAAATTCCAGGTTGAGATGACATCCGAGACTGCGGATACCGCTGAATTTTGCAGCACATAAATTTGGTCGAAGCTGACCTCCATGAAGTGGCCAACCGATAGCACAAACATGATCGCAATGGTCGGTAATATGGCCGGTAGTGTAATGCTCCAAATTTGCCTTAACTTGCCTGCCCCATCCATGCTGGCCGCTTCATACAGCGACGGGTCAACAGCAGCAAGAGCGGCCAAATAAATGATGGCGTTCCAACCTGCTTCTTTCCATATCCCACTGCCTACAAATATCGCGATCCAACTGTTCTCTTTGTACAAAAAAGGATAAGGTGTATCTGACCACTGGGTAACAAAGTGATTCAGAAACCCTTTTTCCTGGGCAAACACGAGGGCAATAATACCGCCAATGATGACCCAGTTCAGAAAATGAGGCAAATACACAAGGGTTTGCACCAGTTTTTTAAACCACAACTTCCTCGCTTCGTTCAAAAGAATGGCTAAGATAATGGGGAACGGAAATCCGACAACAATTTGTAGGAAGCTTAGAATAATCGTGTTGCGGATAATTCGCAGCATTTGAGGTTGCGAGAACAGAATCTCGAAGTTTTTGAAGCCTACCCAGGGACTTCCGAATACGCCATCGCCAAAATTGTACGCTTTAAAGGCAATAACCAGGCCTCCGATAGGCGCATATCGAAAGATAAGAAAAAAGGCTAGCGCCGGTAAAAACATAAGCATAATGGGGACGTTTTGCCGGAAACGCATGCGATCGAATCCCCGTCTCCTATTGAGCTTTTCAGATACTGTCGTATTGAGCAGCTTTTCTATTTGTCTCACCTTCCTCATCATTTGATGTTCCGTTCAATAACCTTGAATCGCCTTGCCAAACTCTGGATTTATCTTATCTCGTGTTCTCCGCCCTCACAATTCACACATTTCCGAGTAGATCACATTTCTTACATCCCCATTCAATCTCACCTTTTTCACATACCTCAACTTTTTCAATGTGGGAAAAGCAGCAAAGACCAAAAACCCCCTCCATGTCTCGTCTGGAGGGGGGTTGATATGAGAGAACGCTTCAAGAACGCTACCCGTTACTGGGAAAGAACGCAATAATACCGCTTCAAGAACGCTGTCAAGATGAGCCCAAATGACGCTCCAGCTGCAGCACTTCAATGCCGGCAAGCAGCACAATACCGATGCCGTGCGTATCATTTAACAGCCAGGAGAGATCGTCTTTATAGTAGCCAACGCTATACGAATATCCCGAACCGCGGCACACACCGTACACGTTGCCGAATTTATCGATGGAGATGCGGGCCATCCCATTCCAGCCTTTATGAATCGCTGCGATATATTTCTCCGTTTCTGTCAGCCAGCCATATCTGACGCCGCGAGCAAATGCATACAAGAACATGGAGGTACACGAGGTTTCCTCATACGAAGCAGGTTCTGTCAGCACTTGGTGCCACAGGCCGTTCTCCCCTTGCAGGCGCAAGTAACCTTCGCTCAGTTCATTGAAGAATTGTACCAGCTCGTTGCGCTGAGCATGGTCGTCAGGCAACACGGCCAATAATTCGGACAAAGAGAAAATGACCCAGCCATTACCGCGGCCCCAAGCGATTTTCGTAGGTTTGTCGATCCCGAAGTCATAGACGTGAGACATGATTTGCAGCTCAGGGATGTACAACTTTTTCTTAAATTGGATGAATTGATTGGCTGCATCCTCCAGATAACGGATCTCACCAGTCCGCTGGTAGCTGCGGCACATGTACGGCACGCTCATGTACAAATCGTCACACCACAGCGTCGCGTTCGGGAAATCCACATGCTTCGGCTTGCGGTACAGCGATCCATCAGGCAATCGATCCTGCTGATTGCTAATATAATTCGCAATCACATCGGCAATCCGCTCAGCGCCTTGGAGCGGCTGATCTTGCAGCGCCAGCAGCATCGTTGCTCCGAACGAGCCGCAATCATCCAAGCTGTCCAGTGTCGCCAGCGTGTTCAGCACACCCGAGGCGCCGTACTGGGCTTTATCCCAGCCCGCATAGGTGTAGAGCCGCGTGCATGTTTCAATATGCTTGTAGACATATTGCAGCAAATCGTCGCGACCGAGCAGTTTACCGGTCTGCAGCATCCCGTACATCGTCACGCCAAGCGGATAGTTCCACTTGCCGAACAAGGCATTCTCCGTGAACGGCCGCACCCACGTGTTTGGCTGATCCAGACGCCAGAACGTTCCACCCTCCTGCGTCTCCACCAAGGCAAACAGCGAAGCTTCAACATCAGGCATCACGTCCTCTGCACCGAACGGCCCTAGATACAGCCACGCGTCCTTCGCCCCATGTACGGGATAAGGCTCTACAAGCTCAATGCCTGCCGAAAGCGGGTCCAGACGAAAGCCTGCGCTCCCGTTCGCACCATAACATTGAATGACGAGGTTATGCTCACCGTACGCTAACTTCACCACGGCATGGAAAGCGCCTGCTTTGTCAGTGCTCGCTTGCAGTTTCCCATCCACATAAAACGCAAGGCTTCCTTCCGCATGACCGCTCAACTCAACCTGCCGGGGTTCAGCCGAAAAGGAACGAAGCTTCGTCCACGCGAGTGCGTACCCCTCGTTCAGTTCGCCAAAGATGCGGGCTACCGGATTTTTCGCCTGCTCGGCATCACTCCACGCCAGCTTGGGATACCAAGCAATGCCGTGATCTCCTTCCGTGCTTCCCTCACCCGGGAGCTCGCTCCACACATGATCCTGCGGAGCGGTGTAGATCCAGCCTTCGTGGCCGAATCGCTCGGGTGAAGGTGCGAGGAAATGGATCGGGTTGCTCTTATAGGAGCCTGGCCCCAGAGAACCTCCACAGCCCGCTTCCGTCTTGGTAAACTGGAACACCAAATGATTCCAGCCTTTCTTCATCTGAATCGTCACGACTGTTCTGCGTTTGGGATTCAGTTCATCGGCGATATTCGCTTTATAGATGAGTTGCCCATTCGCATACAAAATGAGCGGACCATAGCAGTGCAAGATGAAATTGAGCGGCGTCTCCACGTCACTCCAATATTGCGACCATGCGTAAACAATCTGTCCGTTCTGAATCTCGGGAAACCGATTTACAAAATGAAAGTCATAACTATAATCGTGATTCTTCAATATGCCATTAGTACAAAAAGCTCGGTATGCCATCGGATGAGGTGGGTTGTTGCCTACATATCTGTCGGCTACTGTAGCTAATATTTCGCTTACGCGGTCGCCACATTTCGTATAAATGCTCTCATTGATGTCAATATAACGCTCAGCCATGGTCTCTTCCTCTCCCATTCCAATGCAGAAAGGGGCGAAGTTTCCCCGCCCCCTGCCAGATTTAATTTCTATTTAGCCGCTGCGCCAGCGCTGCGTTTTTGGTACGCATCCGTCATCTCTTGGCTCATTTTCGCCAAATCAGCATCTGTTTTAGCTTTTGTCACGAAATCGTCCCAAGCGGTAATCGGCTCACGGCCCAGAATGATTTTTGTTTTCAAATCTTGTACTTTTTTCTCAAACTCAGGCAGCAGCTTTTGCGCTGTTGGCGAGTACAGACCGATACTGATATCGGCTACGCTTGTTTTGGCACGATCATCTTGGATTTTCATAAACAGATCGTTTGCTTCTTTCGGGAAGTATACCTTCGTAGAGCTCGCATATGGATCGGCTACATAGACAATTTGGTTAAAGTCAGGACCGTTATCTTTGGCCAACTGCTCGGTGTTAATCACCTTTTGGCCATCTTTCACCGTGTAATCCACACCTTCAATGCCGTATTGCTGAATAGCGAATACATCGTCATTCATCCACGTATCGACCATTTTCAAGATGCGTTTCATTTTCGCTTCAGGCACGGATTTCGGGATAGAAACCATACCGGAGAAGCCAGGGCCTTTCGGATTGTATCCATTCATATTGGTCAACGGGTAGAAATCCGTTGGCTTCATGTTCGGATCGATTTTTTTCAACAATTCGTAGTGATCGTTCATCGTGCCCGCTTTATCCATAATGATGCCCGCTTTACCGCCATTGAACAGGTCCGCTGCCTGTGACAGCTTGTAGGAAGCGAAATCTTCCGGCAGCAGCTTATCTTTGTACATTTTAGTCAAGTATTCAATGGAAGTGCGAGTTTCAGGCAGCAGCGCGGTATTGACGATTTTGCCGTCGACCAGCTTCCATTTATCGTTTTTCACGTTCGCGCCTGTGAAGCTGTTCTCAATCATCGCAAGCGTTCCCATATCGGCCGGAGGCGTCATGAAGGCCGCGAGTGCGGTTGTATCGTTTTTGCCGTTTTTATCCGGATCTTTCTCCGCAAAGGCTTTCATAACTGTGTACAGCTCGTCGGTTGTTGTTGGCACCTGCATCCCGAGATTGTCGAGCCAATCCTTGCGAATAATGAAGAAGGAGTCGGCTTCAGCCGGGCGAGGACGCGGGATCCCGTAGTTTTTGCCATCCTGCATTTTCGTCAGGTCCCAAGCCGTTTTGGAGATTTTGGAATTCAAGTTCGGATAATCTTTGATGTAAGGAGTCAAATCCCAGAAAGCGCCTTGCGATACGGAATTACGGAAAACTGACGTGAACGGATCGTTAATCGTGATCAAATCAGGAATATCGCCGGATGCCAATGTCACATTCAACTTATCCGTATAGTTGTTACCGGACACCCATTGAATTTTCATTTTGGAGTTTGTCGCTTTTTCAATCGCCTGTTTGATTTTGTTATCATCTGCGGCCGGAGACGGCGTAAGCAAGATCGTCATGATGTTCACTTCAAGCGGTGCTTCCGTCCCGCCTGCGGCATTACTTTTTCCCGTATCCGCTTTGTTCCCGCATGCAGCCACGACACTGGATAATGCCAGCATCAGTATCATTGAGCCCAAGACAACTTTTTTGCTTTTTCTTACTTTCATTTTGTGATCCTCCCTTGTTATGAACTTCTGTGTATCGAACGCCTTAACAGAGCACAAGGTTGACAATAGTACATTCCACTTTGATCGACAATCGGACTTTTTTGTACCGCCATTTCAGCCATTCTAGGACTATCTTGCAGCTTGCACTTCGATGCATGAAGGCTCTAATCCCTTATTCCGTGCGGTTTACCTCGCGAAATTGACTTGGTGTAATGCCTTCGTACTTTTTGAAAAGCCGATTGAAATAACTATGCTGATAGCCGATCGCATCGGCGACTTCGTTGATCTTCATATCCGTTTCGACAAGCAAAGACTTGGCGTTGCTAATCCGAATATTCGTCAGGAAATCAATAAAATTAATCCCGGTTATCTGCTTAAAAGCCCTGCTTAACGTATATGGACTTGTGCCGAATAAATCGGCGCACGATTCGAGCGATAATTGCGTCATGTACTGCTCGCGTAAATGAGCGATGACTTGCTCGATGATCTGCTTGAAATGATAATCCTGCCGGGAGATCATCTCCTGAACGAAAACCGCAATCACTTTGTGCTGAAACCACTTGAGCATTTGCTCAGGCTCTTTGATTTGCGCAAGCTGCTCGAACAAGTTCACACTGCCGAACAGCTGCACGGGATTCATCCCGGATTGCAAGGACGCATACCGAATGCTGCCCAAGAGCTGCAGCATGCCTTGCTGAAGCATAAATTCGGTCGAGCCGTTCGCCGCCAATTCCTTCATGAATTGGCCGATCAAATCAACAGCGTCTGACTCCTGACCGTTACGAATCGTATGAATAATTTCTTTATCCAAGGTGAACGGGTAACCGGTTTCCTTGAAGACATTGAGCTTGGAAAGCTGCTCCGTCTTAATAATCTGATTCTCGTCAAGCAGATCTCGATATACCAACGCTTGCTTCACTTCCTCGAACAAATGTGGAATTTGTTTCACGTTGTGAACCCATTTGCTGACCGATATCGTAACCTGCATTTTCAGAATTCGGTTTATCGCGAGAATGATTTCTTGACACGCCTGCTCCAAATCATCCTCTAGCCAGGTTAACGGGTGAGCTGCGGGAAAGGATAGCAGAACCCCAATCGAAAAGTTATGGAAATTCATGATTTCCGCTTGTTCATATTGGCTGGTGAACAACTCATCGATAATGTTGGCGGCGGCGAACGTCACGAGACTTTCATCGCCTTGCGAGAACCTTCCCTCCAGGTTGGCAAAACCCGTCAATTGAATCACAAGCGCTACAAATTGACGCTGCTCCGTTTCCCAGCCATAGCGCTTCATCCGCTCCTTCAAGTCGCTCTCTTGCAGAGAAATCAAGTAGCCTTGCGCCAGCTGGAGGAAAAAGCCCTCGCGCAAAAGCGGCATTTGCTCTTTAAGTTTGTCCCGCATCGTCTCCGTTTCCTTGGACATATGCTGCCAGTGCTTCTCGATCATGGCGAATTCGTCCTTCACCTCATCATTCTTTTCACCGGACAGCAGGGTCAGCAGCCGTTGTACGGGATGATAGATGCGGCGGGAGACGAACCAAGAGAGCAGCAGCGCTATGAATAGACCAGAGAAACTGATAATCAATATCCACTTGGAAATGGAAACAACCGGGGCCGTAATGGACGATAGCGGCGCGGCGGAGATATATACCCACTTCTGGCCCAGCCGATTAAAATGGCCGTACGAAACCGAATACGAAACCTTTTGATAATCAAATAACAACGATTCAGGCTTCGCGTCGTTCACCGCTGCTTCCCCTAAATCCGCTTGATGCTTCATGTAGGCTTGTTTAAGCGCTTGATCGAGTTTCGATCCTTCCGCCCCGCTGCTGCTGGATAAATTCCAATTGTCCTCCTCATTGAACAGCATCGTGACGCCCTCATCATAAGGAGTTAGCGTTTTTAGCACCTTTAACAAGTTGTCCTGATTCAATGTGGCAACAAGAGCACCGAAGGGTTCGGTGCTGTCGCCGGGAATTTTATTCACAATCGTAAGCTCCTGCTTGCTCGTTCCTTGAATCTTCGGAAACGTCCAGAACATCGACTTATCATGCTTAAGCAAGGTCTCGTAATTCTCGACATCAACCGATTCACTTAGAAATTTATACCGTTCCGTTGTGAAGACGAGCGGACGCGGCTTGTCCAGAAACAGCTCTACTTTCTGCAGAAAAGGATGCGAGCTCTCAAGAGACAACAGGGTCCGGTACATATCCTGAACCGTCTCGTAATTATAGGCAAAGTTAAGCGTCTTCAATTTATCGTCGAACTTGGAGTCGAACGCCCAATGCGATACCGTCATTTCGAGAAAAGCAAGCTGGTCGTCGATATTCGCCGCCCGATTACTAATCTGATTCTGGTGAAGTCCCTGAAGCTCTTCCTCCACATTGTTCGTGGCGATCCAATAAATACTGAGGCCGGTAATGAGCCCGGGAATGCTTGCCATAATGAGAATCATCGCAAGGCTTTTCCAGAAGAAGCGATTGTTATATTTATATTTTTGAAAATAGCCGAGTAACGCGCCCCAAATTCCAGTCAAGATGCTCACCTTCCAATACCTATTTTTTTACACGATTCGACATCTAGAGCTGGAATCCCTCCCCTTCGGGTCGTTACCCTTTGACTGATCCTACCATGGCACCTTTGGCAAAATGCTTTTGCAAGAAAGGATATACCACCAAAATGGGAACCGTTGCAACAATGACCGCAGCCATTTTTAATGTTTCAGAAGGAGGCGGTACCGAGGAAACATCCATCCGCAGATCCGTGTTATTCGCATTGAGCAAAATGTTTTGCAGCATCACTTGCAGCGGCCATTTGCTGGCATCGTTAATATAAATCAAGGCATTAAAGAACTGGTTCCAGTAAGCGACCGCATAAAACAACCCGAATGCAGCCAGCGAAGGAAGCGACAACGGCAATATAATCCGAAAAAAGGTCGACAAGTCGTTGCACCCGTCCATCGAAGCGGATTCTTCCAGCTCGGCGGGGATACTATCGAAAAAGCCTTTCATCAAAATGACGTTCCAACCGCTCGCAAGTGCCGGTAAAATGAGCGACCACAGGCTATCGATGAGGTGCAAATTACGTACCAGCATATAGTTCGGGATCATACCAGGATTAAACAATATGGTGATTAGAATCGCGATCAGGGCGAATCGTCTACCGCGTAACCTTTTTCTGGATAACGTATACGCCAAGGAAGCAGTGAATATCAAGCTGAGTGCTGTACCGACTAGAGTCACGTAGACGCTTACTCCAATCGATTTCGGAAATGCGCCTGTCGCCATCAGAAATTTATACGATTCAAGCGACCACACCTTCGGAAAGAGCACGAAGCTTTCCTTCAAATATTCCGTGGGATCGGTAAAGGAAACGACAAACACATAATACAGCGGGAAAAAGGTGATGATGCCGACCAGACCCAGCAATACGATATTCCCTATGTTAAACAACCGGTTTCCCAATCCTTCTTTCATATAATTCCCTCCTAAGGACATTGCTATAGCTATGTCTCTCTATTGATATGGACGCTAGTAAACCCCTTCTTCGCCCATTTTTTTCGAAATCCAGTTTGCCACTACGACCAACACCAAGCCTACAATCGATTTGAACAAACCGGCAGCGGTACTGTAGCTAAACTCGCCTTGTTGAATACCGACCCGGTACACATAGGTATCGAATACTTCTGCCACATGGGAAACGGCGCCATTGTACATCAGGAATACCTGCTCAAAGCCAACATCGAGCATATGCCCGAGGCGCAAAATGAGCAGTGTAATGATTACGTTGCGGATCGCCGGCAGGGTAATATGCCACATTTGGCGAAGTCGGCTTGCCCCATCAATTTTAGCGGCTTCATAGACCCCTGGGTCAATGCTTGCCATCGCGGCCAGAAACAGAATCGTCCCCCAACCGCATTCCTTCCAGATCGATTGCAAGGTCAACATGCCCCAGAACGTATCCGGATTCGTTAAAAAATCAATCCTGGCCAAGCCCAGTCCTTCCAGAACTTTGTTGACCAATCCTTCACCTTTGGCAAACATGAGGAACGTCAAGCCGGAAATAATGACCCATGACAAAAAGTGCGGCATGTAGACGATCGATTGAATGACCCGCTGATACACCACGCTGCGAAGCTCGTTCAAGAGCAATGAAAGCACTATGGGCAGCGGGAAAAAGAGCACGAGGTTCAGCAAATTAATGGCCATCGTATTCCGGAAAAGCAGCATAAAGTCCGGATTGGTAAAAAATCGTTCGAAATGCTCGAACCCCACCCATTCGCTGCCCGTTATGCCGGCAAACGGCGAAAAGTTTTGAAATGAAATGACGACGCCCCACATCGGGGCAAATTTGAATATTAGAAAAAACAATGCGCCTGGCAGGCCAAGCAAATACAAATATTTATCCCGCCTTAGATCTCTTATAATGCCCCTCTTATGCCATTCTCGGGACTTCACTAATTGGTCAGATGCCATAGATTCCGGTTGCATGAGTGCCATCCTCTCCATTCCCCTTTCTCATTTGTTTCTCGTATGCTTAACAACTTAGAATAAAATCTTACCGTTTACAATCAGACAATATTGTTCGGGTTTAAGGCAATTTTGTCGCAACCGGAACGGAAGGTGAGACTATTTTGCCGATTGAGACAATCTTGTGCAAACGGGTGAAAAGCGCGCCACAACAGGGATATACGTTCCGATACGAGCAAAAAGGGGCAGCCCCTGGTCAGTTATGACACATGGGCCGCCCCTCATTGTTATACCATTGCCGCAAGCCCATGCCGGTCATAAAAGACCGGGCCGCGGGACCAGACGCATGCCAAATGCATCAGAAGCTCCCCCGTCATGCGTTCACGGATTCTCGCATAATGCTCATCGTCATACACGTTATGCCATTCGTTAGGATCTGCCGCCAGATCATACAGCTCTCCTTGAAACTCGCCGATTCGGCCAATCGCCTCTCCGAGCTTACCAGGCATGTACAGGATCAATTTATAATCCTGTTTTCTCCACATTAAGGCAGGCGCCGAATGATGCGGCTGCGCTCCTTTGCCATGGAATTCGCAGAAGGTCCCAAGACGCTGCGTCTCGCCCAGTAGATCAAGCCCGGGCAACTGCGGATTGACCGGCAATCCCGCTACCCTGGATAAGGTCGGCACGAGATCCACCAACTCAGCAGGCCGGTCATCCACAGACCCGCGTACCCTTGGTGTCAAATAACTTCCGGCTAAGATCATCGGTACACGGACACTGCTATCATACAAACAATATTTGCTGAAGCGATGCTGTCTCTCGCCCATCATCTCGCCATGGTCGGAGACGAAGACGATCAAAGCATTGTCCAGCCGCCCTTGCCGCTCCAACCGCTCCATAGCCTTACCCAAGTAATCGTCAAGCCAGGAGCAATTCGCCCAATAGCGAAGCGTGGTCCGCTTGCGCTCCTCCGGCGTCATCGCTTCCCAGACATGCCGCTTCTCCCAATAGTTGCTCTGGCTGCTCTCATTCACGGCGTCGGTCGCGGCCAGATGCGTATTCTGCTCAAGCTCCCATGGCGGCTGAGCAATATCCGGGATCTCGTTGAGATCGTATAGATCCTCGAATTCCTTCGGGACGTTGAAGCCGGCATGCGGTTTCAAGAAGGAAAGATAGAGAAACAGCGGGCGCGACGCGTCCAGCCCCTCATCAATAAAATTCAAACATTGCTCCGCCACCCATCCGTCACGGTGCCAATGATTCGGTATTTGACTCGTGCAGCCGATATACCCTTTAGAATTCTCCTCGCCGCCACCGTAATCTTTCGTTTCTTCATAATAAGCGGCGAGCCCCTCCGGCTCGGCATCCCCCATCATGACAGCGCCATCCTCATAATGTCCGCTGTCACGCGACAGTCCGACAGCCCGTACTTCGAAGCCGCGTGCTGAGGGAACCGGATTATTCACTCCGTGGTTCCAGTGGGTTTTCCCGAAGCCTGCGGTTTGGTACCCGGCTTTTCGCATCAATTCCGGAAGCGGATCGCTCGGCAGCTTGTCTTCGTCGTACAAGCCGCCGTGATTGGTTCGCACACCGAGCTGCGAGGGATAATAGCCGAACATCATCGAGGTGCGGCTAGGCACGCACATCGGCGCCTGACATACCGCTTGGCTGTATGTGATTCCCTGCGCCGTCAGTTTATCGATGTTCGGCGTATGGATATGCTTGTTGTAGGCACCGATACAATCCCAGCGCTGCTGATCCGTCATGAAGAAGATAATATTGGGTTTGCTCGTTGCTTGTTCTGTGTTGTTTGGCATGAACGTCTTACTCTCCTTCCGGGTTCTGGTAGGACTGCACCCGCTGGGCTGTGTAAGCCGGCTTCAATTCGTGCTTCGCATAATCAAAATATTTCCCTTCCAGCAAGCCGATTAACGTGTTGGTCACGCGAACTTCAATACGGTTCGTACCTTCCGTCAGTATGGAAGCAGGGCCGCTGAAGCGGTACGGCATCCAAGTACGGGCGCCAAGTGACACCTTGTTCACCAGCACTTCCGCCACGTCGTGGAACTCGCGATCCAGTCCTTCAAAGGTAAGCTCGAAGATATCCCCATCGGGCAATTGGCCAAGCTGAAGCTCACGGCTGAAGGTCATCGTTCCGGCAAAATGCGGATAACCTGCATATGGACTTGCCGCGAGCGGATGCTCCTGGACGACCGGACGTTTCAAGACAGGACGCTGTTCGGCGTCAAAGCCGGCTTGGAAGCTGCCCGTTAGATACAGCGCATCGATCAAACCATGCCAATCCTGCTCGATCGTCACCTCAACTGAAATTTCATTGACACCAGGCTGCAGATACGCTGTAATTTCGCAACCTACGTTCATGTAGTCATACAAAACGTGTCTCGCGAAATCCACTTTCTGAAGACGATGGCCGTTAATTGAAATCGAGCCTTCTCCGGAAAGCGCTCCTTGATCCATCACAAGAAACACCCGATCCAGTTGGTTGTCCACGACGATGGCTGTAGAATACCGGGCCACAAGCGGATAAGCCATACTGATGCGCATCGGCGTTCCGAACAATTGGCTCATCTGTACCGGCAGTTTCGTCGAAGCCGTCAAGTCCGCACATTGGTCAATGAACGTTTTGACCTGCACAACGGGCGCGTCCTCCTCCGCTCCAGATGCCAAGCTGTTCACACCAGGAATCGAGAGGTGAAACGCATCGAGCCGAACCGCGTTATCCTCATCGGTTTGCATGGTCCATAAGGTCGATTCCGACGCATCGACGGTGAGCTGCCAAGGTTGGTCTGGCAAGGTTTGCACAGCTCTACTCCGCGTGATACAGAAAAGTCTGGACTCGTAGCCACCCAGGAAGACCGGCAGCGTCCAGCCGCTAGCCACAAGTTCAGCCTGCACAGGCGCCTCGTCGCCGCGATCCAAGGATAGCTCTGTAAACAGAGCCGCATGACCCACACTCTCCTCCCAGAGAGCGGTTGAAATTTGCAAAGACAAATCACGCTCAGCCTCTTCTTGATTGCTTATGAAAACAAGGAAACTGTCCGCATCGATTTGCCGAGTTTGCAGGAGAATACTCCGTCCGCCGTATGCCGGTTCAAGCTTCACCGCCAGCGGATGAAGCTCTTCAAGCAGCATAGACAGACTGCCCAGCACTGCAGCTTCGTCAGCCGTTGCTGCGAATGGCAAATGATACGCGCTCGCAGCGCCTTTGGACCACACCGGCGCTGATGCGGCGCCTTCGTTCCAGAAATGCTCTCCGCTAGGCTGCTGCAAACCGAACACGCTCGCTGCGGAAGCTGCGTCCAAGCCATTCGTTTCAATCGCTTGATACGGCAATTGCCCCATGCTGATGACCGTTCCACCTTGTGCAAGGAACAGTTCCAGCTTCGCCCATGCGCCACTTTCCAGATTCGTCATTGGCGGCACGATCACATTGGTATAGCTGGCATTGCCCAGCCTTATCCTGCCGTCCTCCACCACCGCTTCCGCGAGCAGCCCTGTATCCAAATGATCGTAATCTCTGCCGCTGTAGGTCAGTTCGTTGCAAATACGCGTCCACCAGGCCTTCAAGTCGTCAAGCTTACGCTTCTCATCCGTGTTCTTACCGCCATAATCAAAATGGTGGAAGGGATTGCCCATGTAGGCCCACAGCGATGTTGTCGGTTGAAGCACCGCTGTACGAATGTCCGCTTCGCCGCAGCTCATGACATAACTGATCCGGCCGACATAATCGCCGAGCTGCCTGAAATGCGGCCAATATGGATTTTGCAGGAACTGAGAAGGCGGCGCGTCATGCTTCATCAGCGCATCCAGCGTATAGAAAAAAGCATGGAAGTTAAAAAAGTTCGTGCCTTGCGCAGCCATACGATCAATCATCCACTTCGCGTCCTGAAGCGTCATGGACCATCCGACACTGTGGAAGCACTCAATCAAGTTGCGCTCGCGGCCGAACTGGCGCGCAATGGAGCTGACCATTTTGGCGCTGGAACGAAAGCTTTCCGCCTGATTATTCAAAATCCAGTCCAGCGAACGCCCAAGCTTTTCATGCGCGGTATCTCCACCGGGCACATGGCTGTACCGCTGTGTCGTATGCCGTACGGACGGCACTTCAGTTACGTATTGAAGCCCAAACCGTTCACACCAATCATGCACCTGCTTATGATAGGAGCTGAGCAGAAGCTCATGAATCGCTTGATAGTAATCATAACGGATACGAGCCGACTGCTCCCCTTCTTCATACAGAAGCGCATGCAGATGTTCCCGCAAGTCATATCCGTTCTGCTCCATGAAAAAAGCCGGCAGCTGCGGCGACCACGGCAGCTTGCCCAAGAGCCCGATCTCGTCGGTAAACATGCCCTTGATCGTGCCGCCGAAATATTCGCCCAAGTGCTGCGCATACTTGTCGTGCGTTAATCGAATAAACGTCGCCATTGCCTCATGATGGCAAGGATCGACGAACGTCCCGTAATATTTGAAATCCTCGATTTCCTTCTCCTGCATGATCAGTACTTCCCAATCACCAGGGGGCGCCGTCCACTCCATCTTCTGAATCGTACGGTACGTAAAGAACCGCTTTTGGTTATAACTCGTCAAGCCCGCTTTCTGAAAAATCGGCTCCGCCTGGAAGTTCCCGATGGATGAACGGACATCCACCGCCTCGTCCCACAGCTTGTCACCGTTCGAGTTGACAGGAATCGCTTTTGCATACAAAATACGCGCCCACGGCAGCTCCATGGACACATGCTCTCCGCCCTGCACCCGCTCGGCCCGATGCTCCAGTGTATAGTGCTTGGCCTCGGGATGCTCCAACGTCACCTCGCCGCCGGCGATTCCACTCGGATACGGGTACTCGTCGTAGAGCCACACCTGCAAATTGCGGCGTTCGGCCGCTTCGACCGCTACGCGTACTTTTTGAAACCAGGCATCGGATAAGTAAGGAATCTCCAACCCCTGCCTCGCACAGACGAAAAATCCCCCCAACCCCTTGTCCGCCATTTCATCAATCTGATAACGAATCTGCTCGTCGTCCATTTCACCATTCCAAAACCAAAACGGATGAATGCGATATTCCGCTTCCGGCTGTGCAAAAGACTGCATATTAAACTGAGCCATCTAAGTTCATCTCCTCGGCATGTACGTATATGAAAATATTGCTTCCATCTATTGATCACTATAAAGGAAGTAACTTTGCCCTAACAATCGCACTATTTTGACGTGCCTAATTCGCTCTGCAACTATCTTGCCCGGTTTGCACATCCTTGCGAAATCAATGAATTCAAGCCAAACTTACCTGCAACATACGTAATAAGGCTGCCAAAATTCCTGGCAGCCTTGTTGTATTCGTTTACACAGCAATTACTTCTTTTTCATTTCCTGATACACTTTCTTCTGTTCGTCCATGACCTCTTTACCGCCGGTTTTCATATAATCCGCAACCATATCGTCGTAAAGTTTATCGAAATCCGCCGGTTTTGCCGTTACCGTCTTCACAAAAATCTCAATGGCTTTATCACCCAAGGTTTGATTGTATTTAATTTGGGCTTCGATCGGTCTGTCAAAACGCGCCGGCAGCTGCCCGTCCTGATCGCCAACCTTGATACTATTCATCGTGAAATCCTTATATTTGGGATCAGCCGCGTTTGCTTTTAACGTTTTTTCCTGATCGCCCATATCTTTACCATTGATGAGCATGCTGTAATCCAAATAATTGTACATCACCTTTTTCGCATCATCTGAGTCCAAAATAACCGGAATGCCGTCATCGCCCTTCTTGTAAGTAACCCCTTCCGTTCCGTTCTGCAAGTCGAAAATCACCTTATAATCCGACATCCAGTTCAGAAACTTAATGGCTTCAACAGATCTTTTGCTAGCTTTCGGTATCATGAGATGAGCAGACAGCGGGTGGTAAATCTGCTTCACATGTTTGCCTTCATAGTTCGTGAACGGATCTACAGGCAGCAGCGTAGCACTCGGAACATTCTTCTGCAGGGTGGAGTAATAAGACTGATAGACAGGTTCGTTCGTATTGGTGATCGCAAAGCCGATCAATCCGTTCACCAGATCAGCTTGAAACTTTTTACCGTCCTTATCCAGGGCAAAATCAGGGCTAATCAAACCTTCGTTATACAGCTTGTTCAAAAACTTATACCCTTCTTTATTGCCCGGTTTCATCAAATCCGGAAGCGAGTAATATTCTTCCTCCGTCATTTTCTTCCAAAACGTGCGGACCAGAGGATCAAGGTTATTGTTATAGCGAATACCGTAAGGAATAACCTTGCCTCCCGTATTGCCCGGATCTTTCTCCTTAAATGCTTTCAACACCGTGTAGAATTCATCGGTCGTTGCAGGTGGTTTCATCCCCAGCTTGTCCAGCCAGTCCTGGCGGATGATTGGCGTCGAGCTGGCGATAATAATTCTTTTCGCCGGGATGGTGTACTGCTTGCCATCAAAGTTACCATAGCTGAGAAGCTTATCTCCTAGATACTTTTTCAAATTCGCACCATGCTGGTTGAGCAAATCACTAAGTTCAGTCAGCCCTCCTTGCTTCACCCAATTCTGAACAGCGGGATCACTATAGGTAAAAATAATATCAGGCGCCTCATTAGCCGACATCAGCACGTTCAGTTTCGGCACTTCCTCTGTTCGCGGAACGGTGACAAACTGCAGCTTGATATTATTCGGATCGCCAAACTTTTCCTGCATGTATTTGACAAAGTAACTTTCCGTAAGCGGTGGAGCGCCAGGCGGCGTATTGCCACGGTCGAAAAGCTCTATTTTCAGCGTTACGGGATCTCCCTTAGCCCCGCTTTCCTTTGCACCATCTGAGCTGGAGCAAGCCGTCACCACACCTGCCAATAAAATGGCCGCGAGTGAACTGTTAATTGTCCGGATAAGCGATTTTTGATTGCGCAAATCATTCATCTCCCTTTTTCATGTGGAATGGGACTCATCGTTAGCATCTTTCAACCCTTCACTGCGCCAATCATAATCCCGGAAATAAAGTACCGTTGAAGCCAAGGATATACGAGCAAAATCGGAATCGTGGCGAACATAATGCTTGCCGCTTTCAGACTCTCGGGAATCGGAGCCAAAGCGTTCATCCCTTCCGTTGCCGTCGCGTCGCTCATTTGATTGCTGATGACCAATTGGTACAACTTCAGCTGAATCGGATATAAATCTTGATTGGTAATATAGAAGAGCGCATCCATGAACCCGTTCCAACGCCCTACCGCATAGAACAAGCTTAATGTCGCCAACACAGGCAATGAAAGCGGTAACACAATGCGAAATAACGTTCCGAAATGCGAGCTTCCGTCAATCCGTGCAGACTCTTCCAGTTCTTCGGGAATGGAGCTGAAGAAGGACTTCAGAATGATTAGATAAAAAGCGTTAATCATGCCGGGCAGTACTAACGACCAGATGGTGTTCGTCAGCTTTAACGATTTTACAAGCAAATATTCCGGAATTAATCCCCCGCTGAAAAACATCGTAAATACGATGATAATCAAAAAGAAGTCCCGGCCTTTCAGCTTTTTCTTCGTCAGCGGATAGGCTGCGCAAATCGTCATGATCATGCACACTACTGTAAAAACAACCACAAGTATAATTGTAAAAAATAATGAGCTGATCATCTTGGCATCCTTGAAAACCGATTCATAAGCCAGTGTGTTCCACTCTACCGGGAATACCGTCACCTTGTTCGATAAAATCGCCGCGTTGGAACTTAACGAGACGGCAATCAAGTGAAGGATAGGAACAAGGCAAATAAAGGACGCCACGGTTACAAGCAGGATGATGAAGCTATCGATAATCTTGTCGCTTGCACTAACTCTCATTTGACGCCCTCCTTACCAAATGCCTTGGTCGGTCACTTTTTTGGAAATATAGTTTGATGACAACAGGAAAATCAGTCCGACGACAGCCTGAAATAATCCAATGGCCGTAGCGATTGTGAAACGGGCGGATTGTACCCCAACTTTATACACAAAGGTACTTATAACATCCGACACGTCAGTAACTAGCGGATTTCCCAGAACAAAGGGACGTTCAAAACCGATGCTCGCCATGTGCCCAATATTGATGATTAGCAAAATCATAATCGTTGGTTTGATTCCGGGAAGCGTGATGTTCCATATCTTACGCAGACGCCCTGCTCCGTCCACCTCCGCGGCTTCATACAACTCTTTATTAATGCCCGCTAGAGCCGCCAAATAAATGATGGTTCCCCAACCGGCATTTTGCCACACGCCTGATCCCACATAAGTGATCACCCAATAGACAGGCTCCGTCAGAAATGGAATCGCTTTCACTCCTGAGGACTTCAATAATATGTTTACCAACCCTGTATTCGTGGAAAGCAGCTGATAAACCATCCCTCCGATAATGACCCATGAGATAAAATGAGGCAGATATAAGATCGTTTGTGCACCCTTCTTAAACCATTTGATGCGAATTTCGTTCAATAACACAGCCAAAACGATAGGTGCCGGGAAGGATACTAACAGATCCAATAGATTAAGCAGCACCGTGTTTCGCAGCACCTTGTAGAAATCCTTCATAAGGAATATTTCACGAAAAGCATCCAGGCCTACCCAAGGACTCTTCCATACTCCCTGGAACATATTAAACTCTTTGAAAGCGATCGTTACCCCATACATCGGGATATACTTGAAGATCAGGAAATACAACATGGGCAAAAATAACAGCGCGTATAACTGCCAATCCTGACTCGCGATAAACCTTTTGCTTTTCTTCAAGACTGACGAGCGAATAGTGTACTGAGCGACCAGCGTCTTATCCATTGCAGGTTCGTTACCAGGCATATGATCCCTCCTTTGCGTCATTGTCTTCCCACAATAATCCAAGTTTGGACAACGTTCAATTAACATGAATCGCCGCTTATCGAAATGTAAGAAAAGTGATTGTTCCTAAGTCCTAACCTTTTCTCACACCTTAACATTTCCGAATAAAAAGGTGAAAGCGCTTGCTGTTTTCTATTTAAACGTGTCCAATCCGCTTATCCCTTGCTGTTTACCTCTGTTTTTTTACGAAAATCCCCTGGTGGAATGCCGAGCGCATTTTTGAAAGCCCGGTGAAAGGAAATGACGTGAACATAGCCAACCCGTTCAGCAATCGTTTGTACCGGTAAATCGGTCATAAGGAGTAATCTTTGAGCTTCCTCCAAACGAATCCGCACCAAATAATCAATAAATTTCTCCCCGAACTCCTCTTTAAACAGCTTGCTTAAATACCGGGGATTCATTTCAAAATGGTCGCTTATCCTGTTTAAGGATAAATCGCAGTCGTAATAATTCGTTTCGATATACACTTTGACTTGGCAGATGAGTTCATGACTGTTCCTTGCGTAGCGGGCGGCTCGCACTCGGGGCTCAAGTTCGGAAAGCAGCATAACCAACCGCTCATGCCATTCTTCCAGCTTTTCAGAGTGCTCCACTAAGGCTTCGAGCACCGGCTTATACTCCGTGGTCCACAGTTCCTGTGCCTCTCCCGTCATTTCCATCAGCTCTTTATTCAAATGATAAATTAAATAATTGGAAATATGGTTGATATCCCCTTGGGAGAACCGGCCCTTCTTTAGCGCATGAAAAAGCGAAATCATATGCGTCTGCCATTGCCCGTCGTCCGTCCGGAACGATTTGACGATGGTGCGAACCGATTGCAGATGAGGGAAAATCCGGCCTTCCGTTTTCGCATGTACATCTCTGCTGCCAATCAGTGAACCTAAGCCAAAAACCGGCTTGTAAGACAAATGTTTTTTGGCTTCCGCATAGCTTTGCGGTATGCCTCCAAGTGTCTGGGTCTCCGGCCCGATGCCAACGGACACCGTAAATTCAAGATTAGCCAGAATCCAATCCTGCAGTTTTTTCATGAAATCATAGACCTTATCGCCATTATGTTCCTGGCTATCATTCAAGTAAAACATGACAGCCATTTGCTGTGGCTCCACCCATTCATTCCAAACAAAAATCCCTTCGTTCTGGGCAACCTCCTGAAGGACATTGCTAACGACAAATTTAAGCAAATACTGGTCACTCGAGCTATAGTCGCTAATAAAATGAGCATAGCGATCGATTTCCATCACCGCCACCGCCAGTCTGTCGAACTGGGAGGGGAGCTGTAATCTCGTTGTTTCTTTCCTCCACTCCGTTTCGTTCATCAGCCTATGGCCTTCCAACCAATCGACCAGCACCTGCCTTCTACGAATCAGTAGATCATCTTTATGCAGTTTTTCGTACTGGCTCGTCCTTTCCAACAAGTTATCGATGGCCAATTCGATAAATTTCAGCTCGTTGACCCCTGCCAGCTCGCTGCTTTTTCGTTTCGTGTAATCATTGATCCTTACCGCGATAGACTGAATGGGCTTGTAATGTCGGTGGGTAATAAATGTAAACCAAAACACGCCAATGATGATCGTCGCTATGCCCACTATGATCCAAAGATCACTAAATTGGGACATCAACGATAATTTCTGATCTCTTTGTCCGCCTGGCATATACAGCCACCCTGTATAGTCAGAGAAAATCCGTTCCCTCTTTAGCTCTTGTACGGAAGTGCTTTGGCTCTGCAGCGCCATGTTTCGATCAAAAGGCTCCAGGTTAGCAGTAAGCAATCGAATGAAACCGGCATCGTATCGCGTCAAATCTTTGATAAATCCAACTAATGCCCTAACGCGGATGTTGACCACGACAGCTCCCTGTTTGATATCATCTAATGGGAAAAATTTGACTAATGACACCACTTGTTCCTCACTTGAATCATGAATGAATTCGCGATAGCTTCTCGGACTCGTCCACCCAGCCGGCGCCGTCTTCGAATGATAAGCAGCAAGAAGAAAGTCACGGTCCCCAAACTGATCCAAGTCGGATAACCCGTTTCTGGATAAAATTTTCCCAGATTGTTCGTTGTACATATAAATAGAGCTGGAAAAAGGCAGCAAGGAAGAGAAATCATCCAGCTTATGGGAAATGACAAAGTAATCAAATAGCGTTTTATCACCGGTCGTATACGTATAGAAATCTTTTAGCTTCTCATCTGTAAAAATTTCTTTGATCGTCATTTGTTCGGAAGCCTTCAGATTCGCGTCGACGGCCTGCATGACCTTTCTCGCAATAGAGTCATCCGTCATCGCGATTTGTTTTTGTGCGGAGTTGTTTAATATCGAGAAAAAAGAAAAAATTAAGACGGAAATGACAACGAAAAATAGAGGAGCGTAAGACAGCAGCATGCGATGATACCAGCTCATTTTCATCAAAATCAGTCCTCCTGCACCTATAACTTGATTGACAACAAGCAGAATACGTTAATTTTCCGCCAATTTCCATTTATTTAGCATAGTCGATTAGAGTGAAAATTGTTGTCGAATCCTGTTTGGAACACCATGGACAAGACGCAAAAAAACACCGGAAGTTGATCCGATGTTTGGAGTCAATTAACATTCTGCAGAAGTCATCTCATTTGTAAAAATCCGTTTGTATTCCCCCGCTGACATCTTCTCTGCCGATTTAGGGGCATAGTGAAATTGCAGCGACCGCCGGCGTTTGGAAGAATGATTATTCGGCGTGCCGTGATACAACAGGCCATGGAAGAACAGAATTCCGCCCGGTTGGAGTGGAACGGCCACGTCCTTCTCTACCGGCACGTTCGCATCACAGATTTGCCAATCTCGAACCGCGTAATGCGGTGTGGCTCCATCCATGTGGGAACGTGGGATGACGTGCATGCAGCCGTTGTCGAGTCCCGCCTCGTCGAGTGCAATCCAAACGCCAACCACCGGCTTTTTCCATGTCAAGTTGTTGTAGGCCATATCTTGGTGCCACGGCTTTTCCGCTCCCCCGAAGGGTGGCTTGAGCAAAGCCTGGTCCTGCACAAGATTAGCTTCTTCGCCCAAGAGGCGTTCCACCACGGATAGAATAGCGGGATGATAGGCGATCGATCGCAGCGACTCATCAAACTCCACGAAGTTGAAAAGTTTTCTTACCGCAAACTCTCGTTCCTCATCGGTCTTTAGCTCACTCTGCGGTTTGGTAAATTGCAGCTTGACCTTGGTATTACGGTTATGAATGTTATCCATAACAGCAGCAATCGACTGCCCGACTTCTTGGTCCGTTAATATTTGCTCTATGGCCATGAATCCAGCTTTCTTATACTGTTTGACTTGCTCGTCCGTAAAATCATTGATCGAAGCTAATGGCTGATGCACATTGTCAAAACGGTACATGCGTTGGTTAATATCTTCTGAATTTTGTACATTTGTACTCATTGAAACCCTCCTTCAAGAGTGATAAATCTACATCCATTACACTAACAATAACGTTTATCATCCTGAATGAAAATGGACCAAGGAGCGACTTTTTTGTACAAATCTGCATGTGTCAGATATTCACAAATTCGTTGCTAACAGCCTGCGCTTATGTTTAAATGGAAACCAAACGTCACTTGAAGGAGGGTTTGCGATGATCACTTTCATTTACAATGGCTCCGTGGGAAAATCTCGTTGTGAGCCAGGTTGGGAATGGTCTCGTCTAACCCCCATGCCCGATTACGACCTATGGTATGCCATAGAAGGACGAGGGCAAATTACGATCAACGGCGTAAGCTACCCAATTTCCAAAGGCTCATGCTTCTTAATCCGACCCGGCGATCAAGTGAAGGCCACGCAGGAACTCGAGCACCGGCTAACCGTCATTTTCATCCATTTTATCATCCAACCGGGTCTGGAAGTTGAGCTTCCCGAAAGACATGTGCGATTAGAGGACACGATTGTACCGGAAACATGCCTGCAGCGCATTGTTGAATTGCAGCTTCGGGAAGAAGACCAGCAGCAAGAAGAATTCGACCTGCTCGTGCGTCTTGTTCTCCTGCATATGCTGCGCCAGCAAAAAAGCGGTGCTTCGTCGCCGGTCTCCCATATGCACAAACAGCTCATCCACAAAGTAATGGATGAGCTCCGCGACCAAATCGGCGAAAAGGCCGTCACCGTAGCGAGCCTCGCCGAAAACGTCAATGTTTCTCCGCGCTATTTGAGCCAACTGTTCATGAAATACACCGGATTTTCCTTAAGGGAGTACATCACGCGAGTCCGCATGGAACGGGCACGATTTCTCCTGTCCGAGACCTCGATGAACATTACGGAGGTTTCAAGCGCACTTGGTTTTACCGACGTCTACCATTTCAGCAAAATGTTCAAAGCTCACAATGGCGCTCCTCCGTCCAGTTTTCGTTATAAAGGGCGGCCGGCGAAAAGTAATTATGGGGATTCTAAGCTTATGCAGGGTATTGATTTTGATGAGTGACTAGAGTTAAGAAAATATAACTTGTACAACCAAAGTACGTTGTTTTGTGCGAACAAGCTTTTCGTTTTACTCTCTCTTTAAGACAAAGAACCAGTTTAACACGAAAAACGTGTTAGACTGGTTCTACTGTTATACTATTTTTCATCAGTTTAAATTTTAGATTATTAATCCATTTTTATTTTGCCGCTTTTACATATATATCATTTTTTTTAATAGCAATAGACTTCTGTTGATCAACACCAACTATTTTATATAATTTGCTCCCTACTTCAGTGTCGTTTGCTTCACCATTATTTTTAGGTACAGGGCTTACTTTTTTTCTTATTTCACCTATTTCTTCACCGATATCCTTTGATTGTACAGCTTCTGTAGATACACCATAAACTATATCCCCCCACATAATTTGAGAGGGATAAGAACCTGGAGCAGACTCTTGCTGTTATATTATCATTTTCATCAGTTCTTATTCTAGATTAAGATTTTGTTTGTTTGTTATTGCATTTAGATCAGTTGGTAATTCTTTGTTTTTACCAATGATTGCTCCTGACTTATCTAGTTTGAACTTACCTTGATACATGCCAAGTATAACATAGGCTTCTTTTGTGACCGGTCCATTATATTTTTCGAGAAATAAGATAGCAGTATCCTTTTTCTTTAACGTTTTTTCCCCTTCGAATGTGTGCTCTATATTATTATGAACTCCACCAGTTTCAAGTATATTTAAAGAAGTTTTATTCTGTAATTCCCCTTTATAAATCTTTTTTACTTCGGCATTCGAGAAAGTAAACACAACATCATTATACACTTCCGCTTTCGCATCAGATATATTGACTTCAACAATGACCTCAGCCTTCTGTTTGAGTTCGTCTATTGTGGAAAATGATTCAGATAACTCGCCATGACTGTTAAATGTTAAAACGGGTATGTTTAATAAATAGATTAGTAGTGCAGATAGGCAGATCGCAATGATTAATCCGAGAGTAATTCTATTTTTATTTAGAGATAAAGTCATGATTATTCACTCCTTTTCTAATTATATAATAAACTAATTCCAGTTACGTCATCCGATTGAGGCGTTGTAACAGTACGTGTAGGGTTTCCAGTATTGTGCATTATTGTAGCAGGGTTATTAATATCATCAAGACCAAGAGAGTGACCTAGTTCATGACTAAGGGTTGACTTATTCCATTCTCTCAATCGCCCATCCATGTTGGTATAGTTGACATCAATTGCTGAGCTTGTGTAGTTCCCCCACCAAACATATTCACGGAAGTTAGTATTTTGAGCATTCCAACCAACATTGCCATAATTGCTTCCACCAATATAAATGTCGCCACCACCACCATAGGATATTGTAATGTTTATACCTGCACCTGAATTGTTCCAATCCTGCAAGGAGTCAAAAAAGATTGAACTATAAGGGAATTTAAGCCCTGTTTTAACGACTCCCACTAAATTTTTAAATGGATGTTTTCCACCTAAATAAGTGTATGCAAATGCATTAGTAGAACCAAAAGCTACAATGAATATGGCTGTTGAAATAATAATTTTTCTAATGTTCACCCTATTTTCCTCCTAAATACTAGTAATAAAAAAGTTATTTATTATTTTACCAGTAGATTGCTGCGCAGCTAACTCCTACCAATAATCTACCATTTAATTACAATATATGTAAACAATTATTTTCATTTGGAAATCTATTATATAATTTGTCGGTTTAATGGGGATTATCAAAATGTAATTTTCCTGAACTTAAAGAATCGTAATCCATTTGGATTTACGGTTCTTAATAATTCGTGTAGCAAGAACAATATTTTTGCTCCCCGCTCAGCATAAAATCCCTTTCCCTTAAACTATGCCCACGAATTTGCTCATTTGGCGCATCTTCGACGATGTAGTTGACGACATAAATTTCACCGTCTTCGAACTGTACCGAGCCGGAGTAGCCTAGATCAGATAACCGACTGCGGTCAAAATCTATCGGCATGATACGCGTCGACTGTTCCTTTCGCTCCTTGGCGATAGCTGAGCAAACTTCCATAAGCGCAACGAAAAAGTTCTGCGTCCAAGCGCCAAGCCACCCCTTCCTGCCTTGGTGAAACCGGTAAGTGATGAGGATGCGTCTCTAAGAAATAATCCCTCCACTCGGCAGAAAAGCATCGGAACTCCCAAACCTTATTAGCGGGAACCCACCTAAGCGCTCACTCTAAGGGAACTAGAGTCCTCTATTTGAAGAAAAACGAGCAATTTCCTCGCCGAGCGGAACTACAGGCCCTTATTTGTTCTCCACGACGCCTTTTTCAGGTCAAACTGGCAAATTAGCGGACCGTAGTTCCCCTTCCACGTGGAAAATGCGTTTTTTCCAGGCGATAGCGGACTGTAGTTCCCTTCCAGCTGATAAAACCAAAAAAAAGCCCTCCCCAGTAGAAACAATCTACTTGAGTGAGAGCTCCTCGCGATAATCGGCGTAAACCTATGCCTCGCTTTTCACCAAAAAATTGAACTTGCGCAGCACTTCATTAGGCGTATAATATGGCTCGACGCTTGCGCCTTCCTCAAGAGGACTTCACCCATAACGGCGCACACGCAGATCCGCCTGTTCCTTATGGCCCATGAAGTTCTCAATGTCACACAGCCTGGAGACATATTCGCCAACCAATTTGCTGGCGTCCTTCGTACAGCGTTGATACGTGCACGTTTTCAAAAATTTGCCTACCCAAAGCCCGCCCGTATATCTTGCAGCCCCTTTGGTGGGTAACGTATGATTCGTGCCAATGGCTTTATCCCCATAAGCTACGTTGGTTTCGGGACCGAGAAATAACGCTCCGAAGTTGGTCATGTTCGCCAGGAAGTAGTCCGGTTGTTCCGTCAATACTTCTACATGCTCGTAAGCGAGCTTATCAGCTTCGATGAGCGCTTCCTCTATGCTGTCAACGACCAGCACGGTACCGTAATCCCGCCATGCGACACCTGCGATGTCTGCGGTAGGGAGTACTTGAAGCTGCCTTTCAATCTCAAGCAGTGTCTCCCTGGCTAGGGACTCGGAAGTCGTGATCAAGGCAGCCGGGGAGGTAGGACCATGTTCCGCCTGACCAAGCAGATCCACGGCGACCATTTCCGCATCCGCCGTATGGTCGGCGATGACGAGAACTTCCGTCGGACCGGCAATCAGGTCGATGCCGACTTTCCCGAACAACTGGCGTTTGGCCTCAGCCACGTAAGCATTCCCAGGCCCTACAAGCATATCGACGGGACGAATCGTTTCTGTCCCAAGCGCCATTGCTGCCATAGCCTGAATCCCGCCAAGGACGTAGATTTCATCAGCTCCGGCGAACGCCATCGCGCATATCGTTGCTGCCGGTATTTCGCCTTTAATCGGTGGCGTGCAAGCAATAACTCGCTTGACTCCGGCCACTTTAGCCGTGAGGATACTCATATGCGCAGATGCAACCATCGGATATCGTCCACCGGGGATATAACAACCCACGCTGGCAACAGGAATGTGTTTATGACCAAGAATAACGCCGGGCAAGGTTTCCACTTCCAGGTCCTGCATCGTTGCTAATTGCTTTTCGGCAAAATTGCGAATTTGCTGCTGCGCGAATCGAATATCCGCCTGCACTTGCTCCGGTACGCGGGCGATGATGTCCCCAATTTGCTCCGCACTCAATCGGAAATGCTCAGGCGACCAATGATCGAACTTTTCCGATAGGGTTCGGACCGCTTCGTCTTGGCCAATCGCAATGTCCTGAATAACTTCTTTCACGGTACGGTAGACAGCCTCTTCACTAGCGATATAAGATGTCTGGCCGACATCCCCTTTTTTCAAATAGATACCCACGCCGCTCTCCTCCATGTTTCGAATTCAATTGAATGTCAGCTGTCACTTGCCTTCCCACAGGTTAGGCGTGATCACATAATCAGGTACTTGTGCAAATGCTTGCGCCAGCGCATGCAGTGTCTTCTCACGGATGGCAGGCGTATTCAAAAGCGCAATATTTGCGCTCACCTGGTCCGGTGTTTCGGCTCCGAAGACAATGCTCGCAATACCAGGCATGTGGTGAATGTAGGAAAAAGCAAATTCCGCCACAGACATGCCTTCCTGCTCAGCGAACTCCTGCAAACGGGCAAGCCATGGCTCTGCCGGCTTCAGCCGCTCTTGCAGCGCCCCCGGCTTCATGAAGAACAAACCTTGCAAATAAATGCTTCTTGCAAACAGCTTTTTATTCGAGCGAGTGAGCTGATCAAAAGTCCCGTTCGCAAACATTCGGCGATCCATAACATTGATAGGCACCTGGACAAGCTCGTAGCAATCATGCTGCAGTTCCCGCCAATTCTCCTCGAATTCCTGCGCATCAAAGGAAAGCAGCGAAGCACCGAGGGTGCCGATATTCCCCCGCTTGACCTGCCTCAACAGCAGCTCTGTCACTTGGCTGCCGAATTGACCGAGCACATTCGGCCGATGCAGCAGGACAGCAGGCAAACAATCGGTCTGAAGCCGCTCCATGGAACGGTTCACACTGTCTTCGATTTGCGCTTCCAAGTCGGACACCGTCGTTTCACGATTTACTTGTAAAGTGAACTTCGTGATAATCGTGGCTGCACGCGTTTGCTGTTGAAAATAACGGCCGAGCACCTGCTCCGCACTCCCGTAGGCACTCGCTGTGTCGAGACACGTAATGCCTCCGTCCATGGCAGCATTCAAAATGCGCCCCGCCATTTCCTCATCCGGCTGCCCCAGCCGGTTTGCAATGCCATAGGGCATACCCAATTGGACGGTTCCAAGCGTCAACGGAGAAATTGCGGCCGTCCACTGTTCATTGTCGGTTCGAATAAGACTCATCTCGCTTTCTTCTAGGCGATGTTTCCTATTATTCTCGTTTACGCATCCGTTTCGCATAAGGCGGACGCCCAAAAGCTTCCACAGGCAAGTTTCCCTGCGGATGGTACCCGTATTCGTCTTTTCCTCTCATCATATACATTTCAAAATTAGGATACGTTTGCGGATCCCATTGTACCATCGTCTTGGAGTAGCGGATAACGAAGCCGATTCGCCAGCGATCGGAAGTGTTGGGACCGGAACCGTGTATGAGCGTATCGACATGCATGGAAATACCGCCTGCGGGAATGATCATCGAGACCGCATCCTTTTCGCTGAAGGTCCCCTGATTGAGTTCGAAAGACAAAATCGCGTCATCGCCAGCAATTTTATGCTGAATCACACCTGCTGTATGCGTTCCCGGAATCACTTTCATAGCGCCGTTAGCCTCATCCACATCTGTGAAAGCCAGCCACACTGTGACGGTGTTGTTTAGCGCCGTAGACCAATAATAGGAATCCTGATGCCATGGCACCACTTTGTCCGAATGCGGCGATTTCGTAATAAACTCGCTTGCTGCCAGGTAAAAGTCGCTGCCCAGCGCACCTTCAACATAATGAATAATTTGCGGATGGGCACAAATGTCATACAGCCACCGGCTCGTCTTATGCCACCCCATAATGTCCGACGGATTCTCGTCCCCCTGCAATAAAGCCGTTAGCTGCTCATACCCCTTTTGCAGTTCCTTCACTTCTTCGCTTGAAAAAACGACGGGAAGGCCTAATAAATACCCGTGAACTTCATAGAACTGCTGCTGCTCGGCGGTTAATTGATTCAATCCCATCCGAAGTACTCCCTTCTCCCAGGAAAAATGAACGGTCCCCCGTCAGTGACAACGCACTCTCACCGATTTGCCGCTGGCATAGGATTGATTCAGTGCCTCCGCTACATAAAGCGGGTCCATGCCATCCGCAAGTCTGCATATCGGCTCCACGCCTGCTTTTAATACATGAACAAGGTGGTCAACCGCATTTTGCATGTTGCTCGATTTACTGAGCATGCCCGTCTCCGTTCGTTCATGCACCAGCTGCTTGATTCCCGGTTGCACGGGATGCGGTTCTGTCGTGGAATAGCGGATTTCATCTCCGCCTTTGACCATCTCGATAACCCCTTTTTCCAAGTACAGCACAATGTCAAAAAGGTTATAAAGCCGGTCATCAAACGCCTCCGCATAACCTGTAATTGAACCTGCATCTACCGTAAAAAAGAAGGAATAGGTCCAATCCTCCACAGCATCCAAGTTGGTCGCAACCCGCTCAACCACTTGCACGTGCTCGATCGCCCCGGCCAAATACCGTACCATATCGAACAGATGCGAACCTGTATTGTAGATGCCACGGCTGTATCGCAAATGGATCTTTTTCACCTTCCCGTACGTCCCTTTCTCGACGGATTCTCGGACCTGTAACGCTCCTTCGCTCCATCTTCTGGACAAGTTGACAACGACCGTCCGATCGCTATGCTGCTTGCACAAGGACATGATCCGCTCCGCTTCCTCCCTACTGTTCGCAACGGGCTTTTCAAGAAAGATGAGCCTGCTGCTGGATTGCTCCAGCACGGTTTGCAGCAGTTCATACCGAACAGTAGGCGGTGTGCAAATGCTGATGAGATCCAAAGGTTGCTGACTCAGCATGGCAGACAAGTCCGAATCCAAATAAAACTTCGTCTTCGGAGCAACCTTAGCCAGTTGTTCCGCCTGTTCCCACCTTCTACCGACAGCAGCTGCCAGCTCAATCTCCGGATGCAAAAGATAGGCCATGGAATGGCTGTACGCTCTTCCTTGAAAAGGGATGTCAAAGGTTAATCCAATCTTGCCAAGTCCGATCACGGCTGCCTGAAACACCAGGAATCCCCTCTTTCTGTCTCCTCCCACCATCAACCCTTTAAAGCGCCTAAAGTAATGCCTTCCGTAAAGTACTTTTGGAAATAGAGAAAAATGATCAGCACAGGAAGCGTAGCGAACATCGCCCCGGCCATCGCAATGCCATAATTCGTTTCGAGCTCCGATATTTTCTGGGCAACCTTAATGCCTACCGGCAAGGTAAACATTTTCTCCCCGTTCAGCACGATGACTTGCCACACATAGTCGTTCCACGTGTTCACAAATGTAAAGATGGCAAGCACCCCAATGCCAGGTTTGGCAAGCGGCAGGATGATGTGCCAGAACGTCTGCCACTCGCCGGAGCCGTCGATTTTCGCAGCTTCTGTCAATTCCGTCGGCAGCGAAGCCATGAACTGCTTCAACAAGAACACGCCGTACGGCCAGCCAACGACCGGCAGTAACACTCCCCACCGGGTATTAATGAGACTAAAATCATTTAACAACTGAAATAGCGGGATAAATAACACCGTGTGTGGAATCGTCATGGCAGCGATCATCACCGTGAACAACCATTTTGAGCCTGTAAATGGAATTTTGGCTAACGCGAAAGCGGACAAGGAGCTCACCGCAATAACTAGCAATGTGGCGATTAGCGAGATGAACATGCTGTTATAGAACCAGGTGAACACCGGACTGTTCTTGAATAACGACGCATAATTTTGAAAAGTAGGATGAACCGGTATCCATTCTGGCGGGATTTGCAGGGCAACCTTCAGATTCTTGAAGGAACCGCTGACCATCCAATAAAAGGGCCAGAGGAAGAACAAAGTGAGTAGCCAGAGAAAAATATGGCCTCCCCATAGCGGTGATTTTTTATTCGGCATCTTCGTCTCCCCCCTTCCTTAGTATTCAATATCCGATTTAAGAAATTTGAACTGCACATAAGCAATCAAGCTGATTAGGACGCACAGAACAATCCCCATCGCATTCGCAATACCAAAATTCATGTTCACGAACGCCTGCTGATAAATCAGCATCATAATCGTCGTTGTCCGGTAGGCCGGCCCCCCGCCTGTCATGATCAAAATAATCGCAAATACTTGGAAAGCACCGATTGTTCCCGTTACCACGACATATAGCAAGGTCGGCTTAAGCATTGGAAGTGTAATCTGGAGGAACATCTTCCCCGGCTTTGCACCATCCAGTGCAGCAGATTCATAATAATCCTTGGGAATTCCGCCGAGTGCAGCAGAAAATACAACAACCGCTGACCCCACAGAGATCGTAAGCACAATTAGAGATAAAGCCAGTGTCGCAGAATGGACTCCCAGCCAATTCACCGGCTGCAGGCCGACTTGGCCCAAGATATAATTGCCAAGGCCGAACTGTCCATTGTAGATGTACTGCCACACTAAAGTCAGGGAGACGATCGAGGTAACGCCAGGAATATAGAAGGCGGCTTTGAAAAACGATTGCATTCTCTTCGGATAGGCATGCAATGTAACCGCTATCATCAGGGCAATCACGGTAATGGATGGAACCAGATACAAGACAAATTCCAATGTATTAAGAATGGACTTCCAGAAAAGGGGATCTGTGAAAATCGTGCGGTAATTATCAAGCCCGGTCCAATAGTACTTGGTATAATCAAAGCCGTAAAAGCTGCTTTTGATCGCTTTGAGAATGGGATACACAACAAATAGCAGAAAAAACAACAACATGGGCAGGACGAATAGCCAACCGCTGATTTCTCTGCGCAAACGGATGCTGCTGAATGTACTCGGTTTCATTGGCTGCTCCTTCCTTTTACCGCTAAGAGGATAAGGAAATGACGGCAGGTGACTACAACGTGACTATAGCCATCCTGCCGCATCGTTTACTTATTGTATTTGGCGATGGTGTCGTTAAATTTCTTCGAAATGGTATCTATCGTTTGCTTAGGCGTCGACATACCGATAAACAGCTTTTGAATTTCGGGGAACATCGCGGCTCTCATCTCCGGATACCCTTTGATTCCCCAACCTGGATCAATCACCGGCCATTCCTTCGTTTTCGTTGCCAGCTTGGCAAGGAACTGCAGCTCAGGGTCGCTTTCGGTCCATGCAGGCGCTTTGCCGAGCGGGTTGAAGGACTTCATGGCTGTTTGGAAAACGGTATTATCCTTCATCGTCCAATAGAGGAATTTTTTCGCCCATTCTTCTTTGACGGCATCCGCATTTTTGAACACGACTCCGAAACCGACTTCCGACTTTAACGCCGCTTGCCCTGGGGTTGTCGAAGGGAAATTGACGTACATGTACTCATGCGGTCCGCTGACGCTTCCGTCTTTCAAACCGTTTTTGATAATATCCGAGTGGGCGGCCGATGCAACGACCATCCCGTTTTTCCGCTGCTTCCAATAGTCCAATGCGTTCGTAGAGGTCAACGTTTCCGGATGCGGTGTGACAAGCCCTTCATCAACCAGCGATTTGAAGAACGTTAACGCTTTTTCCGACTCCGGGCTTTCCCCTGCCGTATATTTCGTGTAATCCGCATTAAACAATTTGACCCCGTAGCCGGAGATAATGTTGTTATAAATCTGATCGCCTTGTTCGTTCAGAGCGAACAACGTCAGTCCGTATACGCCCTTCTCTTTGTTCGCCACGGCTTTCAATGCCGCTTTGAATTGGTCCGGCGTCCATGTCCTGTACTCATCTTGCGGAAGCAGGTTTTCAGCGCCGGCCTCTTTCCACAAGGATTTATCCAGGATCAATCCGAGCTGAGTCGAGTAGTAGGGCATCGTCACGACGGTGCCGCCTACCGAAACCATTTTCATCATATCCGCACTCTTCTTCACTTGAGCCAGATCATCTGCAGGAATAATATCCTCCAGGGAAGCTAACGCACCCATTTGCCCATAGGCCAAAGTACGTCCCGGATAGTCCAGGAAGACGTTAGGCGCCGACTTGGAAGCAATTGCTGTCGTGACCTTCTCGTTAATGCCGTCGAAAGGGATGAGCTCGATGTTTACCTTGACGTTCGGGTGGATTTTGTTCCATTCCGGAAGCAAATCCTCCTTGAACCAGTCACCGGCCTTCTGCCCCGGCTTGTAGGTACCGTTCGGCGCTGCCCAGACCGTCAGTTCAATCTTCGGATCTTCCTTCGGGGCTTGCGACGCTGCCGCCGCCGGACTCGCGCTGCCTGCGGGAGCCGTTGTCGGCGACGGTTTGCTGGAACCCCCATCTGTACTGCACCCTACGGTCGTCGCCATGAGAAGCGATACACCTGCTGCTACAAACCATGATTTAAATGAATACTTATTCATTTTACGGATCATTCCCGTCGGCCCCCTTCTCCTATGTAAAGCGATTTGGATGGATATGCGGATAACGATGTTAAGTAAGGGGAAACATCTCACGAATACTCATGGTTGAATAAGAGAGATGCCTCATTAACAAATCACTTTTTTGCGCAGCTTCCGTTAATGGCAAATGCGAATGCGTTTCGTTGAGCAACGACTTCATCCCCGCGCTTCGCGTGAAGCGCCAGCGTACCTCCGCAATTCGTAATCGTATCGGCGGGGTGCGCATAAATCGTCATCACTTTCATAGAGCCCTCCTTGTGTGATCAGATTGTTGAACCCCTCTGTGAATCCATCTGCACAGCTCTGTCAACATCGATAGTGTGATCTACCCACAAGGTAGCACAGGCCCTCTAACCTTGCGTAGGTGAAATTCATTAGATCACCTTAGATTTCGTTAGCCTCACAAGCAAATATAAGGAATTCGACCTGTTTCTTAAAATAACAAAGGTGTATAGGCGGCTGTATGATTACCCGATTTGCCCTAAAAGCTGCTTGCGATACTGCGAAGGCGACAGTCCGGTATTGTCTTTGAACCAAATACTGAAATAGTGCGGATTCATAAATCCGACCTGCAGCGCGATATCCTTGATTTTGTTGGCCGGTTCCTCCAAAAGCCGTTTGGCTTGTTCCATGCGCACTTGACCAACATAGTCCGTAAACCCGACGCCAACTTCCTTTTTGAATAATTGGCTGAAATAGTTGGCGTTCAGGCCGATCTGCTCGACGACCGAATCAATCCCCAGTCCCACATCGCTGTATTGCTCGTTAATGATTTGCAGTGATTTGAGAATGCTTCTGCTAGGCTTTTTCTCTTCCTGAACATTCGGGCTTAAGTGTTCTCTGACCAACGCGATGAACTGCCTGCCGTTTTTCTCCAGCGGCTGCGACAACAGCTTTTCCTGCACATCGCCGAACCAGCTTTTACTGAGTACCGCAGATTGTCCTGATTTAATGAGCAGCTTATATAAGTGATTGTAGAGCGAGGCCATTAACGCATACAGCACGTGCGGCACAAGATGGCTGGCTCTCGCATAGACAATCAGCTCTTCCATCACAGCTGAACAGTTATCGATATCACGCTGCTCCATGTAATATAGGAGCTTATTTTCGTACGCTTCAGGGTACTGCAGCTTCCAGGCATCTCCGGCGAAGAAGACATTGGTCTGTTCATCCATGCTTTCGCCAACCAGATAATTTAGCAGTGTTTTGGCTTCCTCGAACGAGGTTTTGATCAAATTAACATGTTCATATTGATTGCCGACGAACGCATACATGTGCAGGCCAAGCCTTTCTTTCAACACGGCAATCAGCACATTGATTTTATTGAACACTTCGTCATTGGTACCGTTAAAAATTAAACAATATTGTTCGCTCGACAAATAAATGCTGATCATCTCATGCCAATTTTCGAATTCATGGATGATCGATTCCGCCCGGTCCAGCATTTCTTTCTCATTACCTCCGTGTACGTGCAAGAGAACAACGCGAAACGAAGTGCTGCTGAGGCGGAAACCGAGCCGTTCTTCGAACATCTGCGCCTCCGTCTCCGTCATGCTTCCTTCGATGAGGGAACGGACCAGCTTCTCCCGCATGAGCGGCTCGCCCTCGCGAACTTTATCAATCATATGATTGAACGCACGGCCAAGATCACCCAGCTCATCTTTATATAAAGGTTGGAATTTCAAATTTAAATTGCCCTGTTCGACATGCCGGAGCATGCGAATCATTTTGCGCATCGGCATGGAAATCGTCCTGGAGATAAACACAGAAACAATGACCATGAGCGCAAGGGATAGGCCTAGAAAAGTGATCCATAAATTGTTTATTTGCTTCAAATCCTTAAGCAGCAAGCTTTCTGGAATCGTATGAACAAATGTCCAGTTCGTCAACGGATGCTTGGAATAAGCGACAACATAGTGATTGCTCTCTTCGGTATAGTGCCCTTTCGTACCCGTCATTCGGGCGATGTCAATGGGAGGATTCTCTGCTCCGCTCCCGGCGGAAAAGATAAAACCGTTAGAGTCGACGATACTGTTCGTACCTTCGTCCAGATTTGATGAGGCCAAATAATTGTTAAGAATGGTTGGAGAAATCGAAATGATGAGATAACCGAGGATTTGCAAATTATTTTTATCGTAAATCGTTTTGAACATAACAATCGATGTTTGCTTATCGCGCCATTTAATGAACGACCATAATGAATTGCTGCTGTTATTGTTGGCCATTTTGTCGTACCAGCCTTGTTTGACGAACTCATCGCTAACCAAATAACTCGGCGTGAAATTCATCCCGACACCGCTGTCGTATACATTCTGATATTTATCCACCAAATAAATCGCTTCGATTCCATAAAACCTGTCAGATAACTGACGTAATTGATCATAGATGTAATTGAAAGCCTGTATGCGATTCATCCCATTCAAATTCGCCGCATTAGCGCTTAACGGCTCTTGAATATTTTCATTGTAGACGAGGAGCTGGGAGGATTTTTCAATACTTTGAATGTAGCTATCCATGCTGCCTGTGAAATACTCGATTTTTTGCAGCATCGCATTGCCTTCCCGGTCTGTCATGAATTGTTTGATAAATGTCGAAGACAGCACAGCAAAGATAATGAGCGCAATGAGTGTAACCAGTGAGAACGATAACCACAGCTTTTTTACCAATTTCAGATCGTGAAAAACCCGGAACCCGTGAACAGAGCTTCTCATAACCTTCACCCCCAATAATATCTATTTTTCTAGTCTAAAATTGACATAACCGCGGGTACGCGAAAACGGCACCATGCGTCGATGCCGTTTGTGTATGGATGTTTACTTCGCTGTGTAACCCCCGTCTACCGGGAGGTTCGTGCCGGTTACGTACTGGGAAGCATCGGAGGCTAAGAAGACGATTGGCCCCCAAATGTCATCCGATTTCGCCATGCGGCCTAACATCGTTCTGTCGTTATAGCGATGAACGAATTCAGGGAGATTTTTCTCCGTTTGGAAGCCTCCCGGCGAGAGGCAGTTGCACCTGATCTGACGCGCGCCATAATAGCTGGCGATGAATCGGGTAAAGTTGACCATGCCGCCTTTGTGGAAGAAATAGTCCGGGACCAGGCCATTCAAAGGAAGCCCCTCATACAGAGTGGGGTCCGGTCCAACCATCCCTTGAATCGAGCCGATGTTAATGATCGAACCCGATCCTTTCTCGGCCATCCAATCTCCGATCACCCGTGTGATCTCGAACAACCCGGTCGCGTTAACCGCCATGCTGCGGGCGAAGCTTTCGAGCGAATCGTTGTAGTGCGACATCGTGCGGGCAACCGCATTGTTGATGAGGACATCGCACTTCCCTTCGCGCTCTTCAAGCTTATCACGGATCGCAGCAATCGAGGACAGATTTTCTTGGTCGAATTGGAGGGCATGCACCGTACAACCTTCTTGTCTGAACTTCTCCTCAATCGCTTCAAGACGCGATTCATCCCGTGACGTCACGTACACGCTGCCTCCGGCCTGCGCACAAGCGATTGCCATTTGTGTGCCGTACAGCCCTGCTCCTCCTGTCAGTAAGACCGTCTTGCCGGCTAACGAGAAACTTTGCATCACATGCGAATTCAAATCGAATTCCTCCTGTCCCTTGTGGCCCTTGCAGCGCCTTGTGGAAGCATTGCCTTTCCTATCGTTACCAAGCCGTCCATCCACCGTCTACCATCAGGTTCGAGCCCGTCATATAACTGGAGGCATCGGAAGCCAGCATGATGACGGCACCCGTCATTTCTTCAGGCTTCCCTACCCTGCCTAGCATGGTTTTAGCCTGGAGCTTTTGAACGAAATCTTCATTCTGACCGATGATGGTGTTCGGAAAAGGTCCCGGAGATACGCTGTTGCAGCGTATCCCGTATTTCGCCAAATGAGCGGCGCTATAACGGGTCAGTTGGACGACGCCCGCTTTGCCAACGCCGTAATTCGGCGGGTTGTTCGCACCGCTGTCGCCATAGATGGAAGGATCAGGCGAAACGACGCCGTACATCGAGGCAAAGTTGATAATCGAGCCGCCTCCGCTTTCTCTTAAGTGCGGAATGGCTTCACGGATACAGCGGAACGCTGTCCCTGCCGCACCGTCCACGCCTTTTTGCCACACTTCATCTGTCATAAATTCCAGCTCTGCTCCTTTGCCATAACCGGCCCCATAGGTAGCGCAGTTGACCAATACGTTCAACCGCCCGCTGGCTGCGACGTGCATCTGCATCATATTCCGGATCGAATCCGTATCCGAAACATCGCAGACGATATTACGCAGACGGCCTTCCTGAATGGCGGCTTCCAGCGTTGCATTTGTACGGAACGTCAAATCCGCCACCGTGACATCAGCGCCAAAGGCCAACATCGCTTCCGTGAGCGCCGATCCGAGATAACCGGACCCTCCCGTGATCACAACGCTTTTTTGCTGTAAAGAGAATAGCTCTGTATACATCCCCCGGCCTCCTTAACTGCTCTTCGTCGAGCCGTAGACAGAATCCGTGCCGGTTCCGGACACGCGGTTCATACTGGAGGCAATCCCGCTCAAATATTGGCCGAACCCAACGACATCCGCGCCCACACTGACAAATTGGTAGCCCATTGCCGTCAACTCGTGCAGATTACCCGGACTGCCTACTGTTCCTGCAAATTTGCCGTGTTTCTGAGCCAGACGCGCAACCGATTGGCGTGTTTCCAGCAGCAGCGGGTGGTCCCACTTGCCTGGAGCGCCAATACCTTGGCTGAAATCGCCGGGACCGAAGAAGATCATGTCCAGTCCAGGCAGTGCAATCATCTCCTCGAGCTCGGCAAGCGGCTCCGGATCTTCAATCTGCAGCACATTGAAGCGCTGCTCATTCGCCTGTGAGATGTAATCAGCTAAGTCTAAATTACAAAAAGCTCCGTCGGCGTTTCCGCCATCAAGCGGGCGGCGGCCGAGCGGGTGAAACTTCGTATGATGGATGATTTGCTTGGCATCCGCCAGACTCATCACGTGAGGAATCATGATTCCCGCTGCATCCATTTCCAATGGACGGATCAAATCACTGTAGCTGCCCCTCGCCACGCGCACAAGCACATCTACATCATAAGCTTTCGCAGCCCAAATTTGCCGCTCGATCACAGCCCAATCATTGGGGACATGCTCCATGTCCGTCCAAAGACAATCCACACCGGATATCCTGGCAGCCATCTCCGTAATTCGCGGGTCAGCGAGATTAAGCTTCAGCGCAATCGCCGTTTCCCCTGATCTAAGCTTGCGTAAAACGCGACTCGGACGCATATGAAATTGTGTTGTCATCCTTTCAACCTCCTTCAGGTGTATGCGAAAAGCGGAATTGACTTCATCAATAATCCGCAGCGATTTCTTCCAGAGGGACTACTCTTCCGCCCTCTTCCCGGCTTCGAATGCCGGCAATGACCATACGCATTAATTCTTCTGTTTCACTGAACGGAAAAGGACGCTCTCCTGTATGTAAATAACCGATAAAGGCTTCAAGCTGAGTTTTAAAGGAATAAAACGTATCTTGGAAACTGACGGTAGCACTGGCACTCGTGCCGCACAGCTGCAAAAGGCCATGCGAACCATATAGATCTTCAATCGCAATCACAGCAACATCGCCATGTGTGCGATGCTTAAATAACACGATATTGCGTTCCTTGGTTCCTACGTTTTGTGCAAAAAGAAAACCGGGGCCTAGAATGGGGTAAATGGACTCCAAAGCATGGATGCCGTAACGCTCCCAGCTTTTGCAAGTCGTGATGCTTGAATAACGAAGCTGTCCTAAAGAATGTATCGAAGTGCGGTAAGGCATGAATTCTTTGCTGTAGCGCATGCAGCTGGATGACATAATTCTGGCGCCATCCCGTACCCATCGCTGGAACTGTCTAAGATCAGGCTCATTATCGACGAGCGGTTTGTCGACAAAAATGGGAATGCCCGCTTCGACGAACGGCCGGCAGCGTTCCACATGCTCGTGGCCCTTGTCCGTCGTGATCATCACAGCATCCACATGCCCGATGACATCCTCCGGCCTGCTCACGATATGAGGAATGAGAGACGCTTTGGCCACAAGTTCCGCGTCTTTGGGATCATCGGTCCAAATGTGCGTCACCGACGCGCCTGGAATTTGCAGCTTTTCTTTCGGTTCTTTTGCAAGATAAGCCGGAATGGCGGGATAAGGACAATCGGCCATCGCTGCTTGATCATAGTTATTGAACATGGCACTCCAGGAGTAAGGATGGCCATTCCCATCCACCATCCCGAGAACCGCAATACGCAAGGGTTGCATGAGGAGCTCTCCTCTCATTTATCGTCCATAACGGTCGGTGCATAGGGGTATCCCAGCTTTCGGGAGATCCGAAACGCAGCCGTCTTGACGCTTTCCGCCATTTCGGGCACAACGTCCGGTGCAAACCGGTGCATCGCCCCTGACAGGCTGACTGCACCCTCGATGGTCCCGTACATATTAAAGATTGGAGCCGCCAAACAACGCGCACCCTCTACAATTTCTTGATCATCCAATGAAAATCCTTGCTGCCTGACCTGATTTAATTCAGCAAATATCGCTTCAGGTGAAATCAGCGTATGTTTGGTCTTCGCCGGCAGTCCATGACGTGCAATCAGCTCCCTGACATGGTCCTCCGGCAAGTAAGCGGTCATCGCTTTTCCCATGGCTGTGGCATGAAAAGGGGATTTGGAACCAACGGTATCCGTCATGCGGAGCGGCTGTGTGCTCTCAATGATGTCCACATATAGCACCTCGCCGTCCACTAAGACACCTAAATTAATCGTATCTCCATAACGCTCTGAGAGCTTCTTCATTTCTTGCATCGCTGAGACTCTTAATGTGTTGCGTTCCAACAATCCCCGCGTCAGCATTAATTGCTTGTAGCCGAGGCAATACTTGCCGTTGTCATCGCTTCTACTGATGAAAGCCCGCTGTTCCAGCGTCAAGACGATTCGGTACGTGGATGATTTGGGTTGATCGAGCAGATCCGTCAGCTCCAGCAAATTCAGGGAACCATGTTCAGCCAGCAGCTCCAACAAATCTAGCGCCTTGTCAATCGTTTGGATGGTGTAGCGTTCCTGCTTCTGACTTATATCCATGCTCATAAGGTTCGCTCTCCTTCGTTAAGATAGCTTTATGAGCTGCCCGCCATCCACCACAAGGCAATGGCCTGTCATATAACGCGAATCGTTCGTCGCCATAAATAGCGCAGCGTCTGCAATCTCTTCGGGTATCCCGGCGCGCCCCATCGGAATCGTCTGCAAGTACGGCCCGAAAGCGGCCGGGTTGTCGATCAGCGGCTTCGTGAGCCTTGTCTCGATAAAGCCCGGACACAGCGCGTTGACGCGAATGCCAAGCGGTGCAAGCTCAATGGCCATGGACATGGTGAGCAAGTTGATGCCGCCTTTGGTTGCATTATAGTGCGCTTGATCCTTCTCTGCTGCGAGACCGTTCACGCTGGACATGTTAATAATTGAGCCGCCTTTGGCCTGTTTGACAAGCACCTTCGCAACAGCTTGCCCGGCGAGAAACGTGCCTTTCAAATTGATCGCCATATGCCGGTCCCACTCCGCTTCCTCGATCTCCAGGAAGGAGGAAGGACTGCAAATTCCCGCGTTGTTGACCAATACGTCAATCGTGCCCCAATGCTCTAGCACCGTATTTACCATCCGGTCAACATCCGCTTTGAACTGCACATCGCCATCGATCCAAATCACCTGCCCGCCTTGTTCGGCGATTTCCGCAGCGGCTGCTTGAAGCGCCCCCTTCTCTCTGCCGGTGATAGCCACCTTGGCTCCTTCAGCGGCAAAACGGTCGGCCGTCGCCTTCCCGATGCCGGTTGAGCCGCCGGTAATAAGCGCAACCTGATCTCTCATTCTCATCCGGTTTCCCCCTTATAAGCGAGCCAGCGCTCGATCGACAGCCGCTAATGTCTCTTCAATCTCCTGTACGCCATGTGCAGCAGAAAGGTACCACAGTCCGTTCGATCGGACCAGCACCCCCTCCTCCAGCATATAACCCGAAAACTCGGTATACTTCGCCGCATCCCGCTTCGTGAAAGAAGCGAAATCGTCTACTTTCTGCTCCTGCGTAAACATCATATGGAAAACTGGCCCAATGTGGTTAATGAGGCCAGGAATCGCATGTTTCGCGAGTAAGCTGCGAATTCCTTCGACCAGCTTGCTTGCGTTTGCTTCCATTTTCGCAAAAACCGCTCCTTCCTCCTGCGACAGTTCCGCAATAGTCGCCAAAGCGGCAGCCGTTGCAACACCATTCCCGTTCAGCGTACCCAGATGGCTGACCGTCCCATTCTCAATGAGCGCCATGATTTCCTTCCTGCCGGCCACGGCACTAATGGCGATCCCTCCGCCCAATGCTTTGCCGACCGTGACCAAGTCCGGTTTCAGCCCGAATCGCCCATGCGCCCCGCCAAGGCCAAGCCGGAACCCGGTTATCACTTCGTCCAGGATCATCACGATGCCAAGCTCTTGAGTCAGCTCCTGCATGCGCTCCAGATAGCCCGGCTTCGGCAGGACGCAGCCCGAATTGCACATCACGGGCTCGGAAATGACTGCCGCAATGTCATCCTTATGCTCGCGGAGCGCAGCTTCCAGCACAGCAGCGTCGTTCCATGGCAGCAGAATAATTTCTTCCAAGGCCAGCTCGCTCTGCCCGCCTGTGCCTGCGACAATCTGCTTATCCTCCGTCAAGCCAGCTGCTGTATCGGACTTGCGCATATCCGAGCTGGGGAACGAGGTGAAAATCGTATCCGACCACCCGTGATAATGGCCGTGAAAGCGGACGATTTTGCGCTTGCCTGTGTGTGCCCTAGCTAAACGGAGCGCCAGCATAACCGCTTCTGTCCCCGACCCGCTTAACGCCACCTTGTCCGCACATGGTAAAATCTCTGTCAAGCGGCGGGCTAAAGCGATCTCTCCCTCATGCTGAAGACCGAAGGTGATCCCGCGCTGCATGGCTTCATAGACACGTGAGGCGGTTGCTTCGTGCGCATGGCCCAGAATCAACGGCCCATAGCCGAGCAAGTAATCAATAAATTCGTTGCCGTCCACATCTCGAATTCTCGGACCCGATCCCGCAGTTGCGAACAAAGGTGTAGGCTTCATCGCGCTTCTTAAGGAGCTTGCCACTCCTCCAGCCAAGTAAGCCTGTGATTCCGTATATTTTTGCCTCGAATTCTGGGCTTGCTTCATCGTGAATCCTCCCTTTTCATGGCCTACTCATACGTTCCGAACCTAGGTGCCGGCGTCTCATCAAACGGATAAACAGGGCGCAAGACCCGCTGATAGTCAAAATGCGCCAGATTCGCGTTGCAGCACCCCGGTGAATCCACGTTAATGACATGCTTGGCGAACGATCCGAAAGCCGTCTGCCAAGCTAGCGCCGATTTGGCTACGATGATGTGATAATCAGCCGGCCATAGCCCGACCGAACGCACATGCCCGACGTCCCATGGAGCCACCCGTTTTTCCGTCAAAATAAGCGTCAATTGTCCGCATTCGACAACGGCCGTTAAGCCCATTTCCGCGAGCTGCCCTGTCATATAGGGCCCGGCATGCCGATAATGTCCGTCAAATAACAGCCGGACTATCCCCTTAACCCGGACCGGCTTGCCGTGCAGCGTATCGCTTTTCCCGCCGACCCGGCCTTCGAACGTACCTCCGATACCGGCCTGCCTGGCAGCTTCCACCGCTTCCTGGTCGCGGATCACGATCAACGCTTTTTGCGGCGAGTGTACCAGTTCCGCTAATACATGGGTCGCATCGGCCGGTGCGCCTCCTCCGACATTATCGGAACCTTCCGCGATAATGACGGGTCCTTCCGGCTGGGCGAGTGCTTCAGCTACTGCTTCGCGCGGTGTCAGACAGGAGACATTAAACGACGCTTTATGGTTGATAGCCATTTGCGCAAGTTCGGCCGCACAACGATTCGCCAAATCTGAATCACCGTTCGTTGTCACAACAAACGACATGCCTGCATCCGGCACATCGCTGTAAGGGAAGCCTCCAGCCACTGTCACGTTTAGAACACCGGGTATACGCTCCATGTTGAAAGCAAGCTCCATCAGCTGCTTCATGCTTCCTTTATCGGTCAGCATGCCTTGCGGCACGACCAGCATTCCCGTATGCGCCAAAGCCCGTACGGGACGAATATCCCCCTGGATTTTACGGATCAGCAAATCAACAGCCTCGACAGCCCGTTCGTACATATCCACATGCGGGTAGGTATCGTACCCGACGATCAGATCCGCATGGCGTACCATGTCTTGACTAATATTGCCGTGCAGATCAAGCGTCATGGCGATCGGAAACTCCGGCCCCAATTTAGCTCGAAGCCGCTTTAGACATTCACCTTCATAATCCGGATATTGCTCAGCTACCATGGCACCGTGCTGGATGATGACCAGTCCTTCCGCCCTGCTGTCGATACTGTCCACAAGTTCATCGATGAGCGCATCTCCTGCGGCCGCCTCCACCATTCCGCTTGGCGTCGCCGCTGCATAAAAACCAGGAATCAAATCGACGCCATAGCTCGCTGCCGCTGCGATGACCCCGCCCATGGAGGTCCGTGTTCCCGCATACCGTGCGGTAAATGCCTCCAAGCCAACTGTCCACTGATCGCGAAAATGGGACAGATCCGTTATGCCCGGCGCGAATGTATTCGTCTCATGCAAAATGCCGGCTACCGCAATCCGCAGCTGATGATTACTCATTTTCACAGCTATCTCCGCGACGAGAAGCGGTGTAGGCGATGGCGTCAATCTCCACTAAATAGCTGCCAATGGAGCATCCGATCGAGGTTCTGGTAGGAAAAGGCTTTTTCATGACGTTCTCATAAGCCCTGTTGTAGCCCGGAAAATCCTCCTGTCTGGAAAGGAAGGCATTGATTTTCACAATATGATCAAGCGAAAGTCCCGCCGCCTCCAGAATGGTCTCAATATTGCGCAGGCATTGAACCGTTTGTTCCTCAATCGTTTCGCCTACGACTTCACGGGTAGCGGGATTTACGCCGACTTGGCCTGACACATAGACAAAATCGCCGGCACGGAGCGCTTGGGAAAAAGGAAGTGGAAATTCAGGTGCAAGGTTCGTATGAATGGGCTGTGACATACGTATCATTCTCCTTCATATGGATATTTCAAAGTTTGTTCCTGCTACTTCACTCTGCCTCTTGCATCTACCGGGATAATTCGCTCCAGTTGGCCATTCCGCACGCCCAATAGCTGATCATGCAAATTGGTAACGGCGCAGCAATGATTCGGGATGATGGCTACCACGTCACCAATTTGTAAATGAACACCATCCGGAACGGTTAAAATGCCATGCTCCTCGCTGAGCCTATCCACGAAAATGCCAGGGAATTCCGTGATGATCCCGAAGCCTTTGCGATGTGCGCTGCTATCATTCGACAGCGTCTTTGAGCCGGCATCGATGATCACGGTGCCGGGTCTAGGGGTGCTGACCACCGTCGCATAGATGCGCATGGCGCATTCCTCTTCGCCGATCAGCCCCGTGTACAGCTGGGAGCCGTCGCCGAATACGTAAGCGCCGGGACGAATCTCGGTGACACCGCTGCCTGCGAGTGCGCCAATGAACTTCGACGTTGGAGTTGAACCGACGCTAATGTCGGGCACATCAATGCCGAGCTTCCTCAGTGCACGCTGCGATTCCAGCAGCGCTTCCGCCTCGGCTAAGGCGACCTCCAGACAATCGTCGGCACGGCTCTTGCTGTACGCTTGACCTGCATGCGTCATCAAGGCGGTGAGCCGGATGCCAGGCAGCTTCGCTATTTCTGCCGCCAGCTCGGCCGTCTCTTGCCCAGGCTCTTTCCCGCAGCGGTTCAAGCCGCTGTTGACATCCAAATAGAGCGGAACCCGCAGCTTCAGATGTTCGCCTAACTCAGACAGCCCTTTGGCTACTTCATAGCTGTCTACACTGACAGATACCTTGACTTGCTGCAGCAACCGCCCAAGTCGCTCGAGCTTGAGGCGACCGACAATGGGATAGGCGATCAGGATATCGTCTATCCCACCGCTCGCCATAACCTCGGCTTCGCCTAGCTTGGCTACGGTTATGCCTGAAGCTCCGTGCCGCAGCTGCTCTTGCGCGATCCAAATGCTCTTATGCGTCTTCGTATGCGGCCTCAATCGTACAGCTGCTTGGGAAGCTAATGCCGCCGTACGCCTCAGATTGGCATCCAGCCGATCCAGATCAATCACAATTGCCGGTGTATCCATGTTCTCCTCGAATTGCATTCCTTCACCGCCTTTTTCCCTAGAGATTTACGGTTTGGCCATGTAAAATAACCTGTTGAATACGGATTTCCTTATCTACTAGAAGAAGATTAGCCCGCTTGCCTGCTGCGATGCTCCCCATCTGATCCTCCATGTGAATGACCTTTGCCGGATTGAGGGAAGCCATCCGAAAAGCATCCACCATGCCGATTCCCGCATGCACCATCATATTGCGTACAGCTTTGTCCATCGTCAGCCGGCTTCCGGCCAAATGGCCAAGATGATTCCAATTCACATCGGACGAATCTCCCGTGTCAACGCCGGCATCCGGCATCGCATCGGTAATAATGATGATGCGATCCGTTCCTTTTGTTTTGTGAATCAGCTTCAGCATCAATGGGCGTACGTGAATACCCTCGCGGTCAGGAATCACTTCGGCGTAAATTTCGTCATGAACAAGAACTGCCTCATCGACGCCAACTTCACGCGTTCCCCCATAGCGGGATGGCGAAGGGGTTACGCCCGAAGCATTCGTGCAGTGACAACCGATTCTCAAACCTTGAGGGACAAAACGGAATATTTGCTCCGCAGTCGCCTCGGAATGACCGACAGATAAGGAAATATTGTATTTGGCTGCTTCAGTTACAAAAACTTCCTGGCCGTCGAGCTCAGGCGCCAGCGTCCAAACTTTGATCCGATCTCCGGCAACCCTCAGGATTTCTCCATATTCCTGCGGATCAACCGGACGGATCGGGGACGTGATGGCCCCGTATTTTTTATTAATATACGGACCCTCCATATGTATGCCCACGATCGCTTCCACTAATGGCTTACTAGACTCCATCGTCGCCAGAATGGTTTGAAGTCCCTCCCGCACTTGCTCCCGACTCTCGTTGTATGTAAAAGTAGGAAGAATCGCTGTCGTCCCATGCTTAAGGTGGCTAAGAGCAAATTCATAGGGCTGTTCCCACGACCACACTCCGCCTCCGCCATGGCAATGGATATCAACGAAGCCGGGAGCGATATAGGCTCCTTTCGCATCCAGCACCTCACTCCCCAACGGCACTTCCATGCTGCCCGCTTCCCCTACTCCGACGATCCACCCGTTCTCCATAAGAACGAGCCCATCCGGGATCAACCTGTCTGCTGTCACAATGGTGCCGTTTTGAATCACGCTACTGCCTTTTGCCGACATCCAGCCACTCCTCAACTTAAATTGAAACCACAGTTTCACTGATGAGTATAGCAATTCGCCAGTGGGCCTAAAAGATTAAAAAACTCAGATTGCACCTGCCTAAGAAAAGTGACCATCACCTGTTTGGAAACGCATACAAATGCAGCGAAATCAATAAAATTCTATTATGATCAGAGGAATTTAACCTTTTCTGCGCATTAACAAAATAAGCTCTACCGGACAATCCCGGTAGAGCGATCAGTTTCTGAAACTTCCGTAGAGCGCCGAACAACCAGCTCCCCTGAGAAGAAAGGCGTTTCAGCTGTATGTCCTTCTATCGTATCCAGCAGCAATCGCATCGCAGCTTCGCCGATTTGCGGACGAGGATAATGGATGGCCGTAAGCGGCGGGTCCGTTTGCGAGGACATCAAGATATCCTCGCAACCAGCCACAGCCAGCTGCTGCGGCACCTGGACACCGGCCTTGCGGCAAGCGGCGAGGCAGCCGGCGGCCATCAAATCATTGGCGCAGACCAGCGCAGTAAAGAGGGCCGACTGATGAGTCAACGCAGGATGCAGCACCCGTTCGGCCGTTTCGAACCTGCCTTCCCCATCCAATAGATCCTCCGAATGCCACGTGCAGCCCGTTTCCCCCAGCGCATGTATGAACGCCTGCAACCTGACTCCATAATGCTGCGCCGTATCACCGCCGCCCATAAAGCCAATCCGGGTATGCCCATGCTGCTGCAAATGGCGGACTACCTTCACCATTTCATCTTCCCAGTCGACATCCACATATGGAATTCTCTGCTCTGAACTCTCCAAGCCCTCCGGTTTCAAAACAGAGACAATCGGTATATCAAGTCTCTGAAAATGCGCTACCACCTGAGATTTCAGCGACTGCCCCAGCAGTAAAATCCCATCTACTCTGCCCATGAACAAGCCCTTGAGCTCATCTTCTTCCTCTTGTTTATAGGTTTGGAAAAACACAAAGTACCCTCTGTCCTTCGCATGCTGCTCGATATTGATCAATAGACCGGCCTCAAAAGGGTTCCCAAGGTAGTTGATCAGCACGGCAATCTGCCGCGATTTTTTCGTTTTCAGACTTTGCGCTAATAAATTCGGTTGATAGCCAAGCTCGCGAATAGCTTCCAGTACTTTCTGCCTCGTCTCTTCCTTCACAATCTCCCGATTATTCAACACATAAGAAACGACCGCAGAGGAAACTCCTGCGCGGTCGGCTACATCCTTTCTAGTTACCATTGGCTATCTCCCTAACAAACGTTATCAAATCCCAAACGTATTGCCCCCGTTAACCGAGAGGCATTGCCCAGTAACAAAGCCCGACTCTGACGAGGCTAAGAAAACCACAGCATTCGCAATATCTGCCGGTTCCCCGACTCGCCCAAGCGGTACGCCGGTTCGGTAACCTTCCGTGCTGACGCCCTCATGCCGCTCAACAGGTATCCAACCTGGCGCGACCAGATTGACCCGGATACCGTGAGGTCCCAGCTCGCTCGCCCAAGAGCGCGTCATCCCCACCATGGATGACTTGGCCGTAACATAGCTGGAGAAGTTCGCATTCCCAATTTGTACGACCTCGCTGCCGATGTGGATAATGCTTCCTTCTTTCTTCAATTTCATCCCCGGAAGCACTGCTTTCGCAAGCAGCAAGGGGGCTTTCACGAAAAACTCCAGCTGGTCCAAGTAAGTCTGCCATGTACTCTCTTCAATCGATAGCATCGGTTGAGGGCCCGTCGCGTTATTGACCAGAATATCGATACTCCTGCCAAAATGCTGCTCCACTCGCTCAATAAGCTCGTTAACTTCATCTTCGCTTGTGATGTCAGCGCGAAAAGCAGTGGCGCTGCCGCCAGCGACGGTAATCAGCCGAACCGTCTCCTCCGCATCCTGCGTGCTATACGCATAGTTGACTGCGACATTCGCTCCCGCTGCCGCAAGCGCAGCTGCAATATGACGCCCCAGTCCGCGTGACGCTCCGGTAACAAGCGCGATTTTCCCCTCTAACCTTGATGATGAACCCAAGATATCCACCTCTTCCAAGTGAGCTTATTTGTAGACGCTTTTGCCAGCGTCCTGATTGTACAGCTCCTTTAATGGTACCATAGATTCGGAAGGAACATAATATTTAAACGGATTCTCATCAATGACACCCAGAAGCTGTTTCCGGTAAGGCGACGCATTTTCCAGCAATCGATCGGATGCCGTGCGGTAGTCAATCGGTCTCATCCATATCGGACTGTAGCCTAGAAACAGCTGCCGGCGTGTAAATTCCGAGCGATTAGGCGCCCCGGCGTGCCACAAATTCTGCGGGAAAATGAATACGTCGCCCGGTTTGCCGCAGACTTGCACTTCTCCGTCCACTAGACCATTCACATCCTGGCTCCCCGGATGAAAGGGTTTGTTATGCGAGCCAGGAACGACTTTGGTATTCCCGCGGTCCGGCTGGGACATATCGCTCAAGATATAACATGTTTTAATGTAATAGGTTGAAGTGATGCCATCTTGCTTCGGAAACTGTGGATGCGGACCGTCTTGATGCCAGTTAATGAAGCTGTGCGACTCCGTTTTCACATCGTTGGGATTCGGTTTACGTACAGTTAAATGTGAAATGTGCAGCTGAATGTTAAAGCCAAGCAGATTAACCATGAGTGGAAGCAGTGTCGGTTCATCGATTAGCGATGCTATTTCATCGTCTCTTTCTATGCTGTTATAAACGTTATAAGCTAATGATTCCGGTTCTTCGGCAACAATTCGGTCGATCGCAGCGTTCAAACGGTTCACTTTCTCTTCTGACAAAACCCCCGGCAGGATCAAGTAACCATTCTCGTTAAATTGCTCAATAAGTGCAGGAATATCAAGTTTTGTTTGTGTCATTTGAATACACTCCTCATTTTTTAAATTCATTTATGGTAAGTATAACCAATAAATTTACACGTGTAAATAATGTGTTTAAAAGAAAAGGAAGCCCATTTCTCCTTCCTTTTCCGCACACTTCTACGTTTACTTCACGTAGCCAAGCTCTTTAATCCTTTTATCCGCAGCATCCAGATACGCTTTATAATTCATGGAGCCTTCCAATGTCTTGAGGAAGCTATCATATTCACTCAGCGGACGCTTGCCATATATAAATTTGGAAAACTCTTCTTCAATGTAGCGAGTCGCATCTGCAGCGTTATAGCCATTCGGCATATCCACGAATCCAGCCAACCCGTCAATGTGCGGCTGTTTGCTCGCGTATTCCATATACTTCGCCTGCGGACCGAATTTCACCGTCAAATATTCCATCTCCGGGCGTCCTGCGAATTGATACAGCCAGAAATAACCGCCCTCTTTGCCCATCAAATCGGTTGGGACCACTTTATTGCCATCGAGGTTGAAGTGTTTGCCTTTGACCCCGTATTGCACCAACAAAGACCCATCCTTCGAAGAAACATAATTCAGCAAGTCGATGACTTTCTGCAGCTTCTCCGGATTTTTCTCAAGAGACTTCGGCACGGCGTACAACGCTGCTGCCTTTCCGATGTCATAGGCACTGGCAAATTTGCCGCCAGGTCCTTTTAATGCATCCACTTGTACCCAATTGGCATTCGGATTCACAGCCTTAATTTGCTCAACAAATTGATCTTTCGTCACATTCGGCCAATCCAGATAGACGATACCCGCTTGCCCTTTAATCGCTTTTTGCTGATGCTGAAGGCCGGAGTTAGCCAATAGCTCGGGATCTACGGAACCGGAAGCAATCATTTTCTGGATAAAAGCAAGAGCATCCTTCATCCCCGGATCATACAGCGAGTTCACCACTTTATTATCCTTCACATAGACAGTCGGAGTGCCGCCATCCATCCCAACGCCATAGGCTCCAAAAATGGTATCAAAAGCTCCCAGTTTGCCGCCGGTGAGGCCATACGTATCCTTTTTCCCATTACCATCCGGGTCTTTCTCGGTAAACGCTTTTGCTACCTCAAGTATTTCCTCCGGTGTAGTCGGAACTTTCAAATTCAGCTTGTCGAGCCAATCCTGGCGAATCCAGTACGTGTTGTAGGGAACTTGCGGTGACTTCGCGATCGCATACGTTTTGCCGTTCAGCATCCCTTTCTTCAAACTGTCGGCTCCAATGAAGTCTTGTACGGGCTTAAGCTTATCCAAATAAGGCGTGAGATCAAGCAGAAGTCCTTGGTCTGTAAATTGCTTCAACTGCTGGCGGTCGACAGCGAATAAATCCGGGAAGTTCGCCGATGACATGCGCACGTTTAACTGATTTTTGTAATCGTCGCCGGAGGCATACACGGTCAGATTGAGATCCGTGCCCAGCGCTTTATCCAACTCCTGCTTAATGATGTCCTGATCAGGAGAAGGAAGGCCGCTGCCCGTTTCGATAATATCAAGCTTCACTGGCTTGGCGCTGGCAGCCGGCTTGCCGCTTTCCGCAGCTTTGTCAGCAGGTTTATTCGCAGCAGGCGCTCCACCGCAACCGGCAATCAGCGTTCCACCGGCGAAAGTCATGGCGAGAAGAATTGGTACAAGCAATTTCTTTTTCATAGATACCCCTTCTTTCTTTTAAAATAAAAGTTGCTTCTATTGTCGCCGTTACAGAACGAATCAGGCTGCAGTCCTGATACATTCAACGGGGTCAACCTTTGACGGAGCCCACCAACATTCCTTTGGTGAAATGCTTTTGAATGAACGGATACACGATAATGATCGGTAAGCTTGCAGCAACAACAGATGCCATTTGCATCGTTTCGGTAGGAAGCATATTTTCGGCATTCTCCAGCGGTTGCTGGGTCAGCATGAGAATTTCGCGAATAACAACCTGCAAAGGAAACAGGTTCCGATCCGTCACATACATAATCGCCTGGAAAAATTCATTCCAATGGCCGACCATGTAGAACAACCCAATCGTGAGCATAGACGGCATGGAAAGCGGCAATACAATTTGCCAGAGAATCCGGAATTCCTTCGCGCCATCCATCCGAGCCGACTCAAAGAGCTCTTCAGGAAGGTTTTCAAAAAAGCTTTTCATAATCAAAATGTTAAAGGCCCAAATCGCATTCGGCAGAATCATCGACCAGACGGAATCCAAGAGCCCTAGGGATTTCACAACTAAATAAGTCGGAATGAGCCCTCCGCTGAACAGCATCGTAAACACAACCATAAGAAGGAAGAAACTTCTGCCTGGCAGATTGCGACGGCTAAGCGGATAAGCCATCAGCAAAGTCAATATCAGGTTGACAATCGTACCTACAATGGTGATGAAGATTGTCACCCAGAAAGCTCTTGGAATATTTGTTTCAGTGAAAAGCTTGTGATAAGCGCTAAAAGTGACGGACTTCGGAATGAGGATGAATCCTCCATTCTTCAGAACCTCGGAGAAAGGTGTGATGGACACGGCAATCACATACATCAGCGGTACGATCGCCGCCAAAGCAGCAAGCCCGAGGATGACGACGACAATCGTGTTTACGATCCGGTCTTCCCAGCCTCTTACCATATGCCATCACCCCATTTCTTGGATAAATGATTCGAACCTAGTACCAAGATAAGCCCTATGACGGATTTAAATAATCCTACGGCAGCCCCCAGTGAGAAGTTCATCTGCTGCAACCCTGTCCGGAATACCCAAGTATCCAGGATATCGGCAACTTGATACACTTGAATGTTATACAAAATATAAATTTGATCGAATCCGGCATCCATAATATGGCCCAGCTTTAAGATGAGCAGAAGGATAATGACATTTCGAATGCCTGGCAGCGTAATGTGCCAAATCATCCGCAGGCGGCTTGCTCCATCCACACGGGCTGCTTCGTATAACGTCGGATCAATCGCCGTCATCGCAGCCAAGTAGATAATTGCACCCCAGCCGAGATCTTTCCAAACTTCCGAGCTTACCAGAATGGTTCGAAAGTAATCAATCGAGGTCATGAAGCCAATCGACTGCCCCCCTGCATCTTCGATAAAACGGTTGACGATCCCGGAATTCTGAGAAAGCAGGGCGATCAGAATCCCGTAAATAATGACCCAAGATAAGAAATGCGGCATATACGTGAGCGTCTGCACAACCGTTTTGAACCACCGCAGCCTGCACTCGTTGAGCAGCAAAGCCATAATAATTGGCGGCGCCATCCCAAACACGAGCTTGTAGATACTAATGACGAACGTGTTGACCATTAGCTGCCCGAAATACGGGGAATTAAAAAACGTCTGAAAATGCTTGTACCAAGGATCCGCCCAACCACTGCCGAGAATGCCATCCAGTATTTGAAAATCCTTAAACGCAATAATCACACCATACATGGGAATATAGCGGAAAATTACGAAATAGATAACACCAGGCAAAAGCATAAGATAAAAAGCCCGAAAGGCCCAAACCTGCTTTGCAGATAATTTAAGCCTCGCATCTTTTGTTTGTCTACCCGCCTTTACTTCCTGCTTGGCTACGATTTGCTGTTCCATGAGGCCACCTCTTTTCCATCTGATCACTCGCTTCCTAACGGGTTGAGTTAAGTATAGCAAGCGCTTTCTTTGGAAAATATACAGTGATCCTGCGAAAATGTTCGAATTCTTGCAAACGCTTTATTTGTTTTTTTCTGTATATTCATGTTCCATTGCCGGAAGTTCAATTCGAATCAATGTTCCGATTTCGGGCAAGGAGAAAATAGACAGACCATACGCCGTTCCAAAATGAAGCCCGATTCGCTCATGGACATTCATGAGCCCGATTCCTGTGAATCTATGTTTGCTTGGCGCTTTGTGCCGCTCTTCGAACACACTGTTCAGGACCTCCGAGTTCATCCCGAGCCCGTTGTCCCTGATCGTAATAATCAATTTATCCTTCGCACATTTGGCCCGTATACGAATGATTCCCTCGCGTTTGAGCGGAACAATTCCATGAAAGATGGCATTTTCCACAAGCGGTTGCAGGGTCAACTTGAGTATGGTTTTGGAAAGCGTGGCAGGCGCTGCGTCGATCTCCATCGTGAATTTATCACCATAGCGCACCTTCTGGATGTACGCATACATGCGCAGCCCTTCCAGTTCGTCCGCTAACGTAACGAATTCCGTGCTTTTGTCAAAACTGAAGGACAACAGACCCACCAAGGTCTTGATCGTTTCCCGAACCTCGTAGATCTTGTGCTGCTTAGCCAAAGAACTAATGCAAGCAAGCGTATTGTACAGAAAATGCGGAGCAATTTGGCTCTGCAGCATTTTCAGCTCAAAATGCTTCTTGCGGCATTCCGCTTCCTTCGTTTCCTGCATCAGATGATGAATCCGCTCCATCATGGCATTGTAGCTTCGCGCCAATCGGCCAATTTCATCATTGCCTGTTGCGTGTATAGTGTGGAGCACTTCCATATCTCGCACCCGATCCATTTTGGCAACCAATGTGCGTACCGGCAGCGTAATATACCGGCTAATCATGTAGGTGCTGGCCAAAACAAGAAATATCCAGAAAACGCCTGCCGTGCTGAAATTCCGGTATAGACTGGCAATATTTTGATAGAAAAAACTATTTTCATAGAAGGCGATAAAATACCAGCCCAGATTATTCATGCCGGACTTGACCGCAACCAAATCGCCCTCCGGGCCACCAATCTCCGATGCACCAACAGGAAGATCCGACACCCGCTCGACAAACCCCTCATCCAGCTCGGGCGGATACACCGACGTATGGTAAGGAAGCAGCCGGTAAGAGCTCAGCGGGAGTCCCACATCAAACGAATGGACAACATTCTTTTTGTTCGTGATGATGGCAAATGTTTGATTCTTCGTATTCATGAATTGCGCAATCATATTCGTTAATTGAACGAGATCGATTTCCACGACGGCGATCCCTTTCAGCGACTTCGTCGAAGACGATTGAATGGGCAGCACGAAAGCGACTGTTTTACCCGACATAGGGGATTGATAGGGCTCGGTGATAAAGATCCCGTACGTTTGCTTGGCTTTCTCAAGCAGTTTCGGGATTTCCGGATTTCCAATAATATCAAAGGTCGTTTGCGAGTTGGAAATGACATGACCGTCTACGCCCACCAAATAAAGTGACTTATACAGCGTTCTGTTCATATTCGCATACGAGCGCAGAACGTCCGAAGCTTCCTTTTCCATGCCCACATCCAACAAATCTTCCCGGGTTGAAATCAGCAAAAGGATATTTTGCACATTGTCCAAATAGGCATTCATATAGAGATTGGTTCGGTCAATAATGACTTGGGCGTCCGATACGACCTGTTTACGAAACAGTCCCTCCGCTTCGCGCAAGTTAATGTAGCCAAGCCCCCCTAACAGCACAAGTGTTCCCAGGGATAAAAACAAAAAATGCTTGGCCAACATGCTCCAGCTGCCAAACCATGAGATAAGCGTTTTCATTTTAGTATCATCCCTTTTTATAGTCTGTAGGCGCTACGCCGGTCCAATTCCGGAATAGCTGCGAGAAGTAACGGTAACTTGGAATCCCTACCTGTTCGGCGACTTCATACACTTTGAGCTGCGTGTTCTGGAGCAGGTTCACGGCTTTCTCCATGCGCAGGCGGGTCACATAATCGTTAAAAGATTCCCCTGTTTCTTCTCGAAACAGTCGGCTAAGGTAATAGGAGCTCAGCCCAACTTCTTCCGAAACCGAGGTTAGCGTAATCGGCTCGCCGAGCTTGACCTCAATGATTCGCTGAGCGAGCTGGACTTCTTTGCGGATCTTCCGTTCGTCGCTCACCGCTGGCTTTGGCGCATTCGCATTGGTTGACTCTCGGCGCATCCGTTCTTGTTCGTATTGTTTGAGATCGACTTCACGTCTGATCGCTGCTCTCGCTTTTTCAATCGCTGTCTTCATATCCTCTTCATCAAAGGACAGCTTCGTAAAGTAGTCCAAGGCTCCTAACTTTAACGCTTCTTGGGCATAATGAAAATCGCTATGACAGGTTAAAAGCACGAATTGGATGTGCGGAAATCTTTTTTTGACGTTGCGGAACAATGTTAAGCCATCCATGATGGGCATCGTAATATCTGAGATCACAAGGTCGGGTTCCAAAGCGATACAGAGCTCCAAAGCCTCTTCCCCATTCTCGGCCTCTCCAACCAGTTCTGCGCCGAATGTAGGCCACGGCATGGACCGGAGTTCTTGCCTTAACGGCAATTCATCATCAATAATCAGCACGCGTACGGGTGCGACAGACATATTGCCCACCACCTTTCCTTTGAACCTTGAAATCGCTATCATCCTTTAACACAATGATATCAATTATATCAGTTTTTGTTTATACAGAAATAATGTAAAAATGTATGAAAAACCAAACTCAAGCGCGCGTTGTCGCCTCCACATAGCGGTTGCTGGTCCCAGTCAGAGGACATCACTCGCTGTGGGAACTACGATCCCTTATTCGGCAATAAATCGGTGCTTGGATTAGCTGAGGGGAACTGTGGTCTCTTATTCTATCATTTTCGGCAGAAAATCTCCCCAATGATTAGGACGCTTCAGATAGCAAATTGGCCAATCAGCGCAAAAAAGAAGCTGCCTTCAAGTAGAAACATTCTACTTGTAAGCAACCTCTTATGTGTATCTTAGCGCCACTTACCATCCTTGAAGTGCAGACTTAAGCCTCACCGCCGTCCTTCCACTCATATACCCGCAATGGCTCAGCCAACCGAAGTTTATGTTTACCATAAACCTGCTCACGTGCATCCGCCATCACATAATCATCCACATAATGCATGAGCAGCATCTTCTCTTGAATGGACATGGGGAGCGTTAAAAGCTCCTCAAGTGACGTATGCGAAGGCAGTTGATCCTCCTGCATGTGGCATTCGTGGAAGATCGTTTGCACCTTGTCAGCAACCTGTTCGAGATATGTTTCATCTAACCTCGTGTCCCCGCTGAAATAGAAATACGGTTTACAAAGTAAGCCATAGCTAAGCATGTCCGGCACATGCTGCGCCCGAACAAGCTCGAACCGCTCACCCGCGATTTCAAAGACATTTTCCACGCATTCCACGTCAAAATAATCCTCTAAGACCCGTTTCCCTCTCGTTGTGAGCTCCAGCCCATGGCGCAAAACTTGCCATAAATCAGCTAGCAGCCCTGCAGGAACGTAGAGCTTTGGCTTGATTTTGCCGGGATACACCCGATGAAACAACGCCAACTTCGACAAGCCATTGATATGATCCTCATGCAAATGCGTTACGAAGACATGCTCCACCTCATTGAGCTTTTTCCCCATCTGATGCAAAGCAGCATGATTGGACTCCGGAAAGTCGATGCACAGATTGGTATCTCCGAATAAGAGTATAGCGCTGTTATGGCCTTGCTCGACACTAAAACCGTCACCACAGCCCAAAAATGTTAATTTCATCCTATATTCCTCGCTCTTTATCCTCATAATTACGTTAATTATTGTACTACTAAGCGACAATGTATTCTACATTGAGTCAAAGCGAGAATATATCGGGACCGTTCGGTAAGCTCATCGAAAAGCGATACAACCTTCAACATTCAGTCGAAGATCAACCAAAATTTGCGAACATTATCCGATTGACAACATAAATTGTTCGTATTATGATGATTAAGGCGATAAGAAATTGCCACATACGTCATAATCGTTCGTATATCCTTGAGAATTGGCTTAAGGGTCTCTAGAGGAAGCCATAACTTCCTAGCTACGACGGGTTCTTGCTTTTGCATACCCGTGTGGCTAGGTTTTTTTGCGTCCAAAAATGACATTTCCAGAGGAGATCGCAATGAACGCTTATGATTTGATCGTAGTCGGTGCAGGACCTGCCGGTATTTTCGCCTGCTATGAAATGACACTGCTTCACCCTGCCGCTAAAATATTGCTCGTCGACAAAGGCCATGATATTTATCATCGCAGTTGTCCGATTTTGGAAAGCAAAATCAAACTGTGCCCTCCACCAGCCGGTAAAAAGGAGTTCTCAGGCTGTCTGCCTGCATGTTCCATTACGGCTGGCTTCGGAGGTGCTGGCGCTTATAGCGACGGCAAGTTCAACATCACGACGGAATTCGGCGGTTGGATGACGGATATATTGGCTCCTAGCCAAGTCATTGATTTGATTCGATATGTGGATCGCATTAATCTAGAGCATGGTGCAACGGAGAACATCACGGACCCGACGACCGAAGCTGTGAAAAACATTGAGCAGCGCTCATACGCGGCTGGACTTAAGCTGCTTCGCGCACAGGTCAGGCATCTAGGCACCGAACAGAACTTAATGATTCTGAAATCCATTTACGAATATTTGAAAACACGTATCGACATGCAGTTCAAAGCAGAAGTCGACGACATCATCACGGTAAAACGCGAAGACAAACATATCGTTCAAGGCATACGGCTGAAAGATGGCACCGAGATCCACAGCGATCATGTGATGCTAGCTCCCGGACGCGACGGTTCCGCATGGTTAACGCAAGTTTTAAAGAAGCGCCGTTTGAAAATGTACAACAACCAAGTCGACGTTGGCGTCCGCGTCGAAACATCGGATGTCGTGATGCGCGAAATTAACGAGCATTTGTATGAAGGGAAATTCATCTACAATACCTCTGTGGGCACGCGGGTTCGCACCTTCTGCAGCAATCCTTCCGGCCATGTTGTTGTCGAGAATCATAGCGGCGTTATGGCCGCCAACGGACACTCCTACAAGGATCCGGCCCTCGGCTCCAATAATACGAACTTCGCTCTGCTCGTTTCGCACAAATTCACCGAGCCGTTCGATAAGCCTAACGAATATGCGCGGGAAATTTGCAAACATGCGAACGATCTATCAAGCGGCGGCGTTATCGTTCAGAAATTCGGAGACATCATGCGGGGACGCCGCTCTACGGCAGATCGGATTCGCGAGGGCTTTCTTGAACCAACGTTGGCTGAAGCAGTTCCTGGTGATCTAGGTCTCGTGCTGCCTTACAATACAATGAAAAGCTTAATTGAAATGATCCACGCTCTTGAAAAAGTAACCCCGGGGATTGCGGCCGAACATACCCTCTTCTACGGTGTTGAAGCGAAATTTTATTCCGCTCGCCCGAAGCTCAGCGAAAGCTTCGAAACCGAAATCAAAGGCTTGTTCTGTGGCGGTGACGGTGCAGGAATTACAAGAGGCTTAGCCCAGGCTGGAGCTGCTGGTGTTTGGGTGGCTCGCAACGTGCTTGAGCGAATGAAATAAGCATTAATGTTGTTAAATATTTCCTAGGAAATACACGGTTACGGATCTCCTTTTTTTAATAAAGGAGGTCCGTTTTTACATGAAAAACACTTTTAAAATCTAAATAAATGCGGTATAATGAGAACGTTCTCAATTGTAAGCGTTATCATTTTAAAGGGGGAATCTAAAATGACTGTAGCGCTCGAAACCAGAAACAGCTATGAAAATTTCGTACTGGAGAAAGATATTATGTACTTCCGGGTCGGAGAGCATGGGCTGGTCTCTTTTCATGGGAAAAATTTTCACATTAAAAAACGGATGTCCACAGAGCAGATCGTAGAGATTACAACGGGCAGCGCTTTTTTCAAGGTGAATACCGATTGTTATGTGAACACACATAAAATTGTTCAGATTCAAGATGGCAAAGTATTTTTTGAGGTCAAAGGCGCTGACTCCAAATACACCTCGGTCACCAAACTTCGCCAATACCGCTTGAAAGAGATTGTGCAGCAGCACAAAACGGAAGCAGCGAAAAAGTAGTCACCGCTTGTCACCGCAAAAAAGCTTAGTTAGATCCATGTTGGGGATCTGGCTAAGCTTTTTTGTTATCGGGGGGTCCAAGCGTTACCGGCACCCTTCACCAAGCTCCGATTACAACAGCGTGCTATGTTGTACTTTATGCAACCATTTTGCTGTAATTGCGCCTTAGCACGCCTCTATATTGTACTTTATGCAATCATTTAAGCACGAAACCGCCTACCTCTCACCTTTTCGCAACAAATGGTTGTATTTTGTGCAACGTAGGACTGCATTAATGGTTAGAATAAGCCATTATGTTGTATAGAATGCAACGAAGGTCTTCGACTTTACCGCTCAACTGCCCCTTCGTCGCCTCATCCCACCATGCTTCACTCCTTACTCCTATCTGGTTACTCTCCCCCATCCCTTTCAGCAATCACTCCCATTACCCGTCATTCATCACTCATTACGAACTACTTACCATTCACACATTACACATTACTCTCCAAATCATATCATCACTCACCACTAACCATTCCACCCGCCGGTCACGCCATTACCCATTACTCTCCAGATTACATCATCTCTCATCATCCATCATCACTCACTACCCACCATGCCTCTAAACATTAAAGGGAAATAACACTGCTAATCTCATTCTTATCTGCCACTCTCGAGCAAACACAGGGAAATCATCCTACTAATTCCTCAAGCTTCACTAGAAATGAGGCGAATCGGCTGAATTAGTTCCACAAATTCCAGTTATTCGATTAAAGACCCACTCCGCGCCATTTTTAACAGGAGAAATCCCAGCTGCCGCCACCGAACATAAAAAAAGCCAGCGATATAATCGCTGACTTCTTTATGTGGTCCTGCTATGAAGTTCGGGCGAGTGTCTCTTGTTGATGTTCACGAATCAGAAATCGTATGTATTCTACGGTCGTATCTTTTACTTTCTTGGCTTCTTCCAAAGTAGCAAAGCTGTACTCCGCGTAATCTGTGCTTCCGTATTTCTTCAGTTCTTCATAATTCATCCCTAGTGTGGAAAAGTTATGAACCAGTTCATAAGGTGTCTTAGCATCCACATTTTGCACGAAAATGTCCTTGGAGAAAAAAGAGCCTTGTTTCTCTACTTTGAAGATGACACGAAAAGGCCTGTCCTTATCCGACACGAAGCACTTGATTACCACGTCAATCTCCATCGTTTTGTAATCCACAGCGTTTGCAGGATCTTGCTTTGGCATATGTTCAGGTGAATACATCCATCTTTTCAAAAACCCTAACACAAGATTACCTCCCCAATAACGACATGAATATAACTCATATTGTAATGGAAACGCTTCTAATTGACAATCCAAAATTTGGATAAATTGGTTAAATGGCCTCAAGCGATTTTTTTTCGCCTGTTTTCCGAAATTTCCAGATAATAAGTAAACATAAAATACCCGTTAGTAACCCGCATACGACAAAAGCCCCATTCGCCCCAAAACGATCTGCGACATATCCGGCAAATAAGCTGCCAAACGGTGTAGAACCGGCAAATACGAGCGCATAAACACTCATAACCCGCGCGCGATACTCCTCTTTGGCATTCATTTGAAGATTGGAATTGCTATTCGTAGCGAACATAATATTGAAAAATCCCGTTAAAGCCAGCACTCCCCCGCACAACCAAACAGACGTACTAAGCCCATTTAGAATCAGGCAGCTGGCAACCACTAGGCTTGCGATCATGCTGATTTTGAGTCTTGGACCCTTTTTACTGCGAAATGACATCGTCAGCGCCCCTGCAAAAGAACCGATTCCAAGGCATGACATCAGGGTACCGTAGGTGGTCTCTCCTAATTGCAATACATTTCTCGTGAAAACTGGAATGAGGATATTAAAGTTAAAAGCTAAAGTCCCAATCACCGTCACAAGCAGGACTGTCTGAGCTAACACTGGATCTCTTGCAATATAGACGATACCGTCCTTAATCTCCTTAAATACACCTTCCCGCGAGGTTTTCTTTCGAACATAAGGCGCTGTTTGAATCTGGAGAATGCCATACAATACAGCTATAAAACTGACTCCGTTAAGCAAGAAGCACCAGCCTGCCCCCAGCCAAGCCATCATAACTGCGCCAATGGAAGGTCCAACAATCCTTGCCATATTAAACGTCGTGGAATTGAGCGCAATGGCATTCATCAGATCTTCTTTTCCAACGATTTCAATATTAAAAGCCTGCCTGGTCGGCATATCGAGCGTGTTATTAAGCCCCAGCAAAAGCGCGAGTACAATAATAAACTCGTACCTCACCGTATGCGTCAAAACAAGCGTCGCCAGCGTAAAAGCAAGAATCATAGAAACCGTCTGCGTGACCAAAAGGATGTTCTTCTTTGGAAATTTATCTACGATAATGCCCGCAAATAGCGAAAATAAAAGGATCGGTAAAAATTGACAAGCCGTAACCATGCCAAGCTTAAGCGGCGAACCTGTCAGTGTAAGAACGAGCCAAGATTGCCCGATATTTTGCATCCATGTCCCGATGAGCGATACACATTGCCCTGTCCAAAGATAGCGATAATTCCGATGAGTTAAAGCATGGAAATGTCGATCGATAAAAACCGAACCTGCTGCCCTCACATTCATGCTGATCTACGCCTCCTCTGCAAATCTAGCTGCATTATTGCCCATTTTCTCCAAAATGGTTAGGGCCAATTGCTTCTCTTCTTGGGATAGGCCGTCGGTCAAACGCTCCCGCCAATCCGTCAACACTTTACGTACATCTTCCTTGATCAAAAGCGCCTTTTCAGTCAGATGAACCTCGTTGCATCGTTTATCCCTTTCACTGACCGTGCGCGTTATGTAGCCTTGCTCTTCGAGTTTTTTCAGTGCTTTTGCCGTCGTACCTTTATCGATTTTCAAGTAATCCGCCAGTTCTTCTTGCGTCAGGCCATCTTCCTTATAGAGCGCGTTGAGAAAAATATGTTGCCCCTTGCCGATATCGTACGCTTTCAGATGCTCACCAATATACATTTGACCATACCTGTATAACAGAGAGATCCACCTTGGAATGCTGTTTCGGGCATCAATCATAATCTTTTCTACTTCCTTCCTGCAAAATAGTGGGACTGACCGAATCGTTGCACTTGCCACTAGTTTATCATACGCGCGATTAGTTGCATGCGCAACTAATTTTTCAGATAAAACAGCCCCTTTTTAAGGGGGCTTGTCTGGTCATGTCAGATTATTCTTCAAAAATATGAAGTCATTGCACTTGTAGAAATAGCTGCTTTCGGCAGCTTTTTGCGAGCCATCCAGCGCCGCTGGACAAGAAATCCGCGAATCGCCTCATCACAAATCATAGCCACATAAACGCCGTGGAGCAGCCAACCGAATTTTAGACCAAATACGTACGTGCCTCCAACCGCAAAAATCCACATGACGCCAATGCTCACGTACATAACAAATTTGGTGTCACCGACGGCGTTAAGCGCATTATTGAGCGGCATATTCCACATTTTGAGAGGCTGCAGAATCAAATTCATGGCCATGACACCAACGACAATCGAGACAATTTGGTTATTTTCAGTAAATGCCCCTACGATATGTTTGCCTAATAAAAATAACAAGAGCGTATTGGCAACCACGACCACTTCGCCCCAAAATAACGCTTTATAGAGACTGCGATACGCTTTCTCCATCTGTCCCGCACCAAATAAATGCGCTACTTGAATTTGAACCGCCATTGCAAAGGACCAACCTGCCAGGAAAGAGAATGACTCCATCGTATTTAGATAGGTTCTAGCCGTAAGCTGCTCTGCGCCCATCGTAGCAACCATCGAAAAAAGAATAACTTGGGACAAGGTCCATGACGCCGAACTAATGGCCATCGGCAGGCCAACTTTCGCAACCTCTTTCAGTAATCCCTTATGGAAAACGCGCAAGTCACGCCAAGTGATAAGGGTAGTGAAGGTTTTGCGGAAAATGTAAAAAAGCACGAACAACGCAATGACGCGACTTCCTACCGTTGAAAGGGAAACGCCAAAAAGCCCCCATTTTGGGAATCCTAAAGCGCCAAAAATAAACACATAATTGCCAATAATATGGATGATGTTCATTCCGATTGCAACAAGCATCGTACCTTTCGTATTGCCTGTGCTGCGGATAATTGTGCTTAAAGTTAATACGGCTGCCATGACGATCGTTCCGCTGCCAACAATTTGAATATACTGTCGCGTCATCTCATATAGGGAGGCCGGGACATGCAGGAAATAAACGAACATATCCACACCAAAATAGAGCAGCAGTGAAACAACAACGCCCAAACCCAGCGTTAATGTAAAAGCCATCGAAGCCACTTTCCGCGCTTCTTCCTCTTTGCCTGCTCCAAGCTTCTGGGAGATGACAATGCCCGCTCCGCTGGATATAAGGACGAAGAGCATAATGACCGCTTGGAAAAATTGATTGCTGATCCCAACGACAGCTACCGCATCGTCCGAAATCCGGCTCACCATCAGCGTATCCGCCGTGCCGATCATAAATTGCAGAAATAATTCAATCATTATCGGCCATACAAGCCCAAATAACGTCATTTTCTTTGCGGTTTCCATGTTGGTTTCCTGTTCTTGAGCTTATTGTGTACACGCGTTCAGCAGGTACATACAATGATTTATTTTAACAACACTTCTTCAGAAGTCAATGCTTTTTCCTGCACAGCTGCCGCGATATCTAGGGCCGAGCTGAAGAAGCAGCCTGCTGACGCGCTAACGAACTCAGGTGCCGCTATTCGATGAAATAGAGGCCTTTTTAAAATCTAACGGACACAGCAGCCGCTATTTGCCTTCACAGCAGGGTTTCCGCTGTTTTAAGGTGTAATAACGCTTCTGGTGTCCGTTATGTTCAAAAATCAGGCTATTTTCTTGGAAATAGCGCCTGTGGGGTCCGTTACAACTTCAGGGTGGCTCGTTTCGTTGCCTAGAGCCCAACCCTTAAAGAAACTTCACGCAAACCGGCCGCGATACCGCCGCGGTTTGCCCGGTTTCCTGCAGCATCCCCGACTCCGCGTCTACGCGGAAAACCGTGATGCTGTCCGAGCCCTGATTCGCCGCAAGCAGGAAGTCTCCCTGCGGCGTCAGGGCGAAGTTCCGCGGCGTCCGCCCCAGCGTCGCCTGCCAACCCACGACGGACAGCGTGCCGCTTGGTCCGTCCACGGCATAAAACGCGATACTGTCGTGTCCGCGGTTCGAAGCATACACATGCCGGCCATCTCCGGAGAGATGGATGTCCGCGCATGTGCTCTCGCCGCTGAAGCCCTCCGGCAGCGTCGAAATGCTTTGCAGCGCGGTCAGCGTTCCCGCGCTCGCATCATAAGCCAGCACAGTGACTGTGCTGTCCAGCTCATTAATCGCGTACACGAAGCGGCTGTCCGCGCTGTACACCAAATGCCGCGGGCCTGCGCCCGGCTTCACCGCTGTTTCACCATGCGGGTGAAGGAGGCCGCCCTCCGCGTCCACGCGGCTCACGATCAGCCGATCAAGGCCCAGATCGGCGGAAATGGCATACCGATTGTCCGGCGCCAGCACAATCGAGTGCGCATGCGGACGCTCCTGGCGATCCGTTCGCGGCCCTAAAGTCCCTTCATGCTTGACCAACTGCGTAGGTTCGCTCAGCTTTCCACCCTCTTCAATCTGATAGGAAGTCACACTTCCGCTTGAATAATTGGCCACAAACACGGCGCTGTTCGTTTGATCCACGCTTATATAACAAGGAGCAGTGCCGCCTGTAGGCTGCTGGTTCAATTTCGTCAGCTTCCATGTTCCAGCTTCGATCGCATATGCCGCGGCTGATCCTCCAAATCCGCCCAGATAAGTATCGGTCTCACTGACCGCGTATAAGACAGTCCGATCCTCATTCAGCGCAAGGAACGAAGCGTTAGGCAAATCGCTATACGCATCCAAAAGTGTGATTTCTCCGCTTTGCAGGTCCAGCCTAAATAACGTAATGCCCGTCTTATGTTCTTCGTTCGTATAAGAACCTACATAACCAAACAATTCTTTCCGTCCTTCACCTGACACCAGCAATCAGCCTCCATAATTGCAAAATAAAAAATGCGGTTTCCAACAACTACCGTCCTGCTCTTTCATCATTCATCTTTCACCGTTACCACGCCTCAGCACAGCCGTCACCACCATCGCAATAACAGCCCCATAAAGCGCTAACTCCATATCGTGATGGGTATCCCACGGATCACCTTGCGTTCCAAGAAATAACGTACCAATTTCCGGGGCAACAAGCAAAGCTACCCACATTTCTATCAGCTCATAAAAAGCTCCCAGCGCCAATATCATAACGCAGGTCATTACATAAAGCCATCTACGGCTTAGCTGCGTCCACGCACGCAAAGCTTCCCTCAGCGGGTAAGCGAGCAGCAGCCCAAAACTGAAGTGCACCAAGCGGTCATAATTATCGCGTTCCGAATGTAAGATCAGCTTCAGCCAAACATCCACGATATTTTCGTTATACGAATAATGAGCCCCGACGGTATGCAGCGCCAAGAACAAACCGATTAACGCATAAGACAAATTGGATAACTTATTTAGCTTATAAGTGCTGACCAGGGCAATAAGCGCTGCCCAAATCAAAAGATTTTCCAATACCCAATCGAATCTGCTGTAAGGAGCAATCGCCATCCAGATCCACAATCCTGCATAAATGACGATCATCGCATGTAAAGGCCTATTTGAACCAAAGTTTCTTGCAGATTTCCGCGCAATGTTTCCCTTCTCTTTCATGGCTGAGCCCCCTAGTTTAGCTTTTACTAAGCTTAGGTTATCTCGCCACAGTCTTTTCCAAAAGTACTAAGTTTATGTAGTACTACGCAAATCCTAGCTACGGACGAAGCTGGTAAAGCTTGGGTGTTAGATCGGAGCCTTCAAAAGCTTCTAAAATCCGACTCGGATACGTTTCAAGCTCGGAAAGCGTCGCAATGAGGAAGGCAGGGGCAGTCCTTCCGGACGCTTCTGACAATGCCCTTGCCTGCTCTAATGTCTTATAGGAAAAACGCCCCCAAGGAGCGGTATTCGCCTCCACAGCCGGATCGATCCAATAGGGAATATGTAGGCCATGAAACCAAGCGGCTTTGAGTACCTGCTCGGCAAATGCACCCGTTCCATACAGCATTAGAGAGGCAATGCCGTCTTTTTTAACCCTTTGAAGAGTGTCGAAAATCATCGCCTGACTGCCGAACCCATCTGCCAGCTGCAAATAATAATGATACAAATAATATGGAAACCTTCTCGTCGCCATACCCTGCGGCCAGTTCACATTCATAACGGAAGGCGCGTAATTACAGCTGTTCAAAAACGCTTCCGGTCCCGCCAGATACCACTCTTCCGCCACCGCTTCACAAATCAAAGCAATATACTCCGTGCAGAAATTGTCCTGATGGGTCAAGTCCCCCAAAATCCTTGCCTCTTCCGGCTTAGGCATAGCTAGAACGCGGTGCAGCGGCTTGCTCCACTCTTCCGGATGCATGGACGCTCTGGATAACCGTCCGCCTTTTTGCTGCAGCAGATACGCATAGTACCTTTGGAAGGCTAGCGCTCCTTTTTGACACGCCAGTTTCCCTGCGTATTCTTCCTCTGATCTGTGCAGCTGTGCTTGTATAGGGCTTATAGGGCCGGAATCGTCTTCGCTATAACGCAGCGTTGAGCCGAAACCGCCCATCATGAGCTCCTCCAAAAAAGCCGGCGTCCTCGCAATCCGCTTCCCCGACTCGCTTCCCCCGCTGCCTGAGCGGAGCATGCTCCGAATGTCCATGCCTTGAAGCCGGAGCTCATCCAGCCGATTCGTGCCTACAGCGAGTAAATGCAGCATTTCCGGCTGCAGTCCTGCGAGTCGTACAATTTTTTCCAATGCACCTTGAATGGTTCCTTGAAACCCAATATCGATCGTCACTAAACGATTCGGTGAACCAAACTCTTGCGTCAAATAGCCTACCAAAAGCTGCCTATGACGCTCAATCGACGCGGAGAGCTTACTTTGCCCAGCTTCACTTTGTAGATAATTGTATAAGAGACTATAAATGGTTTCCCCATTGTCCCCAGTTATGTACTTGCATGCTTCAATCGGTTTTTCCAAGTAAAGCTCGAAATCCCTCTCATCCAACCCAACACCCAACACGTCGAAAAGCTCTCTCACTTTCAAACCTTGAATATTTAATAGATAAGCAAGCTCATCTTCCCCAAAATGCTCAAGTCCCGCCATAAAAGTAGCTTGTCTGGACACGTAAACCGGCTTCACTTGAAGCTCCACGCCTCTCAACTGTGCAGCTTGCTCAAGCATCGGAGCTAATAAATACGCCTCCCTCATCAACGGGTTCACGCACGTGATGCCCTCTTGGACGCAAATATCCAGCACCCATTCGCACAAAGTGTGCAGGAAAGGCCCGATCACATCCGTGCCAAATTGGTATAAAACGCGCTCCTTTTCCCCGCTTCCAGCCGCCAAGTCCGAAGCTGCAGCCAGCTTTCGCAGCGACTTCCATTCCGGCAGCACATCCCCGTGCCTGACAAATTCCCAATGATGGATGCTTTCAAAATACTCCAGAATGACAGGATAATGTAACCCCCTTATTCCTGCTTTAGATGCTCCTTCCACATCAGCGGCTACATTGTCACCGATATGTACGATAGATTGACTGTCGATTTGCGGATAAAATTCTTTGAGCCTGGCAAACAGATGCCCTGACGACTTGCCCTCGCGCTCCTCAGACGAGACTAGCAGCGTATCCACCTGAGACAGATCTAGTCCTGCTGTCGCAAGTATTCGCCGAAGCTGCTCGGAAGACAGATACATATCCGATAACAGCGCCACTGGAATCCGCTCTTTTTTACAGGCGTAGAGCAAGGAGGTAATGTGGGGGTTAACATAGCAAAATTCCGCTTCAACCTCCACTTCCAGCCGGGCAAGCTCATCTCTGCGGCCAATCGCTTCCGGTATTTCCTCATAAATCAGCTCCAGCGTGACTTCACCGAAGCCGGTTCGAGCGGTTTGCTTCGCACGAGCTTTGTGTTCGGCACGAATGCGCATTTCTTTGAATGCTTCCGGGGATACATAAGTTTTCAGAAAGCCATTACGATGCGCCTGCTCGGCGATTTCCGCAAATACGTCAGAGGGATTCGCACAAGTACGAAAGAGCAGCGTGTCGAAAATATCCAGACTCAGCAGCCGAATGCCTTGTATTTTCCCAGCCAAGACACTCAAATAACGATCCTTTTCCCACAGCAGCAGATCAGTCGGGCTTATCGGAGCATGCAGTTCCTTTGGCATCAAAAGCCTCCTTCATGTTTGGCGCAAGCAGCAACTTGCACAAATGTATTTGAGAAATATGACGAATTTGAGGTAAGCTTAATCTATGATAAATCGGAGGTGTTTCTAGTTGTCTGACCAACCCTTGGTGTCCATTATTATCCCTACGTATAATCGTCGAATCGAGCTTGCTGAGCTCGCAGAATCATTATACCGCCAAACGTACAAAAACCTGCAAATCATTATTGTCAACGATGCCGGTCCTTCGGTAGATTTCATTCAGGAGCTTTATCCAGAGCTCGCCATTCAAATCGTGAATATGCCGCAAAACCTCAAGCACGTTCACGCTCGAAACCGCGGCCTGCAAGAAGCGAAAGGCGATTACATCATGCTCTGCGATGATGACGATTTGCTGCTTCCCATCCATATTGAACGCATGCTGCAAGAAATTCAAGGGTATGATCTTGTTTATCCTGATGTCGAAATTTTCGATTATGTTTATGAAAAGAATGCCCGCTCCATCACGAACCGTTTCGTATTCGCATATGAATTCGATGTTCCGGCGATGCGCAGATTTTCGACCTTTTTCTCATCCGGCTGCATTTTCCGCCCTGCATTGATTGAAGCCTTGGGACCTTTTGACACAGAAGTGTTCCATTATTGGGACTGGGATTTCTTTTTAAGAGCGGCTGAGAAATTCCGCGTGAAACGCGCGCCCATTGCCAGCGTCCTCTATGCTTTTGCGCAGCAGGGCACCAGCAACATGTCGGGCCAGCTTGACAATATGCGCCCCTTCTTGGACATGCTCTCGGCCAAACATGGGCTCGGCGATTTGCCTACCAAAAATTTCTTCCTCTTGCTTGAGGAACCGGAAGTCAAGGAACGTCAAGCCGAAACCGAACTCATTTGGGACGGCCAACCGATTCGCTCGCGCTTATTCGAATAAACCTTTGCCATACAAGCTCCGAAATTCGCTTGGTGTCATCCCTTCTTGCTCCTGAAAACGCTGGTTAAAATAACTGGCGCTGGCATAACCGGCTTGAATCGCGATGTCCTTAATCGCCAGGCTTTCCTTCTCAATCAAACGCTGCTTCGCAAATTGAATGCGGCAAAGCGTAATGAAGGAGAGCGGTGTCATCGAGGTCGCTTTGCGAAACAATTTGCAGAAATAGTATGTGCTTACGCCTGTGAGCTCCGCCCATTCTTCCAGAATGAACGGTTCGCAGGCTTTTTGCTGCATAGTAGGAAGTATAGCCAGGATTCGATCCACGGACTCTATCCCCCGATTGCTCGTTAATGGGGCAGCATAACTCATGAATTCACTTAAGATTTTATAGGATAAAGTCGAAAGATTCGTCGGCTTCAGAATGCTATTCGACTCCGCTTCTAGCAGCAGCTCGTGAAAAGCCTCCTCCAGCTCACTCCATCTTTTAAGTGTCCATAACGTGCGCAAAAAGCCTTTTTCCAACATAAACTCCTTGAGATGACTACCGTAGAAATGAACCCATCGAACATCCCAAGGATCCTCTTTGGAGGAATAATAGCGCTGTTCTTGAAACGGATAATATAGAAAAGCATCGCCTTTTTGCAGCACGTGCTGCTCCCCTTCAATCTCCACATATCCTTTACCTGAAAGGATAAAATGAATGCTGTATGAATCATAATAACCTTCTTGCCGATAAATGGAGTGTTCAGGGGAATCCTGATACCAGCCAACCGATTCCGGAAAAATAAAATAGGGGCATTGCTGCAGCTTCGGCAGCATGACTTGTCTTTTCATCCCTCACGCCCTCCTTCCTCAATGACAATATTCCGATATCTGATGCAATATATTATCATATTCATTTTAAATAACTCGTTTTATAATAACAATATAACGCTATTAAATATTTTTTTCAAAGGAGATCATATCGTCATGACAAAGCTTCGTTGGGGAATTTTAGGCTGTGCGGGTATTGCAATTAGGGCTTGCATCCCCGGAATTGTGCAGTCGCAAACTGGTATTGTAAGCGCTATAGCCAGTCGCGATTTGCAGAAGTCACAAGAAGTTGCGGAGAGGCTTAACATTCCAAAAGCTTACGGCAGTTATGAGGAATTAATTGCCGATCCGGATATTGATGCTATGTACATCCCTCTGCCGAACCATCTGCACAAAGAATGGACGATTCGCGCTGCAGAAGCTGGCAAGCATGTGCTTTGCGAAAAACCTGCTTCATTAACGGCTGCTGATACAGAAGAAATGGTTGCGGCTTGTGAAAAGGCCGGCGTACAGTTCGCCGAAGCCTTCATGTATCGCCACCATCCTCGATATACACGCATTAAAGAAATCATTGATTCCGGAGAGATCGGCGAAATTCGCGGTATTCATGGCGCTTTCACCTTCAGCAACCCGGGCGACAGCAAAAATGTCCGCTTCAAACGCGAGTGGGGCGGAGGTTCGCTATATGATGTTGGCTGTTATCCGATCAGCGCAGCGAGAATGATTCTGGGCCGAGAGCCTGAAGCGGTTACGACACACGCCTTCTTCTCCCCTGAACATGATGACGTCGATATGATGATGTCCGGACTTGTGGAATTCAGCGGCAATGTCGCGCTAACTTTTGACTGCGGCATGTGGGCAGGTTCCCGCAATATCCTAGAAATCGTCGGAGCGACAGGGCGCATTGAAGTCCCTTCCGCCTACGTCACTCCTACGGAAGAATCCGGTCAATTTATCGTCCACACGCGCAATGAGCGTCGGGTTGAGACCGTTCCTTTCCTGAACCAATATGCGTTAGAAGTTGACGATTTAGCCTATGCCGCTTGGGGCGAAAAGCAGCCGAACTTTGCGGCTAGTGATGCTACCCTGAACATGAAAGTGCTTGACGCTTGTTTGGAATCAGCAAGAAAGCGCGCACGCGTTGTATTGTAAGTTAACAATAATTCCTTATCATACGAAAGGTTGGGATGACTGCGATGAAACACATTCAAATTAAAGGCTTGGAGAAACCTGTATCCAAACTGATTATGGGCTCTGACTTCTTCCGTCTGGACAACCGTCAGGAAGTCAGCGACGTTCTAGGCCATTATCTAGCGATTGGCGGCAATACCATTGACTCGGCTTTCATTTACTGCGGCGGGCAAAGCGAGCAAGCGCTCGGCATTTGGATGGATGAACTCGGCAACCGCGAGGACATCAACATCTTCACCAAGGGAGCTCACCATGATCAAAACGGCCCTCGTGTGAACGCAGAGGCGATCCGCAGCGACCTGTTCACATCGCTGGAGCGACTGCGCACCGACTATGTCGATCTTTATGCGCTGCATCGCGACGATCAGGCCGTTCCGGTCGGTGTGATCCTGGAAGCGCTGAACGAGCATGTAGAAGCCGGACGCATTCGCGCATTCGGCGGCTCCAACTGGACGCACGCGCGTCTTCAGGAAGCGAACGACTACGCTGCGAAGAACGGCCTTATCGGCTTCAGCTTCAGCTCTCCGAACCTCAGCCTCGCGAAAGCGAAAGAGCCGTTCTGGAGCGGCTGCGTCTCCGTCGATGAAGAAGCTCTGCGCTGGCACGAATCCACGCAGCTGCCGCTGCTGTCCTGGTCTTCCCAGGCGCGCGGATTCTTCACGGGCCGCTATACGCCGGACGTGCTCGACAACGCCGACCTCGTTCGCGTGTTCTACAGCGACGAGAACTGGACGCGCTTGCACCGCGCGGAACAACTGGCGAAGGAAAAAGGCGTAACCGCGATTCAGATCGCGCTCGCCTACGTGCTAAGCCAGCCGTTCCCGGCTTGCGCGCTCATCGGAGCGCGCAACGAAGCCGAGATGCTCTCCTGCCGCGACGGCGCGGAGCTTGTGCTCACTCCGCAGGAGTTAGCATGGCTTGATTTGACAGCAGCTACGGTGTAGCTGCATGATAGAAGCCCCGGCGGGTAGTGCCGGGGCTTTTTTAACCTCAACTATATTAGCCTGTCCCCCATCCTCGGCCCCAATGGACGGCTTATCCATCCACATGATAAGATAGAAGCTAACACTACTTACATCGTTAGCTAGCTTTCCTTGAGGAAAGCTTTTTAGGAGGTTCCATGGGAAAGACAGATATTCGCCGAGATGCCATTATGCAAGCCATCAAAGATAAAGGCTCCATCGCCTTGATCGATATCGTTCAGCAATTTGGCGTATCGGAAGCAACAGCCAGGCGGGATCTTGAGATTCTGGAGCAAGAGAAACGGTGCATCCGCACCTTCGGAGGCGCCGTGCTGGAAAGCTTAAAGGTGGAAGTCCCCTTTTTCAACAAAATGGACCTTTATACAGAAGAGAAAAAAGAAATCGCTGACAAAGCGCTTAACTTCATCGAAGACGGCGATATTATCGGCTTGACCGGCGGGACGACTACGACATTCATCGCCAAAAAGCTGAACCAATTCAAGAACCTCACCGTCATTACCAATGCGGTGAATATCGCCTACGAGCTGATTGGCACGCAAGGGCTGCAGCTCATTCTGACGGGTGGCGTAATTCGCACGCAAACGTTTGAACTTTCGGGGCCGCTCGCCAATGCGACACTCGATAATCTCAGCATCCGCAAAACCTTTATGGGTGTAGACGGCATTTCCTTGACTCGCGGCATGATGATCTACAATGAGCTGGAAGCCGAAACGAATCGCCGAATGATGAAGCAATCCATGGAGACGTATCTTGTGGCCGACCATTCCAAATTCAGCCGCAGCTCTCTTTTCGTCATTGGGGAAGTGCAGGAAACAACCGGTATTATTAGCGATTCCAAAATAACGCCAGAAATGAAGGAAGCCTTCAGAGACGCCGGCGCCCCCTTCCTTTAAAAAAGAAAAACTCGACCTCGGTTCTTCACCGGGATCGAGTTTTTTCACCTTAACAGCACCTATTGATTTTGCCGCTTTCATAACGCTCGTGAAGAGACTGCATATAGAACTCTTTTTCCGTCAAAATGGGATGGCCCGGATGATGCTCCTGCTGATGCTTCACGTATTTGTCATAGTCCGGGATATTGAAAATGATCTTGACCGTCGTGTTCAGCTTGTTCGAAAATCTCGTGATCGCATTCACGCTATCACCCTCCAAATGTGGATTGGACGAACGGCGATTCTTGTAGTTGGGGCTTTTGTTTTTGAATGATAATGTTGAACCACAAACGTATTGAAATGACGATCATTAGAAGGACAACGATACCAAAGAAAATCGTTAACCCTGCATCGATATAGTTATTCGTTACAATTTGATGCATAATGTCCATATTTTTAGCTGGCGCTATCACTTGTCCTTTATCAATTCCCTCTTGATACTTTTTGGCAGCCGATAGAAAACCGATCGTTGGATTCGGGGAAAATGCTTTTTGGTAACCCGCGGTCAACGTCGTCACGGCCAGGAATACGAAAGGAATCATGCCTACCCATGCATAGCGGGCTTTGCCCATTTTGATCATAATTGTAACCGCTACGGCTAAAGCAATGGCCGCCAGCATTTGGTTGGCAATCCCAAAGAGCGCCCACAGGGAGTTAATGCCGCCAAACGGATCGACAGCTCCTTGATAGAGGAAGTATCCCCACGCCAAGCAAACGATCAGGGAAGCGATGAAATTGTATTTTAGATCTTTGGTTTGGCCAAAAGGTTTGTAGAAATTGCCGACTAAATCCTGCAGCATAAACCGGCCGACGCGTGTCCCCGCATCTACGGCAGTCAGAATAAAAACCGCTTCGAACAAAATCGCGAAATGATACCAGAACGCTTTGGCTCCGTTTAAAAAGGAGGAGAAAATTTCCGCCATACCAACGGCAAGCGTTGGTGCTCCACCCGTTCGAGATAGGATGGTTTTCTCGCCGATTGCTTTGGCCGTGCCCGTAATTTGATCAGGCGTCAAGGTGAAGCCCCAGGATGAAATTTTGGCAGCGACGGCAACTGGATCGGTTCCAATAACAGCCGGTGAAGAATTCATTGCAAAGTACAGACCAGGCTCCAAGGAGCACGCCGCGATCAATGCCATCACCGCAACGAAAGACTCAGCGGCCATTCCGGCAAAACCGATAAACGGCGCATGGCTTTCTCGATCAATCATTTTTGGCGTCGTACCGGAGGAAATCAATGCGTGAAACCCGGATACCGCACCGCACGCGATCGTAATGAACAAGAACGGGAATAAATTACCGGAGAACACAGGCCCGGTACCGTCAATAAACTTGGTTACGGCAGGCATTTTTAGTTCAGGCAAAATCACCATAATACCGCCGGCAAGTAGCAGGATAACGCCTATTTTCAAAAATGAGCTTAAATAGTCCCGCGGAGCAAGCAGTACCCAAACCGGTAATATGGAAGCAATAAGCCCATAGATCACCATCAAAACCGCAATTTGCGGAGCGGTGAACGTAAACAGGTTAGCTAAAGCAGGACTTTCCGCCACAAACTGGCCTGACCACAAAACGATCATTAACAAAACAAAACCGATGATAGAACCCTCAATGACTTTGCCTGGGCGAATAAAGCGCATATAAAAGCCCATAAATATCGCAATCGGCATCGTCATCGCAATAGTGAACATCCCCCACGGAGATTCTGCTAACGCTTTCACAACTACAAGTCCAAGAACTGCGACAATAATAATGAGAATGGCCAGCGTTGCAATAGAAGCTAAAGTACCGCTGAATGGGCCAACCTCATCCTTGGCCATTTGTCCGAGCGACTTACCGCCGCGGCGCATGGAACCTACCAGGGTTACAAAGTCCTGTACGCAGCCCGCAAGAACGGCCCCGATAATGATCCAGAGAATACTCGGCAAATATCCCATCTGCGCGGCCAAAATCGGACCGACGAGCGGCCCCGCCCCTGCAATCGCTGCAAAGTGGTGACCGAAGAGAACGAATTTGTTCGTAGGCACATAGTCTTTGCCATCATTTTGAACATGAGCCGGTGTTGCCCGCTTGTCATTAAGCTCGTAAATTTTGCGAGCGATAAACCGACTGTAGAATCGGTAACCGAAAGAGTACGTACAAATGGCAGCAATAATTAACCAAATGGCGGAGATGCTTTCGCCTCTCGAAAGCGCGAGCATCGCGAAGCCCGACGCGCCAAGCAGGGCAATGACCGCCCAGATCACATTGGAAGCAAATTTGTTTTTTAGTAGTGACATATCTATGAACACCCTCCTGATAACATGAATGTTAGCGCTTACAGGAAGTATAACTTGTTTGGGGAACAAGCGGAATACCTCAAACGCAACATGCCATTTTCGAGCTTCATGATGTTAAATTTCTAGTTTCAAACGCAGCTGCTTCACATAATTTCGGCTAACGGGTATCGTGCTTCGCCCTGCATCTTCCATCAGCAGATTGTACGCGCCATTCACCCAGCTCTTCATTTCTGAGATAGCGGCGAGGTTAACCAGGTAGCTTTTGTGGCAGCGGAAAAAACCGTACGGCTCCAACTTCTGCTCCAGCTCAGATAAAGTATACGAGACAATATAAGCCTTATCGTGAAGGTGAACCTGCACATGCTTAATCTCTTTGCTAATATACATAATATCCTTCGGCGAGACATATCGGATTCCCTCTTCCAATTCCAAAGCGAGCTTTACGCTCGTTTTCACGGATGTCGTCTGGTCTGGTGCGGCCGCCGCTGCGCTGTTCTGAGGTTGTGATTTGCTTTTGCGCAGCTCTCTGAACACAATGGCGATATCCTCCTCATCGTACGGCTTCAGCATATAATGAAAAGCACGCAGCTTAAACGCGTGAACGGCGTATTGATCGTAAGCAGTGGAAAAAACAATTTTCACCTGCGGATTGATTTCCCCTACAATTTCGGCAACCTGCAGGCCGCTTAGATCCGGCATGTCCATATCGAGGAATAACACATCCGGCGCTAATTCTTTGACCTTCTTAATGGCATCCATTCCCCCGGTTGCCGCGGTCACACGATCTACCTCCTCACTGCTTTCCAAAAGATAAATCAATTCTTCTCTAGCCGGCTCTTCGTCATCCGCTATGACAATATTCCAACCCACCAGCCATCACCTCACCCAAAATTTTATGATTGTGCCTTCCCCCGGCTTGCTTGCAATTTCCAAAGGATGTTCTTTGCCGTAGTGATAATTCAGACGCTGCTCGATATTCCGCAAAGCCAGCCCCGCATGTTCCGACTGACTATCGAGTTCGGCTGTTTCAAGGCCAACTCCGTTGTCCTGTACAGTAATACGCGCATGGAGCTTGCCCTCGTCGGGCTCCTCCTTCACCGAAAGTCGAATGACACCGATGCCCGGCTTGTTTTTGATCCCATGCACGATGGCATTCTCGATCAGCGGTTGAATCGTAAAGGGAGGGATCGCATGATCCAGCAGCCTTTCGTCGATGTCGGCGTAAAATTCCATCTGATCGCCAAGACGGGATTTGATTAAACTCAGATAAGACATGACCAGCTCATATTCATCACGTATGGTGATAAGGCGCTGGTTGCCGTGACTCATATTTTTGCGCAAAAACTTGGATAGATGCATCACCATCTGGCGGGCTTCTTCCGGTTTCGTACGGATAAAAGATTTGACTGTATTTAGCACATTAAATAGAAAATGAGGATTCATCTGCGCCTGCAGCGAGCGAATTTCCGCATCCGCCAAAAGCTGTGTTTGCCGATCCGATTCGACGAAGGCATATTGCTGAGAAAGAAGCTCAGCGAGAGAGGAAAGCATGCGTCTGCGCGACGGATTGTCATCCTGCTCACGCTCGAAATACAGACGGAACTGGCCGACCTGCGGCCGATTGGGAACACGGATGATAAGATCGTTGGCATGCTGCGTTTTTCTTCCCTCCGCAACCCACGACTCGCCGTCCTTACTGAAAAATACGCCTACCGACTTCATTTCCTCATTCAGCACCTTCGAGATTTCCGCTACCGCCTTATCAAAATCCAGCCGCCAAAGCGGCATCGTCATATCGGCAATTTGCAGCGCTTGATGCGCATGCTCAGCACCGATTCTGGCCTCTTCGCGCTCCATTGTGTTATATAACACAAAATAGAGAGCGACACCAACACTATTCGCAAGCGTCTGGGGCAAACCTATGAGCGACACCAGATTGAATGCATCATCCCAAGGCTTGGCCAAAGCAAGAATAAGAATCATCTGTAAGGCTTCAGCCATGAATCCAACGAGGAATGCGAGCTGTACGGACGCTATTTTCCGAAAGCGCTTCTTGAAAGCATTGCGGCACAGCCCTGCCAATATGCCCTGCAGAATAGGAGCAATCATACAGGCAACCGCTACAAATCCACCTAGGCTGTACCGATGCACGCCGGCTATGATGCCGACGATAAATCCGCTTTTGACGCCGCCAAGCAGCCCCGCGATGACAACTCCAACGGTTCGTGCATTCGCAATCGCCGCTGTTGGCGAAACCTCGCCAATCCACGGAGCCGGCCTGTACGTGTAGTCGGAAACCGTCACACCCGAATACGTCGCAAGAATCGCATACGCGGAGAAAAAGAACAAGAACCGCCATTGATACGTTCTGTCCCCTTGATAACTCATATAACTGCGCATCCAGCGGCTGCGGGAAAACGCGAACGCCAGCGCGATCAGAAAGCCAACCCGTTCCATCATATCCACGAACAATTGAATCAGTTGAAGCATGCTTCACTCACCTTTTGCAATCTCATATCGTTATCCTAACAGAAATCGTGTAGGCTTGCTTGCCGTATACTCATCCAGCGCACCTTTCCCCCGCCAACCATTGTCAAAAACCTAGCTAGAATTCCGCTGTGGCTTGCTTATGGGAACTAGCGTCCTCTATTTTGGAGTAAAACGAGTGCTTTCCTCTAAGAGCGGAACTACAGGGTCTTATTGCGCCACCCTGGCGCGTTTTACTCAAGAAATTGGCGGAATAGCAGCCCCTAGTTCCTCTCCGCTTTCGGAATCAGCTGTTTTCGGGGGATTAATGGCCTGTAGTTCCCTTCGAAAAGAGCTTTCTGCTGATTTCATCGGCAGAACTAAGAAGCCTGACGACACAGACGCCGTCAGGCTCGGGGCTAGCTACTCTGCCAATCAATCCTGCACCTTTCCATCACAAATTCATTCATCGCCAACCTGCCCACAGCAAAAAAAGGAGACTGCCCTAAGAAGTCAATTATGACTTTCTCAGAGAGTCCCCTTTTTCATAAACTTACCCAGCTTTAACCTCTTCGGTATTCGGTTGTGGTGCAGCATTTGCTTTGTACTTCAAAGTAGGCAGCATAATAAATACGCCAATCAGGAAAAGTACTGCGGATGTGACATAAATGGATGGCAGCGAGAAGGACGCTTTAATGCTGCCGGCCAAACTCATTGTGAGAACCATCGCTCCCATGAACAACGGATTCAAAATCCCATTCACACGGCCAACGAAAGATTCTTCCGTGTTACCGAGTATCATTGTAGAGATCGCGATTTGGATAGCAGGCATCACTAGACCGGAGAAAAACTGCATCAAAAGCGCCAACCACACCAGATGAGTCAATCCCATGACAGCAAAAGTCACGACGCTTACCGCCATCCCGATAATCAACAATGCTTGCGGGGACACTTTTTTTGAAAAGCCCATCGTCGCCCCGCCCCCAATTATCATCGCAACGCCATTGGCTGCCATAAACCATTGCAAATCTTCCTTCGGCAACCCTAGATTTTCAGTTACTAGAAAGATGCCCAGCGGTGAAATCAAGCCAATCGCCAGACCTGCTACTGCAAAGCAGCCGCCTAAGGTGACAAGCATTTTATTATTCAAAACATACTTAAACCCTTGACCCATTTCCGCAAAAATATGCGTGGATGGCTTCTCGGTCCCTTCCTCATTTTTACGGTCCGCAGGAAGAAACGTGAGTACAAGCGCAGAAAGCAGGAAGCATACGCCCATGATTGCAATTGCTACTTCAATGCCAAAATGATAGTAAACAAATGTCCCCATAATAGGACCCAGAATCATAAAGATCGCCATCATCGATTGAAACAAGGACATCCCCATCTGCATTTGGGATTCAGGCACGTGAACCTTGAACAGCTTCATGCCGGAAGGTTGGGAGAACTGAGACAAGATGGACGAAACCAAGGTGGCGAAAAAAATCGCTTTCCATGAGCCGTAAAACAGTGTCACCATAATGGCAAATACAGACACTGCGCTGAGAATATCACACCAGACCATCGTTAATTTCGGTCTCCACCGGTCCGCAAAGGCACCACCGATAAACGAGAAAATAAAAATTGGCGCAAACTCGGCCACCGAAATTAAAGAAACCGAATATGGATCATTATTCGTCATGTCTGTGACATAGAGAAGAATCGCAAAGTTACGTACCCAGATTCCGATTTGTAAAAAAAGACCGGACAGCATAATGGCTTGCACGAAACGACTGGCAAAAAACGAACGCATCGTCGGAGTATCCGAAGCTATTGCTTGAGACAAAAGAAAAACACCCCTTCATTAATCAGATAGTCTTATAAAACAAGACCTCCTTCTTACGTAAGAAGAAGAAAAAATGTTTCATAAACCTTTTCTACTTTAACGAAAAAAGGTTCCTATCGTCTAGTGACATACGTCATATGACCAGTCACAAACCTAGATGCCTCAGCGTGACTGAGACATGAGCAGCGCGGCTCCAACGGCTCCTGCGGAGGACCCGAGCGCAGATGCCGCGAACCGGACCGGTCCGCGAATCGAAGGCAAGCAACGCTCCTCAACGATCTCGCGCATCGGTCCTAACAGCGGCTCGCCAATATGCGAGGCGCCGCCGCCAAGAATAACCACCTGCGGATTCAGCAGGTGGAGAATGCTCACGAGGCCGATGCCGAGGGCTCGGCCCGCTTCGCGCAGGATGCCGCTGGCGGCGGCATCCCCTTCCGCGGCTGCGGCCGCGACCAACCGCGCATCCACGCGGTTCGGGTCGCCTCCCGCGAGCCGCACGAGGGCGCCCGCTGCGCCCTCGCCAGCCCGGCGCACGTAGTCGGCGCCGCGGCGGCCAATGGCAGTGCCTGACGCATACAGCTCCAGGCACCCCACATTCCCGCAGGGGCAGAGCGGCCCATTTCCATCAATGGAAATGTGGCCGAGCTCCCCTGCGTTATGATTCGTTCCGGCGATCAAGCGCCCGCCGGAAATGATTCCCCCGCCGATCCCCGTGGAGATCGTCACAAACACACAGTCCGGCGCGCCTTCACCCGCGCCGGCCAGCCATTCGCCTACCGCCGCTGCGGTGGCGTCGTTCTCCAGCCTGACCGCGCAACCGAAGCGGTCAGTGAGCACGGCGGCGACGGCCACGTCGCGCCAGCCGAGATTGGTGGCGAACGTGACGACACCGTTCGCCGTATCGAGCGTGCCCGCGGTGGCGACGCCAATGCCGCGGAGAACGCCGCGACCGCCGGGCGCGGTCGCGAGCAGTCCCTCGATCAGGCTGCCGAGCCGATCGAGCACAGCCGCCTCCCCCTGCTGCGCCAGGGTGGGAATCTCTTCCTTGGCGATGATGCTCCCATCGCCGCTAATGAGCGCGGCCAACATCTTCGTGCCGCCCAAGTCAACCCCAACGTAGTACTCCCGAAGGGACACGTCTTGTGTATGTACGTCTTGCGTTCGCACGTCTTGTGTTTTTACCTCTTCCGTCCGTTCCGTCCCGCTCATATCCTGATCTCCCATCCATTCCCCCCCACTCATACCTCCAACCTCCATCCAATCGCATATTGTTCCGACAACGTAACAGGCAGCCGCCCAACCGGCTTCTCATGCCCCAGCAGCACATTTGCCAGAGACACCATCGCCAGGGGACGATTCTCATAACAGGCCAAATACGTCTTCACCTCAGGAAACTCAAGCAAATCATAAGGGTTTCTTCCTGCAGCTACGATAAGATGCAAATCTTCAATCGCCGCAAGAGCCTTTACCAACTGAGTCTGTTCTGGCGAAAAGGTGGCATTATAAGTGACCATAACCACCTGCTTTTTGCCTTCGGCAGCTTGCAGGGTTGCAGTAATCTCCGATTCGGAAGGGTACAATCCCAAGATCACCTCTTGGACATCTTTCCCCGTGAGTTCAGCCAGTGTAGCTCCCAGCGTTCCCTGACGCTCCACAACCTCATCAATCTCCGTGCCCGTCTGCACTTCCGTCCAAATCACGAGCGGCGACTCATTCATATTCAGCAGCTTACCGGCTTCGTCCTTCACTAGCGTAATACTTTTGCGGCTTAACTCCTTAGCCAAAAGCTGATGTTCCAGCGTTGAAATAGGTCCTTCTGGAATCGGCGCCAGTTTTTCAAATTGGATCTCTCGTTTACATTTGTGGGTCATTACTCGCAGGACTGACGCATCGATCCGAGACTCCGGGATACGACCGCTTTCAACAGCTGCAATAACGGCTTCCATGGCGGAAACCTGGCGTTCCAGCGTGTGACTGACCAGTATGAGATCCGATCCAGCCTCGATGGCGCGAACCGCACCTTCAGCTACTCCAATCCCTTCGGATATCGCTTTCATTTCCAAACAGTCCGTAACGATAAGCCCTTTGAAACCAAGTTCTTCCCTCAGCAGCTCGGTTAAAATCCGATACGATAACGTTGAGGGCACACCGTTTTGTTCCAATGCCGCGAACACGACATGCGCAGTCATTATGGCGTCTACGCCGCCTTCAATAGCTTTGATAAAAGGGGCGAGTTCAAGCTCCATAAGCCTCTCCATGCTGTGCGGAACAACTGGCAAATCATGATGCGAGTCTTCTGACGTGTCGCCATGCCCAGGAAAATGTTTGACCGTGGCGATAACGCCCATGTCCTGCAGCCCTTTGACAGCATGCGTTCCCATATCGCCGACGATGGCCGCGGTTTCCCCGTAGGAGCGCACCCCGATAACCGGATTCAAGGGATTATTGTTAATATCCAGGCATGGCGCAAAGTTCATATTCACGCCCATCTGACGCAGCTCCTTGCCCATGATTTTGGAGCTTGCATACACGCCTGCCGGCGCAAAAGCAGCCCCAAGCGCCATATTTCCTGGCAGCAAAGTCGCGCCTTTTTCAATTCGGGACACCATACCGCCCTCTTGATCCACCGCGATAAACAGGGGCTGCCCCCCGCTGTGACGGCTTATTTCTTGTAATTCTGCGGACAATTGCGCCAATTGATGCGCATCTTTCACATTCCTCCGGAAATAGATAACGCCGCCAAGCCCATATTCTTCAATTAGCTGCGTAATTGCTTGATTTGGCTCAACTGCATCAAAGCCACAAATAAACAGTTGACCAACTTTTTGGCGTAAACTTAATGGTTTATGCGCGTTGCAGGATATGGACGACATTATGGACACGCTCCTTGGATAGGTGATTAAGCTTTAATACATGCAATAATTCGTTTCTGCATAAGGAAGTACATCAGCACGACAGGGATCAGACTGAACATGATAGCTGCGCAAAGCGAACCATAGTTCATATTCAACTGGTCATAGAAAGCCACCATGCTCACAGGAAGCGTTCGAAACTTCTCTTTGGTCAGGAACAGATTCGCCATCATGAACTCGTTCCAATTGCTAAGGAAATTGAGCATAAACACTGGAATAAGCGGCGGTACGGTAATTGGAACAATGACGCGCCAAAGCAGTCCATAGATGGATAGTCCATCCATTGTACCCGCTTCCTCAAGCTCACTTGGAAAAGATTTGAAAAACCCGCTGATCATAAAAACCGTGGGCGGCAATCCAATAGTTATATAAGGCATAATTAAAGCAAAAGGTGTATTGTACAGATGGAAACTTCTCAGCAGCATATACAGTGGGACAAGCAAAGACCCGGCGGGCACCAGTAAAGCGACCATCAGAACTCGTTTGATGACCTTGCTTAGACTCGGAAATTTCATGCGTGTCAAGGCAAAGGAGGTACTTGTTCCGAGGATTAACGTCATCACGGCCGATATACTGGAAATCACAAGACTGTTCGTAAAATAGTGCGAGACATGCGCGCCTGTCCACGCGTTCCCATAATTGGACAGCAACCACACATGAGGGAAAGACCAAGGAAATGCAATGATTTCTTTATTCGTTTTAAAAGAAGAATTGAGTACCCAGCCCAGAGGGAACAGGATAATAGCTATGTAGGCCATGAGTATGGCATGAAGTATAGTACCTCGGAGGAAGGCTGCTTGTCGCTGGGTCCAACTTTTCAAAACCGCGCCTCCTCTTGCTTGGCCGTCAACCAGCCAAACACGGAAGTCAGCACACCTGTGAACAGTAAAATGAGCAGAGCGATGGCATTCGCATAGCCGTACTCGCCGATTCGGTACGCCTTTTTATACATATAAGTCGCCATCACTTCCGTTATCCCGTAGGGATTACCTCCCGTCATCACAAAGACGATATCAAGCGCTTTCATGGCACCGGTAATGGAAAGCAGGATCATCACGATAATCACAGGGCGCAGGAGCGGCAGCGTGATCGACCAGGCTTGACGAGAGCTCGACGCGCCGTCCATTTCGGCTGCCTCGAGGATGGTTACCGGGATGGCATAAATAGCCGACAAAACGAGAATCACATAAAAGCCAATCCACTGCCAGGCGTTAGTGACGAGCACGGAAATCAACGCCGTCGATTCATCAGCCAACCAGGTATGCTTCCAAGCCCCTAAGCCTGCAGCTTCCAGCAATTGATTCAAGAGTCCCGCTTCAGGATGATAAATGAATCCCCACAATACTCCGACGACAGCCGTCGATAGAATGGTAGGGAGGAAAATCATCGTTTTATAAAATCCCGTCCAACGCCGAACTTTGCTCAACACGAGAGCTAAACAAACAATGAACGGGATCTGTACGCCAATCGAAAAAGCAATAAAATACAAGTTGTTTCGCACGGCAATCCAGAAATATTTATCCTGAAACGCTTGGGTGAAGTTGTCCAGACCGTTCCACTTGGCTGGTAGGATCCCGTTCCATGCCGTAAATCCGTAGCGCAATGACATCAGCATGGGGGAATAGAAAAAAATCACTAGAAAAAGCAGTGTAGGTACTGTAAAAATAGCGTATGCCAATGGGTTTCTTCCTACTTTGTTCATGGTTCATCCCACTAATTCGTATGAGTTTCTTCCTTATTTGAAGCATCCTGTTGCTTCTGTATGTCTGTCATCAGCGTGACAGGATCTGTTCTGCCGCCGACTAATTCCTGCATGCCGCGTTCCAACTTCTCACGAACCTTGGTTTGAATGCGCGAGTCGAAAGCAGGGAATGCCCCTTTGCTGGTCGCAAACACATCCAAAATTTGCGTAATCAGCGGATTCACATTACTCGTATCCTGCAGCTTCATGGCAGGCGGCATGCCTTCCTCGACCAGCTGTCTTTTTTGCATCGGCTCATTGTACATCTGCCTGATGAATTCCTTTATGGCATCAAGCTGCGCCGGGGTCACTTTCTTCGAGAAGCCATAGGCGTTTGACCACCCGCCGTTAATGAAGCCGTCTCCAGGGCCGCCCATATCCGGGAAGCTCATGAACCCTACATCCTTCACAATGGCTGATTTCTCCGGGTCAAGCAGCGGCGTATTGGCCCAACTGCCGTCAAACATGAACGCCGCTTCCCCGCTGCTGAATTTGTTTTGCTGCTCGGCATAGGAAAGTGCTAAACTGCCCTCTTGGAAGTACCCTTTTTTCACGAGGAGATCGTATTTCTGAAATGCATCCACGACATCCGGATCTGTCCAGTGCTTGCTCCCATCCAGAAAACCTTCGACGGAGTTGCGCCCAGCCGTGCGCACCCACATGGTGTTGCACATCATGTTGATGACCCAGGAGTCTTTGGCCGCCAGAGCGAATGGCGTTATCTTCTGAGCTTTCAGCTTGGCTGCAGCGTCAAGCAGCTCATTCCAGGTTTGAGGCGGTTTGATTTGATGCTCTGATAAAATCTTTTTATTATAGTATAAGCCCTCGACATAACCGGCCATCGGGATGCCGTATATTTTACCGTCGACTGTAAACTCTTCAAAGCTGTAGAACTTGTCCGTTAACCCCAGTTCACTCAAGATAGGCGTCAGATCCAGCAGCCTGTTCGCTTTCACATAATCTTTCGTATCCGTCCCGCCGAATAAGTCGAAGATCTCGGGTGGATTCCCGGCAGCCATCTCGGCTCTAAGCTTTTCGAAGCGATTCACTTTGTCCTCTACGCCATCCAATGTAATTGAAAGGCCGGGCACCTTCGCCTCCGTGGACTTCACAACCTCTTGAAGCATCGCCAAACGTTTCTTCTGCGTATCTTTCACCTGCGTGTGACGAATGGTCAGCAGGACCGGTTCACCTTTTGCCCCTGGGGAGGTCGGCTCGGAGTTCGGGCTGTTCAGGTTTAAGCTGCTGCAAGCGGACAGGATGAACGATACGGCCACAACCCCTGTTACCGGGAACAACGTTCTTATTTTCATCTTCCTTGATCTCCCTTAGGCTTGCATGTTAAGTATAAAATAATGGCTGCTCCTCCTAAAGACCGATAAATTTCTTATATAGGGGCAAAATCCTCTACTTCGGCTCCATGCGTTTCTCCCGATACTCCGAAGGAATTTCACCGGTAAACTTCTGGAACACTTTTGTAAAATAACGACGCTCCGTATAACCGACGGACCTTCCGATATCCGTAATGCTTTTGTCGCTATGCAGCAGCATCGATTTCGCCAGCTCCATCCGGTGTTTGGTTACATATTCAACGAAAGTTTCCCCGAATTGCTGCTTGAACAATAAGCTGAAATAGCTCGAAGAGATGCCGAGGGAGCTCGCAATATCTTCAATTCCGAAATCATTCGAGTAATGGGTTCGAATATACTCTTTCGCAGCTGTCATTAGAAGCTCGCTGTTTTTCTTCTTATTCGTCCCTTCCAAGCCGATGGCGGCGAGCTGAACCATCACTTGAAGCAGGTGCTGTATACTCTCGCTTGTATCCAGTTGGCGCCAAACCTGCTCTTCTTCCTGCGCATCAAGCGAGTTCATCTCGCGCAGTTCGCGAAGCACATGCAGGATCAGGAAATGCAGCATTTGATATGCTCTGGCGAAAGAACTGTTCGGCAGCCCCTCCAGCAAGAGTTTCAGCCGACTTAGAGCGTCCTCCGTTTTGATTCGGTTCAACTGTTTGAGACCTGTTACAATCTCTTCAACCAAATACCATAAGGAGCTGTTGGCGTCCGCCTGCTCTTTAGACTCCCTATAGAGCAGCACAGACTCCTGCTTATTCAGGTTTAACTGCATAAATCGCTGCAGCTTCCGATACGTATCAGAGAGCAATCGCAGACCTACAGCACTAGGATAAAAACCTATGCTAATGCCTAGTTTGACGGATTCGCGGACATCTTTTTGCAGTTTCATCGCCACTTCGTACAAAGTAGACGGCATAAGATCTTCCTCATCTTCGCCTTTTTTGTCCTCGCCACCTCTAATGTCCCATTGAATAAGCAAGCACCATTCGCCTTCCCGCATCTGCAGCACGGAAAACTCCGCTTTGAAATTGGCTAGTGAATCTTGCATCACATTACGGACGGCGAAATTCCACAGCTTTCGCTCTTGCTCTGACCAAGGGAGCGACTTTTGCGAATAATCGTCCACATCGATCATCATGAACGAATACGTCATTGTTTCCAAATCCATATTATCGATCGGAAGCAGCGTGTGCGTTGAAATTTCTGTATAGTTCATAAGGACATCCTGGAGAATTTTCTCATAGGCCAAATTTTTCATTTTGCCCCACTTTTGCTGCTCCTGCTGCTTAATCGCTTTGGTTTCCCTGATTTCACTGGCTAGCTTACGAATACAGTTTTCCAACTCTTCATAGTTAATCGGCTTTAACATGTAATCACTAACGCCAACCCGCATGAGCGAACGCGCATACTCGAAATCCTGATAGCCTGTCACCATCAGCACTTTGCAAGCCTCGTTGATTTCACGGAGTTTCTGGACAAAAGTAATCCCATCCATCAAAGGCATCCGAATATCGCTCATCACCAAATCCGGCCCATGCAAGCTGGATAGTTCTAAGGCCTCGACCCCGTTCTTGGCCGTTCCTACAATATCAATTTCCAACTCTGCCCACGGAATAACCGCCTGCAAATTACGTAAAATGTTAGGCTCATCATCCGCCAAAATCGCTTTTAGTCTCACAGGCTCGCCTCCTTTGTTTTGGGAATGACAATTTTTATCGTCGTCCCGTGCCCTTCCATGCTGCAAATAAATATGCCGTAATCCGGGCCATACTGGATGCGTATGCGGTCGGCTACATTGCTGACGCCCAGACCTCTTCGCTCTTCATTAACATTCGCATCTAAAATTTCGTGAAAAGGCGTTTCCAGCTCTGTTTTATAATGAAATTTCGCTAATTTCTCATTGGAGATGCCGATCCCGTTATCCGAGACATACAGCCCGATCCGCTCCCCTTCATCAAGGACTTTGATCGAAATTACCCCCAAATAATCAATAGGTTCAAAACCATGCTGCAGCGCGTTTTCTACCAGTGGTTGGAGCGTAAGCTTCAGAATGCTGTAATCTAATATCTCCGGGTCCGATTCAATTTCATAACGGAATTGGTCTTCGAAGCGGAATTCCTGAATTTCGAGGTAACTTTTGAGATGATCCAGCTCTTGTTTAAGCGAAATCTCTTCCCTGCTCTCCATGCCGATCCGCAGCAAATTGCCAAGCCGATACACCATTTGGCTAACTTTCTTCCCTTGGTTTTGGATCGCAAGCACATTGATGGACTCCAGCGTATTAAAAAGAAAATGAGGCTTGATTTGCGCCTGCAGCAGCATGAGTTCCGCTTTGTTTTTGCGGTCCTGCTGACGTTTGACTTCGTCCAGAAGGTCCTCGACCCTCTCTACGAGACTGTTAAAGCCTCTGGCCAGCGCCGTAGTTTCATCCTTGCCGCTTTCCTCCATTCGCGTCGTCAGGTCGCCGCGCTCTACTTTTTTCATGGAGCCCAGCATACGCAGAATTAACTGAACAATGCGACGAACGAACACTAAATTGTAGACCAGGGCAAAAAATAAGCATACAAATGTGATCCCGGCGACCAGTTTCATAATCGTTTCGATTTCGCCCGCCACGTATTTCCAAGAGGTTATCGACACGACGCTCCAATCCTGCACGCCCATTTGATTAATATTTAAATGATAGAGAGAAACGAGACTTTTTTCATTTTGAAAATTTGCTTGAAAACTTCGATTACTTTGCTGCAGATCTAGCTTGCCTTGCAGCAGCTGAAGGACATTGGCGCCTTCCAAATGCTGCTTATTGTCGTAGAAAATAAGTCCGCTTTTATTCACGAGCAAGTAACGCTTAGAACTATCTTCGTTCGTATTAAAAGATTTAAAAATTTGATCCAGCTCATTAAATTTAAATTTCAACAGCATGTAGCCGAGATTGTCCATTGTCCAGAAATCTTTAACCATCCTCGCCTGATAAAACTCCCCACGGCCGGCTCCCAGCTCCTTATATTCAGAGGGGCCAATCCACATGGGACTCCCATTCAGTTCCTTGATCTGTTCAAAAGCCGTGCTGCTCGACAACGTTTTCCATGGGAGCGCATTCCCGCTTGTTCTCCCCGCGCTGAAGGACTTGCCGACATTATTGTAAATGACGACTGATTGAATCGGCGAATATGTCAAAATAGAGCCGCGCAGCAGCGTATCGAACGTATTCAAATCATACGACGACGGAGCTTCTTCATTCGGCCTGACCTCATCGATCGTCCGATAAATGCCCTGAATGCTGTCTTTGACCATCCAGAAGTCTGAGAAATAATTCGCTTCCTTGAACATGTAATAAATGTTCCGGGAAATCGCTTGCAGCGTAACCTCGGTCAAATCACCGTATTTCTTCTCAATTAATTGTTGGGATACGGTATAGACGGCAGTGCCCAGTACGAACAAAGGGATAATAATAAAAAATAAAAATCCGATAAACACCTTTTTGTTCAAATTCATCGACGTTTGGCAGACCCCTTCTAACCCGAATCAGGCACCATCCTTTTTGCTGGTGCCTTTCATTGCTTTTTATTATTATAATTGACCCGTCTTTACGTCACCTAGGGATAGGTTCGGATGGAGGAGGGATAAAATCCTCTAGATCAGCTCGGATCGAATTTCGGGTTCCACCGTCACTTCCACATTGCCTTTTAGCGCTTTACTGATCATACACGCCTGTTCAGCCCGATAGGCTGCTCTGCTTATTTTATCCAACTGATCAGGAAGAGTATGAGCGGGTACTGAAATGTACGGCCGGTGTATGATCCGATTCACCTTCATAGCCGGTGTATTCTCAACATAAATCTCTGATTTCAGCTCAAGGGAAGTGATACCCTGCCGCTTTACCAGCATGCCGAGTGTAATGAGATAACAGGTTGCGGCTGCTCCGAGCAGGAGCTCTTCCGGATTCGTGCCGATGCCGGGTCCATCTAACTGGCTTGGCACTGAAATCGATGCGTCCAGATTACCCGCTTGAATGCGGCCTGTACCGTCCAAACCTCCGGTCCACTCTGCTTTCAAATCAAATCGATGCTCGCTCATCCGTATCACTCCTTATTTAATGTAGCCGCGGATTGCTCTTGCGGATTGCTGGACTGCGCTTTCGCTTGCGATTGCGTCTGTGCTTCGTCTCCGCCACTTATATGCAGCCCGATGACGCCTAAAATGATGAGAACAATGGAAATTACTTTCAGAGTGGAGACGGACTCGTTGAACCACCAGATGCCGATGATCGTTATCAGTGCCGTCCCTACCCCGGACCAAATGGCATAGGCCAAGGAAACCTCAAGCTGTTTCAAAGCCAGCGTAAACAACGTGAAACATATGATGTAGCAAATTCCCATCACAACTGCCGGACCTACCCTGGTGAAACCTGATGACATCTTCATTGCCGTCGTACCAATCGTTTCAAATAGGATAGCCAGCAGCAGAAATGTCCAATTCATATTCCAAATCATTTCATCCATCCTCTACTGAACTTGTTGCTCTCATTGTAAAGGAATGGAAGGCGTTTCACCAGTTCGTTCGGCGTGAAGTTGTCCGAGGGCAACAGAAGGAACAATAAAAAATGGCTGCACGCGGCAGCCATAGCTATTTTGCCAAACTATTAAATTTTAGGCAAATTTGTTACGAAGCCTGTCTGCCATCTTAAGGCATACCTCCTATGTACCTCTAGTTCCCGTTTATATTCAGGTGCATCTGGATGGGGAACTTGCGGCCCCTGCGCGTTCTCCAGGACAGAGAAAATGAAAAAACCGCCCCCGCCCTGTAATCAGGGCAAGAACGGTTCTATTAGCGCAATGAATGGAGGCTGCTCACTTCGTGTGACAGGCTCTTCTATAGAATTGCGAATATTGATCTCTATGAAAATGCAAATTTCATGTGTTGGAATCAAAACAATGAAAGCCCTACCTCTCTTCCATCCTTGCGGCTCCAATGACCGCGCCAGTGCGAATTGCTTTACAAACACTTGCTGCCGAAACACGATGACACTGCCTCGGGTTTACCATAAAATGAGCTGAATTTACTGCGTCATTGGGAGAAAAACAAACAAGGAGAGGGGGTTACTTTCTACTCGCTAATCGTCCGTATGGGGGTAAATGAGGTTTGGTCTAAAGTGTTTATATGGTTCATTTCAATCAATCTATTTAATATACACGAAAGTTATGAAAGTGTCAACAGGACTATTCACAGTAAACTAGTTATGCTATGATGGAAAATAATTTCAATCGGTTGTGAAGCACACGCCGCTTTTCTAGATCCAGCATGAACGCTGAATCCAGAGAGGCGGCTTATTTTATTCCTATATGAAATGGAGTGTATTAACATGGATGAGCAATTTCGCATTGCATTAGAGAATTTTCTTACTAAGCATCTTGCTAAAAGGGAAGGAGAACGCCATCGCAGACTCAAAGAGGGCCATGGCCACGCTGAACAATTATTTCTTCGGCAGGTTTGGTGGCCGGCCTTCGGCGGCTTCACGGATCTGCACCCTGAGTACGAGGTGAAAGACTTTCGGGATGGGACTCGCTTTCTCGACTTTACTTTTATGCGGCACTTCCTGAAGCTAGCCATCGAAATTGATGGATACGGACCCCACGCCTCCCAAATCAGCCGCACCCAATTCTCCGACCAATTGATCCGCCAAAATCATCTCGTCATAGACGGTTGGAAAATCCTCCGCTTTTCCTATGATGATGTCAAAGACCGCCCCCGCATGTGTGAACAAATCCTGCAGCAATTCATGGGACGCTTTCTGGGACGCGATGCTTCAACAGACGTGAAATTGAATTACGTGGAGAAAGAGGTCATTCGTTTTGCACTCAACATTGGCAGAGCTATAAAGCCAAACGATGTATCGGATTTGCTGGACGTTGGTTCACGTAAATCCTACCAAGTACTAAAAGCAATGACCGATAAATCATTACTTAAGCCTGCCGGCAATGGGCGAAAGTGTATTCGCGGTTACAATTTGCATGAACAAGCACAGGCAATTTGGGAGAAAAACAACCACTAAAACCCTGCAGGAACGAATATTCCTGCTGAAACTGCCCTTTCGGCTCTCTCGGGCGCAGCGGGCTCAGCGACGACTGCCTTGCACTGCTGAGGCGGCCTTTTCGGACGGCTCGCTCTCCTTTTCCTCCGCCCTCCCTCCGGAGACGGCCTTTTTGGCTCTCTCAACCGCAGCGGGCTCAACGACGACTGCCTTGCACTACTGAGGCGGCTTTTTCGGACGGCTCGCTCTCCTTTTCCTCCGCCCTCCCTCCGGAGACGGCCTTTTTGGCTCTCTCGGGCGCAGTAATCCACGCCCCCAGGCAGCAAAAAAACCGCGAGCCTAAGCCCGCGGTCCACAACTACACCGTAAATTTCTGCAGCGAAATTTGCAGTTCCTCTGCTAGTCCTGCCAACGACTTAGCGGAATTCTCGATCTCCTCGGTCGTGGACATCTGCTGCTGGCTGGCAGCGGATGTCTCCTGGCTGACGGAGATGCCCGTTTCCGAAACGCTGCTGACAATGCCCATCACCTGCTCGATGCGGACATTCGCATCCACCAGCTGGTGAATGTTCTGATTCACACTCTCCACCTTCGCGTTGACTTCGTCAACGGAAGTTTCGATGTGAATAAACGACTCTTGTGCTTCGCCGGAAATCGTTAATCCGGCCTGCACTTTGCCCGCTCCATCTTGCATGGAGCTTACCGCGTGGTTGATCTGTCTCTGAATCGTCGAGACCAGATGCGTAATGTTGCGCGCTGATGAAGCAGATTGCTCCGCCAGCTTGCGCACTTCGCCAGCAACAACCGCGAACCCGCGGCCCGCTTCCCCCGCACGCGCTGCTTCAATCGCCGCGTTCAAAGAGAGCAAATTGGTTTGCGTGGAAATTTCATTGATGACATTGACAATCTCGCCAATTTTGTGAGCATTTTTCCCTAAAGCTTCAATGACGCCATTTACTTCTTGCACGGCTTCCGAAATCTCGCCCATCTGGCCTACGATTGATACGACAGAACGTTTACCGTTTTGCGCGGCAGTCGTGGCTTGTCCAACAAGTCTGGCTACTTCTTGCGCTGAATCATCAATCAGCTTCGTACTCGTAAGCATTTGCTGCACGGCTTCATTTGCTTGATTCACACCCGCAAACTGCTTCTCAAAATCCTCCGAAAGCTGCTGGCTCGACGATGCGACCTGTTTGGCCGCTTGCGAACTTTGCTCCGAGCTGGCAAGAAGCTCTTCAGAGCTTGCCGAAAGAGTTAGCGCATTATCTGCGATTTGGGACACCAAGCTGCGTAGGCTTCCTGTCATTACATTAAAAGAACCGGTTAGTTTACCGACTTCATCCTCGTAAGGATAGTCTCCTTTGACAGAGAGATCTCCGCCAGCGGCTTTCTCCATATGCTCCTGCAATCTACGAATCGGGGTCGTAATAATCATATTCAATGCCATTGCGTTCACCGTCATAATAACAATAGCAATAACAATCGTAAGAATGATGACCCAATGAGAGGTTTTAGAGTCGCTGCTGCTCGTTTTCTGGAAATTTTCAGCCGCTGTCTCTTTAAGCTGCACCAATTTATCCAGTGCCACGATGGTTTTATCCCCATGCGGAGACACTTCATTATTATAAACTTGGTAAGCCACTTGATTATTTTTGGTAGCATGATCGATCGTCGTTGCAACAATTTCACGATATTTCTTATTCAACTCTTCAAAATCCTTGAAAGCAGCCGCCTCTTCTTCCGTCAACCGAATGCCTGACAGCTTCGTGACAAGCTCCTGATTCATAGCGCTGTTTTCATCAAGTTTGGCCTTCAACTTACCTTTATATTTCACATCTACGGATAACATCATTTCAAGCAAGTTGGATTCGGTTTCATTGAAGTTCGTTTTTAGCTGATTAATCCATTTGACAGATAACAGACTTTCCTTGTACATTCTAGTGGAATTACTAGACATCTTATCCATGAAGTAATAACCCGTAATACCTACAATCAGCAGGAATAAAATAGCAATAGCATTCATGAAGAGCAGTTTGTAACGCAGTTTAAGGTTGCGAAGGACGGACAGGTTGACTTTCACATTTCTTGCCTTCTTTTGTTGATTCACATTCAAACTCATGTTGAATTTCAAAGCCCTGTTCTCCTCCCGACATGCAGATAACCCACTAACCAATGTTAGATTACCTTACATAAAAATGATTAATTTACCTATGGTTTATTTTACAAACAAGTTAACATTATGTAAAGATAAAATTCGTCAAAAAACGTGTAACTATAGAACTTTTATCCTAGTAATTTACTACTATTTCTGCTACGGATCGGGAATATTTGCCAGATAATCAATAGTCTTTATTGTGAATCCGATTTCAGCCGATGGAAGAGGAGCTAACATCTGGAAGGAGATTGAAACTTATCCGGAACAGAACCAAATTCCCTATGCGGCTAAAATAACGCAAAAAGATGGCGAAGCCAAAGAGCTCGCCATCTTTTTTATCCAGGAACATTCGGTTGCCATACGATTGGGGCCCGTCTTCGATCACCGTTATTAGCTAAACGGAAAGTTTCAAACGCTCACGCTGTACAATCAAATACACGACAAAACCGGCAAGGATACACGCAATCCCCGTAATCGACAGGTCCGGTGACAGCCCATCCTTGGATATCTGCGTATAGAGACCAACTCCAGCAAGCATCATCGCATTTTCCAGGAAGTTTTGAACCGCTATCGTTTTCCCTGAACCTATCATTCCCTGACCTCTATCTTGCAGCACGGCATTCATAGGTACAATAAACACCCCGCCGCTGAAACCTACAAGTAAAAGCAGCCCTATTGTTAGATACAAATTGGTGATTAGTGGGAACAGCAAGATGCAAATGATCATAAGAATGCCAAAAATAAATGAATTATAATAACGCCTTGCCGGGACCAGCTTCGGTGTCATCAACGCCCCAATCATGATCCCTACGCCGGTTACCGCGACAAGCATAGAGATTTGATCGACGGACTGGATACCGAGGTGAGCTGGCACCCATGCAATGATCGCCAATCGGACGACCGAGGACGTCATCCAGAACGAGCCCGTGCCAACAAGCGAGAAACGGGTAGCGCGGTCTTTTAACAAGAAACTCATGTCGGAAACGAACGTTCTCGCTGCCTTGCCATAGCGGATCGTCCTATCCCCTTGCATCTTCGGCATTTGCAGCGTCAGTTGCAAAGATAACAAATACAGGGCTAGGCAGGCGATCATCGAACCGGATAGCGACATTTTCGCCAAAATACCACCGCAAACAGATCCAAGCAAAATGGCCATGATCGTATAACCTTCCATGCGCGCATTAGCTCGAAGCAGCTCATGATCGGAATCGGTAAGCGCGGGCAAAATACCGTATTTAGCCGGTGAATACACCGCGGCGCCAATGCCGACAATCCCATAACTGACAGCCGGGTCCACATGAAGGAACATCGCGATGATGCCGATGCTCTTGATGGCATTTCCAACGAGAAGGATGCGGGATTTGGAGTGCTTATCAGCTATCGCACCGACAAAAGGCGCCAACACGACGAAGGCAACTAGAAAAGAAGCTTGAACAACACCGATGTAATAGTCCGGGAAAGCATTCTGCTTAATAATCGCCAATGTAATGAAGAGAATCATATTATCGGCAAAAGCGGAAAGAAATTGGGTCAAATTGAGCGTCTGAAGCGGTTTCATTTTCATATCATTTCTCTCCTTAGGATGCATGATGCTCCTCAAGCGCAATTCGCTTAATGGTTACATAGTCTACTTTTCCACTGCCCAAAAGCGGCAATTTCTCTACATATCGCAGCTCCGAAGGCATATAAATCCCCGGATGCCCCTTCTGTTTCATCCATTCTTTAAGAGACTGCAGCTGCATGTCCGGGCTATTGTGGTATACCACAATCCGCTCTCCCTTTCGTGCATCCGGAACGGCAACGGCTGCGCACACGGCTTGATGCGACAAGCTTGGCAGCACGAGTTCTTCGACCATCGGCAGCGACACTTTCTCCCCGCCAATCTTGGCAAAAGACTGCATCCTCCCCTGAATCGACAAGTAGCCTTCGTCATCAATTTGCACAATATCGCCGCAGTTGTACCATTCCGGGCAAGGCACAAAACCCTGACCATGAATCAAATATCCTTTCATCACATTAGGGCCTTTGACAAGCAAATTGCCGCCAAGCTCGATGCCATCCACCTTCTCGATTCGAACCTGAATACCTGGCAGCACACGGCCTACGGTTCCTTTTTTAACATGCATAGGCGTATTGAGCGAAATGACAGGCGCTGTCTCCGTCGTACCGTAACCTTCCAGAATCCGTATGCCGAATTTATCGATCCAGGTTTGACGGACTTCCTCTTTCAGCTTCTCGGCGCCAGCCACGACATATTTCAACGCATAGGCAAAATCATAAGCATGAGCTGTTCTCGCGTAAGCCGATAGAAACGTTGACGTACCGAACAAAATGGTAATATTGCGATCGTATACAATCTCTGGAATGACTTTATAATGCAATGGATTTGGATACATGACCACCTTCATGCCCGAAAGTACCGGCAGCATCGTCCCCGCTGTTAAGCCGAAAGAATGAAACATGGGCATCGCCCCGAGAAGGATATCCGCCGCATTGAAAGCAATCACAGCTTTGGCCTGCTGAAGATTAGCAAAAATATTGCGGTGCGTCAGCACAACCCCCTTCGGTTTGCTTTCACTCCCGGATGTGAAGAGAACGACCTCATTCTCCCCTTCTCCGACCGGACCTTGCACTTTCATCAAGAGATTACGAACCCCTACCCATTTATGTTGAAAAGTAATACTCTCTCTAACCTCTTCCAGATAGATAACCGAGTAAACTTCACTGGCACTGTTGATAAAATCAGATAACCCCGCTTTCTCGATAAAAGCGCGAGACGTAATAATCGTCTTCGCCGAAACGGTTTCACAGGCATCCAGCATGGCGTGTTTTCCTGCCGTATAATTCAGGATCGCCGGTGTAATGCCTAACCGGAATAAGGAAAATAAAGTCACGACATGCGCCGCCGCATTCGGCAATAAGACAGCTGTTCGCTTCTGGTTACCAAGCAGCTCCTTCAAACGCTCCGCCATCGTATAGCTGCTTAATAGCAGTTTGCGGTAACTTATCGATGTATCTGATAGGATGTCTTCACAAATGATTTTGGAAAAGCCATGCTGCTTGGCAGCTATGAGCATTTCATTGAATAAATTAAGTTCCGGTTCCATCCGGCTTTCCACCAAATGACTCTGCATTCGACTGCCGATGAACTCTGTTGCCCGTTCCTTCTGAACTCTTCTCGTCAGCTTTTCATTCACAGGCACTTGAAAGGACTCCCCAATCGTGAAGGTTACGGCCGGAAACCAAATCTGTTTCATTTTGCCACGAAGATACGATAATTTGGAATGCTCCAGTCCGTAAATCGCAATCGGCACCATGTGAGCCTGAGATCTTGATGCAATATAACCAATGCCGCCGTACACCTTCATCATGCTGCCCGTGGTCGATATGCGCCCCTCCGGAAAAATGACAAGCGGCGTACCGCTCTGCACTGTTTTGAGCATTTTCCGTACGGAGTAAGGGTTGAGTGGATCTACTGGAATATGCGTACGGAAATGAAGCGGCCAAGCAAAACGTTTGGCCATTCGTGTATTCACGACAAAAGCCACTTCCTCGGGCAGAATCAACGCCAGCAGAACAGCATCCAACAATGAGACATGGTTAGGTATGAGCACTGTTTTATCTGTCAAATCAAGCCGCTGCATTCCCTTCACTTTTACGCGAAAACTAGCTAGTATAACAGGACGCAAGATTGGAAGCAGAAGCTTTAACAGTACAATAAACAACCATTTGATCATGGTGACTCCTCCTAAGCGTTCGCATGGCAAATCTGAGAAAACCTTGGTACAACATATTAAGCATCCGTTAATTTATTGGGCTTCTCTTAATACCAGGTCATAATCCCATTGTATGCATTTGCTGCGATTCTGATAGTACTAACTTTACCTAGTACTACTCGCCAATCACCTGATGGATTCGTACTGCAGCGACCTTTGTTGCCCTCCTCACCCACTATTAAAAAAGGACCACAGCATCCGTATGCAGCGGTCCCTTTTGCACGTTATTTAATTCGAAACTTCACTTGTTAGTGCTAGTGTATTCCCCTCGGAGTCCCGGAAGAACGCCATCCAGATATTCATATGATCCATTTTTGCAACGACATGTGGTTCACTAATAAAGGTAACACCACGTTCGATGAAAGCTTCGTACACCTGCTTCATGTCTTCCACCTTATAATAGATGATCGATCCTGGATGATTGAATTCAGGTTTCTCCGGAAGGCTGAGCATCAGACGGATGCCATTGCAATCAAAAAAAGCCATTTGCCCAGCTTGAAACATAAATTTCATGTCCAAGGTATCGCGATAAAAAGCAACAGCTCTTTCAACATCAACGACATTGATAGAAATTTGTGCGATTCGAGTTAAGATGTTCTCGTTCATAGATATCCCCTTCCAAACCGGTATACCCATATTCTACCATACTCGTATAAGGTGTGATAGAACATCCATCTGAACGTCTGCGATAAAGGAACTAGAGTCAGCTATTTCAGCCGAATCCGTTGTTTCCTTGCCAGTGCCTAGCGCTTATTCGCCTTTTAATAAAGCGTTAAGCTTCCCTGGATAATCCGTAATAATGCCCGAAACGCCAGCATCGATCATCTTTTGAAAATCCCTTACAACGTTCACGGTCCACGGATACGTGGCTAATCCTGCTTCTGCTGCCGATACCCCATCTTCTTTTTCAAAATGATGATGTTGAGGGTGCAGCGAGTGTACCTCAACCCCGATTTGCTTGGCATAAGCCGCATGATCAATTAGGTTGGCGGCATACAGCAGCCCAACTTTCACTTCTGGCTCTGCCAACTTGATCCGCTGAATCACTTTGTGATCGAAAGAGGAAATAACGACATCTTCCATCCTGCCGCTTTCACGCAAAAAGGCGAGCAAGGCTTTCTCCATTCGCCCTTCATACGCATACTTCACTTCCACATTGATGAGGAAACCACGTGGCACAAGCTCAAAAACCTCACGCAGCAAAGGCACTCTTTCCCCGATAAAATCCTCGGAAAACCATGAACCGGCATCGAGTTCTTTGATTTCATCCCAGTTTTTCTCGCAAATTAGGCCTGAACCATTCGTCGTGCGATCCAATGTACCGTCATGACAAACGACAATTTCGCCGTCTTTCGTCAGGTGAACATCCAATTCAATACCTTCTGCTCCTTGCTCGAAAGCTAAAGCGAAAGATCTTAACGTATTCTCCGGTGCATCCCCGGCTGCTCCTCTATGGCCTATTACAAGTGGTTGTTTGCTCATTATACGTAACACTCTCCTAACCTCATTAACTGCTTACCCTCAAATTATAGTAGAGCAGCTCCGCTTTTGCCCAGTAAATCTTCGTAAATATTATGTAAACAACGAGGTGAAATTAACAAATTATTTAAACCTATTTAACATTGGTCAAATAACCGAACGTTAACCTTATAGAGATCGAACAAGCCTAATAATCTTTATGGAGGTCAATGCATGGGTACGCTGGACCAAGATTTAACCTTAACAAATGCACCAAAAAAAATAACAACACGTGCTGAACTCCCCCGTCGTTCTATGTTCTTCTCGAATTGGGCGGAGACGCTGCTTGGTTATATTTTCTTATTTCCGTCATTGCTGCTATTCGGTGTGTTTCTGTTCTACCCTTTGATTCAAACCTTTTATCTCAGCATGCATGAGACCGATCCCAGAGGCAGGGTGGCTTCCTTTGTCGGCTTCGATAACTTTACGGCTATCTTCACGTCGGAGAAGTTCTACAAAAGCTTGGAGGTCACAGGTTTATTCACCATTCTGACGGTACCGACAAGCATCGCCCTAGCGCTTCTGCTCGCAGCTCTCACTCACAATCAGTTAAAAGGGATGCGTTTTTTCCAATTTATTTTCTCGCTGCCTGTCGTTCTGTCTGTGGGAACATCTTCTGTCATCTGGATGATGCTATTTCATCCTAGTGTCGGCATGCTTAACTACCTGCTGCAGCTTGTTGGCTTAGAGCCTGTGGCTTGGCTGACGGATCCTCGGTGGGCATTGCTTTCCGTGTCCTTGATGACCGTATGGATGAATCTTGGCTTCAATTACATCGTCCTGTTTAGCGGACTTCAAGGCATTCCCGATGAAATCTACGATAGCGCAAAAATCGACGGATCCGGTCCTATACGGACGTTTGTGCAAATCATTTTACCCCTGCTTTCACCTACGGTGTTCTTCGTCACGATTGTATCAATTATCGGTGCTTTCCAATCCTTCGGACAGATTCACATTCTGACCAAAGGCGGTCCGATCAACTCGACGGATGTGCTCGTTTATAACTTGTATCAAGATGCTTTCATTAACTTCCGGTTCGGAACTGGAAGCGCGCAGGCCCTGGTACTGTTCACCATCATCCTGATTTTCACCTTTGTGCAATTCAAAGTGTTCGAAAGGAATGTGCATTATCAATGAACCGTCCCTTACAAAAAACAGCCGTTTATGTTCTGTTGGCGATTGCAGCCGCACTTGTGCTGTATCCAATCTTTTACACATTTTCCGCTACGTTCATGACGCCAGATGAAGCTTCGGCTTATCCGCCGCGATTTTTGCCAAGCAGTTTCTATGTGGGTAGTATAGTGGCCGTTTTTCAACTCGTTCCGATAGCCAAATTTATTACAAACAGCTTTATCGTTTCACTAATCATCATGATTGGGCAGCTGATGACCTCCTCGATGGCCGCTTATGCCTTTGCCAATATCCGGTTTAAAGGAAAAGCTTTCATCTTCTCCTTGTTCATGGCGACCATGATGATTCCTTGGGAAGTCACGATCATACCGAATTATCTAACGGTCAAAAAATGGGATTGGCTCGATAGCCTGCAGGGCCTAACGGTTCCTTTCCTGGCAACAGCTTTCGGCACTTTCCTGCTGCGCCAATTTTTCCTGCAGCTGCCCAAAGAATTGTTCGAAGCTGCGCGTATCGACGGATGTGGTCACATTCGCATCTTTTTCCGGATCGTGCTGCCTTTGGGAAGACCCGCGCTTGCTACACTAGCTGTCTACGCCTTCCTGAACGCGTGGAACATGTACCTGTGGCCGCTGCTCATTACGAACAGTGAAGCAATGAGAACTGCACAAATCGGCATCGCTATGCTGCAATTTGAAGAATTAACCGTGTGGAACCTCGTTTTGGCAGGTGTCACCATCGTCCTCTTGCCATCGCTTATTTTGCTCATCCTTGGTTTAAAGCAGCTCGTACGCGGACTTACCGCTGGAGCTGTGAAAGGTTAATCTTGTTGGCTGCTCTGACAGGCTATATTAGCTGAATCAGATTTCCATAAATAAAAAAAGTTAAAAAAGGGAGAGAAACAAATCAATGAAATCCGTAAACATAAGAACTTCCGTTCTCGCAATGACAGCACTCACCATGGTGTTGGCTAGTGCATGCGGCAAAGCAGAAGTAACGCCAGCTAGCAGTACTGCACCTGCAAGTTCAACTGCCGCTTCAGCAGCTCCGACCAAAGCCGCAGAGCCGGTCAAAGTCATCTGGTGGCACTCCATGAGCGGTGAACTTGGCAAAGCTGTCGACAAATTAGTCGCAGACTTCAATGCATCCCAAAAAAATGTGCAAGTTGAAGCTGTCTTCCAAGGTACTTACGATGAAAGCTTGAACAAAATGAAAGCTTCCATGGATACAAAAAGCGGCCCATCCCTCATTCAAGTCTACGAGATCGGTTCGCGTTTCATGATCGATTCCAAGGCAATTACACCGGTTCAAAAATTCGTTGATGCCGACAAATTCGACCTTTCCCAACTGGAAGAAAACATATTGAATTACTACAAAGTTGACGATAAATTGAATTCCATGCCTTTTAACACATCCAACCCAATCCTTTACTATAACAAAGATATGTTCAAAGCTGCTGGACTAGATCCGGAGAAGCCGCCAACAACATATGAAGAAATAACAAAAGCCGCGCAAGCGCTGAGCAAAGACGGTAAAGCCGGCGGATCCTTCGCGATTTACGGTTGGTTCATGGAGCAGTTTTTCGCTGGACAAGGCGCAGAATTCTTAAACAACGGAAACGGCCGTACCGCTGCAGCTACGGAAACTCTTCTTAACAATGAAGCAGGCGTCAAAACTTTGACTTGGTGGAAGGACATGGTCGATAACAAATCCCTCATGAACCTTGGCCGTAAAACCGATGATACGAAAAAAGCTTTCCTAGCTGGCCAAATTGCAATGACACTTGATTCAACAGCTTCTTTACGTGGTATTGTTACTGGTGCAGAAGGCAAATTCCAAGTTGGAACAAGCGTTATGCCTAAACCAGCTGATGCCAAAGACGGCGGTGTTGTTGTTGGGGGCGCAAGTCTCTATATCTTGAACAACAAATCAGAAGCTGAGCAAAAAGGCGCATGGGAATTCATCAAATTCTTGACGAACCCGCAAACGCAAGCATGGTGGAACGTGAACACAGGATACTTCCCAATTACGAAAAAAGCTTATGATGAGCCAATTCTTAAAGATAATTTAGCGAAATTCCCGCAATTCCAAACGGCAATCGACCAACTGCACAACACAAAAGCGAACAAAGCAACGCAAGGCGCAGTCATGGGTGTATTCCCAGAAGCTCGTCAACTCGTTGAAACGGCTATTGAAGAAGCACTCACGGGCAAAAAATCACCGAAAGATGCCTTGGATGCAGCTTCAAAAACCATCGCTGAGAAATTAGCCGCTTATAACAAAACAGTAAAATAAAGCATTGACCTTTTCAAACAAGAAGCATATACTTTTATTCAACTTCTATATTCGATTGTGCCTATGATGAGAATCCAACTCGGAGGCGTTATCGCCAAGCATGCTTGTTGGATGTAAAGTCATGCTAAGTTAACCGGCACCGCCCGTTACCGCGGAACCAAGTGGAGAAGCATGCACGTCATGTTTCTTAAATTGGGTGGCACCGCGAGCAAACGCTCCTCGTCCCAATCGGATGAGGAGCGTTTTTTGTTGTCCAAAATTCGGTTACGGGAGGCAATCACATGAACCAAACAAAACGCAGGTACAATTTCAATCCAGGTCCGGCCGCACTGCCTATAGGCGTTCTGGAAGAAGCTCAGGAGCAATTTGTCGACTATGAGGGGAAAGGAATTTCTCTGCTTGAAATGTCGCATAGAAGCCGGGCCGTCGAGGAATTGAATCACGAAACGCAGCTTCTCTTACTTTCCCTGCTGGATTTGCCCAAAGGGTATGAAGTGCTCTTCATGGGTGGTGGGGCAAGCACACAATTCGCTCTTCTTCCTATGAATTTCTTAAGCCCCCAGCTAACAGCTAACTATGCCTTAACAGGCAGCTTTGCAGAAAAAGCCTATAAGGAAGCCGCGTATCTTGGTCGTACCCATGTCGTAGCAAGCTCCAAAGCACAAGGTTATCGCGGCATTCCTGCCTGGGACGCACAGGATCTCAGCCCAGATGCTGCCTATGTGCATATCACGATGAACAATACCATTGAGGGATCGCGTTATGCGGATATTCCCGAAGTCGGCAATATCCCTCTCGTTGGCGATATGACCAGCGAAATCCTGAGCCGCAGTCTGGATCTCACGAAGTTCACCATGATCTATGCCGGCGCACAAAAAAATCTTGGACCCGCGGGTGTCACCGTGGTCGTGATCCGCGAAAGCTGGCTGGAACAAGCTTCAGGCGAGATTCCGGAAATCATGCGATACAGCACATTTGCCAAGAACAAATCCCTGTTCAACACGCCACCTGTCCACGCCATTTATATGACGAATTTGGTGCTCAAATGGACGCAAAAGCAAGGCGGCGTGGAACAACTAGAACGCCATAATCTTGCAAAAGCCGGCCTCCTTTATGAGGTCATCGATGCAAGCGGTGGCTTTTATCAAGGCATAGTTGATGCGAAAGACCGTTCCCCCATGAATATCACTTGGCGTATGGCTAATAGTGAGCTTGAACGCCGTTTCATCGCGGAATCCGAGACCCATGGCTTTGAGGGCTTGGCCGGACACCGCAGCGTTGGCGGTCTGCGCGCCTCCGCCTACAACGCGGTCCCTCTCGAAGCCTGCCAAGCTTTAGCGGAGTTCATGCTTGATTTTGCCCGGAGAAACGGATAAACAAAATAAAAGAGTCCCGTAGAGCGGCTTGCGCCATGCTCTCGGGACTTTTTATCTAAAGGTATTGGAAACCGCTCTGATGATGCTTATTTACCAAGTTGGTGAATCGGGTGTCCAAGCGCACCTTCTGCTGCATCCATGATCATTTCTGTCAATGTTGGATGTGCATGGATCGTAAGGGCGATATCTTCCAGGTTAGCTCCCATCTCAACGGCAAGAGCAAGCTCTCCAATCAAGTTCGATGCTTCTGGACCAACAATTTGACCACCTAGCAGTTGGCCTGTTTCTTTGTCGCCGACAAGTTTCACGAAACCTTGGCCTGCGTTCAAAGAGTTAGCGCGGCCGTTAGCTGCGTAAGGGAATTTCCCGATCGTTACGTTGATGCCCTGAGCTTTTGCTTCTGTTTCGCTCAGGCCTACACCGGCAATTTCCGGATCGGAGAACACAACAGCCGGCATTGCTTTGTAGTCAACAATGCTGGAATGCCCTGCAATCGCTTCTGCCGCCACTTTTGCTTCATAAGAAGCTTTGTGAGCCAGGGAAAGACCAGGCACAACATCGCCAATCGCAAAGATATGCGGAATGCTGGTTCTACCTTGGTTATCAACTTCAATCAAACCACGGTCCGTCATTTTCAAGTTGATCAGATCAAGACCAAGCTCGCCGTCTGTGTTCGGACGACGACCGACCGTTACAAGCACGTAATCAGCGGTAACTTGTTTCTCTTCGCCTTTCACTGTGAACGTTACGGTTACGTCGTTCTCTGTTTTCGTGCAGGATTGCGCCAGCGCTTCTGTATGAACTTCTACGCCAACTTTCTCCAGGTTGCGTGCTACAAGCTTCGTCAGATCTTTCTCGAAGCCTGGCAGTACGTGATCTGAACCTTCCAGCACCGTTACTTTCGTACCGAACTTCGCGTACGTTTGGCCAAGTTCGATTCCGATGTAGCCGCCGCCGATCACGATCATGCTTTTCGGAACTTCAGGCAAGTTCAAAGCTTCCGTGGAAGAAATGATTCTTCCGCCGAAAGGGAATGCTTTCAGCTCAATCGGGCGGGAACCCGTCGCGATAATACAGTGCTTGAAGCGGTAACGCGGAGCTTCTGCATCATTGAACACACGTGCTTCGTGCTCGTTGATGAACATCACTTCGCCTTGGAACGTTTGGATTTTGTTGCCTTTGAGCAGCGCGCCAACGCCGCCCGTTTGTTTAGCAACAATGCTGTTTTTCCAAGCTTGTACCTTTGCAAAGTCCACTTTCACGTTCTCTACAGAGATACCCATGCTGTCAGCGTGCTGCGCATGCTCATAGGTGTGAGCAGCGGAGATCAACGCTTTGGAAGGGATACAGCCGCGGTTTAAGCAGACGCCGCCCCATTCCGATTTATCTACAATAAGGACGCTTTGACCAAGTTGAGCCGCGCGAATGGCAGCTACGTAACCCCCTGGTCCTGCACCGATAACTAGCAAGTCAATATCAAGAGAAGCATCTCCTACTACCATGTTGTTACACCTCCAAGACGAGAAGCTCTGGATCAGCCAGGAGCTGTTTGATGTAGTTCAAGAAGCTTTGCGCTGTCGCTCCGTCAACGATACGGTGATCGAAGCTCAAGGAAAGAGCCATTACCGATGCTGCAACGATTTGACCGTTTTTCACGACAGGTTTTTCAGTAATGCGGCCAGCACCCAGGATCGCAACTTCAGGGAAGTTGATAACCGGCGTGAAGAACATACCGCCTACGGAACCAATGTTTGTGATGGAGATTGTGCCGCCCTTCATCTCGTTCGGAGTCAGCTTGCCATCGCGTCCGCGAGTAGCCAAGTCTTTGATGGAAGAGGCAATCGACCATACATTTTTGCGGTCAGCATCATGGATAACAGGAACGAGCAAGCCGTTCTCTGTATCTGTTGCGATACCGATGTTGTAGTACTTTTTGTAGACGATTTCTTGCTTCTCTTCGTCGATCATCGCGTTCAACGCCGGGAATTGACGGCAAGCCGCTACCAATGCTTTCACGATGAAAGGAAGGTAAGTCAACTTCACGCCTTTTTTCTCAGCAAGAGGCTTCGTACGCTCACGCAGAGCGACTAACGCGCTCACGTCGATTTCGTCCATCAGGGTCACGTGCGGTGCCGTGTACACGGATTTCACCATCGCGTTCGCGATGACTTTCCGGATTCCTTTGAACGGAACCCGCTCTTCTACGCGATCGCCCACAGCCACCTGCGTGCTAGCCGCAGGTGCTGCGCTGCCAGCTGCTTCCGCTGCAGCTGGTGCTGCTGCCGGAGCCGCGGCGTTGCCGGCTCCTGTAAAGCCGAGCACGTCCTCGCGTGTAACGCGGCCGTGCTTGCCTGTAGGTGTCACCTCTGCGAGTGTGATGCCTTTTTCTCTTGCGAGCTTGCGTACGCTAGGCGTCGCAAGCACTTCGCGGCCGCCAGCGCTTGGCGCTGCTGGCGCAGCAGCTACTGCCGGTGCTGCTGCAGGAGCCTCTGCTACGGCTACCGCTGTAGCAGCAGGTGCCGCTGCGGCAGCAGGCGCAGCGTTGTTGGAGCTGCTGTGATGCATGGACTCAGCCGGCATCTCGCCTGTTACTTCGATTGTCATCACGAGCTCGCCAATCGTACAGATTTGGCCGTCTTTGACAGCGACGCTAACAACTTTACCTTCTACCGGACAAGGAACTTCAACAACAGCTTTGTCGTTTTGTACTTCCATAAGAATGGTTTCGTCAGTTACGGTGTCACCCGCTTTAACGAGCATCTTAACGATTTCGCCTTCATGTATGCCTTCTCCAAGCTCTGGGAACTTGTATTCAAACAATGCCACGTGTACTACCTCCTGTTACCTTCGACTATGAATTAGAATTCGAGTACTTGTTTAATACCGGCAATAACACTTGCTGGGCTAGGCAACCAAGCATCTTCGATTTGTGCGAACGGATAAACGGTATCCGGAGGCGCAATACGCAGAACTGGAGCTTCCAAGTGCAGGATTGCTTTTTCATTAATTTGAGCAATAACCTCTGCGGCTACTCCAGAAGTTTTTTGGGCTTCTTGTACGATAATTGCACGGTTCGTTTTCTTGATCGAAGCGACAATCGTCTCGATATCAAGCGGAAGCAGGGTCCGAAGATCGATGACTTCAACTTTCACACCTTGTGTTTTCTCGATCTCTTCAGCCGCTTTAACGGATGTATGAACCATTGCTCCGTAAGTAATGATCGTTACGTCAGAACCTTCACGAACTACGTTCGCTTTACCAAGTTCAATGGTGTATTCGCCTTCTGGTACTTCTGCGCGGAAAGCGCGGTATAAGTTCAGATGCTCCATGAAGAAGACAGGGTCATTATCGCGAATCGCGGAAATGAGCAAGCCCTTCGCATCGTAAGGGTTGGAAGGAACAACAACTTTAATCCCCGGAGTTTGCACCAAAAGACCCTCTAGTGCATCCGTGTGAAGCTCAGCTGCTTTAACACCGCCGCCGTAAGGCGTACGGAATACGATTGGCGAGTTGTAACGGCCGCCGGAGCGGTAACGCATACGAGCTGCTTGCACGCAAATTTGGTCAAGCGCTTCGTAAATAAAACCTACGAATTGAATCTCAGCGATTGGACGGAAGCCTTGAACGCCAAGACCTACAGCAAGTCCGCCGATAGCAGACTCAGCAAGAGGTGTATCGAATACGCGCTCTTCGCCGAATTCTTTTTGTAAACCTTCTGTAGCACGGAATACGCCACCAACGTGGCCAACGTCTTCGCCGAACAAAATTACATTTGGATCTCTTTCCAGTTCAACGCGCATTGCGTCTTTAATCGCTTGAATCATCGTCATTTGTGCCATGACTTCTCCGTGCCTCCTAAGAGTTTTTGCCAGATTTTATTTATACGCTTGTTTCTGTTCTTCGAGATGGGAAGGTGTAACTTCGAACATGGAATCGATTAAGCCCGGAACTGTCATTTTCTCAGTTTCCTCAGCCTTTTTAATGTGCTCAGCAACGGTTGCTTTCGCTTCTTCTTTCACTTTCGCCTCTTCTTCTTCGCTCCATAGACCTTTTTTGGTTAGGAAAATACGCATGCGCGTAAGCGGATCTTTCGGCTCCCAATCGGATTCCTCGTCTTTGGTACGGTATTTCGTCGTATCGTCGGCCAAGGAGTGCGGACGGTAACGGTACGTCAATGCTTCAATTAAAGTAGCGCCTTCGCCTTTGCGGCCTCTTTCAGCAGCTTCAGACACTGCTTGAACAACAGCCAGAACGTCCATACCATCTACTTGCACGCCTTTGATACCTGCAGCAAGTGCTTTATGAGCAACAGAAAGTGCTCCTGTTTGTTTGGAGTAAGGCGTTGTGATCGCATAACCATTGTTTTGTACAAAATAAATGGCAGGCAGCTTGAATGCTCCTGCAAAGTTCAAACCTTCGTAGAAATCTCCTTCAGAGCTTCCTCCGTCCCCTGTGTACGTAATCGCTACACGCGGTTGGTTGCGTTTTTTGAACGCCATCGCTACACCAGTTGCGTGCAGAATTTGTGCACCAATGATGATTTGCGGCATAAGAACGTGAACATCCTGCGGAATTTGACCGCCATGTTGGTGTCCGCGGGAATATAGGAATGCTTGGTAAAGCGGAAGTCCGTGCCATACGAGCTGCGGCATATCGCGGTACCCTGGGCAAATAAAGTCATCTTTATTTAAAGCAAATTCACTACCGATCATGGAAGCTTCTTGTCCGGATACCGGCGCATAGAAACCAAGACGTCCTTGACGACCGAGATTTACGGCTCTTTCGTCCCAAACACGTGTGAATACCATTCTTCTCATTAACTCTCTTAATTGGTCATCGCTAAGTTTAGGCATTTTGTCGGGATTTACAACTGTGCCGTCTGGAGCCAGTACTTGTAAAGGCTCAACCTTTTCTGTGGTCACTTCGTAATTTGCTTGGCTGACAAGTGGCTTACTCATACCATTTCACCTCTTATATGATTTTGATGCCTGCTAGCTACACTTCTGTTATAGTATTATTATAAACCTGTTTTTGTGAATTGTACACCGCTATCCTTATGATATATGACCTTTTTTCGTGGAAGCGAATAGTACAGTTTAGGAAAATATATAATACAGTTAACATGAAATTTACAACTGCTATAATACACCTTACCCAAACCATTTCCAACTTACGCTTCACATACCATTTTTCCCCACAAGGATATTAAGGAGATTACTCGATGTCTGATGACGCTCGCTACTACCAAAGAACGATTGTGAAAGATGAACTCACCTCGGTCCTGCTTCAAGAAACACGCCAACTTCGCGTTTATTTGCCTCCCGGTTACAATGAACTGCTCTCCTATCCGGTTATCTATTGTCAAGATGGCGAGCAATTCTTCAATTTCGGTCGCATTGCCACAACCATTACCCGCTGTATATTAGATGAAGACCTGGAGCCAGCTATTGTGGTAGGTGTGGATGTGAACGCGGCTAACCGCACGTCCGAATATGCGCCGGAGGGTGAGCGTCATGACGCTTACTGCCGCTTTTTCGCCGAGGAGCTGCTTCCTTATGTGGAAAGCCGCTATCCTGTAAGGACGGAGCGCAGTGAACGCATTGTCGCAGGTGATTCTCTCGGTGGGACCGTTTCCTTGCATCTCGCCTTAGATTATCCTAGCCTTTTTTGCCGCGTTATATCCTTGTCTGGCGCATTTTTCGACATTACCCGCGAACGCCTTAAAGCGGTCGACGATTTATCTTGGCTTGAAATGTACATGTTGATCGGCTTGGATGAAACGGATGTCAAAACGGAGCGTGGAACCTTTGATTTCGTCAGAGAGAACCGTCTGGCCAAGGAAGATCTCGAAAGGAAAAATGCCGTGCTTCATTATATTGAGAAACCTGGCAAACATTTGTGGGGGTTCTGGCAAGGGGAATTGAGCGCGGCGCTGCATTATTTTCTGGGGTAAAACTATCACATAGAAAAACGGTCTCGCTTCCGTCAGATGACGAAGTCAGACCGTTTTTTTACTGCTTGATCGCGTATCGGGCTTTCATCAGGTCCACCATGTCGCCGATTTGCCCGTCCGTCGGATATCCTGGGATTGTTTCAGGAGTCTTCACTTGCAACCCTCTCGCCATCATGACTTCAACCAAGTTCGCAGTAAACTGCTCAGCTGTTAAAGGGATGTTCAAGCATTCCGCCAAACTCGCCATACTCCCCGGCGCCACAGCAGGATACTCGCTTGGGTCTGCGGACTGCGCCGCGCGCTCGTAGAAGCCTCTAGCCAGAGCTGCTTTCGCTTCGCCTTCACCTTCGACGATAATAAACGCTTGGACTGACAAAGCCAGTTGCTGCCTGCGCTGTGCGATTCCGCAGAACTTACGGCCGCCTACACTGAGATCGAACTCTCCCGGGCAGAAAGACCCCATCACCTCACCTTGATCAATATGATCGGTTAGTTTGCTCATCACTTCACGGATCAGGCCCACCATGGCTTCAAAATCTTTGCGATGCTCCATATCCCCTGCTTCTTTCGGCAGCAGCAAAGAGACATTCACAACGCTCAGATCCAGCGGAACCGCTGCGCCTCCGGAATTTCTAACAGCCGTATCATACCCTTGGCCAAGCAACCATTGGTTAGCAAGTGCCGCTTCCGGGAGCCGGCTATCCCTCAGTCCCATGACAAAAGCTCGCGGGTGCCGCCAAATGTGGAGGATCGGAGGCGCCATTTTCCCAATAGACCGGCAAAGAAGTTCTTCCAGCGCAAAAGCATATAAAATCGATCTTGAGGCCGTTTCCTGTGTTCGGTCAAGGATGACCATAGAAGAAGAAAGGGGTATATTCGTCATTTACATAATCTCCTGAGCCTGCTATTTATGTTCATCTTCCGAATTGTAAGCGAATCTAGCGTTAGCCGCAATGTAAAAATCGCTGCTTTTCGCCAAAAAACATCAAAATTTAGGATACATTTCGAAGGAATTCCAAGTTTTGTGTCGAATAAAAATCTGTGTCGATTAAAAAGTGGAACATCAAATTTTTGTTAAGTAGGCGAGATCTTTGAACATTTTTGACGATTTACTCCTGAATATCCTTGTTTTAACCGTCCCCATTGTTTTAACTCACATCTTTTGGCTCGAAAAACCCGGCTCTCTAGACAGTTACGATAAATATCGTCAGGTATTTCTTATATTTATCTGCACACTAGCCGCCATTTTTTGCGTGACCCATCCTTTTTTTAAACCCATAGGCAATCATTTCGATCTGCATATTATTCCTGTACTCATCGCTTTCTTATATGGCGGCATACGCTCAGGACTAGCGGTTTCCGGATTCATACTCGCCTATGTGTACATCATGAACGGCCCGAATTTCGTGTGGATCGTCACCTTATTAGCTCTTCTCATCCCCTTCATCGTGGCTTTCATTGCGCTAAGCAATTGGAAGCACCTAACCCCCAAAGTGATGTTTCCCACCCTGCTTGCTTTCATCAGCGCTCTAGCAACTTTCTGTATCACCCTGCTATATAGAGTCGGTTCTTTTGACACCGTAGATCGTACTTTTTTGCTATATGGAATACTGTATTGTCTCGTTCACTTATTTACGATGTGGCTCATTACGTACTTAATTGCCCGAATTCGCGAAAATATCACATTGCGCCAAGAAATTCAGCGCTCTGAGAAGCTCAATGTCCTCAGTGAATTGGCGGCTTCTGTCGCCCATGAAATTCGCAACCCTATGACGGTAGCCAGGGGATTCATGCAAATCCTCAGCCAATCTCAGGTCACTGAAGAGAAGAAACATATATACACAGCCATGGTCATCGAAGAAATTGACCGCGCCCAAAGCATTATTACCGACTATTTGTCCTTTGCCAAACCCGAGGCTGAGAAGCTTGAACCGCTTAACTTATCTGAACTATCATTTAAACTGAGCAATCTGATACTTCCATATGCCGCAATGCGCGGGGTTGATGTTCAAATCGACATGAAATCCCCGTTGGTCATCCAAGCAAATGAAGAAAAAATCATGCAATGCCTCCTCAACCTGTCCAAAAACGGTATTGAGGCTATGACAAGCGGAGGAGCACTGCAAATCGTAGGCTTCAAACGAGGCCCCCACATTATTCTGCAAATTATAGATACAGGTATCGGTATGACAGCTGAACAGATCAACCGCCTTGGAACCCCTTTTTATTCCACCAAAAACAAAAGCACTGGACTCAGCATGATGGTCTCCTATCGCATCATTCGCACCTTAGGAGGACTCATTGAAGTTACGAGCGAGCCCAACCAAGGTACCTGTTTTACAATATCACTGCCGGCTGTTTGATTGGCTTGCAAGAATATCCATGATCCCTTTGAACAAAGGTATGGCCTTGTTGCTTTCCGTTGGATCCGTATTTTTGATAACAACAGATACTGCATACTTGGGAGAAGCCACCGGGCCATATCCGATAAACCATTGATTTACCTTTTCCTGCTTGCCGACCATCGTTTGAGCCGTACCGGATTTCCCTGCGAGCTGCCACTTTGCATCCTTCAACCCTTGGCCGGTTCCTTCGGTCACGACTTCTCTCATCCAGCTCAAAAGCGTACGGCTTGTCGCGGCGGAGACGTATCCCTCTTCATCCTTTCGCGTTTGCGGTTCAAATTTCTCCATCACGCGATCGGTCTGGTAGCGGATTTCTTGGACCACTCTCGGCGAGTAGCCTTTTCCATTATGCAGTAAAGTAACAATCATATTAGACGCCTGCAAAGGGGTCATCATAACGTCTCTTTGCCCGATGGCTGTCTGCATAAGAACACCTTCATCATCGCGCGGCGTATGAGCGCCAAAGAGCTGTCCAGTCTCTTCGCTATCTAATTGATGGAGAAGGATCTTCGTATCCGTCTTCCCTGTCCATCCCACTTCATCCAGCACGCCAAGCTTATGCGCGAAGCTTTCCAGTTGGCCAGCCGTTAAGCGCTGCATGACTTTGGCAAACACGATGTTGCAGGACTGCGCGAACCCTTGTTCCAAGGTTAAGGGGCCATGCCCCTCTTTCCTCCAGCAGGTAAAACCGTACTTGCCAAGAGCTCCTTCACAAGTGAATGTCTCTTTGGGATTAACCACACCTAAATCCAGCGCAGCGGCAGCCACAACAGTTTTGAAAATAGAGCCGGGAGCCGTTGCTTTAAGGGCATAGTTGCTCCAGCTTTTACTTGCAAGATCCACGGATGTGGGATCATAGTTGGGCCTGCTCGCCATGGCGACGATATCGCCTTGTGCGACTTCCTGAACGACGGCAGCACCGTCCCGGACTTTCAATTTATCCATTAGCGCCTCAATTTGCTGCTGAACGTTTACATCAAGAGTCGTAACTAATTTAACGGGATAAAAAGCATTATTCGGCGCAATCATACGCGCATCCAATCCGGTTAACGGCCTTTTGCCCGCATCCATAAAATAAGAGATCGATGTCTCCCCGATGCCGCGAAGCCAGAGATCGAAGCTCTTTTCAAGACCCGCTCCGCCAATCTTCGTCGTTAGCGCGACCTTGCCCTTTTCCAGATCCGCGCCGTATAAGTTCATTACACGATCCGGATTTTGCCCGATGAAACCGATCAACTGCCGCGCCGTCATCCCCGTCGGGTAGCGATCTTCCATCTGCACCACCTTCACATTCGGCAAGTTCAGCGCATCGATCTGCTCTTCCTGCCCATCCGTTAACGCGACAGGTTTGCCCCCGCTGGATTGATTCCACACTTGCGGCTCTTTCAGATCTTTGGTGAATCCACGCCAAGACTCCGCATTCGTCCGCAAAATCTGGACAAGCTTATTTACCTGCTGCGGGCTTGCTTGGAGATCATTATTGATGGGAAACACAACGAGGGATTTCACAATCTTCCCAGTCATCGGCTGCAAATTCCGATCCAATATTTCGCCTCGGCCGCTCTCCAGCACTAGCGCACGTTGTCTTTGAACGACTGAGTTTTTAAGCAAATTAACTCCGTGTGAACTGTAATTTTCCGTTGCTGCAATTTGTATCCAAAACAGCTTACCCGTTATGCCAATAAACAGGAGTACGATGGTAAGAAGAACAAGAAAAATACGGCGTTTTTCAAGTGAAGATAACTGTTTGACCCTCATACATCTAACTCCTCACGATGTCAATCATCCTAATCTTAGATGTTATCAGTATCGTCACTCCTGCACGTAGACAAACCGTCGAAACACCTTCTTAGAAATAAAAAAAGCCCACCCTCTTAAACAGAGAGTGGACTTCGAATTGTATACAACTAGACTTCGAATTTGGATAAGGTGTCGGTAAGTGATTTGGAAAGCAAATCCAGCTTGTCCGACAGTTTCACTAAGCCATCGCTGATGCTAAGCTGCTCGGAGCTCAAGGAAGCAACTTCCTCCGAAGTAGCAAGAGATTCCTCCGCTACCGCACTTACATTCGTCATAGCGTCCGAAAGAACGACTTGCGATTGTTCCAAAGTTGAGATCGAATCGCTGACCGTGCTGAGCTGCTCAATGAAGCCGCCCATGTGGTTCGTTACTTGTTTGAAAATAATATCGGCTTCCTTCACCGCCAGAATCTGTTCTTTGAAGATCGGCGTTGCTGTGGAAAGCACCTTCACCGTTTCATCGATTTCTTTCTGAATCGTTTCAGTGATTTGACCTACGACATCAATCGATTGACGGGATTGGTCTGCAAGCTTCCGAATCTCATCCGCAACAACCATGAAGCCTTTGCCCGCAGCTCCGGCACGCGCAGCTTCAATTGTCGCATTCAAGGACAAGATATTCGTTTGCTTCGTCATATTATTCAGAACATCCAGGATTTTACGAATCGAACGTGTGCTGTCTTTCAAGTTGTCGACTTTATCCACCATGGAACGGATCATTTCTTCCGTCAAATTCGTCTTCGAAATGAGCTCGGACATATATTTCGTTCCTTGCTCACTGGAGCTCTGCACATCCGCTGCAGCTGTTCCCATCTCCAGGTTGGCTTCGATAACCTGTTTCATCTGGATACCGATATGATGCGTCAGCTCATTGCCTCTTTCGGATTCTGTCGCCAAACCTCCGGCACCGTTGGAGATTTCATCCGTAGCTACAGCAATTTCTCTAGCCGCAGTAGCCGTCACCTTGGAGGAGTTCGTTAACTCTTGCGCCGTTTCAAAAACCGCTTGCGCAGAGGTGCTGGTTTGTTGAACCAACGTTGTAATCTGCTGCATCATTACGTCAAAGCTTGCGCCCAACTGCCCAATCTCATCTTGCGTTGTATAGTTGGCACGCACGGTTAACTTGCCTTTAGCGCCTTGCTGCATCAAGTTGCGAAGATTAATCAGCGGTCGTCCAATCATTCTGGCAACGAATAATCCGATTAACACTGCCGCAATAGCCGCAAATAAAGCGATTAAAAGCGTGTAATTGAAAATCTTCTTAGCATCCTTCACAAGCGAGCTAACTGGAATATCCCCGACTAAATTCCAACCTGATAAAGATGATTTGTAATAGGCTACCAAATGATCATCTTTTGTTACAAAAGAGCCATTTTCTTGATCCAATTGCTCTTTCGTTAACTGGATGGCTGCATCTTTTTCGAGCTCAGTAATATTCGCAGATGCAATATTCTTATTCTCAGCATTCGTAATGACAACCTTGCTGTCGTCTCCGAGAGACATGCCCGTAATTTCTTTATTCAAGAGATCCGTGCTAAGCTCCAACATTAACACGGCGGTCGTGCTGTTAGTTAGCGTATTTCTCATAAGACGGCCAATGGCAAATGTATTCGTGGAAGAGCTGGAGTATCCTTTAACTTTACTATCCAACCACGCTACTTTTCCCCCATTGTCCACAATTTTCTTAAACCAATCGGTCGATCCTGAATTTTCGCTTAACGTGCTTCCGCCAGAACCCGTAATGACAATCAGCTTGCCGTCTGGTCGATACAGATGAAGCGTTTTGATTGACTTGTTAGCGAAGGTCACCACATTTAATTTATCCGTTAATTGGCGAACAACTTCCAGTGACTCGTAAGAAGTAGGATCTAACGTAGGAACTTTCTCCAGAAGGTCCTGCAGCTCTTTGTTCAGCATAATTTGTAAAGATGTGTCTTCGAACGTCTGATAAAGGAAATCCAGCTTCTGGCCTGCTTGTGTAACAGTTTGCAAGGAGGATTCTGCCACTTTGTTCTTAATGACATTTTTGGACACGCTGTAAGAAATCATACCCACAATGAGAACGAAGAACAAAATGCTGATAAAAAACATTAAAAACAGCTTCATGCCTACGGACTTCACCGGATTTCCCAATTTAACCTGCCTCATTTCTTTGAAAGCGACTGTGCCCATTTGCTTCGATGTCTTTCCTGCCGCTCCCGCCACGCGACCCCATGGCACATTTCGGAATGTTTGCGCGACAGCTTTGTTTACAAATGCGAGAATACTTTGGAGTCTCTTCTTCATCTTTTCACCGCCATTAGTTTCTGTTCATTGTCCCCGTACTTTCGTCCTAAAATGAAAAGGGTTACAATTCATGTTTTTTATTCAATTCGACAACATTTAACAATTTCCTTTAATATTCGCTCTAAACGAAAATAAAAAAAAGAAACTTTCTCCAATATAACCCAGTCTGGAGAAAGCTTCCATGGTACTATTTTCCTGTTTTCTTACGCATCATATCCCACTTATTTACAGGAAATTCTGTTTTTAGTTTAATGACTTGAAGCGGATGCCTTGCTGCGTCCAGCTCCTGCCCCTCTTCATTCCAGATGACGCCAACCTTTTGTTTAAAATGCGTTCCTTCTGGTCCAAAGAATTCAATTTCCTGTCCTGGCTTAAAATGATTTCTTTGCTGAATCAGCGCAGTACCCGTTGCCTCGTCATAAGACAGCACTAGACCGACAAAATCAAAGCCAACCACTTTATCCTCCGGTTCGAAAATATGATCTTCAGGGCCGGGCGTATCGTAGAAGAAGCCCTCGTTCAAAGGACGGTTCGCCGCTTTGTGGATCTCCTCCTGCCAAACAGGATTGAGTTTGAAGTGTTCCGGATCCTCAAAGTAAGCATCAATCGCCTGTCGGTACGCATTAACAACCGTCGCTACGTAATGAATGCTCTTCATTCTTCCTTCGATTTTGAAGCTGTCTACACCGGATTCAATCATATCGGCAATATGCTCGATCATGCTGAGATCCTTCGATCCCATCGTAAAGGCATCATCTTCTTCGCCAAACAACGGCAAATCCGTCGCCAGTGGCGCTGATTCCGGTTGATCTTTGGCAAACAGATCATATTTCCAGCGGCATGATTGCGAACAGCCTCCGCGGTTGGAGTCACGATCCGTAAAATGATTGGAAAGCACACATCTGCCAGAGTAGGAGCTGCACATCGCGCCATGAATGAAAGCTTCAATCTCAACATTGACATGCGCTTTAATTTGATCAATTTCTTCCATGCTGACTTCACGAGCCAGAACGACGCGCTCAATGCCTTGGTCTTTCCAGAACTTCACGGTTTGCCAGTTCATCACCGATTGCTGTGTACTCACATGAACTTCCAGTTTAGGCGCCACTCTTCGGCATGTTTCCATAATCAGCGGATCCGCTGCAATGATGGCTGAAATACCAACCTCTTGTAGTCCTCGTAGGTAATCATCCAGCCCTACAATGTCCTCGTTATGTGCATAAATGTTCGTTGCTACGAACACTTTGGCTCCGTACCCGTTCGCAAACTCAACTGCTTCACGCATTTCTTCAAGTGAAAAGTTGTCTGCACTGGAACGGAGACCATACTTCTGTCCGCCAATATATACCGCGTCAGCCCCGTAATGAATAGCAAATTTCAATTTTTCCAAATTGCCCGCAGGGGCAAGTAATTCCGGTTTATGCAGTCTAACACGCTTCCCTCTCGCTCGTGCTTCTAATGCTGTCGTCATCTCGAAAACGCACCTTCTTCCATCTATCAATATACCTGTTCTTTATAGAAAAACCCGTACGACAATTCGCGTTCAGGGTCCTGCAATTCTGTTATCGCATCCAGCCATTCTTGCTGGAACTCAAATTCTTCCGGGTTTGCGGCATAAGCGTCAATGACAGCACGGTAGCTGCGAACAACTGTTTCGTTATACGCGGTCGATTTCAGATGACCTTCGATTTTGAAGCTATCGATCCCGCCGTCCATAAGCTCAGGCAAATTCTCCAGCATGCAAAAATCCTCAGAACTCATGATATGCGTACCGTTACTATCCTCATACACAGGGTAACGCTGATCACGGCGCTCGTGCTCGATAAGGAACAGTCCGCGTTCAATGGAACGATCCTGCGTTGATGCGTCTTTCCCTTGGTGTTCGATATAATTTTTCACTAGCTCTCGCTTTGAGTGATAAATATTGGTAATCCCATGCACTTGAACTTCAACCGCTAACTCCGTATTCTCTTTAAAAGCCAACACCTGTTCCATGTTCAGCTCTCTAGCCAGCACAACGCGGGTTGCCCCTTGTCTGCCCCAATAATTCGCAGTTGCGAAATTGGTAGAAGTCATCTCCGCATTCCAGTGCAGCACTAGCGGCTTTGGTAACGTGCGCGCAGCCATTAGGACTGCAGGATCACCGAAAATAACGCCATCCACATTGAATGCCTGCAGCTTGCTTAAATAGTCTGACAGGCCCTCCAAGGAGTTGTTGTCAAAAATCTTGTTCACCGACACATACACCTTTGCCTGTTTGTCGTGCGCCCAAGCAACTGATTCTCCAATCTCCTCTAGCTTCACATTTCCAGGCAGACGCATAGCATAACGCTCTTCTCCAATTATGACACTGTCCGCGCCGGCTTCAATCATTGTTTTCAATTCAGCGCTACTACCGCAGCTTATTACTAACTCTGGTTTTTTCACTTGCTTACCCTACCTTCTGTCAGCTTCCTAACGTGGTATTAATTCGCGGCCTTTTTACTTTCCGCAATATTTTTCTTGTGTTCTTCATAGGTCTCCGCGAACAAATGCCCTTTCGTGCCGTCTTTCTTTGTTACATAAAACAAGTACTTCGTTTCTTGCGGATAAATTGCTGCTTTCATCGAGGCAAGGCTCGGACTGGCAATTGGCCCCGGAGGCAGCCCTGTATTCAAGTACGTATTATAAGGGCTTTGTATTTGCAAATCCTTTTCCAACAACCGATCCTTGGACTTATCAAACAAATATTGCACCGTTGCATCAATTTGCAGGGGCATGTTCTGTTTCAACCTGTTTTGGATAACGCCGGAAACAAGAGCCCGCTCTTCATCCACAACAACCTCTCGCTCAATTAAAGAAGCGATCGTCAGCATCTGATGCACGCTAAGTCCACGTTCTTTGAGTTTATCCTTCCAGTCAGGCGGCAGCGTTGCAAGCTTCTTGTCCAATTGCTGCAGCGTTCGCTCAACGAACTCCTCTTCCGTCGAACCCTTCTTAAACTCGTACGTTTCCGGGAACAAATACCCTTCAAGCCGGTGCTTCAAATTCTTATTATCCGGAATGCCGCTCGCGGCGGTATCTTCCGTCAAGCCTGCAGGCGCATCTGCCAGCTTCAAGAACACATCTTTGTTCCATGGCGTCTGTTCACTTAATTTGGCAGCAATTTGATCAACGGTGTATCCCTCAGGAATCGTTATTCGAATAACCTCTTCCTTTACCGTTTCCCCTTTATTCAGCTTTTCAATCATCTCATCAAAAGTTAAGCCGGGCTTCATGTCATATTCACCGGCTTGAAACCTGGAGCCTTGCTTTTTAACTTTTAAATAATACGTAAAAATGGATGAGTTCTTAATAAGGCCCTTTGTTTCAAGCTCTTTCGCGATTTGTCCAGATCCGGCGCCTGGGGGAATGGATACCCTCACTTCTTGCTCCGAGGCTTCAACCGGCTGCAGGCCGTTCGCAATATATAATCCTATACCGCTTGCTGTCCCGATAATAATGAGCAGAAACGTACCCACTATAAGAAGTGTTAGCTTCAGTTTCTTTGTTTTCGTCGTCTTCCCTGCGCTTTCTTGATCAAGCATGTTGTTCACGATGATCCTCCTAAACGTTATGCAGCAGCAAAAAACAAAACTTTGCTATCGCGAGCTCTCCAAGCAAACAAAAACGAGCGGATGCGCTCCGCTCGGTTGTTTGCTTCTTACAAGTCATCCTGATCTGGAAATACCATCTCATCGTAGAGCTCCGAAACAGTCTCGTATTCGTCGTCATCTTCGATGGTTTCCAGCTCGTATTCGCCGTCCGCATTCTGCGTCACCCGGAAAACCGCAACCTCGTCTTCCTTCTTGAGTTCATCGGATTGCAAAACCGCATACGTTCTATTGTCATAAACGAATTCTTTAAGAAGATGATAAACCGTTGATTCATTTTGCTCATCAAACAAAATAATATCATCCCCGTAAGCTTTGCGCAATACGTCAGAAAGCGTCGTACTCATGCTTCTTCTTCCTCATCGAATTCTGCCATTAATGTGTTAAATGTTTCTTCCACGATATTCCACTCTTCTTCATCATCGATGGTGAACAGCTTCAAATCTTCGCCGTCATCATCTTCTTCATAACGGAAGGCATACACTTCGTCGGATTCTTCGTCTCCTCCGTCTGTAGGCACCACCATCATGTACTTCTTGTCAGAACCGTCCACTTCGAATTTCATGATAACCTCGAACTCTTCTTCGTTGCCTTCATCGTCCGGGATGTAAATGATTTCTGGTTCCTCTTCACGCAATTCTTCTTTGGACATGTTCATTCACCTCTTCATATTGGCATCCATATACCCTTGCAGGATGATTTGCGCGGCCATTTTATCAATGACCTGCTTCCGCTTCTTCCGGCTCACATCTGCTTCAAGCAGTGTGCGAGTCGCAGCAACGGTCGTTAGACGCTCATCCCACAAGTGTACGGGTACACTTAGTTTTTGTTCTAACTCTTTCGAAAACTCGATGGCCAATTCGCCGCGAGGACCAATCGTGTTGTTCATATTTTTGGGTAAGCCAACGACAATTTGTGTGACACCGTACTGCTCGACAATCGCAACCAGCCGGTCAATGTCTTCTCCTGGCTTACGACGATGTATGACTTCCAGCGCTTGTGCGGTCCATCCCAACTCATCGCTCATCGCTACACCAATCGTTTTATCCCCGTAATCCAAGCCTATCCATCTCATGCGGTTCTCATTTCCTTCTATTTGTGTTGACCCAGATAAGCGCGAACCAACTCTTCAATCAGTTCGTCGCGTTCCCGTTTACGAATGAGGCTGCGCGCATTATTATGCCGTGGAATATAAGCAGGATCTCCGGAAAGCAAGTACCCGACAATCTGGTTGATCGGATTATACCCTTTTTCCTGAAGAGCATCGTACACCGCTAATAACACATCTTTGGGCGATGTCTCAATTTCTTCTGCTTTCACGTTGAACTTCATCGTTTTATCCATGGAACTCATCAGGAGCACCTCACTTTCCTTGTGATACCATTTGTAAAAATTTGAAAACTGTTCGTGTATACTGGTTTATATTCTCTATGGGTTTAAAAATTCCTGTCCCCCAAAAAAATAATTATGCAAATTGCGACAGAAGTCCCTCAACGCCGGAAAGTGCAGCCTGTAATTTGGAAGCGTCTTTACCGCCTGCTTGGGCCATATCCGGTCGGCCTCCACCGCTTCCGCCAACTGCTGCAGCTACTTCTTTAATAATTTTGCCGGCATGGAAGCCTTTTGCAACAAGGTCCGGTGTAACAGCTGCAACCAAATTGACTTTATCGTCAGCCACAGCGCCTAGAACGATAACAGCAGACCCCAGTTTCGTCTTCATTTCATCGACGATGTTACGAAGTGAATCCATATCCGCTGCGTTGACTTGGGCAGCTAGCACCGAAACACCGGCAGCTTGCTTCACTTGATCCGTTAAGGATCCCGCTTCAATGCGGCCAAGTTTGCCGCGCAGCGATTCGTTCTCACGTGCAAGCTCTTTCACTTGCTGCAGTGCCGCTTCGACACGTTTCGGAACGTCTTGAACGTTCGATTTGAGCATGCCTGCTGCTTCTTTGAGCAATTGCAGCTGCTGGTCAAGGTATTCATACGCGCTGCGGCCGGAAACTGCCTCGATCCGACGTACGCCGGACCCGATACCGGATTCGCTCACGATTTTGAATAAACCGATTTGGCCCGTGTTCTGAACGTGACAGCCGCCGCACAGCTCTAAGCTGTAATCGCCGACTTGCACGACGCGCACGATATCGCCGTACTTCTCGCCGAATAGTGCCATTGCTCCCATCGCTTTCGCATCAGCAATTGGTTTCAATGAAATTTCGACATTAATGTTATTCCAAATTTGACGGTTCACGCGCTGCTCAACATCCTGCAATTCTTCGCTGCTAATGCTGCCGAAATGCGAGAAGTCAAAACGCAAACGATCCGGTTCTACCAGGGAGCCTGCTTGGTTAACATGCGAGCCCAGAACTTCTTTCAGCGCTTTATGCAGTAAATGCGTAGCCGTATGATTTTTGATGATATCGCCGCGCTCAGCAGATGCTACGATAGCCTCTACCGTGTCGCCTTTGCGCAGAACGCCAGACTCCACTACGACTTTGTGAACATGCTGCCCATGAGGCGCTTTAATGACATCTTCAACCTTCAGTGTAACCTGGCTGTTGCGGATGGTTCCGAAGTCGCTCACCTGACCGCCGCTTTCCGCATAGAAAGGTGTGCGGTCCAGAATAACCTGGCAAGTCTCGCCTACGCCAACGATGTCGACAAGCTCATTTTCATGAACAATAGCTTCAATATTAGCAGTAACTACCAATTCATTATATCCAACAAATTCGCTTTTAACCGTCAATTCGGACAGCGGGCCGCCTTGTACCTTCATTCCGCCTTCTTTTTGACTAGCTGCTCTTGCACGGTCACGCTGTTCCTGCATCGAAGCGTCGAACCCTTCACGATCAACCGTCAAGCCTTTTTCTGAAGCAAAATCCTCCGTCAAATCGAACGGGAAGCCATACGTATCATATAGTTTAAAGGCATCCGGTCCACTGATTTGATTCGTACCGGCTTGACGCGTCTTTTCGACCATCTCCGCCAGGATGACCAAACCATCGCTTAACGTTTCATGGAAACGCTCTTCTTCGGTACGGATAACCTTTTCGATAAATTCACGTTTGTCTACAACCTCCGTGTAGTAAACGCCCATGATTTCAGCGACAGTAGCAACCAGTTTGTAGAGGAACGGTTTATCTTGGCCAAGCACTTTCCCGTAACGCACAGCACGGCGCAGCAAACGGCGGATCACATAACCGCGTCCTTCATTAGAAGGAAGTACGCCATCGCCTACGGAGAAGGCCACCGTACGAATGTGATCGGCGATTACTTTCAATGCCACATCGTGATCATCGTTCACATGATACGTTACACCTGTAAGCTCACAGGTTTTATCGATAATCGGTTTGAACAGATCCGTGTCAAAGTTGGAATCTACGTCTTGCAGAATTGAAGCGAAGCGCTCCAGTCCTGCGCCTGTATCAATGTTTTTGTTAGGAAGAGGTGTGTAGCTGCCGTCCTTATTATGGTTGAACTGTGTGAACACAAGGTTCCACACTTCCAAGAAACGTTCGTTTTCTCCCCCAGGCCAGCACTCCGGATCGGATAAATCGCCGTATTTGTCGCCACGGTCATAGAAAATCTCCGTACAAGGACCACATGGACCTTCGCCGATGTCCCAGAAATTATCTTCTTTGAGCTTGTAGATACGCTCTTCCGGGATACCGATTTGTTTGTGCCAAATCTCAAAAGCTTCTTCATCATCTTCGTGCACGGTAACGGAAATACGATTCGGATCAAATCCGATCCATTGCGGATCCGTCAAAAACTCCCAAGCCCATGGAATAACTTCTTTTTTAAAGTAATCACCGATGGAGAAGTTCCCTAACATTTCAAAAAATGTATGGTGACGGCGCGTTTTCCCGACATTCTCAATATCGTTCGTACGAATACATTTCTGAGCATTCGTAATACGCGGATTCTCCGGAATTTCCCGTCCATCCAAATATGGCTTTAACGGCGCAATACCGGCGTTAATCCAGAGCAACGACGGATCATTATGCGGAACAAGCGAAGAGCTGGGCTCTACTTTATGCCCTTTACTTGCGAAGAACTGCAACCATTTGGAACGAATTTCACTTGCCTTCATCTCACTCAAGCCTCCATATTTACCTATAATGTTTGAAAACAAACAAAAAACGCCCCTGTAACATACAGGGACGAATCATCGCGGTACCACCCTGGTTATTGCGTTTCCCTCCCACCGAACCTACGGCAGAGGAAATCAGGCAATCTCCTTGTGCGGATCTGTAACGGGTCCATCCGGTGGAGTTCATCCACACTCCGAAATTAGCTTTCAGCCATCCTAGCACCGAGAGGTTCTTCCAGCCGGATTCGCGCAAAAGCCGCTCACCGGAACCTCATCTCTGACAGTGGACTATGACTTACTTCAATTTCATCAACGCTTTTGCAGTAGATCTAGATAAGGCAAATTATAACTTTATGCCTGAACCGTGTCAATATTGATCCCTGTTCATGGAACCAGTTTGGTGTGGACATCGTAAGTACAATAAAATATTGATCCAACAAAATGATGAGGAAGTGATGCTAATGGATTTATCAGCTCTTATGCTGCTAGGGTTAATTACACCTGTTTTTGTTCTCGTCATCTACATCATGGCCAAAACACTCATTAAGAAGGAAATTCCGGATAGCCGATATAATCCTTTCGATTATATAACAGGCCAAACCCGCGTTCAATTTCAAGAGCAAAAAGAAGAAAAAGAAGAAAATGCCGATCAAGGAGACGATAAAGATAAAGGATTAAAATCATAGTTGACAATCGTTCTCAATGGCGATATACTAAACTCATTGATAATGATTTTCATTATCGAATGAAGCAACATAGAATCAACGTTTAATTCATTCCGTAGCCCATTCGATGGTTTACGTATGCCACACCCTTTAATATCCTCAACCCTCGTGCAAAACCCCTGTGTACCATGATCCCGCAAGTCATGATACACGGGGGTTTTGTGCGTCTATTTATGCGCTTAGCCTAGTTTTGGCCTAGCCCATCCTTAGATCCCGCTAAGTCGTGGGTTTATGGACATAGTGCAAGAAAACGTGCTGAATGATCACCTTCATGACCGCGAAGAACGGTACCGCTAGGATGAGGCCAACTATACCCGCTACTTCCCCGCCGACCAATAAGGCAAAGATAATAACGAGTGGATGCATATGCAGCTTTTTGCCTACCACTTGCGGTGAAATGACATTCCCCTCAAGAATTTGCACGGCTAAATTCACAATCGCGACAAATAGCACCATTTTTAGCGAAATCGTTGAGGCCATAATGATCGCGGGCGCGGCTCCAAAAAACGGGCCAAGGTAGGGAATAATATTGAAAACCGCCACCACACTGGCGAGTAAAAGCGCATACGGCATACCAATGAGCCAATACCCCAAGTACGCAAGCCCCCCAATAATGACGCAAACCAACAGCTGGCCGCGAATATAATTCCCAAGCGCAGTATCGATATCGATGAGAAGCTTAACTGTTTTCTTGCGATGCTCCTTCGGTACGATGGCTAGCGCCGTTTTCTCGATGATTTGAAAGTCTTTCATGATGTAAAAGGCAACGAATGGCACGATAAATGCAATAAACAGCATGGAAATCGTGCTTCCAATTTGATTCATGTAATTCGATATCGCCATGGAAATGCTATTTTCCAACTTCGTTAACGAGTGGTTAAAGCCGTCTCGCACACTGTCCGGCAGCAGTCTGTTCTGGTTAAATCCGTCCACAATCGATTGCGCGCGAATTTCCATCTGCGGCATGTGCTCGTTCAGCTCCGCAATTTGCGTCATAAATACAGGAGTCATATTCATGATTATGACCGTGAGCGAGGATATAAAAACACAATAAATCAACAGCACGGCAATCGTTCTCGGCACTTTGCGCTGGTTCAGCATGTTCACGACCGGGTTCAAGATATAGGAAATAATTACTGCGATGAAAAATGGCGCTAATATCGCTTTTAAAAAAGTGAATAAGCTTAGTAAAATGGGTTTGATCAGCAGCAGCATATAGATACAGGCCAGTGCCAAAAGCAAATACACCAGCCCTACAAACCAACGATTTCTCCAAAAACGTTCCATCTCGTCCACCTCAGTGATTCTAAATATATCTACGCTCATACAGTATATGTACATGCTGGTCAAATTAACCTTGTAGACCAAAACAAAGAGACGCTACTTTACAAGCACGGATGTGCCCATAAGTAACGTCTCCTGTTTGCTATTATGATTAATTTGCGTGTTCTTGGATCAATGGCATTTCTTCTTCAAAAAATAAATCATCCAGAGAACTTAGCGTTCCGTCTTCTTCTACTTGATACACGGACATTTTCTCTCCGTTGACGCTGAGTTCGATAAAGCAACCCCAGCAATAAAACTGGTGGGAACCGATCTTTCCAATATCTTTGGAATTACAGTTTGGACAACGCATCTTGCTCACCCTATTCTTCTTTGGATACGAAGAGTTCTTCTACTTCCTGAGAGCAATGTACAGGCACTATAATGGCATCTTCACCTTTGGTTGCCGAATCCGGCATGGGAAGCCATTTACGCCCTTCCTTTAAATCAGAAATAAACCCTTCGGACAATTCATAACCTACTATTTGTTTACCCCAATCTTGGGTTAAATAAACATCTTCTACCACGCCTAATTTGTCTCCGCCGACAGTAACGACTGGAAGACCTTTAATCGGGTGGCTTCCTTCCAGAAAAGCATGGCATTCAACTGCCTGCTCAAACTCGACTATGACATTTTCGTTCGGTATGGTAACGGCATCTTCACCTGCAGCGACAACTCCATCCCACGGTACGTACCGTAAGGAGGAAAACCACATCTTTGCTTCTAGAATAATGCCTCGTATGTTCCATTCAGGGTCAATCATCAAATCTTTCACTTGGCCTAATTGTTTGCCGGAATCTACCGTCAGAACGGGAAGTCCGATCAAATCATGCGCTCTGCGCAAGGTGCTTTCCTCCTAGAACCACCCGGTACTAATTATTACGCAGCCGTTTGACAATGGTTGCAATTTTCTGGGCAGCTGTTTCAATTTGATCTTTAGAATTCCCCATTCCAAAGCTAAATCGAACGGCAGAGGCTGTAACATTTTCTGGAAGTTTCATTGCTTGTAAAACGTGAGACACTTCAAGTGAACCTGAGGTGCACGCAGAACCGCTTGCTGCAGCCACATCTTCCAGGTCAAGATTCATAAGCAGCGTCTCTGTGGATACGCCAGGAAAGCTGATGTTCAGAATATGCGGAACTTGTTGTTCGGCATGTCCATTTATCGTAAATTGATCACGGCCTATTTGCTGCTCCAAGCTAGCCATCATACACTGTCTAAGCTCTGCAGCTTGCTCGTAAAGGGTTTCCGTCATAGGGAGAATCATCTCCATTGCCTTGGCAAACCCCGCTATGGCAGCTACATTCTCCGTTCCCGCGCGGCGTTTTCTTTCCTGCGCACCGCCAAATGCATGAGGAACCAGCTTCGTATTCTTGGAGACATACAATGCACCCACACCATTAGGACCATATATTTTATGAGCAGACAAGCTAAGCAAATCAACCGGCAGTTCATGAAGATTCAGCGGTAATTTACCTAAAGCTTGAACGGCATCAACATGAAAAGGAATATTCCGGCTTCGTGCTAACCGGCCAACTTCTGCAATCGGTTGAATCGTGCCTATTTCATTATTCACATACATGATAGAGATGAGAGCCGTATCGGGACGAATAGCCGACTCCACATCTTCGACTTGAATAAGACCAGTCGGACCTACTGGAAGGTAAGTGACCTCGTAACCGAGGCTCTCCAGCCGCTCACAGGGATGCAGGACAGCGTGGTGCTCAATCTCTGTCGTAATGATATGTTTCTTGCCATTATTGTTCGCATGGATGATCCCAAAGATCGCCATATTGTTGCTTTCAGTCCCGCCGCTCGTAAAGATGAGTTCACCAGGCAGACAGCAAAGTGACTTCGCCATCGCGTCGCGAAAGCGGTTCAGTGCTGTTCTCGTCGCTCTGCCGAAGCTATGCGTGCTGGAAGGATTGCCAAAATAAGCTGTATAAAAAGGAAGCATAGCTTCCATAACGTCGGGATGCACCGGCGTGGTCGCCGCGTGATCAAGATAAATTGGATTCATAAATCACCTTAAATGTAAAACATGTAATTGTCGTGCTGGCCTGCGTCTTCAAAGGAAATTAGGTTCGCAAGCGTTGTAGAATCAAGCACTTCCGCGATGCTGTCGCGGATACGGATCCATAAATCGCGCTTCGCCGGGTCATCTTCCTCCGTAAAGTCGACAGGACTAATCGGTCCTTCCAACACGCGAATCACTTCACCCGCTGTCACTTGATCAGCAGGCTTGGAGAGAATATATCCACCGTACGCTCCACGAATACTTTTGACCAATCCCGCGTTACGCAAAGGAGCAACTAGCTGCTCGAGATAATGCTCGGATAGCTGATGCTTTTCGGCAATACTTTTGAGTGAAGTCGGACCTTCACCAACTCGATTGGCCAACTCCATCATGATCGTTAGACCATAGCGGCCTTTTGTGGAAATTTTCAAAATTTACACCTCATTCAACATTTATGCCATCAAGGGGGCTAATTGATATTACGAGAAATTGTGAGTTGTTTACCTACTGCTTTGTCCACGTTCAGACAGTATGCTCGTCCCTATCTAGGTAAACAGCGTTTCCATTTTTAACAAAAACATTCCTAAACATCCGTATATCGTATCTATGTTATCATAATTCCTTGTTCTGTGGGGGAAAAACAATGACATTCTCATGAAATATTTTAATTTTTAACTAGAGAGATGTATAATAGGAAGAGTTTCAAAGATAAACGACTAAGTCTCACAGGATAGAAAAGAGGAACACAAGCCATGAATAAAAAAACACGTGTCATTCTGGGTATGTCCGGGGGTGTCGATTCTTCTGTTGCCGCACTGCTCTTGAAAGAGCAAGGATATGAAGTCATCGGCATTTTCATGAAAAACTGGGACGATACCGATGAATTTGGCCATTGCACAGCCGAAGAAGATGCAGAGGATGTCCGAAGAGTATGCGACCAGCTCGGAATCCCTTTTTATACAGTTAATTTTGAAAAACAGTACTACGATAAGGTGTTCGCTTATTTCTTGGACGAGTACACCAAAGGTCGCACGCCGAATCCGGATGTGATGTGCAACAGAGAAATCAAATTCGGTGAGCTGCTCCAGAAAGTCATAGATTTAGGCGGCGACTATATCGCTACCGGCCACTATGCCCAAGTGAAAGAACAAGACGGCGAGTATGTGCTCCTGCGGGGCAATGACCCTGGCAAGGATCAAACTTACTTCCTCAACGTGCTTACGCAGCAGCAGCTGTCCAAAGCGATGTTCCCAATCGGCCACCTGCCGAAACCGGAAGTTCGTAAAATTGCCGAAGCAGCCGGTCTTGCAACGGCAAAGAAAAAAGACAGCACGGGCATCTGTTTCATCGGAGAGCGCGATTTCAAAGAGTTCCTCAGCCAGTACTTGCCTGCCAAACCCGGCAATATGGTTGATATCCGCAACGGCGAGGTTAAAGGCCGTCATGACGGGCTGATGTACTACACGCTAGGCCAAAGACAAGGTCTTGGCATTGGCGGTTCAGGCTCAGGCGAGCCATGGTTCGTCGTAGATAAAAATTTGGAAACCAACGAACTCCTTGTCGTTCAAGGCGAGCAGTACCCTGGACTTTATTCCAAGGGGCTGACAGCGACTGATGTAAACTGGATTTCTCCGAAGAAACCTCAAGGCTCATTCGCCTGCACAGCGAAATTCCGTTACCGTCAGCCTGACCAAGGCGTCGTTCTGACTTTTCAAGAGGACGGAACTGTTGAAGTAGTTTTCGATTCGCCGCAGAAAGCTGTCACGCCTGGGCAATCCGTTGTTTTTTATGACGGTGAGGTTTGTTTAGGCGGCGGTGTAATTGATAAAGTTCATAAATAATACGAGACAAAATAGTTGGTTCGAGAAAGAAGGATGATCAATTTGATTAAAATGAATGAGGCGGACTTGAAGGCTGCTACGTACGAGGATGTGACAAAAATCGTGAAAGAAGTCGGCATTCTATCTCTCTCTTCTTTTATACCGGATCATCCTTCACTTGAATCCATGACAACACAAGGACAATGGCATACCGGCTTGGAGACAGATCCTTGGCTTTGGCGGGACCGCCTGCCAGGTGACGGACTTGCCGCCTATGGGCGTTTTTTCGCTAAGAAGCCTTTATTAATTTCAGCGGACCTTTTCCCTTTGGTAAAAAATCTGTTGGAAGACCCCTACTCTGTGGAAGAACGCTATGAAGACGGGCTGCTTCCCAAATCAGCCGTCGAGCTGTTCCAAGCGGTTGAGGCGAACGAAGGCATTGATGTCAAAGAGCTTCGGGCTGTTACCGGAATGAAAGCCAAAGAGTCCAAAAGTGAATTCGACCGTGCGCTCATTGAGCTGCAGAGCAAAACGGATATTGTAATTGCGGGCATCAGCGAGCGTTTGACCGCCAATGGTACAAAAAACGGCTGGAACAGTACCTGCTATATGACAGCCCTGCATTGGATGGAACTTCATGGTTTAGCGGTGAATTCATTACCGACACCTGAAGCGAAAAATCAGTTTAGAGCTTATATTCAGGAGCGTTATAGCTCTAAGGCAGTTCAATACCTTGGAAAGATTTTTAAGTTATAAGTAAAAAAAGAAAAGGGCCTCTTCTTCTTAGGAGGTTCTTTTTTTATCCCCTCAATCTGCAAAAAGTGCCCTAATTTACCTCAATGCCTGCTAGTATGCCGCCTCGCGCCTACGCGAACCCTATAGGCGAAAGGTGTGAGCGAATGAGGAAAATCTCAGCCGTGCTTCTCCTGCTTGGACTAAGCTGGTGCGGCACAGCACAAGCGAGCATGGAAGTTGACATCCTGGAAGCTATAGCCCGACAGCCAGCTCCGTCTCAAGATCCTGACCCCCTCTATGCCAAATGGAGCCGAGTCGCCTTCCATGAAGCTGGCAAAGTATACACGTTGCTAGACTATAAGTATTTGGGCCATTCCCGTGTAGCGCCAGGGGTGGATCAGCAACAATTTCGCTTCTGGGTTCGACATCAGGGCGTTGAATTCCCGCTGATCGTATCCATACGATATGACCCTGTGTCGGAAAAACTTTTTACCATTCAAATGGAACAAGAAAGAAGAGGGAACTTACAGATCTTATAGATCTGCAGGCTTCCCTCTTCTTTTGTGCTGATTCTGCCGCATCTTATCTTCCGTTCCCTGCTCGCTGGCCGCAAAGATGATTTCATGTTTAATTTCATCCGGTAAATACTGCTGCTGCACATAATGCCCCGGATAATCGTGCGGATACATATATCCTTTGTGCCCGAGCTTCTCCGCTCCTTTGTAGTGCGTATCGCGCAAATGAAGCGGCACGTCTGCAGATTTAACGCGCTCCATCATCTGTTCCGCACGCGAGATCGCGATCGGGATGGAATTCGATTTGGGACTCTCCACCGCGAATAAAATTGCCTGGGAAATGACGTACTTCGATTCCGGCCAGCCAATCTTGTGGTACGCATCCATGGCCGTCACAGACTGCACCATGGCCTGCGGGTTAGCCAGGCCGATGTCTTCACTACTAGCGACGATAAGGCGCCGCAGGAACGTCATAGGGTCCATGCCGAGCTTCTCGACGGCATACAAGAACCAGAACAGCGCGGCGTCACTGGAGCCGCGTACGCTCTTGTGAAAGGCGGACAAGACGTCATACTGCGTCGACTCGTCCGCTTTCACGATGGGGCGGCGGATCGACTCTTCCGCCACCTCCAGCGTGATCCGAACCGTACCATCCGGTTCGGGCGAGGTCGTGAGCGCTGCCAGCTCCAGCGCGTTCAAAGAGCGGCGGATGTCGCCAACGGCCATCTGCGCGATATGCTCCAGCGCCTCCTCGTCCACGTGAAGGCGCATGAAACCGAGCCCCTTGTCGGGATCGGCGATGGCTCTTCGCATGGCGATGAGCGCATGCTCCGCCGTGAGGGGCTCGAGCTGAAACAGCGTCGAGCGCGACAGCAGAGCCCCGTTCACATGGTGGAACGGGTTCTCTGTGGTCGCCCCGATGAAGATGAGGATGCCCTGCTCTACGGCAGGGAGCAGCGCATCCTGGCGCGAGGTGTTGAAGCGGTGCACCTCGTCCAAGAACAAAATCGTCTTGCGGCCGTACATCGCTTTATTGGTCTTGGCGAGCTCGATGATCTCTCGCACATCTTTGACCGAAGCATCGACCGCGTTCAGCTTCATGAACTCTCCCTTGGTCCGGTTCGCGATGATATTGGCGAGAGTGGTCTTCCCTGTGCCCGGCGGACCATAGAGCAGGATGGAGCTCACCTGATCGGCTTCAATGGCTCTGCGCAGCAGCTTGCCTTTGCCGACAATTTGCTCCTGACCGATGTATTCGTCTAGCGTTGTAGGCCGCATACGGTCGGCGAGCAGCTTGCCGGTCGGTTCTTGCGATGAGGCATATGTAAACAAGTCCATGTTGGTTATTCCTTTGCTTTGGGTTTAAATAGACTGTTTTCATTATACGCCTCATAGGGTAGACTGTCATGTCTTGTGTGAGGTGGCTGCTTGGCTAGAGCGCGAGGAGAAGCTGTATTTCGTACAAGTAAGTTAGTTGCAAAACTGGTGTTTAAAATGTGGTACTGTAATTCCTACAGTTAACAACTGGGAATTGGTTGGAAATTGGGCATTCTGTCGGAATTTACTGCTTGTTGAGAATTTCTGTGGGCTAACGGACTGAGGTATCTCTATTTGCTGCTTTTGGGACAAATTTTACATCTAACGGACTCACCAGTTGCTAAATGCCTCGGAATTGCCTAAAACAGCAACAAAACCATTAAATAACGCCTCCTCAGTCCGTTAGCTCTTGAAATTTAGCTCAATTGTCGAAATAGCGGCTACTGAGTCCGTAAAAAGATGGCTACTGTCTAGATAACGTGAGGTGGGCGTGGAGCTGGGGTCGAGGGTTTGCATTTAGCACTTGCACTTGGAGTTGCACACGGCTCCCGAATGCAGCACCTCTCTGTTTCACAGCACCATGCCCCCACCACCACTTTCCAAAACAAAAAGGGGCTACCTCAACAGATCATCTCTGACCTGTTAAGATAGCCCCTCATCTTTTATTTCTTCGAACCAATCTCCAACAGATCTTTCACGGCCACGCTGACCATGATCAATCCCGCGACCGGAGGAACGAAAGCGTTGCTCGCCGGAGGCTGCTTCGCTTTGCGAATTTCCGGTGCATTCGCGGGTACGATTTGTTGTGTAACGTCTTCACGCGGCTTCATCGGCTCTTCGGTGGAGAAGACGACTTTTACGCCTTTTTTGATGCCTTCTTTGCGCAGCTTCTGGCGCACGACCCGAGCGATCGGATCCATGCTTGTTTTGGAAATATCCGCTACTTTGAACTGCGAAGGGTCCATTTTGTTAGCGGCGCCCATGCTGGAGACGATCGGAATCTTCCGCTCCAGGCACTGTTTGATCAGATGAATTTTATAGGAAATGGTGTCACTGGCATCGAGCATGTAGTCGATGTGATGAGCGAACACTTCCTCGTATGTTTCTTCTGTGTAGAACATCCGCATCGAAATAACATCGCATTCCGGATTAATCAATTTGATCCGATCGCGCATCAGATCAGCTTTCGGCTGCCCTACGGTCGTTGTAAGGGCATGAATCTGACGGTTAATATTCGTGATGTCGACAACGTCCTTGTCGATCAGAATAAGCCGTCCGACCCCTGTACGCGCCAATGCTTCTGCAGCGATCGAACCGACACCGCCGATGCCCAGGACGGCGACAGTGCTATTTTTCATAATATCTAGACCTTCAGGGCCAATGGCTAGTTCAGTCCGCGAAAATTGGTGAAGCATAGAAACACGTCCTCTTCAATGTTCTTAGGCTTTAGCAGGCTGCTTAAGCGCTAAGCGAATCGACAATTGATCAAGCTGTTTGTCATCTACAGTTCCCGGTGCATCCATCAACAGGTCAGTCGCGCTAGCTGTTTTCGGGAATGCAATCGTTTCTCTCAAGTTCGTTCGGCCTGTGATCAGCATCACTAAACGGTCGAAACCGAAGGCGAAACCGCCATGTGGAGGCGTTCCATATTCGAACGCATCGAGCAAGAAGCCGAATTTTTCTTGTGCTTCTTCATTTGAGAAACCAAGTGCTCCGAACATTTTCTCTTGCACGTCACGTTGGTAAATACGCATGGAACCGCCGCCTACTTCATAGCCGTTCAATACAAGGTCATACGCTTGAGCGCGAATTTGACCTGGGTCCGTATCGAAGAAATGAATGTCGTCTTCATTAGGACGCGTGAACGGATGGTGTTCGGCGACATAACGTTTCGCTTCTTCGTCGTATCCAAGCAGTGGGAAGTCTACAACCCATGCATATTTGAATTTGGAGTCGTCGATAAGTCCAAGCTGACGACCGATTTTCAGACGAAGGTTTCCAAGCACATCGGCAACGACTTTCTTTTTGTCAGCGGAGAAAAGAAGTAGATCTCCTTCTTCAGCGCCTAGACGCTCAGTCAGAGCAGCAATTTCAGCTTCGCTAAAGAATTTCACGATAGGCCCTTTGAATTCGCCGTCTTTGACTTGAATCCAAGCTAAGCCTTTGGCCCCGTAACGCGCCGCGAATGGCAGCAGGTCATCGATCTCTTTACGGCTCCAAGTACCGCAGCCTTTGGCATTCAGCGCTTTCACTTGGCCTCCGCCTTTAACCACATTCGCGAATACTTGAACGCCGGAAGTTTGCACGATATCCGATACATCTTCAAGTTCTAGCCCGAAACGAAGATCCGGTTTGTCTGAGCCGTATTTCGCCATCGCATCCGCATACGTAATCCGTTGGAAAGGACGCGGAATTTCGACTTGTGCCGTCTCTCTCATCAAGTTCACGACAAGCTCTTCCAAAATATCCAGCAATTGATCTTGCGCCAGAAAGGAAGTCTCAATGTCGACTTGTGTAAATTCCGGTTGACGGTCTGCACGAAGGTCTTCGTCGCGGAAACAACGTGCGATTTGGTAGTACCGTTCCAGACCACTAACCATCAATAGCTGTTTGAAAATTTGTGGGGATTGCGGCAGCGCGAAAAATTCACCTGGGTGAACACGGCTTGGCACCAAGTAATCCCGAGCGCCTTCCGGTGTGCTTTTCGTCAAAATCGGTGTTTCCACTTCTACGAATCCTTGGTCGTCCAAGAAATTGCGGAATATTTTGGACGCTTTTGAGCGAAGCATTAACGTTCTTTGCATTTCCGGACGGCGAAGGTCCAAATAGCGATATTTCAGACGAACGGCTTCATCTACTTCCACGCCGTCTTCAATGAAGAACGGAGGTGTTTTGGCAGCGTTCATGATTTCGATTTCTGTTACTTGAATTTCAATTTCACCCGTCGGGATATTTTTATTAACCGTTTCGGCGTCACGCTCTACGATTTTCCCTTTTACAGCAAGCACATATTCATTACGTGCACGGTCAGCAATCGCTAGAGCATCCCCTGAGAAATCCGGGTTAAATACGGTCTGTACAAGCCCGCTGCGGTCGCGAAGATCAATAAATAGTACCCCGCCTAAGTCACGTCTTCTTTGTACCCACCCGTTTAGAATAACAGTCTGTCCTACCTGATCTTTCGTAAGCTGCCCGCAATGATGTGTTTTGAGCATCATAATGTTGTTGCCTCCTCATGAGTAATTAATCTATTCGAATAGTGTCTTTGCAGCATTTGAAGCAAGATCCACTAAACTTACAATGACTTGAGAACCTGTTTCCATCTGCTTCAGCGTAATTTCGCCGCGGGCTAACTCATCGTCTCCGAGAATCGCCACATATTTCGCTTGAAAACGGTCTGCTGATTTCATTTGCGCCTTCAATTTGCGTCCTTGGTAGTCCTTCTCGGCTTTGAGGCCTTGAACCCTTAACTGGTGCAGCAGCTTCGTGACTTCCTTCTCGGCAGGCTCGCCTAACCCGATCAGGTATACATCAAGCGGCTCCGGTTTCGGAATCTCAACACCTTGCGCCTGCAGCACAAGCAGAATGCGTTCCAGACCTAGCCCCAATCCTACCCCTGGCTGATCCGTGCCATGTCCGCCAATTTGCTCAACGAGACCGTTGTAGCGCCCGCCGCCGCCAATTGTATCGATAGCTCCAATGCCGGCTGCTTTGTACTCAAAAGCGGTGTGTGTGTAATAATCAAGCCCGCGCACCAGGCGAGGGTTCACCCGATAGGGAATGTCCATAGCGGTTAAGTGCTCGCGAACCTGTGCAAAGTGTGTCGAACATTCTTCGTCCAAATAATCCAGAATCTCAGGAGCGCCTACCGCGTACTTCTGATCGGTTTTGCAATCAAGAATGCGCATTGGGTTGCGATCATAACGGGACTGGCAATCTTTGCAAAGCAAGTGTTTCACAGGTGCAAAAAATTCCTGTAATTTCTCACGGTAAACCGTTCTAACGGATGGTGTGCCCACGGAGTTAATTTCAGCGGTTACGTCTTTTAACCCAATTTCTTTGTAAAACGTGTAGCCTAGAGCAATAACTTCGGCATCAATGCTTGGATCAACGGATCCGAAAGCTTCAATCCCGAACTGGTGGAACTGACGGTATCTTCCGGCTTGGGGCTGCTCATAGCGAAACATCGGTCCCACATAGAACAATTTCGTCAGATCTGGAACTCCATACAGCTTATTTTCCACATAAGCCCTAACAACGCCGGCTGTCCCTTCCGGGCGCAATGTCATACTGCGATCGCCTTTATCCATAAAGGTGTACATTTCTTTCTCGACAATATCGGTCGTTTCTCCGACACCTCTGGAAAAAAGCTCCGTACTTTCGAAAATCGGCGAACGGATTTCTTTGTAGTTAAATCGTTGACATAGGTCTCTCGCCATACTCTCCAGATACTGCCACTTCTCCACTTCGCCTGGAAGCAGGTCCTGCGTGCCTTTTGGCTTTTGAATGCTCATATGTTCAACCTCCCTTTATCTGTCGCTCTTGGTTATATAACAAAAAAATCCCCCACCCCCGACGTTCGTCAGGGACGAGAGATTTGATTCACAAATTCACCCGTGGTACCACCCACATTCAGATCGTCTGTTCTCGCGCCATAGGCACAATAAACAGAAATCTGCTCTTTACGGTTAACGCCCGCGAATACGCACTGCCGCTACTAGACGGTCATAAATCGACATGTCGTTCCCAGCAGGTCCTCGGGGAGGTCTTTTCGTTCGCTCATCATAGGAAGCTCGCAGCCTGGACTTCCTTCTCTGATAATGTGGGGGCGAAATACTTTATCCCTTCAACGGATCACAAAGGTATTGAATTATTGTTTATTGTAAACATTGGCAGAAGTAAAGTCAAGAGATATACGTCCACTTGACTTAGCGCCGCCTTCATTTAATTAATGAGAGTCTGCCCATTTTTGCAACTCGTCCATAACAGGCTTAAGTCCTTTTCCTTTAGCTGTCAATTCATACTCAATACGAACCGGAGTTTCCGGGTACACGTGTCGGACAATGATCTCTGCAGCCTCAAGTTCTTTAAATCTCTCCGAAAGCATGCGATCGCTCATACTTGGGATAAGCACGGATATATCTTTAAACCGCTTCGGCCCCGTCAACAAGACATGTACGATGAGCCCCGTCCAACGCTTTCCCAGAAGTTCAAATGCATTTTCGAATTTCGGGCACAGTTGGTAGTCTTCCATATAAATCATCTCCTTATAAACAATTTTAACATAGTCGCTTGACAAAAGTAAGTGCTGCGTAATAATATACTAACATAAAGTAAGTAATTAAATAAAATTTATTTAAAGAGGAGTAGTTAGTCATGGCTTTAGGTCTTCTTCTTATCCGTTTGGTGTTAGGTTTAACAATAGCCGCGCACGGCACACAGAAAGTATTTGGATGGTTTGGTGGGTATGGACCAAAAGGCACAGGAGGCTTTTTCGATTCCATCGGCATTAAGCCCGGTGTCCTGATGGCCGTCCTTGCAGGTTTGTCGGAAATTGCAGGCGGATTGCTCTTTGCTGCAGGACTTTGGACACCATTTGCGGCTGCACTTATTATCATTACTATGCTTGTTGCTATTGTAAAGGTTCATAACAAAAGCTATTGGTCCACTTCTAATGGGTTCGAGTACAATTTGCTTTTGATTGTTGCGGCACTGGGCGTCGCGCTTATCGGTGCAGGCGGCTATTCTCTGGATGCTTTATTGTAAAAAATGAAGAAATGGGCTATCTCCTTAAGTCAGAAATGACTCGATGGGTGATAGCCCTTTTCTATTTCGATGGCGAAACATGAGCCCATCTTACAAAAGAAAATAGCCTGCAGCACGAGTGGCGGCAGGCCTCTAGACAATATATAAATTAAAGGGGGTCGAGCTTTATTATATCCATGGTTGATTAACGCAGTATGAAATTTAAATTACAATTTCATTACAGTGTTTTCCCTGTATTTTCAATCATTTTCATTTTGCTCCCCTCGTATATTCAGCCTTTTTTACACATATACATTACAACAAGGCAAATGGCCTTGAATTTATCATCAGGAGGCTGTAACAATGACAACACAAAACGAGTTTCAAGAGGAACGGCAGGATCTAGTGGTGCTCTTCTCTGAGGAATCCGAAGCCGAAGCTGAAGTTGAAGACGATGTAGCCGAAGAAGCTGAAGCAGCCGAAGAAGAGGCCATTGAGGATTCGGACGAAGCTGAAGAAGCAGCTGAGGAAGAAGAAGTCGAAGCGGAAGAAGAAGCGGAAGTTGATGCCGACGAGGAAGCCGAAGTAGATAGTGATGATTCTGCCGAAGAAGATGCGGAAGAATCTGCGGAAGCCGAAGAGGATGCATCAGAAGCTGACTGAATTTTGTAAGCGCAGTCAAAACTTCCATTGGCTTCGAAAAAAAAGATAAGAGCCTTATCGCCACATGCAACTACGGTGTAATAAGGCTCTTATTTGTTATTTATTAAGGTTTGCCGGTTAGGCCAACCTTCAGATCTTTGATAAGCAAGTATACGTCACCGTTTGTTAACTTTTGATTGTCTGCTATTAGCTTCAATGAAGCATCGGTCAACAGCTTATTCTCTATTAGCTTTGCCTGCGCCTCTTTGGATGTAGCCGTCAGTCCCAAAGCTTGTGTTACCGTATAAGTGGCTTGTTCAAGCGATAACGGAATTTTATCAGCATTTTCCATCTTCGCGATGGCCTGCGATACATCCCCTTTGAAGGCATCCGGCTTCATTTTCTTCGCGCCGCTCACGAGATTGACCATCCGTTTCGGATTCGCGGGGTCATCCAAGTGAAAATTGTTGTCGTACGCGCCGGAAGCCAAGCCAAGCATAAGAGCGGATTTCAGCCCCTCGTAAGCTTTATGCTCCATAAAAGGCTGCGGCTTGAGCGTCATTGGATGAATCTCCATCCCTTGTTTGTTCAACTGTTCCTGCAGCTTCGCAATGACTTCTTTGGACGCCGATAGTTGACGAAACGTCATCTTCTCCTGTTTCGCGAACATCGCTGCAGCTCCTGCGGCTTCCCCTTCGGCCATGCCTGTAGGCATAACGCGGGCGCTTCCATGCGGCAATGTATCGTAACTGGCGGCTCTACCTACTACAAGCAGTCCATCCACCTTCTGAGGCACTAGGCTGCGGAACGGGATAGCGTACTGCTTCGGTTTACACACAACGTTACCGTTATCGGTCGGAGAGATCCTTTGAATATCCACTGGATAAGAACCGAATCCAATACGGTCCCATTGATCATTGTTCGTACAAACGTCAACAATGCTCAGTCGGTATTCCCCTTGCATATGACGCGTTTCCCGAACATATAGCTCTGGTGCAGATCCATCTAGTTCAAGGCTTGCAAATTCAGGGAAGTTTTTTTGCATATAAGATAAAATATTAGGCAGTTCTTTTTTCCCGATGTCAAAAGCTTCTTGAACAGCTTTCGGATCAAAGGTATCAACCCCGAAAATTTGCAAGGCATTAATAAGGACGGTATTGTCATTTTCCCTACCCATATTAAGCCCTCTCATCTTGGCTCTTTCTTTGTTAAGAGGCGGGTACTTACTCATCTCCCCATAACCAAATACACTTACATCGTTGACTCCTGTATCCGGATTATTATCCCCGTTCAGCCTTGTGGCCATCAGGTTCCAAACTTCCGGTGTTACGTTTTTCAAACGAAACGCAAGCGTCACGGCCATTTTGGAATTCGGATCCCCGATATCCTCGTGTCCGATCGTAAACGGCACTCCTGCCGCTGCCGCGAAATCTCCATCCTGCGTCGCATCGATAACCGAAGCCGCCTTCACGACTTGCGTCCTGCCGTCTTCGAGTGTAATCGTAGCGCCTTGCACAGCCTTTTTATCTTGAGTAAGGAGCGGATCGATCTTCTTCGTTTTGAGCAGCACATCGATTTTAGATTCATTTTTAACCAAATCATAGAACGCATTCGCGGCTGTGTTCACATCGAAGGAATCCCCTTCAATTTTGGCATACCACTCGGAGAAGAAACCTTTGTTGAAGACATCATCTTTCCCTATAAGGTTCTTGTTTGGAGCATAGTTCATATCAATGGAGTTAATCCAGCCCAGAGTCATTAGCCCTCCCAGAATCTCACGATTCCGTCCATCCACCAGAAGGGTAGTTAACCCATTACGCGCAGCCGAAACAGCCGCAGCAACCCCCTCAGGATCTGTACCAACGACAATGACATCATACGCTTCTTTTGTTTTCTTTACGGATTTCACTTCTTCAATTTCTTGCTTCGCCTTAGTCTGTCCACCGCTTATGTGGTGTTTATATTGATAATACAAAGACGCCGCAGCCCCCAGCACCGCGAGCAGAATCAAGATTCCCATCAACCAAAGCCATCCTTTGGAAGCGGAATTATTACGATTCGGATTTGCCATTAAAACGAGAGCACCCACCTTGTCCCCTGCTTTTCATACAGCTTACCGGTTGAAGGTTTGATAAGCTTTCTTGAGCAGTCGATTTTTGTCAGCCAAAAACATCACTTGTTAGTTTACCACATTTTAAAGTCTTAGAGAAATCCTGCCATATTGCCTCTCATCCAACAAATAAAGCCCCGCATGGCTGACGAAGCAGCGCGGGGCTTTACGATTAACGATATGATTTTTTGGGAATGCTTTTCATTTTCTCCTGATCGGATGTGAACTCTGCGCTAATTTCAACGTCGGCTAACGCCGGTGCCTGACTCATCCGTTCGGCAAGTGTTGTATGCAGCAGTTGCTGCACTGGCGCCGTCATGGCTTTGTGCTTGATCGATTGACGCATCTGGATGCTCCTAACTGCAAGAATATACAGTTTTAGTATATCCAGGCTGTCCGCATCTTATCCTTTGCGCAAGAGGCAACCCGACTATTTACTATCGATGATCAAAGTAACAGGTCCCCAATTCGTAAAGGAAACATCCATCATTTCGCCAAATGCGCCCGTTTCCACTTGCAAGCCCTGAGCGCGAAGCAACTCATTGAACTTATCATACAACGGTTGTGCAATCTCAGGTCTAGCTGCTGACATGAAGTTGGGCCTTTTCCCTTTGCGGCAATCCCCATACAAAGTAAACTGGGAAACGGATAAAATTTGACCGCCTGTCTCCAGCACGGAAAGATTCATTTTACCGGTCCCATCTTCAAAAATGCGCAGTCCGGCTACTTTGTCCGCTATATATTTCGCATCCTGCTCGGTATCGTCGTGGGTGATGCCGACAAGCAGCATCAGACCTTGCTCGATCTGTCCGACAGATGCGCCACTCACAGTTACTTCGGCGCGCTTGCACCGCTGAACAACTACTCTCATGGTTTCTCTAAATCTCCTCACGTTCGTTCACAGCCGCAAGCTTAGCTTTGCATAATGCGCTGAACGGAATAAACGTCTCTCACACGTTTGATTCTCTCGACAACGGATTGCAGATGATCGATATTTTTGATCAAAATGGTCATATGAACCGTTGCCATCTTGTTTTTATCCGATCGGCCTGAAACCGCTGAAATACTCGTTTTGCTTTCTGAGACAGCCTGAAGCACTTCGTTCAAGAAATCTCGACGGTCATGGCCTGTAATCTCAATTTCCACATTGAAATTGGATTCGATGGCTTCACACCAATCAACCTCAATAACCCGTTCCTCTTCCCCCATACTTGTAGGGATATTCGTACAATCCGCCCGGTGCACGGACACGCCGCGTCCTCTTGTAATGTAGCCGATGATCAAATCGCCGGGAACCGGATTACAACAGCGGGCAAAGCGCACAAGCAAGTTGTCCACGCCCTTCACCTTCACGCCGTTGGTTGGACGGCTTTTCCGTTCGGTTGCGCTTGGCGACTTAACTTCTTTAACCTCCGTAGTGAGCTGAAGCACCTGAGCTTCTTCGGCTTCCTTACGCAGCTTCTCTGTAAGCTTCGTACAAATTTGCGCGGCTGTAATCCCGCCAAACCCGACGGCAGAGAGCATGTCTTCAATGTCGTTAAAATTGAACTTCTTTGCCGCTTCGAGCATTTTCTCATCGCTCATCAGTGTCGGCGGATCAATGGCCAACCGTTTGAGCTCGCGCTCAATCATGGTTTTCCCTTTTTCGACGTTCTCTTCGCGCTTCTCTTTCTTGAACCACTGCTTGATCTTACTGCGGGCGTGGGACGATTGCGCGAGTTTGATCCAGTCCTGGCTTGGTCCATAAGAATGTTTGGACGTCAAAATCTCAATGATATCCCCTGTTTTCAACTTGTGATCCAAGGGGACGATGCGGGAATTGACTTTGGCGCCAATTGTCCGATTACCGACCTCCGTATGAATACGGTATGCAAAATCCAATGGCACAGAACCAGCCGGAAGCTCGATGACCTCGCCTTTTGGTGTAAACACAAAGACAAGATCGGAGAAGAAGTCCATCTTCATGGATTCCATAAACTCCGAAGCATCATTCGTTTCATGCTGAAGCTCCAAAATTTCACGGAACCAGCTCATCTTGTCTTCAAACGTGCCTGATGGAACAACAGAACCGCCTTCTTTGTACGCCCAGTGTGCAGCAATACCGAACTCGGACGTTCTATGCATTTCCCAAGTACGAATCTGAACCTCTAGAGGTTCCCCTTTGGGACCGATCACTGTTGTATGGAGAGACTGATACATATTCGGCTTAGGCATAGCGATATAATCTTTGAAACGCCCAGGCATCGGTTTCCACAATGTATGAATAATACCCAAAGAAGCGTAGCAATCTTTGATGCCATCGACAATGACGCGCAGCGCCATGAGATCATAGATCTCATTGAACTGTTTGCCGCGGGAGCTCATTTTTTTATAAATACTGTAGAGATGTTTGGGCCTTCCGGAGATATCTCCCTGGATTCCCATCTCATCCAGCTTTTCTTTGATACTGTGGATCACATCTTCAATATATTGCTCACGCTCGGTTCGCTTCTTCTGCATCAGATTCACGATCCGGTAATACTGCTGAGGATTCAAATAACGGAGAGCGATATCCTCCATTTCCCACTTGATGGTGGAAATTCCGAGCCTATGTGCAATCGGACAGAAAATCTCCAGCGTTTCCTCCGCTATGCGGCGCTGGCTTTCCTCCGATTGGTACTTCAATGTGCGCATGTTATGCAGCCGATCCGCCAGTTTAATCAAAATAACGCGGATATCCTGCGCCATAGCAACAAACATTTTGCGGTAGTTCTCATTCTGCTGCTCTTCCTTGGATTTGAACTTAATCCGTTCGAGCTTCGTCAAGCCGTCTACAAGCATTGCGCAGGTTTTCCCGAATTTATCTAGAACAGTTTCGAGTGAAACTGTTGTATCTTCAACGACATCATGCAGAAGCGCCGCGATCACGGAAGTGACGTCCATCTGCATGTTCACCAGTATATCTGCAACAGCGAGTGGATGCAGAATATAGGGCTCCCCCGATTTGCGCACTTGGCCATGATGGGCTTCATCCGCGAATTCATAGGCCTCCCGTATCCTCTGCAAATCATTCTCTTTCAGATAGGTGGCTGCCTTCTCTAACAGCTGCTCTATACCCATGCATCTACCCATTCCCTTTAGAGGTTGTTTAAAAAGCGAACTTTTCAAACGCTCATCTTTAGTCGATTTTTATTCATTATGCCTGCAAGGCAGGCTCCGCGTCAACTATGCCACGCTAACCTTTCGACAAAAAACATCATTTTGCCTAAAATCCTTTGAAATATTCCTTCCTTACGGCCTATATCTAGGTACAAAAAAGAATCGAATATGACATTCGATTCTTCGCTTATTTTAATATTGAACTAAGGAAACCACATCTATACCATTAAACTTATTTCTGCCTTCCAAATAGGAAAGTTCAATCAAGAACGCTGCCCCAACAATATCTCCGCCAAGCTGTTGAATCAAATCGATCGACGATTGGATCGTTCCGCCGGTTGCCAGCAGGTCATCGGCAATTAGAACTTTTTGACCAGGCTTAATGGCATCCTTGTGCATGGCAAGTTTATCTTTGCCGTATTCCAAGGCATAATCCACTTCAATGGTCTCGCCTGGCAGCTTACCGCTTTTGCGAATCGGAATAAAACCTACGCCAAGCGCATATGCCAGCGGAGCGCCGATCACGAAGCCGCGAGCTTCCGGTCCCGCGATGACATCAATTTCTTTCTCTTTAACCATTTCTTTCAGTTGATCAATGGCTTCTTTGTAGACAGCACCGTTTTGAAGCAGCGTGGTGATATCTTTGAAACGGATTCCCGGTTGCGGGAAGTCTGGGATAACGCGAATATACTCTTTGAAATTCATATAATTTCCTCCAATATGTGGTTTTCTTGCTTGATATGTTGGGCAATCCACTGCTCTAATTCTTTGGCTGAAGAATACATCACAACAGATTCAACTTCTTGACGATTCATTCTATGCTGATAAATGCGGGATGCCGTAAGATCTTTTTTTGCAGGTGATGCATGCAGTTTAACGATAGCCCCTTGTCTTTCAATGAACGCTAACTCCTCAAACACAGATAAAATGAATTGAATCATTGCTGGTGACAAGCCCGATCTTTTGCTGAATGAGGCCATTAGACGGGCATCCTGCACATTCAACGAACCCTCTTTTTGCAACGTTCCGTACATCATCTTGAACATCTCACGGGAAGGCAATGTGCTTCCGCTGTCAGGACCTAACTCTGCGAAAACCGGATAACAACGCATCATGCCAAGGGCTTGCTGTAACACACCTTGTAAGCTAACTAAACTCCTTGGGATCGTGTACAGAATGATGTCCTTCATATGGGCAAAATCCAGCTGACTGGCAGTTTCATTGCCTGGCCGTAATAAGCCGCTGTCTTGAACGACCCAGTAAGGGATTTCGTCGCCGATTTGGAAAGACGTGGCAGCAAAAGCTTTCACATCCGTTTCGTCGAAGAGCACGATACCAGGTACTTGATTCTTCGTGTTGCTTGTTGCCAGGTTATTTTGAAGCATATTCAGCTTGGCGCTTAATTGCCCCGCTCCACGCCAATCAAAGAGCTGCATATGCGTGATCTTCAAATCCTGCATGACAATTTGCGGCTTGCGGACACCGTTCCACTCATTGATGGACAGCTCGCCAAGCACATCGACTTTTGCTGCTTGCGTGATGAGTCCCGCCAGGCTGCCTTTGCCGAATCCAACGGCCTCCACCGAGCAGCTTACTTCATCTTTGGCCTGAGAGAGCGCGAGCTTCAGATGCTGCTTCTCTTTGCCCATGGTCCGGATGTCATCCAGCGACAGATCAGTGAACATGAACCTGGGCGCGGGATTGCCCATGCCAAATGGCGCAAGCTTCTCCAACCCTTCAATGCTGGCAATCGGAACATCGGGCAAGCTGCATACAGCGTCGGCCTTCAACAGCGGGATATAATCCTGCTCCGTCAATATCGCAGCTGCAAGCTCATTCAACTTTTGCGTGAAAGCCTCCAAATGGTCTCTACTTAAACTCATGCCAGCTGCCGCTTGATGGCCTCCATAGTGGTCCAGCCACTCTTCACAGACGGTCAAAGCCTTGTGCAAATCAAAACCGGCAATGGAACGTGCTGAACCTTTGGCAATCCCCGTCTGCGGATCAATGCTGAGTACCAGGGTCGGACGGTAAAATTTATCCACGATTTTGGAGGCTACAATGCCGACAACGCCCACATTCCAGCCTTCTTTCGCAACGACGATCACTTTGTCCAAACCTTTGGCCTGCTGCTCCTCCGCTAGAACAAAGGCTTCTTTCACCATCTCTTCAACGATAAGTTGACGTTCTTTATTCAGCATATCCAATTCAAAAGCAATTTGCTCCGCCTCGGTTTCATTGAACGTTGTCAATAATTTAACCGCGATATCCGCTGCTTCCAGTCTTCCGCTGGCATTGATTCTTGGTGCGAGCGAGAAGCCGATGTGCCCTGCTGTCACTTCCTTGCGTTCAATGCCTGAGACGCCAATAAGCGAACGGAATCCCGCGTAAGCCGAATCCTGCATGCGCTGCAGACCTTGTTTGACAATTAAGCGATTCTCGCCATTCAGTGGCATCAAATCCGCTACCGTGCCAAGCGCCGCAAATTCCAGCAGTTCCTCTGGCAGCCTATCCAGCAAAGCGTGTGCCAGCTTCAGAGCAACGCCGACACCGGCAAGGTGCTTAAAAGGATAAGGACAGCCGGGCTTCTTCGGATTGATCACAGACAGAGCCTGTGGCAGGTGCTCCGGAGGCTCGTGGTGATCCGTCACGATGACATCTATGCCTAGCTCTTCACAGTAGGCGATTTCTTGAACGGCACTAATGCCAGTGTCCACAGTAATTAATAGATCTACACCTTGCTCTTTGGCCAAATCAATCGCTGAGCGATTCAGACCATAGCCTTCACGAATGCGATGCGGGATATACGTATCGAACCGGGCGCCTAAGCCTGTGAGCAAATGATGCATGAGCGAAGTGCTGCTAACGCCGTCTGCATCATAGTCCCCATATATGCGAATAAATTCGTTGTTCTGCAGCGCTTTCCGGATACGTTCAACAGCCGGGAGCATGCCGTCAAGCAAATAGGGATCATGATAATACTGAACCCCGCCATGCATGAATTGTTCGGCTTCAGGTACCGTCCGAATGTCTCGGAGAACAAGCAGTCGGGCCACAAGCGGGTCGATCTGCAGCTCGCGCACAAAAGTTTCTATGAGCATTTCATCCGCATGGCCAATGCTCCATCTTGCCTTTGGTGCTAGCACTTGTGTGTCCTCCTTAGCGTTTTGCTATGCAAAACTTTCTTCGTGCTTATTACAAAATTAATGAATAACGGACGGGAGCTCGCTGAGCTCTGAATCCGTAGAATGTTTGTAGGGATAGCCGGCATCATAAGGAGCCACGTGCACAAACACATCCGAAACATGATGGAATCTTTTCATCAGCTGCTGTTTGATCCTTTTGGAAACTTCATGCCCTTCCCAAACCGTTACCCTTGGATTCACGCTGATTTTGACCGTAACCACCACATAATGTCCGTGCTCTCTGGCTCTTAAGTCATCTACAGTGATTACACCTTTAATCAACTGCACAACGGCAATCAAATCGTCAGCATCCTCTTGCTGTAGAACGTACTCTTGCTTCCTATGTAAAGCTTCCTTGACAAGCGAATACCCCATTTTCAAGATCAAAAGAGAAATGATAATTCCTGTTATCGGATCCAAATAGGAAAGGAATGGGACCTGCAAAACGTTGGCGAGTGTTGCGCCGAATACCCCGATCAGAGCCACAATAGTAGAGTATATATCGGAACGGTGCCCTCTGCTATTAGCAATTAATTCCTGAGAACCTATACGTTTGCCTAACCGGCTCACGTATTGATACATGATTTCTTTGACGACTAGCGAAAGTCCAAGCGCAGCGAGCGCGTAATTCTTGTCAGTATGTTCCTCGGCAGACCCTAAGGCATGAATCGCTGAAATTCCCATCTCGATTCCTATAATAAGAACGACAATAGCCAGCAGAATACTTGCAATAGACATATTCTTTTCTGGACTTTGGGCATCCAACTCCTCTGGAGGCTGCTGATCTGATCTCACCCGAATCAGTGCTGCGGATGAAGCTATGGCTCTTGATGCCGAATGTGCGGCATCCGCTAACAAGGCTGAGCTCTGCGCCATAATCCCAACAATACCTTTCAGACACGCTAGAGCTGCATTACCGGCGATGCCGCCCCATACTGCAAGCTCCGTTTTTTGAAAACGCTCGTCTTTCACGCTGACACTCCCCCTGAACGGATACAAAGGCCGCGCAACATTCACGCGGCCAGTTATTATGGTTATTACGCTGCAGCTTTCTTTTTAGAACTCCGTAACGATTTTCTTTTCAAGAGGTACCACAGAGAACAAGCAATAACGATGGAAGAGTAAGCACCGCTCGTTAATCCGACCAGCTTCGCAAGTGCGAACAGCTTGATGGACTCGCTTCCGAAGATGTACAAGCAGCCAGCGGCAATTAATACCACGAGAACGGTATTGATATTACGCGCCATCGTCTGCCAAATACTATCGTTAACCAAGGCAACCAGGTCTTCGTCCGTTTTGAGCTTAGCGAATCTGAGATTTTCACGGATACGGTCAAAAATAACGATTTTATCATTGATGGAATAACCGATGGTCGTCAAAACCGCCGCCAGAAACGGAAGATTGACTTCCAGGCGGAAAATCGCAAAAACTGCGATAACCATGAATGCATCGTGAAGAATGGCAATAATCGCAGCAATCGCAAAACGCCATTCGAAACGGATGCTGACATACACACAAATCAATACGCTGGCAATCGCTACCGCATATACGGCTTTCAACAGCAATTCTTTGGCCAACTGAGGATCTACGGTATTGATCTCTTTGGAAACATCAACGCCGTAAGCCGTTGCGAATGCTTTTTGAATTTTATTCACCGCGTCGTCGTTCAGCACGTCATCGAAGCGGATTGAGACGCGATCGCTGTTATTCCCGCCGATTGTCGGGTCCGCATGATGCGATTTCACATCGCCGCTCGTTGACAAACCGTTCAGAATCTCATCGACTTTGGCTTTATCCAACTGCTTGCCTACAACCAGATCGATATTCGTTCCTGCTTTGAAATCGACCCCGAAGTTCATCCCTGAGAATAGCATTACAGCTAATCCTATGATAAGAAGAACAATCGAAATACCAAAGAATTTATTACGAGATCTTACAAAATCAAACTTGTTCTTAGAGTCCACGGATGTCTGCCTCCTTCACGCCGAAATAACTTGGCTTTTTCAGCAAGTTGCCTCGTATGATCAGATGAAGCAGCCATCTGGAGAAAAGAACGTTGGTTAAGATACTGATGATAATACTTAGCATTGTAATAACCGCGAATCCGCGGATTGCGCCGTTCCCTACATAGTAAAGAACAATACCGGCAATCAAGTTCGTCACGTTAGCGTCCATGATTGTGCGGAAGGAGTGCTTGGATCCTGCTTTCAAAGAGGAAAGGATGCTCTTGCCCGCGCGAATTTCTTCACGGATTCTCTCGTATGTAATAATGTTCGCGTCAACCGCCATACCTGCTCCGAGTACAAGGGCCGCAATACCCGGCAATGTCAAGGTTGCATTCATAAAGTCGAAGACCGCAAGAAGAACCCAAATGTATGTAATTAGCGTGAAAGCCGCAACAAGCCCCGGTGCACGGTAGTACAGTACCATGAAGACGAAAATCAGGATCGATGCAATAAGCCCAGCGCGCGCTGTTTGGTGCAAGGATGCTTGTCCTAGCGTCGCATCAACACGTTGAATATATTTTTCGGTTAACTTTAGCGGCATAGCCCCCAAGTTAATCATTTTCGCTACTTTAGTTGCTTCCGCTACACTTGTTTGTGTAATGATTGCAGAGTCGCTGTCGATCGGGAAATTAACGGATGCCGTCGATTGCACTTGATCGTCCAGATAGATGGACAATGTGCTGCCCACCAGCTTAGTCGTAACTTCCTTGAATTTCTCTCTGCTTTTCATTTTGATCTCGACGATCGGCTGTTTCGTATTCGGATCGTAGCTTAATTTCGCTGCGTTTTCCACGAAGTCAGTACCATTCATGTACACTGTACCGTCCGGACCTCTGAAGGTAAGAACAGATGGCTTGGACATCAAACTTCTAACTTCTTCCTCATTCTCCACGCCTGCCAGACGCACACGAATCCGATCTGTTCCTTCCGGGTAAACCTCAGGCTCTGCTACACCAAGGGAGTCAGCCCGTTTGGCAAGACTTTCCGCTGCTTGCGTAAGCGTTTCCTTCGTTAAAGGCTGCCCAGCTGTTAGTGGTTCCGCGGTGTACAAAATTTCAAATCCGCCTTTTAAATCCAAACCAAGCTTGATTCGTTCTACAAGTCTAGGGCTTGTTGCTCCGATTGCGCCGAGAACAATTACAACCGTTAGAAAAAAGAACGATATTCTTTTCCAATCCAGCATCTCTTGCTTGTCTCCCTTCGATACTCAATATGCCTATTATATACAGGTCTGAAAATCGAGTCAATTTAAGTCGTAACATGAAAAAATAAGCCCTATTCTTAGAATTGGGCCCCTCTATACATGCTTATCGTCAGCCAGTTCATAAACTGGGTCGATTTCAGTGATAAGATGTCATTCACGATTTGATGAAGAGAAGGGACACCCGTTTTACGGTATTTGTCACTCACACAATCCCAGATCTCTTTTCCAGTGACATGTTCATAGCCAAGCAGCACAAACTCCTCCACTTTGCTCAAACAAAGATTCTCGATGAGCTCGCTCAATTCAAAATCGGAAAGTGCAACTTCCGCTTCTTCCTTGTCCGCGTGATGGGGGGCTGAATCGCTTTCCTCTATCTGTTCGCTTGCCTTGTCCTCAGGATGATGAGGAACTTGATCATTATCTTCTCCATTCATAGAGAGATCCTCCTAAGGTCAGTTTATCATAGTTAACTTGACATGTTATTCGATATTCACACCCCAATTTCCTGCTAGCTTTAACCTGTCCATAAAATGTTAGCATGAGCCTGACCAACTCTCGCATATCCATAAGGTAAGACAAGTATCGGAAGAGGGTATGGCATGACCAAGCAGTCATTTATCAGGGGCACGATGATTCTTTTGGCCGCAGGCATTTTGAACCGTATTCTCGGCTTCATCCCTAGAATTACTTTACCTCGTGTCATCGGCGCAGAAGGCATTGGCCTTTATCAAATGGGCTGGCCTTTCCTTTCCGTCATCTTGACGATCATAACGGGAGGCATACCTATTGCCATTGCCAAGCTGATTGCCGAGGCTGAAGCCGAGCATAATGAATCGAGAATTCGCAGCATTCTTCGAATTTCTTTAGTGATCACAATTGGCTTGAGCATCCTATTCACCATTGCTTGCGTCGCAGGCGCCTCTTGGATCACCTCCCATTTGTTAACCGATTCTCGCGTTTATTACACCTTCTTGTGCATGAGTCCAATGATCCCGATCATCGGGGTTTCCGCTGTTTACCGCGGATACTTTCAAGGCAGACAGAATATGATTCCCACGGCCTCATCACAGATTATGGAAACGCTGATTCGTATTGTGATGGTGCTTGTCTGCTCATATGTTATGATCCCGTACGGGATCGAATATGCCGCCGCCGGCGCCATGGTAGGCGTTCTTGCCGGTGAGATTGGCGGTCTAGCCGTTCTGGCCATCCATTTCAGGTACGATAAAAAATCATCACCGAAACTTCCTGTCGCTCAGATCGGTACGACGAAAACGAATGGCCGGTTGGCTAACTTACGGCGGATATTACGCATTTCCATTCCGATTACGGGCAGCAAGTTAATTGGGGCAAGCTCTTATTTATTCGAATCTATTCTCATTGCGCAAAGTCTAGCCATTGCAGGCATTGCCACTTCTCTGGCAACAGCGCAGTACGGTGCGCTGCAAGGTATGATTATCCCTATCATTCTGCTTCCGAGCGCACTGACGATGTCTTTATCGGTCTCGCTGGTTCCATCCTTAAGCGAAGCTGCTGCTCGCAAAGATATGAAAACGATCCATGCGCGCCTGCACCAATCCTTAAAGCTGGCTTTAGTCACGGGTGCTCCGTTTGCTGTCGTCATGTTCGTCCTGGCCGAACCCATCTGCAGGTATATGTACAATCAACCCGATGTCGGTATTATGCTCAAAATGATGGCTCCCATTGCCATATTCATCTATTTCCAGGCACCCCTGCAGTCGACTCTGCAAGCTTTGAATAAACCCGGATCCGCTTTGATCAATACCTTGATAGGCTCTACCGTCAAACTAATCCTCATTTATTGGCTGGCCAGCAAGCCGGAACTCGGCATTCAAGGAGCTGTTTTTGCGATCAATGTAAACATTGTGTTGGTTACGCTCCTACATTGGAACAGCGTTGTGCGTTTGTTGAAGTTTCGTATGGAAGGCAGTGATTTCGGCAAAATTGGAGCGGCTATGGTCCTCTCAGGTCTATGTTGTTACTTCATCATGTACATGCCATGGACTACCATTGAATGGCTCCGTTTTGTATCTTCGACGCTCGTAGGGTTTATTGTTTATTTGTTTTCGATTACGCTTTTCCGATTGATTCGTTTAAAGGACCTGACCCGGGTTCTCAACATGGGCAAAAAAATTATCCGCTAACCTATCTTTTGCGGTCAAGAAACATTCTCCCTCTGTGATCAATGGAGCAATAAAACACTTCTTTGAAATCGCGCGCTCCCTTGAATTGAAGCTGGTTTTTTAGCCAAAATCTCGTTTTGCCTATTTTCTCTAAATTATCGTCCTGTACTTTGCCGTCCATAATGAGAGGCAGCGGTAGACCCTCATATCGAATCGTGCCCTTCAGGCCTTGTTCGTCAATCGCTGTCTCTTTCGCTTTCAAGCTTTTCTCCACTACGCTTAACTTCCCCGAGGGCTCAAGAACGGCAAACTCCACGTCTGCGACATTCATGATCTTATTTTGCCTGAGCTGCTGCATTAAGTCATCCAGGTTGTAACGGTGTTTCCTCATTTCTTCACGGTCGATCAATCCTTGTTTGATGATCACGCTAGGTTTCCCGTCAAATAGAATCCGGAGATTTCTATTTTTTAAGGTGACATAGGCGATGATGATTTGGATCAACACCAGTGTCGCCATCGGGACAATCCCATCTATGATTGGCTTCTTTACATCTTCAAGCACGAACACGGCAATCTCGGCAATCATAATCGAAATAACAAGATCAAACAGCGATAACTTCCCGATTTCCCGCTTCCCCATCAGACGGAGCATTAGAAAAACGACAAAGTAGATCAGCACGGTACGTAAAAAAATGGTCAGAATATCCATCGATAGCCTCCCTGATCTAAGCTTCTTGCTTGTTCTCGGAGTTCACTGGTATTCTGACCGCTCATGCACTTCATCATGCAGATTTTACGTATTCAATTGTTGGGAATTACAACAGAAATAACTTGAAATAGATCGTAGCTACGATGAATAAAACCAAGGAGATCGGCCCTGCAATCATGAAATAATTACGGGGATTAAGCCCTCCTCCTTCTTGCTCCGCGAGTGCTGCCGCATACATGCTTGATATCGAACCGAAGAGCGTAACCCCGCTTCCAATCGCGGTTCCAATAATGATGGACCACCACAGAGGCTGAATGGATGCTTGAGAAAAACTCTGCATTTCTGTTCCTATTTGTTCTATCACAGGAATCATCGCCGCAGTATATGGCATATAATCCACAACCGATGAACCAAACCCCGTCAACCATAACAGAAGCATGGATAAGAATGACATGGAACCTTGGCTCAATTCCAAACCTCTAACAGCGATGAATCCCGATATCCCGGCATACGTTAATCCGCCAACCATGATAAACAATCCTAGAAAAAACAATCCCTGTGTTTCTAGTACCCCACTCCAGATGGAACGGTAATCTCTCTTTTTGAAAAGCTGAATGAGGTCCTGATAGTTAAGCGCGATTAGCGCTACGGCTCCGCCTGCAGCAATATAGGAGGCTTGCCACCCCAAGATACCTTGCAGTAAAAAAGCAAGCAGCGTTGCCCCGGCAATGGCGTTGCCCCCGATAAATTGGACGCGATCTTCCGTTAAGTAGGTTTCGGGCTGTAAACTAAGCACCTCCCGCTTGTACGTTTCAGGAATAATCATTTTCTTTCCATAAAAAAACCAGATTGCTAGATAGACGATAGCCAGCATGAGAATAATTAGCGGTCCGATTTTGATCAGCATCTCACCTGTAGTTATATGCTCAGCTGCACCAATCAGCCTATTGGACCAATTGCCCATAAGCGTTGCTGCGCCACCGAGATTCGCCGATAACAAGACAGAAATCAAAAAAGGGACAGGAGACAGTTTCATCATCTTCGTCGTTTTGAGCAGGATCGGAACGATAACAGCGATGGCGAGCAAAGCGTTTAATAAGGCAGAACTTACAGCGGCCAGTACCGACAAACCTATTAATATCGTAAAAGGCTGTAACCGAAACACGCGTACGATCTTGCTTGCGGAGAATGCGATAAGTCCTGTTTTCTGAAATAGACCGGCAATGACGAATAAACTAACAAGAAATAAAAGAACATGCCAATTTGCGTATGTTGTAAGCGCCTTTCCAATTGGAATAATGCCCAGCAGAAGCATCAGGATGGCTCCTCCAAGCGCCGTATATGTACGGTCCCACTTCTCAATCAAAATACAAATATAAGCGGCAAAAAAAATAATAAGAGCTGCAATAGCCTGCCACAGAGCGGGTCCTTGAGAAAATTCCGTCATAATTATTCACCTTCCCTTTGAACAGTCTGTACTAATTCTATGTGCTTGGCCATACAATGATGATAATGAAAAGAACGAATATAAGAAAGGATTGGTGCCTGTGAATCCCATGAAAACGGTCAGTCAGGTTCGAATAACATCACCTTTATTTTCCGGACTTGCCTATTCATTAAGCATGATGACAATTGGGACAATAGTAACATCATTATTTTTGCTTCTAACTAGCACACAAGAGAGTTCCTTGCATACGTTAACTACGATTATCCATGCTGCAGCATTGTTTATTGGAGGCTGGGTTTCAGGCAAAAGAGCCGGTAACCGCGGCTGGTACCACGGGGGACTCGTCGGATTCGTCTATTTTATTCTTATTTTCTTGGTTGGCTTTCTAGCTTTTGACGCAGGATTGAATCTTCAATCCCTGCAATTGCTCGGTATTTTATTTGCAGCAGGAGCACTTGGAGGCATCCTTGGCGTTAACACGACGAAATAAGACGTTTCCGTGAAAATTCACTATCCCCCTTTGATTGTGGTATACTATCATAGTTATATTCGCAATAATTTCCAATATTAGGGGGAAAACACCATGAGCCCGTTTCAGTCTATGACACATGCGACGGTCTATATAGTAATTACTGTCATCGTCTTTCTAATTGCCGCAACACGCAAAAATCCGTTCGTTATCGCTGGAAGCTTCGTTCAAGAAATATTTACATCCCGCAAATATTTAATCCACTTCGCAGCACTCATCACAATCCTTTTTTTCAATAAACTTGAGATGTGGGTCGAGAAACGAATTGACTATAAAGCTGATTTTACCAAATCCATCTATAGCATAGAAGGAAACTTTGTTTCTACGATTCAACATTTCTTCCACAATGATATATTGACCGTGATTAGCAGTTACTTCTATGTCGTGATCTTTCCATCCGTCATGATTACATCCATTGCCCTATATACATTTCAGAAAAATTACAAACTATTCTACGCGATTTGTTACGCGCTCATGTTCAACTATATGATAGCCATTCCGTTTTATCTGTTCTTTCCAGTTAACGAAGTCTGGTCGTTTCATCCGAGTGTTAAGCTGCTAATTCTTGATGTATTCCCAACCTTCGAGCAGGACTATCGCCCGCTATCGGGATTGGATAATTGCTTCCCTAGCCTGCATACGTCGATCTCCGTATCGATGGCCGTCATTGCTGTGAAGAGCCGCAATACATTTTGGAAAATTTTCGTTCCGATTTCCTCAGCTTTTATCATTTTCACGATTTTCTATCTCGGTATCCACTGGTTATCCGATATGTGTGCCGGTGTCGTGCTAGGCGTTGTAGCCGCAAGATTAGGACTGCGCATTTCCGAAGGACGCCTGGTTCTTGGAGAACAAGTACTGCTTAAACGATCTTTCAAAAATAATGAGCTTTAAAAGCCAAACAAAAAGCGAGAGCCTGATGAAGGTTCTCGCTTTTTTATTTTATTCCTTTGCTGTTGTTTGTGAAACAGCATTGATGGCAGAACGATCAAAAGTCATTTTCGTTGCATCGTTGACACGAAGCACACAAATGTCGTCAGTGATCTCCATAATCGTGCCGTGAAGACCGCCAATCGTAACGACCTTATCTCCTTTTTTCAAAGAGCCGAGCATTTGATTGCGTGTTTTCTGTCTTTTTTGCTGTGGACGAATAAGTAAGAAATAGAGAACCACGAACATGAGCACTAACGGCCCGTATGTATACAAATATCCTACCGCGCCAGTATTCGCAGTTGTAGTTTCAGCCAATAGAAACATAGGTATCCTCCTTTCTTAAAATCCTCTTTCATTATCATTCAGCCCATAGGAGGCAAAGAATGCATCACGGAAATCGAGCAAGCGATCTTCCATAATGGCCCCTCTGACATCGCGCATAAGCTGTAGCAGAAAGTGAAGGTTATGAATCGTTGTCAATCTGATTCCAAAGGTTTCATCCGCTTTAATTAAATGACGAATATAGGCTCTGCTGTAATTTGTGCAAGTATAACATGAACATTTGGGATCCAGCGGGCCAAAATCCGTCGCAAACTTCGCATTCCGAATCACAAGACGGCCTTCGCTTGTCATGCAAGTCCCATTTCGGGCAATCCTTGTAGGCAGTACGCAGTCGAACATGTCGATCCCGCGGATAGCGCCTTCAATTAACGCATCGGGTGAACCCACACCCATCAGGTAACGCGGTTTGTTAGCCGGCATCAATGGTGTTGTATAATCAAGCACTTCATACATCAAATGCTTAGGCTCTCCAACGCTCAGTCCACCAATAGCATACCCCGGGAAATCCATGGAAGTCAACTGCTCCGCACTCATTCTGCGCAGGTCCTCATGCATCCCGCCCTGAATAATGGCGAATAAACCTTGGTCTTCCGGTCGGCTGTGACTTTTCAGGCAGCGCTCGGCCCAGCGTGTCGTTCGTTCCAATGATTTCTTCACATAATCGTACTCTGCCGGGAACGGAGGGCATTCATCGAAGGCCATCATAATATCGGATCCAAGCGCATTTTGGATTTCCATGGCTACTTCCGGCGAGAGAAACAGCTTGTCGCCATTCAAATGAGATTTAAACGTAACGCCCTCTTCGGTAATTTTGCGCATATTGCTCAGGCTAAACACTTGGAACCCGCCGCTATCCGTTAAAATCGGGCGATCCCAGTTCATGAATTTGTGCAAGCCTCCTGCGGATTTCACGATCTCATGTCCAGGACGAATGAATAGATGATACGTATTGCTCAAAATAATTTGGGCATCCATCGTTTTCAACTCTTCCGGACTCATCGTTTTCACCGTAGCCTGCGTACCAACCGGCATGAAAGCCGGCGTTTCAATAACGCCATGCGGGGTGTGAACCCGACCCAAGCGGGCACCGGATTGTTTACAAGTTTTGATCGGTTCGTACGTTACTGCTGCTGCCATTACATCCACTTCCTATTCTAAGCTTCCTCTAGTCTTTGTTTCTATTTAGTAAATAAGCATGGCGTCTCCAAAGCTAAAAAAGCGATACTCTTCTCGGACAGCCTCTTCATAAGCTTGCATGATATGCGTCCTTCCAGCCAGAGCGCTAATCAGCATGAGAAGGGTTGATTTCGGCAAATGGAAATTCGTTAACAGAGCATCCACGACCCCAAAAGTATATCCCGGATAAATAAAGATACTCGTCCATCCCTGCGAAGGCTGGATAACTAATGGTTTCCCAGCTTCCGCTCCTCCTTGCTCACGACTGATACCTGCGGCGGTTTCCAGCGTTCGGGCAGATGTTGTTCCTACAGCAACAACACGTTTCCCGTTCGCTTTGGTTTCATTGATCGCCGCTGCGGTTTCAGCGGAAAGCACGTAATACTCCGCGTGCATTTGATGCTCTTCAATAGTGTCTACGGACACAGGACGGAATGTGCCTAATCCCACATGCAGCGTGACGAATGCAAGACGAACCCCCTTCGCTTGCAGCTTCTCCAAGTAAGCTTCTGTGAAATGAAGTCCTGCTGTTGGCGCCGCGGCCGAGCCCTCGTGTTTCGCATATACGGTTTGATAGCGTTCCCTCTCCGGCAACTGTTCTTTAATATAAGGAGGCAGGGGCATCTCCCCTAATCGATCCAAAATTTCATTAAAAATGCCCTTATAGCTGAATTGAAGCACGCGTGCTCCCATCTCTCCCACTTCAACGACCTCCGCCGTCAGCAGAGGCTCTTCCTCCTGGTTCACTCCAAAAACGGCCACAGCCCCCAGCTGCATGCGCTTCCCGGGCTTCACCAGAGCCTCCCAGCGGTCTTCACCGAGCTGTTTCAATAGCAGAAGCTCAACCTTAGCTCCCGTATCTTTCTTCATGCCAAAGAGCCGTGCTGGAATGACTCGTGTATCATTCATCACGAGCAAGTCCCCGGCTTCCAGATAATCAATCAGTTGTTCAAAAGTCTGATGGCCAATTGCTCCGGTCTGTTTATTCAGCGTAAGCAGTCTAGACGCCGTGCGATTAAGCAGCGGCGTCTGGGCAATCAATGATTCAGGTAATTCAAAGTCAAATGCTTGTACATCCATGAGTGTGTATTCATTCCTTAGTTATGTTGACTCCAGTATAATATGTCTGAAGTATTTTTTTATAATCATAGCCTTGTTCTGCAAAACCTCTTGCTCCCCATTGGGACATTCCTAATCCATGGCCATATCCTGTGCCGCGGAATACGAATTGTTTGCCTTGCGTTGGTGTTACCGTAGGTGTGTTCGGGGTTCCAACTGGATCCGTTGGTTTAGCCAACCCTGTGGTGCCTAATGCGGTCAAATCCGTTTTCTTGAGCGAGGTAGGCTGGGATTGATTACCGGAAAGCACATAGACGGTATCAGCGCTTGTAGTGCCTGTCCCGGCACTTCCGCTCCCCACGATCGCCAGATTCGCTCCTTGCGGGGTACTACCAGTATAACTTCCTGCTCCTTCAATTTCAAACAGGGTGCTGGGCAAGCCGCCAAGCACAGTGCGCAGGGCGTCAGGATAAGGCACTTTCACTACCACGCCATTTGCTTTGAGCTCTGTAACCCTTCCAGATGGGCCTCGTGCAGATATCTCCAGGGATGTTAGTTCACCGTTTATTTTTACCCCTGCCGCCGTTAATTTGTTCTTCATCTCACTCGGCGTATATGGGCCTCTCATCCAAGAGTAGGCATTAGATTCTCTTTCCTGCCCTATGACGAGTACTTTTTCCTTAGCTGCAAGCTGATCAATAGAAGGATTCGCTGTATTGTCCACGTACGGCGCCAAACGGACATTGACGTTTTGATCGGTAGACTCGTAGTAAGGGGTACCGTTCTTGTCTTTCTGGCCTGTATCCTTCAAGTACTCCGCGGAGACATAGCCCAGACGGCCATCCGTCAATTGAATGCGGTACCATGTTGCTTTGCCATTTTCCGCTCCTTGATCAGGACTAGCCACGCTGCGCAAATAACCCACTGGATTTCCCCAAACCTCGGATGGATCTGCCGTTTTCCCACCGGAATTCGATGAGAATACAGGTGAAATCAACCCGCTTTTATCCGAAATGACTTCATCTTTCGTGGCATCAACCGCTTGATTGCCTGCCGGGAACTCTTTTTGCATGCCGTAATAAGCTTGATCTAGCGTCGTATCCGTCACTTGAGCGATTTCGTATTTATTTCCCTGTTTAATGGCAAACGTGCGGGCCGCGACCGCTTGAGCCTTCAATGCCTCTGCTGGCCATCCGGAGCCAAGTTCCGCGCCTAAAACGCCATATAAGTAGGACTCCATCGGCACTTCATTTACCAATGCTAATTTATTCTGATATGTACTGATTTCCATGTCGCCACGATATTTGCGGTCTGCTTTTTCTTTTACAGTTATCGCTTCACCTTTGGAGTGAACCAACGTTTTTTGCTGACCAGCTCCTGCAGCGAAATGCGGGACAGGTGTAGTTCCATTCGTCGACGCGGTTACGTCTGATTTGCGAATAAGATAGGACGCCTTCGTATTGGCGGCTTGCAAAGGAATGGCAGGAACCGCACGCATAGCGGCCTGTTTCACCGTTTCTAACTGAGCAAGACTCGCTTCGTTGCCAATCCATACACTATATGCCGGCTTACCTGTGGTATCATCTTGCAAGGCTACATCTGCTTGAATTCCAGCTCCAGCATAAACAGCCGCTTGCTGCAATGCAGCAGCCTCTGACGCAAACGTACCCGCGCTTAAATGGAGCGGCCCTGTCACTGCAGGAGGGGCTTGCTTCGTGAACGCAGCCACTGTCGCATCTTTTAGCGCTTGGGCTGAAGCGCTTTCTGCTGCTTCCATCGTAGGGAAGCTGCCGTAAAATACCTGAAACACCGTTTTTCCTTGTTTCACCCGGCTTAACACGTAACCATCCGCTGACATGGTGGCGAGTTTCGTACTTAAACCTTTAGCAGCAGCGAAATCTGTCGTTTCCAGCATCATGACACTGTACTGATCCAAAGACATGCGGATGGTGCTGTCTTGGAGAGTGAGCCAGAGCTGTTCGGCGGCTGCGGCTGAACTGCGTACACTGATATCCATTCCGCCAGTCGAGCTAAGTGTCGTAACCGGTTCTATTAATTTATATTTGGCAGAATCTATGAATAAGGCAACACGTACTTCATCCAAATGCGATATTCCCGCTGCATGCGCAGGAATCGTTAACACTGGAACTGTTCCAAACGTTAAAGCAGCCGTCGTAATCAAAGCTAGTGTTCTGGGGGCTAACAGCTTTTTTGTTCGTTTCATTCGACAATATTTCCTTTCTTTTGCAGCATTCTACTAAGTTAGACTCTGGCAAAGCGCAGAAGTTTTGTTTTTTAGTAGAATAAAATGGTAAGACTTTAAGTTGCTGCTCAGGTGTATGTTGTCGTTCTAGGAAATGAAACCTCAGACGTCGCTCGCGTAGGCTCATCTCGTAGCCGACTCAGGAGCCGTTACATGGGCAAATTCGGCTGGATTTGAGGCGCTAACGGACTGAGGTGACGTTATTCACGGACTTTGTCGCTGTTTTAAGCATATTCATGCTCAATAGCGGCTCCTGAGTCCGTTAGATGCTAATTTTGCGACAAAAGTGGCAAATAGGGTCATCTCAGTCCGTTAGCCTTCGGCTTGTGCTCACAAGAGGGAATAGAGGCTGAAATCGGACGAGCGAGCGGTGCTAACATAGCAATTGGAAGTAAAAGGAGTGACTAGCTCAGGTGTTCGGGCTGGAAGTAAGGAGGTATGGCTCAGGAGTGCAAACAGTTAGTAAACGAGTGTCTGGCCTAGATGTAAACTCGAAGACGAGGACAAGGATACGACAGCAACAAGTAACGAAAAAAGGGAGCCTCCCGGCTCCCTCTCAAGTTCCTCATGACCGCTGTTCCGGTACCGGCAAGCCCAAATGATGGTAGGCCTGCGGCGTAACGATTCGCCCTCTCGGCGTACGCTGCAAAAATCCAATTTGCAGCAAATACGGCTCGTAGACGTCTTCGATCGTCTGACTCTCTTCACCAATGGTGGCTGCGATCGTCTCCAGCCCTACAGGGCCGCCCTGGAAGCTCTGGATGATCGCCCTCAGCATCTTATGGTCGATCTCATCCAGACCCAGGTCATCGATCTGGATGCGCTTCAGCGCCTCTTTGGCAATGTCCAGCGTGATGATGCCATCGCCCTTCACCTGCGCGAAGTCGCGCACCCGCTTCAGCAAGCGGTTCGCGATACGCGGTGTGCCACGCGAGCGCATGCCGATCTCGCGCGCGGCTTCACCGACGATGCCGACCTGCAGGATGTCGGCCGTCCGGGAGACGATGTAGGTGAGCTCCTCCACCGTATAAAACTCCAGCCGGCTGACGACTCCGAAACGGTCGCGCAGCGGCGCAGACAACAAACCGACGCGCGTCGTCGCGCCGACCAGCGTAAACGCCGGCAAGTCCAGCCGCACCGAGCGCGCGCTCGGCCCCTTGCCGATGATAATATCAAGGGCAAAATCCTCCATCGCCGGATATAACACCTCTTCCACCGTACGGTGGAGGCGGTGAATTTCGTCGATGAACAGCACGTCGCCCTCCTGCAGGTTCGTCAGGATGGCAGCCAAATCGCCCGGCCGTTCAATGGCGGGGCCGGAGGTTGTTCGGATGTTCACGCCAAGCTCGTTGGCGATGATATTGGACAGGGTCGTCTTCCCGAGCCCCGGCGGTCCATAAAGCAGCACATGATCCAGCGCTTCCTTGCGCATTTTGGCGGCTTCGATATAGATCTTGAGGTTCTCCTTAGCCTGCTTCTGGCCGATATATTCAGCCAAATAACGGGGACGCAGACTGTACTCTATGACGTTGTCCTCCATCATCAAATTAGCCGATATAATCCGGTCATTATCCATGGTGATCCTCCTACGAGCTTTCCCTAGGAAAGCTTTCTTCATTGGCTAATACTTGCTACATCGTATACAAGGCTTGCAGGGCAAGCTTCATCAAAACATCTGTAGAATCCGAAGGATTTGCTTTGGGCTTCACTTGCAGCCATGCGCGGTCCACTTCCGCTTCCGTGTAACCAAGCGTCATCAGAGCCTCTTTCGCTTCCGTCCAAACTTGGCCGCCCTCCGTAATTTGGGCTGAACCCACAACGCTTAAAGCAACAGCAGCTTCAGGACTCGAGAACGTCACTGAACCTAATTTGTCCTTAAGGTCCAAAATAATCCGCTGCGCCGTCTTTTTGCCGATGCCTGGCAACTTCGTGAGGAAAGCCAAATTTTCTTGGCTAATTGCCAAAATAACAGCTTCCGGCCTTCCACCTGCAGCAAGGATACCCAAAGCCACTTTAGGTCCAATCCCCGTCACATCCAGCAGCAAACGGAATAAAGCCTGCTCATCTCGCGAGACAAAACCGAATAGCAAATGAGCGTCTTCCCTCACGTGATAATGAATGAACATCGTAACTTCTTCATTATCCTTATGCGAAAGCGCATAGGGATTAGGACAAAATACTCGATAACCTACGCCGTTCACATCCAGCACAGCATACTCGCTCTCGCGCAGCGCCACTTTTCCTCGTAAGAAATCTATCATCTTTTTCTGACCTCATTTATTCTAGATTGCAAAGCAGAAGAATGTGCATGGCAAATAGCAATCGCCAGAGCATCAGCTACATCATCAGGCTTAGGCACCTGCGATAGTTTGAGTAATATTTTGACCATTTCCTGGACTTGCTTCTTCTCCGCATTCCCGTAGCCGACAACGGATTGTTTGACTTGAAGAGGCGTATATTCCGCTATGGGCAGACCTGCCTGAACACCCGCTAGAATCATGACACCACGTGCTTGGCCTACGGTAAATGCCGTCGTTACATTTCGGTTAAAAAAAAGCTTCTCTATGGACATTGCGTCCGGTTTATACTTTTCTATCAATTGCGTTGTAGCGTCGTAGACATCCTTCAGTCTCAGGCCCGGATCGGTATGTGCTTCCGTCTGAATTGAACCATATTGCACAGGAACAAGCTTGCTGCCAATTTTATCAATAAAGCCAAAACCTACAATCGCGATCCCCGGATCAATCCCCAGAATACGCACAGCATTTCTCTCCCATCTAAAAAAAGCGAACATATGTAGTCATTTCTCATTATAGCAGATAACAAAAAAAAGAGATAGACTAGGGATTTCCCCTTATCTACCACACTTTTTTGCTCCATTATGGCCTTGTCATCGCTTTTTCTGTTTCTTCCACGGCATAATCGCTGAATGTTGATAATACGCTATTATACTCCTCCATATCCGAGATGCGAATGCCCTCGCGCAGCTTTTCCACCGTATCCGGGGGCAGGCTGCTTTCCAAATGCTTGATATTTAGTTGGAAAAATGTCCGTATCACGTTATCTTTGGCAGGAGTGCCGTTAAACAACGAGAGATTGCTGCTTCCGTCAATGCCGAATACCGCTTTCTCTTTGCATGCCGGAGACAAATCTTCAATATTCTCGGTAAATGTGACCTCTCCGCTAGGGCTGACACTGAGCAGCCAGTTCGGATGTTTCATTTGCATATCAAGCAGCTGCTCTGAGGTTTGCTGACCGAGTGTGCTCTTCTCTTCACCGCAAACGTAAGATTTAAGCAGGTAGCTTTCCCTAGTATCTGTAATCCGCTTCAGCGTTGCTTCCGCTTCTTTCAGACGCTCATCGTCTTCCGGCGTTAATTGAGCCATCGCAGCTTGAGTCGGAGAATGGTCAGTACCTGAAAAACCATCTGTTGCGTACCCAATGAAGCAAACCGTACCTACAAGGAAGATCATCCCTAATGTCAACCAACTGCGTTTCCAGCGCAGCCTTCTTTTCCAATGCTTCAAAAAACGTTGTACATTCACTGGTATCCCCTTCTATTCTCTTTTTTCGTATTGTTTCCATTTGCATGAGACGCTATACATCATTTACCATAGGGAGAGTAGCATCAAACCAATCAAGACGGACGGTGAAGCTCTATCATGAAAGGTAAAAGACGAATCAAGCGTACAACACTCCTGATTATTGGAGTTGTCCTATTATGGGGAGCCGTTGCTATTTGGAATGAAGTACTCAAAATTGAAAAAGGCGTGCCTACACCTCGCTCAACTTCAGCCTCATTTCCGACCACTGACATGAAAAGTAACCAAACATCCATAAATTCGGCAAATAATGGGAATGTTCTGAGTATAAAATAACTATAAAATTTGACTGTTGCCACAGAAATGATATAGTCAGAAGTAGATGAAATATTCTCATACTTATTCATGAAAAACGATATATATCTGAAAAGGCTGCCAGCTGATTTTCTTCAAGAAAATGCTAAGCCTGATCTTTCGAAGACAGTTTTCTTACGAAAACGCTAAGGAGGGGAAACACCATGAATGTCGCAGAACTTCAATTAATTCAATTATCCAGACGAGGCGATCGCAACGCTTTCGTTGAATTAGTCGAGTTATACCGGAATAAAATACAAAAGCTTGCATTCCGCATGCTTCATAACAGGCCTGATTCGGAGGATATCGTTCAGGAGACATTTATTCGCGTATACTTGAATTTGAATCACTACGATGAAAGCCAGAACTTCTCTACCTGGATTTATCGGATCGGCAAAAATGTCGCGATTGATTTGTTGCGCAAAAAGCGGCCTGTTCAATCCCTAGATGCTGAGCTGAGCGATCACGACGATGATTACAGCTATTACAGTAAACTCGCAAGCCAGGATCAATCGCCGGAGCACGCTGTGCTGCAAACAGAAATCCAAGATCACATGCACACTTCCATCAATAAGTTGGCCGACAAATATAAAAGCGTCATTACGCTTTATTATCTGGAAGAGCTTTCGCTTCAAGAAATTAGCACCAAGCTTAACTTGCCGATTACAACGGTGAAAACTCGTCTGCACCGCGGGCGGGAGCTGCTCCGCAAGAAATGGGGCATGAATTTCGTCGTTGGCCTTATGGTCTTCTTCACCATCGGAATGATTGCATAATGGTTCCATCAGCTAAAATATTAAAAAGCCTCCCAATCCACGGACTGTGGACTTAGGAGGCTTTTTTGTTATTCAGAAATTAATCCAAGGAACATTGGGTCTGGATTCCTGGGGGTCTAAAACTGCTCTTTGCTGACGTCTTACGAAGGCATTGAGCGCATCTGTTCCGGTCAATTTCGCTTTTTTGGAAGCACCGCCGCTATGTTTGGCTTTCCCTGACTTGTTCGTGCGAATATCGATTTCTACGACTTCATCTTTGTCGCTTTCTTTCGTAAGTTCATGCGTATGAACTTGCGGCATCATTGGCGACTCGAAAGGCGCTTGATAGTGAGCTCCGGCATAAGGGATTCCATATGGACCCGGTTGAAAAGCAAACGGATTATGCCCGGATTGCCCCATGTCAAAAGGAGATCCTTGCGGATATAAGTCGGGCATGTAAGGCATATTCGGCATCGACGGCATCGTGTTCATGTCAGCCATGTTCGGCATCCATGGCATTGTGTTCATGTCAGCCATGTTTGGCATCGACGGCATTGTGTTCATATCAGCTATGTTCGGCATCGATGGTATCGTGTTCATATCAGCCATGTTCGGCATCCATGGCATCGTGTTCATGTCAGCCACATTCGGCATCGATGGCATTGTGTTCATGTCAGCCACATTCGGCATCGATGGTATTGTGTTCATGTCAGCCATGTACGGCATTGATGGCATGCCGTGATGGTAGCCATGATGCTGCCCTTCCCATGGATTTCCTAATGGGTTAGCAGCAAATCCTTCTGGTCCTGTCATCCATGGCTGCTCCATGATGGCAGGGCCCCCACAGCCGCACCCCTCGTTGCTCACAGGGAATGTGGGCATCTGAGTATGATGAGGCGCTTGTTCCCACGGCTGCTGTTGATACGGCATAAATGCCGGATGCGCCGCTGCTTCTTGCTGGTTCGCCTCCGGATAAGCGAATACTTCCGTCGCAGTAATATGAAACTGCTTGAAAGGATGAGTGGCTGGCTGCTCGTAAGGTTCTTGCAGCGCAATATCCTCTGGCTCTCCACTTGGCACTTCAGGCATCAAAGTCTGCTCTGGGGCAGGTGCAGGAACAGTAGGCATTGGTTGCATTGGCATTGGTTGCATTGCCTCTGGCATCGTTTCTTCCGGAGCCGGGATATATGGCGGCGGGCTTGCATCGCTTGGCGTCGTCGGCTGTGCCTCCGGCATATGATCGAAAGGCATCGTCGACGCTTTTGGAGGGGAATGATGCGTCGTGTCCGCAGCTCCATGATGCATTTTGGGAACAAAAACAACTTCCCCTGTCATAAGTACGTTGGGATTCTTCAGCTGCGGATTAGCCCCAATCATCGCCTGTAGAGGTACATCCCAGGCTTTTCCAAGCTTCCATAAGCTGTCTCCCTGCTGAACAATGTGCTTGTAAACGAACTCTGACGCAGGCGGATCGACCGGCTTCGGTTTGGAAGGGATTTTCACCTTCATGCCGATGTCCAGCACATTGGGGTCTGCAATTTGCGGATTGAATGCAATGATCTGATCCAATGTACTATGATATTTTTTTGCGAGTTCGTACAGGGTATCTCCCTTTTTGACAATATGGATTTTCAACACCTTACCTCCTTTTTTCGTTAGAAAAAACTGGCTTTGGAAGCTTATTCACAAGCAATTTTTCATAAACCCTGCTAGCTAAGCCACCTACATATTCACAATGATATTACATCTTATGCACGTTTCTAGGCTTTTGCCCCTTTCGGACAAAAAAAATCCCCCGCGCTGGAGAGCGGGAGGATCTTTGAGTTAATTCGTATAGGGATAGCTAGGATAACAGCCTAATATGCGCACCTGACACCCAATCGCTTCAATTTCTTGAATCGCAGACGGGAGCAGAACGGAGTCCAAGGATCCCGCTATATCAATGTAAAAATAATAAGTGCCCAGTTTTTTCTTCGTTGGCTTGGACTCAATTTTGGAAAGATTGATTCTCCGCCAAGCGAAGGCTGAGAGCACCTGGTGAAGAGCGCCCGGATAATCTTCCGGCAGCGTGACGAGAATCGTCGTCTTCATGTCCTCCGAGGGTTTCAGCTCGGAAGCTTCCTTGCCGACCAGCAAGAAACGTGTCATGTTGTCTTTGTGGTCCTGGATTTCTTTTTGCAGCATAGGCACGCCATAGTTCGTAGAAGCAATGGCCGTTCCGATGGCAGCAACCGAAGGATCCTGAAGAGAAGAAACAATCCGTACTCCTTCTGCCGTAGAACTGACTTGTTCAAATTCCGCTCCGCTTAAATATTGCTTCATAAAACGGCTGCACTGTGCAGGCACGACGTGATGAGACAGCACCTTGCGGATATATCCAAAAGGATTCGAATCATCCGTTCTCCCCTCAGGACCAGGGTACCCAATGAGATTCATATCGATGGGAAACACCCACTCCGCCCGAATCGGAAGATCCACTTCATGAACAAGCCAGTCCACATGCAGATGGACGGAGCCTTCAAGTGTATTTTCGATGGGGATAACGCCCAGATCCGTTTCACCGGACGATGTTGCGTTGAAGACTTCGGAAATTAACTTATAAGAAACATAGGTAAAGTCCTCGCCCAAAAAATGACGGGTAGCCTCTTCCGAAAAAGTGCTCGGTCCAAGAATCGCGACTCGCTTCATGCATGAACCTCCTTGTCTACGAAGGACTGGAGATCCCCGTCGTTTTCCTGCAGCGCAGTCGTTGTTACACCTTCACAGCTTGGCTTTAACCACAACGTCTGTGCCTCGATACCTTCCTTAGCCAGCGTCTCTTTCAAAAACCCTTCCAGCTCCGCCTTGCGGCCGCTTCGCTGGTCCACCAGCGCTAGCATGGTTGGGCCCGCTCCGCTTAGTGCAACCCCAAGCGCGCCGTGATTCTCGGCTTGCTCGAGCAGCGTCTTCATGCCGGGAATAAGAGGCGCGCGATACGGCTGATGCAGCGCGTCCTTCATGGCATGGCGGATCATCCCCAGGTTGCCTGTGATTAGCGCGGCAACAAGCAGCGATGAGTGGCTGAGGTTGAACACCGCATCCTTCATGGCTACCTGCTTCGGCATAACGCCTCTCGCCTTCTCTGTAGCCAATTGGAAAGCTGGAATCGCCACCAGCACCTCCAGGTTCGGGTCCGGCTCGATCCGGATGGATTCCGCCTTCTCTCCGTCCCAGAACGCAACCACGATGCCGCCAAAAAGGCTCGCCCCTACATTGTCAGGATGCTTCTCCAGGCGGCTTGCAATTTGGAACAGCTCATATTCTGTGAGCTTATTGCCAATCAGTGCATTGGCTCCGGCCAGAGCGCCAACAATCGCCGACGCGCTGCTGCCCAGTCCGCGGGTTAGCGGAATATCGCTGTACATCGAGATAGACAGCTCCGGGTGGGAAACGCCCGCTTCTTGAAATACCATTTGCGCAACTTTATAAATGAGATTCGTCTTGTCCGTTGGAATCCCGTGCATTTGATCACCGATCAAATCAATCGTGGTTTGCTCCGAGATGGCCATATCAATCCAGGCATATAAATTCAAGGCCATCCCCAGTGAGTCAAAGCCAGGACCTAAGTTTGCCGTACTTGCCGGCACTTTCACTCTTACCTTTTGCACTGCCTTATAACTCATTTCGAAATTGCGCCTCTTTTCAATAGATTAGCCTTCAACGCGGTAGACGCTTTTGATGGCGTGGATAACGTCCATGGATTCAAACTGCTTCAGCACATTTTTCATGCTGGCTTGGTTGGCGTCATGCGTAATGATGATAATTTCAGCTTTCGGGTTGTGTTTGTTGGGATGCTGGAAGACAGACTCCAAACTGACTTCATGCTCAGCAAAAATTTGTGTAATTTGCGCAAGCACACCAGCTTTATCTTCAACGTGCAAAAGAATGAAGTTTTTGCATGCGATTTGCTCATCCGTTTTCAGCTTCTTCTCTTTGTAAGGAGCAAGCACCCTGCGCCCACTCACACCAAGCTTCAAGTTCTGGACAACGGCAACTAAATCCGCTACAACAGATGTGGCTGTAGGCAGTTCGCCTGCGCCGGCTCCGTAGAACATTGTCTCGCCAACCGCTTCGCCCGTCACGTACACGGCATTGAACACGCCATTTACGGAAGCAAGCGGGTGAGAGCTCTTCACCATCGTAGGCTGAACACTTACGGAGATATGTCCGTCATGATTTTCAGCAATACCAAGCAGCTTCACTTCGTATCCTAATTTCTTGCCGTATTGAATGTCTTCTTTTGTTACTTTAGAAATTCCTTTTGCTTCGACATCGCTAAGGCTAACATTGGCATGGAAACCAAGTGTGGAAAGAATCGTCATCTTGCGGGCAGCGTCAAGTCCTTCAACATCGGACGTCGGGTCAGCCTCTGCATAACCAAGCGCTTGGGCTTCTTTCAGCACATCCGCGTAAGCAGCGCCTTCTTGGCTCATTTTGGTTAAAATATAGTTCGTTGTTCCGTTAACAATCCCCATGATCTTCGTAATACGGTCAGAGGAGAAGCCCTCTACGAGTGCACGGATGATCGGAATACCGCCGGCAACACTTGCTTCATAGAAAACATCACAGCCGTGCTCAGCTGCTTTCGCCAAAATTTCAGCGCCGTGCATCGCCATGAGATCCTTATTCGCCGTCACAATGTGCTTTCCGTTGCCCAGAGCCGTTAGAATATGATCTTTCGTAGCGGAAACGCCGCCCATCACTTCAACAACGACATCAATTTCGCTATCGCTGATAACATCCCAAACATTCTCCGTCAGCTTGTCCGCGTCTACGGAAATGTTGCGAAGCTTTGATTTATCTTGCACCAAAATTTTGGCAATTTCGATCGCAGAGCCTGTCTGACGGTGTAAATCCTCTTGATGTCCTTCAATAATACGTACGACACCTGTTCCTACTGTGCCTAGTCCCAGTAATCCAACCTTGATCGGTTTCATTTCATTTGTCCTCCCGAATAGTAGTATGTTTATCTTAACTGCCCTGACCGATAATCACGGCACGCTTAACTCCTTCTTGCGACTGCAGCCGGTCCAAAATCTGACGAATCTCTTCCCCCATCGTTGAGGTTTCAACAGAAATGACGACATTGGCCATCCCTTGCAGCGGAATCGTCTGATGAATAGTAAGCACATTCCCTTCCAAATTAGCGATAAGCGCAAGAACGCGGGACAAAATCCCCGACCGATGCTCCAAATCCATCGAAATCGTTACGATACGCTCTCTTTCCAGCTTATTTAGCGAATGAATGCCATCCTTGTACTTATAAAAAGCGCTGCGGCTGAGCCCAACCTGTTCCACGGCATCATGAATCGTCTTCACTTCACCCCGAGCGAGCAGCTCTTTGGCCTGCACTGTCTTCAGTACACCTTCTGGCAAAATATCTTCCCGGACTAAGTAGTACCTCTCAGGACCGGTGTGCTTGATCGTTTGTAGAAACTCTTTGCTTTCCGGCACGACCTTACCGTCCTCTCTAGAAAGACTATTGTTTACCTATAGAGGACATTATATCGAATCACGAGGTCTGAAGCAATAGGCAAATTGCTCTGAAACTACCTTCTTTGCAGGAGCTAGTTTACTTGTGCTAAGCTGAGTGTACTAGAAAAAGAAAGGGATCGCCACCATGATTACATTGCGTATGATGTCTACCGCTCTCCTATGGAACAGCCGGAATGAATTGCTTATGATGAAACGCTCTTTAACGCGCACACTGTCCCCTGGGCTGTGGGCCGCTATCGGGGGCCATTTAGAACCAGATGAACTAAACAACCCGCGTGCCGCGTGCTTACGTGAAATATGGGAGGAAACTGGCATAGAACACGATGAAATCCAAGGACTTCGCTTGCAGTATATTTTACTGCGTCTAAATGGACAAGAAGTTCGGCAGCAGTTTTTCTACGTCGGCTCCACCGATGTGAATCCCCGTATCACCACCCCTGAAGGTGAGCTGCACTGGGTTCCGAAAGATCTTGTTCTAGAACGTCCTCTTCCATTTATTTTCCGCAATTTGCTGGAGCATTATTTAGTTGCTGGACCTACAACAACCCCCTGGATCGGTTCTGCTGGCGTAAGTGAACAAAGCAATTTACCTACCATTCATTGGCATCCATTTGTTGATCCTATGGAAGTATAAAAAAAAGCAGACTTCGATTTCGAAGTCTGCTTTTTGAATTTTAAAGTGCGCTGCCGCCATATAAGAAACGGTATTCCCAGTGACGATTTTCAAAGGAATCAATGCGAACTCCGCCGCTTTCCTTGGAATACGTCGATAAAATCTGCCCATTGCCTAAGTATATGGCCACGTGTGAGATCGTTTGTTTCGATTTATCGATACCGCTGTAATTTGACTTGCTTGTCCCTTTGTAATCCATGAAGAACATGAGATCGCCAGGTTTCAAATCATGCCAATCGGTTTTGGCGTTACCGAGTGATTTCACATAACTCCCTTGCCCTCTGGAGTCACTTGGCAATTTCAACCCAATACCGTCCAAGAAAGCTTGACGAACGAAGTCAGAGCAATCAAACGTGTTGGTATTATCACGGCTAGAGCCATATTCATAAGGTGTTCCTAAATATTTTTTGCCGGCCGCAATCACTTTTTGCGCTTTTTCACTGGCGGTTCCGCCGCTTGTACCACCGTTATTGTTTGAATCTCCCGGCGATGTTACGCCTGAAGTTTTAATGTACTTGGAATCCGTGCTTACATACCCTTCCTGGCCATCGGACGCTCTTACTTTGTACCAATAACTGTTCACTTTGGACAAAATGGTCACTTTCTCGCCTGCCTTCAAGTAACGAATACGGGCAGCATCCGTACTTGCACCTTGGCGGAAACTGACGGAGCTTACAATTTGTCCCGTTGACGTTGAACCGCTGTTATTATCGGAACCATCCGGCGTTGTCACGCTAGACGTTTTTATGTATTTGGAGTCGGTGCTTACATATCCTTCCTTGCCATCGGATGCTCTTACTTTGTACCAATAGCTATTCACTTTGGACAAGATGGTTACTTTCTCGCCTGCCTTCAAGTAGCGAATACGTGCAGCATCCGTGCTTGCACCTTGACGGAAACTGACGGAGCTTACGATTTGACCAGTTGTGGTCGTCGTAGCGGCCGAAGCTTCTTTGGCCATAGGAACGGTAACTGCGCCGAAAATAAGTGCTGGAACCAGCGCTAGGGTGAGTATTTGTTTTTTCATGTTGTATGCCTCCTTAGCGTTCTGCTTTTCACGTTGTGCATCGACTTTCGTGATCTTGCTTGTGCCAGGTTGTCCGGCACCGAAAGCGTTGCCTCTTATATCATTTCGCAGGGGGGAGCTTGTTTCAGAGGGTAGAGATAAAAAAAAGACCATCTTTGCCGAATTAACCGCAAAATGGTCTTTTTATCCAATTTTTGAAGAGGAATCATTGTGAGGATAGTCTTGCAGTGTGAAACGCTGACTCTGATCCACCCATTTCTGCATCACCTTCTGAGCTTCTCTCCTTTGCAACAAAGATTCCGCTAATTGAAAGCCTTCCTCATAACTTCCCACCTTATCGAACCACGTCAATCTCAATCCAGCATTAAAAATAACGTGATCACGCTCCCGCTTCAGCTCTTCGGTATTCTCACCGCCGATAATTCGGCGCAGCGACGAGAGCTGTTCAGCCTTCTCCATGGGCTGCAGGGGGCCGCTCAGAAAACCGAATTTCTGCGGTTCCACCACGCGCGACTCGTCTCCCCAAGGGGTAACGATGCGGATTGTGCTGTTTTGGTAAATCGGCAAATCTTCAGAGCCCTCGATACCGTTCACCAGATAAATACTTTGTACGCCGGATCTCATAGAGATGGGAATGAGCGACTCCATCGTTTTCCGCTGATTGACGCCAATAATCATATTCATGGACTGTACAGGATTCATCACTTTCTCAATCATATCGATAACCGTTCGCAGCCCTATCTGTTCACGAACCTGTTTCAACTTTCCAAGCGGTGGACAGAGTTGATCAGTATGCAGGAAGCCAATGTGCAAGTGAAACAGCATGGTTTCCCAAGCTTTGGCCGATAAATCCATGGCAACGCCGAAGCTTTCCAAAATTTCTTGCATGGCTGTTCCCTGCCTTGACGGGAGAGAATCTCCTCCGTGCAGCACTTGGGAGAAACCTACTGAGGCAAGCAAGAGACTAACAGGTAGTGTAACGGGAAAAAATTGACGCCCTTCCGTAGGGCCTGCACAATTAAGCGAATCCGCAAATGGATGATAAGGTTGAGCATAGCTGTGAAAAACGTCAATAAACGCCCTCATCTCTTCATCAGCTTCACCTTTCATACATAGCGCCATCAAGAAAGCTGCACATTGCGCGTCGGTAGAATTTCCTCTGGCCATTTCATGCGCTGCTTCCAAAGCTTCTTCGTACGTGAGATCGCGCGTGGTTCCCTGCTGGCCCGAACCGATCGCTTGAATCCATCTTTTCATCGTTCATCCTCCTTCCTATTAGAGCTCCAGCTCTTAAATCAATGTCATGTTTAATAACATAAAAATTGCTTTTATAAGGAAATCGTAATACTTTCCAATTTATATGTCAAGTATTGTGACATTAATCAGGGCACGCCACAACAAAAAAACACCCATCCCAAAGGATGAGTGTTCCCATTAGCCTTTTTCATCAAACTCAAAATCAAAATCACCGATCTGAATCGTCTGTCCATGCACAGCACCCCTGCTGCGCAAATCTTGATCAATCCCCATGTTCCGCAAAATGCGGGCGAATCGCGCGACGCCATCCTGCGTGCTGAAGTTCGTACGTTTGATCAACTTGTCAATCGAAGGGCTCTCGATCACGAAGACATCGTTTACGCGACGAATCGTGTAATCATTCTCTTCTTGTTTCTCGAAGCGATACACCTTACGCTCTTCTTTCTCTGCTACGCCTTCCACTTCAGGCGCTTGCGGAATGCTCTCTACGATGTCAGAAATCTTATAGAGAAGCTCCTGCACGCCGCCACGGGTTAAAGCCGAGATTGGATACACCTCAAACTCTTTGCCATCAGCAGCAAGCTGTTCCTTGAACAAAGCAAGATTGTCCTCGGACTCCGGCATGTCCATTTTATTAGCAACAACGATTTGCGGACGCTGCTCCAATTTAGCGTTATAGAGCTTTATTTCCTCATTGATCATCAGGAAATCTTGATAAGGATCGCGTCCATCCGCTGCGGACATGTCCACGACATGCACGATAACCCGCGTCCGTTCCACATGACGCAGGAACTCATGCCCAAGGCCTACGCCTTCGTGCGCGCCTTCGATCAAACCGGGAAGGTCCGCCATAACGAAGCTGCGTCCATCACCGACATCGACAACCCCAAGATTCGGGGTAAGGGTTGTAAAGTGGTACGCTGCGATCTTGGGCTTCGCGGCAGAAACAACCGACAACAGCGTAGATTTCCCTACGCTAGGGAAACCAACTAGGCCGACGTCCGCCATCACTTTCATCTCCAGCACAACCCAGCGCTCTACACCTTCCTCACCGTTCTCGGCAATCTCCGGCGCTGTGATGCGCTGTGTGACGAAACGCGTGTTGCCCCGGCCGCCCCGGCCGCCTTTGGCCACAACGACTTCCTGGCCATGGCGCGTCAAGTCTGCGATGATTTCTTGCGTATCATCGTCAATCACGGTTGTGCCCGGCGGGATGCGAACGATCATGTCCTCCGCGTTAGCGCCGTGCATGGATTTATTGCGGCCCTTCTCGCCGCGATCCGCCTTAAAATGCTTCTGATAGCGGAAATCCATCAGGGTACGCAGACCCTCGTCGACGCGAAAAATCACATCGCCGCCATTGCCTCCGTCACCGCCGGCTGGACCGCCTTCCGGTACATATTTCTCGCGCCGAAATGCAACTAAACCATCGCCGCCGTCGCCGCCTTTTACAAAAACCTTCGCTTTATCTACAAACATTTCTACACCTCAACTAAGATAGGACTTTGGTCAATGAAAGTCCAAGATCCCTCTATTATGTAAGAAACGGCAGTCGTACCGTGATAACCGCTTCTTCCTCTTGCCAATCGCTATTCTCAAGTGAAGATGAATGGGCATGGGAGCGTAACATTTCCTTCACTGCGCTTTCCAGCTGGTCCCTGCGATAAGGACCTTGATATACGAAATCAAGCAGTAAGCCATCTTCTTGAAGCTCGAATTCCAAGCTTAGTTTGCCGCTCTCACCGTCACTTGTTGCCGCATGCGCCTGCACGCATTCAGCCGTTTGCCTGACTAATCTCTCAATTAGCCCGCTTCGCAAAGGAAGCTGTCCCAAATTTATCTCTTCGTCTAAGGCGACTTCGAGCTCTAAGGACTTTGACTGCACTCGGAACAACAGCAAGTAAGCAATTAAAGAGGGGATACCCAGCTTGGATAGATTGCTTTCCTGCTGCATAGTCATTTTTATTTTTTCCATATAAGGCTGTAAATTATCAAACTTCTTCAACTGAATATAACCAAATAAAATCTGGGTATCGTTCATCCAATCATGGCGCAATCGGTTGATGACCTGTATCAAATTCCTCTGAGCAAGCTCTTCCTGCTCCTGAAGTTCTTGGTGCTGTTTCTCTTGAACGCTGCTTGTCTGCAATTTAAAAGCCGTGTAACCACTGATGACGATGATTAGGAGTATTGCCACCCTGACAATCCAGGGTTCTAGAAATAACATTCCCGTTAACCCAATGAGCACAAGTGCCAATAAATAAGCCTGTGCGCTGCTCACTCGTTTCATTCCTCGTCCGCTCCGTTCTCCCTGCTTTGTAACCGTTTATCCAGTATAGCATGGCCATCTTGCAAACGTCACCAAACAAATGAGAAAACCTCTGCCCTTGGCCATCCATAATGACTGACCGCGATTAGAGGTTATCTTCATATGAGGAAAAAATCCCTGACGGGCTTATCGCTCGCCAGGGATTCTCATTACGCTTCTAGAGCTGCAGCCACAGGAGCTACATCAACTGGGTATACACTCACTTTTTTGCGATCGCGGCCAAGACGCTCGAATTTCACTACGCCTGGTACTAAAGCGAAAAGCGTATCATCCGAACCAATGCCCACGTTCGTTCCTGGGTGAATTTTCGTACCGCGTTGGCGATAGAGAATGCTTCCTGCAGTTACGGTTTGACCGTCTGCACGTTTAGCGCCAAGGCGCTTAGAGTGGGAGTCACGTCCGTTCTTTGTGGAACCTACACCCTTCTTGGAAGCGAAAAACTGGAGATCCAATTTCAACATGATGTTATCCTCCTTTGTTATAGATTGTTTTAATCGTTATATAGTCACCGTAATTGTCTGCAATGGTTTCTAGCATGACGACCATCGATTCCAGAATCACTTGAATCTGGCTCCATTTCTCCGGTACAGTCCGTGCGCTGTCTGGTATCGTAATATCCATAAAGCCGCGTTCCATCTCGTGAATAGGAATGACTCCCGTTAAGGATTCAATCGAATTATATGTACCGAACGTTACCGCCGATACTGCAGCACAGACTAAGTCTTTGCCTGGTACGTCAAATTCAGCATGGCCTTCCACTACAAAAGATACAATTTGAGGTGAATCCGGTACTAGACGCTTTATGGTCACGTAGATCATAAGCTCGCCTCTTACGCTTGGATTTTCTCAACTACAACTCTTGTGTATGGTTGACGATGACCTTGCTTTTTGTGGTAGTTCTTTTTCGGTTTGTACTTATACACGATAACTTTCGCGCCTTTGCCGTGTTTCTCCACTTTCGCGGAAACTGCAGCACCGGATACCAATGGAGCACCTACAACTACGCCGCTCTCTTTGGATACCATAAGCACACGATCAAAAGAAACAACTTCACCTTCAGCTGCGTTCAATTTCTCGATGTAAAGAACATCGCCCTCTTGAACTTTGTACTGTTTACCACCTGTTTCAATAATTGCGTACATTTTCATGACCTCCTCATGTCTCAGACTCGCCTTGTCCAGGTGACGGTCCGGATGAATATCCAACCGTGCTTCAACCCGTTTCGTGCGGTTACAGCATGCCTAAACAACACACTCCGAGTATTATATCACAGAAACATTTTGATATGCAATGTTTTATTTGCGTTTTCGCGTCATTTCCAGCAAGCCTAGCTTCGTCCAGCCAACGATGATCGTTTTGGAACGATCCTTGCGCACAGCCTGCGTAATGTTCTCCATAACCGCCGCGCGGTTGACTTCCGAAATCATATCAATAAAATCAACGATAATAATGCCTCTAATATTCCGCAGGCGCAGAAGCCTTGGAATCTCACTTGCCGCTTCACGATTAATATCCGTGACTGTTTGCTCCAAATTAATCGATCCGGTATATCTGCCTGTGTTCACATCAATAACCGTCAGCGCTTCGGTCTGATCAATAATCAAGTAGCCGCCGCTCGGCAGCCATATCTTCCTTCTAAAGCTTACATTCAACTCTTCCGTTACGCCAAAATGATCGAACAGCGGAGTCTTCCGGTCGTAGAAAGCGATTCGCCCCCGCCAACTCGGGTGCTGCTTGCGAAGCAGCTGTCTCATCTCTTCGAACACTTTGGAATCATTAAGCCAAACTTCGTTCACTTCCGAAGTGATCACGTCACGGGCTAGGCGCGGCAAGAGATCCAGATCTTGATAAAGCTGCGCAGGAGCCTCTGCGCCTTGTGCTTTGGACTGAATCATCTGCCACAATTCACGCAAATTTTGCAAATCGTCGCGGATCGCTTCTTCGCTTTGGCCAAGAGAACCCGTCCGAAGGATAACCCCTTCGCCAGGGAGCAAATTGCCTTCGGCCAGCTGCTTGAGGCGCTGTCTTTCAACTTCCAGGTCAATTTTACGGGAAATTGCGATGTAGTCGGCACCTGGCATATACACAATCCAGCGGCCAGGAATTGAAACATGCGTCGTTACTCTTGCGCCTTTCGTGCCTTGCGGGTCTTTGGATACTTGTACCATAAGCAATTGCCCAACTTCAGCAAGCTCCGTTATTGAGGGTTTAATCTTAGGTTGCTTGTCCAAATGGACAGGGAGGAGATCGTCTATATAAAGAAAGGCATTTTTCGCAAGTCCAATATCGACAAATGCCGCCTGCATGCCGGGAAGTACGTTGACGATGCGACCCATGTAGATGCTGCCTGCTCGTTGGGAATCAAGCGGATACTGCGAATCATACTCAACAAGGCGACCTTCTTCCAGCAATGCCGCTTGTGTAAGCTCCGGTGCGCAGTGAATTATAAGTTGCTTCATACACGTTCACCTCACCAGTTATTTTACATGAAAAGATCGGAAACTGCACTCCCCGGTTTTTTTCCATCCAAATAACCGCTCACCAACTGCTGTTCAGGCAATATAGCTTGAATGCGTCCGGCCTCGTTGACAATGTAAATTAAATGGTATTTTTCCCGCATAAAAAGCTTCAACGTATCGGCCATTGTCCGATGTTTCGTTATGACAATCGGCTGCGCCAGAGTACCGCGACTCAGCAGCAGGCTTACCCGGCTCCCGCGGCCAATCAGAAAGCGAAAAAAGTGATACGGCAGCTGCCGGTACGCATACCAATTTGACACTAGCAGAAAAATGCCGATCACTAATATATTCAGCGGCAGCTGACCGCTAATCAGCTGTAGAATGGCCATCACAATGATGCCAAGACTTAAGAACATCGATATCCAAACCGAATATAAAATCGTGTTATGGTACGACAATAAATACCCAAGTAAGGACTGCATCACTTTTCCGCCATCCAGCGGCATGACCGGAAGCAGGTTGAACAGACAGATCATGATGTTAGCTTCAATAAAGTAATCCCACCAACTCGCGGTCCCAACCTCCAGCCACTTCATAAGAAGCGCCAGAATAATCAGCCATACGTGCTGCAGCGGCCCCGCTAAAGCAACCACGAGTTCCTCCCAGGTCGGTACACTTCCTAGCTCATCAACAACAAGCACGCCGCCGAAAGGGAGCAATTGAACCTCCCGCACCCGCCAGCCGAAGCCGTTAGCAGCAGCTAGATGACCGAGTTCATGAACGAGAACGATACCGAATAAGGTAATCGCTTCTAGAAAATAGCCCGTCAAAGCAGAGCCTATTAGAACAAGTGTAAATAAAGGGTGAAACCGATAGGTTGTTCCGGCCAATTTAATCAAAGGAGATCACATCCGTTGGGTTCACAGGGCGGCCATCTCTCGTAAACGCAACATAAAGTGTGCCTTTGGCCGGATCTTTCTTAGAGGCTTTGCCGACGAGTTCTCCTACCTTCATCCAATCTCCTGTTTCAACGCTAACCTCGCTTAACCCCCCATACAGGGACTGCATTCCTCCTGGATGGCGGATGATAACCGTTGTACCCGTTTCAGCCGAAACCCCGGAGAAAACGACTTGTCCCGTGTCCAGCGCATAGACAGGCGCATACTCCGCCGTATTTAGCGTGACGCCAAGTTGGTTGGTCCCATCGAACGGCTTAATGATACTCCCTTTTACAGGGGCATACAGGGTCCGCTTAGAGGTACTTACCTTTACGGCTTCGTCCCCTACGCGATTAAAGCTCGGAATAAAGGACGGCGAGCCACCGAATTGATTCGTATACCAAGTCGATAAGGCGTTGAAATCATAAGACTGTGTTAACGAAGCCGCAACGAACTGCTTACCTTTATCCGCCCATGGCTGATTCAACTGAAACATGCCGTACAGAGAGGCAAATAGCACACAGCTAACTAACAGCTTGACCGCTATTTTGCGTGGTGAAGGAGGCGCAAACAGCCCTCTCTCTCCATCTTCCGGTGGTCCGCCGCCGCTTAGCGTCTTGTCCATCAATATTTTTTGCTGCCAAGCATATTCGGGATCTTCCATACGCCTTTTCCAGTCCGCATCCACATAAAGCGGAAGCTCCACCTGCTGCTGCCGTGGCGGCGGCACAGGCGCATGTTCCATCACTCTGGTTGCTCTCTCCGGACTTCCCTTGACGTTCGCATGCTCCGATGATTCGCGCAAATGGCGAAGCCGTTCCAATCGCCTTTGTTTCACTTTATCTTTGACTTCCATGGAAGCCCCTCCCAAACGTTTTCCTCACGGAAAACAATCTTCATATCGCTGTATTCACAATTCTCGCATAGTACAGCCTATGAGAAGAAGGACAAGATTATGTGATAATCCGCAGGGAAACGCCTACGATCGGACAGAAAAAAGCCCCTGGCTGAACGCCAGGGACTTATCCTTTTTAAAACAATTCCGGTTCACGATCCTGATGGAGCTTAACACTCATCACCAGGCCAAGCGACAGCATGTTGATCAAAAGCGAGGTTCCCCCATAACTAACGAATGGCAAGGTGATCCCCGTTAATGGCATAATGCCGATCATCATGCCCACATTTTCAAAAATTTGAAAGACGAACATAGAGACAACGCCAACCACGATATAGGCTCCGCTAAGCTGAGTGCTTTGAATGGAGATCAGAATCATGCGGTAGATAAGCAAGAAATAGATGAGCAGCAGAACGGCAGAACCTCTAAAGCCGAATTCTTCCCCCACCACGACAAAGATGGAATCCGAATATGCAAAAGGAATGAAGTTACTGTGGACAGAAGTACCCTTGAGATAGCCTTCCCCTTCAAGACCGCCTGAACCGATTGCTCGAATCGCATTTTTCACTTGATAACTATCATCTTCCGTTACATCTTGCGGGTATAGGTAGGTGTCGATACGGTCCATCCAGTGGCTGAAGCCGTACGCTTTGAGTGTTTCAAACAAACTTGTATGAAACGTCTTATAAAGGGTGAGCAGCAGGAAACCCAGCCCTGCAAAGATAACGACGCTCAATAAAACGTGCGTGTATTTGATGTTCCCGATCCAAAGCATACCGAGCAGGATAATAACGAAGATGATCGCATTCCCCAAGTCCGGCTGAATCAAGACGAGAATAAACGGAAGCAGAACAGCCGCGCATACAGGGATCAGATCGTTTTTGATTTGCAGCAGCTCGCCGCCGCGTTTGGCCAGTAGCGCTGTCACACAAATGATCAAAATCAGCTTCACAAGTTCCGCCGGTTGGAAGGTCAGGCCTCCCGGAAGTTCAAACCAGCCGCGCGCTCCGTGAATTTTTTTACCGAAAAAATAAACGGCCACCAAAGATACGATACCGATACCGTACAAGACTGGAGCAATCCGTATGAGTACACGATAATCAAAAAGGCTGCAGGCTAGAAAGGCAAGTAATCCAACGGCATAGAGAATAAGAATTTTGGATATCGAGATGACAATCGACGGATGATCCACGGACGCACTGTAGACCGTCATTGTGCTGATAACCATGAAGGCGAACAAAATAACAACAATAGGAATGTCGATGTTTTTCAGTTTTGCGAGCACAGCAAGATCATCCTATTCCGATAAACTTTTTCATACGTTTGACCCAGCCAGTCTTGTCTTCGAGCTGCATGAGAGGCACCGTGTCGCCCAAGATCCGGCGAGCCACGTTTCGATAAGCAATCGCAGCGCGGGACGATGGGTTCATCACGGTCGGCTCACCTGCATTGGCCGCCTTAATGACATGTTCGTCATCTGGCACAATGCCGAGCAGATCGATGGCTAGCACTGAGCAGATTTCGTCAATATCCAGCATCTCGCCTTTTTTCATCATCATTGGGCGAATCCGGTTAATGATGAGCTTCGGCGAAGAAATTTTCTCATTCTCCAGCAGTCCGATAATGCGATCGGCATCCCGTACAGCAGCGTTCTCCGGAGTCGTTACAACGATCGCTTTGTCAGCGCCCGCTACCGCATTTTTGAAGCCTTGCTCAATGCCTGCGGGGCAGTCTATGATGACGAATTCAAAGTCTTTTTTTAGATCAAGAATAATATCTTTGACTTGCTCCGGCGATACCGCATGCTTGTCCTTCGTCTGAGCGGCAGGCAGCAGATACAGTTCTTCGAAGCGCTTATCTTTGATTAAGGCTTGTGGTAAACGGCAGCGTCCTTCCGCGACATCCACAAGGTCATAAATGATTCGGTTCTCGAGTCCCATGACGACATCCAAATTGCGCAGGCCAATATCGGTGTCCACCATGCATACTTTTTTCCCTAAAAGCGCCAATGCTGTTCCAAGATTTGCTGAAGTCGTTGTTTTGCCAACGCCGCCTTTTCCCGAAGTAACAACGATTGCCTCTCCCATATGTTCTCACCCCACGCGCTATTTTCTATAACGTATATAAGTCTATAATTTCAAATTCGAATCAGGAGAAATCCGATGAAGCTGATGAAGCTTATCGATTTCCATTTTACCATCTTTCACATAAGCAAACTCCATAAAAGCCTCTTCAATGCCCCATTCATCCGGAGAACGACTAATAATTCCAGCGATCCGCAATTGGGTCGGACGCATATGAGAAGCGGCAATAATCGCCTTATCATCGCCGTCAATCCCGGCATGCGCCATTCCGCGAAGCGAGCCCATAATGTAAATGTTCCCGGTAGAGGTAATTGTTCCGCCTGGATTAACATCGCCTAAATAAAGTAAATCCCCCTCATGATGGAGGGTTTGTCCCGAACGAATCATGCCTCTTAGCGTTGACATTCTTGCAGCAGGTTCTACGACTACTTCCTTCCGAGGTTCGCTTTCGATCGATTGAATTAGCAGATTGCCCTTTTGCTTAATGACAGATCTGATTTCTTCTTTCTGCTCCTCGGTTGCTTCCCTGCTGCCTAATTTAACGTGCACATGAATAATCGGTCCGGTCAGTATTTGCTGATGGGTTTTCTCCAGCTTATGCTGCAGCTCTTTCAGCAAATCTTGCCACTCACATGCATCGTTTAGTAAAAAAACAAGGCCATCCTTGACCCCTTTTATCATCACATGGTGCTTAGCTACAGACATAATTGAATGACGACCTCCCAACCTATACATTTCGGCTCTTGTCGTGGATTCTCCTGCTAACCGCCTGGAAAATTAATCTTCGGTATTCGCAGGTACGATCCGCTTTCCTTCGAGCAGCTTGCGAATCGGTACGTAGCAAATCAAGGCGAAAAGCAAATTAAACAGCACGCTTGGGAGCATGTAATGGGTGAGAGCAAATTTCAGTTCAATATCAATAAGCTTAAACAAATGGTTAATGCCAAAATCGATGAACTCAAACAACAGCAGACCGACGCCTATAATGAGCAGATTATAAAAGATGAGGTTAGGCTGCCTGCGCTGCGCCAGTCCCGCCAAATACCCGGTGAGTCCCATCCCGAAGGAATACACGCCGAGCATCGCCCCATAATAGTTAAAATCGTGCAGCAGACCGAACAAAAGCCCATAAATCAGTGCAGAATGTCGATGATGGAAAAGTCCGATGAACAAGATAAAGACCAGTGTAAAATGGGGGGTAACATGAACGCTGCTTTGCCACGCAGATGGGATCAGCCAAACCACAATGGAGCCTTGCAGGATAAACAAGCCTAATAGAATGAGCCACAGCAAATGTCGAGTCACGTAACGGCTCACCTCATTTCACTTCCGGAACTTCGACGACGAACACTTCGCGAATACGGTTAAACGAAGCTTTGGGCTTCACCATAACTTTGTAGGTGATTCCGAATTCCCCTGGACCTATGGAAGAGATCGTCCCTACTTCAATTCCCTTAGGGAATACTTGCCCCAAGCCTGATGTAATAATCGTATCCCCGACTTTCATGTCGTCCGCATGTTCCACCTTATTCATCACGAGTTCCCCTGTGTTGCTGTCATAAGACTCAATCATGCCGAACGGCTGGCTCGCATTGCCTTTCACAGTAACCGCTATCGCTTTGGAGTTGTTGTCGGAATCCGTGATTTCTTTCAACAGCTGCACATTGGAATGAAAGCCGAACACTTTACTCACTCTGCCAACTAATCCGTCGACCGTCATAACCGCCATATTCTCTTTGATGCCGTCCTTGTCGCCTAAATTAATCGTCACTGTACTGTTGTACGGATCATTATCCACCGTAACAACCTCGGCAATCCGATACGTGTATGCGTTGGCTTGACGCTGTCGTTCTGTAAAGCCCAGGGCTTCCATCAGCCGTTTATTTTGCGATTCCAGATCGTTCAGACGTTGGGTGTCTCGCGCATACTGCGTCAAGGTCAGCTTCAGCGCCTTATTTTCTTCATAGATGACTCTAAGCTGCCGAATGTCTTCAAAGAAACCCGCTACCTGCGCAGCGGGCTTGTAGAAGAGTCCTTGCGTCCACGATACCGAGTCTTTGAGGAATTTCTCCGGCCATGTCATCGGTCCCCGGTTTCCCAGCGTTAATCCCATCAATATAAAGAAGCAGACTAAACCGAACATCAGGAAAATCAGCCTCTTGTTTCCCATGAATTTGAACAAAATGAGCACCTTCTAACGAATTCTTGACGAATATTAACGCTTATAGCGCGAACCTGAACCTGATTTATTTTTAAATAAATGAATATTTTCCAAGGCGCGGCCTGTCCCAATCGCTACGCAATCGAGCGGATTCTCTGCAACCAGAACGGGCATGCCGGTTTCTCTGGCAAGTAAGCGATCCAAGTTGCGCAGCAAACCGCCACCGCCGGTTAACACAATCCCGCGGTCCATAATATCCGCTGACAGTTCGGGCGGACACTTCTCTAACGTAACTTTCACAGCTTCAACAATCGCATTTACCGTATCCGTCAATGACTCTGTGATCTCATCAGAGGTTACGCTCATTGTCTTCGGCAGACCGGAAACAAGGTCACGTCCACGGATTTCCAGTGTTTCCGGCTGTTCCATTGGCAGCGCAGAACCGATCTCCATCTTGAGTGTCTCCGATGTGCGTTCCCCAATCATCAGATTGTATGTACGTTTAATGTATTGAATGATGGCCTCGTCCATTTCATCCCCGGCAATTCGGATGGAACGGCTCGTAACAATGCCCCCAAGTGAGATGACCGCTACTTCCGTGGTTCCCCCTCCGATATCAACAACCATGCTACCCGTTGGTTCCCACACGGGAAGATCTGCGCCGATCGCTGCCGCAAACGGCTCTTCAATCGTATAGGCTTCGCGCGCTCCGGCTTGTTTCGTTGCGTCTTCCACCGCACGTTTCTCTACGGCCGTGATGCCAGAAGGCACACAAACCATCACATTAGGGTGACGTTGGAATAACCAGCGCTGTTTTTGAGCCTGTCTCAAAAAGTAGCGAATCATGGTTGACGTTGTTTCAAAATCAGCAATAACGCCATCTTTCATTGGGCGAATCGCACGAATGTTGCCTGGCGTGCGGCCGATCATTTTTTTGGCTGCGTCCCCAACAGCCTCGATTGTTTTCGTATCCGTACGTAGAGCAACCACCGATGGTTCTCTAACGATTATTCCTCTGCCTTTTACATAAACCAGTGTATTCGCTGTACCTAAATCAATTCCCAGATCTTTCGTAAAGCCTCCAAACATGGCAGTTACTCCTTTCCTATTGCCAACCTATTATATTACATAAAGCCTTCTTCCTTCAAACTTATGAATCTCTGATCACCTATGATAACATGATCCAACACTTCAATACCAATAATAGTTCCCGCTTCCACCAAACGGTGGGTTAGCTGTATATCTTCCGGGCTTGGTGTGGGGTCCCCGCTAGGATGATTATGTACACAAACAATAGAAGCACTGCTTCTTTTTATGGCTGCACGGAAAACTTCGCGGGGATGGACGATGGACGCGTTCAAGCTGCCCATGGAGAGTGTTTCTTGCGCAAGCACATGATTTTTCGTATTCAAAAACAAGCAAACGAAATGCTCCTTCTGCAAATATCGAAGCTCTTCGCTCATTAAATTCGCGATATCCTTCGGTGATCGAATCGTAATCCGCTCTGCGAAAGTGCTTTTGGCAATTCGTCGACCGAGCTCGATACCGGCTAGAATTTGCAGCGCTTTGGCATCACCAATGCCTTTGATTTGCGTAAGCTGATCCTTGCTCATGTCCACAAGGCTGCGCAATCCTCCGGACTCGCTTAAGATGCGGCTTGCCAGACGAACCGCTGACTCCGAAACCGTTCCTGTTCGAAGAATAATCGCCAACAGCTCGGCGTGGCTTAACGCCTCAGCTCCATATTGAAGCATTCGCTCTCTAGGTCTTTCTTCTGTCGGTACTTCACGAAGCATTAAACTTGTGACTTCCATCAATTCCCCTCTTTCCATCTGTAGGTTGTGTTACTTATCGGTATCCCATTCATCGCGATAAGGGTCTTAAAACGACACAAAACCCCCGGATTATAAGATCCGAGGGCTTCTAGGATAACTGCTCATTATTCAATTCCGGGCATCCGTATGCTTTAATTCGTTCCAGCATACCGCCGATGGTATAACCATCGAAGTACAATTCCATCTGCTTTTCGGCGTCTGCGAAAACGTTGCCCATCAATTTATCCATTTTGGATGAAATGATACAATCGTTATTCTTCTCATCGCCGGAACACCAGCTTGGTTTCAAAGAACCGTGACACGTTAATCGGTAAATTTCACCGAGTGTCACATCATCCGGATTACGGCAGAGAATGAATCCGCCCCCGATGCCTTCTTTGGTTGAAACGTAACCTGCTTTTCGCAGAAAGCCCATTACTTTGCGTATGCGAGCAGAATGTGTGGATACATTCGTAGCAATTTCTTCACTGGTTGCCATATGATCAGGCAAATTTGCAAGAAATACGAGACTGTGGACGGCTATTGTAAATTCGCTGTTCATGGCCAATCCTCCCTGAAGTTGCGATGTCATGTCGCTTACTGTCATTGTAACCGTTACAGATTGCACAGTCAATGTGTGAACGATTAGAAAGGAGAGATTACAATACTTGGATATCGAAGGTTAACAACAAATCACTAAGCAAGGAAAGCGGCAAGCCAACAACTGTGAAATAGTCCCCTTCAATGGCTTCAACGATGGTTGCGCCAATCCCTTGAATCGCATACGAGCCGGCTTTGTCCTTAGGCTCGCCTGTCGCGATATATCGACGAATCTGCTCGTCTGACATGGCTTTCATCTTCACATTCGTTACGCTGTGCGAGACCGCCTGCTTGCCTGTAGCTGCATCGATGCAAGCCACTCCGCTGTATACCTGATGCGTTGTGCCTTGCAGACCTTTCAACATCCGGAAAGAATCCTCTTCATCCACAGGTTTGCCAAGAACCTCATTATGAAGCACAACAACCGTATCAGAACCAACGATAATCCCGTGCTTTTCACTGGTCTCCAGCATCTCGAGAACCGTTGACGCCTTGCGTACCGACAGAACTTCTACTAGTTCTGAAGGCGTTATTTTTCCTTCTACGGTCTCATCCGCGTCGCTCACCCGAATGATATAGGGTAGTCCAAGTCCTTGAATCAGCTCCTGCCTCCGCGGCGAGGATGAAGCAAGAATTAATCTTTGCTCGTGGTTTGGTGAAATATTCAACAGAAACAACTCCTAGCTTATGATAATGTCCGTATAGGATTCAATGCCGATTACAGCTTGCGATACAGGAGGAAAGCACCCACTAATCCAAGAATACTGCACAAATTTAGTCTCACCAGAAGATGCAGCTCATATTTCACAACTTGCAGATCTGCCTTTGGATCCCAAGTAATTGAGGCCGATTTGGTTAAAAAAGATAGAGCAGGCACAGGAGTCAGCAGCTGGCCGACGATAATCCCGGTTATTAATCCGATGATTAAAAATATGACTAAGGTAAAAGTGCCTTTTTTCATCGCTGTCATCCTCTCTTCTATGTACAAGCCCTATTATACGGGCACACTCTAATTTTTTCCATGAAAAATGTAGCCGGATGGTGATTCTTACCTGCTTACATCCTTAGCTGTTCCTAGTAAGATAGATTTTGGAGGTACTTCAACTTATGACTTTACTTAAAAGACTTATTTTGCTCACCTTTATACTTACGATAGCGTTTCCTTATCAAGCTTTTGCCTATAAAATCGTTCTTGATGCCGGACATGGCGGAAGCGACCCCGGTGCCTTGGGCGTGAACGGTTTGAAGGAGAAAGAGGTCAATCTCGACATCACGCGAAAGCTACGGGACGAGCTAACGAAGCGAGGTTACGAGGTCGTCCTGACAAGAACCGATGACACGTATTGGTCACTCGCGGAGCGCGTGAATTTCACGGATGCCTTGCAAGCGGATTTATTCGTATCCGTCCACGCCAATTCACATCCCAATGGCACAACCAGAGGCAGTATGGTGCTTTACTACGACAACGATTACCCCCAAGAAGATTATCCCGCAAGCGACAAAATGAAACAGTTGACACCCTACAGTAAAGATTTGGCCCAGCATGTTCTGGATTCCTTGGTTTCGGCAGCTGGCACGAAGAACTTAGGTTTAGTTCCAAGCGCGGTTTACGTAGCGAGAATGGGCAGCATTCCAAGTATTCTTGTGGAAACTGCCTTTCTAAACCAACCCAACGATGCAGCATTGCTTGCAAGCGACGCCGTTCGAGCGAAAATGGCCGTTGGGATTGCGAACGGCATTGCGGGCTATGCGCCGCCCTTGTTCACAGATACCCTTGGGCATTGGGCAAGAGAGTCCATTCTGCGCATGAAAAATAAAGGCATTATTGATGGAATATACAATCAGTATCAACCGGATCGTGCTTTGAAAAGAGCGGAATTCCTCACTTTGATGGACCGGGCGTTTTCATTCGACAAACTCGCAGCCGCTTGTACGCCAAGTGGAACCGTCACCTCAGCGGTATACAGCTGCCAGACGGCTGACCAAACGTACAAAGACCTGCCCGTTTCTTACTGGGCAAGCCCCGTTTTCGCCAAAGCGCAACAATTAAATCTGCTTCAAGGATATGCCGATGGAACGATTCGCCCTGAACAACCGATCACCCGTGGCGAAGTCGCTTATCTTTTCGACCGCCTCATTCAATTGTCTACAAAAAGTGGTGGGCAAAGCCCGTCCCCTAAAGCAACTTTTGACGATGTGCCGGCGGACTTGTGGAGCGCCAAAGCCATTTATGCTTTGAAACAGAAGGGTATCATTAACGGAATCACAGATACTTCGTTTAAACCGGAGCAAACGATGACACGCGCAGAGATGGCTGCCCTGTTAGATCGTTACTTCACGAAATAAAAAAGCAGGTGTCCTTCAAAGCTCCGACGAGCTCTGAGGACACCTGTTTTTTTCAAGTTAAGAAACGCTTATTTTCTTCAGCAGATCTTTCTGTGCCAGAATGTACTGCATCATGGAGGTTTGAGCTTGCCAGAGCATCGCCGTGGACGGGCTTTTCTTGTACTCATCCATCGATTGCACGGCACTGTTCAAGGAGGAAGTCATCTTTTGGACGATAGGCTTGGCGTCATCGCTTAAGCCTTCATTAAGCGCCGTAGACAACGTAGTCAGCGATTGGTGAGAAGTGTGAATCGTTTGCAGAGAGCTATCTGAAAGCGCGCTAGGCTTCGTTTCAGCCAGATGAATAAGTGCCAATTCATTGATTGTATTCACAAGCTTATTTGCTTCCGTTAGGAATGCAGGCACTGAATCGGGCTTTTGGCCGCCCCAACGAATTCCTGTCACTGCCGGGATGTCTAAACTTTTGATGTACACTTCTATCGTTTTATCCACGGATTGGACTTGTTGTCTCAAGGCTGTGGCGTCATCTTTGTTATTGGCAAATCCTACAAAAACCGTGGGCTTATCCGAACTGTCCAGGGCGGAAGCCAAACCTTTCTTCTTCAGCGTATCCTGGATGGCTTGGGCACCCTGCATGGAGCTGAACACCCCATTTTGCAGGAATGTATAGGATTTAGCCGGAATTTGAACCGGTGTGACAGCGCCAGCCGTTGCAGGCAAGCCAGCTGCTTGATCTGTGCCTGTTTTGGTAGCACCACCCGGCGCTTTCGAAGAAACAGCCGCTACGTTAGCGGAAGGAACAGCAATCGTAGTCTTGCCAGGCGCTGTGTCCGTCGGGGTGCGGTCAGATGGCGAGAACATCGAGAGGACAAAAAATCCGAAAGCGACTCCCGTCACGACAGCTCCTGCTACGGAGGTTGCAATACGAATCCAAGGCGCACCGTTTGATTTAGCATATCTAGTACCAACTTCCGGTTCGATATAAGGCCCCTTATGCGTCCAGCTGGACCATTCATCACGATTTTGCTCTGTTATCGGCTCTGGTCTTTGGACAGGAACCTCTGACCTCACTTGCTGTTCCCGGATGGCCTGAGACTCGCGGATAATTCGTTCAACTCTTTCGCCTTCCGTCTCAATCTGGCTGTTCCAGCTGCCGAAATCAGTAGTAAACGTATTCAGCGCATGCGGTTCAAATAAGCTCTCTACTTGCTCTCTCTCAGCTTGTTGATAGGGTGTTATCTCCTCTGAGTTTTGCCCGTCATTGGGAGAATTCGTTACAACCTTATACTCTTCCTGATAGAGTGGAATCACCTTTTCTTCCGGACCGGGTACTCGCGAGGCTTTACGGTTCGATTCTGCCGGCTCCTTGGTGTCGAAACGATACGTGATTCTTGCTTTACTCATTCCATTCACTCCTCATAAAATGTATTTGGAAACGGACCCGCCGTCATCTTGTCCAAATCTTCTGTTACTAGATTATGATTGAGAGAATTGAAATATGTTTGGTTAAGCAAAAAAAGACCGCCTGCAGCCAATTGGCTTACAGCGATCTTTCCTCTAACCGTTCGTCTCGTATTTCTTGCGCAGTGACTTCGCTAAACCGTCGGCCGCTTTCCAAATATCCCCGGCACCCATCGTCAGCACCAAATCACCTGGCTGCACATGATCGATTAAATACCCAAGAACATCTTCCCTTGTGGCAATGTGCTGAACATTAGGATTGCTATTGCTCTTGATCAATTCAACTAGTTTAGCTGAATCTACTCCTTCAATCCGCTTCTCGCCCGCAGGAGAATAAATATCGGTAATAATCACCTCGTCCGCCTCATCAAAAGAACGGCTGAATTGCTCAAATAAATAATAGGTACGCGTATAGCGTTGAGGTTGGAAAACGGCAATGATCCGTTTACCTGTTGCTTTGGCAGCAGAGATTGTTGCTTGAATCTCAGTCGGATGATGCGCATAGTCATCAATGACCAAAATATTCTCTACTTCCCCAAGCACCTGGAATCTACGCTTCGCCCCCCGGAACTCTTGAATAGCCTCAGCAATTTTCTCAAAAGGCAGTCCCGCTTCCAGGCATGTGATCAATGTCGCCAATGCGTTATACACGTTGTGCTTCCCTGGCACAGATAAGCTAACCTGCCCAAGCAGCGCGCCTTTGTTGTGAACGTTAAACGTAACCTTGCGGTCGCCTAACGAAATATCGCTGGCTACATAGTCAGCGTCATTATCTATTCCATACGTGATGACTTCGCTTTGAATGGCTGGAATCATCTCACGTAAAAACATATCATCTTGACAAACAATCGCTTTTCCGCCAGGTCTTACTTGGCTGAGGAATTGCTTATAAGCTTGCTTTAAATTCTCGAAGTCGCCATTATAGTTCTCTAAATGATCAGCTTCAATGTTATTTACTAGAGCAAGCGTTGGATGATATTGAAGGAACGTACCATCGCTTTCATCGGCTTCCGCTACAACGAATTCACCTTTGCCTGCTTTGGCATTGCTGCCGACATTCATGATTTCGCCGCCGATAATATAAGTCGGATCTATTCCGCAAATTTCCATAACCAAAGCGATCATTGAGGAGGTCGTCGTTTTGCCGTGTGCTCCTGCAACCGCAATGCCTTTGCGTTCGTTCATAAGTCTTGCCAGCATCTGTGAGCGGTGAATGACCGGAATGTTTAATTCCTCCGCCGCTTGCATCTCCACATTATCTTTGGATAAGGCTGTCGAATAAACAACCAAATCAGCACCTGAAACATTGCGAGCTTCATGCCCTATGAAAACTTGCGCACCCTTCGCTTTTAACTTTTCCGTTAACTCTTGGTGTGCCAGGTCGGAACCGGAAATCCGGTAACCCATTTCAAGCATGACTTTGGCAATAGCACTCATGCCGTATCCGCCGATGCCTATAAAATGTACGTGTTCTGCTTGACTCACGCCGTTCTCACCATCCTTTTTCAGAATCGGTTTGATAGGTAATCCAAGAACGAACATCAGAGATTAAATACAGCGTGCCGGATACGACCGCCAGATCATCCTGCTCAGTTCTGCTTGTAAGGATTTCTAATGCCCGCTTCCAATCGCGCTCAACCACGATATCCACCTGACGGCCCATATCATGAAGAAGTTCACGTGCTAGCTCCGCGAGCATCTCGGCATCCCCTTTTTTATGAAAATCGGGTTCCGTAATGATAAGTGTATCCACCAATGGTAGTATATGCCTGAGGTAGCCCGTATGATTCTTTGTCGAAAGCATTCCCATCATGAGATTCAGCTTTCGGTAGCTATAGACCGTTTGAAGCGCAGCAGCAAGTGTCGCGGCACCTTCAGGATTATGCGCACCATCGAGCAATACACGAGGCTCGTTCGAAATCATCTCAAGCCGTCCAGGCCAGCGAGTCTCTTTCAGCCCTTTATACAAATCCTCATCGTCCACAATGCATGCATAGTATTGACGAAGTACTTCCAGCGTCATCACAGCTACAGCGGCATTTTTGAGCTGATGTTCGCCATTCAGCGAAATCGGCACGCCCGGAATCGGCCGGAATGGACCCGTGAAATCAAAGGTCTGAAGATCCAATTGACTCGTCACATTCGCGTAATTGAATTGATCTCCAAGCGAGTAAAGCGTCGCTTTCTTGGCTTTCGCCGTTTGTTCGATAACACTCCAGCCTTCATGAGGCTGGGCTGCCGTAATAATAGGGACACCGGCTTTAATGATACCCGCTTTTTCAGCAGCTACTTTTTCGATGGTATCTCCCAAAATGTCCATATGGTCATGACCCACATTGGTAATGACGGTTACGACCGGATTCACGATATTCGTGCTATCCAGCCTTCCCCCCAAGCCTGTTTCCCATACGACGTAATCGGGATAAGCCACCTTGCCGAAGTACATGATAGCGAGCGCCGTAGAAATTTCAAACATCGACGGAGCGCCGAGTTCGGTTTCAGCAATCTCGTCAATCACAGGCTTCATGTCATTCACTAGTCTAAGCAGATCAGCATCTGGAATATCCTCACCGTTCACTTGGATACGATTCGTATACTTTTCCAAATACGGGGACGTGAACGTCCCCACATCATACCCGCATGCCCGCAAGACAGAGGTTAAATAAGCACATGTAGAGCCCTTGCCATTCGTACCCGCCACATGAATGAATTTCAATCTGCGTTCAGGGTGACCGAGTTTCTCCATCAACATCTGCATCCGTTGGAGTCCCGGTTTGATACCGAGTTTCTCCATCCGCCCGACAATCCAAGCGATCGCTTCTTGCGCGCTTTGGAAAGCAGCCGGATGGTTGTCTTTGAATTCGTTCATCGATCTCATCCTCATTTACTATATGAATCACCTTGTATACGTAACTAGGCAATCGTTGGTTTTATTGAAATTATCCCTTTAATTCCGCTAAACGAGCAATCACTTTATCCCGCTTATCCGCATAATCTGCAAGCTTAGCCTTTTCTTCCTCAATCACCTTTGCAGGCGCCTTGGCCACAAAGCCCTCATTGCCCAGCTTTTTCTCGATACGTTCAACTTCCCCGTGCAGAGTTTGCAGCTCTTTATCCAAACGCACAAGTTCTTGCGCGATATCGATCAGCCCTGCCAACGGCAAGAACAGCTCTGCTCCTGTGATGATTGCTGTCATCGCTTTTTCCGGTGCGCCCATGTCAGCGTCGATTTGCAGCAGGGATGTGTTGCAGAAACGCTTCAGGTACTCTTCGTTCCTTTGAAGAATACTTTGCGTCTCACTGCTTGCCGGTTTGACCAACAGCTCAACCTTTTTGCTCATCGGAACGTTAACCTCGGCGCGGATGTTACGAACGGAACGGATCGCATCCATCAGCAGCTCCATCTCGCGAACAGCATCCGGAGACTCGAACGCCGGGTTCTCAGTCGGCCAAGAAGCAAGCGTAATCGTATCGCCTTCATGCGGCAAATGCTGCCAAATTTCTTCGGAGATGAACGGCATGAACGGATGAATAAGGCGCTGTGTACGATCAAGCACGTAAGCTAATACGGATTGCGTCTTTTTCTTCGCAGCTGCATCTGTGCCGTATAGGCTGAGTTTACTGAACTCAATGTACCAATCGCACAGGTCATCCCAGATGAAATTATACAGCAACCGGCCGGTTTCACCGAATTCATAGCTGTCGATCAAGCGAGTTACATCACGAACTGTTTCATTCAAACGATGCAGAATCCAGCGATCGGCTGTGCCAAGTTGGCCTGTCAGATCGATATCTTCAGCTTTTACGCCTTCAAGGTTCATAAGCGCAAAGCGGGATGCATTCCAGATCTTATTGGCAAAATTGCGAGCCTGCTCTACTCGCTCCCAACGGAAGCGGAGATCCTGTCCCGGCGTGCTGCTTGTAGAAATCATATAGCGCATAGCATCTGCGCCATATTTCTCAATCACTTCTAGCGGATCTACGCCGTTACCAAGCGATTTGGACATCTTACGGCCTTCGGAATCGCGTACAAGTCCGTGCATCAACACGTCTTTGAACGGAATTTGCTCCGTAAATTCAAGGGCCGTGAAGATCATGCGAGCTACCCAGAAATAGATAATATCATAACCCGTTACTAGAACATTCGTAGGATAGTAGCGTTTAAGGTCTTCCGTATCGTTCGGCCAGCCCAATGTGGAGAACGGCCATAGAGCTGAGCTGAACCATGTATCAAGAACATCGTTATCTTGTTTCAGATTCGTGCTTTGGCAGTGTGTGCATGCTGAAGCGTCCTCACGGGATACCGTAATTTGGCCGCAATCCGCGCAATGCCAAGCAGGAATGCGGTGACCCCACCATAGCTGACGGGAAATACACCAATCGCGAACATTTTCAATCCAGTTCAAATAAATCTTCTCAAAGCGGTCTGGTACGAAATTGACCCCTTTGCCTGATTTTTGCGCATCGATCGCTTGATCGGCAAGCGGCTGCATTTTCACGAACCATTGCGTGGACAAGTACGGCTCGATGACCGCCCCGCTGCGCTCACTGTGGCCTACTTGGTGAACATGCTCTTCGATTTTGATCAGAACGCCTTGTTCTTTCAGATCAGCAACGATTTGCTTGCGGCATTCGAAACGATCTTTGCCTTGGTAAGGGCCCGCATTCGCATTCATCGTACCCGTTTCATCCATGACAAGAATTTGCGGCAGATCATGGCGTTTTCCTACTTCGAAATCGTTCGGGTCGTGAGCAGGTGTAATTTTCACAGCACCGCTTCCGAACTCTTTCTCAACATACTCATCGGCAATAACCGGAATCTCGCGATTTACAATTGGAAGCAGCAACTTCTTGCCGATCAAATGCTGGTAGCGCTCGTCCTTCGGATGTACAGCAACCGCCGTATCCCCAAGCATCGTCTCAGGACGCGTTGTAGCGACAACAATGGAATCCAGGCCGTCTGTCGTTTTGTAAGATAAATGGTAAAGTGCGCCCTGAACCTCTTTATATTCAACTTCAATGTCTGATAACGCCGTGCGAGCCGCAGGATCCCAGTTAATAATATAGTTTCCGCGGTAGATAAGCCCTTTTTCATACAAGCTGACGAAAACTTCACGAACGGCTTGGGACAACCCCTCATCCAGCGTGAAACGCTCACGGGAATAATCCAAAGAAAAGCCCATTTTAGCCCACTGCTCGCGAATCGTGTTCGCATACTGCTCTTTCCACTCCCAAACTTTCTCCAGGAACTTCTCGCGTCCCAGATCATAACGGGATTGGCCATCCTCGCGGAGCTTTTGTTCCACTTTCGTTTGTGTCGCAATGCCCGCATGGTCGGAACCAGGCAGCCAAAGCGTGTCATACCCTTGCATCCGCTTCGTACGAACCAAAATATCCTGAAGCGTGAAATCAAGCGCATGCCCGATATGCAGCATACCTGTTACGTTAGGCGGCGGAATCACAATGGTGTAGGTTTCCGCGTCCGGACGGCCGCCCGCTTTGAAAAACTCATTTTTAATCCAGTAATCGTACCACTTTCGCTCCGCTTCTTTGGGGTCGTACGTGGTAGGCATTTGCAATTGCTCTTTCGTTTCATTCGCTTCGGTCATAAGATTACCTCCATTACTGTTATCTCTGTTAAATAGGCTTTTGAGGCCTGTCATTAAGCTCGTCTGCTAGGTTAAATCAAACAAAAAAAGCCCTCCGCCCGCAAAGGACGAAAGGCTTGCTTCCGTGGTACCACCTTTATTCCGCGCAGCTTCAACATGAAGCGCGTGGCTCTCAAACAGATAACGGCTGCGGCCGGCAAATGCTAAGTGAGCTACTCCGCGGATCGCGGGCGCTTCCCGTCACATTCACAACTCCAGGGCGACTTCGTTCGGTTGCTTCCTATGGAACCTTTCAGCGCTGCAGTTCCACTCTCTGAAGGGCATTCCGCCTACTACTCCCTATCAACGTTTCCAATATTACTCAAAAGGATTACATCATATGATAACGAACATTTGAAATAGAGTCAATATATCATTCAAGTATTACCGTTTATAAGTAAAATATGCCGCTTTCAAAAAAGATGTTCCGCAACAAATGAAGAGCCCCCAGCCGTGAAAACGGCCAGAGGCTCTTGCCTATGTATCCAGCTTATTATCTAGGGAGATAAATAACCTGCCCTACGGAAATCTCTTGATCGCCGAGCCTGTTCAGTAGCTGCAGCTCACGCGGGTTGATCTGATAGCGCTTGGCAATCGTCTCTAACGTTTCTTCTTTTTGAACGATGCACATTTTCAGCTTTCTGAACTCTTGCGAATTCGTTTGGTTCTGAAGAAACAGGCGCTTCCACTCAACGGCATCTATCCGCGACTCCTCGGCGAGAGCAGCTTGCGCTTCCTCCTCAGCCCGCCTCTTGTCCGTAAGGTACGAGCCCGCTTTCGAGAGCAGCGACTTGAGGCCGTACGGGTTGAGATCGACAGCCTCGTTGGCCTTCTTCCCGAACGCAACTTTGAGATCCTTTTTCTCCTCCGTAACAACCGTGCTGTCCGAATGGGGGCTCACCTTCAATTCCGTTTGCTCAATATCTACGACTGCCGAGCCGCCGTCCTCACAGTCGTCTTCCTCAATCAACGAAGGCGATGGCTGCAAAAGCTCAGGAACGGGCTCTTCTTTCACTGGCATTTGTGTAGGCGTTGGCATCTGTTGTTCTATTGGCTCCTGAACCTGGGGAGTCGGCTGCATATAAGGCATTGGGATCGGTTGAATCGACGGATTCTCTTGGATCGGCTGAGTCGGATAGTTGGCAGGCGGCGGCTCGTACCGTGGGAAATTAATCTCATGCACGAACGTAACTTCCTCTTCCTCTCTCCAGCTCTCGACCGGAGCCGAAACAATTTCGACGCCCTGCAGAGATAACACACCTGTCACATTCAAACTTCTTGCTGATAATAAATCAATGTCAAAATTCTCAATATCCACTTGAATTTCTTCTACACGATGAATACGATTGAGGGGCAATGTGATCTCTACCGGAATCAAATGTTCAAGTAGTCTTGGTGCTCCCCCTTCTTCGCTGGCATAGTTGCCTGTTAGCAGCAAATTCCCTTTAAGGATCGCCTGATTATCCAAAGTAAGCACCTGAATATGAGGAACCAATTCTACATCATTCAACTCTTGTATCCCCGCCAAATCCTCCTGCAAATGAACACGCTCGTAGATATCGAATCTCAGACCTGGTTGTTGTTCAGACACCGGATTAATCCTCCCTTCCATCAAACCCGGATGCCGAAGGCATTCTCGGATTGCTGGTCCATTTACTTGTTTGTCTTTCTAAGTATATGGGTGGTAGGGGCGAGGCATGACTACATTTTTGTTGTCGGCTCGACTTTGTCCAGCAATTGCTGAAAATCAAGCGGGAGCGGCGCATGAACCTCAATCAGCTTTTGAGTAATCGGATGCTCGAACGTAAGCTTCTCTCCATGCAGGGCCTGACGATGAAACAAAAGGGAAGATCCCCCGTACAAAGCGTCGCCAACTAGCGGATGCCCCAAGTGGCTTAGGTGTACCCGAATCTGATGCGTACGCCCTGTTTCCAATTCCAGTTCCACAAGGGCAGCATGGTTCAATTGACGAAGCACTTGATAGTGCGTCACTGCTTGATCGCCGCCTGCCGTCACTCTGCGTTTGCCCGATTGATGCCGGTCTTTGCCGATTGGCGCGTCCACTGTTCCTTGCTTTCTTTTGAAAATTCCTTGGGCCAGAGCGACATAACGGCGATCGATCCGCTTATCGCGCATGGCTTCATCAAGCAGAACATGTGCCCATTCATTTTTGGCATACAAAACAGCGCCAGTCGTATCCTGGTCCAAACGATGGATATGCCGCACGGCGCAGGCTTGACCGGTCGATTCATAATAATAGGCTACGGCAGAAGCCAGCGTGCCGCCTTGACCTGCCTCGGAAGGATGCACCGACATGCCTGCCGGCTTATTAACGACAAGGCAGAAATCGTCCTCGAACAGGACGTCAACGGCTTGGCGTTCAGCTCGGAACGCAGCCTCTTCGTTCGCAAACACATGAAGCCTTACCTGATTGTCTTGCACACGGATGCGTCCTTGGGAAGCTAAACGCAGGAAGTACTTGCGCGGAACCGGCAGTAAAGCAGCGATTTCATCTACAGCACCGGGTTTCAAGGGTTTCCATGTCTCACTCGGAAGAGGAAGTTCCAGCCATTCCCCGCTGCGTTTCCACACCGTCATGAACGTGTCCCTCTATGAAAAGAAATGACGATAGCAAGTAGAATCAGTAGAAACAACAAGGTCAAAGCCATTAAATCTATAGGAAAATCAAAAAAGTAATAACGTTTCATGGATCAATAACTCCTTATGGATATTGGATATGGGTATTGGATGACGTACATTTTATTTTAACAATTACCAATATCAATTGCATGCAAAAATATGATAATATAACTCTAGTATTGATTTTTTTCGACATTGAATCATCAAATAGAATACTAGAGCAGGAGAGGAACAAATTGGGCAGTTCAATTTTAGATCATTTTCGCAACTATAGTTGGTTGAAGCGCACTTTACTTGTTATAGCTGTATGTACTTTCCTTACTTCAAGCTTTTTGTTTCTGACCCCACCAGGGACATTTATTCGTGAGTATTTAGCCAAAACGGTCATCACCACGCAGCACCGGGATTGGGCCTGGATTTTCGTTGGCGCCCAGCGCAGAGACCAGATGGTTCTTGAAATGCAAAATTTAACCGAAGTTAACTCAGTAGAAAAACAAGACTTGCAAGCTGTTCAATTTAATAAGAACCGTTCCATAGAGAGCCTCGTGAAGGTCGAAGATATTTCCGGTCAATTCTGGAAAGGTAAAAAGATGTATGTCTACGATCCGCGTACGATTCGCGTTGTCGTTCCTGATAAGCAAGGCGAAGGCGAGAGAATCACCTCGATGGTTCAGCGCACAGGCGCTGTCGCAGGCGTCAACGGCGGCGGATTTAACGATCCGGACGGTTTAGGAAACGGATTTGCCCCAATTGGAGCTATTATGTCCGGCGGCGAAATTCTTTATACCGACCAAGAAGGCAGCATTCCTCAGCATATTGTAGGATTTACCAAAGAAGGTACACTCATTATCGGAAAATATACGATTGACGATCTATTGAAGTTAGGCGTTACAGATGCGGTTTCATTCTATCCGCGTGTTATCGCAAACGGCAAACCGCTTATTACAAGCGGAGATGGCGGTTGGGGACGCGCTCCTCGTACGGCTGTAGGCCAAAAAGCAGACGGCACTGTTATTTTCATCGTCATCGACGGCCGTCAAACTCACAGTGTGGGTGCTACCTTGAAAGAAGTACAGGATATTTTCCTGGCAGACGGCGTTATTAATGCAGGTTTCTTGGATGGCGGAGCTTCTTCCGAGATGGTTTACAACGATGAGTTGATCACGAGTCCTTCCAGCCGTTATGGCGAGCGCCGCTTGCCGTCAGCCTTCCTTGTTTTCGATCATCCGGATGAAGTAAAAGTGAAAAACGTTTGGGCAGGATTGACCAACATCGATCCAGGCGGCGCTTACGATCACCCAGATTTCTTGAAAGAACAAGCTGAACTCAAAGCGCATCCGCCAAAAGCAACACCGAAACCATCAGCTACTCCTACACCGTCCCAAAAGCCTGAATCCAGCAGTGATCCAGTCAAGAACGGCGGGACAACACAGAACCCTTCAGAATCAAATAACGGTTCTGGCAAGCCAAATTCGACGGGGAAACCGCAAACTTCACCGACAACAACACCTACATCAACACCAACGCCGACTCCACCAGCGTCATCGGCAACCCCGACGCCGACACCGGGAACAGGCGGCGGCACAACAGGAGGCTCCTCGACAGGAGCTTCCGCAACACCAAAACCGAGCGCGACACCGACGCCGAGCTCGAACGCTTCGCAAGGCCAGCAGGGCAACAGTAACGGTGCAAACCTTTCTCAGCCCGTGACTAGTCCTCCGGTGAAAACCGAATAGGTCCGGGCTACATAAGACCGCCAAAGAGGCTGTATCCGAAGTCATCGATCGCAGATGACTCAGATACAGCCTCTTTTGTTGTTCATGCTGGTCTTACAATCTTTTCAACGCTTCGCGATGAGCATCAATCGTCGCCGCGATATCTTCATCCGTATGCGCTGTGGATACGAACATCCCTTCAAACTGCGAAGGCGCAACCGATACGCCTAGATCAAGCAAATGGCCAAAGTAAGCATTGAATTTCGCCAGATCGGACGTTTTGGCCGTCTCATAATTCGTGACCTTCGTCTCGGTAAAGAACGGACAAATCATCGAGCCTACGCGATTAATCGTGCTTGCCACACCGAATTCAGCGGCATTGCGCGTAAACCCGGCTTCCAACATGGCAGATTTGCGCTCCAGCTCCTCGTAGACGTTTGGCTCGCCCAGTAGCGACAACGTGGCATACCCTGCTGCCATCGCCAGTGGATTTCCGGACAACGTGCCCGCTTGATAGATCGGACCAGCCGGAGCCATTTGTTCCATGATGTCCAGACGGCCTCCATAAGCGCCTACAGGAAGTCCGCCGCCGATTACTTTACCCAGACAGGTTAAGTCCGGTGTAACGCCGTACAGGCCTTGTGCGCAGTTCTTATGCACTCGGAAGCCCGTCATCACTTCATCGAAGATAAGCAAGGAACCGTATTGCTTCGTAATTTCACGTAGTCCTTCCAAGAACCCCGGTGCTGGAGGGACAACGCCCATATTGCCAGCAATAGGTTCAACGATCAGAGCGGCGATTTCTTCACCGAACTTCTCAAAAACTAACTGCACAGAAGCAAGATCATTATAAGGCACTGTAATGGTATTGCTTGCCACACTGCTAGGGACACCCGGACTATCAGGCAAGCCCAGCGTAGCTACACCCGAACCCGCTTTGATTAGCAGCGCATCCGCGTGACCATGGTAGCTTCCTTCGAACTTAACGATCTTGTCGCGTTTCGTATAACCGCGAGCCAATCGCAATGCGCTCATCGTCGCTTCTGTACCTGAGTTTACCATTCGAACCATATCTATAGACGGCACACGATCGATGACCATCTGCGCCATTTCTGTCTCCAGAAGCGTCGGAGCGCCAAAGCTCGTCCCCTTCTCGGCCGTCGCTTTAATCGCTTCCAGCACGGCAGGATGTGCATGTCCAACGATAAGCGGTCCCCAAGAACCTACATAATCAATAAACGTGTTGCCGTCGATATCCGTAACGCGGGATCCAACACCTTTCTCCATAAACAACGGTGTGAGTCCCACCGATTTAAAGGCGCGAACAGGGCTGTTGACGCCACCGGGAATAACCTTCTTGGATTCTTGAAAAGCGGCTGCAGAGCGCGTGTCGATTCTGCTCGAATTTTCCATAATTTAATACCCCCCGTTATACTTTCTATGCTAAAATATTGACATTATACCTATAAAAAGGCGGTACTGACATGCTTGATTATATTAAAAAAGTCCCTTTATTCGCTCGGCTCAATGAAAATCAGCAGAACGCGCTGGCACAGATTTGCATAAGACGCTCTTACAAAGGGAATACCGTCCTTTTTTCCGAAAAAGAAATCGGCAACGTGTTTTATATGGTTGTCAGCGGGTCCGTTAAAATCTTCACAACCGGCAGCTCCGGCGAGGAGAAAATACTGTCCATCTGCAAATCCGGCGAGAGCTTCGGCGAGCTGTCTCTGATCGACGGCAAGCCGCGGTCAGCCTCGGCGCAAACCTTGGAAAACTGTGTGCTGCTTTCCATGACAGCGCAAAACTTCCTCGAGCTGCTGCGCAACCATTTTGATATCACGTTAGTCATTATGCAGGAACTTAGCAACCGGCTTCGCGATACGAATCAGCAGGTTTATGATTTAACCTTTTTAGACGCCAGAACGCGGGTTATCAAAAGCTTGATTACATTGGCTAACAAACATGGCATTCGCTCAGAGAACCAGATCACCATCAAGCTCGTGCTCAATTTCGATGAAATTTCGCAGCTCGCCGGTGTGCAAAAGGGGATCCTCATGCAAGTGATTCGCGATCTAGAGGAAAAACAAATTTTGGCCATCTCCCCTTCGGACTTCAAGTTGGATCTGGCCAAGCTGCGCTAGACGGAGGCGGATGTTACAGCCGGCTCCTTAGCGGATTGATGTATGATACGGTCTGCAAGCTGCCAGGCAGCCTCTTTCCCCTGCCTGATGCAGTCAGGAAGACCAACCCCATGGAAACCTGCCCCTGTCACCAGAACCTGTGGCATTGCGGCATTCAGCTCTTCGCGGAAGCGAGCAATCTGCTCCAGATGACCTACCGGGTATTGGGGCATTGAATGGTTGAGACGCGTTACTTCCGTAAACAGCGGCTCAGCCGTTAAACCGAGCAAGTTACGCAGATCATGGCGCGCTTTGCTGATCAACTGCTCATCAGACCATGCAGGCCATTCCTGCTCGCCTGAGCGGCCGATGTAGCAGCGCAGCAGCACTTTGCCTTCTGGCGCCGTGTGCAGCCACTTGGCGGAGGTTAACGTGCACGCAGTGATCGTGCTGCCCTCATTTCGCGGAACTAGAAAGCCCGAGGCATCCAGTTCAAATGGAATATCTTTCCGATCAAATGCCATGATGACATTCGCCACGGAAATATAATCGATTTTCTTCAATTCGCTTGCTGGAGGGAAATGACCCAACATTTGGGCAGCCTGATAAGTCGGCGACGTTACAATCACGCCATCGACGATTTCGCTGCTGCCATCTTCGAATAAGACCTCTGTCTGCTGCCCTGCCTGACGAATAGAAGCAACCCCTACCCCCGTTCGCAAGTCCGCTGACTCCAGTGCTGCCACTAAGCCCGAAACAAGCGATTGTAGCCCTTTCTTGAACGTGACGAAAACCGAACTACGAATCGCTGCAGGCAAATGTGCCGTTTCTTCCGGAACGTTTTTGCGGCTCGCCATCATGCCTAGGATCAGGCTGCGATGCTTCTGCTCCATCGTTCGGAATTGAGGAAACGTTGATTTCAAGCTGAGATTGAACGTATCTCCCGCATAAATCCCCGCTAACAGCGGTTCCACAATCCGCTCCAGGACTTCTTTCCCTAATCGGCGTTCCAAAAAATGTCCCAAAGACTCATCGTTCGTTATTTCACGCTTAGGTAAAATCAAATCTAAAGCTGCCCGCACTTTGCCAAGCGGAGAGATGAGACCTGTTTTCATGAACGGAGTCATTTGTGTCGGAATCCCAAGCACTAAACCCGGAGGCATCCGATGCAGTTTGCCTTGACGCACAATATATGTCTTTTTGGCCTTCGGATTCGTGCCGGTAAGCTCCTGCTCAAGTCCAAGATCATACGCCAGATCAATAATAGGCCGTTTCCGGGCAAGAAAGGAGTCGGGCCCCTTTTCAATAACGAAGCCCTCTTTCTCGATCGTACGAATTTTCCCGCCAAACGCCGCCGCTTTTTCCACCACAGAAATACGAAATGGCCTGCCTTCCGCTTCCAAGCGTTTCTTTAGATAAAACGCAGCGCTAAGTCCCGTAATCCCCCCGCCAACGATCATGTAGTGAGGTGTAGGGGTACTCATGACTGTTTACTTTCTTCCTGCCATTTGGTGTAAACAACATCACTAAGTGTTTGCATATATAACGGGTCCGTATTAAGCGATTCCGTTCGTTCTAAATGCAAGCCCAGCTCCTTAGCCAAAGCCTGCGCTTCAATATCAATGTCATAAAGAACTTCCAAATGATCGGATACGAAACCGATTGGGCAGAGCAGAACGCTCTTCACGCCTTCTTCTTTATGAATTTGCTTGAGCACGTCCAAAATGTCAGGTCCAAGCCATGGCATGGCCGTTTGGCCTGCGCTTTGCCAACCGAACTGCCAATTGGTCAACTGTACGCGTTCAGCGATAGCTTTGGAAGTCGCAAGCAATTGATCCGGGTATGGATCTTTCATTTCCAGAATTTTCTCAGGTAAACTATGTGCCGTAAAAATAACACGGATGTCACTCCGCTCCGCAACATTGAACTTCGTTAGCGCCTTTTCGACCCGAGTGCTCAGAGCATCAATCAATTTCGCATGAAGATGGTAATCCAGAACGAAGCTCATCTTAAGTCCAAGCTCCTCTGCCTTGTCCTTCGCCCTCTTCACATAGCCGCCAACGCTCATCGTCGAGTAGTGAGGGGCCAGAACGACTCCTACAGCCTCTGTGATCCCGTCTTTGACCATTTGCTCCACACCGTCTTCAACATACGGCTGCGCGTGCTTCAGGCCTTGATAGCACACAAACTCAACTTCCGGATGCTCGGCGCGCAATGTGTCCTCAAGACCTTGGACCTGCTTATTCGTATTTTCGCGCAGTGGGAAGAACCCGCCTACAATTGCTTCATAACGCGCAGTTAATTCGTGCAGCTGCTCAGGTGTAGGCGGATGCCCGCGTCTAATATGCGTGTAATACGCTTCCACCTGATCAAGACTTTCCGGTGTCCCGTAGGACATGACTAATATACCAACACGACGTTTTGTCATCCTAAACACCACTCTTTTCTGCTTGTTGAGTTAACACGGAATGCGAGTACGCATGAATGAATGCCGTCAAATCTTTGAGCTTTTCCAGCGGCGCTTCCGGGAATAACCCATGTCCAAGGTTAAAAATATAACCTGGCTTCTTCATGCCCTCATCCATAATCGCTTTCGCCTGCTGCTCGATGACATGCATAGGAGCCGTCAGGATATAAGGATCCAGGTTGCCTTGTACCGCGAAGCGCTCGCCTACCCGCTCACGTCCTACCGGGATCGGAATACGCCAATCCAAACCAATGACATCCGCTTGCAGATTGTGCAAATAAGGAAGCAATTCGCCTGAGCTTACGCCTGGGAAATAGATTTTCGGCTCCTTCAAGTAAGACAGCTCCTTGAAAATCCGCTCCATTGTAGGCAATACATACACTTGGAAATCTGCAGGAGACAGCGCCCCTACCCAGCTATCAAATACTTGAACAGCTTTCGCACCTGCGGCAATATGGGCTTTCAAATAAGTAATCACCATGTCACCAAGTTTATCCATCAGCGCAAACCAAACAGCAGGTTCAGAGTACATAAGCTGCTTCGTACGAATATAGCTCTTGGACGGCTTCCCTTCAATCAAGTAGCTGGCAATCGTAAATGGCGCGCCGGCGAATGAAATCAGCGGAACTTCAAGCTCTTTGTCTAATATGCGGATCGTCTCAATGATATGGGACAGGTCTTTGTCCACATCAATCGGACGCAAACGTTCAACATCCTGCGCCGTCCGAACCGGTGTATGAATAACTGGACCAACATCCTTGACAATATCAAAATCGATCCCAAGTGAAGCAACGGGATTCATAATGTCTGAATATAAAATTGCCGCATCAACACCAAGCTTCTTAATGGGCATCATCGTAACTTCTGCAGCAAGCTCCGGCTGTTTGCAAATCTCGAGCAGAGTGAACTTTTCTTTAATTTTCCGATAATCCGGATCGTAACGGCCAGCTTGGCGCATGTACCATACCGGCAGCGTATCCACCTGTTCTTTCCGGCACGCTTTAATAAAATTGTCGTTGTAGCTCATGAGGCACCTTCCTCTGGTTTCCATCTATTCTCATTCATTATGCCCTAATTATACCCCTGTCACAACCGACGTAAGCTTACGTTTTGCGACAAATGTATGACAAAAGAACCACCCGCGACTAGGTGTGGCAGCGGTTCAATTTCCTCGGGAAACTGCCTGGCTGCGCCTTCTAGGTGGATGGTTCTAACTTTTAAAATTAACTGTTTTTCAAATAACGGGCAATATCTTTGGCAAAGTAGGTCAGGATAATATCCGCACCGGCGCGCTTGAAGCTCAGCATGGTTTCCATCACGATCGCTTCTTCATTAACCCATCCTTGCAGGGCAGCAGCCTTAATCATGGAGTACTCAGCACTCACATTGTAAGCCACGACAGGCAGGTCGAAATTATCTTTGAGCATCCGAATGACGTCCATGTAAGCAAGAGCCGGTTTCACCATTAAGAAGTCAGCGCCTTCTACAACATCGCTTTCCGCTTCACGCAGCGCTTCTCTTCCGTTCGCAGGATCCATCTGATACGTTTTGCGGTCGCCGAATTGCGGTGTGGAATGTGCAGCGTCCCGAAACGGGCCGTAATAAGCTGACGCATACTTCACCGAATAGGCCATGATCGGTGTATTTTCATAGCCTGCTTCGTCCAATCCGGAACGGATCGCATGAACGTAACCGTCCATCATATTCGATGGGGCGATAATATCAGCACCGGCTTTCGCTTGGGAAACCGCCGTTTTGACCAGAAGCTCAAGGGAAGCATCATTCGCAACGTCGGCTGCGCCTGTAACCGGATGATGATGAATGACACCGCAATGCCCTGTATCTGTAAACTGGCACAGACAAGTATCTGCAATAATGAGCAAGTTCGGGTTCAATTCTTTGATAAAACGTGTTGCTTGCTGCACGATGCCTTCATCCATGTAAGCGGATGTGCCTTTAGCATCCTTGAAGTCGGGAACTCCGAACAGGAGAATGGCTTGGATACCAAGCGATGTAATTTCATCAATCTCGGCTTTCAGCATGTCTAATGACAGATGGTAAACACCAGGCATAGAAGCAATTTCGGACTTTACGTTCGTGCCATGGGTTACAAAAATAGGCTGTACCAGATCATTGACCGTCACCTGATTTTCACGAACTAAATTACGAATAGCTGCATTACCGCGTAAGCGGCGATTACGAACAATGGGGAAACTCATAGAAGATTCCGCCTCCTTTTTTAATGCCATTATTTAGGTTGAATCATGCTTTGAACAAGTGAAGCAATGGTGGCCTCTTCAGCCATATACGTAATCGGCAGTCCATATTGACTTACCGTTTCTGCGGTTTTGGGTCCGATACAGGCAATTTCAACACCTTGCAGCAGAGATAAAGGCTCTTCAATGCCAAGCTGCTTCAAGGCTTCAATCAAATTCGTAACGGTGGATGAGCTCGTAAAAGTAATAATATGAATGCTATGATTTTGCAGCAGATGAATGATTTCATCTCCGTCATCCGCTGTGAGCACATTCTCGTACACATCAACTTCTGTCACTTGCAAACCAAGCTCGCGCATCTTAGCAGGTAAATAATCACGTGCCAAATCGGCTGTTGGCAGCAGGACCTTCTGACCGGCTATCAGATCAGCCTGAATGGCCTCCAGCATGCCTTCACCCTGATATTTGCTTGGAAGTACATCGGCGATAATGCCTCGCTCAGCAAGCGCCTCAGCCGTTCTGGGGCCAACTGCCGCAATGCGGGCATTGCCCATTCTGCGAACATCGATCCTCCGCTCGCGCAGCCGGTTGAAGAAAAACTCCACCCCATTCACACTGGTCAATAAAATCCAATCGTAAGTATGCAGTTCATCTAAAGCCTCGTCCAACGCTTGCTGGGCTTCAGGACGGCTTGGCGGCTGCAGCTTGATCACCGGGAACTCGACAGCTTCTCCGCCGAGGTCATCGATCAGATCAACCAGCTCGCTGGCTTGGCTTCTGGCGCGCGTCACCAATATTCGACGGCCAAACAACGGCTTCTTCTCGACCCAAGCCAGTTTCTCACGCAGCTTCACAACTTCGCCGACAATGATGACAGCCGGTGATTTGAATTCAGCTTCTCTCACCTTCTCCGTAATGTCGGAAAGCGTGCCTGTGATGGTTGCCTGGTCAGCCCAAGTGCCCCATCTGACCAATGCTACCGGCGTTTCCGGGGGCTTGCCGCAGCGTATTAATTCACGGCTGATTTGTTCGATATTCGCAACACCCATCAAGAAGACCATCGTGCCGATTGCTTTGGCCAGATGCTCCCAGTCCAGACCGGAATACGTTTTATTGGGATACTCGTGACCCGTAATAATCGCGAAGGACGACGTGAAATTGCGATGTGTGACTGGAATGCCCGCATAAGCCGGAACGGCAATGGAAGACGTAATGCCCGGAATGATGTCGTAGGTCACATCGTGCTCCGCGAGCAGCTCCGCTTCCTCCCCCACACGTCCGAAAACGCTGGGATCGCCGCCCTTTAGACGCGTCACGACCTTGCCTTGCAAAGCCAAATCTACGAGTAAATGATTGATTTCTTCTTGCTTTAAAATATGTTTATCCGGAAGCTTGCCGACAAAGATCAGCTCAGCGTCCGGTCTGCGATGCTTGAGTAAACGGGGATTCGCCAGACGATCGTAGACAATGACATCCGCTTTCTGAATGGCTTCCAAACCACGAACCGAGATCAGCTTCGGGTCGCCAGGACCCGCGCCAACGAGATAAACTCTTCCCTTGTTCAAGTGGCTCACTCCCTTACCTCAGCTAGGATACGTTCAGCGCCTTGTTCAATCAGCTTGGCCGCAATAAGTTCGCCAAGCGCTTCCGGATCACGCCCGGAAGCCGTTTCCTTCAGCATGGTCGCGCCATCCGGCGTTCCGACCATGCCTGTCAGCGTAAGCAGCGGTCCTTCAGACTCGCTGCCTTCTTCGCTTACGCTCGCGTATGCGCCGAGCGGCACCTGGCAGCCTCCATTGAGTCTGCCGAGGAATGCCCGCTCTGCCCGCACCGCGAGCGCAGTAGGCTCATGCTGGAACTTGCCCAGCAAGTCCAGCACGAAAGCATCGCCGCCCCGGCACTCGATGCAGAGCGCCCCCTGCCCTACGGCAGGGAGGCACTCTTCGGGCGGCAAGTACGCGCTGATGCGATCCTGCCAGCCGATCCGGTGCAAACCGGCTGCGGCCAACATGATCGCATCGAAGTTCTCTTCATCGAGCTTGCGCAGCCTCGAATCAATGTTACCGCGGACCGACTCGATGCGGAGGTCCGGGCGGAGATGCTGCAGCTGGCTGGCACGGCGCAGCGAGCTGGTCCCTACAAGCGCGCCCTGCGGCAGCTCCTGCAGGGAGCCGTATCCGCGTGTGATAAGCGCATCTCGCGGATCCTCACGCTTCGGTATCGCTCCGACCACAAGCCCTTCAGGAAGCTCGAAGGGCATATCTTTCATGCTATGGACAGCGATGTCGATCTCGCCGTCCGTAAGCGCCTGTTCGATTTCCTTGACGAACAGCCCCTTCCCGCCTACTTTGGATAACGTTACGTCCAAAATGCGGTCGCCTTTCGTGACAATTTTCTTGATTTCAAATTGACAGTCAATCCCGTGCTCCGCAGCAAGTTGCTTTAAGAGCTCTACCGCCTGCCCCGTTTGGGTTAACGCTAGTGCGCTTTGTCTAGTACCTACAATAATGGTTCTCATCTCTACCCGCCTCCTAAACTCGCTGTCCGAAATCTGTAATCGTTGACCATGAAGGCCGGTCTGTATCCACTTGACCTACTAATCCATTCGGCCAAGGTCCTCTTTCTATCGCCAAGTAAAGCTTGTCCTTCCAACTGTTGAACGAACCGTCACGAATTTTGTCCAGCACGTCCCAGTCCAGCATTTCTTTGAACATTCGCTGTCTGGCTTGCTTGTCCGCTATTTTACTTTGAACGAGATGCCGTACTTCGCTGAGAAAATCAAGATAAATCTCGTATTCCTCACCGTAATTGTTATCCAGCTCCCGAGCGATTTTACGTGCTGCCGAAGGACTTGCTCCCCCGGTTGAAACGGCAATCACCAGCTTCCCTCTTCGTACAACTGAAGGTTGTATGTACGAGCTAAGCTCCGGCTGATCCACCACGTTGACCAACTTCCCCTGCGCCGTTGCAAATTCATAGACTTGTGCATTTACTTCAGCGCTGTTAGTTGCCGCAACTACCAGTGTAAAAGGCATAAATTCTTCACTGGTCATCATAGACGGATGAAACGTCTGCCTGTGCAGGACTACTTCCGAACGATTGCCCAGTTCGACTAATCCCTCCGTGAACTCCATGCTGATCATCGTCACGCGGGCCTCAGCTTCAAGCAATGAGAAAACCTTACGTTCAGCAACAGGACCACCGCCAATTACCAAACATTGCTTTCCCGCGAGATTCACCATAATCGGGTACGGGTACTTCATGTTCAATAGCTCCATATCCAGTCGTGAAAACCGGAAACTAAATTGGAAACAACAAAGTTAACCACGACAATGAAAAAAGCAGCCAGGTTCCAAGCCGCTAATTTGTAGCCGGAAATCCGCATCGACTTCTGTTGAAATAAATAGAACGCATAGGCGGCGAGCACAAAGAATGAATTAATCACCTTCGGATCATAGAGCAAGTTGTGATTCCCCTCCAGGACAACCCAAACCACGCCAAGACTTAACGCCATCAGCAGCAATGGAGCTCCGATAATGACGGAAAAATACGTATAATGCTCAATTTTCTCAAGCGAAGGCAATCGCATCACGGTTTGAGAAAACTTTTTAGCCTTTAACATATTGTGTAAAAACACATACATGCAAGAGAAAATGGCTGCAATGGAAAATGCTACGTAACTGCCGATCGCTAGGGAAATATGTATAAATAAGAGCTCATCGTTGACGTCCCAACCAGCTTTGATCGGCATGACATTCGGGTTTCCAAATATGTTTAAGGCGAGTATGGCGAAACCAAAAACGTTAACAAAAAACACGAACAATTCGATTCGGAAAAATCGGTTGACCAGCAAGGAAATAGACACGATCAACCATGAAAACATAAACAGGACGTCTGTTCCGGCAAATGCCCATTCTGTTAAATGATTGTATAAATTAATTGCTAAATACGCGGTTTGCAGGACCCATACAAATAAAAGGAGCCCCGTCCCCATCCGTTTTGCGCTTCGGTTCGCATTCGCGAAATCCGAAAAGTAAAACAATAGGCTCAGGGCATACATATAAATCATCGCATCAAACAACCAGCTACGAGTTACCATGGCACCTCTCCCAGGCGATTAGCGCCTTTATTCTCAAGATTTTGCCAGAATGTCCGCGGCTTGTAACCCGCGTACGGACAGTTTCTCTTCCAGAAGCTGTTTCGCTTCCTGCGCTTTCTGACCGGCTTCCAGCTCTTGTGCTAATTGATTGGCTTGCTCTTGTTGTTCTAATGTCTCTTCCAGGGCAAATAATTTCGTGAAGAGGTCAAGCGCTTCTTCCCCATGGCGTTCTCCCGCCATTTCCTTAATACGCAGGATAGGGTCGCGCAGCACTTGGTTCACGATGCTCTTGGTTAATTTACGGATCACTTTGATTTCACGCTCATCGAGATCAGGCAGCTTATTCAGCATGCTTTCCATCGTCTCTTCGTGAATCTGGCTGGCTTTCGCTTGAAGAGCGTTAATCACCGGACTTACGCCAAGTGTCTTTGTCCACTGTTCAAACACACCGATTTCCGTTTCAATCATCGTCTCAATCTTGGCGGCTTCTTTCTTTCTCTCCTGCAAATGCTTATCAACGATATGCTCCAAGTCATCAATATCATACAGGAACACATTCGGGAGTTCGCTAATTTGCGGATCCAAATCACGAGGCACGGCAATATCCATCATGAACAATGGGCGCGATTTTCTCTTTTGGACATAAGACTGAATATCATTTTTTGTTAAAACATAACCCGGAGCACCTGTCGAGGAGATAATAATATCCACCTCAGGCAAATACGATGCCATTTTGTCCATAGTGCACGGAATACCGTTGAATTTATCCGCTAACTCGGCTGCACGCTCAAACGTACGGTTAACGACGATAACTTTGTTAGCCCCGTTCGCATACAAATGCTTAACCGTGAGCTCGCTCATCTTCCCGGCACCGATAATCATAACGGTTTTATTGTTATATGTACCAAAAATCCGCTTACCGAGCTCCACCGCAGCATAAGAAACAGAAACCGGATTATTGCTAATGCCCGTTTCGGAATGCGCCTTTTTGGCTAAAGTAACGGATTGCTTAAACAACGTATTGAAATACGAACCCGTCGCTTTCATTTTTTGAGACGATAAAAAAGCTTCTTTGACCTGTCCTAGAATTTGGGTTTCCCCTATCACCATAGAATCTAAACCGCTGGTTACGCGGAATAAATGCTCAATCGCCTTCTCATTTTCATGCATATATAAATGTTTCTGAAACTGAGCCTTTGGAACTTGGAACCACCGCTCAATAAAATGTGTTAAATAATGATTGCACATCTGTGGTCGATCCACAACGGCGTAAATTTCCGTGCGATTGCAGGTGGCGACAATTACACATTCTAAGATGCTTTTTGTTTCTTTCAATTCCGCCAATGCGATCGGCAAATCTTGTTCGGAAAAAGCAAACTTCTCGCGAATTTCAACTGGAGCTGTTCGATAATTAAGACCAACTGTTACGATATGCAAGTGTACCACCTGCCCTTCTTTCATTTTCTATGAACATTATAGCACAGCAAACTATTCAATCCGACAAAATTTTTGAATAAATTATGAATGCTTCACTATGCTCGTTAGTTTTAACAGCATTCGGCTCGCCTATACCTGAATTGGCAAGAAGCCCATTTATTGAAGCAGTTTTTTGCGGAGAAAAGCCGTTAAATTGCTATCGAGCTCCGCCAGTTTCGTGTTTTGGGAAGCCACAATTTCTCCATTGGAGGCCATGATTTTCTCATATATCTCATACATGCTTTTATATTGCAGCCCCGCTTCTTTGAGCGTTTGCAGTTCATCAGGCTTTAATGCCCGTTCACCGCCGATCTGGAGTCGCTGCAAGTACTGCGATAACTGTATCATACTGGACATGGGAGTGAGATAATCCGATCCTCCTGCCGCCAGTACAAGACGTTCGTGCGTATAGCCCGCAGAGTATAAGGCCTGCTGGCTCGCCGCCAGCTCATCCGTCGTTTTGCTTTGCGCGGCTTCCTCCAGGTAGCTCATTAACAGTTCCATCTGAAATAACGAAACCTGATACAGCAGATGGGATGCGTCATGTTTTTCTTTATGATGGCCAAGCATTTGTGACAGCTGATAGATGGGCCAAATGATAAGAAACAGAACAATACTGTACAGGACTGCTTTTCTCGTTAATTTTCGTCTCACTGCTTAACTCCCCGCTTCCCTTATTGGACATGTGCCGCAATAACATTGTATGGGAAGAAGGACAAACAAATAACCACGGATTTCTCCGTGGCCATCGTTATTGTTATGTGCAGAACCTTATTTCACAAGCTCTGCTAGCTTAATTTCAGGAGTTTCTACTTGCAATTCACCCATTCCGCGAACTAGTTTCTTCGCATGGAATGTTTCTGGTTTCAATACGGATACCATAAAATCAATTGCTAATTGAGGGTCCACTGTCTCACCGCAAGTATAACAGTCAAGCGCGGCAAAACCTCTCTCAGGATAAGTGTGAATGGAGAGATGACTCTCGGACAACATAACAAGTACAGTTGCTCCTTGTGGTTCAAATTGCTTGGATTGTACAGATAGTACGGTTGCTCCGCATACCTCGGCAGCTTCTACCATCTGAGCCTGCAACCATTCTGCATTGTTCAGAAGTTCGAAATCTACCCCCCAAGTATCTACAGCAACGTGTCTTCCGAAAGTTGAGTATTCAGTTTCCATCTTTCGGTTCCCCCTTCCTAGGAATAAAATGTGTGTAAAAATTTCATCCGCTAGGACCTACGTCATTCACTTCCCGAGGGTATTATCTCTCGCAACATTCAATGTCCTGAGTGAATCCTGGTTCCTATATTGTTTCAACGAGAATAAAAATAACATCTATCGACGAGAAATGCAATAGTTTTTTTTGCCAAAGCCCTTCTCATCCGAGCACGCAATATCTAATCTATGTAGAAGGCGTTTAACTTGTTCATTCGACTCAAAAAGTCGTAATTTGGACACAAAAAAGACCCTTAATCGGGTCTTCCATTTGCATGTATATGTGGTTGTTAAGCCTCCAAAATAAACAAACGATGTGTGAGCTCATTGAGGCGAGTGTCGATCTGCTGATGTTCTCCTTGATCCTGCACCATATTGCGCAAGTCGAGAAGGTGATTAATTTGGTCGTAGATCATTTCGATCTCTTGTTCGACTTCTCTCTTTTGGAACATTTCCTGCATGAGGCCAATGGTATCTCGGAACTCATAAATGACCGTTATCAATTGCCCTTTAACTTCTTCAATCTTCACAACAGTGCCGCGTTCATAGTAGTACACCATGGTATAACTGGAATAAATTCGGTTTACCGTCGCGCTTCCTTTGAACTCTGATACAGCTTTTCGCATTAAATTAGCCAGTAAAGTATTACTTAATCTGCAGGATCCTGTACATTCATATAGGCCCGATTTCTTCTCAAATGAAAGGACGATTTCTTGACCTGCACCATCTTGAAAAACAACTTCTTGATTGCCATTTTCCAAAACCTTCACTTGCAAAGTCACTTGATGGTCCACGAACATTTGAAAAAACCTGAACATCTCGGCTTCTGTTAACTGGAGGCAGGTCTTGACATATTCAGTCGCTAACCTTTGTGCCATAAAAATCCCTCGATTCTTTGTTTTCAAGCAATGAACAATTACCTTGTTTATTATTATACTACAAGCGGCATTAATATTCCTGCGTGCATTTCATGATAATCCGCCAAATATTCTGAAAAAACCAAGGAAATACGGAATGCCAGTAAATTTTCCCTAGAAAACCTCACTTTCCTGTATGCTTCTTCTTGATTTGCTCTCTCTTTTGGCATCTTGCTCAACTATACGCAAAAACCGCCCTTAGAATCAGGACGGTTCTCGCTGGATTACTTCTTCGTTTGTTTCAATCGTTCCAGCCGGGGCTTCAGCTGCTTCCGCTTCCGGCTCTCCATAAGCGATAGCTTGCTCCAGGATCCCCCACAGCTCGTCCTTCCCGAGCGTAAGCTCAGAAGAGAACATCAGAGGCTGAACGCCTTTATCCATTCCCAATGTTTCTCGCACGATTTTAAGGTGTTTGGCCCATTGGCTTTTGGGAATCTTATCTGCTTTCGTTGCAACCACGAGAACAGGCACATCGTTATGTCTTAACCATTCATACATCGCTTGGTCATCCTTGGACGGCGGATGTCTTAAATCCACCAGCTGCATGACAAGACGCAACGTTTCGCGGTTCAACAAGTAATTCTCAATGAATTTTCCCCATTGTTCTCTTTTTGTTTTGGATACTTTCGCGTAACCATAACCGGGAAGATCAACAAAATATAAGTCCTGATTTACTCTATAATAGTTCAGTGTTTGGGTTTTACCCGGTTGGGAGCTGGTTCTGGCCAAGTTTTTGCGGGAGATCAAGCAGTTAATGAGCGAGGATTTCCCGACATTAGAACGCCCTGCCAGAGCAATCTCCGGCAAGGCATCCTCTGGATATTGGCTAGGTCCAACCGCACTGATAACAAACTCAGCTTGATTGACTTTCAAGAATGTTCAACTACTTTCTATGGTTATCCGACGTGAGCTGGCGGCCTATTCTTCACAAGTGCATGTTCGAGCACTTGATCCATGTGGCTGACCGGTATAAAGGTCATCTCATCGCGGACACTTTCTGGAATTTCGACGATATCTTTCTCATTATCCTGAGGCAGCAGAATGGTACGAATACCAGCACGATGCGCAGCAAGTGCCTTTTCTTTCAGTCCTCCGATTGGCAGTACGCGGCCGCGAAGTGTGATTTCGCCTGTCATCGCCACTGAGCGGGAAACCGGGATATTCGTCAAAGCCGAGATCAAGGCGGTTGCCATCGTTATCCCCGCGGAAGGGCCATCTTTGGGTATCGCACCCTCCGGGATGTGGATATGGATGTCATTCTTTTCGTGGAAGTCAGGTGCAATCCCAAGCACATCAGCGCGTGTTCGCGTATAGCTGAACGCTGCTTGTGCGGACTCCTTCATGACATCTCCGAGCTTACCTGTCAGAGTCAGCTTGCCTGTGCCTTGCATCACAGTCACTTCAATGACCAGCGTATCTCCGCCGACTTCCGTCCAGGCAAGCCCTGTGACCGCTCCGATCTGATCCTTCTCTTCCGCTACATTGTACCGGAACTTAACAGGACCCAAGTAGTCCTTCAGGTTCTCTTCCGTTACATGTACCGGCGTGGATGGGTCGGACACAATTTTCTTGGCTGCCTTACGGTTCATCCCGGCAACTTGCTGCTCTAAATTACGAACACCGGCTTCTCGTGTGTAATCACGGACGATTTTCATCAACGCTGCGTCGTCAACGACAAGTTGTTCTTCCTCTAAACCATGATCGCGCTTTTGCTTCGGCAGCAAATATTTCTTGGCTATTTGCATTTTCTCAATTTCCGTATAGCCCGGGATGTATAGAACCTCCATCCGATCTAACAAAGGACGCGGAATATTGTGAACGGCATTAGCAGTTGTGACGAACATGACATTGGACAAATCGAACGGAACTTCAATGAAATGATCACTAAAAGTGCTATTTTGCTCGGGATCCAGAACTTCCAACAGCGCCGATGCGGGATCACCGCGGAAATCCATGGCCATTTTATCGATTTCGTCTAATAAGAAAACGGGATTATTGGCTCCGGCATTTTTCATCCCCTGGATGATCCTGCCGGGCATAGCTCCAACATACGTGCGGCGATGGCCGCGGATCTCCGCTTCATCCCTGACACCGCCGAGCGAGATGCGGATAAACTGTCTGCCCATGGATCTTGCGATTGAACGGGCGATGGACGTTTTACCAACCCCTGGCGGACCCACCAAACAAAGGATAGGACCTTTCAGCTTTTTGACCAGCTTCTGTACGGCCAGGTACTCCAGCACGCGTTCCTTCGGTTTCTCAAGCCCGAAATGATCTTCATTGAGAATTTCTTCGGCGATGTTCAAATCAAGATCATCTACGGTAGATTTGGACCATGGCAGCCCAAGCAGCCAATCAATGTAGTTGCGAATGACGCCGCCCTCTGCAGAGGTTGCCGGCATTTTCTCCAGACGGTCGATTTCTTTCTCGACCTTCTCACGCACCTTGTCAGGCAGCTCAGCTTCCGACAATTGATTCCGCAGCTCATCGACTTCGCCTGCGCGGCCTTCCTTATCGCCAAGTTCCTTCTGGATCGCTTTCATCTGCTCGCGAAGGTAGTATTCCTTCTGCGTTTTTTCCATCTGCTTTTTGACGCGTTGGCTGATTTTGCGCTCCAGTTCAAGCACTTCTCGCTCATTGTTGAGAATATTCAGCATTTTCTCAAGCCGCTCGCGCACATCCACGGTCTCCAAAATGTCTTGCTTATCCTTGATTTTGAGCGACAAATGACTGCAGATGACATCAGCTAAACGGCCTGGCTCATCGATATCGGATACAGCCGCGAGCGTCTCTGGTGTCACCTTTTTGGATAGATTGATATAATGCTCGAATTGGTTCAGGACGGTACGCATCAGCGCATCAATCTCTGGATCCGTTATTTCTTGCTCAGGCAGCTCTCTGGCCGTCACTTCGTAGTATTCGTCATTCACGAGGTACTCTACAATCTCAGCACGCAACACGCCTTCTACTAAGACACGAATCGTTCCATTCGGCAGCTTCAGCATTTGCCGCACCTTCGCAATGGTCCCGATGCGATAAATATCTTCTTTGGAAGGCTCTTCAATGTTGATCTCAGATTGAGAGCAGAGGAGTATCATGCTGTCATCCACCATTGCCCGCTCTAATGCTTTAACCGACTTTTCCCGCCCTACATCCAGATGTAGAACCATGCTCGGATAAACCAGCAGTCCCCTTAGAGGCAATAGCGGCAATCTGCGCACCTTGATTTTTCCGGGTCCCATCCTCTGCACCTCCATATATAGGGAGCTCTGAGCCCTGCTCAAAGTCTCTCATTATTGTATTCATCCGTTGCCCTTTACATTTTATCAAAACTGCACAGAAAACACCAATTGGCACCTAACGCGGCATGTAAGGTAATTGCAGCTGAATTTAGGAATCAATCGTATGCTGTGAATTCGCATGCAGAATCGGCAAAGTCGATGAAGCAATTGTTCTTTCCGCGGCAAAAGGCATAGGAATGACATTGTCATGAAGCTCAATTCCCAGCGCAGCACTCAAAACTTCCTCAATGGATTCCGCAGCAATGACCTCTACGCCTGGCAAATCGGCAAACATCTCCTGCCAATTTTCCTTCGGGATGATGACTTTGGTTGCTCCAGCTTGGAATGCGGCCTCCACTTTCGCGACTACGCCGCCTACCGGTTTGACTTTCCCATGTATGCTCATTTCACCCGTCATGGCCAGTTTGTTATCGACAGGAATTCTGTGTATCGCAGATGCGATAGCTGTTGCCATTGAAATACCGGCAGAAGGCCCGTCAATCGGCACACCGCCGGGGAAGTTAATATGCAGGTCATAATCGGAAGTGTTGAATCCGAGCTTGCGGAGGACTGTCAGCACGTTTTCTACAGAGCCGCGAGCCATGCTTTTTCTGCGAATTGTCCGTGATCCTCCTCCCATTTCTTCTTCATCCACCACACCTGTGATGTTGAATTTCCCTGTACCTGCGACAGCAATCGGAATGGCTGATACTTCAATCTCAAGCAAGGTACCCAAATTAGGACCATAGACAGCTAACCCGTTAACAAATCCGACTTGCGGTTGGGCAGGTACTTTGCGTTCAGGTCTGGGAGGGATTTGTGATGAATTTACAACCCATTCTATGTCGGAAGCCGTAATTTCATCTCTTTTATCCGATAAAGCGATACCGGCTGCAAGTTGAATAACGTTCACAGCTTCCCTGCCGTTCGTTGCATACTTCATGACAACCCCGACGGCTGCTTCGCATTTCTTAAAGCCGATCTTATCCAAAGCTTTGCGTGCAATCTCTCCAACTTCTTCCGGTAAAAGAGGGCGGAAAAAGATTTCCAGACACCGTGACCGAATAGCTGGTGGAATCTCGCTTGGCGTACGGGTCGTAGCCCCCACTAAACGGAAATCCGCAGGAAGGCCATTTTGAAATATATCATGGATATAACCTGGAATATTCGTGTCTTCCGAGCTGTAATACGCGCTCTCAAGAAATACTTTACGGTCTTCCAGCACCTTTAATAATTTGTTCATTTGCGTTGGGTGCAATTCACCGATTTCATCGATGAACAGAATGCCCCCATGCGCTTTGGTTACAGCGCCTGGCTTCGGCTGCGGAATTCCCGCTACGCCCATTGCGCCTGCACCTTGATAAATAGGGTCGTGAACAGAACCGATTAAGGGATCGGCAATCCCTCTCTCATCGAAGCGAGCTGTTGTCGCATCAATCTCCGTGAACTTAGAATCCGCGCGGAATGGAGATTCCTGATTTTTCTTCGCTTCCTCCAATACGACGCGGGCAGCAGCCGTTTTACCGACACCCGGAGGCCCATAAATGAGAACATGCTGTGGATTAGCGCCGCACAGAGCGGCTTTCAAAGCCTTCAAGCCTTCCACTTGGCCAACAATATCCTGCATGGAGGAAGGTCTCGTTTTCTCCGATAACGGCTTTGTCAGTGATATGGATCTAAGCTTTCTGAGCTTCTCCAATTCTTTTCTGGATTCTCTATCGACAGCAGTCCGATTCGTCTGTTGGTTACGCAGTAAATTCCAGAAATACAGCCCGATAACAACCGCAAAAAACACTTGAATTACCATTAAAATAATACTTAGACTCATTGTCATGCCTCCTTAGTAAAACCTTAGCGATAACTTCCATTATTCCCGTGTAAAAGAAGGTTAATCCAATCCATGCAAACTTTTGAATGGCGTATGTAAGCTCCCTTTATGAAGAAGGATAAGAGATGACCTTTCATGCAAAAGGATGTGGCATTTTGAAGCGCTTATTGACAATCGTCCTTCTTTTTCTGTGCCTCCTCGCAGCAGCAGGCTCTGATGCTTATGCTTTTGCAGGAAACCCCCTGCTCCCTTATGCCGATATCATTATTGATGTAGGCCACGGCGGTGTTGATTCCGGAGCTAAATACGGCAAATACCAAGAAAAAGATATGAACTTAGCAATTTCTAAAAAGACTTACAAATTACTTCAGAAAAAAGGCTACCGTGTCATTATTAACCGAACCGATGATTATGCCTTGAGCCAAGATAATAAATGGTCCTATGGAGGAAGACATCGCAAAGATTTGGCACAGCGATCCGGAATAGCCAACACGATTAAGCCCAAAATGATGCTCAGCATGCATATTAACTGGTCGGGCAAACCAAATCGGCGAGGACCACTTGTTTTTCACCAAAATCGATCCGAAAGTATCCTGTTTGCCAATTTGCTGCAAAACTCGCTTAATCGTGTGTACGGCTCAAAGGAACTGCCTATTCTCGGGAAAAAATATTATGTGCTCCGAAATACCAAATACCCGGCTGTTATCGTGGAGTTCGGCTTTATTTCGAATAAATCCGACCGCAAGCTGTTGAATAGCTCTCACCATCAAGCCAAACTTGCGGATGCCGTTGCCCGGGCTATTGATGAATACTTTGGGATGGTCGATAATCCTACTATCTCGCGTTAAGATTCACCGTATGCGAAAGAGGTACAAAGGTTGCATCTTTTTGAATCGTTGGAATGGCCTCTTTGATGACTTGAGCTGTTTTCTTGCCTGGAGGGCCAACATGTCCAATTGCAATGACCAAATCTCTGTCTTTCACAAACTTCTTAAACTTTACCATCTGCTTGCTAATGTGGCTGTAGGTATAGAGGTCGTCAAAAAACAGCTGATTTTCCGAAAATGGAACGCCCTTCTGGCCCGCCAATTTCCCGATCAAGCTATGCGGTGTCGTGCGGCTGTCCAATAAAATGAGATTTTTCTCTTTGCAGATATCAACGAGAATATTCATAACTCTTTCATCGGCTGTCGCTTTAGAGCCCATATGATTATTGATCCCTATCGCATAAGGGACATCTTCTATTGCCGCTACGATCCGCTTATGAATCTCATCACTGGATAAGTCCGTAGTAATGGCTCCGGGGCCAAGCCAACTCTTCTTACCTCGCACTGGCTCCATAGGCAGGTGCAGGATGACCTCATGGCCTTTGTCATGTGCTAGTTGAGCGTCTTGCTTGGTAGAGGGCAGAAATGGCATCACAGCTACTGTGAATGGGATGGGTAGATTCAACATTTCCGTGGTGCCATCCATATTGTTGCCAAAGTCATCAATGACAATGGCTACCTTTTTCGTTTTTGATTCAGCAACAGGCTGATTGGGGTTCAGGCTATCAGCAGCGCCGGAATGTGCGGGCAGCAGGAACAGCGAAATCCCCATCGTAACTGCTAAGGAAATTCGACGTGTTGCAGCGTTCTTTTTTAACAAATTCATGGTCATTCTCCTTCATCCATAGTAAAACTTGCGCGAATTGAGCAAGCTTTCCAGTTCTCTCATTATGCTTCTCTTACGTCTCAAATATGCGCGCGTTGAATAACAAAAAGCCGTCAAGATCCCTTACAAGGGTTCTTAACGGCTTTACTTATGTTAAAGAAAAATTAGTGCTTACGACCAGGAATGACGCCTGTTTCTTCATAGGCTTTGACGATAATATCAATTTCTTTCTTCAGCTCATCGAGCAGTTCGGCTTCCGGCACCTTACGGATCATTTCTCCATAGCGGAACAGCATGCCCTCACCACGAGCTCCGGCAATCCCGATGTCCGCCTCACGAGCCTCTCCAGGACCGTTTACGGCACAGCCTAGGACGGATACTTTAATCGGCACCTTAATCTTGGCGATGTAGTCCTCTACCTCGTTAGCGATCGAGAACAAGTCAATGTCTAGACGTCCGCAAGTCGGGCAGGATACAAGCGTTGCTGCGTTCGTAATTAACCCGAACGTTTTGAGAAGCTCACGCGCCACCTTAATCTCTTCAACCGGATCCGCGCTAAGTGAAATACGAAGCGTGTTCCCGATGCCCATGTTGAGAAGCGTTCCAATACCCGCGGCACTTTTCACTGCGCCCGTAAAGAGCGTTCCCGCTTCCGTAATACCAAGGTGAAGTGGGTAGTTAAAAGCTTTCGCAGCTTGTGAATAAGCGGCAATCGCCATCGGTACATCAGAAGCTTTGAGGGAGACGATAATATCATGAAAATCTAATTCTTCTAGAATGTTGATATGAAATAAAGCACTTTCCACCATAGCTTCCGGCGTCGGATAACCATACTTCTCGAGCAGATGGTTCTCCAGCGAACCTGCATTCACACCGATTCGGATTGGAATCCCGCGCTCTTTACAAGCCTTAACTACCGCTTCAACCTTCTCTCGGCGACCGATATTGCCCGGGTTAATCCGCACTTTATCGATCCCGTTCTCAATTGCAGCAAGCGCTAGACGATGGTCAAAATGAATATCGGAAACTAGCGGAATATGGATTTGTTTCTTAATTTCTTTAATCGCTTCAGCGGCTTCCTTATTGTTCACGGTTACGCGAACTAATTGACAGCCTGCTTCTTCCAGACGAAGAATTTCAGCAACAGTGGCCTTTACATCCGCTGTTTTCGTCGTACACATGCTTTGCATGATGACTTCATTGCTGCCGCCGATGGTCAGATCGCCTACTCGAACGGGCCGCGTATCTTTTCTATGGAACATTATGGTTTCTCTCCCCATGACACCAAACATCCTCCGCTCCAATTTCCTGAATAAGGAAACCGGATTGGAGGCTGTGTGTTCGTTAATGAAATTATGGGTTACGCACTTTCTTCTTTTTTCTTGCCTGACGCTTGTGAACCGTCTTTCGTTGTCAGCACAGGCGTTAGCTTGTTCTGAACAGTCTCCTTGGAGACTACACAAGAAGAGACATCGGTTCTTGAAGGGACTTCAAACATCACGTCAAGCATAATGCTTTCGATGATTGCTCTCAGACCGCGCGCGCCGGTATTCCGTTTAATCGCTTCTTTCGCAATGGCATCAAGCGCCTCTGCGTCGAATTCGAGTGAAACGTTATCCATTTCGAGCATCTTCTGATATTGTTTCACGAGCGCATTTTTCGGCTCGGAAAGAATACGAACCAGTGCTGCTTCATCCAGCGGCTCTAGGGTAGAGATAACCGGCAGACGGCCTACGAATTCCGGAATCAATCCGAATCTGAGCAGGTCTTCAGGAAGTACCATGGACAGGTACTCGCCCGGTTTCAAATCTACTTTAGCTCCGTCTGTGCTGAAGCCGATCACTTTTTTACCGATTCTGCGTTTGATAATTTGCTCCAGACCGTCAAAAGCTCCGCCGCAAATAAACAGAATGTTGGTTGTATCGATTTGAATAAACTCTTGATGCGGGTGTTTGCGTCCGCCTTGCGGAGGAACTGATGCAACCGTACCTTCAAGAATCTTCAGCAAAGCTTGCTGAACGCCTTCACCAGAAACGTCTCTAGTAATAGACGGGTTCTCGGATTTGCGTGCTACTTTATCGATCTCATCGATGTAGATAATGCCGCGTTCTGCTTTCTCCACATCGTAATCTGCAGCTTGAATCAGTTTGAGCAAAATGTTCTCAACGTCTTCCCCTACATAACCTGCTTCCGTCAATGAAGTTGCGTCCGCGATAGCGAAAGGAACATTCAAGATTTTGGCAAGCGTTTGTGCAAGAAGCGTTTTACCGCTTCCTGTTGGTCCTAGAAGAACGATGTTACTTTTTTGAAGCTCAACATCTTCCAGTTTATTTTGGGAATTGATACGCTTGTAGTGATTATAAACCGCTACAGCAAGTGATTTCTTCGCTTGTTCCTGGCCGATGACGTACTGGTCCAAAATGTTGCGGATTTCCTTCGGTTTCGGAACATCCTTCAGATCCAGTTCTTCTTCGTGGCCTAGTTCTTCTTCCACAATCTCCGTGCAAAGCTCTATACATTCATCACAAATGTAAACTCCCGGACCTGCAACAAGCTTGCGAACTTGGTCTTGGGATTTTCCACAAAAGGAACATTTGAGTTGGCCTTTTTCATCGTTAAATTTAAACATGGGATCACTCCTTTATTTCAAGTCGTTTCGAGTGATAACCTCGTCGATTAACCCGTATGCCTTCGCTTCTTCAGCGCTCATAAAGTTATCCCGGTCGGTGTCTCTTTCGATCTTTTCAAGCGGCTGTCCCGTACGATCCACATAAATCTGGTTGAGTTTTTGTTTCGTTTTGATAATCCAATCCGCGTGAATCTTAATATCGGTCGCTTGACCTCTTACACCGCCGAGCGGTTGGTGAATCATAACTTCAGCATTCGGCAGCGCGTATCGCTTGCCTTTGGCGCCCGCTGTTAACAGCAAGGAACCCATACTTGCGGCCATACCTACACAAATCGTAGATACATCCGGTTTAATAAATTGCATGGTATCGAAGATACCCATTCCAGCTGTTACAGATCCACCTGGTGAGTTGATATATAAGTGGATATCCTTTTCGGGATCCTGAGCAGATAAAAAAAGCAGCTGGGCAATGACCAAATTAGCCACATCATCATCAATGGCAGTCCCAATGAAAATAATGCGGTCCTTAAGTAGACGCGAGTAGATGTCGTAAGAGCGTTCCCCACGTGCCTCTTGTTCAACAACCATAGGAATAAGACTCATTGTACCAACTCCTTTTGTGGCCAAAGCCATGTTTTCCAAATTGGGATTCAGTAACAGTTTAACATGTTTGAGCAGCAAAGTCATTTTTTCAGAAGACTGCTATGTATTCAATGAATTTCTTATGTTTGTAGGCAGTTTGTGGCTAAAATAGGGTAAAAGAAAGGCACGTTGCTTACGTACGTGCCTTTACTTACCTTATTTATACTGCTGCGGAAACATGCTTGCTATTTTCAAGCAAGAAGTCAACCGTTTTTCTAATCACAAGATCATTGCTCAGACCATCTAGGCTGCCGTTAGAAGCAAACAGCTCACGAAGTTCTGCCGTTGATTTTTGGTAGGATGGTGCATATTTCTCAAGTTCCGCGTCAACTTCTTCGTCGGATACTGTGATGTTTTCTGCAGCTGCAATGGCTTCAAGAACAAGGTTGTTGCGAACACGCTTCTCAGCATCTTCTCTCATTTGATCTTTCAGCACGCTCTCGTTTTGACCGGAGAACTGGAAGTAAATCTCAAGCGTCATGCCTTGGGAGCGAAGACGTCTTTCGAATTCTTTCACCATTACATCAAGTTCTGCTTCTACCATGGATGCTGGAATTTCAACATCAGCGTTAGCCGCAGCCTTATCAACAACAGCTGTTTCCAGAGCAGCTTCTGAATCTTTTGTTTTGCGCTCTTGAAGACGGTTTTTCAATTCTTCTTTGTACTCAACAAGCGTGTCGAACTCGCTCACATCTTTAGCGAACTCGTCATCAAGTTCTGGCAAGTTTTTGCGTTTGATGTCGTGAATTTTCACTTTAAACACAGCCGCTTTGCCTTTCAGATCTTCGGAGTGGTAGTTCTCAGGGAAAGAAACGTTAACATCTTTCTCTTCGCCTTTACCAAGTCCTACAAGCTGCTCTTCGAACCCTGGAATGAAGGAGTTGGAGCCAAGCTCAAGGGAGTACTTCTCTGCTTTTCCGCCTTCGAATGCTTCGCCATCAACGAAACCTTCGAAATCAAGAACAACTACATCGCCGTTAGCTGCTTGTCCTTCTTCAAGAACAACCAATTCAGCATGACGTTGTTGCAGACGGGAAAGCTCGCTGTCCAGTTCTTCGTCCGTTACGTTAGCATCTACAGCTTCAACTTCGATGCCTTTGTAATCGCCAAGCGTTACTTCCGGTTTAACAGTAACCTTCGCTTTGAATTTAAGAACTTGTCCTTTGCCGAATTGCTCTACGTCTACTTCCGGACGATCAACAGGCTCGATTTTAACCTCTTCAATCGCTTGTACGTAAACTTCTGGCAAAATGATGTCTAGTGCATCTTGGTATAGGCTTTCTACACCAAATTTAGCTTCAAAGATTGAACGTGGCACTTTCCCTTTACGGAAACCTGGTACATTTACTTTCGCGGATACTTTTTTGAAAGCTTTATCCAATGCATCTGCGACGCGCTCTGCGCCAACTTCCACTTCAAGAACGCCTACGTTCTTCTCTATTTTTTCCCAACTTGCTTTCATTTTATGCTTTCCCCTTCCAAAAATGTACGATGACATATTTTCACGTTACGCTCATTATAACCATTCTATTATAACATATAACAAATTCATTTCAAGGCGACCTTTCGCCCCTAAAACGGATCCGGGTTAAACTGCTTCACAAACGCTTGCAGTACGAGATGCGCCCGCTTCCATTGCAGCGCCATCGACCCTACAATCCCGTAATTATCTAGCAATTCCTCTTTGTTAACAGAACCGAATAATCGTTCTTGCAAAATCGCGTGCAAGGCAGATGCCCAAACGTCAACGGCGCCTTCTTCGGTTTTCAGCAAGTCTGAATAAATGGCTGTTCCATAGGCATAGGCCAAAAATTCCTGCCAAGTTTGTTTGGCAAAATAAACAAAATCCGGCTGGCTTATTTCACTAATATCCCCGACTCTGCGAATCATATCACGAATTTGGGATGGAAAATCCTCCGGGCACAGCGGTGTCTCCTCGATCTGGACGGCAATCCTATTCCCGTTTTTGGGAAACTCAATGAATCCTTGCTCCCCCATTTGCTTAAGCGCCTGCAGCGCCTTGAATTGGATATGCGGGTGCCGCGGTTTTTCGCTGAGCCATTCTTTGATAGCCGAGCCTATGCCGGGTTGATCGATAAAACCCAATTGCTCAAGACTGCTTACTTGCTGCTCCAAATTACCTTCTTTGAGCAAGTCCAGCAGCTTCAAGGCATATGCCCCATCATCTGACGACTTCTCATGTATGTATTGCCTTAATAAATCCTCTTCTTCCTCTAAATCCTCTTCCGATGGACTCGGCATAGGGAATAGCTCTTCTGGAAACATCGTTTGCAGCCAAATCCGCAATGCTTCCCACTGCTCGATCTTATCCGATTGCGCAGCTGGAAATTGAAGCAGAAATGTCAGCAGTTGAAGAGCATCGCTATACTGTTCGTTTTTTAGAAACCTGGTAAGTTCCTCTTCGTAATATTGCTCTGTTTTCGGGAAAAGAATAACATTATTCATCGACAACTCGGTTATGTGGATCACCTCAGAAATCTTGGTCTGCTGGTGACAGTTTACTTGATTGTTCGGGTGATTGCAAAATAATTTTTAAACAAGTGTTGACTTCTCTTAAAAAGATATGATAATATAACTCTTGCTTCGCCAAACAGCTACACGCTGCTAGGTAAGAAGAGGTCCATGTCTCAGTAGCTCAGCTGGATAGAGCACACGCCTTCTAAGCGTGCGGTCGGGGGTTCGAATCCCTCCTGGGACGTATTGCAAGGAGAGAAGACCGCGAGATTTCGCGGTCTTTTTTTGTTTTTTTGAGGTAAGCGAAGCTTCTCCTCTAATTGTATGGAGCAAACTACCCAATGAAATTAGTTGCTATCGCGTGGCGCTCTTAACAAGCTAAACTACGGAAGAAGATAACTCCTCCAACGGTACTTTACGAAGGAACTGCAGGGCGCTATTTCATCGAAATAGCCATTTTTTCGCGCGAGGGGAACTGTGGGCTTCTATTTATCCGTTTTCTTGAAGAAAACGGGATGAGTGGGTCAAATAAGACCCTGTAGTTCCGCTGAACGCGGCAACGGGCTGAATTTGCTAGAATAGTGGCCCGTAAGTCCTCTAAATAGAAAAAGCCGCCAACCTACGGTTGCGGCTTCTTGAAGCATTATTTTAAAATACAATCCGTTCCTACACAGAAGGCCGATTCGGCTGATGATGGCCAGGCTCAGTTGAATCCAAATTAGACTGCACGCGTGACGATTGCTTGGAATGATCGATCGTGCTTTGCGCTTTTTGTTTCATACTTTTTTTGCCCATGATGAATTCCCTCCTAGTAAGGTGAGCCCGTAGAGTGATCTCTACAGGCTCTTGTTAATGCCATTAGACTTTAGTGCTTCTTGTGAGGCAAGTTACTGCCTGGCTGACCGTCACCTTGTGTCTTGAAATTCTTCGCGGCTTTCCTCTGCTTGTCGTGCAGCTTGCTAATGAAATGACTATCCATGAGCATTCGCCTCCTGAAGAAAGAATGGCACTACCCCTTTAGAATGTCACGCAAGGTCAAGATTTAAACGCATGGCTAAATTTAGAAGAGCGCCTCTAGCTTCTGCATCTGTTTTGACTCTTTCATAGAGTTCCTCGAAATTACTGCGATTTGCAATGAATTCAGGCTCTGTTTTAATGGCGATTTGCGTCCAATTAATCAGCAAATTCTCCGCTTGTGTCAGTTCATTATAGGCACGGTGCAGGCCAACGCGTTCAATGATATCTTCCATTTCAGCCTGTCCGACTTCTTGGCCAGCCTCTTTCAAATCGGCAATCCGTTTATCCGCTTGATTACTAATTTGCAAAAAATGCTCTCTGGAGGCTAGATAATCGATTTGTGCTTTGGAATGTTTCTTTTTCATGGCCATCACCTTTACTGTTTAGTAATAATAATTCATTAATAATAACAGGCTTGGATTTAAAACACAAAATCTATCCGATGACATTTCTCGCTATTCTTGGACAGACATTATATATTCCCAATTTGCATACCCTTTATCATCATGCTCTCTTCATAAAGAAAGGAAGGAACGTCTATGTGCGGAATAACGGGTTGGATAGATTGGCGGAAAGACTTGACCGGGTACCCGTCCATTCTAGAAAATATGACGGAAACGCTCCATTTGCGTGGACCGGATGCTTCTGGCACCTGGATCTCACAGCATTGCGCCCTGGGCCATCGACGTCTTAGTGTAATGGATCCGGAAAACGGCGCTCAGCCTATGATCCGGAAACAAGGAGACTACACCTATACGATCGTATATAATGGCGAACTTTACAATGCCCCCGAGCTGAAGAAAGAACTCGAATTGCGCGGACATCATTTTCGAACAACCTGCGATACCGAGGTGCTGCTTGTTGCCTTCATTGAATGGGGGCGGGCTTGTGTAGACCGTCTGAATGGCATATTCGCCTTCGCAGCATGGAACGACCAGGAGCAATCCCTCTATTTGGTCAGAGACCGGCTTGGCGTAAAGCCGCTTTTTTATTCTCATCAGAACAGTGTCCTTCTATTCGGTTCTGAGCCAAAAGCGATCCTCGCACATCCTGACTTTCAAGCGGAAGTCGGCGCGGAAGGGTTGGCCGAAATCTTCGCAGTAGGTCCCGCGCGCACACCGGGACATGGCATATATCGCAATATGTCGGAGCTGAAACCGGGACAATGCGCTATTTTTGACCGCAACGGCCTATCCATCAGAACGTACTGGAAGCTGGAAAGCCAACCTCATCCAGATGATGTGGCAGCGACGGCGCTTCAGGTTCAACAATTGCTGAGCGACACAGCCCAGCGGCAGCTCGTCTCCGACGTACCGATTTGTACGCTGCTATCCGGAGGGCTTGACTCCAGCGCACTGACCTCACTTGCCGCGGAGCATTACAAAGAAAGCGGAAAAGGCGCTCTGCACACTTTCTCAGTCGATTACAAAGATAATGATAAGCACTTCAAAGCCAACCTTTTTCAGCCAAACTCGGATGCCCCTTGGATTAAGCGGATGACAGAGCATCTTGGCACCGAGCACCATTATATTGAGTTCGATACGCCTGAACTAGTGGAATCCCTGAAAACAGCCGTTTTTGCCCGGGATACCCCGGGAATGGCCGATGTTGACGGATCCCTTTATTTGTTTTGCCGGGAAATCAAAAAGGAAGCCACGGTCGCCATTTCGGGCGAAGCTGCTGATGAAATCTTTGGCGGATATCCTTGGTTCCACAACGAAGAAGCCCTCTCTGCCAATACGTTCCCTTGGTCACTGAAATTGCCTAACCGAGTCGATCTGCTGGCACCTGACCTAGTTGACTGGATTAAGCCAGTTGAATATGTCAGCAATCGCTATCAGCAGGCCTTAAGCGAGGTACCGCGGCTAGCAGGAGAAACGCAGCAGCAAAACCGGATGCGGGAAATGTCCTACCTCAACATCACCCGTTTCATGCCGACTCTTCTCGACCGCAAAGACCGCATGAGCATGGCTGTCGGGCTTGAGGTGCGTGTTCCATTCTGCGATCACCGTCTCGTTGAGTATGTGTGGAACATTCCCTGGGAAATCAAAACATCCGGAGACCGGGAAAAAGGCATTTTACGAAAAGCACTCAAAGGCGTTCTGCCTGATGATGTCTTAACCCGCAAGAAAAGTCCGTATCCAAAGACGCACAACCCTAATTATTTAACGGCTGTTCGCAAATGGGTGCTGGAAATTTTGGATGACCCCGGCTCACCGCTGCTGCCCTTCATTGATGTAAAAAAAATACGGGCACTCGCCAGCTCCGACACGAACGACTTCGATCTCCCATGGTTCGGCCAGTTGATGACGGGACCTCAGCTGTTCGCCTATTTGGCACAAGTGGATATGTGGTTGCGAAACTATAAAATATCAATTCGTTAATAGAAAAAGGCCTGCTGTCCACTGTTGATGTGGGAGCAGGCCTTTTCATTAGGATTCATTTTGATCAGGAAGCCTATCCAGGAATAATCTCAAGGCTTTGGCGCGGTGACTAATTTCATTCTTCTCTTCCACCGTCAGCTCCGCCATGGTTCTTCCCAGAGAAGGAATATAAAACAGCGGATCGTAGCCGAAGCCACTCTCACCGCGTTGTTCCGCAATAATGTACCCCGCGCAAGAATCCTCAGCCTCAATGGTTTCATTCGCCACCGGATCGATAAGAGCAAGGGCACAAACAAAGGCAGCCTCGCTTAAAAACTTCGGATGTCCCGCTTCCATAGGCAACCCATCAGCCGCCGCGGACTCACTCAAAGCTTGAAGCAGTTTGTGATTGTTGGCTGCATCCGTTGCGTTCTCACCGGCATATCTAGCCGAATAAACACCGGGGTCACCGCCGAGCGCCTTCACGCACAAGCCTGAGTCGTCGGCAAGGACAGGAACATGCAGATGCGCCGAAATAATCTGTGCTTTGATTCGCGCATTCTCCGCAAACGTTTTGCCGCTTTCGACGATTTCCGGAAGATCCGTATAATCGGCCAAACTGCGGACCTTGTACCCTTTTGGGCCAAAAAGACTTTCAAACTCCTTGACCTTCCCCTCATTGCGGGTTGCAATCACAACGATATTACTTCGTAGCCGCATGTTGTACACCCCGAATACGATCCGCTATAGGGCCTAGCACTTTAGACTGTTCTTCAATCATCGTATGAATCCCTGATTCTGCAAGCGCAAGGAGCTCATCCAATTCCTTGCGTGAAAACGGAGAGTCCTCGCCCGTTCCTTGGATTTCAACAAATTGGCCTTGCCCCGTCATAACAACGTTCATATCCACCTTAGCCTGCGAATCCTCTTCATAGTTGAGATCCAATCGCGGTGTTTGGCCGATAACGCCAACAGAAACAGAAGCTAAAAAGTCGTTAATCGGAAACTTCGCCAAATTTTTATCCGTTGCCAGTTTGTTGATCGCGAATGCCATCGCTACGAATGCACCGGTAATCGAAGTGGTCCGAGTACCTCCGTCAGCTTGGATAACATCACAGTCCAAGGTGATGGATCTTTCTCCCAAAGCTTCCAAGTTAACGACGGAACGCAGCGCCCTGCCGATCAAACGCTGAATCTCCATCGTCCGTCCGCCAAGCTTGCCTTTGGCCGCTTCACGCTGATTTCTCACTTGCGTGGCGCGAGGAAGCATGGAATATTCGGCGGTTACCCAACCTTTGCCTTGTCCTTTCATAAAAGGCGGGACACGCTCTTCAACCGTTGCTGTGCAAATCACTTTCGTATCCCCGACCTCAATGAGCACCGAGCCTTCAGCGTGTTTTATATAATGAGGGGTTATTTTCATAGGGCGCAATTCTTCATTTGTTCTTCCGCCAATTCGCATAAATCGTGTTCTCCTCCTGTCGCTTCCAAGGGAAGCTGAATACTCTCGCCCCATTGTAACAAAGTAGCCGGAGAAAAGCACCCTCAACAAGAACAATGATACCCGGCTGATCAAAAGGATGCGAAAACCTCTATGCAAGATTCCTTGCATAGAGGTCTATGAAGCGACGCAAGCTGATTATGACTTGGTCGGATTAATATGAGCTGGTCTTGCAACTGGCTTCGTATAGTTCTGAGTGCTATCCGAAGATGTAAATTTCACTGCGCCATCCACTTTGATCTGAACTTGCTTAAAGCCTGTATTCTCCGTCAAGGAAAGAATAACGGATTTCAGCGCATCTTCAGGCGCTTTCTGATCAGCGCCCAGCAGCTTATTCGAGAAGTCCACCGTAATCAAAGCGTCCGCCGGGTTAATGCTCTTCACTTCCGTTGCGGCGTTCAGTACGCTAGCCAGCCCTTTCTTCTGATCAGGCCCTTTGATCAGCTGATCTACAACGGCTTTCGCTACATTATCCGTTCTTTTGACGAGCCTTGTTACAGGTACATAATATTTGTAGTTTTGATCGTTTTGATTAAGGAAGTAAAGCGTAACCGGTGTGGATTGCCCGAATTCCGCGTCTTCTGCCTTCTCAAGATTAATCCCCATCGAACGCGCCAGCGGAGTATCAAGCGGCGTCTTGCCTTTTGGCATCTCTTTGAGATCCTTACCTTCAACACGGAGTTGTACTTTCTCTACCGTTGGGAAATTCGTCAGATTCCAAGTGATTGCTTCTAATATTTTTCTTTCGTTTTGCTGATCATACGTGAGGAACTCTTTTGAAAAATCGACAATGGCGCGTTTGTCTGAAGTTACATTTAGGCTGATGACTTTCGTCCCTTTTGGCAGCAAGGCCTGGAAGCCAGATGGGAGTAAACTGGAGACCGGACCGCCATCCACCATGTACTCCAGCGTCGTCTTCGCAACCGACACCGATTTCGGCAATCCCAGACTCAGCGGAGCGACGAAGCCTTTGGCGTCCTTCACATACACCGTCATTTGGGATGAATTATCGTCGATCATATCGATCGTGACCGCAGCAGATGTCGTCTGAACGCCTGCTTCCGCACCCGTGGTCGGAGGTGCATCAATGTCAGCTTTTTTCCCAGTGCCCAGGACCGAACATCCTGTGGTCAGCAAGGCAATCACCCCCGCGATAGCGGCTGAACGAATCCAATGTTGATGTTTCATTTGCTTATTTCCTCCTTCGAGTTTTCGCAGAAGCCTCTTCTGAAGCGTCTGCCGCTTATTTACTTTTCGGCATGGCCTGTACATTGCTTTTTCGTATTATTATGTATACGGGGATTTGTCCGATTTATAACTACTTTTTGTCCACATGTTCAAAAAACTAGTCCCGAAAAGTCCCCACCCTTTTTCTGCCCCATCCATGCCTTTTCGGCTTCTTAACGCGATATGCTATACTTGTAAAAATAGACAGATTTGATCTAACTGGAGGCGCACAGATGAGAACATTCCTCAAAGATAAAACGCTCATTTTCAACGAATTCCGGGATGAAGTATTCAGTCACTATCCACAAGCCGTCATCGAAGAAGCTGTTGCCCGCCTGCTTGTGGAAATCAAAGGCATCAAAAAAATCCCTTACGAGACGATCACCACGACTTTATTAGGTGTTTTAAGCAAAACAGAAACTTATAACGTCATGACCACACTCATGGAGCTGCAAAAAAAGGTCAAACATGACTCCGAGCTTTTAGCTAGCATGAAAGACCCTGCCTACAACGTACATCGAACCATTGCCATGTCAATCTGTGGCTTGTACGGCAGCGGCGCAGCCTCCCTTTTCGGTTTCATGGATTGTAAATTCCGTTTTTTCTTTCCGACCAAACGCCCTAAATCGTTTATTTCAAAAGGCATTTGCGCGATTGTTGCTTCAACGGCAAGTGTCATCATTTCGGAGAATGTAAAAGTCGACTATTCGCAGCGCAATCTCGCTCTCCTGGCTGAGAGAGGTGTCCAGCTTGAAGATATGGTGGAAATTCTGGACCAGCTTCAGCGTCCCTACAATCCTGACATGGAGCGCAGCCTATGCGAAGAACATATTGTTGCTGTGCTGCGCAAACAACAGACCTTCCATGCGCTGCAGTTGGCGATCAAAATAGACACCGCCGTCGAAGCCGGCGAATTCAATCCGCAATATAACCATATTGTCGGGCAAGACGAAGGGCTTTTCGGAGTAGATGAAAGTATCGCAACCGCTGTACCGCTGATGTATGGAACGATTGCGCTTACGAATTTCGGCTACTTGGACAAAGAGAAAATCGGGATCATTAAAGATTTGGACAGCGATCATTCCGAGGGGAAATGCAATACGTTTATTGACGATATGGTTTGCGGCATTGTGGCTGCTGCTTGCGGCCGGTTAGCGCATAATAATATTCCTACTTACAGTAAGCCTTTGAAGTAGTGTAGGATGATGGCGGAGAAGATGAAGGCGGTTTGACGCGTGATGCGAACTCGCGGAATGCCGAGAACATGAAGGCGGAGCTAGCGGCGATGCCGGGACGATGAAAGCGGTGCTGACGCGTGATGCGAAATCGCGGAGTCGCCGAGACGATGAAGACCGAGACTGACGCGTGATGCGAACTCGCGGAGATGTCGTAAAGATGAAGGCAGAGAGATGCTTGAGCGAGTCAGGAGTAGGTTAAGGGAACCAGAGGACGCTATTCACGGGAAATAAGCGATTTATTGATTTTAGCGGAACTACAGGGCGCTATTTGATCTCAAACCGCCAAATTTCAGCTAAAATCGAGAAAATAGAGGATCGTAGTTCCCTTCAGACCGCGAAGTGACTGTTTCTCGCGGAAATAGTGGACCATAGTTCCCTCTAACTCGCGTAGAGCCGCCGCCAATGACAAAAAAGCACATCAACATCCGCTCAACATGGGGATGTGATGTGCTTTTATTCATTTAGCGGGTGATAGCTACGTAGCGCACAAGCTCCGCGGCAGGGTCGACCTGCTGAACGCGGCCCTCCGCCTCCAACAAGATGAGGTGAGCGATCGTCTCCGACAACGCGAACCTCATCTGATGCACGCTGAGCCGGTCGCCGAAGGTCGCGCGGCACACTTCATAAGCGCTAAGCGGCGCGCTTAGCTGACCCTCCATGAGCGCAAGCCGCTCATGATGATGGCGCACCAGCTCCTCGGTGCGTGCGCCAAAGCCGGACCAAGGCTCCCGGTGCCCCGGGTAAGCCATCTTGACCGGCAGCCTGCCGATCTCCTGCAGGCTGCGCAAGTACTCGCCGAGCGGGTTCTCTTCCACCTGCGGGAGGAAGGAAACGTTCGGCGATATTTGTGGCAGGACGTGGTCGCCGCAAAAGATCACCTCCGCCTCGGCATCGTAGAAGACCAGGTGACCCGCGGCATGGCCGGGGGTCTCCATGGCTTCGTATACGCGGTCCCCGAGGCGCACAGGGCCTTCACGCAGCAGCGTAACCTGCGGCTGCGGGGAAACCAAATCGACGAAGCTCACCATGTGCTTCGTCATCTCCGCCAGCCCGGCTTCCGGGAAGCCGTGCCGGGCAAAAAGCTCCAGCAGCCGCGCCGACATCGGCTGCTCCGGCCCCCACAGGAGCTGCACTTGCGCGTAACCGGTCTCCGAGAGGAGAACCGGCGCGCCCGTGCGCTCCTGGAACCAACCTGCCATCCCGTAGTGATCGGGATGGTGGTGGGTGAGCACGATCTGCTCGACGTGCTCGAAGCCGATCCCGTGCTCCTGCAGCACCTGCAGCCAGAGCGCTTCCGCGTCCGGGGTATGCAGCCCCGGATCCATGACCGTGTATCCTTTGCTGCCGCGAATCAGGTAGGCGTTCACCCAACGAAGCGGAAAAGGCAGCGGCACCTTCACTTGCGTAATTTCATCTGTATGTTCGGTTACGATGTTCATTAGCGAGTCGTCATCCTTCCTTATGCCCTACAAAAATCATCCGGCACGATGCGTCAGCCTCATACGGATGACCGTCATAGCTGCCGTATACGTGATCTATATGTAAACCTGCTTTTTGCAGCATCGCCTCAAACGCCACTCGGTCGTACAATTTCACCTGTTCCAAATATTTCCGCTCCGGAGATCCCTCCTGCGATATCACAATTCGCTTACGCACACAGCCATCTTCAATGGCTCTCGTTTCGAGAATTTGAATGTCTCCCTCCATCCGCTGTGATTGCGGTACGAGATGAGTTTGAACATAAATCGGATTCAGAAAATCGATGATAAAACGACCGCCCTCTTTTAAGAGACGATGCATCTCGTAAAACACCTTGGCATTCTGATCTTCCTCATCAAAATAGCCAAATGAAGTAAATAAATTCACAACCGCATCAAACTGGCGCCCCAAGGGAACTTCCCGCATATCACCGCGCACCCATGTCACACGCTTCTGCTTATCCAATTCTGCCGCTTCTGTCAAAAGCACTTCAGACAAGTCAACACCCGTGATTTCATAACCAAAATCAGCCAGTGCCAAGGAATGACGCCCCATCCCACAGCACAAATCCAACACCTCGGCCCCTTGCTCCAGGTCAAGCCAATCCATCATTTTTTTCACTTCATGATAAGCGCCTTGCATATCCCGATGCTTATATACTAATAAATAATCATTTCCAAAGCTTTCCTGATACCAAGCCATTTTATCACCTGCAATTTCTATTCATAATCGTTAGAAGTTTTAAAAAGAGTCCAGTTTCATCTGCACCCGGCGCAAGCTTTCTGCGGCTTCCTCCGTACTAAAGTTACCTGCTTCGAGCAACTTTTCTTCGGTATTTAGCAGTGTTTTATAAAAGGTAACGCCTTGCCGCAGGAACTCCGATTGGTCCGGATGGTCCTCCATATAATGAAACAGCACGTCCTCCGCCTTCGCGTAGTCGCCTTGTTTTTCATAATGGGCAAAAAGCAACCTCTTCATATCCTCCGGAACCATCCAGGCTGTGAGCCGATCCAGACTGGTTTGTATGCGAGCAGCCACTTCTACGCTCTCATCATCCTTAGGACTAACTTCGGGAGAAAGAGACAAGTGCAGCAGTAAATCGAGAGATTTTACATAGGCATGGTAGGCCTCGTCCATTTGTTCATGCTGCTTCAACAGATCTCCGCGACCGACGAACATATCTCCAATGACCATCGCTTTCGCCGTATCCAAATTTCCATGATAGGAGAGCAGCTCCAGGATATCCTTGCTTGATAAAGCCATTAACGAACGAACATTGAGCCCGAGCAAATGCCGGCTGGCTTCGTCCAACAACTGCTGGGCATCCGCCAGTGGAATATGTTCCTTATTAAAAAGAATGCGATGCAGGACCTGAGTCATCTGCTCAATCTGCCGCATAAAATAATCACGTTTGAACATAAGAAACCCTCCCGTGCCCAAATGATATGCCTCGTTTCAGCTTACCACGCCTCGGATAGAAACTCAAAAGCGGATATCGCCTATTTTTCCATATACACCGCACCATTGGCAGCAGCCCTTCATAAACTAATTTTGACTGTATCCCTAAACCTTGTATTTCCCAATACCCGAGCAAGGAGGGGTGACACACATCCATGGCCAGCGACCACAAAAACAAATTTCTACTTACGAACCGCGAACGCGAAGTATTCGAACTATTAGTGCAGGACAAAACGACGAAAGATATCGCACAGCAGCTTTTTATCAGTGAAAAAACTGTGAGAAATCATATCTCCAATGTCATGCAAAAGCTGAACGTAAAGGGTCGTTCACAAGCGGTTGTAGAACTGATCAAGCTTGGGGAATTAAAGATCTGATTCCGTCAGCAAACGGATCCATGTAAGCCTTCGATGCCTCCTATTGGAGGATTCGAGGGCTTTTATGTTGTTCGCGCGCGCGTTAAAAAGTGAACGTTTTGTTAACCCAACATTTCGACAGTAAATGATCCTTAGCATGTACTATAGTAGTAACTAACAAGTACATTACACCTTTAGGGGGCTATTTCAATCCATGATCGAAATGATTACCGAGCAAAAAAATGTGTTTTCCTTGTCAGAACTCCTGAATGTGGAACCAGGCATTCTGTTTCGGCTCTGCCAGTATATTGAGTCAAGGGGCCATCATTTCACGAAATCAGAAGAAGGCGCCTTCCAATTCAATGATAATGATATTGCTGTGATTTTAGCCCATTATTAATGGGCTTTTTTGTTTGCTTGTGGTAGGTCGGAGGGGAGCGAGGCCCAGAGAGGAGCTTCGGGATGAGTTCTGGAGGAGCGAAGCACTGAGTGAGGCTCCTTTTGGGTGTTTAGCTTGTTTTAGTGCAGCGGATAAATAATCAGTTTGTATGTTGGTGAGACGTCAATGTTGAACTTCTCACAATAGGGCTACGGTCTTAAAGGCTCGTGAGAGAGCCTTTTTTGAACTCACGCACGACATGCCAGCTGTTTCCGAGGAGAAATAGCGGTTGAGCCGGCTTTTTCGAACGTCTCACGATCTATACGAACTTTTCTTTCACTTGAAATGGCCTTTTCGACTTTCTCGTGTTATGGAACAGACCCGGTAGGCACAAGTAAGGGTGACACACATGCATAAGCAGCGACCACAAAAATAAATTTCTACTTACGAACCAAGATCGCCAAGGATTCGAACTCGCTAAAATAGTGACCCACAGTTCCCATCACAAAAAAAGAAGCCCCATGCAGGGCTCCTTCTTCTCTCTTTTTCTAACCTCTTCCCTATCTCCCACTAGTCTCTCTCCATCACTTTATCGTGATAGAAGTCACAACCTTATTCGCGCCTTTCAGCTGAACAAGCCGTCCTTCCTTAAATAACGCCAAGTTGCCTGCAATAGTCACGCTGGAAGCAACTTGATACACGGTCGTCTGATCCTTGCCATTAATCGATTGCACGATAGAAATCGTAGCAAGCTCGCCTTGCGCATTAAGCGTCGTTCCTTTCAATTTCCCTTGAAGATCAAAAGGCAAATTCTCGTCAACGCTTTTCGTTACTTCAATATAGATGACTTTATTGTCAGAAGTGCGGATATCGACCTCGTCGCCTACTTTAAGGTCAATGGCTCTAACCTTCACGCCGCCACGATAGACGATGACATCCGGATGCAAGGTAAAAGCGGTTGTAACTCCCGATTTCGTTAGCTTCAGCTCGTTATTGGTAACAACTGCGCTAACGGTGCCGTTATTCGTGATAGGCTGCACCATTTTGGTCACTTCAATATAAATGACTTTGTTCTCGGAGGTGCGAACGTTAACTTCATCCCCAATTTTCAGTTCGGATAGAGCCACTTTCAAACCATTGCGATACACCACGACATCCGGATGCAGCTTTATTTCAAAATTCACATTGTCTTTCTTGAGCTTTAGTACGTTGTTACTCACCGCTGCCGTGATCGTTCCGCTATTCGTAATTGCTTGCGCCGTTTGTGTTACTTCAATAAAAATAACTTTATTGTCCGAGGTCCGAACATTCACCTCATCACCGACCATCAGAGCGGTAGCCGCAACTTTGACGCCATTTCGATAAATAACGATGTCTGGATGCAGCGTATAGTTGGTTGTAACTCCTGACTTGGTAAGCTTAAGGACATTGTTATTCACAACGGCTGTGACGGTACCGCTGCTGGATATCGGAACAACCGATTTGGTCACTTCAACATAGATGACTTTGTTATCCGAGGTGCGAATGTTAACTTCATCCCCGATTTTCAGCTCATAAGGACTCACTTTCACACCATTGCGGTAGGCGACAATATCCGGATGGAACTGCAAAGATGAGGTAACGCCCGATTTGGTAAGTGTCAATGTATTGTTGGCAACCGCTGCGCTGACGGTACCGCTAGTTATAATGGTTTGCACTGGTTTAGTTACTTCAATATATATAATTTGATTGTTAAAAGTCCGCACACTCACTTCGTCTCCAGCCTGCAAAGCCGAAGGAGCGATTTTCACTCCATTTTTGTAAATGTAAACGTCCGGATGCAAGGCATAGGTTGATGTCGCACCTGAGGTTGCCAATACTAAGGCGTTCCCGTTAACTACACCTTTTACAGTTCCCGTCAGTGTGTTATTTCCTTGATCCGGCAATTGACCTCCTGTACGGTCAAGCAATGCGGCAAGTTGAGCCCGAGTAACCGGCTGATTCGGCCTGAACGTGTTATCCTCAAAGCCATCAACCAGGCCTTTTTCAATGGCCACAGCGACATAACCAACAGAACCTGCAGGAATCTGCTTTGCATCTTTGAACGGAAGGGCCGTGTTCATTTTGGATTTGGCCTGAGCGTCCAGCTTCAGAGCTTTGACCAAAAGCGTCGTCGCCCATAACCGATCGCCTTCTTTTTGAGGCTGAACGGAGTCGTCATTTTCGGAAAACAGGTCATTTTCCAGTGCAACAGCTACATAGCCTACCGCCCAGGCCGGAATTTGATTGGCATCTTTGAAATTGAGATGTGTGCTCATTTTGGCTGAAGATTCTGCTTGGCTGCGAAGCCCCATAAGCCGGACGGCTGCTGTTATCGCTTCAATGCGTGAAACCGTGTTTTGCGGTTTAAAGGTACCATCCTCATACCCCTCAAATACACGCATGGATGCTAAGCTCGCGATATAGCGTATGGCCCATTCCGCGGTTTTCAAATCGTTAAAAGTGAGGTGGATTTCGACCTTTCCGTCATCTTTCCGATTGCCGTTACCGCTGCCGTTGCCATTGTCTTTAGCTAGAACAGCTGTGCTGCTCCCCATGATTGTTACGAAAGCAAGGCCCGTCGCAATTACTTTTTTGAGCATCAAGCTTTACTCACACTCCTTCACCTTAAATAATCACATGTATCAAATCAATTCGTTGAATTGGTTATTTTTAGGAGGGTGCACTTTTATTTTCCTATCTTTTGGGCACGCCATTGGCGAAAGCGCCTACATTATGCTATGTTGGAAGAAATTATGAGCAAGGGAGCGAACGAAATGACGGCACTTGCAGAGGGACCTCTGTCTCTTTTCCACCCGATTCTGAAGGAGTGGTTTATTTCACGTTTCGGCGAGCCTACCGACGTACAGAAGCAGGCGTGGAAAGAGATAACTGCCAGAAAGCATACCCTCATCTCCTCCCCTACGGGTTCAGGTAAAACATTAGCGGCCTTACTGCCTTGTATGGATCGTATTGTGAAAATGAAACAGGCTGGCGGCGAGCCCTACGCTCCCGGTGTACGCGTTCTGGTCGTTACGCCGCTAAAAGCGCTGAATAATGATATTCATGATCATTTGTTTCATTTTATGGCGGAGATTGAGGAGCTTGCCGCCTCATTTGAAAAGGACACCGCCTGGCACGGACTGCGTGTCGGCGTCCGCACCGGCGATACTACGCAGAGTACGCGAGCTTCGATGTTAAAGCATCCACCGGATCTGCTGGTGACCACGCCAGAGTCGCTCTATCTGCTGCTTACTTCGCCGCGCGCGAGAGAAATGCTCAAGAGCGTGGAGCAAGTCGTCATCGACGAGATTCACGATTTGGCAGCGGATAAGCGCGGCATGCATTTGTCGTTGACGCTGGAAAGGCTGGAGGTGTGGTGCGGGCGATCCGTTCAGCGGATCGGCGTCTCTGCCACACAAAAGCCGATCGAACGCGTCGCACGCTATCTCGGCGGATGGGAAGCCGGCGAGCCGCGCCCTGTCGCGATTATCGAGAGCAAAGCTGAGAAGCACTACGCCCTGCAGGTCACGATGCCGGAGCCGGCACGTGCCGGAGCGGATAAAGAGGCCATCTGGACGCCTCTTGTAGAACGTGTGCTGCAGCTAATGGAAGGCTGCCGCACGGTGCTCATCTTCGCCAACAGCCGCAGACTGTGCGAGCGGTTAACCCTGCGCCTCAATGACCATGTCGGTCATGAGATCGCGCGAAGCCACCACGGCAGCGTAGCCCGCGAGATCCGGCTCGAAGTCGAGCGCCAGCTCAAAGCCGGCGAGCTTCGCTGCCTGGTCGCCACGTCGTCGCTGGAACTCGGCATCGACGTCGGCCATGTCGATCTGGTCATCCAGATCGACTCGCCTTTCACCGCTGCCGCAGGCATCCAGCGGATCGGCCGCGCCGGCCACGCCGTCGGCAGCGTCAGCCGCGGCGTGCTGCTGGCGCGCAGCCGCAGCCTGCTGCCGGAGCTCGCCGTGCTCAGCCGGCGGATCGCCGCGCGCGACATCGAGGCCATCCGCATCCCGCGGGGCAGCCTCGATGTGCTGGCGCAGCAGCTCGTCGCGATGGCCGCGCTCGGCGACGAGCTGGATGTCGCGCTCCTGGCGCGCTTGCTCGCGCAGAGCGACTCCTTCCGCGAGATGCCGCGGGAGCGCTGGCTCGCGATGCTGGAGGTGCTCGCGGGGTTATACCCCTTTGCGCGTCCGCTCATCGCATGGGACCGCGAAACCGGCCGCTTGGAACGCGTAGCGGCTTCACAGATGGCCGCGCTGACAGGCGCGGGCACGATTCCGCAGAGCACGGCCTATCCCGTGCATCATAACGAAACCGGCCTTCATCTAGGCGAGCTGGATGAAGAGTTCATTCACGAATCGTCGATCGGCGACGTATTCCAGCTGGGTACGGCTTCGTGGCGCATCGTTCGCAAGCGCCCGGAACGCATTTATGTGCAGGAAGCCGAGAACCGGTACAGCGAAATCCCTTTCTGGCGCGGGGAGACTGGCGGGAAATCCTATCAGCTCGGGGTTCAAACGGGATTGCTTTGGCGTGAGCTGCGGGATCGATTGAACGCGCAGTCTCATACAAAGGGAGATGTCGACGTCCAAGAATGGCTCATGGAGCAGTATTTTTTCGATACAGAAGCCAGCCATGCCCTGATCGGGCTCATTCGCAATCAAATTGCGGTCAATACAGTACCGACCGATCAAACGGTTGTTATTGAAACTTTTGCCGATGAACAGAACCAAACGCATTACGTACTGCACAGTTTATTTGGACGGAAAGTAAACCGGACTTGGCTTATGGCGCTCGAGAAGCATCTGAGCCAGAACGGACACCAGGCTATCTATACAAATGCCAAGGACAACGGCATCGAATTGATTTTTCCCAGCTATCAAGAAACGGTTACGCAGGCTATCATGTCCCTTTCTTATCATGAAGCGGAACAATTGGTTATCGGAGCTGTCGCGGAATCCGGCATGTTCGGTGCGGCTTTCCAGCGGCTTGCGGAAACTTCCCTGCTGCTTTCCCGCAGTTTCACACGAATGCCTGCTTGGCTGAAAAGGCTTCGCGGCCAGGAGTTGATGAAAGAAGCGCTGCCCTACAAAGAGCGATTTCCGCTCTTTCAAGAAGCCATGCGCGAATGCTTGCAAGAGCATGTGGATTTGGAGCATCTGGGGAGTATCCTGGACGGGATGCAAGCTGGTGAAATCCACTTTGCGGTTCATCGCAACCACTTCCCTTCACCGCTGGCGGCTCAATTTCAATCCGATTATGTCGCCCAAAAAATATATGAATCCGACAGCTTATCTCAGGATTTGCAAGTCGAATTACTAGGCTTCAGCCGGCAGATGGCTGCCGATATTTTTGGCGCAGAGACTGTTCGTAACGCGATAAATCCTCAAGTCCTGGAAGACGAAGAAGCCAAACTTGCCTGGGCGGAAGAAGCATGGACGTCAGCTCAGCATGTTTTTCGTTATTTAAAAGAACGCGGAGACGCCTCCGTCACCGAACTCGTCAAAGCTGGGTCTACCACTGCTTCCTCCGCTCAGACCTGGATAAAGGAACTGCTGGAGCAAGGCAAAACCTCAGCCATCTCCTTCACCGGCGAGACGCGTTATATATGCAGCGATGAAGTCACATTTTATACTTCGCTCACCTTAGATCCGCTCTCCAGAACATTCGTCTTCCAGAGGTATGCGGACGGGCGGCTGTCTTTCACCGCTGAGGAGCTTGCGGACCGCTACGAGCTGGAGATTGCGCATATTGAAAGCTGGATCGAAGAAGCTATCGCTTCCCGCTTATTAGAACCTGCATCTTTCGCCGATCCTGAAGTGGAGTCGCTTTGGACAAGCAGCAAGGTCGCTTCCCGCTTAGTACGCCAATCGCTACAGATTCTGAGACGCGAGAACTCAGCTATTCCTCCGCTCACCTATCTGCTGCACATGCCGCTTATGCGCAAACTCATCGGAAGATCAAGCGTTCCCGGTATGGAGCAGCTGCGGGAAATAATCACGGATTTGCAGGGCTTCTTCCTGCCCGTTTCACTCTGGGAATCCGTTTTTTTCCCGACAAGGCAGTTATCCTACCGGAAACAGGACTTGGATATGTTATGTTCATCAGGTGAAGTTTTTTGGATAGGCCACAAAGATGAGGGTGAAAAAGAAGGTCGCATCGCTTTCTTTCTAGCCGAAAGTTCCACACTTTTCGAACCCTGCCTTGCCGGGATGCACCATAGACCTGCCTCTTCTCCAGAACTGTTGAGCCTTATGGAAGCCAAAGGGGCTGTGTTTCTCAGCAAGCTTGGCCTTGAAACCGGAAAAACCCCTTCCTTATTATTAGAAGAGCTGCTCCAGCTTGTCTGGGATGGTCAGGCGGCCAATGATCAGTTCGCGCCGCTGCGGCTTCATGCCACGGGCAATTCCTCTTCGAAGAAAGGGGACAAATTCCAATCAGGGCTTGGCCGTTGGTATGCCCTAAGCACACTGCATAATGCGGCTTTTGATAGGCAATCCTCCGCCATGCAGTGGACGCATCATCTGTTAGAGCGTTATGGTCTCATTACCAAGGACCTCGTCTCTGCGCTTTGCCCCTATCCATGGGAAGCGATTCATACTGCCTTGCGTCAATTGGAAGAATGGGGACTTGTCGTCCGAGGGCTGTTCATCACCGATTTGCATGCTCTTCAATTCGCGACGAAAGACTTTATTCGTCTGCTGCAACAGCCAGTGGCACAAGGATCTGACCACTCATCTTCTTTCACGCTAGTTAGTGCAGTCGATCCAGCCAATCCTTGTGGGCTGCTTGTTCCCTGGCCTGAAAAACCCGGTATTTCCTTCTCCCGCAAAACCGGCAATTACTTAGCTCTCAAAGGCAGCGAGTGGTTGTATTGGATCGAAAACAACGGGAAGCGCATCTACCAGCTCTCTGCACATAGCCATGAATTGACGGAGACTGCCCACGAGCTCAAGCTCATGTTCCGGCAACTGCTGAAACAGCACCAACTGCGCAAAATCGTCATCGAGACATGGAACGGTGTCCGTATTTCCGATGCGCCTGAACAGGAAGTTTTGAAGCTTCTTGGCGCAGAAAAAGACCGCACCAGCTTCGTTCTTTGGCCTAGCCAATTAAGCTGATACGGTCTTCTATGCACGTTCCACTTGTACAGCACATATTTTGAACTCCGGCATCCGGCTCGTCGGGTCAAGGGCATCGTTCGTCAGCACGTTGATCGAGTGTTCATCCCCCCAATGGAAGGGAACGAACACCGTACGAGGCTGGATGCCTTCGGTTACCTTCACTTCGAAAACAAGTGAACCCCGGCGGCTCGTTAACCGGATTTTGCTATTCATGCCAAGTCCGATTCGCTTGGCCAGCCATGGATGTATTTCCGCCACGGGTACGGGAGCTTTCTTATGCAGAGCTTCCGTCCGGCGCGTTTGAACGCCGCTCAAATAATGGTTTGCCAGACGCCCTGTAGTTAAGACGAAAGGATACTCGCTATCGATCGGCTCTGCCGGCATTTTGGGCTGAATGCCGAATAATTTGGCTTTACCATCGGGATGATGAAAATGATCGGCGAATAATTGCGGTGTTCCCGGGTGATCAGGAGCCGGACATGGCCAGAATATTCCTTTTTCCTCTTGAAGCTTGTGGTACGTGATACCGCTGTAATCGGCCTTCCCGCCTGCGGATGCGGCTGCCAATTCGCGAAACACGTCTTCGATGCCTTCATATTGAAAGTACCTTCCGCGCCCCAGCGCTTCGGCTAAATCACAAATAATATGATAATCGAGCTTGCTGTTTCCTGGCAGCTCCATCGCTTGGGAGCGATGGAACACACGCCCCTCCAGATTGGTCATCGTGCCCTCCGCTTCTGCGAAGGAAGAACCAGGCAGCAAGTAATGGGCGTAGCGTGCTGTTTCTGTTTCAAACATATCCACAACAACTAGCAGATCCAGCTTTTGCAGCGCCCGCTCCACCATGCGGTTATTCGGACTAGAAACTAGCGGATTCGATCCAAGTACAAATAAGGCCTTGATTTCACCCTCATCGACTTTCTTCAGAAGTTCGTAGGCGGAGACCCCTTTGCCTGGCAGCTCGCTGGGATCGATGCCCCATACTTTCGCAACATGCTCACGCGCAGCAGGATCCTCGATTAAGCGGTAACCGGGCAGTTGATCGGCTTTTTGGCCATGCTCGCGACCGCCTTGGCCGTTTGCTTGGCCGGTAACGGCCCCATAACCGCAGCCTTTACGCCCTATTTTTCCCGTAATCAAGGATAAATTAATGTAATTCAGCGTATTCTCCACACCGTTGGATTGCTGTTCCAGTCCTCGTGCCGTCAGAACGATTCCCGTTTCCGCTTTGGCAAAGCCGCGAGCGATGGTTCGAATGACAGGCTCCAGAACACCAGTCAGTTCCTCCACTCTTTCCGGCGTGTAAGATCTCACCGCTTCCTGCAAACTCTCGATGCCCGATGTCCGCTCTTGAATGAAACGTTCGTCGACAAGCTTCTCTTCCAGCATGACATACAGTAGACCATTAACAAACACCGAATCGAACCCGGGCTGCAAACGAACATGAATATCAGCGACCTTCGAAGTCATGGTATTGCGTGGATCAATCGTGACAATGACCGCACCTTTCTTTTTCGCTTCAAGCAGATACGGCATCATGGTCGGCTGACATTCAGCAATGTTGGTGCCCGCTAGAATGATATATTTGGCATTCGGAATTTCGGACAAAGGCATCGACATGCCTCGATCAATACCGAATGCTTGGTTGGAAGCCGCCGCTGCGGAAGACATGCAGTAACGGCCATTGTAATCGATATATTTACTGCTCAAAGCAACTCGAGTGAACTTGCCCAGCAAATAAGAGACCTCATTGGTTAAAGATCCGCCGCCGTAGACGCCGATTGCATCTGCGCCAAATTCCGCTTGCAGGCTTTGGATGCGCCTGGCAATATCGGTATAGGCGTGGTCCCATGTCACCGTTTGCCAATGCCCCGATCCGGCAGCGGATTTGAGCAAAGGCTCGAGAATGCGTTCGGAGTGAAACACATGATCCAAAGCATTTAAGCCCTTTTGGCACAGACGGCCTGTTGCAACCGGGAAGTTCTGGCTTGGTTTGGTAATGAGGCCGGCTGTTTTGTCACTTGTTACGATCTCTAGCCCGCACTGCATGCTGCAGAAGCAGCAATGGGAGGAAGGTTGATCTTTCGGTATGGTCATACCAGAAACCCAATGAATACAAGGCCATTATGAACTTTCGTCGAATAGGTCCGTACGCATCCCGTATCCGGGGCTTGCACGAGCCCCGTTGAAAGATGGATTTTGCGATCATGCATCGGACAGAAGACATGCTCATCACAGACGATACCTTCCGCAAGCACGCCTGCTTTATGCGGACATCGATTTTGAATCGCCGTCAGTTTGCCGCTGTTCATCTTGAAGAGGGCTACTTCCTCCCCTTGATACCGAATCGTCTTGCCTGTATTTACCGACAAATCCTCATAAGATACGGCCTCAACCCAAATCATTTGCTCTTCTTGTGTCTTCATGGTCTTCTCCTCCTGAGTGATTTCATTTGGTAAGCTCGACGACTTCATAGAGATCGCGTTGAATTTTTTTGCTATCGATGGCTTGTTTCCAAGGGTCTTTCGTAACGGCCAACGCTTGATCAATCCGGGCGCATAGTTGTTTGCGCTCTTCCTCGTTTTCAACGACAGCACGAATATGCTCAATTCCCAAACGGTGTACCCATTCGCTTGTACGCTCGCCGTATTTCCCAGTTTCGCGATAATATTGCAGATAAGCTTCGGTATATTCAATAATGTCTTGTTCTGTTTTCACGGTTGTTAAAAGATCGCCGACGCGCACCTTCACACCGCCGTTACCTCCGGCATACAGCTCCCACCCGCCATCGACGGAGACGATGCCCAAATCCTTAATACCGGATTCCGCACAGTTCCGGGGACATCCTGATACCGCGAGCTTCACTTTGGCCGGTGTATTTAAGCGCTCAAAACGCTTCTCCAGCTCGATGCCCACGGCCATGGAATCCCCTGTGCCGAACCGGCAGAACGTGTCGCCGACACATGTTTTGACCGTACGCAGGGCTTTACCGTAGGCATAACCGGACGGCATATCCAGCGCTTCCCACATGGCCGTCAGATCTTCCTTTTTCACGCCTAGCAAATCTAGACGTTGCCCGCCCGTGAACTTCACAGTCGGAACATTGAACTGCTCTGCTACTTCGGCAATACGCTTCAATTCCGTCGGATTCGTAACGCCGCCATAAATCCGTGGAACAACGGAATACGTACCGTCCTTTTGAATATTCGCATGCATACGCTCGTTAACGAAGCGCGAAGTGCTATCGTCCTTATACGTTTCAGGGCTAATCATGCCCAGGTAGTAGTTAAGCGCAGGGCGGCATTTGGAGCAGCCCTCTTCATTTTTCCAACCAAGCACGCTCATGACTTCACGTACATGCGACAATCCTTTTTCGCGAATCGCTTCGACAACCTCATCCCGTGTATGTGCTGTGCAAGAACAAATGGATTCTTTAACGGCATTTTTATCGTAGGAGGAGCCTAGCGTATAAGCCAACAAATCGCTGACAAGCGGTTTACATCCGCCGCAGGAACGGGAAGCTGTCGTGCAATTTTTCACTTCTTCAACTGAGGTCAAACCTTGATCTTTAATCGCAGAACAAATCGTTCCCTTCGTTACCCCGTTACACCCGCATATGATCGCATCGTCTTTCATCTCAGCAACACCGGATGCTGCTCCGCCGCCGCTCGCTGAATCCGTCAAAATCGCTGTTTTGGCCATCCCGCTGATATCGGTTTCCTCACGAATCATTTGCATGAGCCGCGTGCCGTCTGACGTATCTCCAAAGAGCACAGCACCAACAATTTTGTTGTCCTTAATGATCACTTTTTTGTATACACCTGTGAACTCGTCATGAATTCGAATCGCTTTGGTGCCTTCTTCATCCACGAATTTCCCGCCAGAGAAAACGTCAACACCAGACACTTTCAGCTTCGTATAAAGAACCGAGCCTTCATAAGGACCTGTTTCCACGCCTGCCAAATGCTTCGCTAACACAGCGCCTTGCTCGTAGAGCGGCGCAACCAGCCCGTAGGCAACGCCACGGTGCATCGCGCATTCCCCAACCGCATACACACCAGGAACACTTGTTTGCATATAATCATTTACAATAATACCGGGATTGCAGTCTACACCAGAATTTTTGGCAAGTTCTACATTCGGTCTAATTCCCACCGCCATGACGACCAGGTCCGCATCCGTCATTGTGCCGTCTTTGAATTTCAACCCGGTAACCCGTTTGTGACCGACGATTTCTGCGGACTGCTTCGCTAGCAAGAAGTTAATTCCTTGTTCTTCCAGAGCCGCTTGCAGCATTTTGGATGCTGTGCGGTCCAGCTGACGGTCCATGATCGCATCTGAAATATGAACGACATCCACTTTCATTCCTAGGTTCAAGAAACCTCTGGCGGCTTCCAATCCGAGCAAACCCCCGCCGATAACAACCGCCTTTTTATACTTTTTCGCGGATTCCATCATAATTTCACAATCACGGATGGTCCGGTAGGCCATGACCCCCTCTTTATCTGCACCAGGCATTGGAATCATGAAAGGATTGGACCCTGTTGCCAAAATCAATTTATCATAAGGAACGGTTACACCTTTATCGCTCGTGACCGTTTGAGCTGCGGTATCGAGTGCCGTCACAGTTTGGTTGGTATAAAGCGTTATATGGTTGTTTCTGTACCATTCATAAGGATGGATAACAATATCTTCAATGTTGGAGTCCCCCGAAAGGACATAGGACAGCAAAATCCGATTATAGTTCGGATGAGGCTCACTCCCAAAAATAGTTACCTCATATTTATCCGGAGCTAGTTTAAGCAAATGTTCAACTGCGTTAACACCGGCCATGCCATTTCCGACTAAAACCAACTTTTCTTTTTGAGTCATGGTCTCATCTTCCTCTCTACTGTGTCTATCTCTATATCCCATTTTGTTACACATATCCCTTTAAAAAAGTCCACTCGGGAGCAGCGATCTGCTCGATACGGATACTCCCAAATGGCAATTATGGGATATGGAGCTTAAGCAGCTCGGGTTGAGCTGCCAAAGACGGCAAGTCGTAAACGTCTTTGCGCATACAGCCTGCAGGAGGGCGCAAGCTGCATGAGCAAACCCTTTACTTCACTTGGCAGAAGCTGCCGATCCTGTTGTTAACTCCCCACAGGACCAGCAGTCTACCCATTACTTAAGCATGAACGCTATCAATGGCTGATGGAGCAACTTTCACTTTGCCGCCGTCGCCAATCCAGCTGCGTTTCCACTGCCCTTGCACAGAGGCGATCAAAATAACGCAGCACACGGCGATTGCACTTAAAATAAGGAATCCTGGTGCGAAAGAACCTGTTGCCAATTTCACATTTCCGAGAATTTTAGGTAAGAAATATCCGCCCAAGCCGCCGGCAGCGCCGACAATTCCCGTAACCACGCCGATCTCCGATTTAAAGCGTTGAGGCACAAGCTGGAAGACAGAACCGTTCCCCATACCAAACGCCATCATTGCGATGAATAACAAGACCGTTGTAACCGAAAGCGCTGGAAGCGTAGAAATCCCCGCCATCATTAATGCGACAACCCCATACAATCCCATCAGCATCCGAATGCCGCCAATTTTATCGGCTAACCAACCGCCTACAGGCCGGAAGAAACTGCCACCGATAACGCATAAGGTTGTAAAATCAGCAGCACGGACCGGTGAAAGACCGTATTGTGTATTAAAGAAGATGGTTAAGTACGTAGACATGCCAACGAAACCGCCGAACGTTACGCTATATAAAATACAGAACAACCAGGAATCCTTCTGTTTCAAAACTCTGCCATATTCAGCAACCGTTTTGGGTGCTGGTTTGTTCGGGCTGTTTTTAGCCAAAATACTGAAAACAATCAACGTGATCGCAATTGGAATCATCGCAATCCCGAAAACAACGTGCCAGTCGCCATAATGCTGAGCAATCCGGTTGGCAAAAAGCGTAGCGAAGATCGTCCCGCTGTTCCCTGCTCCGGCGATGCCCATCGCCAGACCTTGATATTGTGGTGGGTACCAAGAGCTGGCTAACGGCAGTGCGGCTGCAAAACTCGCTCCGGCAATACCGAGCATCAACGCTACGAAATACATATCACCCATCGTGTCAGCGAACTGCCATCCCCAGAACAAGGGGATCAGGGTTAGCGAGAGTCCAATTTGCCCTGTCAGCTTAGGGCCAATTTTATCGGTAAGTACGCCCAGCACCAGTCGGAGTACCGCTCCGCCTAATGTAGGCAAGGCAACGAGGTTTGCTTTTTCAGCAGCGTTTAGGTGAAAATCATTCGCCAGTACGACCGCCAACGGCCCTAAAATGACCCATACCATGAAGCTCATGTCAAAATACAAGAATGCACTGAACAAAGACCCTTTGTGTCCCACTTGCAGAAAACTTTTCCGATCAACCATGTGCGTCCCTCTCCTTTTGAGGCTTTTCGCCTTCTCCTTTTTTCCCTATCCTGTTTTCTCTCTGTCTGCACACCCATGGACAGAAAAGGCCGACAAACATACCCCTACATACATCGGGATGTTTGTCGGCCTCTTTGCCACTGCTGCCACATCTTCGTGAACAGCATGTTTCGTCGTTTTTTGAAAAGTAAACATAAAAAGCCTATCCGGTTACGTATTTGTAAGGGGATAGGCGCCATTGCCTGCGTTAGGGGCACACCATTGTGCCGATTTCTAACTTGATTATAGTACGGCTTTACAACTATGTCAATAAACATAACATAAAAATATTTTAACCCTTCCATGTCACCTATTATATCGACAAAAAACAAATTCATATGCTATAGTTATGCCGTATAACCATTCAAACACCCGAGAAACCTCACATAAAGTTACCATAGATTAAAAAGCTTACAACGATGGAGGTATTCAAATGTTGCAATCATTTATACTGATCGACGAGTTGAAGCAAACTCGCTCAGCTACCTCCTCACCATCCACAAACGAGATGAGCTATTCTAATCGTACACAAGCATCCATACCTGACGAGGTATTGAAGGACTTGGGCTTTCGCGTCTATACGGCATCTACTGGCAAAGAAATTTCCTTCATCATTCCCAAAGTTGATGCTGTTCTACTAAGTGTAAGCCCCGATCAAGTGGAGACCTGGCGCAAACGCGTATTGGCTGAGCGCAGCCTTCCCCTCTTCTGGTGGTGTGATTCGCACACTTTTCCTTCTAATGAATGCAGAATGGATGCAGGTATAGATGGTTTAATCGGTTCAACGATGAGTCCGCTTGAAATTCACTGCGCTCTGCTATTAGGCGTAAATCACTATTTTCATCGAACCGAATGGCAGCAGGAGCGCGAACAGCTTCTCTCCAAGCTGGAGGAGCGCAAATGGGTCGATCAAGCCAAGCGGATCTTATGTGAGATTAAAGGAATTTCCGAAGCGGAAGCCTACGACTTCCTGCGCAAACAAGCCATGAATGAGCGTAAACGTATGGTAGATGTCGCTACCTCCATCGTCAAGGTGTACCAAATACTACGAGATCAGAATCAAGGAGGCCGCAAACGATGATATCTTTACTAAAAGAAGTAGGACGCGGAAAGCGCGGGGCAAGAGATCTTTCGTATGAAGAGGCATCCCAAGCAGCAGAACTTATGTTAACCGGCGGCGCTACTCAGGCCCAAATGGGCGCATTTCTTGTAGCTGAGCGTATTAAAATGGAATCGCCGGATGAGATTAAAGCCTTCATCCACGTGCTGCGTAAACGTACGTTTTCTTATCCGATACCTGGCAGCATGGACTGCGCAGGACCTTATGACGGCCGCACCCGCACGTTCATTGCGACCTTGCCGACCGCATTTGTGCTTGCGGCTTGCGGTCTCCCGACTACGCTGCACGGCAGCCCGAGCATGCCGCCCAAATGGGGCATCACGCTGACTGACGTGCTGGACGCACTTGGCGTACCGGCGCTAACCTCGTCGCGCGAGGCGCTAGTATCCGCAGCGGCGCGAACAGGCTTCCTATTCGCGCCTACAGAAAGTTGGTGCGCACCGCTTGGCGAGCTGCGCGAGCTCCGCAAGGAGCTCGGCTTGCGGACTGTGTTTAACACCGCCGAGAAGCTGCTTCGTTTCACGGAAGCCCCGTTCATGGCCGTCGGTGTGTTTCATGGTACGGTTTTCGAGAAAATAACGAATTTACTCATCGAACTGGGGATTACCAACGGAATCGTTGTGCAAGGCATGGAAGGCTCGGAAGATCTATCCATCGAAAAACGTACGAGGACCTATGTGATTCAAAATGGCTCCAGTGAATTATTCATTGTAGATCCTGAAATCTATGAATTAATGGTTGAAGTGCCTGAAGTCGAATGGACAGCGCAGCTGCAAGGTGAAACGGCGATGGCCGTATTACGAGGAGAAGCTGAACTTCCTTACTTGAACATGGTGCTGCTCAACAGCGCTGTTCGCCTCTGGGTTTCCCAGAAAGCCGGCTCCATTGAAGAAGGCATCTACATGGCCCGTCATGCGATCGAGCAAGGAAAAGCACTTCAGACCTACACCGAGTGGACGGAAGCGATTAAGCCGGTGTCTGCAACTTAACAAATGCTTATAAGCCCTCAGCAGAAACTTTCTGCTGAGGGCTTATATTTTTTTACTAAGTTATTTACTTTCCGATAAACTGCTGGGTGAACATTTTACCGCACGGTCCCCCGGCAACAATACCGATGCCAATGTGCGTATAATCTTTGCTTAGAATATTCGCTTTGTGGCCAGGCGAATTCATCAGCGCCTCATGCGCGGCTTGCACCGATTGATTACATGCGATATTTTCTCCTGCCGCGTTATAGGTAATACCGAATTTCTCCATCATATCAAAAGGCGAGCCATATGTCGGTGAATCATGAGAGAAATATTTGTTATCGACCATATCCTGGCTTTTGAGTCTTGCTGTCTTAGTCAGCTCAGGATCGGCGACTAGGGCTGCTAATCCCACAGCAGCTCGCTCCTTGTTCACCAAGTCCAACATTTGCTGCTCCTCTGCCGTCAGATTCGCACTCGGAGGAGCTTGGGGTGCCGGTGCAGGTGCTGGCTCAGGCTGGGACGGTGGCGGTTCGGAACGCGGCGGTGCTGGGGTTGGCGGCGTCTGCTTCTTGGGAATTTTCAAATTTCCATAAGCCCATAGGATGGACTGCAGGGTTTGATCATCAACGTTTCCGGTAACCGGAAGGCCGTAACGGCTCTGAAAAGCTTTAACACCAGATTGTGTTTGATTACCATAGTAGCCTGTAATGGGTCCGCTATAGTAACCCAGAGATTTCAGCATCCCTTGAACCGCATAAACATCCGGCCCCTTGGCCCCTTTTCCATAGGCAAAAGCGGTCGTTGAGGTAGAGCAGAACAAGGCGATACAGATAAGTATGATCCAGACATGCTTTTTCTTGCCATGAAACATGCGTTTACGTTCACTCCCTGTCGTCGTCAGTTTCATTCGCCCGACACGGGCGACTGCCCTTAGAGTGACCTATTTTTTGGATTTTATCCATTTGCATGAATAATTCGCAGAAAGAGCTGACAAGCTTGCTAGCAGCGGCAATTGCAGCGTATTTTTAAATCGTAACCGTCTCTCTGGTTTGTAAGATGTTTAAATGAACGCGATCCTGAGCGCTTTGCGTTAAACGGTTTAACAGATCAGGTGTCTGCGAATAAACGGGCGGATTGTGCGCTGCCTTATAATGGATCGGAATAAGTGTCTTCGCTCCAAGGATTTGTGCCGCTATAACCGCTTGTTCCGGTGTGAGACAGATTGGCTGATCACTGTGAGGGGCAACGCCGGGAAATTGGATCACTGCGCCATTCACAGGCAAACATGCGGCATCAAACGCGCCGTAAGCTTGAACCAGCTTCCACCAATATCCGTGCCATAATGTATCTCCAGCATGAATCATCTGCTTGCCGCCGCCGCGTACGATCCAGGATACTTGCGGGTCACCCGTGCCGTCCACGGATTGCGCCGCGATCAACGTGAATGGCTGGGCGGTGAAAGTGTCTCCGACAGCAGCGCCAGTTACGTCCTTTAAACCACTGGAAGTAGCTATTTCGACGATTTCCTTTGGAACGAATACCGGGACGTCAGCGCCATATGCGGCAATAATAGCTTGCGGATCGAAATGGTCCGCATGCTGATGCGTGATCAAAACTGCGCCAGCAGGCCCGAACGACTCCAAAGGAAAAAACGGCTCTTTCGGCTCGCCTAGAATGGCAGGAAAATGATAAACGGGGTCGATGGCAATTGCAAAACCTTCTAATTCAACGCGAATGCCCGCCCAAGGAAGCTTCTGAATATTCATAGATAACAACCTCTTTCTAATAATGGTAATGGGATGTCCCTCTAACCGGGGTAAACGTATAATAAATGGCTATGGCTTTATGGATTATATGCTGACAATTCTGTTCCTTCCCAACGCATCTCTGCAGCATTCTCCAACTGCACGACTTCTCTAATTTCAAAACGTACTAGTCTTACTGCGCCAGGAAAATCTGCCGACTTTTCCTCATCCCAGATAATTTCGGCGGTGCCCGTTAGATGCAGCGAGTGACCATGTTCATAGTTGATAAATAACAATCCTGATGCGGGGTTCAAATAAATATTTCCCAAAGTATTGAACAGCGAATTGCCGGAGTAATCAGGAAACAGGATGGTCTGCGCATCCAACACATGAACGAACCCCGGGTTTCCTCCCCTATGCGAGGCGTCCATCTCTCCCCTATCGTTCATGCTGCCAATATAGAATGTATCGGTACGAGCAATCCACTCCTGCTGTTGCTGGCTAAGTGATTGATTTCGTTGTGCCGACTTCAATACTCTAGAAGCGGCTTTCTCCGGGCGAAACGATCTCTTTTGAATAAATCTCGGACAATTCCCGTAAATCTGCTTAGCGGTAACCATGAGTTCTTTGTTCATCCTGGCCGTTCCATTAATCCGCAGCCTGATTCTCCGATTCGTATCGATAATGAGCAGCCCTATTTGCTTCTCTTTGTCCGGCTCCTCTTCCGCGAGAGGGTCAGCTTTAAGCAATTCAGCGCGTATGACCAACCTTTTTTCGTCTATTATTTCAGCAAACCCCGGCTGTCCTGTCAAAAATGTGACCCATACGTTTCCATTGCGATCCGTTGACGACAATACGGCGAACTGTTGAAATTGGAGAAATGTCATGATCCCGTTCGAGAAATAAGAAGAGATCATCTTCGAATTTTGAGCAGCATTAGCCCCTTCTCCCGTTCGATTCTGAACGATCAATTCACCTTGATGAAACACATCATTCATGCTGCTTTCCCCCAATCAAAGCCAAAATGTTGGATATCTACGCTTTTTGTCCAAATTGTTAATTAACAAAGCAACAACTACGATAAGCACAGAACCGATCAATACCGGTGCAAACAGGAAGGACCAGCTGCTGCCGCTTAAAATAACGACTAAAGGATCGGCCCCGGCAGGGGGATGTGTTGTTTTGGTCAGCATCATCAAGCCGATGGCCAATCCTACAGCAATGGCCATAACCCAAAAGCCTCGGCCAAACAGATGGAAAAAGATGAGTCCTACTAAGCTTGAAATCAAATGCCCTCCGATGATATTGCGCGGCTGAGATAGCGGCGCATCCCAAAGGCCAAAAGCCAACACGCAGGTTGCACCAAATGGGGCCATGATCCAAGCATTCGCGGTCAAATCCGTTAGGAAAGCTAAAAGAGCTATAGCGATAAATCCCCCCATCGAGCCGATCAAGGCATTTTTTGGAACGACTTTTAGCGGACTTCTGTCTTTGCTTCTCATTTTGCGCCAGAATCCTGACTCTTCATGGGTATTCATTTTGTTCACCACCTTTTACGTTAAAGAACTAGTCAACTAGTTATATAATTTATTCGCCGTTATGTCAACTGTTTATTTCCCTCTCTTATCACGCATTTTGTTGGATTTCGAAGGAATAAGGGTTATAATATAACTAGTCAACTATGAAAAGAGGTTGTTTGTTGTGGAAGAAGATAAAAAATATATCCTTCAGGTTAATCCCCAATTAACCTTTAACGTAAATACACAAATCAAAGAACAACTGAAATGGTTAATCGGCATTGAACAAATGGAAGCCGGCGATATGCTGCCGACGGCTAGTCAATTGGCGGATGAGCTTGGCCTCAATCGAAATACGGTTAACTGGGTATACAACCAATTGCGTGATGAGGGGCTTGTGTCCATACAGAAAGGACGCGGTACGCAGATCGCTAGCGGGTTCGAGACCAAGCATCTCTTGGAAGAGCGCAAACCCATGCAGCAGCTTTTGAATGATACGATTCGCGAGGCCGCGGCTATGGGATTTGATTTGCCATCCTTCTTCATCGCGGGCCTTGCCTACTCCTTGTTGCAGCCTCCCTCCCCTGCCCGCAAGCTGCGGATTTTGCTGGTGGAATGCCGAGGGCATGATTACCCTTTCTACCGGCAGGAAATTGAACGAGCAACCGATGGTGAAGTGGAGACTTTATTTCTCGGTGACAGTTCCCTTAATGAGGATGTCGTAAGAGACGCCGTTATGCGTTCGGACGTCGTCATTACAACCTTGAATCATGCCGAGGAGACCAAAGCACTGTTTGCTCGCTATGACAGTAAAGTGATTGTGATCGGAGCAACGCTTGAGGCCTCACAGCTGCTTGAGATTGCCAAACTGCAGCCGGGCACACATGTCGCCTTTGTTTGTCTGGGTAGAACAGGCGGGGAATGGATGGCCAACCGGATTCGGGAAGCAGGGATTCATCAGCTTCATGTTGAGATTGTAGGCATGAACGAATCCGATCGTCTGAATGAAGCTCTTCAGCACTCGCACAAAATCTACGCATCTGCCGCCGTATTTTCTGAACTGAAGAAGCTGCAGCCTGACAAAACGTTGCTATTCCCTATGAAACTGGAACAAAGCAGCGAGAATTTATTGCATGAAATAGCGGTGCAAAAGAAATAAATCCCCTGAATGGGGATTTATTTCTTTTGTGTATTCGATTCGTTTTCTAGTTGGCAGGTTTTTTGATCTTATTCGGAGACTTTAAATAAATGCTGTTGAGTATGGTAACTTCTACCGTAATTTCGTGGTCCAAATCCAAATACCATTGTTGTTTCCATTGTTTAAGCTGATCTTCGTTCATCTTTCTTCGAAAGAGTTGTCCTATGCCAAGGGCGTCTGATTTCTCACTTTTAAGCTGAGTTAGTAATTTATTAGCTCTTTTCTCAATGGCTTCTTTGAGCTTCGCTGTAATCTTCTCTTCTGATTGTTCATTTTTATTCTCAATAATCTCTACTTTCAACAGAATACGACTCTTTAATTGAGGCCCTGATGACGTCCAAGCGATGTCATGTTTGATACTTGCTCTTTTAATCTTAACACTGCTTTGATCGGCAATCTCAATGGTGCCGCCATTGTACTTCTCCTGAAAAATATTGTAAATCAATACTTCATTTGTAGAAATTTCACCTACCATTTTATCAACACTTATGATGGCTGAGCCATCAAATTGATACAACGTATCCGTTCCTTTTGTGAGAATCGGAATGGACATATCCTGTGTATAAGACTTGATATTCCGGTATGCTTCCCATAGGCGTATGATCGTACTTTCAGGCGTCCAGCCAGATTGTTCACTGAAAAAATCATAAGAAGAGAGCTCTGGATTCGCTTTTATTTGATGATGGATCACTTCGTCGAAGTCCCCCCTAACAATCGCTAGCAACCCTTTAATGGAGATATCGTTTGCCTGAATCGCATAATCGATAATATCACCAATATCTTCTTTTGCCGTTTTTTCACAGACAAGAAACAATCGGATATGTAGAAGGTCGATACTTTTTTCTGCTTTTGTTCGAATGTTGTCAATCGCATTGGTGATTGTCGCGGAGCTGCTCTCCATATACTGAGATCCTTGCTTTTCAGGACTAGGAATTTGCAAGACAATTCGATAATCCTGATTTTTCTCCTTACAAATTCCCATAACAACGGGCATGAGCCGCTTATTAATATCTTTGGTGTCCCAACAGCCTGTAAGGAGCGTGCTTAAGGTGCATAGCAACAGTATAACCGATAGGAATGAGCGATGGATCAAGCAGGTTTCCTCCTATACCTCAAACTCATGAGAATGACGGCAAGCGGTATACCTATAATGCTGTAAAAGCAGAGGTAGGTACTCACGCGAGTATAATGCGCCAAAGTATCAATATTGTCCAAATATAAGCTGAAGAAATAAGAGGGTATGGCAACGATGATGACAGCTATCCCCCTTTTCTGCTTCCACTTCTTCTTCATAAGTAGCTTTTCGATCAAAGTTACCATCATCCAGAAACTCACTGCTGCTTCAACCATCGCGATGGCAATCATCGCAATAACAAAAAAAGTAGGAAGCCAATCAAATACAACCCACTCACTGTCAACCGTATCTGATGTCAATACATTCGGAAAGCGGAAATAGATAATCGATTCCTGACCGAAAATGAGCATGGGCACATAGACAGAGCATAAAGCAAAAATAAGAAGCACCCCTAAAATAGGAGCGACTTTACGCATCGGAAATTTGTGTTTCATCTTAACAAAACCTAAAAACAAGAAACCGGCGTGCGCAAAAAAAGCAGAATAAAACATCGGCTTCTTGAAGAAACTCAAGCGAGTATCATAGATGGGAAAGATGTTATCGAAATCAAAATTACTCATCGAGCTTACCAACGAGAAAATAACCAAAGGAAGCACACAAATAAATACTAAGATTCCTCCTCGTGAAATGGCTTCATAGCCTTTCCATGCAATATACAGAGGAATAATATAAAGAAACAAAATGAAATACGTTGGGGTATTAGGAAGCAGAAGGATGCTGATCGATGCCATCTCAAAACTGTGGGTAATGTTGGAGCTCAGAAAAAAATAGAGCAGCAAAGGAATAAGCAGAAGGAGAGCAAACCATTTCCCCATTACAGTTATACATATATCTACAATGTCCTTTCCAGGAAAAGCAGAAAGCCCCTTTACATATACCCATATACAACACATTTCTATAAGAAAACCAACAAGAATAGGTTCCCAATGCCCTGAGGATGTGGCTTCAATCATTTTTACAGGATAGATATAAAAATACAACGAGAGATGAACGACTACGAACATCGTTAATAGGGCTCTATTGCTCATTCGGTTCGGATCTCCCCCTTTTGGTGGAGAGGCTCAAATAGGGCACCCCAAACGTTGTAATCGTGCCAAGGTAAAAGCAAAACAAGACAATCGACGACATAAGGCCAAGTATGCCATACAAAGCGCTAAACAAGATTACGACGTACTTGTACAACCGAATGGAGACTGTGTTCATATATGTGCCCATCGTAAAATGCGCGATAGTCGAGCCGGCTACGACAATAATAAGAAAGTAACTGACTAACCGGGCTGAAACGACGGCCTGACCCAAAATAATACCTCCAACCATCGTAATGGTTGGGCCAATACTTTTGGGGAGACGAATACTCGCTTCTATGACCATTTCAATGATGAACAGCATCATCAACAATTCCACAAGAACAGGATAAGGAACGCCCTCCCTGGAGTCTGTGATCGATACAGCCAGCTGAATACGCAAAAGTTCAGGGTTGACAGAATTGAGAACCACATATAACCCTGGCAACGTAATGGCGATGATTAAACTTGCGATACGAATAATCTTGTATAAATACATAAACAGTTTAGGTTGGTCTTTATCCGTTTTTACATTCCAAAAGTCCGAAATAATAGAGGGAAACGAAAGTGAGAACGGAAAATGATCCAATAGGAGTACCACTCGGCCTTCCATTAAATTATGTTTGGTAGTGGCAGGAAGCTCAGAAGTTATGTAAGTAGGAACAAGACTATAACTAGGCTGTTTAAGAGCTTTGAGTAGTCCTTGAACATCAGAAATATCCATCATGGCGTTTTCATTCAAATAGGTATCGATGAGTTGAACGATCTTCGGATCGGCTTGCCCTTCCACATAAAGAACAGCTACTTCACGAGGAAGATCCGTACCCAGGGTGTAGTTCTGAATATGCAAGTTTTTGATTCTCATTTTTCTGCGAAGGAGACTTATGTTGACATACATATCTTCCGTAAAAGCATCTAGTGAGGTCTGGATCGGATTCTCCGTTTGGGCTTCCACTATGCTTCTACTGTTGTTGACCGAAGAGGGCTCTATCACGATGTTGTCGTAACCTTCTTGGGGAATAATAATCAACATACCTACTAATATCGCGTTCACAAGCTCGGTTAAAGGGACATTCACCCTCGTTGAAGGAGATAACGCGATTTGGTCGATCGGGCTATCCGTGCCGTGTAAATGTGACAATCTCGTTATCAATGTGTCATACGTTTGTTCATAATGAACCAGTGTCTCCAAATAGCATACTTGGACTCGATCTTGATAAATATAGACTTCCCTATTTACAAAATCAGAATTAAGCTCAAAAATTTGATCGATATAAGCTAATTTTGCTGCCCTTGTCGAGGTATTCATCTCTCATCTCGCCTTTTACATGTAATTTCCTCTCCTTTTAATATCCTCCGTTTGTTTATGAATTACTCCGAATTTACAGATCAGATCGAAATAATTGAGCAAAACAACACATTGACAGCAACCACATTTTACAGTAAAGTTAAATTATATTTAGTACCTGGTACTAATACTTGATAACAAAAGGAGCGAGCTTCTCATGCCTGTCTCAAATCCCTTGAATGCCCGTATTTCAGCAATAGGCAGTTATGTGCCTTCGCATATTTTAAGCAACGCCGATCTTGAAGCTATGGTGGAAACCAACGATGAGTGGATCGTTCAACGCACTGGCATGCGGGAACGCAGAATCGCCGCTCCCGAGGAATTCACTAGCCATTTATGTATAGCTGCTGTCCAAAACATGCTTGACCGATATCCGGAAGCGCTGAACGATGTGGAGCTGATCATTGTCACTACGCATACGCCAGACCTGCCATCAACACCGGTAGCTTGTATGATTCAAGCTCATTTCGACCTCCCTGCTGTCGGCGCTTACGACCTTAACGCCACCTGCGCAGGGTTCGCCTATGCGGTCCATACCGCAAGCGGACTAGTCGCGGCTGGCTTGCACCGCAAAGTGCTCGTGGTCGGCGGAGACGCGATGTCTAAAATCACCGACTATACGGACCGGTCGACCTGCATTCTGTTCGGCGACGGCGCAGGAGCCGTGGTGGTGGAACGCGAGGAGGAACATCCGGCATTCCTGGCGCATCATGTTGGCTCAGACGGCTCCGGCGGTAAGCATGTGTATCGCACCGGCCTGTCAGAGCAGTGGCAGGACATACCGCTTACCGGCGGCGGCAAGCTAGTCCAAAACGGCCGCGAAGTTTATAAATTTGCGGTATCGACCGTACCGGAAGGGATCGAGCACTTGCTAACCAAAAGCGGGCTGCCGAGTTCCGCGATTGATTGGTTCATCCCGCATAGCGCTAACCTGCGGATTATTCAGTCGATTTGTGAAAAGAGTGAAATTCCTTTTGAAAAGGCCATATACAGCCTTGAGTATTACGGCAATACCTCTGCCGCCTCTATTCCGCTGGCGCTTGATCTCGGCGTAAAAGATGGCAGGGTGCAGGCAGGCGATACGCTCCTGTTATACGGTTTTGGCGGGGGACTAACGCACGCTGGACTTATTTTACGTTGGGGATAAACGCACGGTTTAAGTGAAACAAAGGAGGCGGCAGCACCTACGTACCACGATTAAGCTGCCGCCCCTTGCTTAAGAGGCTGAATAGAGATGGTCGAAGCCTTGTTCAAAACCTTTGTGAAACCCATCCATATACCCTCTATCGTATCCATTGTCAAAGCCCTTATCGAAGCCTCCCCGATGTGTCAGGAGCGCTTTGGCAGGGCGATTTCTTTTTCTCAGGAGCACTTTTTTGCCACGAACCGGCTTCGCTTTCTTGAGAAGCTTACCAGTAACCTTTCTGCGCACAGATGACTTTACTTTCATAGATACCTCACTCCTTTAGACATTATTCGCCGCGATGATGGCGGGGGCAATAATCGGCAGCGCTGGCGCAAACCGATGAAAGTCATCCCAGCTCATGGCCGTTTGGTGACGCAGATCCAAATTCCAGTAGCGCAGCGGCCATTCATTAATGAATCGCTGCATTTTGCCGTTTTTGACTTGATAGACGGCATGATCTTCGGTCCGCGCAAGCGCACCTTCTTGCAAGTGCCCATCGACGCAAACACCCTGTGCAAGAGCGGCAAGCTTGTTCTGTACGTCATGTTGCGATAAGGAATGTCCCTTCGGCCAGCTCCGCAGATCGACTTGCGAGACGCGGGTAGCCGACAAGTGATGCGACTCCCCTTCGATCGGGTGGCGATGGCCATTCTCGATCCAATAGAGCTCGGATGTTACCCCTCTCACAACGATATGACTTGGGTAGAAATCAACCATCGCTGCACTTCCGCCACCGAGCTTTTGGTGGACTTCATGCAGCAAACTGTGGGTTTCTCCCCATTTTCGCGCGTAAAACTCTAAATTTCTGCCATATACTTCTTCAAAACGCTTCTCGCCCAACGCTTTAATCGAGACGCTTCCGACATGATGAATGAAGGTATCCATAGCAATAACAAGTTCTAATCCCATGATGCGCGTTCGAAAACCGAAGTCGTCATCCTCGCAGTTTCCAATCTCAAAACCTTCATCCAAATACCCCAACCGCTCGAAAACCTCGCGCCGCATAAGGACACAGAAGCCTGTTAATCTCGTGGTCACATGCCATTTGGCAGGGTTCGACTGATTAAAGTTTGCAGCGAAATGGTGCATTTCCTCCGTGGAGGTGTAATTCGTCTGCAGCAATTGCTCGCCGCTAATGTAATTCGTCATCGGGCCGACAAGCCCGAATTTCTCATTACTGTTAAGGCAAGTCAGCATATTTTCCAGCCAATCCTTGGTCACAATGGTGTCATTGTTTAAAAACAGCAGGTTGGAACCGCGCGCCATCCTTAAACCTTGATTCGTCCCTCCGGCGAAGCCAAGGTTGGAAGTAAAGATCTTGTAACGGATTTTCCCCGTCAGAGACTTCAAATACTCGGCCGTATCATCCGTTGAGGCATTATCGATCACGATGAGTTCGAAGGGCTCCGGCGTATATTCATAAATGCTGTCGATACAATTCTGGAGGTGGTGGCGCTGATCGTTCGTCGTAACGATGATGATGCTCGTTCCCTGAAACTTCGAGGGGGTGACCCCCGCATCCCAGCCAAGCTGGAAGGCATGATCGTGCGCGCTATCGTAGGCCATGTTAAAACCTTCATTGTAACCGCGGTTATAACTTGCTTGGGAGGAGGAGGCAACCTTGCCCGTCTTGCCTACCCTGCCCAGTTTGCCAATCTTACGAAACTTGCGGGATTTGCCCATGGATTTGTGGCCCCGTCGCTTCACTGCTGTTCTCATCGGTAAGGAGCCTCCCCTTTCACGATAGAATCCGCCAAATGCCCGAAATCGATCGCTACTTTCCCCATACTCGACGCAATCCATTCGGAAATGATGACAGCCGAAATCCCTGCGGAGACCAGCGCGATATCAAAATCGTAACCGGCGATGTTTTCCTTGATGTGCGGGATATCCTTCACGCCATGGACCGGCGTAATCTCGCCAACAATATTCACGCCGTTCGCGCGAAGTACTTCTGCCAAATGCGGCGCTAAGTTGCCAACCAGCAGCACCCTTCTGCCTTGTGTAATCCGTGACAGATAACCCTCGTGATAGATATAATAATTCACCAGCGAGTCCGTCAAAGTAAGTTCATGGTAGTTTATATGTTCAGCTTTAAACACCGCGAACGCGAGCGGTTGGAAATTGCGTACCCGCAGCTTCGGAATACCTACGACGCTAGCTCCGCGAATCGCCTGCACTAGCTCCGCTTTAATTTCCAGATCCGGTACTTCGACGCCGGCATACGGGAGAAACGGGCCGTCTTGCTTAATCTGTTCAATCGGTAAAATAGTCTCCTGCGCTAAGGTAAGCAGCTCCCCGTCACCTAGTCGGACGAGGGAAAATGGCGCTCTGGCGTCAAGCGCAGCGATGATCCGGTCTCCCAGATCCCTTGCGGTAAGCAAGTGATAGATGTGCGGCCGCAAATGTTCCACGCCGGCGGCAACAATCTGGTCAATCGTAATTTCGGGCAGGATCTGATAGTCCGGCAGCAAGCGATCGACAATCGCATCGCCCCCATCATGTTTTCCATCCCGGTACCCTTTATCGAAACCTTTGTCATACCCCGCATTATACCCCTGATCGTAGACGGTCACGGTTTCAATCGGCATGAGCCGTGTCAGCGGCAGCGCGGCAAGTCTTCGGCGTTTTTTCTTTTTGCGCAGAGAAGAGAACAAACCTTTGCGCTTGCGAGAAAGCTTGCCTCGCCGGAAGGAGATCACTTTGCCTAACTTCTTACCGCCTTGTTTCTTTTTTATGGGCAACATACGTTCACCCGCCTTTGTTCGTTATCGTTAACAATTCATTCAATCGTTTGCGATACGTATGATCCTTCAGCGTCCGCGCCAATCCTCGCAATGCGATATGCTGCCGCTCTTCTTCATGGGCTAAATAGTACTCTATTTTCTGGATAAGCTCCTGTGGAGAACTGAAGGTGTCAATTTCTTCCCCAGGTTTATAGAAGGTTGCCAATTCGTCACGGACATCCGTTAATTGCAATGTGCCCGCTGCTGTAATGTCAAAAAGCCGAGGATTAGGGGAGAAAGCGGGGATTTGCCTGCTGTTGCTGTTATGGGATTTGTCATCGGTCGCCCGGTGAAGATTGATCACGATTTTGGCCCCATGATAATACTTCATCGTATCTTGCGGGCTCAACCATAAGCCTTGAATTTTGGAAGACAACTTGTCGTAAGAACTTAGCCGATCCCACCAATAGCCGTTAATCATGACGTCCTTGTGCTGCAGATAATCGGCTATTTCATCAATGAACGCAACCCTATTCCAGAAAGCTGTGCCAATGAAACAAATATCTTTGCGAAAATTCGTAGGCACATAGTCCAGCTTCACGGAATCCGGATTTATGCCGAACGGCAAATAATGCACATTCTGGCAGCCGAGTGCCTTATAAGGTTCAACACAGCTTTTCTCCAGGGTGAACACATAATCAAAGTGCGGGACGAGCCCTGTCGACTGATCCGAATGATACGGATCGTCCGGCAGCCAAATCGCCGTACGAATACCGTGCGCCCGAATGGCCTGCACCACATCTCCCGGCAAGGATTGCCCAATGGCATCGAGCACCAGAACAAGGTCCGGCCTTGTCTCCGCCGCAATTTGAACAAGAGGGTCGACGGGATTCACGACAATGACTTCTCTCACCATATCCCGCAGACTAGCCTCGATCCCTTCATCCATCGCGGTATAAGGCAGTCCGTTCGCCCTAACGAACATCACCTTTAAATCCCAGATAATGCCCCGCTCCTGCGGAATGTCCCGCATGATGCTTTGGCAGCGTCCCATGTGAAAACCATGCGACCAGCCCTTTCCGTACCCTTGGTCACTCCCTCTTCGCCATTCATCCTGGTAGCGAGACAGGGGAGCCGGCTGCTTCTTCACTTTCACGGCTCTGCGCACACGTCTCCTCTGATTTTTCAGCGGTCTGATCGGCAATTTCCTCGATTTCACGGCTCTTAAAGCGCTCATTCCATCTCACCTCCATGGATAACGACATATCCTTTGCGCTGCAAATATTGCTCCAAGGCGCTTTGCCAGCTTCTCATCGGATAAATACGATTCAGTTTGTTGTTGTCCAGCACACTATATAACGGTCTGCGCACTTTGGCAGCGTACGCGCTGTTCATAATCGGTATCGTCTCGCAGGTAATACCGCAAAACGCAAACGTTTGGACCGCCAGCTCATACCAGCTGCACGCGCCTTCACCCGAACAGTGATACACACCGTAATCCGTTATCTCTTTTTCAAGGAAAACCCGCACAGTTTCAGCCACATCTTGTGTATGCGTCGGTGACATGATGACATCCTGAACAACCGAAATAGGGTTACCTTGCTTCGAGAGTCTAATCATTGTCTCTACAAAATTGCCGCCCTTTCCACTGGCCCCAGCTTCGCCAAACAACGAGGATACACGAAAAACAAAGTAGGTATCCAAGTAAGCCGCAATAGCTTCCTCTCCTGCTGCTTTGCTGCTGCCGTAAGCATTCAGGGGACTGACCCGATCTTCCTCCGTATATGGCGCCTGCTTGCTGCCGTCGAACACGTAATCCGTGCTGAAATGAATGAAAAGCGTGCTATTCTGTTTGCAATAAGTCGCCATACGCAGGACGGCAATGGAATTAATGCGGAGAGCCTTGAGCGGATCGGCTTCACACTGTTCGGTGTTATGAAACGCCGTACAGTTAATGAGTACGTCAATGCGGCCAAGCTTTTCAAGAATGGGGATAATCGTTTCTGTATTCTCCACATCCAGCATATCCCTCGTCACCGGGATGATCTCGAACTGGCTGTTTTCCTTCAATACCCGATGAATATCGGAGCCTAGCTGGCCTTTGGCGCCTAGCAGCGCGATGCGTTTCATTACTCGCTCGATCCTTGAATATCCAAGATACCGCCATAGAGCGTAGCGTCCTTAATAATTTTGTGCCACTTGATAAGCTCGCTGTACCAATCCAGCGTAATCGTTTGATCCATGCTTGGTACATCGCCTGCAGCCAGAGCGTTATAAATCTCTAATGCCCCCTGTGCAGCCGTCCATTTGCCTTGCCAACCTAAGGCTTTCTCGATTTTGTCAAAATTGACGCGATAGGAACGGTGGTCGGGCGCTCCATACCAGGCAATCGTTACAGGTTTAGGAATGACTGCGGTAATCTCTTGCGCTAATTGGCCGAGCTGATAATTGTTGCTGTCCGAACCCACGTTGTAGATTTCGCCGTTGATGACTTTCGGATCAGCTTCCAACAGCAAGCACATGACATCCGTTGTGTCTTGAACATGAACGAACGGTCTCCACTGGGAACCGTCTCTCATTAAGGGAATAACCCCATTCTGATAAGCGCCTAACGCCATGCCATTAATGGCCAAATCGAAGCGAAGGCGGGGAGAATGGCCGTAGACGGTGGCCTGCCGAATGACAACGACGGTGAAGGCCTCATCAGCTAGTGGAAGCACGCCGTGTTCCGCCATTTCGTTTGCTTTGGCATAGGTCGTGAGCGGGTTTGTCGGCGAATTTTCATCGACGATGACATCCGGCGCCTGGAAGCCGTATAAGCTGCAGGAAGACGGAAGAATGTATCGCTTCACGCCAAGTTTCTTCGCTTTATGTGCCGTGCTCACACGGGAAATATGGTTAATTTGGTGCGTTGCTTCCTGGAACAATTCACCGCTCGGGTCGTTCGAGATCGCCACTAAGTCAATGACGGCATACACGTCAGCGAAGGCTTCCTCCTTCAGACGGCGGGAATCCTCCTTGATCGTTACCAGATTCGGATGCTGCGGGAGCTTATCGATACCGAAGAAAAAGCGGTCAACCGCCTTAACGGCATAACCTTTATCCAGCAGCTTCGGAACCAGCACACTGCCGATGTAGCCGCCCGCTCCCGTCACCATAATGGTTTTCATGATAAGTCCCCTCCATAAACAAAGTTATTGTCCGCCAGCGCAAGCGTAGGCTGCTGACGATCCCTATCCGACAAGATCGGATTCGATACCGGCCAGTCGATACCAAGGTCAGGATCGTTCCACGCGATGCCTCGGTCATGCTCAGGGGAATAATAATCATCCACTTTGTAGAGCAGCTGCGTGTTCGGAACCAAGGTGCATGCGCCATGGGCAAAGCCCTTCGGAACCAAGATTTGCCGTTTGTTTTCTGCGCTTAAGATAACGCCGACCCACTGTCCATAAGTCGGGGAACCTTTGCGGATATCAACGACGACGTCATAAACCGCACCGGATACAACGCGAACGAGTTTCGTTAACGCTTTCGGCGCCAATTGGTAGTGCAGGCCTCGAAGAACCCCCGATTCTACGGAAAGGGAATGATTATCCTGAATAAAGGCATGATGAATACCCTCGCCAGCTAACGTTTGTTGGTTGTAACTTTCCATAAAAAAACCGCGATGATCACCATGCGCTTTCGGTTCGAGCACCAGGACCCCCGGCAGCTTGGTCGAAATCACTTTCATGAAAGGGCTCCTCCTCGTTGTTTCATAATATGATCCACGACATAAGCGGCAAAAGGCATCGAACAAGTAAATGCCGGTGAGACCGCATTGAGTACATGCATCGAGCGTTTGTCGCCTTCGATGACAAAGTCTTGTACGAGCTCCAAGGTTTCAACGTTGAGCAGCTGCGCTCGAATACCCGGTCTTAGAAAATGTCCGAAGCCCTTGGGGTCGATTTCTCTGACCATTCCCATCCCTAACCCGATGAAATAGGATTTGATATATTTACGCATTTCCTGAAAGGCCAAGCGTCTAAAGTGAAACGAATTTGTGATAAACAGCTTCAGCTCAAAGCCGACAATTTGCAGGAATTCCTTCAGGTTGAAGCCCTGCAATCCTTGGTAATTTTCCCGCCAAAAAGCCGGCATTGCCGTAGGCCCGATCTTAATGCTGCCATCCACCGTTTTGGTATAATGAACCCCGAGAAATGGGTTTTTCAAATTGGGGACGGGATAGATGTTCGTGACGACATCCGTTTTGTTTTTCGTATATTTCAAGTAAATGCCTTTGAACGGAATGATCGTATATTTCCCGCCAAATCCGAAATCATGGGCAATGCTGTCGGCGTAAAGCCCGGCGCAATTGATCAAATAGTTGTACTTGAAGGTGCCTGAGCTCGTAAAAAGGAGATCTCCCCGGTGCTTGCGGTATTTCGTCAAGAAATGGAACTCTACACCGTTCTCTACATTTTCACGTTTCAGAGTCCTGCAAACTTCTACGGGATCAACCGACGCCGTTGTTGGTGAATACAAAGCTTTCCGGTATGTCTTCGCATTCGGATCAATGGAAGCAATCTCTTGCTCATTCAACCAGATGAGCTGCACGCCATTGATGTCTGCGCGCAGCTTCAGCTCTTCCAAGCCGGCTAACTCTGTTTCATCTTTGGCGACGACCAGCTTGCCGCATTCATTCAGCTGCAGACCATTAAGCTTACAGTAAGCTCGCATGGCCTGATTGCCATCTTTCGTGAACTTCGCTTTCAAGCTGTTCGCTGAATAATAGAAGCCGGCGTGCAGAACTCCACTGTTGCGTCCACTTGCATGTGCAGCCACATCGGACTCTTTTTCCAGGATGCAAATGGACACTTCCGGCTCTCTTTTCTTCAGCTCACGGGCGATCGTGAGGCCAATAATCCCCGCTCCGATGATGATGTAATCGTACTTCCTCACTTGTCATCACCGGCGCCCGACTTGGGTGCTGCAGCCTCAACGTTCGGATATTCGCGCAGCTTATCGGACGCTTCGAACCAAGAAGGAAAGGTGCCGGCGTCGATCCACCACCCTGTCAGCAGGTGATAGCTGAGCTTGCCTTGAATCGCATATAAGTTATTCACATCGGTAATCTCCATCTCGCCTCGCGCAGACGGCTCTACCGTCTTAATTAAGTCGAATACCGTAGAATCGTACAGATAAATCCCTGTGACGCAATACGAGGATTGCGGATGCTCGGGTTTCTCTTCAATCCGCTTGATCAAGTCGCCTTCCATGACCGGAACCCCGTATCTTCTGGCGTCCTCTACTTCCTTCAGAAACACTTTGGCTCCTTCCGGCTGAGCTTCAAATTGCTTCACATACCCAGCCAGCGAATCCTCGAACAGATTATCGCCAAGCAGCACAAGCAGCTTCTCGCCCGGATGCACGAAGTTCTGGGCAAGCTCCAGCGCATCGGCAATGCCGCCGGCCTCTTCCTGTATTTTGTAGGAAATGTTAACGCCCCACTCCTTCCCGCTCCCCAGGAAATCCGTATAGAGGGAAACGGAGTGTTTACCCGTGATCAGAAGGATATCGGTGATTCCCGCTGCTCTCAGCTTCTCAATCCCATAATAAATCATAGGATATTTACCGACGGGTAGAAGATGTTTGTTAATCATTTTCGTCAAGGGTCGCAGACGTGTGCCAGTTCCCCCGGCTAGAATGACTCCCTTCATAGCAACGACATCCTTTCATCATGCTTTCTCAAAAAATGCTTGGGGATCGACGCCCCACTTTTCTATAAAAATCTTGCGCGAACGCTCCACGATAGCTTGCAGTTGGCTTTCGCTTTTCTTGCCGAAGCTTGCGCTGCCATGATGGAAGATAAAGGTGTCTTCGGTCAGCATCAGCTTGTAGCCGGCTTTCCTCGCGCGATAGCAGTAGTCGTCATCCTCGTAATGCCCGGGACTGAATTGTTCATCCAGGTAACCGATCTTATCCATCACTTCACGTTTGAATAAAAAGCAAAAGCCAATCAAACGCTGAACTTCTTTGTATTTCCCCTTATTTCCCACATTGTACTTCAGAACCATATCCGGCAGATTCGTATATGGCTCTTTCATTTGTTGAATACCGCTGGCATAGTTGGTCATTGGACCTACGATGCCAATATCATGTCGAGAATACAGACAAGTGAGCATATGATCCAACCAATTAGGTGTTAGCAGGACGTCATTATTCAGCAAAAGCACGGAGCTGCCCCTGGCCAGCTTCATGCCGGCGTTACAGGCTGCAGGAAACCCTTTGTTTTCGGAGAAGGACACGAAGGGAACCTGCTCACGAATCAAAGCATCCAGGGTCCCATCGGTAGAGGCATTGTCGACCACAATAATTTCATAGGGGATTCGTGTATGTTCTCTGATGGAGTAGATGCAATCTAGAAGCAACTGTCTTTCATTAAAGCTTGGGATGATGATACTTGTGCTGTTCATATGGATCCCCCCGACAGAGCAGTTCTCGTACGAAGAACATCCTTAAATTCAAGTCTTCTTCCACGTTCATGAAGCAGCATATGGAGGGCCTCCAAATGATCGCCTACAATCAGATTTGAAACGGGATTCGTACTCCCTGTGTTCAATCGGGTAGGTTTGTTGGCCGTAACCACATCGATGCTTGCTGGTGCACAAATACGCAATCCATAACGGATTGCCTTCGCCTGCGCTTTAGGAGGTACCATTAACGCTGCGCTGCCGATAACCTGGAGCGCTTTGCGGGAAAGCATGTGGGGAATCGCCGTCATGGAGTTGGCACCCAGTTCCGGTCGACCCTGAACCCGGTTTACGAATTGTTTCACCATAGACACGCCATCGCGATGCGTGAAGAGACCGATATAAGGGGAAATGTCGTTTAATGCAACATCCCAGCCTTGGTCGATGGCCCGAATGAAAGGCAACAATTCCTCGGTTTGAATCGGGATATCGCCATCCAGGAACAGCACCATGTCGGCTGTGCTAAGCTTGGCGCCAATAGACCTGCCAACGTCATGGCCAACGAGATTCGGATAATGAACAATTGTTGCCCTTGGACACTGCTTGGCGATATGAACGCTATTGTCGATTGAGCCGTTAATGACGACAATAATTTCCTTCATCGGCATTCTTTCCAGTGCGTTCAGCACGCGCGCAATCGTCTTTTCCTCATTAGAAACCGTAATGACGGCTCCAATGGATTGCCTTGTCGGAACAAGTACGAGATTCGGGGTTGGCATCCCCTGTTTCTCGCTATAACCTTCAAGGAACGCTCGGGAGACAGGAAGGTACTGCCCCACCGAAATCGTCCCAATTTCCCCGGATGTATAAAAGGAACACCATAGAGAGTTGATATACGAGTTCGGATCCACCCCATCGATCAACGGGTGGTCCGTAGCATAACGAGCGCCAATTGCGTGTACTCTTCTTTTTAACGCGACAGACAGCGTCGCTGCTGTTCTGGTTGGTCTGGAGCCCCTGCGCAGGCGGCGTACAGGGACGGGGATTCTCACCGTTCTCAGGGTTCTCACTTTTGGCCTTTGTTTCACACGTTTCTTCACTGGTTTATTCAACAGCTTCACCCCACAAAGGTTCGGTCCCTTGTTAAATCCGTTAGCTGACCACGCTCATTCGTCTGTTCATGCAGCCAATTCAGGGCTTCGAGGTGATCTCCAAGAATAAGATTTTGCAGCGGGTCCACCTTAAATTTTCTTCGTTTTCTAGGATTCGTCCGACCCACATTCACGTTGTAAACCTTGTGCAGCGTGAGTCCTTTCACACATGCTATCGTCTGAGCCAGTGGCGGCACGGCTAAATTAGCGGCATGAATCTCGTTTAGCGCTTTACGACTAATAGCGTGCGGGATTGTCGTCATCGAAGCTCCTCGCAAGTCTGGCCGGGAAAGTGCAACATTAAGCGCGTGTTTAGCTAGCACTACAGGATGCACATCCACCTTCTCTGTTTTGCCAGAGTAGCTGTTTAACGCGACATCCACCCCACGATCCACCGCCTGCACGAATGGCCGCAAATCCTTGGCTGCAATCACCATATCCGCATCAATGAACAGGATGGTGTTCCCTCTCGCATGACTCGCGCCAATGCCTCGGGGGACATCATGCCCTAACGATTCCTTAAATGAAATCACCCGTGCCCCCATCTGGCGGGCGATTCGCTCCGTCTCATCGTAGGAGCCATTGACGACCACAATGACTTCTGTAGCTGGATGAACCAATCGGGCTTGACGAATGACGGACGCGATTGTCTTCCCTTCGTTCATTGCAGGGATGACGACAGATACTTTTGGCGATTGATGATTTGAAATGGGCTTGAAAACAGGCCTCGTTCTCCTCCTGGGTACTAACAACTTTCGCTGCCCACGCTGTTTCATGTCCACACCCTCCCACTGTGATGTGCATTCGTTTTCGTTCCCATTGTATGTTTATCCATCCCGATGGACACGGCATACGTTTAAGCCCGTATTATCTCTAGCTCAAAATAGGACATCTATCACAGATCGCCTGCAAGGCAACTGGATCATGTACGTTCGACCTGCTTTTATAGTATGACTGCCTTGGGACAGATTCATATGCACTTACCTAGCTTGGCTAGAAATTGGCGAATGACTACTGCGGTTTTGATGAAAGCGCTTATAGTCAAAAGGAAATTAGCATCGTGTATGTAAAAAAGCCCCATCCCCTTCTATGCCTTAGAAGAAGAGGGGGGCTTGCGTTTGCGCTTGCCTTGAAGAACGCCGGTATTCGCGTTTAACCACGGTTGTTTGGCCGTTCCTTTTTGTTTCACACGAATCGGTAATCCGATGATTTTCCTCGTCAAAATCCGTTGATAACTCACGATAGCTGTCAGATTGTCAGCAACTTGACCGGCCAGCTTCGGCGAACTCTCTACCGAATCGGCCACACTCTCAATGATTCGGGCCAAGGCCCGTTGGCTCTTTGCGAGAGAATCTAGTATATCCAGCTTAATCTGCTGCTCTCTTTCATTTATCTTCATTTGTTAAAGTCGAGGCCTGAACCTCCGAACAAATCGCCAAATCCGCCGCCAGCACTGCCGCCAAGGCTGGAATTATCCTCTTCTGCAATGAGCACGCCCAAGTTTTTGGCGAAGGCTACCTCCATCTTGGTAATGCCATCAATCACCTCAATGAGCTGTTCATGGATATCCACCGCTTGTTTCACATGCTCGGCATTGCTTTCATAGGCGGCTGTTGACAGGTGCTGGCATATCCAGTTGCGCGACTTCTCGGCATGCAGCGCCTTAGCCTCCAGAATGAGAGCTACATTATATTGAATCTTGGCGGTAGCATCCAGGTAAGACAAGTAACTATCATTTCTGCTCAATGTCTCCACTCCCTGCCCCTCATTTATTCATCAGCGGGTTGTTCTTTCATAACCTTCATAATGGGCGAAAGATTGTCCGCGATGGCATCCTCTAAATCGGCAAGACTGTTTAAATAGCTGGTTATCCCTTTGGTTATACTCAAGGAATGTTCCATTAATGCTTCAATTTCTCCGAAGGAAGGATGATGGTCAGGGATTTCACTAACCATCTTCGCCATATGAGCAATCACCTCGCGTTTGGCTTCCAGGGTACGTGCCAACTCGTGCTGCGACTTCGCCATATGCTCCAGAATCGAAGTAATCTGATCCTGCATGTGTATTTCCCTCCTCATGCGCTTAGGCTATCCCAATTAACATATGCGGTTCGGGTTGAAGTGGGAATACACCCCATTCATCCAATTTTTCAAAATCTAGTTTTTCATCTATCAGATTGGATTCCTATAAGGATTTCAGACCAGAACCTGACACTCTCTTCTAACATATACATATAGAAATACTTGCTAAGGAGGGAAACCCTTTGTCCGATAAACACATTCAGTGGCAGCCTTCCAACGTATCCAGGAGCGAGAGGCACCATCTGAATTCCCACAAAAGCTGTGTGCTATGGCTCACAGGGCTTTCCGGCTCAGGCAAATCTTCAATTGCTTATGAAATGGAACGACTGCTCTTCACCCAACATATACGTTCTTACGTCTTGGATGGAGACAATCTTCGGCATGGTTTAAACGGCAACCTTGGTTTTTCCCCGAATGATCGCAGTGAAAACATCCGTAGGACGGCAGAAGCGGCCAAGCTGCTCATGGACGCTGGCATCATTACGATTGTTGCTCTCATTTCGCCCTACCGCGCGGATCGGGAGCTGGCGCGTTCCTTATACGCCGCTGGGGAATTTATCGAGGTTTTCATCGATTGCCCTCTTGAAATCTGCGAGAAACGAGATCCGAAAGGGCTTTATGTAAAAGCGCGGGCAGGCGTTATTCCTGACTTTACGGGAATTTCAGCACCTTATGAGCAGCCCGGCAGACCCGAAATCGTGGTTTCGTCCAATCAACACTCCTTACAAGCATCAGCCTCTCGAATCTATGATTATCTCATTGTCCATAAAGTGATTGCTCCACAATCGAGCTTCACGCTTTAAAACCGTGTCCCGCTCGGGACAAGTCCCAATGAATAGGCTCAACTATTCGTAGTGCGAGCTTGCCCGCAGCAGAACCACACCCCTGCCATCCGCATAGAATGCAATAAGCCTGCTGATGATCGGGGGAATTATTCGCCTATGCTGGTCTACGTGCTAGGAACGTCCAACAAAGCTCATACCAATGCTACGATGGCCAATCTGTCCCATATCGCTCCGAATTGGTCCGTTATGCTCCTGCATGATTACGACGCAGCCGCCTTGAACGATCATCTACTTGCTTATGATCAATCCTTTTTTATGACTCTGCATGCAGGAGACTTACTAAGCAGCAGCTTTATCTCCGAGCTGTCCACGCAGCTTGCAGCGCTGCCGGAGCATTGTGCCGGCATGGTCTATGAACGCGGGGCCGCCAATACCCTGCACAATCTTTCTTCCCCTCCTCTTGTTTGGAGAACAAGCGCAGCGCGATCCAGTGGCCGTCCCTTTTTCCTGGAGAAGGATGAACTGCCCTTTGCCAATTATTTGCTTTACGATAATCAGTTTCATTTAAAGAGAGAATGGTCATGGCAGACCATCGATAGCAAATGGTGGCAGCCCCAGGCCAAACATTACCCCAAATGGCAAAAGGCGCAGGAAGAGTGGGACCTGATCAGACCCATTCTGGAAGCAGGATCAAACACTGCCCTGCCGAAAGCAAAGCCAACTCCCGCCATTAGTATCGTGATATGCACCTACAATAATGCCGACTATCTCCTTTGGGCGATTCGAAGCGTTATTGCACAAAGCATGCCTGATTGGGAACTCATTATTATGGATGATGCCTCCAGCGACAACACGCAGATGAAACTGGCATCCTTACCCGCAGATCCGCGTATTCGTACGTATGTAAACCAAGCTAACTATGGCAAATCCCATTGTTTGAATGCTGCTTTATCGGCAGCTGAGGCCCCTTGGCTGCTGGAGCTTGATGCCGATGACTGGCTGCCCCCAGACGCCATTCGGCGTTTGCTTAACACGGCCGATACCCTAGCACCGGATACTTCACTCTTGTACGGGGATTATTACGAGTGGACAGAAGGAGCACGAAAACAGCTTATTTTCGGAGGGTTACGCAAGACGCCTGTTGCCTTTAACGCTGAGGCGCTGCTTGCCGGAGCTCTTCCGATAGCACCTCGATGCTATCGGGTTGAGACCCTTCACAGCATCCATGGCTGGATGGTGAATGCTCCTTATGGGGGGAGGTTATACGAGGATTTCGAAATCATCATCCGCTTGTCGCACGCTCATCGATTGAAACATCTGCCTGAGCCTCTCTATCATCGGAGAGTCCGCCAATCCAGCATTACGCATCAACATTCCGAGAAGTATGCCGGCTGGATGAAGTGGATGAAGGAACAGACCGTCCTCCTTCGGGGGGACGGAGGAGACACACAGCCGTTGACGTAATCTCCTCCCTTCCGATTACGCTACTACGCGCACATAATCAATCTGATCCGCCACGATGGTCATAATTACTGGTGGACTATAGTAATACGTGTTATTGATTTGTATCGTAAAAATACAATCATCTACGGAAGCTAATGTGCCAATAATAGGCGGATTACTCGTGAAGTACACCTCAACCGTTCTACCGATAAAACTCGCCAGTAACTCTGCGAATGACATAGTTTCTCCTCCTTATATCACGGATTCAATGCTGGAAGCTGGAATAAGGAGAATATCTCCTGACGGCTCAAGAATTTCAATGACATCGGAACCAACAAGGATCAGCGTACCGCTCTCTGTTCCTGCGCCTGTTTGAATGGTGACCTGTGTATTTGAGCGTCCTTCGACTGCTGTTAACGGATTACAGCTTGTGACGGCCTGTTCACGGACCATGAAGTACGTCGTAACGTTACCGTTACCGGTGAAATCCACCACTGAAAATCCTGCCTCCATCAATGATGCAAGAACAGGTGTTAACTTAGCCCCTACCTCAAGTCCGGGAAAATCCAATGTAGCGTCAAAACAGTTAATAACGGCGCGCTGCGTAGCATAACTGTTACCAGCAACAATAACGATTACATCCATCTAACACTTCCTCCTTCAATTAGGTTGTAATAGGATCTGATTTGCCGTTACGGAGCCGCAACCGGTGTATAAGGCCTGAAACCGATGATATGGCAAATCGAGAAAATCACAATTTGATCCATGTCGTTCCCCGTTGTTGGGCGAAGAATCAACGTCGTTTTCCCAATTTTCTCAACCATTCCGATCCGGTTTGGCGGCTCTCCCCCGGAACCTGCTCCGCTTGATGTGAACAGTTCAACCTCTGTATCCCAATATTGCTCCAATAAGTCTCTCAACTCTTCGTTGCAACTCTCATCCGGGTAATCCACTTTAACCTTCACTTCTGTTTTTGGTGTTTCTACTTTGACGTGAACATCGGGTTTAGGAGTCTCTATGTTTACGACAGGCGGAGGTGTTGTGACATGAACTTCCGGGGTTGTTACGTGGACTTCGGGGGGATTTGTTTGCACATTGACTTCCGCTGGAGGGGTCGTAACATGGACAATAGGAGCTTTCGGCTGCTTGCATATGACCTTGATCGTTCTTTTTCTTAATCTTTTCTTGCATACATGACACTTATTTTTCTTGCCTCTTTTCCTCGTGCTGCAGTCATTTTTCCTAACAACACGAGTGGTTTTCTTAACCACGTTGTCTTCTGTTATACGGGACATAGGGCACCTCCAAAGTTTTTACATATCCTAACAAAAATTGGATTCCATCACACTCCTATACTACTCAGCGGAATAGACCCTCGTCCTAGACTATCACCTAAAAATATAAATCTGGGTATCTATCGCGATGCTCGAATGTCATATAGCACTCTTTCAAAGGCATCTACGCTGCGTTCCCACGTCCATTTCGAAGCCTCAATTTCCCCGGCAGCCGCCAGTCTCCTGCGCAAATCGGCATCCTCAATCAGCCGGCCAACATCGGCCGCCAAGCGGTTCTCATAGCGGTAAGACATCAAACCGTTTTGTTCATGCCGGCAGTAATCCATATTTCCCCCATTGTAGGTTGTGACCAAAGCCGCCCCACAGCGCATAGCCTCCAGTCCTGGTAGCGAGGCAGAGTCATAGGTAGAAGAGTTAACGAATATATCCGTCTCGTTGTAGTGATAGGCCATAGCACCATCGTGCCCGGGAGTTAAGTAGCGAAAAGTCGGATGATTGGCTTTGATCGCCTGTAAAAGAGGGGAGCTTCGAAACTCTTCTGGAGGAGACATCAGGTTGATGCGGACATGGGGATACTTGGCCTGCACCATTTCCAGTTGGTTGATCAAATAATCCTGTTCTCTGTGCCAGGAATAACCGCCCTCCGGCCTCCGCATAATCGCCGATATTTGCAGTTGGGTCTGCGTATTGCGAATATGGAGGTTCCTGAAAGCATGACCGACGCCCACCGGCACAATATGCGCCTGATGACCGTGATTCAGTGCAATAAGCTGCTTTTGCCAATTGGAGAGGACAACGGTGTGTTTCGAAATATGATAAGTAGGGAAAGAGAGTTGATTCTCCGGGAGAAAGGTAGGCTCGTAGCATAGGCTTAAGCGGACGTGCACGCCTTTTCCGTTCAAGCTGGCCTGATGGGCTCCGGGTACAATCGTATAGAAATTGGAAACAATGATATCCGCTTTGGGATAATCTTTTTCAAGAATCATATAGTTCTGTTTGGTGCGGATGATTTTGGCATTAATCGTATAGTTTACGACGCCCTCAGGTGGCATTAGCACGCTAACGTCATGCCCTTTGGCCGCAAGCCCATTGACCATTTCAGCCAACATTCTCTGAGCTCCGCCGATGCTGAGTGTAATAATAGGAAAAGTGATCGTCAACCTCTCCTTGGCGATTAAGGCATCCAGCTGTTTCCGGTAGATGGCTTGAATCGACTGGATCTCTTTGACAATTGCGCTTTCATGCTTGCGAGATCCCATTTCGGGGTGCACCCGGTAGCGAACAAGGCTTTCATTTAAATAGAAGAAGTGAAACCGCTTCATGACTCGCATCCAAAAATCATAATCCTGCGTATATTTGCGAGTCTCATTAAAGTAACCCGTCTTCTGGAAGACATCCATATGCAGCATCACGGTACAACCGTTGATAATACAGCCTTTTTGCATGGTTTTATAGAATTCCATTTTGGTGGAACAGCCAATACCTGAAGGGCCTCCAAAGATGGCCCCCTGTCCATCCATATGAACATAGGAGGTGTAGCTGACTTTAGCCCCTTTTTCCTGCATAAAAGCCAATTGCCTAGCTACTTTGTTTGGCTCAAACATATCGTCGGAGCTAAGCCATGCAAAATAATCGCCAGTGGCGCGCCGGATACCGGCATTCAGCGCACTCGCCGTACCGCCGTTTTCTTTTTCCACATAAACAATCCGGTCCATATACGGAACAATTTTCTCCATATGCTGGGTTGAGCCGTCATTAACGACGATGATTTCAATATTCGGATAGGTTTGGCTCAACGCACTTTCAATCGCTGTGCGGACATAAGCACAGTTATAGAAAGGAATCACAATGGAGACTTTCGAATTTGCATTCACGGTTGAAACACCTACCTTGTTTTTAGTTCAGCGAGGCACGTTTGTTGTAAATCTCCTCCAATGCGTTCACGATATTGCGTTCAAAATGGGCTTTCGTTAGTCGTGCCGCACTGGCTTTGCCACCAAGAGCGAGTTTTTCCGCCAACTGGCGATCGGATAACACGGCACAAATGCCCTGCGCCAGCTGCCTGGGATCCCTTGGTTTGGTGACATACGCGCTTTCCATGTGCGAGCAGAAGTCCATGACTCCGCCTGAATTCGTCGTCACGACAGGCGTACCGCAAGCCATGGCCTCCAAGGGAGGCAGCGAGAAGGCTTCAAACCAAGATGATGCGACGAAAACATCGGCTGTCCGGAAGAGCTTCGCCATCTCAAATTCATTTTTGGGATAAAAGATGCGTTCCGGAATACCTAGCGTCACAAGTGAAACTGCGCCATCCGGGCAGATCAGATAAACCATATAATCGCCTGCGTACTCGTTTTTGATAATTTCCATACAAGCATAGAAATCATCAAATCCTTTTAGCGCATAATCTCTCCTATCCCGTGCGATATACAGAATCACTTTCGTCGTTTTCTTGCTAGGATGCGGGTGAATGCGAGGACCTTGCGGACGAAATATGCGAGGGTCTATACCAAGAGATACAATGGTGCTGCGCCGCTCTACGTGATCAAATATTTGCTGATCCAACCAACTGGAAATGGAAAGGATCGGGACATCTTGGGCATAAGTCCATAAAGCTGCCTCGCGGTTAGGTACCCAAAGCGGCTCGAAGCCAAGGCTTAATCTAACCGTTTGTTCTGGCCATGCCTCGAAAGCCGATTGAAAGGTGGTATAGAAATTAGGCAAAATAATATCACCATAAGGAATATATTCTGCTTCCAGCTTCGGAACGATCGTCAGCTTGCAAGGAATGTTATACTTCACGGTTGCCGTCCTGGGGATGACGACCTCAACCTCATGTCCCTTTTTCGTAAGGGCTCCGGCGATATCGACCAATACCTTACAACCGCCACCGATATGCAAATCAGCCGCAGGTATTACGATTTTCATGGTTAACCTCCATTTCTCCGGTTATGACCAAAACATATCTTTTTCATAGCCGGTTTGTATCAATACATCACCTGCCACACGTTTGAAGGCTGCTATAACCTCTTCGTCAAATTCATTTCTCCAACCGCCTACAACACCTTTGCGAAAAGTAAACGAGCTGCCGCTATCCATATTCGCTTCCATGCTGCGAACCAACTTCGCTATCGGCATGGGCGGTACGCTCCCCTTCCACAAAAATTCCGCCATGGCTGTAATCGTTCTACGCCTTGACGCCTTGGAAATCATCAACTCTTCATACGTCGTGATAAAAATACCCGGCACGGACAACCAGCCCTGAAAGACCCCGAACCAGTCTTTAATATTCGGGTAGTCATCCAGCCCATTAATCAGGAGTAAATAACGTTCCTTCTGAGTTGGCAGGGCGACTAACTCCTTATAAATAGGATAATCCGGGAGTTTCTCGATGATGTAATACGTTAGGGACACAAGCACATCCCGCAAATCCCTGATCATAAAGATGGTTTTAATGCCAGGCCGGACAAGGAGTTTGGCCCATTCGGGGGAGTAGTATACATGTCCCATATACACATCATTCGGGACTGCCTTGCTCAGGATTGAAGCTTGTAATGGCAAATCCTTAACCAGACCCTCATAAAAGACATAGTCGTTCATGACCGAACCGGGAATGCCTAACAACAGCTGATTCAGAAGGTTTGTTCCACTTTTGGGAACAGTATTTAGAAAAATAACGGGCCGAAGCTGATAAGCTCTGCGTGCATCCATGATCGGCAGCACCTCCCAATAATTGTTTAGATTTAGCGTATGTGTCACAGCACCAACTTGACCTGTTAATGCGTCTATATCCCTTAACAAAGTTAGAACAGGCACACATTTTACCATTAAAATGGAAAACACCAACTCCCATCCAAGCAAATTCTATTAAATTTAATAGAATATAGGAAAGGAGGTGATTTTCATGTCAAACATTGTTAGCATCGGGACAAGCGTTCCCGGATCATCTAGCGGCTCTCTCAATCGCGTTGTCTCCACGACGCCCATCACACTCGCAGAATTCGGATTAGCGATTCCACAAGGACCGAACAGAGTTCTTCTAACGGCTACCGTTGGTGTCTCCTCTACTCTTCTTGCTCCTGTGCTCCTATTTAACGTGTTGCGTGGCAACGCCGTCATTTTCTCCGCCCGACAAGAAGCCCTTCTGTCCACTGGGCAAGAACTAACCGTCTCCTTCCAAGCCATTGATACCAATGTGCCAGCTACTTCGAACCAAGGCTACTCCTTCACTGTACAATTGGAACCAGGTTTATTAACCGGGGCAACGGTTACAGGTCCAGTTACACTCTCCGGTATTTCTTATACGTATGGCTAACGGAGAACTTTGAATAAAACAGGCTGCCCCAAAAAGATCTTCAAAGATCCGCTGGGGTGGTCTTTTCGTCATACCTGCTTTTACCTATTTTTTCCTAATCATCCTTCCGAATGGGGGATAGTCCACTACTTCCATAGACAAAGGGAATAGACTGTAACCATATGTTGGAAGGAGTGATCTCATTCATGATGAGAGGGAAGCAAGTACTGGTAACAGGTGCAGCCGGCTTTATCGGCAGTCATCTCGTCCACCAGCTAGTTGCGGAAGGTGCGAAGGTCAGGGCCTTTATTCGATATAACTCAACGAATTCACGCGGTTTTCTCGATCAACTGCCCCGTGATATTCAGAAGGAAATTGACGTCGTCAAAGGAGATTTGCGCGATCCTCATGGCGTCTATCGTGCCGTGAAAGGCATGGATACCATTTTTCATTTAGGAGCGCTGATCGCTATTCCTTATTCTTATCAACATCCCACGGATGTTGTGCAAGCCAATGTCATTGGCACCCTAAATATCGCGCAAGCCGCCTTGGATTTAGGGACAGCGAAACTGATTCACACCTCCACCAGCGAAGTGTACGGAAGCGCACGTTATGTGCCTATGGATGAAACGCATCCGCTGCAAGGCCAATCCCCCTACTCCGCAAGTAAGATCGGCGCCGATAAGATCATTGAAAGCTTTTATTGCTCGTATTCACTGCCTGTCGTAACGGTCAGACCCTTCAATGCCTACGGTCCGCGACAGTCCATGCGAGCAGTCATTCCTACCATTATTAATCAAGCGCTGCATCAACCCGAAATCGTCCTCGGCAATCTCAGTGCGACCCGTGATTTTACTTTCGTAGAAGATACCGCCAGAGCTTTTATATGTGCGGCCAGCCATGATGCAGCTATTGGGCAGACGATAAACGCCGGATCAGGGGCGGAAATCTCCATTGGCGAGCTTGCTCAAACCATTCAGCAAATTGTTGGAAAAGATCTGCCTGTGCGTATCGCCAGCGAACGGGTACGGCCGGAAAAAAGCGAAGTGGACCGCCTCTTCTCGGACAGCAGCAAAGCAGCAGCTTTGATGGGATGGAAGCCAACCGTTCCTCTGGTGCAAGGCTTGACTCGGACGATTGAGTGGATGAACAACCATCCCGAGCTGTATCGGCCTAATGAATATGTCGTATAAGGAGTTGATATCTGTGGAAGTCGTAATCATGACGGGCGGCAAGGGGATGCGCATGGCGCCTTATACCAAGGTGCTTCCAAAAGGGTTATTACCCGTTGGCGAACAACCCATACTGGAGATCATCGTGAAACAGCTCCGTAATTATGGGTTTACCTCCATCACCATGGCATGCGGCTACTTGTCGGGGCTTATACAGACCTATTTCGGAGATGGAAGCTCTCGGGGTGTCTCCATCTCTTATTATGTAGAAAATGAGCCCCTGGGCACTGTGGGTCCAATTAAACTCATCAGCCGCAGGTCCGGTCCATTCTTGTTAATTAATTGTGATGTCCTAACTACCTTGGATTTCTCCCGCTTTAGAGATTTTCATATCCAAGGCGGCAGCATACTTACTATCGCTTCACAGAAAAAAGGGATTCCAATTGAGCTTGGGGTCCTCGAAACAAAGGATGAGTATGTCACTAACTTTGTAGAAAAACCTACCCGATCGGCTTATGTCAGCATGGGCATCTATATGATGAATCCGGAAGTAGCCGATTATATCCCTTCCCATCAATATTTCGACATTCCTGATTTGATTCATGCCCTGCTAGACGCAGATGAGAAGGTCCGCCATTATGAAAACAATGATTTCTGGCTCGATATCGGCCGCCCGGTGGATTATACCTTGGCCAATGAGCAATTCGGCAAACTCAAATCTCTCTTGCTGCCCGGCGAACCGGTATGACGAGCACGACGAAGGTGGCGAATCCTCCACTCGTGCTCCTTACGGGGATCAACGGGTTCGTCGGGCAGCACATGGCGGCCTATCTCTTGCACCAAAACATGAACCTGCTCGGGATCGGACGCAGGTCCGGCTGCCTTATGAAGCATCCGAATCTGCACTACCTTTCAGGTGACATCACGCAGAGCGCTGTCCTTACACAGCTTCTTCAAGAGCATCCGGTCACACATATCGTCCACTTGGCCGGAGCTAACGATGTAAGTGCATCTTATGCGGATCCGGTTCAAGTCCTGCATACGAACGCGTGGTCTACGTTACACATGCTGGAAGCTGTAAGATCTGCTGCTACAAGCAGAATTCAAGGGTTTCTAGCCATAGGAACCGCTTATGAATATGATTTTCAAACGATGCCTTTAACAGAAACCTCGCCTATTCTGCCTGTCAGCCCCTACGCCTGGAGCAAACAGATCATGACTTCATTCATGCAAATGTATGGCAGCGCATATGCCGTTCCAACGTTCATAGCCAGGACTTTCAATTTGATTGGCCCAGGAAACGCAACCGGTGTATGCGCTCTGCTCGCCAAGCAAGTCGCGATGATGGAAAAAGGCCATCTCCCTCCTAAGCTCGTTATGGGCAACACCGCTGTACAGCGCGACTTTCTTGACGTACGTGATGCTGTTATCGCCTACGCCTCACTCCTGCAGCTAACCGCAGCACCTTTCGGCCAAATATTTAATGTATGCAGTGGAGCAGCCTCCCCCATTAGTGCCATTGTTGACCTGCTGCAGCATTATGCCGCAATCACTTTCGAGGTGGTAGTCGACGAGCGTTTAATACGCCCTAACGAAGCCCCCCTCGTTCAAGGGGATAACACCAAGCTTCGCGCAGCAACCGGTTGGGCACCCACCCTTTCACTCGCCCAGTCGGTATCCGATACATTGGATTACTATCGAAGCCTCATATGAAAAGGAGATTTACGCGATGAAGATCATGACAGTCCTAGGAACACGCCCCGAAATTATCCGGTTAAGCTTAGTGATCGCCAAACTGGATCTCCTTGCCGATTCACATCTACTCGTGCATTCCGGACAAAATTATGATCGCACGCTAAGCGACGTCTTTTTCGAGCAAATGGGCATTCGGCTCCCCGACGTTCATGTTCGGCTTCAAGCGCAAACCGTTGGCGAGCAAATTGCGCAAATGTTCGTCGAAGTTGAGAAAGTGCTGCTGAAGGAGAAACCGGATCGCATGCTCGTTCTTGGCGATACCAACAGTGCGCTCACCGCTCTCATAGGCGAGCGGCATGGTGTTCCCGTCTATCACATGGAAGCTGGAAATCGCTGTTATGATACCCGCGTTCCTGAAGAGATTAATAGAAAAGCAATCGACGCCATCTCTACCTGCAATATGCCTTATACGCCCGGCGCGCGCGAGAACTTGCTGCGGGACGGTGTTCCTTCTCAGCGAATTTGGATGACGGGGAATCCGATTTATGAGGTGATGGAGCATTACAAAGGGCAGGCGGATGCGAGTCGTATTTTAGACGAACTAGGCCTATCGGATAAGGGATATCTCCTCGTTACCGCCCACCGGGCCGAAAACGTCGATAATGAAGCCCGACTGCGGCAAATTATCGAAGGTTTGCAGCTTGTAGCCGAAGATACACAGCTCCCTATCATCTGCAGCACGCATCCCCGCACGAAGGACCGCCTCGATAAGCTTGGGGTTATGGCTTCCCACCCGCTCATTCGTTTCCTTCCGCCATTTGGGTTTTTCGACTTTCTGAAGCTGCAGAAGCATGCCGTCTGCGTCATTACGGATAGCGGCACGGTGCAGGAAGAAAGCTGCATTCTGGGCGTACCGGCCGTCACCATTCGCCAAAGCACCGAGCGGCCGGAAACTTTGCTTTGCGGCAGCAATTTACTTTCCGGTCTTGTGCCTGAGCGGATCGCCGCCAGCGTCAAGCTGATGATGCAGCCTCACCATACATGGCAGTGTCCAGATGGCTATCTGGACCCGAATGTATCGAGTAAGGTTGTCAATATTGTACTAGGAGGACAGAGCTATGTTTCATAATCAAACAATCCTCATCACAGGGGGAACCGGATCTTGGGGGCAGGAGCTTACCCGCAGCCTCTTGCAGGAGGGACCTAAGGAAATTCGCATTTTCTCCCGAAACGAATTCTCACAAGTGAAGATGCAGCGAGACTTCGCCTTCCATCCTTCTCTCACTTTTATGATCGGTGATGTCCGGGATCAGGAAGCTGTCGAGGACGCCTGCCGGAACGTCGATTATGTCTTTCATTTGGCCGCCCTCAAACACGTGCCGATCTGTGAAGCCCAACCGGATGAAGCGCTCAAAACGAATGTAAAAGGAACCGAAAATGTCATCCGAGGCAGTATTCGGGGCGGCGTCAAAAAAGTCATCGACGTCTCCACCGATAAAGCCGTAGATCCGATCAATTTTTACGGGATGACAAAAGCTTTGGGAGAGAAACTCATGGTTCGGGCGAATGATCTCAGCTCCACAACCCAGTTTGTCTGTATTCGAGGCGGCAATGTGCTTGGCACCAACGGCAGCGTCGTCCCTTTCTTCAAAAACCGCATATTGCAAGGAGAAGCCCTCCCTCTTACGCACAAGGACATGACCCGTTTCTTCCTGACGCTGCCTGAAGCGATTGAATTGCTGCTAAGCGCGGCCAAAGCGGCTGTAGGCGGAGAAACCTTTGTGATGAAAATGAATGCCTGCCTCATTCTTGATTTGGCTGAAGTCCTCATGGAGCAATTATCGGACCAACCTCTGTCCGTGAAGGATGTCGGTATCCGTCCCGGAGAGAAGCTGCATGAAGTGCTTATTTCTTCACATGAAATCCCTTATACCTACCAATACAACGAGAAATACTTTGTCATCCTCCCTGCGAATGCGACGCCCTCCCTCTATGACCATTACAGTCATTTGCCCAAAACAACCTTCACCCAGTATGCCTCCAACGATTCACTCATGACATCCCAAGAGATTTTACAGATGCTGCTTAAAGGAGGATTTCTTCCTTGAAACTACTCATTATCGGCGGTCAGGGCATGGCCGGACACATGTTGAAAAGCTATTTTACCCGTCAGCATAAGGGTGACGTATGGACGACCGTGCGATCCGCCGATCCGGCGGACCCTCGGGCTGTAGCGCTGGACGTCAGGAACGATGAGCACTTGCGGCATCTGCTGAAACAGATTGGGCCGGATGCCGTCATCAACGCTGTCGGCTTGCTGAATGAAGAGGCTAGAACGCGGCAGGCTGAAGCCATTTATGTCAACAGCCTGTTTCCCCATATGCTGGCTGAATTTGCGGAGCCGTATGGCTTCCGCCTTTTTCACATCAGCACCGATTGTGTGTTCTCAGGTTCGCGCGGAGATTACACGGAATCTGATCCCGCGGATGCCCTGTCGGTTTACGGCAAAAGCAAAAGCCTGGGCGAAGTCATCGGCCAGAGCGTGTTGACGATCCGCACTTCGATTATCGGGCCTGAGTTAAAGCAGAACGGCATTGGGCTCTTTCACTGGTTTATGCAGCAGAAAGGCGACATTCAGGGCTATCGCAAGGTGTTCTGGAACGGGGTTACGACGTTGGAGTTGGCTAAAGCCATCGACTGGTGCTTCCAGCATCCTATTGATGGGCTTGTACACCTTGCCGGCCAGCCAAAGCTCTCCAAATATGACTTGCTGAAGCTGATTCAGCAGCAGTTCCATCATGATGCCGTCACCATTCACGCTAACGATGAATTCCTATCCGACAAGAGCTTAGTCTCCACAAGAGCTGACTTCAACTATCCGGTTTCTTCTTATCCCCAAATGATTGCTGACTTGCATGCGTGGATGAAACACGCTGACTAGCCTCTCACACTTTGCCAGCTCCAGAATATGATAAATACAGCGCATCAGCGAAACAAATCATAAGGTGGTGAGTGCCGCAATGGATATGACGCCTACTCACATAAATGAACTGATCCAAAAAAAATTGGTCATTATCGTAATCGCTCACGAGAACGAACAGGTATTGGCGGCACAGGTCGAAAATATTCATTTTTTTAATCCTGAAGCCGGCATTCTTCTTTACAACGGCGGGCCTAATCCCGATTTCGGAAAAAACGTGAACATCTGGTCCTTTCCGCACAGCCATCCCTTAAAAGCCGGCATTATCGCGCCGGGTATGTGGGAGATCATGAAATGGCTGGAGGAAATTGGCGCCGGCTATGAATATCTCATGTCGCTGGATCATGATGTGATGTTTGTGAAACACGGCTTCCAGCCCTTCTTGGATGAGGTGATGGCTGAGTCCGACAGCATGGGCTGGAGGCTCGAAAACAACCGGGATCACGACTTCTCCCTGCCTGTACGAAACATGATGAAGGAATGGCATTTATGGCAGCCGGTTTTCCGGACAGAAGGCTTTCTGACCTACTTTAACCCTGGCCAAGTCTACAGGCATGATATCGTCAGACGTATGCTCGCACATGTCGACCATGCCGCCGTAGATCACCTGTTCGGTATAACGGAGGCCGCTGCTTTGGAAGAAGTTTTCTTTGTCACACTGGCTATGGCCTGCGGCGGCAGGGTTCGGGAATACCCCGAGGGAGCCAAGTATAACGATATGGTCCGCTGGGGCGAAAACGTCACCTTTGAAAATGTACAGCGGCATCGAGATCATCCTTACTACTATTGGATTCATCCGGTAAAAGGGGATAAACTGCTGGAGATGCATCAGCTTTTGCTTCCCAAACCGGAACCAATGCCAGTTGCCTTGCCCGCTCCTCGCCCTGCCGCTCTAAGAAGAAAAAGAATCAGGCGCAGGAGACTTCTGAAGAGAGCACTTCCTCGAAGACGCATCAAACGGCGTAAGCTCAAGTTCGGAAAGCGCAGCCGAAAAAGAATGATAAAGAAGCTTGCCAAAAAGCCGCTGCGTTCCCGATCTGCCACGAAACAAAAAACGGCCAAACCCAAAAAGAGGACGAAGCTGGGATAATCCCCACTCCGTCCTCTTATTTATTTATCCACCCATTCAATCCCGATTGTCAGTTTATTTGCACCCAAATCGCTCTTATGACTCACTTTAAATTCCATATCAACATTCGGCAAGGTGATTTGTTTACCTCGAATAACGAGATTATCTGCTGTTATTTGATCCGCAATTTTTCTTAGCAGTTCAGCAAACTGCAAGCCCCGGCCGACAAATTCCTCTTCTGACCTCATAGTGTTCCCCCTCAAAATCCCTTGATGAGTTTCTTAAGAACAGGCAGCTTCTCCATTTCAAATAACACAATCTTGTTCAGCTTTTTCTCGTCCCCTGGTTCGCCTTTTTTGAAAGGCGTTTTGACATAGCCATAATGCTTATGCGGAAACAGCAAATCAATATAAAGCACCTGCATTTGCTCAGGCGTGAACGGAAGAACAGCTTCATAATAGCTCATGCACCGTTTCAGCTCATCGGCATCCCAGCGTCCCAGTTCTTCCATGCGCTTTGTCAGGAGCTTCCGGATATCGCGCAATGGAATGTCATACGTCAGATTATCCAAGTCCAACACACACACGCCTCGATCCGTCCTAATCGCATTGCCCTTGCCGTAATCCTGATGGCACATGTAACCGTGATGACCGATGTCAGCCACCCAATCCGCATAACAGGACGCTTCCAGCAGCTTGACGGCATGGCTTGCCATCTGAATCATCGTATCGCCGGTCTTCACATAAGACTGATGGAAAAGCGTTTTTCCTTGCTTAGCCTGCTCTTTCCACTGCTTGAGCTCTTCGCACATCCCGCTAAAATGACTCGGCCATACCCCCATTCGGTTATAGACCTCACAGTCATCAGGAGGGATAAACCCTACGGTATCCTTATGGAATTGAGCGAGACCCTTCAACCCCGTATAGAGATGCTCCGGCACCCGATCCATTTCCAAGTCGCTTCCCACGACCCAAGCATAGAGAACCAACGCATAACCTTCATGGACAAAATAGAGCTGGCCATCCTTCGTTGGAATAATCGCTGCAACATTGGCTCCTTTTTGGTACAGATAAGCCTGTGCTGCTGTGGTGAATTTGACGATCGGAATGGACTTCCGTATCCGCTTCAGACAAACGGTTCCTACAGAAGTCTCCAGCTTCCATATCGTTTTAATGCCTCCGCTTTGTATAACCTGGATGTTTTTAATGACTATCTGTGGATAACTTTGTGCCATGAGACGTTTCCCCAAATGGAGTTCTTCCTGACTAGGAACCACGTTTCACCACCTCATCCAGACGGGCGAGGAACGATTTCAGAACCGCATTTTTGCTCAGCTCGGTAGAGATCATATCTTTCAAACGAACGATATGTTTGTCAACCGTCCATTGGTCCTCGCGGTTTTCATAATATTTGGACACTTGTCCGTAAAACAAATGGGGAAACTGAATATCTGCTGCCAGAATCAGATATTGTTCTTTCGTTAAAGGATTGACCTGCTGGTAAAACTTCATCATTTTGAGCATCATCGGGAGGTTCCAGTTGGCGTCTTTCTTCATGACCTTGTTTAATATTTTCCTCATATCGCGCACAGGCAGATCTACCGTCAAGGAATCCATGTCGTAGACATAGAGTTTTCCATCTTTGCCTACAACCAAATTACCCGCTGCAAAATCTTGATGGCACAGTGTTTTGGTCTTCTCCGTTTCCTTCACCCATTGTTCAAAATACGGCTGATTCAGCGTCGTAAGTGCTGCTTGCGCTTGCTGTAGGAAAGTATCTATATTCGCTAGGAAGACACGGTCAAACTCATTTTTATTTTTAACCTGCTGACGCTGCTCTTTCCAGGCTTTCAGGCGCTCCATTCTCGTTTGCAAATCCGATTTCCATTTCGTCAACAGATAGGAAGGGTAGAAACCGTTGGGAGATTCGATCCCTCTTGATGCTTTATGAAAAGCTGCCATTCCTTTTAGCATGAGAGCTAAATCACCATCATTGTTATATTCCGGTGAACGTCCGTATACGGTTTCAAAAACGACGAAATATTCCCCATTTAATTTCACATAACCTTCGCCAGAACTGGTTTTGAGCACGCCAGGCGTGTTAACGCCATTGTTTTTGAGATAGGTAATGGCATGGAGCATGAAATCAATATGGGTTTCATCGAATGGCACCTTTTTCATAATCCATTCACCCATGTCGGTTTGGATGGACCAGACTGCTTTTTTCCCTTTAAAGGATAAGAGATAAATATTTTTCACCTTCAAAGGATAGTGCGTCATAACCTTCTTCACTACGTCCGAAAAAGTAGTATCCATGCTGACACCTCCGTAGATGTATGGCCTCAAGCTTTAAGCTCATTTGCTTTTGTCTGGGGCGTATAAGTTTTCAAGCCGCTTAGCCGCATGCTCGAAACCAAAGTTGCTCTCTACAACCACTCTGCCTGCTTTGCCTAGACGCAGTGCTTCGGCAGGATTGGATAGCAGAAACGTAATCGCCTTTACGAACGCCCCTGGATTGCTGTAATCTTCGATCACAATACCGTTAGCATTCGGTTTGATAATTTCTGCATTCCCTCCGCGATTGGTTGTAATGATCGGAAGTCCCGCGCCCATCGCTTCAAAATGAACTCTCGCCAGAGGTTCCTGCCACTGGGAAGAGCAAACGAAAATATCTCCTAGCAAATAGTGGACGGGAATCTCGCTCGGTGGAACAAAACCTGTGAAGATCACCCGGTCCCCAAGCGATTTGGCCAGTTGGCGAAGATTTGCCCCGTACTCATCCAACTGCTCATTATGGAACCATTTACTTCCGATAATAACGAGCACGACATCTTTCTGGGTCCTGCTTACCTGCTCAACGGCCTTGATCAGCACGTCGGGACCTTTCGTTTTGCTTAATCGCCCTACGAATAAAATGACCTTTTTATTGTCCACGCCATATTTTTGGCGGAGTTCCTTCCGAAGATCCTGCGCTTCAGATGTCCAGATCGGCTTATAATGCTGCAAGTTGATACCTGAGTATACCGTCTTCACTTTTCCCTTGGCCGAAGGGAAACGGCTGATAATCGTTTGGCCGATATAATTGGAAATCGACATAATTTTATGAACCATTTTGATCACGGAACGACCCACTTCCGGTGTGATCTTTCCTTCTCGGAACATCTCGTTATGGCAGCTGACGACAAAACGGGCGTTCGGCATGGCTGCTTTATAGGCAGGCACATTTTTCGGACGGTTAAACACGTGGATCACATCATACTTTTGGTTGCCGGCGCGCTGCTTAGACAGCTCCTTGGCAACGTCGTTCACGTAATCCTCGCGCGGAATCCGTATATATTTGACTCCGTCAACCACTTCCCGATTGGGGAGATCGGGGTCCGTAATGCAGAAAATCGTGAGATCATGCCTACTGCCAATATGCGGGGTGACGCCATTGATTAGAATTTGAATGGCGCCACCCCTAATAGGCGGAACGGTAAGCATTTCAGTGCAAATAAATGCAATCTTCATCTTTACCACTCCAATCAGTGATTCTTCGTGGAGGTTTTAATCCTCAATCCTCATGATTATGCCACATGCTTAGATTTACGCGCCCACCTTCTTACCAAACTTGCTCCATATGGTCGACTGGGGCTTAGCCCAACCTCTTCCTGGAGCTGAAAGTTTCTTCATGCCTACTTTAGGCTGAATACGCTTCTTCCCACTTTTGGGCTTCTTAGGAATGACTGCCTTCACTGGTTTAACTGTTCTGATTGTTCTAATTGTTTTAACTGTCTTAACTGCCTTAACCGTCTTCACTCTTTTCTTTAGAAGCGGCTTTTTATTGTTCAGCACTTTTTTTCTCTTGCCTGCTGCTTTTTTCAGCATCGGCTTTTTCCTTGGAAGCAGCCTTTTCTTCAGAACAACACGTTTCCTTCGTACCAAGGGGCGCCTTGCTTGCGCAGATGGACTCGGCTGCGGTTGCGGCTGTGGCGGATTCGGATCCACATAAGGAATATCCCCGGCCATCAGCTGGTTGTGCAGGTGAAGGAGCCGATCTCCTTTGACAGGATGGATCGTATGATACATGTAATGGTGCATGGCGGCGTGCGCTTCATTCTGCTCAATCTCATGCTCATGCCGCATCACATTCAACCGTTGGTCCCGTGGAAACTCACGGCATTTCCCACCCAATGAGGCAGCGAAGGTGACAAAGAAAAATTCTTCCAAGGCCACAACTTGACTCTCGGAGAGCCATTGATCGACCAACGAGACATCCGCAGCTTTCAGCATCTTCTTCACAATACCGCGCCGGTAAACCTGCGTAGGATTAAAGTATCGAAGGAAATGGTCTGTCTGGAACAAGGAGCCCCAACGACCCCATTCTTCCCACATCGATTGCTTATTCATGTTGTCTGCCTCACGTACGTTGCGACAGGTTTGCATATCCCAACCCATACAGTCGTAGCCCCGCATCGTTTGATCCAGATAAGCCTCGAAGCCAGGCTTCACGAAGAGCATATCATCGTCAAGATTGACCAAATATTCGTAGTTCACCTTATGCTCATCCAGCCATTTCATTACGTCCCATAGAAAGGGCGCCAGATGTCCCCAGGTCAAGTGGCGGCTGTACTCGCAAACGGCGGCATTCATGCCTTTCCCGAATTGGCTGTCTTCGCCTCCGTTATAAAGGACAATGCCCGCTTCCGGGTTGAATTTACGAATATTTTCAATCTGTGCGGCAAGGACGTGCTCATCTTTGTGAGCCAACAGCGCAAACATGACGCGTTTGCCCTTCGGTTTGCCGCCATAATGGGTCATACGGAAGTTAATGGGTGCATCATATTCGGCTGTAATTCGGTACAAATCGTCCCATTGGGAGCCTGATATATTTTTATAGAGATCGCCGCCCCCGACACGTCTTGTATGTTTGACAGCGACCTCGTCAATAATGGCTAATTTTTGATGCGGATACCCCAGAACCTTAGGCCAAACAAAATCGAGGCCCCAGCCCGATTCACTCTTTTCAAACGTAGGCAAAAGCTTCTGGAAAGTTTCTCTCGTGTAGAGTGGAACCATAGGTTCAATGAACTGGGAATATCGTAAATGGTAGTTGCTATTTTGCAGCGTGATCCCATGTCCATAGTAGGAGTCTTGTGTTAAGCTCGGCTGTGCCAGCTCCAGACCCTGCTCCATGAAAATCTTGAACATGCGATTAATGTCAGAAGCATTCGCGCTTATATCATCATCCGGCATCCAGATCGCATCATAGTGGTAGATGCCATCCCCAAAGGCTTCAATCGTATCCTTCACCGTAGGCCATTTCAACCCTGGGATTTCATGATAGAAGTCACAATCGTTCACATACCTCTGCGGCGTATTTCCGAAATAACTAAGACAAAGATCGAAGTTTTTATACTCCGCAGGCTGCAGCCATTGCTGATGGATAGAGGTATCGCCCACTCTGCCGATTACAAGAAACCTCTTGTCACCTTTGACTTCAAATCGCGTCATTTCGCTCGCTCCTTTTTAACCCCATCGTTATTTCCTTTCGATAAACCGGATATAGTCCAAAATAGGCTGTCTCAAATCTTCCCGCTGCACCGAGATATCAAGAATCGCTTTCACATAACCCAGATGATCGCCAACGTCATGCCAGACGCCGTTAATCTCACAAGCGTGAACCGCCTCTTGCTCATTCAGCTTCGAGATCGCATCGGTCAGCTGGATTTCTTGCCCGACGCCCGGCTCCTGCCCCTCCAGGATGTCGAAAATAGCGGGGGTCAAAATATATCGGCCAATCATGGCCAGATTAGACGGAGCCTCCTGAGGCTTCGGCTTCTCCACAAGCTTCGTAATATTGTAAAAGCGATCAAACAACAGCTGGGCGTCAATGATGCCGTAGCTCGAAACATCCTTGGGATTCACAGGCTGCACACCGATAATCGATGTTTTGTACCTATCGAAATAATCCATCATCTGTTTCAAGCAGGGAACATCGGACTGTACGAATGTATCGCCAAGCAGAACAGCAAACGGCTCATCATTAATAAACTTTCTGGCGCACCAGATGGCGTGGCCCAAGCCTTTCGGCTCTTTCTGGCGAATGTAGTGGATATCGATCAGTTGCGCCGGTTCCTGCACCTTTTCCAGCATCCTCAACTTCCCTTTTTGCTGCAAATGGTATTCCAGCTCAAAAGCGTTGTCGAAGTGGTCCTCCAGCGCACGCTTGCCTTTTCCCGTCACAATGATGATATCCTCAATGCCTGAAGCAACCGCTTCCTCCACGATAAATTGAATCGTAGGTTTATCAATGATCGGCAGCAATTCTTTTGGCATCGCTTTGGTTGCCGGCAAGAACCGGGTACCCAGACCTGCTGCAGGAATTATTGCTTTCCGAACTTTCATAATGATCATCATCCTTCTGTGTGGATTGGGATAGGATGAACGATCACTTCATCCTACCGATGCTTTGATAGACGAATCCTTCTTCTTTCATCATGTAGGGATTAAATAAGTTCCTTCCGTCAAAAAGTACCGGCTGCTTCAGCAAGTTCTTGATACGGCCAAGGTCCGCCGACCGATACTGCTTCCACTCTGTAAATATCAACAGCGCATCCGCATCCATAAGAGCTTGATAGAGCCCTGTGAAATACGTAATATTCTCTTCACCTAAAGCCTGGTATGCATTCTGCAAGGCGACCGGGTCGTGAACTTGAATCTGGACCCCGCGTTTCCTTAACTGTTCGATGGTCTCAATGGACGGTGCTTCCCGAATATCATCGGTTTCCGGTTTAAAGGATAATCCCCATACGGCCAATCTAAGCCCCTTTAAATCTTCACCAAAATGGCCTACAACCATCTCAAACAGCTTTTGCTTCTGCTTATGGTTCACTTTATCGACAGCTTCTAAGATATGCGTTGGAATATTCCGCTCCGTGGCGCTTTGGATAATAGCCCGTACATCCTTAGGGAAACAAGAGCCGCCATAACCGACCCCAGCTGATAAAAAGTAATGGCCAATCCGATGATCGAGCTCCATCCCCTGACGAACCCGTTCAATATCGGCACCGACAGCTTCACAGATTCCAGCCATTTCATTCATAAAACTGATCCGTGTGGCCAACATCGCGTTGGAAGCATATTTGGCAAGCTCAGCAGAGGCAATATCCATGTGGACGATAGGAAATCCTTTGCTCGTAAGCGGCAAATATAGCTTCTCCATATAAGCCAGTGCTCTGGAGTTGCTGATCCCGACAACAATTCGGTTAGGGTTCAAGAAATCATTGACGGCAGCGCCTTCTCTTAAAAATTCCGGATTCGAAACAATATCGAACTCCAAGTCCGTGAGCCCTCGGTTCTTCAACTGCTCTTCAATGATGCCTCGTATGCGCTCGCTGCTGCCGATAGGAACCGTTGATTTCGTAATCACAATGGCATAATCCCGGATGCTTGCACCAATCTGCTCGACGGCCTTCATCACATAAGTAAGATCGGCAGACCCGTCTTCAGACGGAGGGGTTCCTACAGCGATGAAAATGAATTGGCTCTGTGCAACAGATTCGCTAATATCCAATGAAAAGCTTAACCGACTCTCTAGCACATTTCGTTCAACCAGCCGTTCCAATCCAGGTTCGTAAATGGGCAATTGACCGCTGAGCAATGCGGATATTTTGGCGGGATTATTATCCACGCAAATGACTTCATGCCCCATTTCCGCCAAACATGCCCCAACCACGAGTCCTACATAACCAGTTCCAATCATGCAAATCTTCATGGCCGCTCTCCCTTGTTGTGTAGAGTTCATTGATGCTAACCGCAGGTGCGGGTAGACATTAATCACTGTCATCTTAAAGTGTATGCGCCTTGTCTTATTACAAACTCGGACGGATAACTAACCCCTAGGAAAAATCAACTTCTACCTACCTGAGCAAGCTTTATTCTGCTTTTCGGGACAAACGTACAAACCACCCTTTCCCTCCGGTAATACAAATATCTAGACGGGTAAAAACCAATGTGTACGAAGGAGGATTACGCTTGGAAAGAATCCATATCGTCGTGGCTACCAATGACAAGTACGTGAAGCATTTGGCAGTGATGCTTACTTCCTTATTCGAACATAAATCAACGAATCGGCCCCTCTCCCTCTATGTGATCGACGGCAAAATATCTAACGAGAACAAGCAGAAGCTTCATAATGCCTTGAAATCCTACCAAGTGGAGCTTTCTTTTTTAACGGTAGAGGACTCTCTCTTTCAAGATGTCGTCGTTCGTTACCATTTGAGTAAAGAAACCTACTATCGAATTGCGATTCCAGCCCTCTTGCCGAAGGATGTCCGCAAAGCGCTTTATTTGGATTGTGATCTCATTGTGAAAGAGGATATTACCAACCTGTGGGATGTCAACATTGATAAGTACCATCTCGGCGCTGTGCCGATCCCCGGTAAAGTGCTTCGTTTCGAAGAACTTTCCATTCCTGAAAAATTTGGCTATTTTAACGCAGGCGTGCTGCTCCTGAACTTGAAAAAATGGCGTGATAACCAAACCTCGGAGAAAGTTCTACATTATATGAGAAAAAATCCGGAGAAGCTTAAATTCATGGATCAAGATGCTTTAAACGCCGTTCTGCACGAGAAGTGGCTCAAGCTCGACCCCAAGTGGAACTATCAAGTGCACCGTTCCCACCATCAGCGTTTCGCTCCGGCCATCATTCATTACACAACGGATAAAAAGCCTTGGAACAGCTGGCACAATCCCAAGTTTAAAGATGAGTATCTCAAATATGCGAAAAAAACCAATTGGAAACTAGACTAGCGGCACAACCCAACGTTCAGGAGGTCGAGTAATGAAAACAGATTGGTTAATCATTGGCGCAGGCTTCACAGGCGCAACGCTGGCAGAGCGAATTGCCTCCCAACGGGGAGAGAAAGTCCTGATTGTCGACAAAAGAGATCATATTGGCGGTAACTCCTATGACTGCTATGACGAACACGGCATACTGATTCATAAGTACGGCTCCCATACCTTTCATACGAACTCGAGTATGGTTTGGAATTACCTCTCCATGTTCACCCCGTGGCGTCCTTACTTTCATGAAGTGCGCGTGGTGATTGATGGCAAGAAGGTGCCTGTCCCTTTTAATCTCAACTCCATCTACGCCTTGTTCCCTCCCAAATATGCAGAAAAGCTGGAAGCGCTGCTGATTGACCACTTCGGTTATGGCGTCAAAGTGCCGATCTTGAAACTTCGCCAAAGCGCAAGCGGAGAACTAAGCGACTTGGCTGATTTTATTTATCAAAACGTATTCTACAAATACACGCTGAAGCACTGGGAGTTAGATCCGGAACAACTTGCTCCGTCTGTGACCGCAAGAGTCCCTGTCTACATCTCACGGGATAACCGCTATTTTCAAGACACCTATCAAGGACTCCCCAAACACGGCTATACGCCTATGTTTAACAAAATGCTCAATCATCCGAATATTAAAACTTTACTTAATACCGACTACAAAGAGCTCATCGGCGAAATAACGTACAAACGAATGATCTATACAGGACCGATTGATGAGTACTTCGACTATATGCACGGTCAGCTTCCATACCGCAGCATGCGCTTTGAATTCGACACGTTGGATACCGAGTTCCATCAGGAAGTCGGGACAGTCAACTATCCGCATGAATACGACTACACAAGGGTTCTGGAACAAAAGCATCTCACGGGTCAGCAATCTCCCAAAACAACCATTTCTTACGTGTACCCTGAAACCTATACCATAGGTAAAAATGAACCTTACTACCCAATTCCGCGCGATGAAAACAAAGACCTCTACAAGTTGTATCAAGCGGAAGCTGACAAAATCAAAGATACCGTGCTGTTTGCGGGAAGATTGGCCGATTACAAATACTACAATATGGATCAGGCCGTCGCTCGTGCGTTAACGCTTTTCCATAATGAGATTCAGAAATAAGCGTATAGGCAGAGGAGGCTGCATTCATGATTTGTATGGCTTTATTAGCTCACGAGAATGAACAAGCATTGCGCAATCAAATTCGTAATATCCGCAAATATAATCCCCAGGATGTCCAAATCGTCTTCTACAACGGCGGTCAGGATACGAATTTCGGTAAAAAGGTTTGTGAAGACGAGAATGTCCTGTACTGTCCTTACAGCCGTCCTTTGAAGCAGCGCACCAGCGGCCGGTTTTTCTATGATGTCATGAGGTTTCTTGAGGATAAAAAAATAGCCTATGAGTACCTGGTTTATTTGGAATATGACATCATGTTTGTCAATGGCGGGTTTCGCGAGTACTTGTTAAGTAAAATGGAAGGCTTCGACTGCCTGGTTAAAATACTTCGCAAAGAAGTCGATCCGAAAAATGCCTCGTGGCCTCCTGCCAGGGACATGTGGAAGGACTGGGAACGGTGGAAGTCGATTTTCGAATCCGATGCCTTCTACCGTACCTCCTCTCCGATGTCCGTCTTCCGTCATGGCATCATTAAGAAGATGCTTGGAGGACTGAATAAGAAGCGCCTGGAGCATCTGTTTGATACGTCGAACATTCCTTGTCTGGGTGAAATGCTATACATTACATTAGCCAAAAAATACGGCGGCAAATGTAAAATTTACGGGGATAACACCAAACGGTTTCTACGATTCCGCCCCGCCATTACACGGAAAGAAATCAAAGAGGCTAAAAGCCGGTCTGACGTTATGTTCGTTCATCCCGTGAAAGACGCCGAAGTTCGTGATTGGATTTTTAATCAACCTTAGGAGGCTGGAACATGCTCTGTTTTGCACTATTAGCGCATGCCGATGAAAACGCCCTCTACAAACAAATCCGTAACATTCGCAGATATAACCCGAATAACGTACTCATTGTTTTGTACAACGGCGGACCGGATGCAAACTTCGGCAAAGCCCTTTGCAAAAAAATGAAAGTCATGTACTGCCCTTACAGCAGGCCTTTGCAGAAAGGGAAGACGGGGCGTTTCTATTATGACGTTATGAGATGGCTAGAGGAGAAAAACGTCAACTACGATTACTTAGTCTACACCGAATATGATGTGATGTTCGTCAATCACGGATTTGAACGAATGGTCGAGAATGAGCTTAGAGACCACGACGCTCTGGTGAAATTAATCCGCCATGAGAAAGACCGTAAGCGCAATTGGTGGATTCCCGGCAAAACGATGTGGAAGGAATGGCACCGCTGGAAGCCGTTCTTCCAGACGGACGATTTCTATGGGACCTTTAATCCGATGCAAGTGTATAGGCGTTCCATCCTGAAGCGGATGTTGGCTATCATTGATACGCCTATGCTGGAACAGTTGTTTGACGCTACGAATGTATACGCCTTAGGCGAGATGCTCTATATTACACTGGCCAAAAAATGCGGCGGACGCTTAAAAGCTTACCCTAAACCGAGTGTAGACTATCTTCGCGTGTACCATCGCATTCGTCTGGACGACGCCAAAGAGGCAAGTACGCGGTCTGAGGTCATGTTCGTCCATCCGGTCAAGGACGCTGATGTTCGCGATTGGATTTTCAACCTTAAAAAATAAAGGAGGAAGCCGCATGATTTGTTTCGCTCTATTAGCCCACGAGAACGAACCTGCGCTTCGCCAACAAATTCGAAACCTTCGGAAGTATAACCCGAATGCTTTTATCGTGCTTTATAATGGCGGCACGGACAGGAATTTCGGCAAAGAGGTCTGCCAGAGCGAGCACATCCTGTATTGTCCGTACAGCAGACCCTTGCGCAGAGGACGGACCGGAAGATTCTTCTACGACGTCATGAGATGGCTGGAAGATATCCGAATTCCCTACGAATATTTGGTGTATACCGAATATGATGTGATGTTCATTCACGGCGGATTTGAGTCGTTCCTGAGCAATCACATGGAGGACTACGATTGTTTAGTAGAGGCTCTCAAAACAGAGACGACGCCTCACAAAAGCAATTGGACAACAGCACTCGGCATGTGGAAGGAATGGGGACTTTGGCAGCCGTTTTTCCAAAGCAATCACTTCTACGGCACGTTCAACCCGATGCAGGTTTATCGGCATAGCCTTGTGAAAAAGATGCTGGCCAGAGTGAACAAACCTTTGTTCGAGCAAATTCTTGCCAAAACGGATGTTTTTGCGCTGGGAGAGATCCTGTACATGACGTTAGCCATGCAGTGCGGAGCCAGGTGCCAAGAATATCCTGCCAAAATCAGGCAGTGCTTCCGCTATCGGCCAAATATTTCCTTGCAAGAAATTCAAGCGGCTTCACAGAAGTCGGAAGTCATGTTTGCCCATCCCGTCAAAGACGATTCTGTCCGCGCTTGGATAAGCGCATTATGATCAAGCAGCCAAGGAGGAAACCATAATGAAACAAAAAATTCTGGTTACCGGGGGGGCGGGATTCATCGGAAGCCACCTGGTGGACTCTCTTCTCTTGGATGATAATTACGAAGTGCTTGTAATCGATAACTTTGACGATTACTATGAGCGCAAAGTGAAAGAGAACAACATTCAGCATCACTTGCGTTCACTTAGATATGAACTAATCGAAGCCGACATTCGCGACAGAGCCGGTATGGACCGCATATTCAGCGCTTGGAAACCGGACGCCGTCGTCCATTTAGCCGCCAAAGCCGGTGTCCGGCCATCCCTCGAAATCCCGAGCACCTACGTCGACGTCAATCTTGCGGGCACGGTCAATCTGCTGGATGCTGCCGTCAAATACGGCGTTTCCAAGTTTGTTTTTGGATCGTCCAGCTCGGTGTACGGCTTGAATGACAAGGTGCCGTTCTCAGAAACGGACCCTACCCTGCTCATCGCCTCGCCATACGGCGCCACCAAAGCTTCAGGCGAAGCGCTGTGCCGCAGCTACAGCCATTGCTTCGGCTTGCCGATTGTCGCTTTGCGCTTCTTCACCGTATTCGGTCCCCGGCAGCGGCCGGATTTGGCCATTCATCTGTTCGCCAAAAAAATCGCAAAAGGCGAACCGATTTCCCTGTTCGGAGACGGCACGACCAGTCGCGATTATACGTATGTAGCAGATATCGTTGGGGGCATCCGTAAATCCATCGACTTCGACCATCCCGGCTACGAAGTGTTTAACCTCGGGAACGACCACCCGACCAGTTTATTGGACCTTGTCACCGTGTTGGAGAATGCGATGAACAAGAAGGCAATCATCCACTGGAAGCCGATGCAGATCGGCGATGTCCCACGAACGTGGGCCAACTTCGAGAAAGCGCACACACTACTCGGCTACACGCCATCGACGAGCTTGGAGGCTGGCATTGCGCGCTTCGTGCAGTGGCTGGAGGCGGAGTCGCTGGCTTAAGCGGCTTGGCCTTGGGCGGTGGCGCTTAGCGGAGCCTGAGGGCGCTATTTCTGCCGTATCGGCCCGTTTTACATTCTTGGAGAACTACAGGGCTTTATTTCAACGGATTGGGCTGAAATTCCGCCCAATTGTTGAAATAAGGGACCCTAGTTCCCCTTCCGTGCGAAAACGGCCCATTTCGCCGAAATAGCGCCCTGTGGTTCCCCTCGGCCGGGCCGCAAAGTTGGCCCTCACACACAGCATATGCTACTAGTAGATAACGCTGATTCCTCCTGCTAATTGCTGCAATTGTTCCACTTTTTCTAAAGTAGCTGGATTTTCTGGCGTTAGTTTTGCCGAGTATGCCCAATTCTCGCCTCCTACCGGCGATTTAGCTGGGGTTTCTACCGTTAATTCTTTCCCTGCCACTGAGCAGCGCAGATGAACGGTAGTTTTTCCAGCTACTTTAGCTGAGGCGTCTTAGTGAATGCTCGCCTTGCAGCACATAGAGGAACCTGAGGGCGCTATTTCTGCGTTTCGGACCGTTTTCACATTCTTGGGGAACTACAGGGACTTATTTCAACGGATTGGGCTGAAATTCCGCCCAAATTGTTGAAATAAGGGACCCTAGTTCCCCTTCCGTGCGAAAACGGCCCATTTCGCCGAAATAGCGCCCTGTGGTTCCCCTCGGCCGGGCGGCAGACTCGGGTTCTGCTCCTGCTCCTAGCCCCAGCTCCAGCCCCTCCCTTGCTCTGGCCCCACCGGCTCCGCCCTACCCAACCGTCGGCGGCAGCCCCTAACGCGGAGCCGCCCCGCAGCCCAAAAAGGCCAACCGTAAAGTTGGCCTTCCCACACACTGCCGCCGCCCTCGCCACCTCTCACACATACAGCTCTTGCAATCGCTTAGCAACATGCTGGAACCCATAGTTGCCCTCCACAAATGTGCGGCCAGCACGGCCTAACTCATTCGCTTTCGATGGATTCGTGAAAATGTGGCTGATCGAATTCGCGAATGCCCATGGATCGGTATAGGCGCTTATGACGATACCGTTCTTATGGTTCGAAATGATCTCGGCATTGCCCCCGCGATTCGTCGTAATGATCGGGAGGCCCGCCCCCATGGCCTCGTAGTGCACTCTGGCCAGCGGCTCCTGCCACTGGGAGCTGCAGACGAACACATCCCCGAGCAGGTAAATCGAGGGAATCTTGCTTGGGGGCACAAAGTTCGTGAACACAACTCTGTCTTTCCCCAACGAATCGCCAAGCCTTCGCAAATTCGAGATATAATCGTCTACACGGTTATCGCTGAACCATTTGCTTCCGACAATGACCAGCACGGCGTCATTATGTTTTTGGACGACCCGCTGCATGGCCTGCAGCAGAACATCGGCCCCTTTATTGGCAGACAGCCGTCCAACGAATAACACAACCTTTTTATTTTCGACGCCGTATTTTTTGCGCAATGCCTTTCTTTCGGCCTGAGCATCTTCCCGCCATATGGGTTTGTACTGATCCAGATTGATGCCAGAGTACACCGTCTTCACTTTACTTGCAGCTTCAGGGAACCGATCTACGATCGTTTTTCCAATGTAGTTGGAAATGGACATGATGTTGTGGGTTATCTTCACCACATGGCGACCCTTGTCATCGGGCAGTTTCTGTTGACGAAACATCTCATTATGACAGCTCAAAACAACCCGGCTCTCAGGCATAGCCTGCTTGATAATAGGGACATACATGGGACGGTTAAACACATGGATAACATCAAATGTCCGATTACTGGCCTTCAACTTTTTCAACTCGTTGGCGACGTTTATTTGATAATCATTTTTCGGCACCCGGATATAGGTCACACCTTTTACCACCTCCCGGTCACGAAGGTCATTATCTTTTATGCAAAATACCGTTATTTCATGGCTCTCGCTTAAATAGGGAATCACGCCATCGATGAAAATTTGAATAGCTCCTCCCCGAATAGAAGGAACGGTTAGCATTTCTGTACAAACCAAAGCAATCCTCACCCTGTTCACTCCAATCGTATACGGTTTCATGTGGTTTCATATAAATTCGATAGTCGTTGCGCATACTTCTCAAAGTTATAACGATCCGTAATCAATTTCCTATTCTCGCGTCCTATTCGGATGCGTTTCTCGCTGTTGCTTAACAAGGTGATAATGGCCTGAGCGTAAGCTCTTGGGTCTGTGTAAAGATCAATGATACAACCGTTTTTCTCATTTAGAACAAGCTCGGGATTCCCGCCCCGATTCGAGCTGATGATCGGGATGCCGGCTGCCATAGCCTCATATTGAACTCTTGCAAGCGGCTCCTGCCACTGGGATGGGACCACAAGCACGTCGCTCATTGTATAATAGCTGGGAAGCCTGTCTACCGGTATAAAATTGGTGAAATATATATAAGAGGACACAGCCAAAGCTCTTTTTCGAAGTTTTGTAACATAGGTGCTAATGGTCCGGTCACCATACCACTTGCTGCCAATGATCACTAGCGCTGTTTTGGGATATTTTCTGATAACGAGCTTCATGGCGTTAATTAGATGATGGCACCCTTTTTTGGGCAGCAGCCTGCCGACAAAGAGGACGACATGGAAGCCAGGAGGGATACCCAATTCTCCCTTTAGCTTGTCAGCAATCTTTTTACCTTCCCTTGTAAAATGAGGCGTAAACCGCTTAGGATCTTCTCCCGTATAGAGCGTGGTGATTTTGCTACTGACAGCAGGAATGGCTTTGATGATGTCCTGTGCAACGAATTTACTGACCGTAATGAGATGATCGGCTAGTTCGTAAGCTTGAAGTGCAGCCTGATTACGCGTCTCATGATTGATTAATAAATTGTGAAGCGATAAATAAACGCGGGCATCCGGAACGGCTCTCTTCATTTCTTCAACCCAATTCGGTCTATTAAATAATTGAACTACGTCAAACAATCGTTTTTCACAGTAGCTCAGCACATCATTGAAATACGTGGATTGGTCATAACGAATGAATCTCACACCATTCGTCCGTTCATCATTGCTGAGCGAAGGATCCTGTATCGAAAAAACAGTAACCGAATGGCCCAATCTGCTTAAGTATGGAGCCATGCGATCAATCAATAATTCAATCGCTCCGCTTTTGATCGGTGGACAGGGCAAAGAATCCGGGCAGATTAAGGCAATTTTCATGAAAGTCCTCCTTTCGTAGATACATGCCATTTAGGGTTATTCTCTATCCTATTCTTCAAGACACATAAATGATTGTACATATCCAAAAAAAGCTCCGCGAATCACACACAAAAAAAGGATCACGCACATTAGACGCGATCCTTTTGGAGGAAGCCATTATCCTTTTGTTCCTATGGAAATCCAGTTTATGATCCCGTACGCGTCCGGTGAGAAACGGGAACGCACAATAATCATTTGCGCTGAATTCGTTTGTTTTTGTTTGATTACGGCATAACACGAAGAATGGCTGGTTGTCGCTGTGATGACATAGTTAACATCGGCATACGGCTCATCAAAGAGTAACGTGACCTCGACGATTTCGTCCTGCACCTTCAATTCAAAAGGAACCAACCCGAATTGCTGCAGAGCCGCCGGCTTTGCCGCAGGAGTATGCACGGCATTGAAGCTAAGCTTGCTCTCATCCACACTCCCAGCCGCCAGCTTCGTACCTTCGACTGCGCCCTCCGCCAAATGTTTTCCATGAACGGCGCCGGCGATGATTTTACTGCTGTCTACGCTGCCCGGCGACAGATGGAAGCTGCTAATCGAGCTAGACACCAACTTGCTACCATCCACACTGCCCGGCGCCAGCTTGCCGCTATCCACGCTGTTAGCCGCCAGTTTGGAACTGTCAACGCAGCCTGCTCCAAGATGGAAAGCGCTAATCGAGCCGGAAGCCAGCTTGCTGCCATCGATGCTGTTCGCTTGGAGCTTAGCGCCATTCAAAGCACCTTCCGCAAGATGTTCACCACTCACCGCACCGGCTGCCAAAATGCTGCCATCGATGCTGCCTACCGCCAGCTTCGAACCACTCAACGCGCCGTCGGCCAAGTGATCTGCCGTCACTGCGCCCAGAGCCAATTTACTGCCGTCCACGCTATTCACAGCCAGTTTGCTGCTGTCGATCGCGCCATCCGCAATATGGCTGCCGTTTACCGCGCCGGCTGCAAGCTTGCTGCTATCGATACTGCCTGACGCCAGTTTCCCGCCGTCTATAGCACCTTCCGCAAGATGTCCGCTGCCCACCGCACCGGCTGCCAACTTACTGCCATCCACACTGCCGGCGGATAAATGGTAGCTGCTGATCGCGTTAGAGGCTAATTTGCTGCCGTCAATGCTGCCTGCCGCCAGTTTCGCGCCGAACAGGGCGCCGTCCGCCAAATGGTCTCCTGTGACTGCGCCAGCGGTCAATTTGCTGCTGTCTACGCTGTTCGCAGCCAGCTTGCCGCTGTCAATCGCGCCATCCACGATATGGCTGCCGTTCACTGCGCCAGCGGTCAACTTGCTGCCGTCGACACTGCCAGCCGCCAGCTTCACAGCATCCACTACACCGTCAGCGAGATGGTAGTTGCTTACTGCACCGGCTACCAGTTTACTGCCGTCCACGCTGCCTGTTGCCAGTTTCGCGCTTGTCACCGAGCTCACATTAAGATGCTCGCTGCTCACCGCGTTATCTACGAGTTTGCTGCCGTCCACGCTAAGCGCCGCCAGCTTGCTGCCGTTCACGGCACCTGGTGCGATGTGATCGCTGTTCACGGCGCCGGACACCAATTTGCTGCTGTCCACACTGCCGGGTGCCAGCTTCGCTCCATTGATGACCCCGTCAACCAGATGATCTGTTTTTACAGCGCCTACTGCCAGCTTAGAGCTAACGACACTGCTATCCGCCAGCTTCGACCCATCAACGATCCCTGCTACCAGATGGCTTCTCAGCACAGCGCCTTCCGCCAGCTTCGTGGAGTCAATGCTACTATCCGCCAAATGCTCCCGTTGAATTGCGCTTGGAACCACTTTGCTGCCGTCCACGCTGCCTTTTGCAAGCTTACTGGCGTCAATCACTCCGTCCACGATGTGCTCATGGTTCACAGCGCCAGCGGTCAGCTTGCTGCTGTCCACACTGCCTGTCGCCAATTTCGCGCCATACACCGAGCTATCCGCAAGATGATAATTGCTAATCGCGCCTAGGCTCACTTTGGTGCCATCCACGGAATTTGCCGCAAGGTTGTTATTTTCGACCGCCGCTTCTGCCAGATGCTCATTAGCGATTACGCCAAGTCCAATCTTCGCTCCACTAACGGCGCCATCGGCCAGCTTATCGCCGGTCACAGCACCAGCTGTCAGCTTCGCGCTATCCACGCTTTCTTTCGCCAGCTTCGCGCCGGTCACAGCACCTTCCGCGATGTGCTCGCTGCTAATCGCCCGTGCAGCCAACTTCGCGCTGCTGATCGCTCCATCGGCCAAATGCCTTGAGCTTAACGCACCGGCTACCAGCTTACTGCCATGAATGCTCTCATTAGCCAGCTTCGCTGCCGTAATTGCGCCGTCAACAATATGCTCGCTATGCACAGACTTGTTGGAGATTTTGCGGCCCGTTACGCTGGAATCAGCCAGTTTAGCTTCAGTCACAGCCTGCTCACCTAGTTTGCTAGTTGTTACGGCCTGCTCCTGCAATGACCTGGTAGAGATCGCTCCTGGTTGCATATGCTGCGAACTAACGGCACCATTCGCCAGCTTATCTTCGGTGACAGCCGCTTTCGCAAGCGTTTCTCCGGTAATGGATTGTTCCATTAACTTCGTTCCATCCAAGCTCCTGTCAGCAAAAATATTGAGTGTAATCGAGCCCTGCGCCAAGTGCTGGGACGAAATCGCCCCCGGCTTCAGATGGCTGCCATCGATACTGTTTTCCTGAAGATGGCGAGTTTCAATGCTCATGGAAGCAATTTTCGTACCCGTCACCGCTTCTTCAGCAATTTTACTTGTCGTAATCGTTTGATCCTGCAAATGCTGCGTTGTCACGGCCTCTTCAGCAATATGATCGCGCCCAATCGCCGATTCCACGATTTGTTCAGCGCCAATCTCGCCATTTCCGATATGCTCCGAGCGGATAGCGCCTAAGCCCAGCTTCTCACTCGTAATGATCCCATCCAGCAGGTGTGTCGTTCCAATCGTCTCTGGCGAAAAGTGGATACCAAGAATCGCCCCTTCGGCCAAATGTTCACTTGCCACGATGCCTTGGTTCAAATGCTCGGCGGTGATCGAACTTACTGCAAGCTTATCAGCGGTCACGCTTTGCGACTTCAGCTTCGACGTATCTACACTGCCTGCCGCCAATACATCTGTCGTCACAGCTCCCTCTTCCAATTTGGAGGAAGAAATGATCCCATCGGCCAAATGCAGCTGCGTGATTGCCCCTTCGCTGATATGCCTTTCCTCAATGAGATTCTCCGTTAAATGGCTTGATGTAATGGACTGATTTTGCAATTTCGAGCTGGAAACGATGCCGTCAGCCAGATGCCAGTTTTGAATCACTTGCTGCCGGATATGTTTGCCTTCAACCGTGCCTTCAACCAGCTTGGATGAAGTGATCGACTCATCTTGCAGCTTGGCATTGGATATGCTGTTGTTGGCAAGATGTTCACTCTGAATCGCCTGTTGTTGGATATGTTTGGCTTCAATCGAGCTTTCCACGAGCTTCGAAGAGGTGATCGATTCATCCTGCAGCTTCGCATTAGAAATGATATTGTCAGCGAGGTGTCCGATTTGAATGGCTTTCGGGAAAATATGTTTATCCTCTACCGCATTTGCAGCTAGTTTGTCTGCCGTAATGGAGCCATCCTGGATCAGTTTAGCGTGTATTGCACCCTCTGCCAGATGTCCGGATTGAATCACGCCGGAAGCAAGATGTGAGGTTTGGATAGACCCGTCTGCGAGGTGCTCCGTGCGGATCGAAGACTTCACGATGTGCTTAGCTTCAATCGACAACGGGGCGATCTTTTGATTCGTAACGGCTTGATTCGCCAACTTCTCCTCTGAGACCGATAAAGGAGCGAGTTTATCTTCTGTAATAATCTGACTTTCCAGATGGTAACTGTCGATTGCCCCGTCAGCGATGTGATCGGCTTCAATTTGACCTGGCGCAATACTCCGGCTCTGAACGCTTCCATCGGCCAAATGTTCGTTGAAAATAACTTTGGACTGGATATGAACGGAGCATATGCTTTCATTCGCAATTTTTTCTTCCGTAACAGCTTGATCTCTTAACTTATCCGTTGTAATCGCGGCATCCATTAGCTTGGCGGTATCGATGCTGTAATTGGAAATATGTTTGGCTTGCACTGCGCCGCTACGTATTTTGTCCGCTGTAATCGACTGGTCGTCAATCAGCTCATTCGTAATAACCAACTCGGATAAATGCTGCGACAAAATGGAGCCGTCCGCAATCTTAATGGAATCAATCGTTTGATCGGCAAGCTTATCCGCTGTGATGCTGTTATCCAGCAGTTTGCTTCCGGGAATCGTTTGATCCTGAATTTTGTCACCGGAGATGCTGTGTGGAGCGATATGTTCATCATAAATGCTGTGCCCGGCGATTTTATCACGCGTCACGCTGGCTGATGCTAACTTTGACTGATCGATCGCAAAATCCTTAATGACTTTCGTCCCGATGCTTTGCGGCTTGATTTTACTTTCGTCAACCGAACGATTTGCAATTTTCTCCCAAGTTATCGCTTCTTCCACGATATCATCCGTGTAGACGACAGGGTTTACAAATTTGCCTGTTTTACGCTCAGAAAGCAGCAGCAGCGGAGGTGCCGGCACGGAGGTCTGAGATACATTTACCACCGTTGCGGGTTTATTTACTTTGGCCGGCTCTACAATCGAAGTTTTCACTGCCGGTGTTTTGGGCGTCGTCGTTTTGGGAGTAATACTTGTTTCAACGACGGGTGCAACTTTTGGACTTGTTTCCGCTTTCTCCTGCTTAACCGGAGCAGGTGAAGGCTGTTCACTTTCATCGAGCCATTTCAACTCATTTGTTCGGGAGTTCACTTTTTGCACATAAGGCCTTTCTCTGTTGCTGCTGCTCTTACGCTTACTCATAGACTCCTCTCCATTCCACATAAATTGGTCATTTGTAACATATTCAAGCTCAATCCCAGATGTACGTTAGCCCTGAAAAATGTGCGGACACCCAGATAAATAGTTACCTCCCCAATTTATGCTTGTATAACTCATACCTCATTTCTGCCGCTTTATCCCACGTGAACAATTGATCGACTCTTTGAATACCTTGCTCCCCCATGGCTCGTCTCAGCTCTTCATCTGCCAAAAGACGCAATAAATACAGAGGCAGGTCCGACTCGATCTTGCCCAAATCAACTAAACACCCGACCGTCCCATTCTTAATCACTTCGCCGATCCCGCCTGAATTTGTCGCTACGACAGGAACTCCAGAAGCCATAGCCTCAATATTTACGAGTCCAAAAGCTTCTCCTTCCTCGGAAGGCACGGCAACAACGTCAGCGAGGTGATACCATTTCGGGATGTCAGCGTGTGATGTGTAGGGGACGAATTTCACATTCTGAGGCATCTTGCTCCCTTCCCGGAACAGCCTTTTCACGTAAGCCGTCGATCTCCTGGAGCCATAGAAGGCACCGCCGACTAGAATTAAGACCGCATTCGGCTCCGTCTGAATCACCGTTTTCATCGCTTTGAGCAGATGGTGCACCCCTTTTCTCGGGATAAGCCGACCTACGAAAAGAATGATCTTCCGGTTCTCATAGCCGAGCTTTTGCAACATTTGAGCGCGGGATTCATTCCCCTCCGGAGACCATCTTGACGTAAATTTGGTAACATCGACGCCCAAATGCTGCGTCACAATTTTATGTGCGGCTGACGGTACTTTCGCCTGCACCGCCTGCTTGAGATAATCGCTATTGACGATCACGACATCCGCCGCGGCTAGGCATGCCTTCAAATATTTCTGTGAGATATAAGGCAAAGAAATAAATATTTTTGAGTGCAGCACCAGACTAATGAAGCATCTTGGAAAACGTTTGCGCAGATAGAGCACGAAATGCGGCCGATTCTCAACCTGGATGACGCTGGGTTTTCGCATCGCGATTTTCCGAGAGACGGCGGAAATATAGGAACGAGAGCCCCCGTAAGGAACCCTTATATACGTACATCCTTCCCGCATTTCACTTCGTGGTTGATACTTCGTTCTTCTCCCCAGAACACAAACGGGCATAAATGTAACGAGCTTTTCGGCCGTTTTTTGGACAACCTGTTCAACCGAAGAGCTTTTTCCTGAGGGAATGGGAAAAGAACCTGGCGTAACAATGACAACACGCATAGGTCTCTGGCTCACACGTAACTCCCCCCTTTCTCTTCTATACATATGCGGATATACAGGCAAAGTTTGGGCAGCTGTCCGCTACTTGCGCAAAAGTATCAGCATCCGTACAAACAAGCTGCACTGCTTTTCCATAAGCTGTAAAGGAGCCTCTATCGTGTCGCGGCGTGTTGGCAAGCCAGTTTTTCTGGCGAAAAACTCTAAGCTTATGCTTTCGACGTCAGTTTTTCTGACGAAAAACTCTAAGGAGTGAAGTAGATGGTCAATCCCTATGTGGGTATATTAGTGAACGATTCCTTATACGAAGGCATTCCCCTAGGGAACACAAAATATGAAGCCATCCATTTTTACAGTGACGCTGGCAAACAATTTGGCATCACCCCTTGCTACTTCCGTATGCAGGATGTTCACATTCATACGATGAGAGTTCATGCCTATGTGCAAAGAGGGACTCGATATGTGCGTGAGTGGATTGCCCTGCCGAAAATCATTCATAATCGCGCCATTTACTTGGACGCCACCTCCGATCAGGAGCTGGAAAGTTGGACACAGCACGGCATTCACGTTTTTAACCGATGGAATCGGTACAGCAAGCTGCAAATTCACGAAATATTGCTGCTGGATGACACTATCAGACCCCATCTGCCCGGCACCTACCCCGCCACCCTCAAAAATATGAAAGTCATGATGAGTGCCTACGACTCTATCATTATCAAACCAACGAACTCCAGCATCGGGCGCGGTGTTATGAAAATGGACCGAACCCCCACGGGCTGGCAGCTTGTTTATCCCGCGACACTGAAAATCAGCAATAAAGTTTGGCGGCAGGTCAACTTTCGCAAACAACTGCCGTTAACCCTGCGGCGCAAAATCCAAAGCCGCGCCTACCTCGTGCAACAGCGCCTGCCTTTGGCTACCTATGACAAACGTCCCTTCGACATGCGTGTATCTGTGCAGCGCGGAGCCTGCGGCGATTGGGGCGTGACAGGAATCGTCGCCAAGGTCGCTTCGCGCAAGCTGTTCTTGACCAATGTGGCACAAGGAGGCCAAGTGAGGACGCTGACGGAAATTTTGGCGGCCGACTATCCGTCGCTGAATTCCCGCGCGGTGTGTGAACAAATTTCGGAGTTCGCCCTTCAGGTAGCGAGGTTTCTAAGCAGGCATTTGCCGCATTTGGCCGATCTCGGACTGGATATCGGGATCACCACGGATGGTTATCCTCTATTCATTGAATGTAACGTGTAGTTAGAGAATAAGTTCATATTTATTTCAAAGAGCTTTCTTGAATGTTACAGCCGTGGCAGCGAATGTCGGGATCATCTAGGATCAGTTCATCTGATTATTGAAACTAAAAAAATCCTCCATCAAATATGGGAGGATTTTTACTTTAAGAAGTTCCTTCAGCCTTTTTTTCAGTGCTAGGTAGACTCTGAGTTAAGTCAACATATGCGACTGCGTGTTGTGAAGGTGTATATTTACTTACAACTATCCTGCTGGCACCAAAAATATTTTGTGATGGGTACCGTAACAGTCCAGAATCTTGTGATAAAATATTATTAGTCCCTGAAAGATTGGCAATGGCTACATGCATAGCATCTTGCGGACCGCCTCCAAAGTTACGGTATAGATAACTTGAAAGCCGTCTTACTTTTTGCTGCTCAACATCAGTTTCAATTCCGTATTGCTCAAGAAGGGATACAACTGCCTCTGTCTCATTTTCTACATCCTCTGATATAGATTGGGAGGTAGCCTCATCAACTGTATTCTCAGCAATTTTCCATGCGTAAATATGTTTACCGCCTATATTAGAATCATTTATTCCATTTTGATAAGCATGATCAGCGTATTTCCCTATATGGATAATTTTTTTCACTTCATCTATCGTGTGGTATGACCAGGTTGCCATTCCACCTCGTCTGACGTTCTCTTGAAGATAATCCTCTACTAAGGGACCGAGTGGCCGTCCTAATACCATATCCAGAACAGGGTTAGCTTCGATGTAAACTAGGTCTGAAAAAACCCCAGTATTATTCCAGTTGCCTTTTCTGATACTAAAGGCTTGAGAGATACTTCCAGCACTACTCATCCACTCTACCTCCATTTGAAGCAGAGTAACATTCGTACGCTTTCGAGTTAATTTTCAATCCAAGATCTTTGAATGATCTAAATGGTGTGCTCTCATTTTTACCTTGTGCTGCCTTCTGATGTTTAAATGCATCCGTCAATTGTTTTTTCTTTTCCATCGGACCTTTATAATCCCTCATTAATTAGACCTCTCTTCTTGGAAAGGCTTATTTAGCTATAAAGTCTGCGAGCCATAGGCTGGAATTCCTTCTCAATCACGTCAACCATCGCCATTAGGGACTCTACTGAATAATTTTCAGTTTGGATAACACAATCCATAAAATATCTTTGAGCATTATTAAACACCGGTTCAATCTTTAGTTCTCCACCAAAGTCTGCACGTTTAAATGGAATCCGTAATCCGACTGAAAGTGCACCTTCAAATAATTCTACATGAGTTAATCCCTTTCCTTGTTCCAAGGTATTCTTCTCAGAAGGATAAACTCGTTCAAGTTTAAGTTGTAACGAGGAATTATTACCATCTAAGAAAAGTATGTCCAGAAACTTGTCAAATGTTGCAACAACAGCTTCTGGTTTTCTTAGCAGTTCTTCAGCAATAGACGAATTTGCGCCAATTGTTATTTGATTTTGTGCAAGCGCTATTACTGTGCCGCTTGACTTTTCGATGAAATGAGCCATTACACCATTTACGTTTTGAATCAGGTCATAGCCTGATTCAATAATACGTTTAATTTTTTTATCAGAAATCTCACCAATTGATTTCACAAGGCTGATATTTAAATTGACTGTTTCATAATTCATAATTATGTTTCAGGCTCCTTTTTCATGCTATATTGAGGCAGATTTTCACTGCCTTTCCCATCCAATATTTCCATTTTCTCGGAAGAAAAGTTTAAGCCCACTTTACTAAGACTTGTCTTAGTAAAGCTATTATCACATGCTTCCGTTTTGCCGTATATATGATTTCGACATAAAACAACAATTTATTCGATAAAATTTTTCTTTCAACTAATAAATAAAAGTTATAGTAAATTGATTCTCGAAATAACCTTTTTTCTATATTATGTAAATAGAATTATGAAAAGCCCCTCTAATCTAAGAAGATTGAGGGACTTTTCTATGCATACCTTATCTCCACTGATTTATTTTGTAGCCAATTTTCAATCATTTTCTTTTCTACTGCGTCTCCAGTTCTTAGGGTGATCCGGCTGACTTGGATTCGGCTGATCTTTATCTAGTACCCAAGTTTTCCCGATCTGAATGGCTTTAACCTTTCCCTCGCGACAAAGATGTTTTACTGTGTCTTGATTGGAATATCCCCAAAGCCTCGCAGCTTCTTCGGTGCCCATAATATGTTCCAAAGGGTTCATGTCATTTCCGCCTAGCTTTAATTAGATAAAGCGTATACGAGCATATTCCAAGTGTGACGATTATCAATGCAAAGTTTATGATCGTTAGTAATAGCATGGCGGTTCCTCCTTTTTTCCTTGTCATAATCGTGATATAATGGGGTTAGAATGTAAGGGAGGAAGGGGATGGGCACCATCCCTCTTCCTGAAGGTATTAACTCCTTCGTTTGTTTCTAGAGCGCCTCAACCGTTGCGAGCGGTTGGGGTTTTTACTTTTTATTTGACGTGTAGGAACTTTTCTTTTCCCACTGTTTACCCTTGCTGTTTTCAGATTAATGATTGCTGTTATTAACTGAATGAGCAGGATACCCGTTGTCATTAGAAGCATTTGCACTTCATCACCTCCCTTACATTTATAATTATATCATATCCGATATCGGAGGTCAAGGAAAATAATTGTTCTGTATGAAATAATTAACTTAATCTTATATAAATGGTTTGTGGTAGTAAATCGGAGTAAAACGAAGAAAACGAGAGTTTGTAAGTTTGATTAATTACGACAAAAATCAAATGTTCCACGGGGAGTAAATCGGCGCTCATGGGGGAATTTGAACGAATTTGAGAACCGGAATTCCAGACATATTCACAAAATATCGAATTTTATACATATGTCTTTGCTGGGCAATAATTATTGGATGTTTTTTAAATGTCTCAAAATGGATTATCTATGGTAAACTTAGGTAATTATTACTCGGGGGATGATGAACGTGAAATATGGATTTCGCACGCCCAGTTTAAAGAAGCGAATCGCAGCGCGTACAAGCCTGAAGAGACAGATTGTACATCGAATTGGTATTAAAATGCCGAGGGGCTATGGATGGCTAAGAAACCCGAAGAAAGCCGCCTATAACAAGATATATAATCGAAGAACGTTTGATATTTTCAGCTTGATCAAGAAACTTTTCAAATAAAAATGGCCCTCAATCCCTATTAGGGAAAGAGGGCTTTTTATTTCGCTTTAATCTTATTTATTGTAATGGTTGTCCTGAAGCTTTGCGCAATTCATTAGCAAGCCAGTGAATATAAACAGCTTCATCATTCGCGCCTGCTTTGTCGGCTTTCTCCCAATCTGGTGAGAGCCATGTATTGATGATTGTATTTGCTACTCCACTATCAAGCACTGCCTTTTGTTGAATTGCCATTCCTACTTTCCATCCTCCCGCATCCCCGTTAGATTCATCTCGATCGATACCGATCCCATTCACGGTGACGTCATTTTCGTATTGATAAACATTTGGATCACTTACTTTGGCGCCACGACTCCACGCATATGTTTGCCATATTTTGTTGACTACATCTCGTTTTCGCATCTCTTCGCATATTTCATACTCGCCATAAATACCAAGTTCGTAGCCTTCTATTTGCTCGTCAAATGCACGGAGATAAGCTTCAATCGCATTATAATGAGATGTGTTTACATCCGTATCAACAGCAGCGTAAATAACAGTTCCTTCCGGCTGCCCAACCTCCTTTGCATACTTGAGTGCTAAAGCCCCATCTTCTTTCCCTTGAACTGCCCCAGATAGCGCATTTTCTGCGCCACGTTCAAAGACGGAAACCAACCAAAGTCCTGCATTAGTGCAAACGTTAGCTTCACTAGCTGTAAGACGCTTCCACGAACCCACTGGGGCGAGATACCTACATACAAACGTAAATCCTTGATTAACAAAAAGAGCCGCTGTCTTGGCGTTCAGCGGTGTTGCACAATCGAAACCCTTACTCATTGACCATCACCCTTTCTTGCCTGTGCTCGCTCGATCTTTGCTTTAATTTCACTACTCACAAAAGCAGTTACGCTTTTCGGAATCCATTGCTCCCAACCGGCTCTATAAGCATTAGCCGTCATGCTCTCCCATGTATGATAAATAAGCATAATTGTGATTGCGAAGAAGGCGTATCCTGGCTGATTTATGCCAAACACTGTAAACGTAACTTTATCAAGCAACCCGCCAATGATTGGAAGCCAAAGCATTAAGATCGTACGGGGAATGGCTTGAATGCCATACTCAGAAGCATAGGTGTTATCTTTCTTTGCTGCGGCAGTTCCGGTGATCCAATCAGCAATGATAACCGCAATAAACAATATAAAAGCCCAAGCCTTCCCATTGCTAAATGACTGCAAAATAAATGGTCCAATAATCGCTCCAATGGTAGCTGCCCCTGCATTTGCGGGTTTAAATAATGTCTCTAGAGTAAGCGCTGATTGTAGAAATTTGTTCATGACTCCTCTTTTCTGCCTTGAAGGGCTTTTTGATTAAATATTGAAAAGACAACAACCATTTTTAGGAAGTCGTCTGTTAGGCTACTACTATTGCGTTTCGTAAATCAATCCAATGCTGTCCCTTACGGTTTACGGTTGTATCAATTATTGAATCTGTCGACCATGTAGGCGCTGTTACGATTAAGGCCGTGTAGATGTCTCTAATGGCTTGTCGCAGTTCGATGAGATGAGCCGCTCTAACATTTGTAGGAGTTACTCCATTCCAATCGGTAATGACCGAATCCGTCCAAACGACAGAAGCCAATCCCCTAGCTTGACGAACTGCATTCACATTCGTTCTAATTTCATCAATTGTTCGTTTGCTGATAGCTGTATCATCCGCAGCTATAGTAGTTGTCCATGAAACAGCCTGTATCGAGATAGAGACTGCTGTACTCCAAGTTCCCCAATCCTTACCATCATACGCTCGAATCTGCACATACAGAGTGCCTAACGGTAGATCCGTTTGAGGAATATAAGAAACAGCTCCTCCTGATGCGACACTTGTGCCAGACCATCCAGACCAGCCACTTACGACCGTTGATGCTTTGGTATCCAAAATCGTAGATGAGAAGTTGCTGACCGTACTTACCTGAATTTGAAAGTCAGTCAGAGTACTATCATTAGCGTCCGTTGGTGTAAATCTAAATTTTGGTCTTCTGTTGAATATATATCCCGCAGAAACTAGATTCGTTTGTGTCGTTACTGCATAGCTATTTGTTGTGAATGTTGTATAGTTTAATACGCCTGTATTTCCAGAATTATCTGTATACGTCACTCCCCAACGGTACTGGGTTCCTGGAGTCAAGCCAGTGAAACTATAGGTCAGACCTGCCACGCTTTTGGGAAATCCTGATTCTGTGACCCATGTGCTGCCGTTCCATTTTTGAAGTGTCAGAGTCGTGAGCAATAACCCTGAAGAGTTTGCGCCGTCACTGAATGCAGACCATGAAACGCCATTTGAAATTGCGTAGGGTATGCCGTTAGTTTGTGTTGGTGCAGTCGGCTTAACTGTATCCCTAAATACAAAAGGCTGCCCTATCCAAGATACATTTCCCGCAGCATCATACGCTCTGAAATCATAATGCCAATTTCCGTCAATGTTGATATCTGTAACATCGAAATAATAGTCGTTTGTCGATCCGTTCCTAGTCATATTCCCCAAAAGATAATAACTACTATCCGGTCTTACTGCATATACCGAAATATACTGCACCGCAACGTTATCGACTACACCGTAAGCCCATACTCTCGCAGCGTTACCCGTTATGTATTGTTGCGCTGATACGCTAGTGATAACAGGTATAGCTGTATCCACACCAAAATAAACGTTGTAGAACGTGGTATCACCGGGAGTGCCTATACCCGGCCCGCTATTAGCTCCCGCAGAGTCGCGAACCATCATTCGCAAATAATATGTTCCGTCCGAAGTGATCCAATCGGCGGGCATCTGCCAACTTCTCACATTGCCGTTTAGCCATCCAGTGTCTTTCATAACGAAAGAATAAGCGCTATCTACTAGCTGAATCCAGTATTGACTTTGGTAGTCACCGGCATCTGGATCACTGAAGTTCCAAGTGACAACCGGCGTTCGTGTATTGATCCATGAATTCGCCGCAGGGTACGTAATCACAGGTGCGTTGGGTTGTGTGTTGGACGTTCTCGCCTGGTCCGTGTACGTTCCGCTAGCGTTCTTCCTCCACATGTAATAATACGTGGAAGCGAGGGTATTAGGGTCGTGAGACATAGACGGCGAATTAACTAGAGTCGTAGAAATATTACCCGAGTCCAATAGGGTGGGAGCACTCCATGAAGACACATCATTAACAGCCGAAGTGGCTATGAAGACTTCAGAAGTTGATGTAGTACTAGAATTCTTAGTACTGTAAATTGCTACTACGCGCCCCTGATTGTCTATTGTTGCTTGAACGTCTTGCATGTTGAAACTCTGCGTACCAAAAGTGTACTTAGTTTCCCAAGATACCCCACCGTTCCCGGATCGCATAGCAGTTATGTACCCATTCCCTCCACCTGCTGTCACAAAGAACAGGTAGCCGTTCGTAGGATTCTTAACCAACGACATAGCATTGTATGGACCTTGCGGATTCGGCGCATAACCAAATTGGTTCATATCCACTATACCCAATTGGGCAAGTGTCGTAGGTCTTTGCACAGTACCCTTACCTAGAAATAGATGGGCTGTCATACTATTTTGGTAAGCTACGATAGGCTGACCACTTGCGTTTACGGTAATAGCAACTTCTTCAACGGTTTGCCCGGATGTCTGTACAAGCGTAACTGAAGTCCAAGTTGTCCCTAAGTCACCCGACCATAGATAGAAAGCTACATAGTTACCGTTAACGCCCTGATAATGAGCCGTTACAGCGTGTAAGGTATTTGTACTTGCGTCATATACCATATCAATAGCTCTTGCGGGTCCGTTTATGTACGCAACCCCATTCGCTGTAGCTCCAACTGTCGTAGCATCAAACCTAAAGCAAATCAGGTATCCACTACTCGTTTGTGGGTTGTCCACTGTAGCCAATACAATGACGGTTGTGCCTGTTGAAACAATAGATGAACTTGACGAAGCATATCTACTAGCAGATGGATAATACAGTTGTGTCAAAACTGTCCATGTATTTCCATTATCCGTGGACTTCATGACACGGTTACTAGCTAGTCCTTCAGACACTATAGCAATCAGCCACCCGTTGCTTAGTTTGGTGACCTTACGTCCAGAAGCACTACCGGCTGCCTGCGAAGATGTGTAAATTACTGCCATTCTATTTACTCCTTCCCCAAAAGAAAACGCCCCAATTAAGGAGCGTACTTTGTCGCTTGTGCAAATTTTGCATTTAAGAGCTGTAATGTCACAGCGTGCATGGGTGCCGTTGGATCGGCGGGAAGGGTTATCCCTGTGCCTGTAAAAACAGGATTATTGACTGGCGCTCTCGATGTATCAGATGGGTGAATATGATCTTGGCGTGAATAAGCTTCGGACGTTCCAGGTGCTGCCGCACCGTTCATACCTGGATTTGCCGTCCCTGCTACAGCGAAATTATCTCGAATTTCTAAAAGAGCTTTATATGTTCGATGAAATAGCCAGTTGAAATAACTAGCTGGCGGTTTATCTTCTGCTTGCCAGCCATTGGTTTTTTTAGATAACGGCGGTTCAGTTCCTTCTGCCAACCATTCAGGAAGTGCCTCATTAAAACTCATTTAATATCATCCTTTCTAAATGGGTAAGTCCGTGTTGTTACCAGGCGCGTAGGCAGCACCTAAATACCCACCGATTACCCCATCGTCATTACTAAAACCGGCAGTGGAGCTACTCTCCGTTGTATCACCGCTAGCGAATTGAAACGTACCTGTCATTTCAACAGCCCCTACACGCACCCCGGCAGCCACGGTTTGTTGAACAATACGCGCGAACTGCGGTGGTGACATTCCTGCCTCGTTAACTGCCTTCAGCGGCATTTTAATAAGTGAAATCGATGCAGGTTCGGGGGCGAAGGATTCTGCATACAGTTCTTTAATTTCAATTTCACTAGGTTCGCAATTCAGCGCCGTGGATATAACGCCGATGATGGTATTGATATCACCTGTGCTGAGATTTCGGGCAATCTTTGATTTAATCAAAATCCGATAAACCTCGTCCGTCGCCACCCCGCGAGACTGATTAACAATGTTTCCGATTCTATCGAGTGTCGTGCCTTCAGCTACATCAATTTCCCGCCAATTCCGCATGCGTTCAAATGTTATCTCAACTTCGTGCAATTGATCCGCTAGGATGTTTAAGAGTTTCCCCAGATTACTGTCAGGGTTTTTGGCGAACTTATCCGATAACCGGCTGATCATGGTAAACAGATTAATCATTGAATACTCACCACCGTCACAAGTGCGTGTGAAGTCTGAGCGACTTCACTGGGTGCAATGGGTAAATTGCTTTGCGTCCATGTCGTGCCGTTTGTACTGATCTCTGCTTGCACATCGGTTACTCCGTCAACTTGGAAGGCGGCTGCTATTAATCGAGATTGGATGACGTCATCCCCCATATTCAAACCTACAAACAAGGTGCCGTCTTCATCGAGTCCACCCAAGTATTTAATAGCGGAAGTTCTAATAAGTGCATCACCTTCAGAGGGATAACGATTATCTTTTTTGATCGTAAACCTGATATGAACATGGATTTCGTCCGCATAAGAAAATTTCATAATATGATCGAATCCAGCATCATCTTTCACGGTCACAAGCTCATTGCCATGGGGTTCAATGCCTGCCGCTTTCGTGTCTAATATGGCTTGGCCGATCGTTTGAGGCGTTCCGCCTAACACGTAACATTCAAAAGACTTTGCAGGTCTGCCGCTTATGTCCTCTTCATTGGTGTAGTTTTCAATGACGGCTGCTGCACGAACGCCTGCTACTTTTAAGAGTTCTGCTCGGAGTGCGCCGTGTGTGGCCTTCCCTCTCCCTTCGCTAGAGATAGTGAAACGGTCTCGGAACTCTTGATCTGTTTCATCTTCTCTGCCGCCAGTTGTGGGTTCCATGTTCGTTGCTGCCGTAATGTTGGCAGTAGGATTCACGATAAGGGTGATTTGTCCCGCATCGACATTACCCGTTTTCCCTGGCATGACTGCGCGAATCTCGCCCGAACCGGTACCGCCAGTTAGCGTGATCGCACTCACGGTTTCAAATACAATGTCACTGCTCGTTTTAATTCGGAATCCAGCTGCCTGTGTGTGACCAGGCGTACCAATTAGCCGAATGGTTCCTGTCGCTTGCATAGGTGGCAGCGCTTTGATTCCCGCATAGGGGCCAAGCTTTTTTAAATTAGCCCCCGTTGCTGTATTGGGGTAGGCGGAATTATATACATCTTCGGCGAGTTGCCAAACCGTCGCCAGGAACCATGTGAAAATGCGAAGCAGGATGCCCATTACGGATTTTTCAGACGTGTTAATTTGCTGCCCGTAAACCTCTTTCGCTTTCGCTTCCATTTCAGCAAAAATATCAGCGAATCGCTTCCGCTTAAAACCGTTCTTATCCAGTGCCACCTGTAACCACCTCCCCTGTTGTGCTGGTAGCTTTAAAACTGATTTCACTTTCCCGCGTTTTCGTATTCAAATTGACTTTGATTTCATCGATCGTCTGTATTCGTGGTTCTTGGCGCAACCCTGATCGAATTTCTTCACGGATTACATCCTCGCGAATGTTCTTGGCGTTTAGTTTTTCAAAATCAATGCCCATACTGGGATTTAAGAACCATTCGCCCTGATTCGTACCAAGAATGATTTCGCAGCACTGCGCAATTTCTTCTGTACCCTCCACCAGCACAAGATCGTTATTATCAAATGTCAAATCGCCATTACTTAATTTTGGAGACTGCACGGCATCACCCCCACAATAATGGCGTCGTTATGGCTGTGCATGCGTTTGCTATCAGGTTGTGCAACTTGTCCGCTGAGTACTTTCGTCAATTCGCGGTCCGAACAAACAACCAACACAGCATCACCTGCACGTAAGGAAGGCTTATAAATACGTTCCATGCCGTCAATCATGAACCGCTGGCCAAGTGCGGGTACATTTTGGATAGGTGATGGATCTGCTTCTCCCATCGTTTTTAAAAGTGGCTGAACAACGGCCATACAGGTGGCATCATTAAAGGAAATCACTTTGCAGGGAAAAGATACGCAAAGGGAAGACGTGTTGCTATCAATAAGCCCTTGAATGAGCGTAACCAGTGCGCTCGATGGGTCAACTTGTGTCATGGCTGGATTGCCTCCATTTCGGTCATAAAGTCGCCAGAATTACTGAAGGAATGAGAACCAGCGCGGACATGTAAGCGACCTTGAAATAGTCTGCTATCTAGGTCAATGACGGAAGCCGTGGTAATTCGATATTGTAATTGGGATTTGATGTTGAATCCCTTAAATGAATCTTCTTCAAAAGGTTCCGGCGAACCAATCATCCCTGTGGAAACTGACAGGGCAAAAGCGTCGTCGCTTCCATATCGTAGATTACGGATGTAAAGCTTATTCTTGTTGACATAAGCGGACGTTCCGCAATCTGCGGCAATATCACTAATAATCTTTGTAACTTCGCCTTTGGCTGTATATCCATCCTCGTATCGCATATCTTGGTTTAAATCAAATTGTGCCAGTGGAAGTCCAAGCTGCTTGGCCATGTCTTTTAGAATGTAACTGGCAAGTGTTCCGTTGGCGTAGGCAATTTCTACTTTCCGTTTGGAAAGGTCCTCGGAGTCCAGGACATAGATGCTTGTGATCCGATCGACGCCGTTTTGCTTCGTAGCTACCTTTGACACATAACCGTGAAGGATTAAACCAATATCTCCACGATAACCGGCGTTAATCACGGCCACTTGACCGCGCTTTAGTTCGGCAATGGTTTCGAAACTGAGATTCCAAATTTTAATTTCTGATTCGTTGGGTAGTGGATCATTGTCAAAGGGGATTGTACCTTCGATCGTAAATTTGTCACTCTGAAAGCTGCGCTGACCAATCATAACTTCAACATAACGCCCAAAGTTAGCCATCTAGCTCACCACCATCTAAATAAAGAAAAACCGTCTCGCTGAGTGTTGTCCAAGTAACAGAATTGCTTTGTGCTGAAAGATCATAAGGAATAATTTTAACAGTAGGAAACCGAGAATCGGCAACATCGCCGAACAAAGGCACGCCGTATACAATTCTTTCCCCATACGCTAGCGCCTCGCCGTTTTTAGATAAATCCACTGTAAAAAAATCGAAGTCACCATTGTAATGAACTTCAAACGTAAACATGACGTCAGCGATCGCAATGTCAAAACGGTACGGGATATTTTGTTTTTCAATATCGATATATTCCATATCATCACCTCATGTCGCCCACGGACTGCCTGCCTTGAAAGTAACTTTCTCAACTTCTTTTTCACTGCCCTTGGTTGACTTTTTCTTTTGTTTGGTTCCCGAACTAATAACGGGTGCCGCCGCTGCACGAACGGGTGCTGGAAGCTCGTCGACGTAAGAGGATTCCGCAATTTTGATTTCTCTGAGCGTCATGGAAAACGTATAGCCATTGGCGACCGTGTAGTCATGCTTGGTTGAAAGAGATTGAATTAGACCAACGAAAAAATTTCGTCCATCGTACTGAACGATAGAACCTGCGTTCATGAGTCCAATTAATGCCTCCCGGGTTTGGGCAGCGTCATCACCAACTATGAGGCCGGATATGCTCATGCCTTTTGCTTTCGGCTGAACATGATCCGCGATATTAGCCCCTTTTTCTACGGGCTGCTCGGTCATGTCAATTTCATAGGAAGGATCTTCTGTCTCTACCGTGATGTAGATCCCATTGATAAGCGCCATCTGACATCAACCTCCTAGCGCTGCACGCCGAATTGAACTATCAATAATATCCTGCACAATCTCTTTGACCTCGCCGACAATACTCGCACCAAGGTTTTGTGCATTGGTTGTTTCGCCTTCCACTTTGACCGTAAGGAAGAGTTCGATCCGTTGTGAATTTCCTCCAGCGCTCGCACTCTCGTTTCCTACGGACGCGCTTGCGCGTGCTGGTGGGAGATGCTGAGTTTGTGCATCTGTCACTTCGCTGGCGAGATCCGTCGAAGCCTGTGACACCATGGATTCCGTCCCAGAAATCCCATCGGCCAGACCTGCACCCGTGTAGTATCCGACTTCCATCATTACACGCGAAGGCGAATGAATGCCGAGAAAGTCTTTAATGCCGTCTGTAATTCCGCTGCCAATATTTTTAATGGTGTCTCCCACACTACTGGCCATGTTGCTCATCCCGTTGATTAAGCCTTGGATAACGTTTTTTCCGATATCAAACAAGTCAATCCCCGTGAGAAAGTTCATGACATTACTCCAAGTATTCGTAAAGAAGTCGCCGACTTCCGTTAGAGTTGTAACCGTAAAGGATTTAATTTGATCCCAGTAACCAATGACAAGCATTACAAGGGGGGCTAGAGGACCTGCCAGCAGCGCCAGCGCATAGGGCCAGTACGCTGCAAAGAAGTCGCCGATCGATTGGAATACGCCGACAATCCAATCTTTGAACAGACTCCACTTTTCACTCAGCCAAGTGCTAATTTCTCCCCAATGTTTAAAGGCGTACACAATGCCGACGATTGCTGCAACGACCGCTACACCAATTGCAATAAACGGCAGCCACGGGGCTACAGCCGCCCAGCCAGCGGCAGCGGAAAGATATAACTGGATGCTCCATGCGGTGAATGTCGGAATCATGGCATAACCAATGACGGCGGCAAGACCGGCCATAGCGGGTATAATGTAGTCCATTTTGCCAGCCAAAAATCCGATCGTGTCCGCCGTAAGCGAAATAGCTCCGCCAAGCGTATCTCCGAGCGCTGCACCTACAGCCATAATTTCAGGTTGATGGCTCGCCATCCATTGACCGAATTCAGACAGGTAAGGAAGCAATTTTTCGCCAAAAGGAATAAGGATGCCCACTTCAATTTGCCTGCCAAGTACGCCAAAGGCTTGCCCTGGTGAGGTAAATTTGATTTCGTTAACCTGGTCCATGCTGTCTTTCGTCATATCGAATTGTTTGCGCGCTGTGCCGAGTGCGGCAATGACTGGTGCTTCCAAGTCTTCAAATTGTGAACCGAGCAATGAGACGCCGACTGTATTTCGCTGGACAGGGTCTTCGATATCAGAAATCATCTGCATGATTTGTGAAAATGATTTCTTAGCCTCTGGACCACCGTGTGCAAAGGTTTGCATCATCTTATCTGCGTCAAGGCCCAACATTTTAAAGGCTTGCACCGTTGTGGTCGATCCATCTTTTGCACGGATATTAAACTCTTTGACGGCATCCCCAACCTTGTCTAGGTTAAACGCCCCCGCATCGAGTCCCGCGCTGAATGTGTCGAACATATCATTCGCTGAAAATCCGAGTGACTTAAACTGCGGCGCATACTCGTTCGCGGTATCCAGCAACTCACCTGATTTATCCAAACCATTTTGCGCACCTTGCGCCAGCAATGAAAAGGATTCTTTCGATGAGATTCCGAAATTTTTCATCATGGTATCGGCGGTCTTGACCGATTCAGGTACCTCATATCCGAAAGCATTTCGCATGAGTAAAGCTTCTTTGGTTGTTTCCTCAAGTTCAGACCCTGTTTGTTTGGTGAATTGCTTTACGGTGGAAATAGCATTGCCCAAATCGTTCCAGTCTTCACCAAAATTCTGCGAATAGAGATTTTTGGCAATCTCTCTCGTGTCAGCCATCTGTTCGGCGCTGGCCCCTGTCGCCATCTGTACTTTGGACATCGATTTTTCAAATTCGCTGGATGCATGTATGGCAGCTATACCAAAACCGGCCATCGATGCAGCGGCCGCAACGCCAAATGCAACCACGCCTTTAGTTAATGAGGAGACTTGATTGTCAGCTTGTTTAATGGCTTTATCGGAAATTTTAAACCCGACCGCGTACATGAGGTTACTCACCACGCCCATGATACTACCTCCTTTCTTTTGACGGGAATGAGAAAGGACGCCCTGTAGGGCGCCCTTTTTACCTTTTCTTATGCTTTTCTGCTGCTGCTTTTTCTTGTTCAATATGGATGTCCAGTGCCGCGTTTGCTTCAAGGATGTCATCCGGATCTAATAAATCCAGTTCACTGTAGCGAATAACGCCGCCAATAACTAATCGCCACTGGAACCAATTGGCTTCAGCCCTACTTCGAGCTTCCTTCTTGGAGATTGTCATCGTCATCATCCATTCCATTGGCGAATTTGTAGGCTGCACCGACAACTTCGTCATATTCCTTCATGGAGGAGAAGTCCTCCATTTTCATTTTTGGCTCCACAATGACTGTTTTCAGCATTTCTTCCGCAATTTTTTCTTCTTGTGGAACGCCAAATTTATTTTTTACTCGATCACGAATTTGTGTGGCTGTGCGGATACCTGGGAACTGGAAAGTAAAAGTGTTACCTGCGCAAGAAGTGAAGTTCTTTTGTTTAAAATTCATATGTCATCGTCTCCTATTCCATTTTCAAATCAAGGCATTGAAATTCATACTCGCGGTCCTCTGCTTCTGCACCATATGTACGCGGGGCAGGTTTCTTCACAAAAGCTTCTGTTGCAGTTGATGTTTCCCGCGTATCACCTGCATAAATGACGGTAATGGGTACTAGTTTGCCGCTGTTGGCTAGGCCGTCTAAAAAAGCGACTTGGGGGCTTGTTGGTTGCAGCGTTGCTTTAATGGTCCCGAGCTTGTTATTGACTTTTGCACGAACGACGTCGCCCTGTGCACCCACCTTGACCGTATAGTTGTCTTCGTCTTTTTCAACCGTCACTGGCGTATCAGAAAACCCAGTTAAATACACGCCATCCACGATAGCAGAGACATTGTTCACATCATACGTTTTCGTTGTTGACATCGGATATGCCCTCCTTAGGTTTTGATGATCCCGCGAATCTTCGTTTGATGAATCGCTCCAGCAAGCTCAAAGCTAAATTTTCCTTCGTTGTATTCGCGCGCTGCCCGGTCTGCGGGATCTACATCCGCCCGGCTTTTAAACTCCGTGGCGTAAATTCCGTTACCTGTTTCATCAGAGGCAATCATGCCTTGATTATAAGCCCGTTGAAGAACGGTTTTCACAGTGCTCTCCAGCTGCGCAATCCCGTTATTGTCATAAGCAATTTTTGGTGATGCGTTCAACAACTTTTGCACGGCATATTCAACGGATGCTCGGATGTAATCCTTGGCATGAATAATATCGATGTACTCACCGCTAACAACTTTTCCTTCGCTTGTCACAGGATCGCCAGCTTTAAGTACATATGTATTTCCGCCCTTTGCATGAATGTTGGCCAGTTCGGTAGCGTCAATGTCCATGGGGAGGATGCCCGTTAGCTTTTTAAATTTCCATGTGACACTGCCAACAGGCGCTGATCCGGCGCGACCAATCCATGCCGTTTCTGGATACTTGGCTACTTCCTGCGCTGTATGATAAAACATGGTGGTTCGCGTGTAGTTCTCGGCAAGGATTTCCGCCAAGTCTGTTGCCGAACTGGTCCGTCCAAAGAACTGCCGACTGTCATCTTGCTCTACAGCTTCCGCAATGGTTGTAATATCGTCGATGGTTGTTGTTGTTGTCACTAGAAAGTACCAGTCCTGTAAGAACAACTTCGATAGTGCGTCTTCTAGTGTTTCCGGCGTTGCTCCCGTTTTACGAGCATAGATGGCAATCTCAGCCGGTGAGTCGTCGCCCTGTCCGAAAAGAGCAGCAGCAGCTTTATATTCTTCCGTACTCGTGCCATAATCCACTTTTACGGCGTCTAGATCCAAGTATGTCTTATACGCCTTTCCTGTCGCGTTGGCGCCTAAAATGAGTGGCTTCCCAAAACCTAGTTTCGGGGTGGGTTTTTGAATATCAATCACGACAATGACGTCGTTTTTCGAGCTTGTCAATTGCATTCACTCCTTTGAATGTCCGCTGAATCAATGCTGAATTCAGCGGTTTGCATCGTATTCATGGTTCGCATTTCCACATCAAACCCGTGTCGGCGCTCCCATTCATTTCCAATCATCACATCTCGGTTTTGAACGGGTCCGGCGCGGATCACAACCACATTGACGGAAGAACTGAGAATCTCTCGACCTTCGGTTAGTAGCCATTCACGGATTTTTAGGGCGTTTTCAATGCTCTCGTCCTTATAAGCCGCATAGGAATGAAACGACACAGTAAACTCTATCGTTTCCGTGAGTGTTTTCACGGTACCGTCAAACGCTTCCGCTGGCAATCCTAGCGCTGTGCCGGGAAATTCAACGAAATCGTAGGTAATGTACGGGTACGCATCCACAGGTCCGCTATCGTTCATTTCTATTAGAGGCAAGCCTGTTGCCGTCGCAAGCCCCCGGACGATGGAAGACCGAATACTACGGAAGGGGATCATGTGTCGTCACCCGTTTCAAGATATATTTGTTGGTGTCGCATTGCCCCGAACGATCACCATCCACAATCACACGGTATTGCTTACCCTCATACTCCACAATGTGGCTATTCTCGTGCTTGTACGCCGTGTAGAGCGCGCGATCGTCTTCGGTGTATCTTCCGCCTTCACCTTGAAGAAGTCTCGCCCCTAGAGGTTGAATAACACCTTTGAGCGTTGACCTTTCAAGTTCTCCTTTTCGATAGACGCCGTCACCATCGCGGCCCGATTGCCCTAATACGAGAAGGTCATAGGCCACTTCATATTTCCGCATGACGGACTGAAACCTGATCATGGATTCACCTTCCTTTTCTCACCACGACAAACGTAATTGATTTACGCAAATGTTCCTCCATGACGAGAATCTTATTTGATCCTTTTCGCCTGGCATAGATGGTACTAAGCGGCGGCGATTTGATTTTATCGAAGTTCTTCAGCGTCCGATCCTTGCCCGTTGTGCCAATGTTAATGAGCAAACGGCGTGCATCCCCTTGATCATGCACAAGCTCCGTGATGCCTTTGCGCACCAGTTTAGATATGGCTGCCGCTGATTTCTTTTTCCCTGATCCAATGAACGAACGGGCTGGGATGTTCATTTTTCTTGAACCATATTCGAGAATACCGGCAATCATCGCGGTTTCTGCATCGCTCTCGACCCCAATATGAACCTCTTGTGTGGTTAGCGCCCTTAATTTCTTTAAAATGGAGGGCATAAAGGTATTTTCCGTGATTTCAACGTTAGCTCTACGGCTTCGTGTTCGTCTTGGTGCCATTACACATTCCTACTAACATAGGGAGATAGCAGCGCACGAACGGGACCAGGCAGGTTATCTCCCTCGCTTTGATAGGTGACAGCAATGTCGCCTACACGTTCCGAAGTAACGCCAGGCGTTCGCAAAAAGGTCATCGCGAGTAAAATCACAGCCGTTTCAATGGATTTGGGCAAATTAGCGGGAAGTTCCTCCGTTGCTTGTTCGTCGGTGACATAACCGCCAGTATAGGTCACTTCGAGTGTATGGTTTCTCCCGAGCCAACCACAGGTACGAATCAACGTTCCGCGCTCCTGGACGATATCAAAGTCTTCAATTAAAGTCTCGTGATGACGAACCGATGAGACGGTTTGAACTGGGTAATTTCGAAGCAAGAGTTCCTTGCCTTCAACACCATTCACACGTTCCGTTTTGGTAAGTAGAGCGAGTGAACGGTTACAGTAGGTTTCGACCGCGACGGAAGCTGCTTGAAGGGCAAACCCAATCAAGTCGTCTTCAACACCTGGAATAAACTTTTTAGCTATGGCAATTGAGGTCAGCATGGTTTCCTCCACAAATAAAAAGCCGCTCGAAGTGTTTCAAGCGGCTTCCGGCTTCTTTTAGTTAGCTAGTTCGGTAGGCGACGTCTTCAATCACTTCTGCTGCGATTAGGGTTGCTGCATTGGAAACGGCGAACGAAAGACCGACAAACTTGCCGTCTGGGATTGCCGCCGGATCAATACAGAAATCAATGATCGAACTACCTGCTGCGCCGGTGATGGTTGCCGCCTTGCCATCTGCTTTGCGAACATTATTTACATAGATGGGCACATCAACAGGATAGGCTGCTGCGTTCTGGCCACCTGCACTGTCTGCATATTTCAGTGATAACACTAAATCAGCGGCGTTGCCTTTGGTGACGATCGCGCGAAGCGTTGCGCCCATAGTGCCAGGCGTCAATTTTACGTAGGCTTGGGCGGCAGCTGCCGTATTTTGGGCATCGAGTAAAGGACGTGAGCGAAATCGATCGGAAATTTTCGTAAACATAGAGGGTTCCTCCTTATAATAAGAGCCGTTCACTAAAACGGCTCTTTGAAATGATTACGTGCTGTTTTATCCGCGTGTATCGAGTGTAACGAACGAGCTTCGCAGATTGTTGGAGTTTTTGATTTTCAGTTTCTTATTTTGTTTCGGCATACCATTAGCTCTGAAGATAAAGCGGAAGCAGTTTTCAGCCGTCAAGAACTGCACGTGAATGGATGTTGCTGCATCTACGCCGCCTTTATATGCGAGCATGTATTGGGAAAGGTCAACAAAATTGACGTCGCCTTGCGTACCGAGTGCAGAGCAATGATCGCTGTCCACGATCGGACGACCGCGAAGCACATCAATTGTACCTTCCTGCGATGCTGGCAGATAAATCGGAACGCCGCCGTTTCCAACCGGGAAATCAAGGAAATCAAACTGCTCATGCGCATCCGGGTGAGCCAGCCAAATGCTTCTCGACTTGTTCAATACGCGGTTGTACATTTTCGAGAGATTTGTCCATTTGATAGATCCAGCATCTTGTCCGCTTTCTTTTGCAATGGAAACCAGGGAGCCGCTAGAAAGAATCCCTTGTGGCTTGCCGACACCATCGCCAGATAAAATAGCGCCCTCAAGTGCGCGCTGAATGCCCAACTGGAACGCTCTTGTGTATAGTGTGTTCACAAAGCTGGAATCACTATCAAGCTCATAGGTGGAATAAGCAAATCCCATCAGCTTCTCAAGCTTGAGTTCTTTCTCTGCCAACTTCGGCTGGGACTTTGCAACGGTACCCGCCTCAGATGCCCAGTACACTTTAACGCCTCCAAACACTGACGAACTGACATCGTCTTCATCAATGTCCACCCATTTGACTGAGTTGGAACCATCCGTGACCTGGTAGCTGTCCACCTTTGGGAGGATGTCGCCAGCTTTGGCTGCTGAATCCATCATAAGTCCCGCGAAATCAGTCTGAATGGCAAAGCCTCCGTCAGCACCAGTACCCGAGTTTCCGCCCATGGCATTTTGAACGGTACGTAGGTTTTCCGAAATATTTCCATTGGCTGCATCGCGAATATCGAGAAGCTGCTGCGCAAAGTTTTTGTATGGCTTTGGCATTGACTCGTTCACATAATCCAAAACGGGCTTGTTCACTGGCGCTTTATCATTGGCTTCACGATCGGCCTGTTTTTGAAGGAATACGATCTGTTTTTCGTTGTTGTCATATTCCTTTTCCATGCTCTCATAGTTCGTGATATCTTCATCCGACATGGTGTCTTTGTCTGTCAATGCGCGCATGTTCTTCAGCAGTACATCCTGTTTGGCCAAAAGCTGGGTTAATTTGTTCATAGTGCGTGCCTCCTGTTTTGTAATTCGCGTACTTTGACGCGCATTTTAAATGCATCCGCGCTGTGGCTATTTGCCGGAGCAGGATCGTTTTTATTTGACTTATGGTCTTGCATTTTCTTCCACTGCTCAAAAAAGCGAGACATCACCGAGTTTGCGCTGTTCATGATGGCTACACGACTGAACGAAGATGAATTCTCGACGGGTGGTTGTTCGTCATTCACGGTCGAACTCGAGTCGTACAACATGCCATCAGCAAATCCGTCCGCCATCGCTTTGCGCGCGCTCATCCACGTTTCTTCATCCATTAATTTAGAAAGCTTGTTACGGCTCAGGTTTGTTTTCGCCTGATACGCATTAATAATTGTCTCCTTGACCTCATCTAGCACGTCGGCGGTATGCCGCATGTCTTTGGCTTCCCCACTCGCGCCGGTCCATGGATTGTGAATCATGAGGATGCTGGGCGGGCTCATCAGTATTTCATCCGCTGCCATTGCAATGACGGAAGCAGCGGAAACTGCTTTGCCATCAATCTTGGCTGTGACCTTGCCTTTGTGCTCTTTAATCGCGTTATACATCCCAGCGGCTGCAAATACATCACCGCCCCAACTGTCGATCCAAATCGTCAGGTTTTTCCCCTTGTGTTCAGTGAGCTGCTGGCGGAAGGCATTGGGAGAGGCAGCAGGGATCTCGAACCATTCATAAATCCAGGCGTCATCATCACTGACAATTTCACCTTGAATGCGCAGTTCAACATCTTCGCCATCCTCACCCACATTTCGGAAGCTCCAAAACGACATTTATGCCACCTCTCTTTCTGTTATCATCTTGTAAATCTCATCGACAAGTGCTTTCGTGTCACTGGATTTGCCTGCCGGTTTCGGTTTTCCAGCCTCGTTCATGTTCAGTGGCTCTAAGTAAATATCGCCATTTGGAATTGGGCTAAGATTCTCCAGTTTACGAATGTCATTGACCGATAACCAACCCCACTGTCGCCCGAGCGCATACGATTCAGCGCGGCTTTTAGCATCTCCGCGAAGCAGGCCATCAATTTTAAATTCCACATAAAAACCAGCCATTCGTTCGGCTGGTGTTAGGAGTTGCATATTAATGTTTTCTTCCCAACGCTTGAACCATGGCAGCATTGTATACATGACAAATTCCAAAGATTGCTGCTCAATATTGTTATTGGTTGCCTTGTCCAAGTTCTGTACGAGATGCAAGGGCACACGGTAAATTCGGCAGATATCTTCAATTTGAAATTTCTTATTTTCAATCAGTTGCGCATCGGCCGGAGCAATAACAAAGGGCTGATATTTCCCGCCGCCTTCTAGCAGCATCGGCGTCCCTACATTGATTGTGCCTTGGTAGTTCTGCTTCAGTTCTTCTTTCAACCGTTTAAAAGCATCGTCAGAGAGTTCGCCTTCAAACGAAAAAGCGCCGCTTGGCGCTGCGCCATTCCTATAGAAGTTCACGCCGAATTTTTCATACGCTTGACCGAGCCAAATCGCAGAGGAAGCGTACTGGATCGGGGAGATCCCGATAACACCATCTAAACTTAGCCCAGGAATGTGAAATACCTGGTTACGCGTGAGCGTCTTGGGTCCAACCTTATACTCTAGCTTCATCGTGTCTTTGTTGCGCCCGATTGCGACTTGTTGGTGCTGATAGGGATACAGTCCAACCAGGTTGCCCCTTCGGTCAACTAGGCGCTCACAGACGGAATTTCCGCCGGTGTTGAGTTGAATCATGCACTGCTCTTTAAAATTGAAAGGACTCATTTCCTCATTAGGCTGATTATGCAGAATATCATAAACCGCCAAGTCGTTGCGCGCCTCGCGGTCGCCGTCTTCTTTCTTGCGGTAGAGCTGCACGGGCACGCTGGCTATCGTTTCGGATAGGACACGAAGACAAGCTAATACCACCGAATATTTCATGGCGGCGGTCGTGGATAAGGGGCCGACACCCGTTGATGGGATGCGGACTTCGTCGTCGCCGATAAGAAATTTTTGTACCATGTCGTCAAAATTATTCGAAAATAGAAATCGCGCCTTCTGAAGCAAATTCACTCTTCTCTCACCTCCCTTCCATCTTTACATCAGGCTTCGCATGCCGCGTTTTTCATACGGATTAGCGCTTGGCTTTTTGATGCTTGCCAATAGCAGTTTGTGAGCGTCGATAACCGCATCGACCGGGTCAATCCGTTTTGTTTGGGTGTGTTTCATGATCTTGATTTCCTTAAAACTGTTACTTTCGGTTTTGGCATTCACCATGGACCACGTGAGTAGATGGTTTTTCTTGTCATAGATCACGTTTCCAGCTTCTACTTCCAGTCGGAAATCGACGGTCGCATCGTTCAAACTGCGTGCACTCTGCACAATCTCGACACAGTCCACGCCAAACGTAGCATCCAAATCACTTAAAAAAGCATCTGCGTTATGAGGGTCATAACCGATGCCTTTTAATTTCAAGCCATATTTGGTGATAAGTTCCTTGTAGTACATCAAAATGTACTTGTAATCTGTTTTAACGCCGCCCATCGTTTCAGTTGTCGTCAACAATCCCGCCTGAATCCACATATCATATGGCGCGTGATCGGTTCGGATATGCTCGGCGACTCTCGCGAGAGGAATAAAGCTGTGGGAATGCACATAGTACTTTTGCACGCCATTCACGACAAATGGAATCTCCAGTACGCCAGACGTTAAATCACCACCAGAGGAAAGGTCAAGGCCCATGTAACATTCATACCCGCGGAAATCCTCCAAAGTCATGTCGGTGGCTGCATCTGCCCAGTGTTCGACGTTCATGTATTGATTGTCCGCATGCTGTACCCAGATGTTGAGCGATTTGGTCATGAAATTGCGCAGTTCTTCGCCGCCCATTTCCTTGGCCTTAATCGCATCCGCCTGCAAACTTTCAAGCGTTTGCTCGGTCCATAAGGGGTTGGCTTTGCCCCAGTTCTCTGGAATCCAGATGCCATCCTTGCTGTCGATGTCCTCTTTATCCAATTCACAGATGTACACAAACTGTGTTTCGTCCACAAACGCACCAGCTAGTATGCCTTTGCAGTATTTGTACAGTTCGTAGCACGGGGAATTTAGTTCAAAGCCCGACGTCGTAATGACCGAGATAAGGCATTGAAGCAGCTTCTTGGTTCCGTCCGTCGCCAGTTTGTACATTTGGTTCGTCAGATGTAAATGGTATTCATCGACAGAGGCGAAATATGGACGGAAGCCGTCAATAGATTTGGTGTCCCGTCCCAGTGCACGAATTTTCCCATTGGTCACGTTACACTCAATCAGGTTGGCATATTCCTTGACTCTGAAAAGGCCATCTTCATACTCGTTGCCGCACAGTTCTGGGTCCGCATTAATAAACTTGATGCATTCACCAAGTACGATTTTCGCCTGAAGCTCTTTCGTGGCGGTACAGTAGATTTGTGGATATTGGTAACCGTCAAAATTGCCGTAATAGATCGCTGGTACCGCGTTCATGAGTGACTTTCCGTTTTGCCTCGCAACCTGTACATACGAAGTTCGGAATCGTCGATGGCCAGAATACTTCCGCCAGCCATGCCAAGAGCCAAGAATAAAATCTTGAAACCCCCAGAGTTCTATCGGGCGCGGATCTTCGCCTTCTGCCAACGTCAGCGTTTCAGTGAACTCAATCAACTCATGTGCCTTTTCAGGATGCCAGAGGAACGGAAACTCATCTGTGCCCTGCCGCTCTAAATCCCGCAGATGCCGCTGGCACGCTTGGATTTCGCTTTTGCCAACGCGCCGATCTAGCCGCCCATTCACAACATCCAGCGCATAACGTGTGACGCGATCGTCTTCAGTAAGGGCATGGAATGGATAATTATCCACTTTGACCACCACCGAACTTGCTGAATCGGCTCGGCGGCTTATCGTTCTTCTTCGGTTTGGCTACATTCTTCACTTTAGCCAATGGATTTAGGAAAAGCCGGTCCTGCATTTTTAGAAGCATGTCCATCTTTTTATTAATCGCCGTCTCAATCCGTAGCAGCCCTTCAATGGAGAGGATATTTGTAAGGCTCATCATCGCCTTCATGCGATACTCGTTTTCGTCTTCAAAGATGAATTGATTAAGCGGCTGTACATCTTTGGCAATCTCATCAATTCGCTGATAGGAGCGAAGCAGCCGTTCATACTCAGCGCATGTTTGGCAGTAAAGAGACAGGATCCCAATGTCAGAAGATGAGATGAGTTCAATTCCCTGATCTGCCGCATCCTTGTACTCTTTCATGTGCTGCTTCCAATATGAAAAAGCCACCGCATCATTTTTTACGTAGGCTGGTGGCTTCATTTTGTCTAAATCTTTTTTGCCAAGCTTAATTTCGCCGTCCTTGCGCGCTTGAATCTCGGCTTTGGTTAGATGCTTATTTCCGTTTGCAATTACCAAATCAATGGGTTGTCCATTTCGGGGCAAACTTGTCACCTCCTGCCTAAAAAGTTATATGGGGAGTTTTTACGCGAAAAAAGGGACACGCGGTCTACAAAGGCGAGAGCTATAGAGATTTAGCCCCCCCCTACCCTACTAAGCCCTTAGGAACTGTATGGACCATTAAATTTCGCACCCCTGTTACGTATCTATATTAAAAAGATCCATTTGATGGCTATAGCCGACTGTTGTTCGTCTTATGCATGTCTCATAATATCGATCGTCCATTTCAAACCCCATATATTGCCTGTCTGTGTTCAAACATGCTACTGCAGTAGTACCCGATCCCATGAACCCATCGAATACGATCTCGCCTTTATCACTTGATTTTTTAATTAGCGTCTCGATTAGGCCAACTGGCTTCTCTGTAGCATGTACCATATCGGCGGGGACAACTTTTGCATGATGGATTACATCCGAGATTCTCTTTCCACGAAGCAGATGTCTTCCTTTGTGACCGAATAGAATAAGCTCATGCTGTGGAGCATAGCCTCCTTCTAAATCTCCTGCTCCATGATGATTCTTCACCCATATAATCAAGTTTTTAAGTTTGAAGTGTTTTTCAAATTCCGATTTAAAAAAGTCAAAATGATGCCAGCTGCAGAACGAATAAATGCCAGTTCCATCTTTCATAATCCTGGCACATTGCTCGAAATATTTTGATATAAGATCGTGTGAATTCCTGTCATTGTGAATGAAATCAAACTTTTCTTTTCTCATATTGCTTTGATAGTTCATGAGATAAGGAGGATCAGTGACAACCAAATCAATGGTTTGATTGCCAATTTGTTTCATACCTTCAATGCAGTCCATTTTCAATATTTCATTAAGATTCAATTTATATAACTAACCCCCTCTCCCAAAGCCACCATCCTCTGTTGCAGTCTTGATATCATGATGCTTCTTGCATAGAGGCTGCCAGTTGTTCCGATCCCAGAACAAAGCCTTGTCACCCTTATGGGGCTTGATATGATCGACTACCGTGGCTGCGCCAATGCTTCCCTCTCTCTCACAGTGCACGCAGAGAGGATGCTTAATAAGGAAATAAACGCGAGCCTTCCGCCATTGACTGTCATACCCCCGCTTTGCCGCTGATCCTCGCAGCCTATCATTAATGGCCGCTTGCTCCTTATGATCACTGCAAAAGCCTGCTTCGGTAAGGTTGGTGCATCCTGATTTACAACAAAACTTTTTCAGTACAATGTTAATCACCCTCATTTATCACTTATGTATAAATATTCATGCACATATCCACAAGGTGTGTTGATACTACAGCCTTAATTTTATTGATAAAAACCCACTTATATTCGACTTATTCACACTATTAACAGTCGTTTTTTTGCATAGAATGCATAAATGACCACTTACCCATATCTTATATTGTGTTTAACTCAAACTACGCCCCCAAACCATGCAGCACAAGGGATCTCGGCTTTCATTAATTTGAGTTACACAATTGCTAAATATGGTTATGTGATCTAAATTCTAAATCTTTTTGTTGCTGCATTAACCGTATCTTGGATGATTCCAATGTATCGAAGTGTGAAAGCTGGATCAGAATGATTGAAAATCTTCTGCAGCATCGCAACATCCTTGCTGGCTTGATAGAAATGGTACCCATATGTTTTCCTCAGCGTATGTGTACCGATGGCATCAAGCTTATATTCACGAGCAATCTGGCGAAGGATCTTATAAGCCATGCTTCGTTTTAGTGGCTTGTTTATGCCTTGCCTACTCTTTATCAAAAATTCGTCATCATCACAATCACGTACAAGTGCGAGAAGTTCTTTTCTTACTTCTGGATTCATTTCAAAGCTTTTTTGCTTACCTGTCTTAATTTCCGTCAAATACAACTCTCTTTTTTTTAGGTCCCGAATCCTAAGCTGTAGAATATCCGATATGCGTAATCCAGTGTTAATTCCGACTTCGAAAAGGATATAATTCCTAATCTCCTTCTCTGCCCGTAACCTCTTCTTAATGTCTGAAATGATCTCCGGATCTCGAATTGGCTGTACGAAATTCATATGATCCAACCTTCTTTTTTCAGTCGCCTTCGTTCAGCCCTATTTCTCTCTAGTCTCATTGGAACCGGCAATAATGCTGCATGGCGTATCATCCATTTGAGAATCAAATTGAACATATTCATCACCTCTATTGAATGTTTGTATTGTTCGGCCATAATCCATATCTCCCATATGTCGAACACGTTCATCCCCTCCGCATCATTCCGAGGTTTTACACGATGTGATGAGCAAAGGACAAATAAAGTGGGCGTTATTTCTTCGGCTACGCCCTTGCCGCCAGGATCCGTACCTTAGCTGCACTGGTCACAGCAGAAAGGAGTCAGTTCGCGTCTCGGCATTTCCCCCTGCCGGTGAGCTGAAAACATGCCCAACATGCGTCGCATGACTGAAATTGGGGAGGCACGGAGTATTCAATAGTAAGGGGCTTTTGCAACTAAAAAAATAGCCGCGATTGTCGCAGCTTACTTTGTCTGTTTATTTGTCGGAAAAACAGACCAATATATTTTATTTTCTTTTGCTCATGGTAGCCGTATGAACAAAAGGAACTAAGTGTCTTTCAAATAAAGACATACACTTCGCTTTGCTCATTAAGTTAAATAATAAAAGCACCCCGTTAATTTGGGTGCCTAAATAATCTACTTTACTTTTGATTTCATATCAGGAAGTTCCTTGAATAAATTATAGTACCCTTTTTTCGGCACAATTTCAGTTAGTTCCTTTGTGGTGCTACCAATTGCCCCATGACTATCCATTACAGCAACACCAACTTGATAGCTCCCCTTTTCAGGAGCCGTGAAACTTACTGATTTTGGATTTTCTTTTCCCTCTTTATATAATTTCCATTCCTCGTTTGCGTTAGCGCGGAAGAATTCCCAAAAATATACTACTGAATCCCCAGGATCAGGATCTGAAGTATTACTTCCATAAGTTTTGGTCTCGCCTTTCTCATACTGTAAGAATGTATTATCCGGCATAACAACACCTACATTTGATACTACAGGTTGCGAGTTTCCCTTGCCCCCATCTGATGTACAACCACTAAATAGCAAAGCTGAAGAAACTAATGCAATTGCGGATAACTTAATTACTTTCAACTAATTCCCACTCCCCGAAATCCCTATTTTTATTTGTTAGGCAACTCTTTGGTAATTATCGGAATTTTTTGTGTTTAATTTTACTGGATTTTAATTTTTTTGAGTCGCTTTCCAGAGCAAGGCATCTGAACCTCCGAGATCCCCTCGGATACCGCACCTACTATTCCCTGACTACTTCGCCCGACGGGCTTTTCATACGACCTATGAAAATTTCAAGGTACAGAATTAGTGCAGAAATTTATCAGTAAACTGACTGTATTTCTATCTATAACTGTACCTTTTCATAAGTTGGGATTGCGGAACGATATGCGACTGATTCTTGCAAGATTACAGACACGTTTTTAATGCAGTTCTTCCCATAACTTGAACGTATTCGCGATCGATTCTATTCCTTCTAATATCTTTCTATCAATCGACCGTTCGCATAAATTGAAATTGCATATGGTGTCGCTTCGATCATGACCCTGAATAAATCGGTATTCTATAATCTCCTTTACCTCTTCATCCAATATCAGGTTAAATGCCCTGTCAATCTTATTAACCATTGCAATAAGTCGACAATACACATCAGAACTATTTAGCACTTCCCTATTGTGATGTCTTTCCAAGTCTTCTTTTGTTTTCTTCGCTTTTTTGTATCTGGAAAGATCCTTACGCATTTTGTTAATTTCAGAAATGCTCGCCACTGGAAATAATGAAAATTGATCTGTTTCAATTTCGGCTACCATCATATTCCACACACCCCATGTTTATTGTATAATTGGTGTGAAGAAATTACTTAATCCTCTGCGGGCCCGGCCAAGGTTACACGCAGAGGATTTTTTCTATTGTGCAGTTTTTAAAATACCTGACTTCATTTCTTTATAATATTCTATTAGTTCCGGCTGGGCCTTTTGCATAAGTTCTTCTTCATTTTCAGCACCGTAAGTTCTACATAGTTGTATTACTGCAGCTGCTGCCATCTCTTCAGTTGGTTTTATCTCTGTTGACTGTGCAAAGTATTGATTTAGCTGTCCATATGCTTTTAATTTTTCTACATCACTAATCTCCATCTTAATTGCCTCCTTCTTTTTTTCGTGTTACCCATCCAAACGTACTCCCCTTGCTAGTGGCTTCTATGATGTAGGAACTTCCTTTCTGAAGATGTTCATTTCCTACAACAACCAGTACACCATATTTTGTATCCACATAACCTTGTTCGGCTAAAGGAGAGGATGCCGTTACATTCATTACCATTTTCGAAATGTCTCTTTTTCTGTATTCGACCATGGGTTTTAGCGTTTGCTCTATAAGCTTAATTGCATATAAGTTACTTGCGCTGCTCATTTCGTTTCCTCACATGTATTTCAGTATTCAACAACAATCAACGGATAATTAGGTGTTAAAATTCTGTATAGTGCATATAATGAAAACAGGTATATTGGCCATTGAAAGCAACTTTGCTATTGCTGTGAAGTTGCTCTTTTTTATTAGATATGGACAGGTTACATCATCTAACAAAGATGGGCTTATTAATGGGTAACGATTTTAAAAAATGGAATATATTAATACTGTCAAACTCAGCCCTTCTCCACTTTTTCGCTTTCAAAAGAAAAAGTGGCTTTTTTAGTTCTTCAAAGGCAGGTGAATTTAGATTAAACACTACAACATTACCACCCAGCAAGACCTCATTGAGATAGTGCAGGCATGCATTGAACAAAGAAAGTGGCAAGCTGCTCTTAAACTTATTAAGCTCTTGGAGAATATGGAACAGAGTAATAAGAATTCTTTACTTATTGAGATTAAATCACCTTAGCTAACCAAAATAGGCCCTTAACTACGACATTCACCGTATTCTTGGCATAAATTATAAAACGCTCCTACGCTTTCTCCCCTTGCCACTTTTGCCGTTCCAATCCGGTAAAGGTGGCCTTTTTATGTCCTTCAATATTCATTGTGATGCCTCAGGGGGAATGAATCTGAATACCCTCCCGATCTAGCACTTCCCACAATTCATCAATAGTCATATCTTCAATCTTCTTTTCCTGACTAATGCTAACTACTGGTTCTTGAATAAATCCGTAGTTTGGAATACTGCTGTATTCTACATACTTACTACCAACCACAGTTTGTTCACTTACTCCTGAAAGCCGTTTGAAAGCTCTACCCAAAACAACAATAGTTTGTCGATTGTAACGAACCACATAATTTCCGTTTCCATCTCTTTGAAAAGAAATAGACACTTGCATTATCCCCGTTCACTCCTTTTAAAATTAGGTTCTTGGTCCATACAATCCTTGATATAATCCTCAATAGTTGCCTGATTATCTTCGTTGTACTCTTCATGCGTCATTTTCGATTTAGGCCGTTCCTTTCCGAGAATTTTGGTAAATCTTTTTTTCGGGAAGTATAGACTTCTCATGGATGATCGACTCTTGGTGTGATCTATCTAGGTTTACAAATTTGTTGAATGACTTTAAGAATGCAAGTTCGACAGTGCCAACTGGGCCATTCCGTTGCTTGGCAATAATAATTTCGATAATGTTCTTCTTCTCGGATTCTTTATCGTAGTAGTCATCCCGATAAAGAAACGCAACAATGTCGGCGTCCTGCTCAATAGAACCCGATTCCCTGAGATCCGACATCATGGGACGCTTGTCCTGCCGTTGCTCTACACCACGGCTTAACTGTGAGAGGGCTATAACCGGTACATTCAGTTCTCGTGCTATTTGTTTGAGCGTACGAGAGATTTTAGAAATCTCCTGTTGTCTGTTCTCGCTACGGCCTGCACCGCTGATAAGCTGTAAATAGTCAATCAGAATCATTCCAAGTGATCCCGTATCTTTTTTAAGCTGACGGCAACGGGAGCGAATCTCATTAACGGTAATCGATGGGCTATCGTCAATGTACACGTTTGACCTTGATAGTTCGCCTATTGCCATCGTCAATTTCTCCCAGTCGTCGCTCTCCATTACTCCGCTTCGCATGCGGCTCGCATCAATGTGTCCCTCAGCAGACAGCATCCTCTGCACTAACTGCGCTGCCCCCATTTCAAGACTAAACACTGCAATTGTTTCATTGCTTGTTATACCCGCGCTCCTTGCTACGTTAAGAGCAAACGCTGTTTTTCCAACTGATGGCCGAGCGCCAATGATTATAAGGTCTTGACGTTGAAAACCGGAGGTCTGCTTGTCTAAGTCATCGAATCCGGATGGGATACCTGTGACGCCCCCCTGATTAGGATTCGCACTATTCTTCTCGATTTGCTCGAATACTTGCATGCTGACTTGATCGATCCGCTTGAATCCACCCTGTTTGTTTGCTGATCGTTCGACTACTTCTTCCGCTACCTGCTGAGCTGCAGCTGCCATCTCTTCTGCATTCAAATCGTTATTCTGAAAGATCTTTTGCATACCAGACCGTGTCTTCCGTTCTAACGATGAATCCAGAACAAGCTTGGCATAGTAAACGACGTTCGCAGCTGTCGGTGCCGCATTCCCTAACTCAGACAGGTAGGTCACGCCACCAACATGTTCAAGCTGCTTACGACGCTGCAAGTGATTTACTACCGTAAGCAAATCAATTGGTGTAGTCGTCTCAGCTGCATCGTAGAGTTCAATCATGGACTCGTAGATGACACGGTGCTTTGGTTCCAAAAAGTCATCAGGTACAAGCCTCTCAGCAACAAGCGAAATCGATTCATTTTCGATAAATATTGCTCCTAGTACTGCTTGCTCAGCACTGAGTTTCTCGTCCAACATTCTTTCTTGCATATATCTGGATTGCCTCCAATCTTTCCTCAATCGGCAAGCTCATCATGGACTTAATATGATCAGGCGGACCAACTGATTTCTTTATCCACTCGTCCTTTTGAGCAAGGAATTCTTGAGCTGATCTCTTCATGTTATCGTGATACAAGTCTTCTTCGGTTTTTAGTGGCTGTTTAAGTTGTCCGATGCTTGGCGGCCATTGAGTAGCGTTATCTGAGTGCCTGCGGAGATTCTCTGTTGCTACCTCGATTGGCGTGTGTGCTAGGTCTTCCAACCATTCATCCACCATGGATTGTAGAACTTGAAAATCTACCGGAATCTGAAATCCTGGGTACTTCCCCTTAATCTTCTTGAGCAACTGGGCAACTTCCGTTCTATTCACGCTTTCGTCCCTCCCTTGCGATTTGATCCAGCATATCAAAAGCTCGTAATTGCTTGTTTCTATGATCCTTACCTGTAGCTACTTCACCTGACGGTACAGGCATAGTTTGAACATTCTCGTTTTCCCAAGCCTCCCAAATCCCTTTCTCGTAATACAAAAAACTGGATGGAAGCTTGAATCTTTCCCCTTCACGTTCACGCTTTTCCTCAAGGAGGATCTCCATAGTTCGGATGGTAAAAGGGTTTGGCATACCTCCGGCGACCATCTTACCCATAGCTTCGCGCTCTTTTTGTTTAACGTGAATGTCAAACTTCTGGTTAAGCTGGCAGTAAGCATCCAACAATTGTAGTAACGGGCTTTTATTCTCGGGTTCAAATTCTGGATAAATAATAGCAGTAGTAATAGTAAGATCTTTAAAGTCTTTTAGATCTATCACTTTTGATAGATCACTTTCATCTGATCTATCAAAAGTGATGTATCTCTCGTTATGATCTATCATTTTTGATGTATCATTTTCGAGTGATCTATCATTTTTGATGTATCTCTTACGGTTCGTTTCTTTCTTATTTTTAGCCACTTTTATGATCTCACCACGTGCTGTTCTGACTGAATTTATGTATCCCTGGTTCTTCAAAGTGGTCATGTTACGTTGAACAGTTACTTGGCTAGATCCAATTTCTCGAGCAATTCTTTCATGCTTTATTGGCGCCCCTCCATGAACAAGCCCCCAATGCACACCAAGTTCATCGACTTCCTCTGTACTTACTGCATCAATGCACCAGAGGAACTCCCAAATTGCAGGACCTAAACGACTTCTGTGTTCAAAAAGCCCGTTAGAGATAGGAATTATATGGTTGTCAGGCATTCATGAGTCATCTCCTCCGCGGACTCCGATCGTCACGCAAGTAGATAACAGGATACTCGATAGCGACTACAGAGAATCCAGGGTAAGCTATAGAAAAGTATTCATTTATGCGCTTATTAAACGTATCAAGATCTTTTTCTCTTAACTGCCAAATTGATTCGCTAATACCCGATTTTGTTAAAGGTTTCTCGAATATATCCTGACCACCTACTGGCACTGTTGTTTGTATAATCAGCCACCTCCATTTTCAAAATTAACCTTGCTTGATGTTGCTTAGCAGCATCGCCCAGGACAAGCCGTAGCTTGTCCTCCACGAGAGTGCTAAACCGCGCTATATGCCTCACTAGCACGTCTGACAATACTCTTGATCATATGTCCATTGCCTTCTTGAATTTCGCCATCATGGACTCGTCTGACCTTATAATGAATCCACGATGACATGCGACGAACATCAATTACTACAGCTTCCACAAGCTTCTTATCATCCTGTCTATACCCTCCCAATAACGGATTAGGGACTAACTTAGGTACACGAACCGTATCGCCAATCTCTGGAGCTCTAAGCTCAAGCTTCATGTCTTTCACACGTTTCGTGACATCTTTCTTAAGAGCAGTCATGTGTTTTTGAGTCATACTAGAAATGTTTGTGCAGTAGACGTGTAGCAGGACACCTTTAATCGCTTGGTCAAATTTAGCTTCACGCTCTACGCAAAACTTTGCTAATTCAGAGACGCATGCGTTACGATCAGTCCATTGAAAATTAGATTTCATTCTATGAGCCCTCCTTTGTTAGATTCAAAACGTTCAGGGAACAATATCTTTTCAGCCTCAGTCCACCGTCTAACTGCTTCTGTTTTGAATACTAACGCTCTATTCTCTTCGATATTCTTCTCACACCTATTTAATGAACGCATATATATTTCGATTCCCTTTGAATCGCCAACCCTGGTAGCTTCTTCAAGCTGCCTTTGGTTGTGAGAAAAAAGCTCTTTGTTCCTATATATCGCTTCTTCCAAAGCAGATGATATTCTAAAAAAGTCCATATGTGTGAACATGACTAGTGCTTCCTCTCCTCTTGCCTTCTAATAACAATTAAAGTATACTTTAGTAGATATTTGTTTCTAAACGCATCATCTTGAAGTAGTCATCGTTCGCAGCGGTGGCTATTTCTTTGTTTGGAAAATAATTATTTTCCCTTAGAATCCGTTGTGTCATTTCGCTAATCGTTTCTTGTGCTCTGAAATCGGCTGCCATGTTGATTACTTCCCTAGCCTTCATAATTCCGGATGCATACACAACTCCAGAGCTTAATCCTGATACATTTAGCATTTGCATGAACATTTGATTCGCCTACCTTTCCCCGCGCTTGACTTCCATTTGATGTTTTTGCATCAAACGCTTGCGATTCAGACCAAACTCTTCCTCTAAAACGCCTTTCATTACCATTGCCTTATCAATAACATCGCTAATTTCAAACCAAACTCTCTCTGCGCCTTCCCGACGTTTCTCGGGATCGATATGTTTAGCTGTCACGAGGCCCTCCAATGCTGCAGTAAGCTCTGAAATTTCCTTTTGAAGTAAATCTTTAAGTGCGGCTGGATGAAGATCCAAATTTGGTACATGTCTTAGAATGTTGGAGATAAAACCATCCGTCCGCACGTCGATCAATTCCAAAGTCGTTCGCCAGTCAAGCCTAGATGACACAATTTGATCATATCCTGCAGGTAGATCTCTCTTTCCCTTCTCAATCTTGGATAAATAACTTTGATCTATGGACAATTTGACTGCAAGCTCCTGTTGGGTCATGCGTCTAGTTTTTCGATAAGTTACAAATGCTTCTCCAATAGACAAACTCTTTTGCCCCTCTCATTATTTAATTCTTCAAAGAATCTGGTTCTAAGTAAAATGCTTTGAGACTTCTTATGGACATATAGTCCTAATTACTTGGTAGATATTGGACGCCATTAATATGTATGATTTACCTATAACGGATTGATTCTGTCGGCTACCAGAATCACCACCCTTCATATCCCCTCTGGAAACAGGGGGTTAATTTTTAAAAAGGAAACTTGTCCTAAATTTATATATGGAAAGACTTAGGGTCCTTCCGAAACTTAATTAACTTTGCCTTCACGTTTTATTTCATATCTCTCGGTAAAGCCACTTTTCATTTCAGCAATGAAAATTGATACTTTATCGAACCAGGGAGTTAGAAGAGGATTACTTAGATCATCGCCGGCTAATTTTCCGTTTTCATCGAAGTAGCATTCAGCTATAACCTTGCCCTCCTTGTCAACAAATGACATGTTAGTAACACGTGGTTTTCTGCGTTCTTTTGCTTTCATTTTGGCTTCAACTCCTTTGCTCCATGCTATGAGCAGTGAGTATTTAATGTGAAAAAGGTTGGGATTATTCATCAAACTGTGTACTTAACTACACACTTAGATTAAAAAAAAGAGATCTTCAAATTTCTTATTTGGAAAAGCATGTAGAGTCCCAATAATTAGACTTTCGCCTGGTGAGCAGTACTCGGGATGGTTTTCGTCTAATTTTGTTCTCCACAGCCTGCTTCTTGATATTCCCATCTTCTCAGCAAGTTTTGTGTCAGTTAATTTCTCTTCTTTCTGTAGTTCTTCTAGAACACTAACTCTTAACTTTATTTTCAATAATCTCACCTCAATCTTTTGTTTCGTTCTCTACACACTAAATATAACTCAGTTGTGTAGTAAACGCAACAAAAATTTGTTGTGTACTACACAGCGTTTTTGTTTCATGTACGAAACACTTTTGTTAAAATAGTGTTATAACTTAAGAGGTGTTGATTATTCTTATGAATATCGTCGAGTTTGGATTGTATTTTGCTGAACTTAGAGAGAAAAGTGGTTATAAGAGCCAAAGGCAGCTTGCTATTCAAAGTGGAGTAAGTAATGGGACAATTGCTAGAATTGAATCAGGCACTCAAAAAGTAACACCTGAAACATTAAGGTTGCTCGCCCAGCATTTGAAAGGTGTGGACTACGAGCAATTAATGATTAAAGCTGGTTATATTAAAGAACCAACTGAGCCTGATGCTTTTAACGAAAATGAAAAGTCTAAGCATCAATCGGCTACATCCGGCGGACGAGCCTATTTTGGTGGATCGGACCAATATACAGAAGAAGAACTTGATGTAGCGAGAGCCGCAATTGAAGCTTACCGCGCATTAAAGCGAAAAGATAAAAAGTAAGAATCAAATAATTGCCCAGGAGGGCTTTTATTTTCCAATAAAATAGGAACATACGATCGTTTATAACCCAATTAATTAGGAGAATCATCATGAATCTTGATCATTATAAATTGACTGATTTAGAGATATGGATTACCGAACATTACGAATTAGGAGGGATATACTCTGCCTCCGATATGAAAATTCCTGTAATAGCTGATTTGTTTGACATTCATATAGTTTATTATGAGGGGCCTTGTGTAGCCGACTGGGATGACCCAGAAGACATGGTTATTTTTATTGATTCTAGACAAAGCATTGAAAAACAGCGGGAAGCATTCTTTCATGAACTTTGCCATCCGCTTCGACATATTGGTAACCAAGAAGAAATGACAGAATCATTTATTGAATTTCAAGAAATTCAAGCAGCACAATTTCAATATAGTGCAGCTTTGCCAATTTACTTATTGAAGAACTATATAGATGTTCAGCCAAGGTTTCTCACAAAAATTCTAGCTGAGGAGTTTCTACTGCCTGAGAAATTTGTTATTCGTCGACTTGAGCAAATAAAACAACGAATTTATATTTTCGAACAAGATGAGCGTATGAAAGAAGCCAGAAAATTAAAAGTAGAGCTTGACGAAGGGCATGTGGAGCGTGTAATTGCAGAACTTGTTCGGAAGAGGAAATCAATTGAGGAGGAAGTCCGTGAAATTTTACTACGATGAAGATCCAGATAATGCTTATAATCCATATAGATTAATCGTATCTCTTGAAAACAACGTAATTGACTGGAATAAAAAACTTTTTTACATCTCTTTACCTGATAAATTAGAAAAAGCATTCCTTGAGGGTATTGACGAAGATATTATGAGTATCTCTGTAAACCAGGGAGACCTCCTCATTCACCCTGCAAAAGCAAATATAATAGGACTTTACTTACCAAATGTTGTAAATAGAATCGAGAAATTAATTGCATCCGAAAGAAAGCAAGGTTTCATTAATACATTAGAAGACACCACAAATTTCTATAATAAAATAAATCAATTTATTATTTATATTTCAGACCTTACAGCAAAAGGGCTCCGGATTAATCAGTTCTTTAGCGAGGATTGGTAGGAAAGGACAGGTGAATATCATTGCGCGTTGCCGCTTATTATCGTGTTTCCAGTGATGAACAAGCACTAAAGGGTAACTCACTCTTCGAGCAACAAGAGCGATTAACATCTTATTGCAAAGCAATGGGCTGGGACCACCCAACTTTTTATGAAGAAGACGGATACTCAGGTAAGGATCTAAACCGGCCAGCGATAAAAAAATTGCTCGAAGACGTTAAAAATAAGAACTTCGATATGGTTATTACCACAAAATCAGACCGGCTATGTAGGAAGCTCTTAGATCTGCTAAGTTTGGTCGATTACTTTAAAAAATATGACTGCAATTACACTTCATCAACAGAACATTTTGATACATCGACACCAACTGGAATGCTTGCATTGCAAATTCTTGGTTCTTTTGCAGAGTTTGAACGCGAACGGATCAGGGAAAGGGTAAAAGAGAACCATATGTCATTGGCGCGGCAAGGGAAAATGATTGGCAAGGCTGCATATGGTTATAACATTGTCGATGGTAGTTACGAGATTAACATTGAAGAATCATTAGTCGTCCACAATATCTTTAAATGGTTTCTTGAAGGTGTGGGATCTAGACATATTGCTAAGAGGCTAAATGAGCTGGGTATACCCTCCAAAAATAATGTTAGGTGGGATGAGCGAAGAATTCGCTATCTTTTATCTCTAGAAACATTGACTGGACAATTCATCTACAACAGGACGTACAGAAAAGGGTCAAAGACCTTCATTCGGCCGGAGGATGAGTGGATAGTCATCGATGATCATCATGATTCTATAATCGATTTAAATACGTTTGAACGAGTGCAGGGTATTTTGAACGGTAGATTGAAAAAAGCACGTAAGTATGCAGCTGACGACAAGTACTTACTGTCGGGTCTGACTTATTGCGGACACTGCGGTGAAAAAATGCATGGACGTACGTTCCATTTAAAAAATGTAAAATATGTTTGCTCGGAATATGTTAAACGAGGTGGATGTTACTTTCATTACATTTATAGGGACGATTTGGAGAGTGCAGTCTTACAGTCAGCAATCGAAATTTTAAATACTACTCAGAATTCCAATAAGCAGCTTTTCCTCGTTGTAAACAATGAGAACAAACATAAAAATCTAGACCAACGTAAACTTCTAGAGGAACAATTAGAAAAAATCAAGGCAAGGATGCAAAAACAAATTGCCGCGTATGAGAAAGATTTAATTTCCGATGATGACTTGAAAATGGCTAGGGTTAGACTCGATAATGAAAAAACATCTATTCTTAAGTCTCTTGAAGAATTGAATGATACGGAAAAGAAGTCCGATGAAAGTAAAGTATTGGCACGGATAAAGGAACTTGAGGAAGAACTGCTATCTGGGGATCGAATACGAGTGAAGTCAGCATTGTGCCAAATTATTAATAAAATTATAATTAAACATGGTGAAGACGTTCAAATCATATGGGAAGTCTGATGTATCTCTCACTTCACATTACAGGAATGCAACGGCAAAGATCAGCGTTACAGTTTCCGGGAAGCGAACATGCTGGAAGAATGGAAAGCCACCTACTATAACCCCATGGCTTACGCCAAATATTTGTTGGATGGCGGTACCCCGGTTTATTAGCCCCTAGTTCCGCTCCAGCTCCCATCGCTCAAAATGACACCGCATGGGTCCCGCTCCTTCCCCAAAAATCAAAAAGAGTGCCCAAGCGTCATAACATGACTAGGGGCACTCTTTTTATTTGTGCTATTTCGTACTTAGCACTTTCTTTACAGCTTGATTGAGGGCGGCTACATCAACCGAACCGACGCTTTCATCCTTCAGCTTATATTTCTGCTTCAGCTTCTGAATTCTTGCTACGCTCTGATCGATCGTTTCCATCGGAATCCGTTTGTCCTGAACAGCTTGCCGCAGCGCCTCGATCACTTTTACAACTTTATTGTAGTCATGTCCAACCATAATCACATTAGCTCCGGCCAAAACGGATTTTACAGCGGAAGCGCCGATATCATAGTTTTGTTCAATAGCTCCCATCGTCATGTCATCGGTCATGATGACACCTTGGAAGCCCATCTCCTTGCGCAGCAAGTCCGTCATGATTTTCTTCGACATCGATGCCGGGTTCTGTCCGTCCACTTTGGGCAGCAAAATATGGGCAACCATCACAGCATCTGCGTCTTGTTTAAAAGCTTCCGCGAAAGGGATTAATTCAAGCTTACGCAATCTGTCCAAATCGTTCTGGACAATGGGCAGCCCTACATGCGAGTCGACCGATGTATCGCCATGCCCCGGGAAATGCTTAACGACTGACGTAATCTGTTGATCTCGCAGCCCCTTCATTTCTTGAATACCCATAGCGTTGACGACAGCAGCGTTTGCTCCAAAAGAACGGTCGCCGATCACCGGATTTTTCGGATTGCTGTTAATATCCAGCACAGGAGCGAAATCAACGTTTAATCCATACGCACGAAGCTCTGAACCGATCAAATTGCCGATATTGTAGGCATACGTCTTGTTATTCGTCTTGCCGATCTCCTGATTCGTTGGCGTTTTCTGAAGCTCCTCCGGCAGCCGTGTTACCCTTCCGCCCTCCTCGTCCACACCGATCCAGAGCGGCTGCTTATTTTTTGCATTTTTTTGCTTCAGTTCATTCACCAGCGAAACCAGTTGGCTTGAATCTTTGACATTTGGCTTATATAAAATAATGCCTCCCACGTGGTACGTTGAAATCAACGCTTGGGTATTCGCATTTACGCTGTATCCGTCGATGCCGGCCAAGATCATCTGTCCCAGCTTTTCGTCCAGTGACAAGCCTGCCGTCGGGTTTGCTGGCGTTGGACTTGGGGTCGGCGCTGCAGTAGGAACTGGCGTAGCTGCCGGAGCAGAAGCAGACGGCGATGGCGACAGGGGTGCAGCTGAAGACGTGTTATCTTTTGGAGAAGATGCACACCCCGCTAAAAAGAGAGATAACACAGCCGCACACATCATACTCTTGGTATATCTAGGAATTACAAAATTCACTCTAACACCTGCCTTTATAATAAGTCATGCCTATTAGACGATGTGCCAAATGAAATAGTTACATAGGACGTTGTTACAAATAACACAGAACTACTCTTTCCTGATCTCTATCAGCAGCCGTTTCCACATTAAGTAGATCCCGTAACATCCCAAATAACCTCCGCTTAAAAGGAATAATTGATTGTTGAAAACGCCATGAATATTCGTCATAAATACCGTATCGTCCCGTAATATGTCATTAACCGCCAAAGCGGAAATAATACCAAAGACATAGGCACTGACCATTGCCAGAATATGAAACCAAATACGGCAGCTTATGAACATCCATGAGCCAACTAGCATGCAGGCTGGAATTAGTAACAGAATCAATATAATCATAATGGACATTGTACCCGTTCACCTCATTAACAGCATTGACAAGCATATTTCACCTCAAACAGCCTTCAGACTATTTTTTTAGCCGCCTACCTTGCCGTTTCTTCTTCATTCGACAATTGATTCTTTTACCTTTCTGTGGCAAGATTAGCGAAGAACCATAAACAGGGATCTTTGAAGAAACTTGAACGTTGGTCAAAAGCCCGCCTAACCACGAATGAACAGGAGTTAATTTATGTCAAAACCGTTCTTCAAATTGCTAACCGAGCTCTCCTCACGTAAATGGGTATCCCAAGTGACAGGAGCTTTTGCCAGGTCCAGAGCAAGCCGGATGTTCATTCCCCGTTTTGCCCAAACTTACGGTATACGTATTGAAGATGCTGAGAAGCATGTAAAAGATTACAAATCCCTAAATGATTTCTTTACTCGCCGCTTAAAGCCGGGTTTACGCCCGATTCACGAAGACGAGACGCGCGTCGTAAGTCCGGTTGATGCCATGATTACTGGGATCGGGGACATTAAAGACGGCTTGATCGTCAACGTCAAAGGTCAAGATTACACCATTGAGGAGCTGCTTAACCGGTCGCCCCGTACAGTCAATTACAAAAACGGCTTCTATTTCGTCCTGTATTTGAGCCCAACCGATTATCACCGCATCCATTCTCCGATTACGGGGGACATCCTTGAAAAAGAGCACGTGCTCGGCAAAGTTTATCCGGTGAATGAATTCGGCCTTCGCCACATGAAGCGAGTTCTTAGCCGCAATGAGCGATTAATCACTTTCATTCAGCATCATACAGGTGAAGTTGCCGTCGTAAAGGTCGGAGCGCTGAACGTGAGCTCGATTCAATATGTCAAACCGATTCCCAAAACATTGGAGCGCGGTCAAGAGCTGGCTTATTTCGAGTTCGGCTCAACCGTTGTGCTGCTTTTTGAAGATGATATGTTTGAACCTCGCCCAGACCTTAAGCTTGGTTCCAAAGTGAAAATGGGAGAAGACCTCGGCCGTTTCCTAGATAAATAGCGAGAGGAGCGCATCATGGCTGCCATAACAACACCATCTCCCAAATCCAATAGCTTGCAGGGTGCAGGAGATATCAAACCAACTGTTTACCGGATACTGTTTGCCATCGGCCTTGTCCATTTGCTGAATGACTCTATCCAATCCGTCATTCCCGCCATCTTCCCCATTTTGAAAAGTGAAATGGGATTAAGTTATACCCAAGTCGGTTGGGTACAGTTCGCCATCAACTTCACGGCTTCCATCATGCAGCCCGTAGTCGGCTTATACTCGGACCGCAAGCCATCGCCCTATATGCTGCCGATTGGCATGGCATCGACCCTTACCGGGATGCTGCTGTTAGCCTTCGCTCACTCGTATTGGGTAGTGCTGCTGTCTGTATGCTTTGTGGGGCTTGGCTCCGCTGCTTTCCATCCGGAAGGCTCACGAGTGTCGCATATGGCTGCCGGAGGACGCAAAGGCTTGGCACAGTCCATCTTCCAGGTGGGCGGTAACTTCGGCCAATCCTTGGCGCCGGTCATGACCAAATGGATTTTCATTCCGCTCGGACTTTTCGGCTCCATATGGTTCACAGGCGTTGCTGCGATTGCGATAGCCGTTCAGATGTTCATTGCTCGCTGGTACAAAGCCGAGCTCGCAACGACTCCGGTTAGAGCCAAGTCCACTGTGAAGCGGACCGTCAATCCCGTGCATCGCAAACGTGTGTTTTTCGCTATTTATGTATTGATTTTCCTTGTATTCGTACGTTCATGGTACGGTGCTGCAATGAGTGGTTACTTCGCTTTCTTCTTGCATGATACATACGGCTTATCCATCAACCGTGCGCAGGACTTCATCTTTTTGTTCCTCGCAGCCGGCGCTGTAGGTACTTTTTTTGGCGGTCCGATCGCGGACCGGTTCGGTAAGCGCAATGTCATTTTCTTCTCCATGCTGGGCTCAGCGCCATTCGCATTGCTGCTGCCGCATGTTGGAATTACTTGGTCTTATATTTTACTTGTCGTCATCGGCGTCATTCAATTATCCAGCTTCTCCGTTACCGTTGTTTATGCCCAAAGCCTGTTCCCTGGCAAAGTAGGAACCGTATCCGGCCTAATTACCGGGCTCGCCTTCGGACTTGGCGGTATCGGAAGTGTCGTTCTTGGAAATCTCTGCGATGCGATCGGTACGACGCGTGTGATGGAATTATGCGCGTTCCTGCCGCTTCTCGGGATTCTAACCTTCCTTCTCCCTTCTGACCGTAAGCTAAAAGAATGGACGGAGGAACAGAATTAAAACAAAAAACCTTGCTCTGCGAGCTGGAAACAGCTGCTGGAGCAAGGTTTTTTTGGCTTTAATTATTGATTTTTATTCGTGATGAGACTCTTGTGTTTCACGTTGGCTGCGGCGACGAGCTACACCGGATTCAAACGCTGCTTCCATAACCGCTTCGCGTACTTTCTCAACAACGGCATGATTGAATACGCTCGGAATAATATAATATTCATTTAGCTCATCTTCATTCACTACCGCGGCAATCGCTTTGGCTGCAGCGAGCTTCATTTCTTGCGTGATCCGGGAAGCGCGGCAGTCCAGCACCCCACGGAAAATACCTGGGAAACAGAGCACATTATTGATCTGATTCGGATAATCCGAACGGCCTGTCGCCATGACGCGTACGTAAGGCTCTGCCTCTTCCGGCGTGATTTCCGGTGTCGGGTTCGCCATCGCGAATACGATTGGATCCGTAGCCATTTTCTTCACATCTTCTACCTTCAGAACGCCTGGACCGGATAGGCCGATAAAAATATCAGCGTCTGCAATGACATCGGACAAAGTCCCTTTTAGCTTGAAAGGATTCGTGTTATTCGCATACCAATCCCACATGGAATTTGTATAGCTTTCACCGCGTACGATTGCGCCTTGACGGTCTACACCGATGACGTTCGTGACGCCTGCTGCAAGCAGCATTTTCGTGCAGGCAATTCCTGCCGCTCCGATGCCCGTGATAACAACCTTACAAGACTCCAGCTGTTTGCCCACCACTTTAACTGCGTTAAGCAAACCGGCAAGAATAACAACCGCAGTTCCGTGCTGATCGTCATGGAACACCGGAATGTCCAATTCATTGATCAATCGTTCTTCAATTTCAAAACAACGCGGCGACGAAATATCTTCTAAGTTAATTCCGCCGAACGCAGGTGCGATGGCTTTGACAGTACGAATGATTTCCTCTGTATCTTGTGTGTCCAAGCAAATTGGGAAAGCGTCAACGCCCGCCATTTGCTTGAAGAGCATAGCTTTACCTTCCATAACCGGCATAGCCGCTTCAGGGCCGATATTGCCAAGTCCGAGGACGGCTGTTCCGTCAGAAACGACGGCAACTGTATTACGTTTAATCGTTAATGAGTGCGCTTTGGATGAATCCTCATGAATCGCCATACAGACACGAGCGACTCCTGGCGTATATACACGGGACAGATCGTCCCGATTTTTAATCGGAATCTTCGGAGTGACTTCAATTTTACCGCCCAAATGCATAAGGAACGTCTGGTCGGATACGTTAATTAACCGCACACCTGGAATACCTTTCAATACTTTAACAATGACTTCGGTATGATCCGGATCGCTAACTTGAACGGTAATATCACGTGTTGTTGTTGTTTTACTGGCTCGCGTCACGTCAACCGCGACGATATCGCCACCGGCATCGCCTATGGCTGTAGCAATTTTCCCAAACGTGACCTGTTCTTTATGTATTTCCAAACGCACAATCACGCTTGTGCCTCCACCATTTAATCCTGCCATTTAGGGATCACTCCTACAATAAAATGATTAATTGACCACATGTTAGATCATAGCATACTCTGTCAACCATGCCAAAATCATATTGTTGATTTTATGACAATTTCTGAAACTTCTCGCAAGGCGGCAACGCCTTGGCGTATTTCCTGCTCCGTGAGATGCGCAAAACCGAAGCATGCCCCCGCCTTCCCCGGGGGGATGCCGTAGGAACCGGCGTCGCTCCAGGTGACGCCGATCTTACGGCACTCGGCTGCATAAGCGGCATAGGTGCGGGGATCTCCCCGCCACCAGCCGAACAGATGCAGCCCCGCATCACTCTCCACCCAGTCGAAGAGGGTGGAGAGCTGCTCCTGCAGCTGCGCTTGCAGGAGCAAGAACTTGCTCGCGTACACTCGCCGCATACGGCGCAGGTGTCGCTCGTAGCCGCCGCTCGCCATGAAGGCGGCGAGCGAGCGCTGTTCGAGCAGCCCCGAAGGGTGCGGCTCGTATAGCCGCTTCGCGGCTACAAAGGCGTCGTGCAGCGCCTCCGGCAGCACGACATATCCGATGCGCAGGTCCTGCAGCATCGTTTTGGAAAAGGTGCCGATGTAGACCACTCGGCCCTCCTGGTCCAGTACCTTGAGCGGCTCGATCGGCCGCCCGCGGTGCCTGAACTCGCTGTCATAGTCGTCTTCGACGATGACAGCGCCTTGCTCCGCCGCCCAGCGCAGCAGCTGCTGGCGGCGCTCTAGACCCAGCACCGCCCCCGTAGGGAATTGGCGGCTGGGTGTCACGAACAGCAGCCGTGCGTTCCACTGCTGCGGGACAAGCCCTTGCTCATCCACAGGAGCGTGGATGGGCACACCGCCGGCCGCAAGCACCGCGCGGCTGGCGCCTTGGTAGCCCGGGCGCTCCAAGATGACGGGATCGCCTTCGTTCACGAGCACCTGGGTCAGCAGCGCGATCGCTTGCATCGACCCGTTAACGATGACGATGCGCTCCGGCGGCGCCTCGATGCCGCGTATTCGCCTCAGGTGCTGTGCGATCGCTTCGCGAAGCGCATAATGTCCCTCGGCGACGTATGCCTCTTCCTGCGGCGACTCCGTCATCCGCCGTACCTGCTCATACATCCCGCGGTTCCATAGCTCCCGCGGGAACTCATCCAAGTGCGGCCGACCCATCACGAAGGCAATCTTTTTCCCTTGCTCTTGCACTCGCCCTGGCTCTTGCTCCAGCTCTTGCTCTTGCTCTTGCCCTGGCTCTCGCTCTCGCTCTTGCTCTCGCCCTTGCCCTTGCTCCAGCTCTAACTCCCGTCCTTGCTCCCGCTTCTGCCAGCGTCCATCCCGATCCGCCTCACAAACCCGCGTCCCCCAATCCGAAAGCCGAATATCCTTCCCTTCGAACGGCACCTGCTTCTCCTGCACCCCGTTATAAACAACATAAGTCCCTCTGCCCACATCAGCTTGCAAATAACCTTCAGCAATCAGCATATCGTACACTTGATTAACGGTGCCCCGCGATAGCCCATAAAGTGCAGCTAATTCACGGCTTGATGGCAGCTTCGTATGGCGCAGCAGCTTATTCGCCAAAATGTTGTCATGCAGCGCATGATACAAAGCCGCATATTTACTCCCGTATTTCGCCTGGTAAGTATGGTACGGTATATGAAAATCCATACTCGCCCCCCTTTTTGCCTTTCTCAATTGGTCCATAAAAACACAATTAAATTGGATCTTTTTATTAAACCATTTTTCCATTATGCTTACTAAAATCTCATAAATCCGGCTTTTTGACAAGGAGAATATGCCCATGAATTTCCAACCAATCACGCTAGAAGGTACACAAGTTACTCTACTGCCGATGCAGGAATCTCACATTAGCGCTCTAGTGGAGGCAGCGTCGGATCCTGCTATCTTTGCCTACATGACTCCGCTGCTTCAACCTTCAGCCGTTGAACAATTTGTCCGCCAAGCGCTGGATGAGCAAAAAGCCGGCCTAGGCATTCCATTCAGCGTATACGACAAGCACTCCGACAGTTTCGTCGGCAGCACGCGCCTTTTCGACTACTCTGCCGTAAATCGGCATGTCGAGATCGGCCATACGTGGTACAATCCGCGTGTTTGGCGAACCAGAATCAATACGGAGTGTAAGTATTTGCTGCTGCGGCACTGCTTCGAAACTTTAGACCTCCTGCGTGTGCAGCTTAAAACAGACCTAAGAAACGAACGCTCCCAAGCGGCAATTGCGCGTATAGGCGCCCAGAAAGAAGGTACGCTTCGCCAACATCGCGTGCTTCATGACGGCTATGTGCGGGACACCGTGATGTTCAGCATCATTGACCGCGAATGGGTGGATGTGAAGCAACGCCTAGAAGGATTTTTAAATCGAGTAAACGTTTAGATCCGAATAAAAATCCATCCAAAAAAATTTGTTTCTCGCAGTGACGTTCTCCAGGGAAAGTGGTATAATAACTGCAAAAAATGAATAGCAAATTGGAAGGAATGACCCATGCTTATGAATCCTCTGGCACGACAGTTAAACGAGACCCTGGAACGTGAAAATTCTCACGTATTTGACATGCTTTCTGCATTAGGTAAATCGATTTACTTCCCGAAAGAAGGCATTCTTAGCCAATCGGCTGAAGCCAAGGCAAAGGCCAAAAAATACAATGCTACGATTGGCATTGCGATCGAAAACGGTCAGCCGATGCACTTGAAGGTCATTCAAGATACTCTCTCTACCTACGCTCCCAAAGATATATATGAATACGCGCCGCCAGCCGGTAAACCCGAGCTCCGCACCGCATGGCGCAAAAAAATGCTTGAAGAAAACCCTGAGATCGGCAGCAAACTGATCGGCAACCCGATTGTAACGAATGCGTTGACTCACGGTCTTAGTATTGCAGCGGACCTTTTCGCTGATGTAGGCGACTCCGTTATTATTCCAGACAAAAACTGGGAAAATTACGAACTCACTTTCGAAATCCGCCGCGGCGCAAAAATTGTGAACTATCCGCTCTACAACGAGGAGCAGAAGTTTAATGCCGCTGGTCTGCGCGAAGCGCTGCTGGCTCAACAATCCAAAGGCAAAGCCATTGTTGTTTTGAACTTCCCGAACAACCCGACAGGCTACACGCCTGGGGCTGAAGAAGGAAATGAGATTGCTGCCGCGATCAAAGATGCAGCTGAAGCTGGTATCAACGTTGTTGTACTAACCGACGATGCCTATTTCGGACTTTTCTTCGAAGGTTCCCTGCATGAGTCCTTGTTCGGTAAATTAGCAGACATTCACCCACGCGTGCTCGCTGTCAAAATTGACGGTGCTACCAAAGAAGAATACGTCTGGGGCTTCCGCGTTGGATTTGTCACTTATGCCGGCCAAAGCGAAGCGTTGCTGAGCGCACTAGAACAAAAAACAATGGGGATCATCCGTGCAACGATTTCCAGCGGTCCTCACCCATCGCAAACTTTCGTGCTTCATGCGCTTAACTCCCCGGAGTTCAACCAGCAGAAGCAAGAGAAATATGAGATCATGAAAGGCCGTGCTAACCGTACGAAGTCCATTCTGGACTCCGGCAAGTTCGACGATGCATGGGGCTACTACCCGTTCAACTCCGGTTACTTCATGTGCCTGAAGCTCAAAACAGTTGATGCCGAGGCTTTGCGTGTCCACTTGCTGGATCAGCATGGTGTGGGTACTATCGCTCTTGGAGCGACTGATCTTCGCGTCGCTTTCTCCTGTATTGAAGAAGGCAGCCTGGAAGAGCTGTTCAACCTCATCTACCAAAGCGTAAAAGAAATCGAAACAGTCTCCGCTAACAAATAGCCGAAACGAAACAAAGAGGCTGCCTTATAGGGTCTATACCGACCTATGAGCAGCCTCTTTTTTATGCGAATATTATGAAATTTTTCCCATTCAGACACTTGCCACCCGAGCATAATTACCTGGCAACCAGCTGTCCTGGTCTGTTCTGGTCTGTTCTGTTCTGTTCTGTCCTGTCCTGTTCTGTTCTGTCCTGTCCTGTTCTGTCCTGTTCTGTCCTGTCCTGTCCTGATTCACGGTATACCCCTTTGCCATGAACCTGCCAACTAAGTCTAACGGACTCCACTGCCGTTAAAATCGTCAAAATAGCCCCATCCCACTTCTAACGGACACGGGAAACCTTATTGGCCGATTTCGAGGCAAAATCAAGACAGAAACAAGCAAATAGCAGCGCTGGTGTCCGTTAGATTTTCAAAACGCCTATAATTCGTCCAAATAAGAGCAACTGTGTCCGTTAGACAGTCAGGGAAGCGGCAGCGCACCAGGCCAACTGTTCCGGTCAGCCTATCTATCAACCAGCCTGTTTCACCAGCTCACCATACTGCCCGTACCATTTCTTCCACTCATCCATCGGGAACTCCATCGCTTGCCCATCCAGCTGCGCAGACATCATGTCCAGACAAACATGCCAGCCGGCTAAGTCTTTTGGCGTGTGGTCCGTCATCGTGCCAATGAATTCTTTTAAAACAAGCAAGGAACCTTCTGATCTTGCCGAAACTTCAAACCGGACACGATCCTTCCCCCATGTGAACTCCAATACGGAAAGCGGCTCATAGTCGGTAATCTCCATATCTATTAAAGTACCCGAGCCATCCTTCATATCAAATTTCATATGGCCACCTTTGCGCAGATCATCGGCTTGCAGATTGGTCATCCATTTCTCTAGACGCACATTCTCGGTAAGGGCTGCCCAAACCTCGCTGACAGCATGCCCAAGCGGACGTTCGAACTGTGCGATAAACCCGTTATCCTTTTTATGAATCGAAGCAAGCATGTGCATATCCTCCTTAGATTTCCATCAAATTTTAAAGGATGCGTGCCGTAAACATCGATCTGGCCACCCTAGCTCCATTCGCTGTGATTTCCATATCAATTTTACAGAATCTGCGCGTCATTTCCACAATCGTCGGCACAATTTCAAAGACCTCGTCCATTTGCAGTGGAATCAGAAAATAACTGGATGAGCTATCCAGAATGAGATCGCCTTTCTTATGCTCCTTCACCGTGCGATAAGCTGCACGAATCATAATCGTGGTGAGCACCCCCTCCGATACCAAACCCTCGAAATTCGTCATTTGAGGCGTAATCGTTCCTCTGAAAGACAACTTGCCTTCGGCATCGCGCACTTCGTCGATCCCTGCATAGATCTGCACCTCGAACGTCTCTGCGTTCTGCGGCTGCTGCTGCATATGCTGCATTGCCTTCATGACATCTTTGCGGCTAATGACGCCGATCATTTTCCGCTCGATATCAATAACAGGCAGGAGTTCAATCCCTTCCCACACCATCATGTGCCCTGCCGAAGCGACCGATGTTTTCAAATTAATCATGAGCGGATTCGGCGTCATTAAGCTGCTGATGAGTTGGCTCGGCTTCGCACCGACAATATCCTTGGTGGTAATCATCCCAATGGGCACCCTTTTGCCGTCGATGACTGGATAGCGCGTGTGCATGGTTTTCTCCGCCAGCTTTTGCATATCTTTGACGGTGTCCTTTCCTTCCAGCGAGTAAATCGGACTGTCCTTCCGCATGATGTCACCGACCATCAGTATTTTCTTCTTAATCAGCCTGTCTTCCATCGCGCGATTGATCATCGTAGCCACCGTGAACGTATCAAAAGAACTTCCGATAATCGGCAGGTGAAGTTCATCTGCCAGCTCTTTGACTTCAGGCGTCGTATCGAATCCGCCCGTAATTAGCACCCCGGCCCCTTGGCTCAGTGCGCACATATGGGCTTGCACGCGATTACCGACAATTAGCAAGTTGCCCACTTCAATATATTTCAGCATCGCTTCCAGCTGCATAGCGCCAATTACGAACTTGTTCAGTGACTTATGTATGCCTGTTGATCCTCCAAGAACAACGCCTTCCACCACATTCACGATTTCTGCGAACGTTAACTTATCGATGACAGGCTCCTCTTTTTTCTCCATACGTATCGTACCAATCCGGCGTTTGGTGCTGACCAGCCCGATGTTTTCCGCCTCTTTGATGGCCCGATATGCCGTTCCTTCACTCACATCCAAATCTTGAGCAATTTGCCGAACAGACAGCTTGGTGCCGACAGGCACAGATTCAATATACTTCGTAATTTGTTCATGCTTTGTATGCAGCTCCGAATGGCCTGTGCTCATCGTTCACACCTCGCTGAACTGTGCTATAACATTGAAATAAGTATAGTCTATTCAACTGGAAAAAGTAAGATGAAGGCTCCACCAGCCGCTGTCCAATATAAAAACCTGCCGGGTTACCCGACAGGCTCTGTCTCATCATCAAATCCATAATAAAGTGCCAAGGCTACTGGTGATACAGGATAGAAAGCTGTTTCTCCGCACTCCTCGTGTTCTCTTCGTTCCTGCCGATTTGCCATAACTCTCTGAAAGTCATAGGTGCGGTGGCGTGGAACCTTTTTACTCTCGAACTCCATCGAAGATGCCAAGCTGCTCATAACATGCTCCCCCTTCATCATATCGATCAATGTATTACTACATTAAACACAATTACAATATATTATATAAATAATAAAATTATATGTGAAACAATACCAAAAATTTAATTTATTTTATAACAATGTACCGTCTAATCCGTTTAATAAAATATTTCATCCAATTTGATTCCTCGTGACTTGTATTTCGTTGTATATAACATACAATAAGTGTGAAGTAAAAATTTGGAGGGGATCCGCTGAATGGCTAAGACATTTTTGAAAATTGCTGCGATTTACATCACGCTCGCTGTTCTACTCGGAATGTTGATGGGCATTATTCAAGATTTTAGACTGGCCTCGGTCCATGCGCACTTGAATTTGCTAGGTTGGGTTTCTATGGCGCTCTTCGGTCTCATCTATCACTTCTATCCTCATGCATCAGAAACGCGCCTTGCCAAGCTTCACTTCTGGTTACATAACATTGGCTTGCCTCTCATGCAGGGTGGACTCGCGATTGAGATTATTTCCGGCAATTCCGCCATGCTCCCGCTTGTCATTGTCAGCTCCTTGCTTGTCGTAATTGGCATCATCCTCTTTACGATAAACTTGTTCCTGCAGCTTGGAAATACAGCTGTGAAACAAACGAACAAAAAGGATTTGCCCGGCTAATCCTATAAATACGCCAAACCTCGACCATCCTTCGCGGAGGGTCGAGGTTTGGTTGTATCGTCGTACTCCTGAACGAGACCACAACCCACCCCGTAAAAAAACCGCCAGGGATTCCACATCCTGACGGTCCTTTAAGCGAACATCCCTATATCAAGGGAACTAGAGTCCCTTATTCGGAGCAAAAAGAGCTGTTTCCTTTCTAAGCGGAACTGCAGGCTCTTATTTGTCTCCCGTGGCGCATTTTTCAGCTCAAATTGCTAAAATAGAGGATCGTACTTCCCCTACTTCTTGAAAAGTGTTCCATTTCATCAAAATAGGGGACCATAGTTCCCTTCCTCCCATTTGATGTGTCCCCTCATCTTCCATTCGGCCGACTCACCAGCTCAAAAAGGCTTCTTCCCCTCATTTTCAATCAGATGCTCACGTTCGCCCTCATCCATAATATTACGCGTTGAATTGCGGAACTCTCGCAGCGTATCGCCAAATGCTCTTCCAAGCTGCGGCAATTTGGACGGGCCGAAGACGATTAAAGCAATGGCCAAAATCAAGATTAAACCTGATACACCAATATTGTTAAACATACGTATCCTCCTTTTATAAAAACTTTGCTACTTATCAGACTGCTTTGTCTCTTCCTCAGCCCTTCTCCAGTCTGCTTTGCCTCATACTCAACTCTTCGCCGGGCTGCCCTGCCTCATCCTTCAACTATTCTCCAGCCTACCTTGCCTCATCGCTCTCCACTGCCAGTTGGAAGCCAACGCGCTGATCTCAAACAACAGCAGCAAGGGCACGGTAACCGACAGATGGGAAACCATATCCGGAGGCGAAATGCAGGAGCCTGTGATCGTTAAAGCGATGTACGCGTATTTCCTGGACATTTTCAAGCGCTCCGGCGTCAGCAGTCCTATTTTGGTCAGAAATAGAAGAATCACAGGCAGTTCGAACGCGATCGCCATTGGAAATACGATTTGGAACAGAAATCCAAAATACCGGTCAATGCCGTACGTTTCCACCGCGCCAATCGTTTGATTCATGCGCATCATAAAGCGAACCATCATAGGAAAGACGACCCAGTAGCTGAACGCTACCCCGATAATAAAAAGCGCAAAAGCCACAGGGATGTAGGGAAGAGCGCTCTTAGACTCCGCTTCTGTCAGCCCTGGCCTGACGAATGCCCACAATTGGTAGAGCATCACCGGCACTGTAAACAATAAAGCGAAGAGAAAAGCGCACTTCATATAAATCATCAGCCCATCTGTAAACGAGAACACATTCCACTTAATCTCACCGATCATAGGCTGCGTTTTCAAATACAGCAAGATGTCACTGGAAAGATACAGCCCTGCGCAGAGCATAACCAGAAACCAAGCAAGAACAATAATCAACCGTTTGCGAACCTCAGTGAGATGCAAAATCAAATCTTCTTGCCCCATCTGATCCCTCCGATCTATAGGGTCGTATCGGCAGCATGTTTAAACGACCATTCCGCCTTGTTTCAAATATTTCGCGATCCCTTCAACGGCTCTATACGCAAGAGCCCCAACGGTACCTGTCGGGTTATACCCGCTGTTATGAGCGAATGCCGATGCTCCGACAACGAATACATTTTCTGCATCCCACATTTGCAAATAGGAGTTCACAGCTGAAGTCGAAGGATCCGAGCCCATGATCACACCGCCTGTGTTATGCGTGGACTGGTACGGCACGATATTGTAAGGCCCGAGCTGATCCGATGAACCAATGCTCGTTGGATTCATTTCCTTCATAATTTCAGCGGCTTTACCGCTCACGAATTTAATCATTTGCCGATCCTGTTCTTCAAAATCAAACGTAATTCGCGGCAGCGGGAGCCCATAGGCATCTTTATAAGTTGGATCGAGATCTACATAGTGATGCTTCCAAGGCAAACTTGATCCTTGCGGGGATACGGCCAAAACACTGTTCGCGTATTTGAGCGATTTCTGTTTAAAATCTTTCCCCCAAGCTGGCGTGCCTTTCGGAACAGAGTTGGTAGCAATTGGACGTTGTCCGGTTTGCGATATCCGAATCCCGGCTCCATGAAGGAAATTAAGACTACTGTGGTCAAAATTATCTCCATTAAAGTCCGGAATCTCCATCCCAAGCGATCCTGCACCCGCAAACAGATTAAATTCTTTGTCATCAAAAAATCCGGTAGCCGACCCGCCGTTCGTTTGGTAGCAGTAATTTTTACCGATTACTCCTTTACCGGAGGCTGGATCATAAGGTTTACCCAATTTGGAGGTCAGCAGGAGCTTAATGTTGTTGAACACATAGCTGGCCATGATCACCACATCAGCAGGCTGTTCGAACTGTTCACCTGTAACAGTGTTGACGTACACAACGCCGCTAGCTTTTTTGCCGTCATTTAACACTTGGATCACATTCGAATAAGAACGCAGTTCGAAGTTACCCGACTTCTGAGCAATCGGCAGCACAGTGACCACAGCATCCGCTTTGGCTCCATACTCACAGCCGAAACGCTCGCAATATCCGCAATACTGGCAGGCTGCTCTGGTGATCCCGTCAGGATTCGTATATTGTTCGGATAGATTCGCAGACGGCATCATGTAAGGGTGATAACCCAATTTTTTCGTCGCATCCTCGAACAATTTCAGAATCGGCGTTTTCACCATGGCCTTGGTTGGAAACGGATTCGAACGCTTGCCCACCATCGGATTCTGTTCCGGGTCCCCCGAGATGCCAGCCAGCTTTTCAAATTTATCGAAATAAGGCTCTAATTGATCATATGTAATACCCCAGTCCTGGATGGTCATTCCGTCCGGGATTTTCTGTTTGCCGTACCTCTCGACCGTTTTGCTGTAGATTTCAAAATCGTACGGAAGAAACCGGTACGTTTGTCCATTCCAGTGAATGCTCGATCCGCCAAGCCCTTCACCCAGCAAAAAGGAACCATATTCTCGCATGGGGACTGCCGCTACTTTATCCGTATTACGGAACGTCACCGTTTCTTTGGATAGATCCTGCATCAGATCGTATCTGGAGGCGTATCGCAGCTCGTCATGCACCATGTAGTAATCCTTGGTGTCTCTTGGCTTCCCGCGCTCCAAACCAACCACCTTGACTCCTTGCTTGGACAGCTCGGCAGCGATGATGCCCCCGACCCATCCCATTCCAACAATAACTACCGGAACTTTTGGCATTTTAGTAGCCATGTGCTTTATTCCCTTCCCTCATTGGATTTCACACTTAATGAACAAAATGATCATGCAAGCTCCGCGGTTCCATAACAGCGAATTGATCCTTGTCCATGATATTGGTATAGCTCATTTGGTTGCCCGGATATTTCCGCATCTTCCAACCCTGCATATCCTTATTCCCCCCATATAGCGGGTCTGAATACACGCCCTCCATCACAAGCACACGGAATTGGTTGAAAAAGGTTTTACCCGTTACGCCATTTACCACATTAATTTCGCCTTTTTCCATCGAGGTCAGGATCGCATCCTGTTCCTCAGGAGCCAACTCCACGAAGGATTTGGTATATTTCGATTTGCTTGTTTCCTCCATGCTCTGCAAGCCCATCGTAATTAACTCGTGGCGCTGAATACTTAAGTAGTCGCCTTGCGTCGCTTCCCCTTTCACAAAGGGACCCGTCCGATACGTGCGGGCATTCACTCCCCATGGGCTTGCCAACTGATGATCGATGTAAAAGGCAACTCCCAAGTCCGTCGCCCCCGGACCGCTTTCATCTTTGGGGAAAATGCGTTCAGCCGCAGCTTCCGTCATTTGCAGCTGAGCCTGATTGAAGAACATAGGCGCTCTGTTGTAGTCCATTCCGGCTTGAGCTTGCGGGGATGCCGATGGTGATGGCGAAGGGGTTGGCGTCGTGGACTTTTTGGTAAATCCACCGGAAATCGCGCTGCCAATCACCCCTCCGACCACCACTCCACCTATGGCGGTACCGGTATATTTCAGGAAACTGCGTCGCGACTGGTCAGGAGAATTTTCCACATTTTTCTCAGCCATTTGATTGCCTCCTTGGAATTTTATGAACGATAGGTTAGTTATGGTAGTTATGGATATCATGAGCTCAGACCCGTTATCTTATTCATTGTTGTATGAAAAATTAGCAATTCGGGCAATGTAAATTTACAGTCATTAGGCAGATTTTGCATGCAACCAGTGGCTGTCTTGCACTTGAACCTATGTATATGAGGAGAAGTTCACATGAAGAAAACGCTATTAGTCCTCACACTGCTGCTCGCCAGTTCTTTAGCTGCTTGCGGCAAAACCGAAACAAAACCGAGCCCGGCCGCTTCTGCAAGCCCTGCCGTGTCAGCTAGCCCGTCTGCGAGCACAGGGACTACAACGAAGGTGGAAGCATCCGCTGTGTTCAAAGCCAACTGTGTTAGCTGCCATGGCGTCAACTTGGAAGGTGCTGTAGGACCTAATCTTCAAAAAGTAGGCAACAAGCTGTCTAAGGACCAAGTTGCTTCAACGGTGACAAACGGGAAAGGCGCAATGCCTAGCTTCAAAGGCAAGTTATCCAATGATGAAATTTCATCCCTCGCTACTTGGCTTGCCGACAAGAAATAAACACAAAAAATCCCGCCTCATAATGAGTGCGGGATTTTATATTAATTAGAGACGATTAAAGGCACGACTTTACCGCTGTTCACGTCGATTAGACCATGGTCGGTAATTTTCAAAGCGGGACTTACAGGTAAAGAATGCGTGCTGATCGACATAATAGGATTATAATGACAGTAGCCTAATGATTCCATCGCTTTACGCAGATGTTCTACTTCTTTAGCAACTTGCTCAAGTGGAGCTTCCGTCAAAATACCGCCGACAGGCAGCTTAAGTGAAGCGATGACTTTTCCGTCTTCTACGACGCTAAAGCCCCCCTGATTGTTAATCACTTCGTTCGCCGCGATAACCATATCATGAGGATTGTGACCGACAACAAGTAAATTATGGTTATCGTGGGAGTACGTAGTCGCCACGGCTCCGCGTTTAATCGTATCGCCGCCAATTAAACCATAAGCGCGATTTCCGTTTTTACCATAGCGTTCAAAAGTAGCAATAAGTCCTTTTCCACTATCCTGCCACATAAGTTCACCAGAACGGACATGAACCTCCGTATGATGCTCCTCTGTAAAGGTAGAGCCGTTTTTCACCATCATGACACGGCTGGCATAAGAACCGTCCTCTACGTCAACGTTGACTGAGAAATCCGCTTCTGTTAACGGCGACATCTGGACGCTTTGATAATAATGCGGCGGAAAAGCAGGTTCGTTCGTAACTGACGTATAAGCCTCTCGAACATCATAAACCTTGCGTCCGTGTTTGAACACTTGGTCAATCGTCAGAAGCTCCAGATCAGAAATCAACTGGAAATCGCCGACTTTGCCCGGTGCAATAACACCGCGATCATACATCCGCATTCTTTTGGCTGGGGAAAGGGTACTGGCATAAATCGCCTGCTCAGGCTTCATGCCCATCTCGATGGCTTTACGCACAATGTGATTCAAGTGACCGCGCCGCTCGAAAGAGTCCGCCATGACATCGTCGGTAACAAAGCAAAAATGCTCCGATACTTCATGCTCGATCAAATAATCCATCACCTCAGATGTCATTGATTTCTCTTGAATTTCAATAAACATGCCCGCAGCGATTCTGGCTTCCATCCCCTCAATCGTCTGATGCGTGTGATCGGAATCGACTCCGCTGTAAATCATCTTATGCAGGTCCAAATCCAGCAGTTTTGGCACATGCCCCTCAATAATAAGGTGCGGATAGTGTTTCCGAATATGGTTGATAATCTGATTTGTTTTGCAGTCCGGATCGGTGATGACATCCACGAAGTTCATAATTTCACCTAAGCAAATAATGCGCTCCGTCCGCAGAAGCTCATCCATATCCTCGATTTCAATCGAGCCGCCGGACGTTTCCATCGATGTGGCAGGAACCGAGCTAGGAAGGGCATAGAACATGTCCGCTACACAATTTTGGCTTGCTTTGATGAATTCTTTTACCCCATCAAGTCCGAAAACATTAGCAATTTCATGCGGCTCGGGAACAATCGTCGTAACCCCATTGCGAATAAGGCCGTACGAGAATGTCTCCGGAGTGACCATTGTGCTTTCGATGTGCAGATGGATGTCGATGAGCCCTGGAATCATGTAGCGCCCTTGCCCATCCAAACGTTCGGTAGCTGCAAAACTCTCAGCACCTCTAGTCCCGATATATAGAAACTTGCCATCCAGAATGGCTGCATTGCCTTCAATGAATGTTTTAAAATAACTATTATAAATCTTTACATTTTCGATCAGTAAATCAACCTGCATATGCCTTTCCCTCCAAGTACACTACTCTACTAGAACCAATTTCTCGCTTGGAAAATGAAGCCGAACCTCTTGACCGCTTGGATACGGGAATTCCATTTCTTTATTGACCGTAATGTCTCCCAGTATCGTCTGAACGACGTATTGATAGCTTCTGCCTAAGAAGGTGCTCACTTTCACACGTCCTGTCACGACATTGGGACCTTCCTCAATCTCTCCCGGCATACCTAGAAGGACATCATCCGGACGAATAGCGCCTTGCATCCCGACCTGCTCTCCCTTACTGGCATGTTTGGTTACAGTGAACATATGATCTTTCACTTTCAGGGCAATCACTTCTTTTTCATCATATCTGGTTTCAAAAGAGATAAAATTCGTGAAACCAATAAAACGAGCTACGAACTCTGTTTTGGGATATTTGAAAATCGTCGCCGGAGCACCCAGCTGCTCAATAATCCCTTTGTTCATAATGGCCACCTGATCCGAGATAGAGAAGCACTCCTCCTGATCATGCGATACATAGACGGTAGTAATACCAAGCTCCTGCTGAATACGGCGAATCTCAACACGCATATTGATGCGCAGATTAGCGTCCAGATTGCTTAGGGGCTCGTCGAAAAGCAGCAGCTCAGGTTCGATGACTAGCGCCCGGGCAATGGCCACCCGCTGTCTTTGACCGCCTGAAAGTTCTTTCGGGTAACGCTTCTCGAAGCCGGACAAGCTTACCGTTTCCAGAATTTTGCGAACACGTCGATCAAGCTCTGCTCCGCTTACCTTCCGAAGACGAAGGCCGAAGGCCACATTATCGTAAATGGACAAGTGCGGGAACAGCGCATAACTCTGGAAAACGAAGCCGAAGTTACGCTTGCTGACTGGAATGCGCGTATAGTCCTTCCCATTTAAAGCAAATTTGCCTGATTTAGCTTCCAAAAAACCGGCGATGAGCCGCAAGGTCGTCGTTTTCCCGCATCCGCTTGGACCGAGAAGCGATATTAAATTTCCTTTTTCTACACTTAAATTGAAGTCCTTCAAAATATATTGCTGGTCGTAGGCAACCGAAATATTTTCCAAAGTAAGCAATGCCATGGATGAAAGCCTCCGTTATCGTTTGGTGAAGTAGGATAAACCCATCAACCGTTCAATGATGAACATAAGTACCGCAGTTAAAATCATAAGCAAAACCGAAATAGCAGCAATCGTAGGGTCAAAATGGTTCTCCACGTACGTCAGCATCTGAATAGGCAGCGTGCTGATTCCGGGACCCGTCATAAAGACCGAGATGTCGACATTATTAAAAGATTCCAAGAACGCAATCAGAATAGCTGCAATAATACCTGATTTAATGTTGGGCAGGACCACTTTAAAGAAAGTTTTCAGCCGTCCGGCGCCAAGACTTAAAGCAGCTTCCTCTACCGCGAAATCGAAGTTCGATAAGCTTGATGCCACGACACGGATAATGAACGGAAGCATGATCACCGTATGTCCAATCAGCAGAGCTGCATAGATCGGAAGGTGATACGTGACGATAAGATACCTCAGCATCGTAAAACCAAGAACGATACCGGGAATAAGCACGGGGGAAATAAAAACGGCATTCAGCGCCTCTTTCCCTTTGAACGTAAACCGGCTTAACGCGTACGCCGCTGGAATTCCAAGCAGCAAAGCAAACAAATTACCGATCAGCGATACAATAATAGAGGTACCCGCGGTTGTCATGAACATCTTAACTTCCCAAATGTTGCGGTACCATTTCAACGAAAATCCTGTCGGTGGGAATTTCAGTACACTCCCTGGCTCAAATGAAGCAAATGCTATAATAACGAGCGGCCCGAGCAAGAAAATATAGACAAGAAGGGTGAAAAACGCCAGCCCTCGATTCTTTTCCCGCATACTTCTACCCCTTCGGATTTAATTTAGTCGCCAGTTTATTCATAAGCGCGATGACGACGAAGGTAATCACGATCATAATTACGGCTATGACGGAGGCAAGATGCCAGTCGTTAAGCGTAATCGCATTCTGATAAAGGAAAGTGGAGATGACCCGCTGCTTGCCACCGAGCAAGGCAGGCGTTGTATATGCCGTCAAACTGCCGACAAAAACAAGAATACTTCCTATGATTAATCCGGGAACGCTGAGTGGTACAATGACCTTCACGAAGGCTTTAAATCGGTTAGCTCCCAAGCTCTCCGCCGCTTTGATCAGATCCGGATCTATATTCTCAAGAACACCGACCAACGTAATAAGGATGAGCGGTAAAAACAAATGGATGAGACCGATCATCATGGCCGTTGGCGTGTACAAAATATCCAGTGGTTCCTTAATGAGACCGATCGCGATCAGCGCGTTGTTGAGTAACCCTTTTTTACCTAAAATAATCATCCAACTGAACGATCTAACGACAGAGCTTGTCAGCAGTGGAAAAATGGCCAGCGCAAGCAAAATCGCCTTCTGTCTCGGTCCTTGTTTGGATATAAAATAGGCTACCGGGAACCCAAGAATGATACAGAGAATCGTGGTTACCAAGCTGACACGCAGCGTCGTCCACACAATTTTGAGGAAGTAGGGATCTTTGAAAAAATTTAAATACCCTGCAAAGGTAAATGTTCCTTTATCGAAAAAGGTCGAACCTATCGTAAGAAGGATCGGAACTACCATGAAAACCGTCAGGAATAATACGCCTGGCAGCAATAGTAATAATAAGTACGTTTTTTTCATGCAGCTATACTCCTGTTCCTTGGTTCGCTATGCACGTAAAGTGCGGATAAAAAGTTCGAGAAATTTGTCAGCCGCAACCTCGGTGCATACGTGCACGTTGGCCGCTTTGGACAAGCGATTCTGAAAATCGCATACCGTTTGCCCATCGCATAGCTCACTTTTGGTTTCTACGTCGACGTAGTACTTGCGGGTAGTGACCAGCTGTTTATTTAGAGCTACTCCGACAGCAAGGGGATCATGAAGCGCACAAGCTCTAACACCATTGCGTTCATAGTAACGTTCCATATATTCCGCAGTGCTCTCCTTCACATACCTTGCTATCGGCGAGTCTCCGAGTGCACGGATATGGTCATCTGTCAGCAGCGCTTTCCTTGTTACATCCAACCCGACAAGCGTCAGGTCTGGAAAACCTGCCTGGAATACGATTTTGGCCGCTTCCGGATCGACGTACATGTTGAACTCCGCTGTAGGCGTCACATTGCCGAAACCTTGGACGACACCGCCCATCACAATCACTTCTCTCACCTGATGAACCAGCTCAGGATACTTCATAACCGCCAATGCCAGATTCGTCAGTGGAGCCGTCATAACCAACGTGACCTCTCCCGCATGCTGTTTCACTTGTTCCACGATGAAATCAACGGCATGCCCGTCCGCTGCCTCCACGTGAACCGGCATGTCAAGTAATGCCCCGCCAAGCCCATCCTTACCATGGACGCGGTGCTCAAAGAACGTCGGGCGCATCAAAGGTTTATTCGCGCCTTGAATGACACGAATTTCATGCTCTTTCTCCAGTAATTGGAGAATTTTGCATGTATTCTTGGTCGCTTGGTCCAGCGATACGTTTCCATTCACCGTAGTGATGCCTAGTACGTCCATTTCTCCGCTTCGTACAGCAAGCAGGATGCCTAACGCATCATCGATCCCTGTATCCACGTCGAGGATGACTTTCTTTTTCATAACCAAGCCCCCTTAAGGTCCTTTTAAGAAAACAAAGGTATACACCCAAGCATATACCCTTGTCCACTTTGATATTATTGAGCAACTTCCTTGTTCCAACGGTCAATCCAAGATTTAAGATGCTCATTCACGAATTTCATATCCATCTTGATCAGCTTGTTTACAACATCAGCGCCATACGTAATCCCTTGAGCTTCATCAGCTGAAAGCTGCAGCGTCGTGTTTACAGGTGAATCCACTTTTGCTTTCGCAGATTTCTCTTGTACTTCTTTGCTCAAATGCCAGTTGATGAAGTCCTCCGCTAGCTGCTTATTTTTGCTTCCTTTAATAACGTTGACCGTATTCATTACGGCATATGCCCCTTCTTTCGGGGAAATGAACTTCGTATCCGGTACAGCCGCTTTCAAATCCTTCACATACATCTCCATGATCGGACCAGCAGCAATTTCTCCCTGTGCGAACATATTCACGAATTCTGAAGTTTGTCCATAGTACTTGACGACTCCTTTATTCAGCTCCTTCACCTTAGTGAAAGCTTGATTTTCATTGAACTTTGCATTACCGGATACCAGTGACGCTGCATCCAGCACCATTGGACCTGTAGTAGACGTAATGTTTGGCAGCGTCAGCTTCTTGGAGAGTTCAGGACTCCACAGGTCGCTCCACGACGTAATCTCTTTGCCAACTGCTTTCGGATTGTAAGCAATTCCGAAACGGCCAACGGTATAGGCAGGACCGTAGTCTTCACCAAGCGGTGCTTTCGCAATATCGTAGATATCTTTTAAATTCGGAATACGGCTGCGGTCGATTTTTTCAAATAGTCCTGCTTCAATTCCTTGCTGTGCATAGTAGTCGGATAAATAAATAAGATCCACTTTGGAACTGCCTTGTTTCACTTTGTTTAAACGCTCGGAGTTATTGCCGATTTCCAAAACAATCTTCACATTATGCTCTTTCTCAAAAGGCGCATAAACTTCTTTCTTGAAGAAATCATCGGAAAAACCCCAAGTGGAAATAACCAATTGTGTAGGTTCCCCTGATGTTCCCGCAGGTGAAGCTGTTGCGGCGCCAGTATTCCCCTGATCCTTCGCAGGCGCGGTACCGCATCCCGTCAAAGCCAGTCCTACTACGGATAAAGAAATCAAACCACGAAGCATTTTTTGTTTCATCGTTAACATCCTCCCAATATCATATATATAATTTGTAGCGAAAATCCCTTTGTTAAATTTTTACTAGTATTCTACAACGGCTTACAAATATATGCCGCGCTCTTGCTAAGACCTGAAAAAAATAGAAAAGTGCCCTTGATAGAAGATAACTTCTAACAAGAGCACTTTTCATCGTAAACAATGGAAAGAGACATCAAGTGATATTCAAGCGGGTAAGCCCTTAAGATAGATCAAAAGAGATACGCCGTGGTCTAGACTATTTAGTTGGTTTGAGAATAATGTTCGTGATGGCCCATTGCGTCGGCGGATCATAGTCTCTTAACACCGCATCCATGGACAACCCTAGTTCTTGCTCCAGCTTTTCCCGGATTCTCTTCTTGTAAATCGAGGACATGTAAAAATCGACCTCGTGTTTAAGCGTAGGAGCCTCTCCTTCTAAAGCCGTTGAGCGGGGCGACCGGCGATGCTTGGCATGAAACGTAATGATATTCTGATCCAAGGAAACCTTCAGCAAGGTTGTACCAAAACCGAATAATTCTTTGGATATCTCGTTATACAGGTGACACAGCTTCTTCTTGTATTCATTAGAATCATCCGGTACGGACATTAAATCACCTTCAAGAGGAATAATTGATCTGTATTTTTTCGAGCTATACTAATAATACATAGGATTCCTTAATTAATCAAGGTTATTGTTCGTGATTTTATATGGAATTTAACGTAATTCGACCTAATCTCTTGTGAAATATCCGTTTTTCCGAATGTCGTTCTTTAAATTGATTGTCTCAATTAGCAGCAATTGGATATAGGAGGTTTCTCGTTATCTGGTGACTCTGTTATAAAACAAAAAAACCTTACATATGTAAGGTTTTCTCGTAAAACTGGGATGCGGTCGGAGGGATTTGAACCCTCACGCCTTGTGAGCGCCACCCCCTCAAGATGGTGTGTCTGCCGTTCCACCACGACCGCTTAAAGGAAAGTAAACTGGGGATCTAGGATTCGAACCTAGGCATGACGGAGTCAAAGTCCGTTGCCTTACCGCTTGGCTAATCCCCAACAAGATAAGGGAAAAGGGCGACCGATGGGACTTGAACCCACGAATGCTGGATCCACAAACCAGTGCGTTAACCCCTTCGCCACGATCGCCACAGTAGGGATTTATTCCCTGAAGACTAGATACGAAACTTGCGTAAAGTATTATTTAGGATTTGTGGTTAAGCCCTCGACCGATTAGTATTCGTCAGCTGCATGCATTGCTGCACTTCCACCTCGAACCTATCAACCTCGTCGTCTACAAGGGGTCTTACATACTGGGAAATCTCATCTTGAGGGGGGCTTCGCGCTTAGATGCTTTCAGCGCTTATCCCCTCCGTACATAGCTACCCAGCGGTGCCTCTGGCGAGACAACTGGTACACCAGCGGTACGTCCATCCCGGTCCTCTCGTACTAAGGACAGCTCCTCTCAAATTTCCTACGCCCGCGACAGATAGGGACCGAACTGTCTCACGACGTTCTGAACCCAGCTCGCGTACCGCTTTAATGGGCGAACAGCCCAACCCTTGGGACCTACTTCAGCCCCAGGATGCGATGAGCCGACATCGAGGTGCCAAACCTCCCCGTCGATGTGGACTCTTGGGGGAGATAAGCCTGTTATCCCCAGGGTAGCTTTTATCCGTTGAGCGATGGCCCTTCCATTCGGTACCACCGGATCACTAAGTCCGACTTTCGTCCCTGCTCGACTTGTAGGTCTCGCAGTCAAGCTCCCTTATGCCTTTGCACTCTGCGAATGATTTCCAACCATTCTGAGGGAACCTTTAAACGCCTCCGTTACATTTTAGGAGGCGACCGCCCCAGTCAAACTGCCCACCTGACACTGTCCCCATACCGGAT